>JADFZW010000005.1 GCA_015232355.1 Oligoflexia bacterium
TAGTTTGAAATAGTTATTTAGAGACCTTAATGAGAGGTTTTATTAAATAGTTGAATAAACACTTTCACTGTTTATGGATCGCTTATCTTATGTTGATACTGCTTATATTAGATGCGATTGCCCTTTGGCGTGGCACTTTAATCCACGTCTGGTTTGTGAGCAAGTGCCATGAATGTGTCTGGATCTTTACCGGTATCGCTAGTAAAAATACTCACAAAATAAAGCACGATGAAAGAGGCGCTCACTCCAAAGATGCCTGGGCCTCCGGCAACAGGTAAACCAAGGAACATATATTTTGATCCATTGATCAGCAGAATAGCAATGAAGAGAACAGAAACAGCAAGACCTGTTAAGGTACTTGCAATCACCGCCTGCCTGGTTGTACGTTTCCACCATAGAGTAGTAATCATTGCAGGGAAAATTGCACTTGCTGCAATTCCAAAAGCTAGCATCACCAACCATGCAATATTTTCCTCTTTAAGCATAACTGCTAAAGAAACTGCAACTGCTGACATTAGTAGAGTTGTAATTTTAGCAATATTTAATTCTTGCTTCTCAGTTGCATTTGGATTGATATAAACCTTATAAAGGTCATGGCTTATTGATGAGGCCACTGTAATCATAAGTCCTGCAGCTGTTGATAAAATGGCCGCTACTGCACCTGCAGCTCCAATGGCCATAAGCCATGGACCACCAACCAAATGGCTGATCTCTAAAACCGCCATGTTTTTAGCTTGACCAATGCCAGTTGATCCTTGAGCAATCCATGTTACCAACTTTGCGTAGATACCAGGGAAGAGCAAGAATCCAAGAATGATTGCACAGATATAAAAAATTCCAAGAGCAACTATACATAGAGTAACACTTTTCTTAGCAGCGCGAGCGCTAGGAACAGTAAAAAACATTATAAGAATATGAGGAAGACCTGCAGTTCCAAACACCAATGCCACAACAGTACTGATCATCGCAAGAGTGTTGTCAGTCTTAACACCAATACTCATCGCACTCTCTGCAGTCGGCATCATCTGGCGTGCAGTAGTGATGGCATCTGTTGCAGACATATTACTGATGGCACTAACCACGGCCTCATTCTTGGCGGCCAAAAGTGGCGGTACTACTTGATTAGCAGTCTCAAGTATCCATGAAAAAGAACCGTGTCCAACAGTGAAGTAAGCAATTGTCACCAACACAACCATTGCAATCCAAAGAAAAACTGCTTGAATAGCTTGGTTTGCCAGAGTGGATTTCATACCTCCAAAAACAATGTAGATACTCATAAGCAAACCGAGACCGATAGTTACATAGACAAAATTCCATCCGAGCAGCAATTCAAAGAGCAAACCTGCTCCAAGCATTTGAGGGACAAGATAGAATGTAGAAATAACAACAGTACAAAGCATGACTACTAATTTAATTCGATCATCAGGAAAGCGACTATGTAGTGCACCTGCAACAGTATAAGAACCAACGTTTCGTAATGGACCGGCAATTAGTAATAGCACGGCCATATATCCTCCAAAAAAACCAATGGAAAGCCATATGGAATCTATACCAAAAACGCCAATATCTCCAGGACAGCCGAGGAAACTAGCGGCAGATAGATAACTACCAACCATGGCGATGCCCACTTGTATCCATGGAACCTCTTTCCCTGCTACATAAAAATCTGTAGTAGTGCTGGTACTACGACTAGTCCACCAGGTAATAATAATACTCGCTATTACGAAAAAGAGAATAAAACCAATCACAATAGTAGTATCTAGTTTTGAGGCAGCAACAGAAGATGTTTGCTCTGCTATTGCAAGTGCTGGAGTCATGATGAGAATAATAGATGTGATGAATGTGATTAATCTCTTGATACTCATTTTGCCCTCCAAAACCAAATGATAATTATAATCCACGATACTGGAAAAATAAGCATTGAGAGCAAGAGTCCGAGAGGCATACCTAATGTAGGTAGAGATGCTATTTCTCTAAATGATGGGGTTTGAATAATAGCGGCCCCCATGTAAAAGATGAAAAAAATTGCGAAGAGACCGAAATTAAAAATTACCTTACTGCGATAGGCAGCGATAGGCGGAGAGGCATTCTTAGACATAAGATTTTATCCTTTCTTTTGCTAAATGTGTTTTTATTTTTATTGAAGATTATTCATCAAGTGATTTAAAAAGTCCAAGATTAATAAAGGTTTTGAAATATATTAATTGCCGGTTTGAAAAAATTAACATAACCTTTTACATTACAAATTTAATTACAAAAATAATTTTTAATTCATAACTTTAAGATGGGTGATAATCATTATGATATTGGATGATAAATTAAAAAAGTTAACAGAGGAGCTTTATTCAGAGGGTTTACAAAAGGGTCAAAAGGAAGCAGAAACGCTGATACTTGAAGCGAAGAAAGAATTTGAAAAAATATTAAAGAAGGCAAATGAAGAAGCGCGCACTATTCTTTCCAATGCACATAAGGAATCTGCTGAGATTAAGCGTAAAGCGGAGATGGAGATTCAGCTCTCTTCAAAACAAATGGTCAGCAAAATCAAAAAAGATATTTCAGCTCTAATAACCTTCAGAACATTGAATCACTCATTAAAAGATAGTTTTAACAAAACTGAATTTATTGAAGAGTTAGTATTAAGTACTATTCGTGCATGGAAAAAAGATAGTGCAGGAGCATTTGATTTATCCATTCATATCCATTCTAAATATGAAAATAAAATCAAACCATTTCTAGAAAAATGCTGCAAAGATGAGATGGAAAAAGGGTTAAACATCATCATATCGGAAAACATAAAAGATGGAATCAGGATCGCTCCAAAAGATGGCAGTTACTCCATTGATCTTAGCGAAGAGAGTTTTAATGCTTTGTTGATGGACTACCTAAAACCGGCAACAAAAGAGTTGCTATTTTCTTAAAAAAATAAAAAATAAAAAATAAAAAAAAATGAAACAATACTATTATTTTATAGCATCCCTTAGAGAGATTTCATTGGATGTGGATCGCATGCCATATACCATAAAAGAATTCGTTCAAGAAGCGAGAGATGAAATTAATAATCTAGATAAAGGTGAGTTGAAGTTTTTTGATGCAATTTTACTTCAAAATGATAATTTGAATGTCATCTCATATGTAAAAAATAATTATAAGTTTTTTCTTGAGGATGATGATAATAATAATGGAAATGCTATTAATGGAACTCTAACTACCTCTCAAATAGAAGAGGATATCGCTGAAGGAATTATTAAAGACAAGTATCAGTCCCCACAGTATTTGCCACTTTATCTATGGGACTCTGTTAAAAAAAATCTACATGATCTACAAGAAAAGAGAAAAAATAAGATAGATAAGATAGATAATAAGGATCTTTTATTTGAAGATGAAATTTCTATGCTCTACTATCAATACATTCAGCAGTTACCAAATGAATTTTTAAAAATGTACTTTCAATTTGATTATGCGATTAAAAATCTATTGGTCACTTACAATGCAAAAAAATTCTCCTTACCATTAGATAGTTTTGTACTTCCTTTCGAGGGGGACTCAAAATACGATACAGAGTTAGAATGGTCTTCTAAAGTGGAGCAAATATTTGTTGAGAGCAATCTTCAAGAACGCGAGAAGAGCTTAGATCGTCTACGCTTTCAATATATAGATCGATTGCTGGAGTTTGATTACTTTGGTTTAAATATTATTTTAGGATACCTTGTTAAATTAATCACTCTTCAGCGCTGGAATAATATAAAAGATAAAAAATCAGGACAGAAAAAATTTACATCAATAGTTAATAATTTATTAGGATAAGAATATGGCCAAAGATACAGATACAAGATGTGGAAAAGTTTTAGCAATAGTTGGTAATCTAGTTACAGTACAAGTTGATATTCCTATTATGAATCGCGAGATCTGTTATATTGTTATTTGCGATTCTTTATCTTCTGAAAAAAGATTAATGTCAGAAGTGATTAAGGTGCATGCTGGACTTGTCTACATTCAAGTCTTCGAGAGTACTCGTGGAGTAAAAATTGGAAGTAGTGTTGAATTTGCCAACAAAATGTTAGAGGTAGATTTAGCTCCAGGACTTCTCTCTAAAATATTAGACGGCCTACAAAATGATTTAACACTCTTTCCAGGAATATTTTTAGAGCGTGGTTTGTATAACACTCCCATTGATTTCGAAGCAGAGTATGAGTTTCATCCAAGAATGAAAGTAGGAGATAGAGTTGTGGCCGGTGATTGGCTTGGTCATGTTAGAGAAAATTGGTTTGATCATCAAATCATGGTTCCTTTCAAGTGTGCTCACAACACCTACAAAATAAAATCTATTAATGGTAATGGTGTATATAAGATAAAAGACACCATCGCAGTTATTGTTGACGAGAAAAGTGCAGAAGAGATCAAGGTTAGCATGCACCAGAAGTGGCCAGTCTATTTTCCAATTGAAAGTTACCAAGAAAAATTGCGTCTCTTTAAGCAACTCGATACCGGAGTGCGAGTAATTGATACTTTAAATCCAATTGTTGAAGGTGGAACAGGTTTTATTCCTGGGCCATTTGGTTGCGGAAAAACTGTCCTTCAACATATTATATCTCAATATGCTTCTGCTGATTTAATTGTGGTGGCCGCTTGTGGTGAGAGAGCAAATGAGGTGATTGAACTCTTTGTGGAATTTCCTCATTTAGATGATCCTCGAACAGGTCGTAAACTTATGGAGAGAACAATTATCATTTGTAACACCTCCAACATGCCCGTTTCTGCAAGAGAGGCATCCGTGTACACAGCAATGACTATTTCTGAATACTATCGTCAAATGGGACTTAGAGTTTTACTACTTGCAGATTCAACATCCAGGTGGGCACAAGCACTTAGAGAGATGGCCAATAAGATGGAAGAACTTCCAGGCCCTGATGCTTTCCCTATGGATTTAACTGCTATCATCTCATCATTTTATGCTCGTGCTGGATATGTCCATTTAAATAAAAACAATAATAGTACCCCAGGATCTGTAACATTTATCGGAACTGTTAGTCCGGCGGGAGGAAATTTAAAAGAGCCAGTGGTAGAAGCAACCAAAAAGGCGGCCCGTTGTTTCTATGCTCTCTCTCAAAAACGTGCTGACTCTAAAAGATATCCAGCAATCGATCCTGTTGATAGTTACTCAAAATATTTGGAGTACAGTGAAGTTCAAAATTACATGAGTAAGCATATCTCAAGTGATTGGGTAGCATCCGTATATAAGGCGAAAGATTTACTTCTTCGTGGAAGAGAAGCCTTTGAACAAATAAATATTTTAGGTGATGATAGTGTTCCTCTCGCCTATCACGAAAGATATTGGAAAGCAGAGGTAATTGATTTTTGCTTTTTACAACAAGATGCTTTCGATAAAGTTGATTGTTACTCTCCAATTGAACGCCAAAAATTTATGTTTGAATTAATTTTAAAAATTGCTGATTATAACTTTGACTTTAATTCCTTTGAAGAGATCCAAGATTACTTTAAAAATATCATCAACATCATCAAGCAGATGAACTATTGTGAGTTTAATTCACAAAAATTTTCAGAGTATCAAAACAAACTTAATACTCTAATAAGTACAAAAATAAGTACAAAAATAAGCTCTTCATCAATACAAATGGAGGCAAGATAGATGAACACGTCTAATATAAACAAGCGCGCCTTCCAAAAGACATTCACTCAATTAATAAACATTACCAAGGCAACTTGTACAGTGAAAGCGCAAGGTGCTTCATATGAGGAAATGGCATTAGTAGATGGTAGACCAGCACAGGTAGTAAAAATTGTAGGTGATGAAGTTACTCTACAAATATTTAAAGGTACCAATGGTATTGCAACAAATGCAGAGGTACAGTTTCTAGGTCACGCTCCAATGTTAAAAGTAGGAGATGAGTTGATTGGACGCTTTTTCAATGCCTATGGTGAACCAATTGATGGCCGACCAGAAATTGATGGAATTGAGAGAGAAATCGGAGGCCCTGCAGTTAATCCCGTTCGAAGAGAGCAACCATCAGAGCTAATCGCTACTGGAATTGCAGGTATTGATTTAAATAATACTTTAGTCTCTGGCCAAAAGATTCCCTTTTTTGCAGATCCTGATCAACCATACAATCAAGTGATGGCAGATGTGGCCCTGAGAGCGAAAGTTGATAAGATCATCTTGGGTGGTATGGGAATGTTATACGATGATTTTTTATATTACAAAAATTTATTTGATAATGCCGGTGCCTTAGATAAGATTATTTCTTTTATTAATACCACTAACGATCCAGCAGTAGAGAGAATTTTAATTCCTGATATGGCCCTAACAGCGGCCGAATACTTCGCCATAGATAAAAATGAAAAGGTTTTAGTTTTACTTACAGACATGACTTTGTTTTGTGATGCTTTGGCAATTGTATCTAATCGTATGGATCAAATCCCTTCAAAAGATTTTATGCCAGGAACTTTGTATAGTGAACTTGCAAAACGCTACGAAAAGGCAGTGCAATTTCCGTCTGGTGGATCAATAACTATTTTAGCAGTAACTACGCTATCGAGTGGAGATATCACTCATGCTATTCCTGATAACACTGGTTACATCACGGAAGGACAGCTCTTCTTAAAGAGAGATACTGACATCGCAAAAGTTATTGTTGATCCATTTAGAAGTTTGTCTCGATTAAAACAATTAGTAATTGGAAAGAAAACCAGGGCCGATCATCCGCAAGTAATGAATGCTTGTATTCGTCTCTACTCTGATGCCGCCAACTCTAAAACTAAATTAGAAAATGGTTTTGATTTAACCGATTATGATCAGCGCTGTTTGAAATTTGCCAAAGAATATTCCAATCATTTGCTGGCAATCGATGTAAATGAGAGCATTAATGAGATGTTAGAAAAAGCATGGCAACTCTTTAAAGAATTTTTCGGGAAACATGAGGTAGGAATAAAGCAAGAGTTCGTTGATCAGTATTGGAAGGAGTAATTAATATAATGAACTATCAGTTTAATAAGACTGAAATTCAAAGATTAAATAAGGATTTAAAAATCCGATTGCAGGCGTTGCCTATCTTGAAAAATAAGGAGGCAGCACTACGAGTGGAGATCAAAAAACATCGAGCTACTTTAAAAAATTTACAAGTGCAGATGGATGAAAAATCTAGTGTATTAGAAGAGATCATAGGACTCTACGCTGACCCTTACCTTAATTTTGATAAATCTATGATTGAAGTTTCAAAGATTGATATTGTTTCAAAAAAAATTGCGGGAATTAAAATCCCCTCTCTTCAGTCAGTAGAGTTTAGCGTACGCCCTTTTAGTATCTTCAATGCTCCTGCATGGCTTTTAGATGGTATTGAAATAATTAAAAGTTTTGCCACTCTTAAAATAAAAATCGAACAGGAACAACAAGCAATCAATATTTTAGAATTAGCACGTAAAAAAACTACTCAGAAAGTAAATTTATATGAAAAAGTACAAGTGCCCGCCTTTCAAGAGGCAATAATTAAGATTAAAAGATTTTTAGAGGACTTGGATAACTTAGATCGTGCTGCTCAAAAGATCGTTAAGAAAAAGAGGGCGGTTATCATATGATAGAATCAATGAGTAAATTACATCTGGTTATTCATAAACCAGAGAGAGAAAGAGTATTAGTAAAGCTGCAAGATTTGGGATTAGTTCATATCATGGGCCACCAAGATGGCCATCAAGATAATATTGATAGTATCCCTATTGCTGGCCTCGACTCTGGCACCGACTCTGAAAATATCTTATCAACAATAGAAAAAAAGCAACAAATCTATGACTCTTTGTTGGCGCAAAAAGATAATCTTTTAAAAATTCATACCCAACTACTTCCATGGGGAAACTTCGACTGGAAAACAGTAAATAAATTAAAAGAAGCGGGAATGAATATTCACTTCTTTTCTGTAGCTAAAAAGCAATATGAAAAAGAAGTTGAACTTGCAAACAATGTAATCAATGATTCTATCTTTATCATTTCGCAAACTAAGTCCACTGTTTATTTTGTAATCATCTCAAAGAGCAAAGAGAGCAAAGAGATCAAAGAGATCAAAGAAGAACCACTACAACTACTTGCTGAGCTTAACTCAATAAACTTAACTGAACTTAAAAAAGAGGTCTCCAAGCTAGAGATAAAAATTGAAATCAGCAAACAAGAGCTAAAGAAATTAAATGAGAATAAAATTGCTATAAACGACTACTTATTAAAAGTTAAAAATAAAAAATCCTTAAGCGATGCACGTAAAAAGTTACAAGAGCACTATGGAAGCATCTACGCTCTTAGCGGTTGGTTTCCTAAACACAAAAAAAAGGCGATTGAAGATTTACTAAAAAATACCAATGGAGTGGCCCACGTAATAGAAGATGATATTCCTGAGAGTGAATTAGCACAAACACCAGTGCTGCTTAAAAATCATCCTCTCTTCGCACCCTTTGAAAAAATCACCAAACTCTTTGATCTTCCAAGCTACACGGAGTTTGATTTAACTCCATTATTTGCACCATTTTTTGTTTTGTTCTTTGGTTTTTGTTTTGGTGATGCTGGATATGGAGTAGTTTTACTCTCGGCAATCATCTTTGCTACAATAATAATTTTACCTAAAAATCCAAGTATCAAACCATTTCTTATTATTGGATCAATGTTTAGTTTGAGCGCTATATTTTGGGGAGTGATTACAGGAACAATCTTTGGTATCGATGTATTATCACAAAAGTGGCCTATCATAAGTAATCTCATCGTTTTTAACTCTTCTCACATGTTTAATCTGGCGCTAATTATTGGTTTGGTGCAAATACTTTTTGGACTCTTAATTCAAGTACTAAAAAGGTCACTCACTAGTGGATCAGTCTTGGCCGGACTCTCTCCTCTCGGATGGATTATTTTAGTTATCTCAGTGATGACTCTTTATCTTCAAGATAAGAGCGCTCAAGATGATTTTTTTATAGGACAAACATTGATTTCATTTTGTAAATGGGTTCCAGCTAATTATAGTCTGGCCGGATTAATTTTTGGTTGCATGCTGATTCTTTTCTTTAACGATATGAACACAAAAAACATCTTCGTACGAATAGGAAAAGGACTATGGGAACTATATGGGATAACAGGAATTTTCGGAGATCTTTTATCTTATATCCGTCTATTTGCTCTGGGAGTTTCATCTGCAATTTTAGGAGTAGTAATCAACTCTATGGCCATGCAAATACTCAACACTAAAATTCCAATTCTATCTCCTCTGCTCTTTGTTCTTTTCCTAGTGCTAGGACATACTGGAAATATGCTTCTCTCAATGCTTGGATCATTCGTGCATCCTTTACGTTTGACATTTGTAGAGTTTTATAAAAATGCAGGATTTGCAGGTGGAGGTAAAGCTTATCAACCTTTAAAAAAATTTGTTAATATTCATGATTAATTATTTATATACTTATTTTATATTTTTATTTTATATTTTATATCTTATATTTTAGATGGGAGAAAAAAATGGGAACAATATTAGCATTCATTGGATTAGGTTTAATGGTATCTTTGTCTGGTACAGGTAGTGCCATCGGAACAGTTATAGGTGGAAGTGCCGCTATTGGTGCTTTAAAGAAAAAAGATGATGCTTTCGGTTCTTATATGGTCTTAAGTGCGTTGCCAGGAACTCAAGGATTATATGGCTTTGGTGGATTTTTCCTATTTTTACCAAAAATTACTCCTGAGATAACTATGTTTCAGGGAGCGGCGGTTTTAGGTGCAGGACTTGCTTTAGGATTAGTTGGACTTACTTCTGCCATCTATCAAGGTAAAGTCTGTGCAAACGCAATCGCCTCAATTGCCTCTGGCCAAGATGCTTTCGGAAAGGGAATGGTATTGGCAGTTTTTCCTGAACTCTATGCTATCATTGCTTTCGCAGTTACATTTCTTATTCAAGCAGGAATTAAGTGGTAGGTAGTAGGTAGTAGGTTATTTTCTTGAATCCCAATTTTTTTCAAAGAGTTCTTGATTATTAGAATTTGTCATACCCGTTTCTAGAAATTTTTTAAACTCCTTTGAATCTAGCAAATTCTCATTCCTACTGCTATGACTTGTTCCTCGTTTATGTACATTAAGAAATACTTTACCTCCAGAATTTGATGTGTATTCTTGTGTACCCAATTTTTCTTCTTCAAGTATTTTATCTTCACTTAATCCAAGATTTTTTAAATTTTTCTTTACTCCTTGATATCCCATAAGCTCATCTTTTTTTGAATGAATGATAAAAACATTACTTTTTTTGCCACTCTTTTTTGAATTTTGTATTGATAATTCCTTTAAACGATCTTTGGTATTTAAAGCATTACCCATAAGCAAATTAATAGGTTTTCCCAATATTGGTCTCAAAATTCCCTTTGCTTGATTTTTGGCAATTTCATGTAAGCTAGCATCTCCATGTTCAATAATATAGTCATCTTCTCTGCCTGGATCTTCTTTAATCGTTGAAGAGATACCAAAACTTCCAATTGAAAAACCATGTAACAATCTACTCTTTCCACCAACAAATTTGCTTATAGCTTTATAATCCTTTGCCAAAGTATCTGGAGTTGAATTCCATCTTTGGTATTTTGTATTTTTATCTTTCAATATTGCTGAAGACAAATCTCGACTATGTCCATACATACCTCTTGAACGTGCAAGAAGAACATTGTATCCTAAACGTAAATATTTCTGAGCAAGTCCGATAGATTCTTCTGGCAACATTGCATTTCCGTGTCCTATAATAACCGTTTTATTTATCCTCTTTGATTTTAGAGGTTCTAAATAGATTGAACGTAAAATTGCTCCATCCTCTGTTGGAATATTAACATAAATAGAATCCTTGTTTTCAATCAAATCTGAAACTTCATCCAGAAACTTATTTTCTTTATTATCCTTGTAGAACTCATAATATTTTCTAGGAAAATTACTTATATCTTTTTGATCTGATTTATTTTTAGGATTTGAATTATATCTTATAATGGATTCTTTGAATGATTGTTGTATGTCTACAGTTATAGCTAAATTTCCAGCTAATGTACGAAGTGTTCCAATATTACTAGCATTTCCCATATAACAATTGTTACTCAGATCACTAAAATCTGTTTTAGCTTCTTGTTTATATCTAGCGTTTAGTTCTTCCATCTTATTACATGAAAATGCTGGAATCTTTTCAGATTTTTTTCGAATAATCATTGTTTCTAAATTACGAATACTATCGTTTATTGATAATATTTCCTTTGCATCATCCACATCCTTCTTCACATCCTTTTTATTTAATTTCAAAAACTGTTCAAATGTTGCCTTTAGAATTTCATATCCTTTTATCTCTTTATCAATCTTCTCGGAATCAATTTCTCCAGGGTTTTTATTGTGTCCGGAAATAGAAAAATCTTTAATCAAAATATCTTTTGTGCTTACTTTACTATCATAATCTACATTAAGAATCTTGGCCCCCACTTCAATTATTTTCACAAGATCCTTTATGTCAGTCATCTTGCTTATCTTCTTTTTATTTATACTCCAATAATTATCATCTTGTTCGCTTGCCTTGTTCGCTTGCCAATGTAATATTAGATTCGGAGTATAAACTAACAAAAAATGAGAACCAAAAAATAAAAATAAAGTAACAACTAAATAATATTTTTTTATTGTAATTCATGATTGCCTCTCTAGATTTGAGATCACAGATCTCCGTTCAGATCTCCGTTCTGGTTGTTACTTTTCTTATCGGCAATAAATATTTAAACTTAACAAGTTATGCTCCTGGTTCCTACCACAACACTCGCTCATCACACATTTTGCTTAAAATATTATTTGTTTTATCAGAAAAGAGTAGCTCAATAAAACCTTTGCTCTTGTTCTTTAACTTACGATTAGTATATTTAGAATTTTTCTTAGATGCTGCCTTTACTTTATTTTCTTCATTTTTTTCATTTTTTTCATTATCCTCCTCTTGCATATTAGTTAGAGAATTAAAATTTAAGATATGATTTGCATCGTAAGTACTACTGCCAAAAGCTGTTTGCATGATCTTATTATAGATATCCATACGAATATAAGTATCAGTTAGCTCATCTTCTGCTATCTTTAACGTTGATAAATTTACATAACTCTTTTTTTGAAAATCATCCACGATCTTTTCTAGCTGATCACTTTGCAGGTGAGTGGATTTTAATTTCTCTATAGGAACACACATATTGACGTTATTTAAATCAGCTAACTGCTCTTTAGATAGATTTAAATTACATATCTCATAATTCGTACTCTCTTTACTGCTTTCATTTAAATATTTAACTATTTTAGCAATAATCTTCTTCTCGCCAGTATAGAATTTCTCCTTTACAATTTCTTTTATTTGCTCTGCTAACAATATTTTATTCTCTTTTAATAACTTATCAGTAATGGCCAAGACTAAACCCTTTTGATTAGTCAGTAGTTTAGTAACCGCCTTTCTAATAAGTGGAATAAGTGTCTCTTTCTCCCCCTTATCTATTGCTTGAAAAATCTTATTCTCGGCCAATTCCTGAGGGATAATTTTTTCTAGAGCAAGCGGCAGCTGATTATTTTTTAAACCAACACTATCAACTTTTCTGGTATAATCTAAATCCTTCTTTATCTCATTAACTATATCAAGGATATGGGTATGATAATTATCTCCCTTCTCGGAGACCACACTATTATTTAAAAATAGACGTTCACCTAAAAATCCTCCTATAAGATTATAGGCAAGATTAGTATTCTTATGATAGTTTTTAATTTGCGGATCAGACCACATCCTTGCTAGATCACTACTATTCTCATAAGATTGATTCTCTATTTTTTTAGGAATGGATCCATTAAGGATCATTCCGGTAATGGCATAACTGGCCTGTTGAATTGCTTGTCTCTGAAGAGCAGAATCATCTGATAGGGTATCCTTTAAAGTATCACATCGATTAGTAACATTTAATTTTACTTCTAAAAGGGCGGTCTTATTCTTATCAAGAGTATAGGCCCGTAAAAGTTTTGTAGTAGGATTAAAGGATATCTCAATTTTTCCTGGAACCTTCTCATTGTTATCCACGATATCCACTATCTTGCCTAGTAGATCCACCAACACTGGACCATGTAGGATTCCAGTTGCCGTTGATTCAAAACAACGTGGTCCTTGCAAAGGGGATATGGCACTATTATAGAGCATTTTATTTATAGAATCATCAAAGCTGATGGAACTATTAATACTCATTTCCGATAATCTCTCTTGAAATTGATTACTAAAGCGTGCTAATTTTTTTTCAATCAACTCCTCCCACTGCTTTTGGGATAGTGGTAAAAAGAAAAATTCTCGCCATTTCTCAATATTCATTCTGGATTTAAAAGCAGCAGCAGTTTTACCAAAGATCTTTTCAAAGGTATTATCAATATTTTCCGGAGTTACTCTTTGTTTGATCGCCTCATGATAATCATCGGGTTTGATCTTATCTTCAGGAATCTTACTATAGCGTTCGACAACGTCATTAATAAATGAGGGATTTCCAGTCATAAAAATAAGGATTCGCCCAAAGTGCATAATCTTTTTAGGAGCAATTTGAATAGCATCTAAATCTTTCAAGAAGCTAACGTAACTCTTTTGAATACTTTCTAACATATTAGCAAGCAAGTTGTATTTAGCAACCAACTTAGGATAATCAATCTTAGTATCGTTCATAAGTTTTTCTAGTTTTATTTTTAAATCCTCATATGCTAATTTTTGCTTTGCAAGTGCATCTCCCTTACCAAGCTCATTCTCTTTTAATTTCTTTAAGTTATTTTCTATCTCGCTCTTCTTGCTATTAAGTGTTTCAAGATTCTTATTTGCAGTTTGCTCGATTAAAGAGATTTTACTTTGCAATTCTTGAAATTCCTTTGTTGTTTCTTGTAGGTTTTGTTTCTTTATCTCTTCTTTAATCTTTGCTATCTCAATATTTTTATTGTTACTTACTTTTTCTATCTCGCTTGTTATTTGAGGAAGTTCCGCCTCCTTTATCTTTATTTTCTCTTTTATGCTATTAATCTCTTGCTCTAATTCCTTGGCAAAAAAATTACTCTGATAGATTGCTGGTGCTAATTCACTATATCTTTGGATTATGGTCTTATAGGGAATTTTTGGATTTAAGATCATTGTCCCATTGCCTAGAATTTGCCAAAGATTTTCTATGGCCGCACTATTATCTATTAATTCTGAATTTTGAGTTAAACTATTTAATCCCTCAACATTATTTTGTTCTCCATTTTGAAATCCTTTATTATATCCACGCATATAATCTTCTCCTAAGCTATCATCAGGTCTTACATAGGAAAAAACTCCTTGATCATTGGATAATTTTTTATTACTTCGCTCTAATAGATATTTCTCTGTAAATGACTTATCTCCCTTTTCAATAGCAGTCTTGACCATTTGATTAAAGTTATCTAACTCCTTTTGCTCTTGTTGTTTATTTTCATTTAAGAGACGATCATTTTTCATCTTCAACTGTCCCTTATCAAAACCCGCTAGATATCCCTTACGATAGTTTTGTTGTTTCTCAGAATTGTTCTTATCTTTTACTCCCAGCTTTGTGATCTCATCCCATAATAAGACTGCATTGATACTTTTCCCCTCATCTCCATCGAGTTCTCCTTGTGAGAATAGCAATTCGATCGGCAACTTACCATTTTCATCAGCAATATTATCTTGAAAAAATTTTTTATTATACCCCATCAATTCAACTACCCGTTGAGGCAGTGAGGTCTTTCCCGTCCCCGGAACTCCCATAAAACCAATAACAATTGGTTGTTTAACATCCTGAGGATCCAATTCAATCTTAGCAATATTATTCATGATAAAATCTATTCTATCATCAATACCAGCAAATTCACTCTTAAGCGTACGTCTAACCATTTCAATCTTCTTTCTGGTTTTATTAAAAGTAGTTTTATTAAAAATAATTTTTTCTTCCTTGCTAAGTTCTTTTATCTTTTGCTTCTCTATCACTTCATCCTTTTGTTTTATTTCCAGTAGTACACTATTCTCCTGACCTTTAGGAATAATAGCTCCGATTGGTTCCCCTATGGGAAGCTTGTGATCCCAAAATAAAATTTTTCCATCTCGTCCTGTGGAAACAAGTTCTTTTCCTTGAGAGAAGAATTTTATCGAGTTAACATGATCAGAGTGTCCCTGTAAGGTTTTCATTAATTTTGCATTTACAGGGTCTTCTACATTCCAAAGTTTGATAGTTCTGTCATCTGATCCAGAAGCAAGATATTTACCATCGGGAGAAAATGCTATAGTGTTAATGTCATAAGTCTGTTCATCTAAACTTTTAATTAATTTTGCATCTACAGGGTCTTCTACATTCCAAAGTTTGATGGTTTTGTCAATTGATCCAGAAGCAAGATATTTACCATTGGGAGAAAATTCTATATTGATAATCTTATCAGTATGTCCCTCTAAACTTTTAATTAATTTTGCATTTACAGGGTCTTCTACATTCCAAAGTTTGATGGTTTGGTCATCTGATCCAGAAGCAAGATATTTACCATCGGGAGATAATTTTATATCTCTGATACGTTCATTATGTCCCTTCAAGGTATTAACATTCTTTCCATTATCTAAATTTAAAATATTTATCACTGAAGTTCCATAATATTTAATAATAAGAAATTTTTTATTGTTAGTAATTTCTAAACGAAAGATCATATCTTCAGCATTAATGGTTTTTTTTGGTTTCTCCTCCTCACTTGCTCTTACTGGAGAACCAAGCATATTAATAAATATCAAGAAAAACGCAATAACAATTGCAGGAATAATTACAGGAACCATTCTAGATATAAATAAATTTCGTAGTGTTGTTTTCATAGTAATGCCTTTTTTACTTTCTAGTTTCTCTCGAACTTAAAAATTAAAAATTAAAAATTAAAAATTAAATAATTATTGATTGAATGATAACATGATCAAATATTTCGAATTTTATTTATTAGTAATTATTTTTAGTGGATAATAATTTTAATGAGTTATTTAGAAGGTAAATAATGTTACTTTAAATCTTGATACCATAAAATAGTGTCAGGACACTTCTTGAGTCACAGTGCAACTCAAGAAGTGTCCTCCTGGCATCTAAAGACGCCAGGTAGGACTAAAATTGATCTACTTGGCGTCTTTACTTTTAACAAAAAAAATTGAACAATTGATAATTGTAACGATCAAAAATTGAACATTAAAAAAAGGTTGTATTAAATGTTACGTGGAATAAAAATTGTAAAAAATTCAAATTTCGTTGGAAGAATAGAAGAAATAAAGCAACTACATAAAATAAGATCTGCAAATGAAGCATCCATCATCTTGGTTATGGGAAGGAGAAGAGTTGGTAAAACTGAATTAGTAGAACAATTTTTTATTAATGATATAGTTTTGAAATTTGAAGGCATACAAACTAAAACACCAGATAAAAAATATCAAATACATCAATCACTACAACGAATAAATACTTTCACAAAAATCATAAAAAATCATGATAAAAACAGCTGGACAGATTTTTTTTATTTACTAGATGATTTAATTAAAACACCCCCCAAAAATAAAAAGAAAATCGTTTTGTTTTTCGAGGAAGTACAATGGTTGACATCATATCAGGATGATTTTTTCTCTGAACTAAAACCTTTATGGGATGATCGTTTTCGCCATTATAAACATTTGCATATAGTGATTTGTGGTTCCTCCCCTTCTTTTATTGCAGGTCAATTACTTAGCGATAAACCTCTGTATATGCGATCACCTCAATATTTGTTTCATTTAAAACCTTTCGATCTTTATGAAACAAAACTTTTTATGGGTAAAAAAACTTCTAACTATGATATAATTTTTGCACAAGTATGTATTGGAGGAATTGTTGAATATTTAAAGAAATTAAAAACGTATCCTTCGGTCTTAATTGGATTAGCTGAAAATTCTTTTAAAAAAAATTGTTTCTTTCTTGAGGAATTTGAACGAATTTTTGTTAGTAGTATGAGCACTAATCGCAACTATAAAAAAATAATAGAATATTTGGCCAATGTAAAATATGCTTCTAGAGAATCAATTTTAAAACGATTAAAAATAAAAAGTGGAGGAGGCATAACAGAGGTTTTAAATGATTTGGAATCTTGTTTATTCATCGAAAAATACATTCCAATACATCTAAAGTTAAAAGAGACTACTTTATCTAGATATAGATTAAAAGATGAGTATCTACATTTTTATTATCGATTTATTGCACCCATAAGAGATGATATTGAAAAAGGTAAATATCATACCGAACCATTGCTCGCAATCAAAAAACAACAATTTAATATTTTTCTGGGTTTTAATTTTGAACGTTGGTGTAGATCAAATTCTAGTTTGTTTGCAAAACATTTGGGGTTTGATCGTATAGGATATAATGATGGGCCATTATATGGAAAGGGTGATGAAGGCGATAATCAACAAATTGATTTAGTATTTATACGTGAAGATCGCCATGTATTGATTTGTGAAATAAAATGGGGTGATTCATTTGACTTAAGAAAAACCTCAAAGGATTGTGATCAAAAAATAGAATATGCCAAAAAAATTCTTAAACTTTCATCAAAATATATTTTTGAAAAAGTTTTAATCTCTTCAGAACCAGTAGATATTGGAGCGCATACTTATTTTGATCATATAATTACCCTTGATAATTTATTCAAAAAATAGCACCCGGAATTAATTTTTTTCAACCAGCGCTCGCTTTACACCTTTATAATTTAGTTTCCCTCGAGATTTGATAAATTTTATCAATGCTTGATTATCAGCTGAAGAAGTGGACGCCCCAAGGTCGCTATGTTCAAAGATATAACTGCTGGCCACATAATCATTTATGGCCACAAGATACGTTCGATCCTCGCTCAAAAGTTGATTGTCATTTAAATTAAACAAATCAATACTCTCGATGGCCATGGCCGTACCAATACCAGTACCAGTACCAACACCAACACCACCTGAACCTTCTACATTTTTCACTCTTACAACATATCTTATACCAGCAACCTGTAAATCAATACTACTTCTCTTATTAAAAGAAACAGCAATCAGCGATCTAATCTCTTTGGCCGTCATCTTCAAAAGTACAATCTCATTTCCAAATGGCAACAATTCATAGGCATTCTTTAAAGAGATATTGCCTTTGTTTAAAACAGGAATACGAATTCCTCCGCCATTTTGAAAAGCAATATCTGCATTGTGAACACTCAGCATCGAATCAGTGATTAACGAACCAAGTTCATCTTTACCGCTAATATTTTCTTCTGCTACACCAATGGTTTGGTTGAGTGTTGGATTGTTATTAAACTTATCCACCATATTCTTAACTTCTGGATCCTCTTCTGTTAATTTCTTTACCTCTATCAATTCATTTTTCTTAGAATGAATTCGATCATTTTCAAAGATCACTGTGATCTTACCCAAATATTTTAAATAATCTCCTGCTTGCGCCACTAGTGAGTTGTTGATAATTGTTTCTTTCTTTATCAGTGTGTGCGAGTGTCCTCCAATTATTACATCGTAGTTTTTAGTCTCCGCTGCTAACTTATAATCACTCTCAGCTCCAATGTGAGTTAGTCCAATCATCATATTTGCTTTGCTACTCTCTTTTAACAAATCATAGTTCTTTAATTCTTCCACAGGATCACTAAATTTAAGTCCAACCACATTTTTTGCTAAGGTAGATGGAAGAATTCCGTTACTACTTTGATTACTAGTCTCTATCGCTGAAACAATGGCAATTTTTAATTGATTTGAAGTTTGAAATACACCAGATGCTGGAAAAAATATTTTGACCAAATCAGGATATTGAACTTTTATATTCGCTCCAAAGATAGGAAACTTTGATTCCATCGCCCTCTTTAAGAGCACCTCTTGACCAAAATCAAAATCATGATTTCCTTGGGCCATAAAATCAAGTGAAATAGCATTGAAAAGATCAAAGATTGGTTTCCCTCTCTCCTCGTACTGATCAACAATTGGATTACCACTAAAATTATCACCAGCATTTAACACATAAGTATTTTTATTTTCACTTCGAATCTTTTTAATTAGCGCCGCTACCTTTGGGAAATTATCAATAGCACCGTGTACGTCATTAAAGTATAACAAATTAACAGTAGTCTTCACTGGGTATTCAGCGTGAATTATCAATCCCTCAGGCATATGGGATGGTGTTGCTGCTATTGTACCCTCGTTAACAGGAAATTTAAGTAGCAACTTACCAATACCCAGAGGACCGCTAATACAAAGCAGATTTGGAACTTTAGGTATGTATGGATAGTTTAATGAGAATTCACCCTTCTCATTTACAGAAGCAGCACTATCTAGCTGATGGCAAGCGGCCACTTTCAAATCTTTATTTGAAATATTTGTATCAGCTGAAGTTATGATTTTAATGTCTCCTATAACAAAATTATTTATGCTGTTATAGCTACTCACTCCAGTGCCAGTGCCAGTGCCAGTGCTAACGCCAGTGCCATTACCATTAGAATTAGCACCAGCATCTTCATCTCTTTTAAAGCAAGATGAAAATTGAATAACTAACATTAGCATAAGGAGAAAAGTGATCATCGATCTCATATATAAATATCCTTTTTTTTGATTACATTATTTGATTAGATTACATTAAAAGATTAGTAGCAATTCAAGACAACACAACTTCCAGGATAGCTAGTATACATTTCACAGTAAGAAATAGCACTTATTCTCGCCTGATAAATATTTATTCCTTTACCAACACCCCATGCATAGTCATATGCTTGAGCATTACAAGTAACCATCACTGGATAAGGGTTTGGGTTTGGATATGGTTGTGGATATGGGTTCGGATATGGATTCGGAAATGGGTTCGGAAATGGACGTGGATTTGGATAAGGATTTGGATGATGAGGTGGATAAGGATGTACATTTGGAAAACCAGGATGATGATTTACATTTCCACCTGAACCTGGATTTCCCCCTGGTCCAGGAAAATTATCTGCATATGCTGAACATCCTAAAAGTAATGTGAACAAAAATAAACCCTTTAAAAAAACCTTTTTGAGTGAAACCATTTTTTACCTCCATAAAAGTGTAAAAGTGTAAACGTAAATATGTTAGAAAGTTGTTCTAGCTGTTTTTGCCTATTTTGAAAAGTTTTTTTACACTCATAACTTTCATTGTTGTTGACCATAAACAGTGCTGAATTTAAAATAAATTAAATAAACATAAACATTCGAGTGTAACAAGTAATAATATAATGGAGTGTATATGTCACAACAAAGTAGCAGCAAAAATGTTTTAGTTATCAATTGTGGTAGTGATTCAATTAAATTTCAAATTATCAATATGCAGGAGAAAAGAAATATTTTCCATGGCAGCATTGGTAGAGTAGGCAAAGATGATGCTATCATAAAATTCAAAAACAATCTTACGGAAGAATCAATTAACCAAGTACAATCTATTAAAAATCATCATCAAGGTTTAAAGATAATATTTTCTTCCATTCCACAAAATTGCCAAATATCCGTAGTGGGTCATCGTATAGTGCATGGTGGACCATTTTTTAAAAATGCAGTGATTTTAGATGATGATGTTATAAAAAAGATTGAAGAGTGCACCCCTTTAGCTCCATTACACAATCCAATCGGACTTGTGGGAATCAAAGAGTCTATGCAACTTCTTCCTTCGGTTAAGCATGTTGCTTCCTTCGATACAGCTTTTCACCAAAACAAATCAGAGGAGGATTATCTCTACTCCTTCCCGAGCTCTATCTTTGAAAAATATAAAATTAGAAAATATGGATTTCATGGGGCCAGTCACAAATACGTCGCTCATAGAGCGGCAGATCTGCTACATAAAAAAATTACTGATCTAAAACTCATCACATGTCATCTAGGAAATGGTTCCACAATAACCGCAGTAGAAAATGGAGTTGCAATCGATACATCAACAACATTTGGTACTGCTTGTGGAATGCCCATGGGAACTCGCTCAGGAGATTTTGATCCAACCATCATTTTACATCTCATAGATAATTGTAAAATGAGTACCAAAGAAGTTCATCAATTGCTCTACAAAGAGAGTGGTCTCTTGGGAGTTTCTGCTCTATCAAATGATATGAGAGAGATTAGAAAAGCTGCTACCGAGGGAAACTCCAAAGCAAAACTAGCTCGCAAGCTTTACATTCAATCTGCAATAAAATTTATCGGATCATTTTTAGCACGTATGAGAGGTGCTGATGCTATTATCTTTGCGGCCGGAATTGGAGAAAATGATTGGGAATTGAGAGAGGAAATTGCGAACTCATTTAATTGGTGTGGGGTCGAAGTTGATGTTGAAAAAAACAGAGGAGAAAGCAATTCTGATGTGATTTTTTCTAAAGTTAATTCTAAAATTAAACTTTTGGTAATTCCTACTAATGAGGAAATGATGATCGCCGCTGATGCATTGGAAGCATTAGACATAAAAATAACAAATAATATTAGTTAAAAAAAATGATGTATCCTCTATTGATAGATACCGCATGAATGCCAAGAATTACCGGTGTTATATTCATTTTTCCACCAGTTAAAAGTAGATTCATCTATAGTATCAGAACGACCTTCAACCGAAAAACAGGTATGGGCAAATTCGTGGGCCATTAGAGCAGAAACACACGCACGACGATCTCTTTGAACAGATGTACGATTATTTAACCATCCATTATCAATCTTTATTCTTGATAAACCAAAAGTTGCTTCACCGGCATGATTGTTATTAAGAGCTTTGCATTTTACATCGCCATTTTTTTTAAATCTATTTTCTAAGCATCCACTAAGATTGAACCCTGTTTGATTTTCAACATAGTTTTTATAGCTGTTCCATTTGCTGGAAATTTTAGAGAAGACTTCATTCATATCAGAAGTGTAAGCACCACAATCAATAACATTGTGATTAGCTTTAGCAGATTTGGTGGTTATTACTATAGTGATAACAATAAACATAAAACAAACTAATCCTATTGAGAATAGTAGATGGGTGATTTTCGAGAGATTAAGTTTTTTTTTCATTTTTTACTCCATTAATTCTTAAATTTTAGTAAATAATAAATAACTGTGCTGTGAAATAATATGCACTAGCTGGGCATGCTTATCATATTTATTATTTTTTTTCATCTATATTCATTCATAAAAATCATGGCGCACCCTCCTCCTTACATAGAATGCAAGAGTATTTTGGAAGCGTTGGAAAAATTGAAAGCATTGGAAAGGTAGTATCAGTTTAATTTCGATTTATATAACTTTGGAAATAAAAAATGGAAAATAGAACCTAGAATATCCAATTTTTCAACTGCAGATTTTTCTGTTCCCGCTAACTTCTGACAATTACCATCTATTAACTCATTCCCATTAGTTTTATCTTTATCTTTATCTTTATCTTTATCTTTATCTTTATCTTTATCTTTATCTTTATTCTCTTCAACACTCACACTACTTATTATCTTTTTTACAGGATCCATCTCTAAATATTCCTTCTTTGCTCTATTAAATAAAGCTACATCAACAGAAATAAGTATATTATTATTACTATTATTACTACTTTCTAAATTCTGTGTAAGAACCATTGGCATAATATTATGTCCACGTATTTGATTAAAATAAGAGCAAAATTTACCTACATATCCTTTTTCTTCCACTAAACGAGCAGTTAAAACACCATGATAACCACATATGACATCATCAAAATTATTATTTTTTATACTCCAAGATAATTTATCCTTAAGCCAATTAACTACGTCCGATACAACAATTTCATTAGATGGTTTATTTATTGTTAGTGTTAGACCCTTTTCTTTGATGTATAAATCACAAATATTTGATGATACCCCTGCATGAGTTACAAGGAAAATGTTGTTCAAAATTTTTATTTCGTAAGATGGAATTAATAATCCTTCATCAATCTCCTTTTCTATCATTTGTTTCTTCTTTTCAAAAAATGGCAAATATGAATTGTAAAAAAAATTATTTTCCTCCTTATTCAAAATAAGTGCAAATAAATTTCTATCTCCTTGTTGGTATCTAGACCAAAGTTTGCTGGCCGATCGTGAATCCAGCGGCCCCGTAATATTAAACTTTCGTTCAATTTCCTTACAAATACTATAATCCTTAGGTGATTCAACAAACCACGAACAACTTCCATTAAGAATGGACAAAAGAAAATCACCACGTACTAGAGCAATTTCATGATTTCCAAGTAATCGAATAACCTGCCCCTTACCACTCAAACTCGCTTGTTTTTGTAAATCTTTTACATAATCATAAGTCTCCCAACTCTTTGAACCTCGATCAATGTAGTCTCCAACAAATACAAGGCAATGATTTTTATCTCCAGTCCAATTAAAGTCTTTACTATCTACATACCCGTTTAACATTCTTGCCAATGCATCTTTTCCCATTCCATGAAGATCACCGATTACTCTGTATCCCTCAGCGCATGCTTCCTCTTTTACATCTTTCACATCTTCCGAAGATAAAGCATTATTATTAGATATCGATAGTAACGTCGATAACGATGAAAATATCAACAGCAATAGCATAAACAAAAATGATTTATTTTTTCTTATATTTTTTATGTAAATCACAACTCTTCTCCTTAATTTATAAAACACTTTAGTATTTTATAAACAAACAATATTTTCTCACAAATTTATTTTCATCTTTTTGATTTTTTTATAATGATTGCAAGATAACCATGGAATTAGAATAATCTTTCATAGAAAAGAAAATATAAAACAATAAAATATGTTTAATAAATGATCGACACAATAAAGAGGCAAAAAAAGTATTGGCAAATTAATGTTTGCGAAAAACAAAAACCCTATAAATGTAGATGGTATAAAAAATCACTACCGGCATTCCAATCATTGCTAAATATAACATTATTGAAAGCGTATTCTTTGATGATGAAGAGTTAAATATGCTAATAACATTGAAAACATTTGAACTTGAAGTAGGAACAATGTAAGGAAAGAGAGTTGATAGAATCAGCGCCCATGTTAGCAAAATAGTTAATGAAGAAAATGCTAGCGCATACAAATCCTTTTTCTTATAATTGTAATATCTATTTAAAAACATCGCCACTACTGATAATACAAAAAAAAGCATCGATATAATAATCAGTTCACGATCCCTCTGAAAATTTATAATAGTAATTGCTCCACTAATAAAATAGCATACATTAAAAGGAATCCACAAGAGTGCCGCCAAACCTCTAATCCTTATCGCTTTTTCAGTTTCGGAGTACTCCATATCATTTCTATATGAAAGATATAAAGCACCATGATTGGCAAACATAAACACTACAGTTATTCCCACAAGAAGTGCATATGGATTTAATAAAAAGAAAATATCTCCTGTGTAATTACCTAATGAATCTAGTGGTAATCCACGAATGATATTGGCCATCGCCACACCAAAGAGAAAAGTCACCAACATGCTCGAGTAAGAAAAAGCGTAATCAAAAAATTTTTTCCAATTACTATTGCTATACTTATCTCTAAACTCAATACTTACGGCCCTAAATATTAGAGAGAAAATCACAAACATCAAAGGAATATAAAAAGCACTAAATATAGTGGCGTAAGCAGCAGGGAATGCCGCAAACAAGGCACCAGCACCAGTTAATAACCAAACCTCATTACCATCCCAAAATGGTGCTATTAATTTTATATTTCGAGAACGTTCCTCCTCTCTATTTTTATTACTTATAAAATGAACTATCCCTACTCCTAAATCAAATCCATCCAATACAGCGTAAACTGAGAGGAGCAAACCAATAAGCAAAAACCATGATATTTGTAAAAATTCTAATGTCATTTTACTTCATAACCATTTTTAATTTTGTGTCGTAATAAAAAAATCCATAGCGCAAATAATAGAGAATAAATCAGTGCAAATAATATAATTGAAAATAATACCTCTGAAGATGAAACATTTGCAGAAACACCTTGAGCAGTTTTTAAAACACCATATACTATCCACGGCTGTCTTCCAACTTCTGCCGCCATCCAACCAATTTCGTTGGCCAAGAATGGTAATGGTATGGAAAAGAAAAGTAATCTTAAAACCCACTTATTGAAATTACCTCCATCACCTTTAAGAAAAAATAAGTAGCAAGATACTATCGAGATAAAAATAAAATAAAAACCAAGTCCTACCATCAAATGAAAACTAAAAAATGAGATTAGAAGTGGAGGACGTTCACTGGCGGACACACTTTTAAGCCCAACAACATTTGTTTCTAAATTATTTCCTACTAATAAACTTAAAGCTCCAGGAATAGAAATCGCCCAATCAGTACGCTCACTCTCTTCATTTGGAATTCCGAAGAGAAGAAGAGGTGCCTTAGGCCCACTCTCCCACAATCCTTCAAATGCTGCCAACTTTGTTGGTTGAGTATTGGCCACTTGAACTGCATGAATATGACCAAAGAATAAAATCATCATACTCGAAATTAATGCAAACACAGATCCTATCTTCAATGATTTTTTAGCGTAATTTAAATTATTATGACGAAGTAAATGATAAGCAGATACTCCCATCACAAAAAAACTTCCAGTAACTAATGCTGCTGAAATTGTATGAAAATATCGAGGAAATGTTGATGGATTAAATACTGCACTCACAAAATCAACTAACTGTGCACGTCCATTAATTATTTCAAATCCCGCAGGTGTTTGTTGCCAAGAATTTGCAACAATTATCCAAAAAGCAGAGAGTGTTGAACCAAGAGCTACCATAAGCGAAGCAAACCAATATACTTTTGCGGATACTCTCTTCTCACCATATAGTAAAATGCCTAAGAAACTTGATTCTAAAAAGAATGCAAAAATTCCTTCAGCTGCAAGTGGAGCTCCAAAGATATCTCCAACAAAACGAGAGTAATTGGCCCAATTGGTTCCGAACTGAAACTCCATAGTTATTCCAGTGGCCACTCCCACTGCAAAAGTTATTGCAAATAATTTAATCCAAAATTTTGATATATTTAAATTAAATTCAGCATTTCTTTTATCTTTGCTTCTAAGATAAGAGGTTAGAAAGAAAAAAATTATCCAAGCAAGACCAATGGAGAGTGGAGGAAAGATGTAGTGAAATCCAATGGTCATTGCAAATTGAATTCGCGATAATATAACTACATCCATCCTCGTCCCTCTTTAAATTATTTAAAGATTATTTAAAGATTATTTAAAGATTATCTAGAGATTATTTATCTCTCAACAAACTATTTCTTTTTCCGTATAGAAAATAGATCACAAATCCTAGCGCCATCCATATGATTAATCGAACCCAAGTATCTCCAGGAAGCGCCAACATCTGCATAATAGAAAATCCTGCTCCTAAAATTGGAACTGCTGGTACCCATGGAGTTTTGAATGCACGAGGAATATCTGGTCTTCTATATCTTAAGAATAAAACTCCCAAACAAACAATAGTGAATGCTAATAATGTTCCAATAGAAACAAGCTCACCTAAAATATTAATTGAGAATGTTCCTGCAATTATACCAGCGATAACACCAGTAACGATTGTTGGAATAAATGGAGTTTTAAAACGTGGATGAATCTTAGTAAAACTTTTTGGTAGCAATCCATCTTTGGCCATCGAATAGAAAATTCTTGGTTGACCAAGTAACATCACCAGTATCACTGAACTTAAACCAGCAATCGCTCCAATCTTTACGAATGGACGCAACCACATTAATCCAGGCCCTGCAGCATCAACTGCTACAGCAATTGGATCTGGTACTGCTAATAATTTATAGCTAACCATTCCGGTAACTGTTAGAGAAACTAAAATATAAAGAATCGTACAAACTGCTAACGAACCAAGTATTCCAATAGGCATATCTCTTTGCGGATTCTTTGCCTCTTGAGCAGCAGTAGAGACAGCATCGAAACCGATATAAGCAAAAAAGATCACACCCGCCCCACGTAGAATTCCACTCCAACCAAACTCTCCAAAGGTTCCAGTGTTTTCAGGAATAAATGGTGTCCAATTCTCTCGGTTGATATAAGCATATCCAACACAAATAAGAGTTATTACTACTGCTAATTTTATAAACACAATCACATTATTAAAATTTGCTGATTCACTAATACCAATAACTAGTAAAATTGTTAGCATTCCAATTATAAAAACTGCAGGTAAATTAATAATTGCTGACATATGAGGTAGCACATCTGGATTTAATCCCTTGGATACTAGATCACTTACTAGTCCTGCACTAGCAACAACCCATTGTCCACTATCTGGTAATTGTAAAAGAGAAGTTCCGGTCGCATTCGATAAATACGCCGGCACAATCACCCCAAAATCTTTTAAAAAGCTCACCACATATCCAGACCATCCAACGGCCACAGTAGAAGATGCAAATAAATATTCTAAAATTAAATCCCATCCTATTATCCATGCTATCAATTCCCCAAGTGTAGCGTAGGCGTAGGTGTAAGCACTTCCTGAAAGAGGAATCATTGAAGCAAATTCAGCATAACAAAGACCTGTCATCGCACAAGCAAAACCAGAGATCACAAAAGATAAAACAATAGCTGGACCTGCATATTGAGCAGCTGCATTTCCTGTTAAAACAAAAATTCCAGCACCAATAATGGCCCCAATACCTAAGGTAGTAAGATTTACTGGACCCAAGGTTCTCTTCATTGCATTTAATTCACCAGTATCCTTCATGATTTTATCTATGGATTTGGTGGCCCATAACTGTTTCATCATTACCTCACTTTAAAAAATTAAAAATTAATGAATATTAATTAATGTATATTAACGAATAACTTCCTGCAAACATGTTGGACTTATAAGATACCCACTTAAATCAGCATATTTTTTTAACAAAAATTCACATCCCCATGGATCGATTGGGCACATATATGAATAGTCTTTATTTTCAGGTTCTAATTCTAATTTAGATATATTCGACAAAACTGTTTCTGAAAAATTTTTGTTAGAATATTTATTACAATTAATTCCTTCGTCCCAACCAAAGTCTATGTAATCTCGAACATCATACCTCTTAAACAAAAACCACTTATTATTTTGACATTTGATTAGTGTTTTCGAATTTTCTATCGTGAGACCAGAACCATCATAAACAAATTCTCTCCAAAAAAGCATTCCCTGATAGTTGGCCACTAAATCTCCATATGAATAAATCCCAGTGGTATAGTAACCATAAATTCCACGTTCTGTACTCTCAGTATATTTTATAGCTTCTATCACTCCTTTTTTATCAATAAATGCCATCTTGTAAGAGTCATATCCAAAGGCAAAGAAATGTGCAAACTTATCTGATCCAACAATATACTCGCCTATTTTGATTATCGGATTTAATTTTCCTATATGAATGGCGGGAGATTGATAAAAACTAATTCCTCTATAAACTGACTTATTCACATAAGTAAAACGTTTATCTATAGTTGGTTCATCAGAAATCAAATTCTCAATACGAGACCACAATAGACCATATCCTAATTCATTATAAACTTTTTTAAAAAGAAGATCCCGGTCACAACTATTTGTCTCTTCAATTGCTTTGATCAAATGTTTATTTACTAAATTATTTAAAGCTTCAGTAGAATCATTAATTTTGTCATATCTCTGAGTAAAACTATCTATCTCTGCTGCTTGTAAAAATGAAGATAATGAAAATAATATAAATACAACTCCACATTTAAGTTTCATACTTCAAACTCCTACGAACAAACTTTAGAACTTGAGAACTTGAGAACTTGAGTAATAAGATTACACTATCCGCTACTTAAAACGCAAGCTAAACTCCAACATTGGATAGTAAGTGGAATAAGAGTGATTAACTTTTGATTGAGTTTCCCCAATAGTTGCCTCTGAAATACTAAGAGATTGATAGACTAGCGAAGCTCCACCAAAGATCGTTGCAGTCAAACGCAACTGATAACTGATGGCGATAAAATAACTTGTACCACTAACATTTTCTTGCACATTAGTCGTCGCCATAGTTCGCGAACCTTTTGCGTAGACATGATACGCGGCCGAAACACCAAAATTTCTTTCCATATTAAAATAGTACATTACTCTCGGTCCAAGTTCCATCATGCTAATCTTCGAATCATTACCAATGGGATCCTTATACGTTCGATTCCACACAACAATACTCCATCCTAGAATAAATTTATTTGTTGATCCTAATGTTGCTCCAAGGAACATGAAATTATCCATAGTATTAAACTTTAGATTTTCAGCATTATCTTGAGTATTGTAAACGTTCAAACTGTGTTGATAATAAAAACCAGCATAGGCAATACTAGTAACAAAAATGCTTGCAATAATAAAAATAAAAATAAAAGACAGGAAATACTTTCTTTTCAAATTCCCCTCCTCCGATAATCAATCCAATCTAATTAACTTATTTTTAGATTATTATTTTTATAACAAGAGATCAAATGTAAAACTAAGGCAAAAATCAGGTAAAACAAGAGTAAAATGATCATTGCCGGGCCAGACACAAACACTCCTCTCATCTAAATTGAATATTATGAAAAACATAAATATAATAAAAAACACAAAAAACACAAAAAAAATTCTATTCTCATCTGTATGTAAACCCATTGGTCCATCGGTTGGGGATGCTGATTCAGTCGGGTATGAGTTGCTACATGGTCAAGTAACTCGTGCTCAACATATCTACTCTCCCAGAGTTGTACACAAACAATTCTCACTAGATTACATCTCTCAAAATATCGATACTCCCTCTGTGGTTCTACACTATCCATCCAAAAAACGTTTTATTAAAGAATTAAAAAAGGGAAATGGAAAGGGAAAGGGAAATGGAAATGGTGATTATGATGTTGTAGGAATTGCCTTTGTTTTATCTACTCATCATCACGCAATCGAAATGTGTAAACTTGTTCGAGAACACTCACCTAACAGCAAAATTATTTTAGGTGGCTATGGTACTGTGATGACCGATGAAGAACTTCTCCCTCACTGTGATGCTATTTGCAGAGGTGAAGGTGTTAAGTTTATGCGAGAGTATCTGGGAGAAACTATTCTTCCAATTGAAAAATATCATCATCCAGATATAAAATCCACTCTGCGAGTATTTTCAATACCAGTAAGTAATACTGCTATGATCTTTGCAGGACTTGGATGCCCTAATGGATGTGACTTTTGTTGTACCTCTCATTTTTTTAAAAAAGAGCATATCCCTCTTCTTCCAACAGGTGAATCAATTTTTGAGACCATGTACAATCACAAATTACAAGATAAAGATATTGAGCACACAATTATTGATGAAGATTTTCTTTTAAATAAAGCACGCTCTAGTGGCTTTCTAAAAAAGTGTCGTGAAAAACAAGTAAACTTCTCAACTTTTTGTTTTGCTTCTGTAAAGGCCATAAGCCAATATACTATTGAAGAGATTTTAGAGATGGGAATAGATGGACTTTGGGTTGGTTATGAGGGAAAAAAATCTGGTTACTCCAAACATGAAGGTCGAAATATCGATGAACTAATTCAAGAGTTACAACAACACGGTATTACCGTTCTTACCTCTATGATTCTAGGAATTCCTTACCAAAGTGAAGAAGTAGTTCGCGATGAATTTAATAGTTTAATGAAAAATAAACCAACTCTTACTCAATATCTAATCTATGGCCCAACACCTGGAACACCACTATATGAAAAGGTAATAAGCGAAAATAAGTTGAGAGACGAATACAAAAATGATCGTATCAATTTTTACAAGCATTGCACTGGCTTTCGCTCTATGGTCGATCATCCAAGTATGCAAGCAAAGCAAATTGAAAAGTTACAAAAAGAGTTTTATCGCAAAGATTTTGAAATGCTCGGACCCTCCATTCTTAGAGTGGTTGAAGTCAAACTTAATGGTTTCAAAAAATTTCAAGACCACTGCAATCCACTATTAAAACAAAAGGCCATGGAATTTAGAAAAAAACTTATTCGCTGTCTTCCACTACTCTTAGTTTCCATCTTTGGACCTAAAATAAGTTTAAAAAATAGACTCTATTATGTTAAATTAATCTTTAGAATTTTTCATATCGCTAATTCATATCAAAAACTTTTTATTTTACTCGCACCTATAGTTGCCATCGCTGCCTTTGCTACTTGGATAAAAGTCATCTTAGGATTATTTGAACATCCATTTACTCGAAAATATAAATACAATGGAAGATTGCAGGGAATGCTCCAAGATGAAAATGATAATTCACTTACTATACCGTTGTCTCAGTCGCACCCAATGCTACCATAAATTCCGGTAAAATATTTACTAACTTTCTCTTCTCTAAATCCATAAACCCCATCACAAATAGTGCTTCCGCTGCAACCTTTTCACCTTCACAATAAATTACTTGTTTCAACTTATAACGAAGTCGATCCATTATTTGAACAACATATGATTCAATGGTAATACTTTCCCGATTTTTCAATTCTCTTCGATATTTTATCTCCGTTGAGATAATAATTGGCCCAATTTTCCTCTTTAATACTTCATCAATCCCAAATCCTCTCTCAGTTATAAAATCCCATCTGGCCTCTTCTAGAAGTTGCAAATAAACTGCATTATTCACATGCCCCAAGGTATCCAAATGTTTTTCTAAAATTTTAATCTCATACTTAAATTTTATAAATTGCAAATTTTTTAATTCCACAGAATATCCATCCTCTAATAAAAAAATTATTCCCCATATAATTAATATTATCGGACCAATAATAATTTTTAAAACTTTTATCTTTGACATAATTCCGACCTCCCTCACACACTTTAACTTTAACTTTAACTTTAACTTTATCGGAAATTAAGAAAACAAAATAAAGCAAAGAATATAAGTATTGTATTATAAAGATATTAAATTAAATTAAATTAAATTAAATTAGTTTTATTCTTTTTATAAGCATAATTAACAAATAGACGAAGGTAAAAGATAAAATAATTGTAGCTCCACTCGGCCAATTTAGTTGATAGGACATCCATAGGCCGACATTCATCAAAGTAAAACCAACAAACATGGCCACAAAAATGATTTTTGATAGTCGATTAAAAAAATAGGATGAAATAGCGGCCGGTAAAATAAAAAGAGTAATCACCAATATAAGTCCCACCATCTGCACTAACACAACAGTTGTTATTGATACTAGTGATAGCAAAAGGTAATAAAACAAATTAACTTTTATTCCCTTCAACCTACTAAACTCCTCATCAAAAGATATGGCCACCAATTCCTTATAAAAAGTAAAGATAAGAATCGCCACAAACAACCCAAGCCCGGCCATTAAATACAAATCATGACGAGTGATCATTAAGATGTTTCCAAAAAGATAGCTCATCAACTGAACATCATAACCAGGGGTTTTAAAGATAAAAATAATCCCAACTGCCATTCCTAAAGACCATAGTGCATTTGTTATCGTATCTTCATACTTTTTATAGTGCAAAGTTACCCATCCAATAATCCAAGCGACAATTAGTGCTGCTATTAAAGCTCCTAAAATTGGGGCTGCCCCAAAGTAGTACGCTATTCCCATGCCTCCCAAAACAGCATGAGCAACTGATCCTGCAATCATTCCTATCTTTCTAACGTAAACAAATGGACCAATAAGACCACATAAAATACTTGCTAAGATGGTTGCTATAAAAGCATTCCTTAAGAATTCTTCCTGAATAAGTAGAGAAAAAAAATTAAAATTTAGATTTATATTTTGATTTAAGCTTAACATGATAAGAAGTTTAGCATTACTTAATCGTATTGTCTGTTAGTGAATTAGAGTGTGTGATTATACTGATTATGCGGATTATGCGGATGTTGTCTGATTGTTTTGCTGTAATTGCTCTTTTTTACTTCCAGCAACGAGTAATGACGGATCAACTTCATTTGTTTTTTTATCAGTTGCAGTTGCAGTTCCGTTTGCAAGTTCAAGTTCTTTTGTAAGCTCAAGTTCTTTAGTTCTCTTCTTTTCTGCTTTTGCAATAAACCAAACAGCAACAAAAATTAAAACGAGTGAGGACCAATCTGATTGAGAGGGAAATTTTCCTTTAAAAACAAAGTATGAGATAAGAGTGGCCGCTGTTCCTGCAACAAGTGAAGTTAATCTATTCACAAGACCTGCGAATGTAGCTGTTCTTCCCTTAAACATAAACAAAAATACAGAGAAGAAAGCAACCATTCCAAATGCCATACCGGCCAAAATTGCTCCCGGCCACTCAGGTCTTGGATTATTGAAAGCACCTCTTATCTGTTGAATCTGCACATTATCAACTCCAAAGAGTGTTGGAGCATTATATACCAACAAAGTAACTATTGTGAGTGTTACTGCTGCCGCAATCTGCTCAATACCAAAGTAAGCTTTGTTATCTCTTTTTACAGTTTTTCCTGCGGTATTTTTAAAATAGTTCATGATGTAGATTCTGATAGAGTAAGCAAATAAATAACTACCTAAAATAGTCATAGCTGCAGCTGATTTTAGGAAATCAAAACCATCTGCTTTCGCCCAAAACAAATAGACTCCAATTGCAAGCATTGAAAAAACTACACCCCAGTTTTCTTCAGCGTAGACTTTTTTCTTTAAAAGTCCCTGCCGAATCTGAATACTATCTATTGCTCGACTTATTATGATAATTGATCCTCTCATTATGATCATGGCCACCATAACTGAGATTGGAAGTGAATACATAAGAGTTGTTGTAGGAATAACGACGGCAGTACAAATTCCAGAGGGGATTATATAAAGAAATTCAACTGGAATATTCATTCCCAAGAAGGGAACTTTTTGAGTAGATTCTAACTTATACCAACCACCAAAAAGCACAACTAGTAAGCAAATAAGTTGTCCACCAAGAGTACTATAAACAAGAAATTCGAAACCAGAAAAACCAAGTAGACCATCTTTTGGGCTACCTTGAAAATATTTAACACTAATACCTGTTAATACATAGAAAACAAAATACCAGATGCAAAGATTGATTAGCCTCTGCGTGCTACCTTCGGATGATTTGGAAAACATATATCCCCTTCTGTTAGAGTTAGTAATTGAAAGCTACAAAACGATTGTTTACCGTTGATCGGATCACTGATCAAACAAGTAGTTGAGCATATTGCCCTATTTTACGTCTGAAAGCAACATAAAATTTTTTAAAAGTATCTTAAAATTAGCCTAACAAAGCTTTTTTTGTATGATAGAGCACCATATACATTAATCGAACAAGGAGTATATTAAACATGAAAAACACTGTTAAAATTACAATATCAATCCTCTCTTTATTTCTACTCTTTTCTACCACACTTTACTCTAAAGATTTAAAGACGGTTGAAATCGTTTCTGATGGCAAGAAAGCTCAGATAAAAAATGAGTATATTGTTAAAGTAAAAATCAACAAAGACAACAGCAGTGCCAGCAACAGCGACAACAAAGATAATAACAAAAACTTACTACCTCTAATTAAAGTCGAAAGCTTTTTTAGAACTGATCAAAAATCCCTCCCATCAATCACAACAATCACACCAACCACACCACCCACACCACCATATGTACGAGAGAGAAAGATCCTTCATCGTTTAGGTCTTCAAGATATAAAAAGTACCTTGCATGTGAAATTAGGTGAACGTGATATTGAAGATTTTAAAAAGCAAATGCAAAATGAGATCGAATATATCGAGCCAAACTATATTGTGAAAGAATTTACAGACACTACTACTACAGACAACAACACTACTACTACCGACAATAGCACTAGCAATCTTACTATCCCTCTTAATCAATGGGGATTAAAAAACTCTAACAATATTGATATCGGGGCCAAGAAGGCATGGGAGATTACCGCTGGAAGAAAAGATGTGGTTGTAGCAATTATCGATTCTGGAGTTGATTACAATCACGAGGCATTAAAACATGCTATTTGGAGTAATAAGAAGGAGATCGCAAACAATGAAATCGATGACGACAAAAACGGCTTCATCGATGATGTTAGAGGATGGGATTTCTATGAAGATAGTAATCAACCATATGATGAGACCGCACATGGAACACATTGTGCCGGAATTGTGGCCGCCAAAAGTAAAGTTGCTATGGGAATTGCTCCAAATGTCTCTGTAATGCCTCTTAGATTTATTGGTCCTGACGGTAATGGCGCTTCATCGGATGCTATTCGTGCAATTGAATATGCTGTAAAAATGAAAGTAAATGTTATCAGCTCTAGTTGGGGAGGTTATGGTTTTTCTAGAGCTATGAAAGCGGCGATTACATCAGCAAGAGATGCAGGCATTCTATTTATAGCAGCAGCAGGAAATGAAAAAACATATACTGATGAAGAACCATTCTATCCAGCTAATTATGATCTAGAAAATATAATTTCAGTAGGGGCGGTTAATAAATATGGAAACCTCTGCTCATTTAGTAACTATGGAGCTAAGAGTGTTCATCTGGCCGCTCCTGGATCCAGTATATTAAGTTCCATTCCAGATAATGATTATGATTATTTTAATGGAACATCTATGGCCTGTCCTTACGTCTCTGGAGTAGCATCACTTGTTATCTCTGCTAAACCAAATCTCAATTGGAAAGAGGTTAGAAATATTCTTTTCAATTCAGTTACAAAATTAGATTCACTTAAAGGTATTACTACTACATCTGGGATGGTTAATGCATACAATGCTCTCAATTTGGCCCTTGGAAACAATCCAACTCCAATTACACCTATTATTACTACACCAACACCATCTACACCTACTCCAACACCAATAGTAACTCCAACACCTACTCCTAAACCTTACTTTGATGCTAGCAAAGTTAAGTTAGAAGTTTACAAGAAAAGAGTCTTAATAAAATTAAAAAGAGTTACTCTCTATCTAGATGTTGATGAAAAAGAATTAAGTAAAATTGCTCAAGTCACTTATATAATTCAAGATAGTAACAAGAATCCTATGACAGTCTTTAATTCAGAAGAGTATTTCCCTTATTCTTATCTGACTTATAAAGATGAACAGACCATAACCTACATCGTTGAACTTAAAAATGGTCAGGAACTAACATTCACAGAAGATATCTAAAAATCATATCGACCATTATTATCCAATTTTTTTTATTTATTAATCATAAGAAAATAAGTAAAAATCACCAATAATTCAAAATAAAAGCAAAATAACTCAAAAAAGATTAAACTAATTATAAATATATCCGAGCAGTTTACTTGAGTAAGTAAGATAAAATCTTCACAAATTTATTCACTCATTTTCTCATTTACTCATTTTCTCATTTACTCATTTGCTACATTCCACTCTACTCGGAGGTGAAAAGTTCAATGCTATCTGTAGAACAATACCTGATTATTTTTTCTATTTTGCTTTTGTTTGCTGTATTGGCGAGCAAAGCATCCAGTAAGTTTGGAATTCCTTCTCTGATAATTTTTCTTTGTATAGGAATGCTCGCTGGAAGTGATGGACCTGGTGGAATTAATTTTGATAATGCCACTCTCACTCAGTATGTGGGTATTGTGGCCCTTATTTATATCTTATTTTCTGGTGGACTTGATACTAATGTTCAATTAATAAAACCAATTTTAAAACATGGAATAATTCTCTCCACTATTGGTGTTATTCTTACTTGTCTCTTTCTCGGACTCTTTCTTCCTTATACTGGACAAATTACATTCAAAGAGGGTTTATTACTGGGAGCAATTGTAAGTTCTACTGATGCTGCTGCTGTATTTATGATTTTAAGAAGTAAAGGAATTCACTTAAAACCAAATTTACGTTCTATTTTAGAATTCGAGTCTGGTGCAAATGATCCTATGGCAGTTTTTCTTACTATAGCAATCTTGGAATTAATTACTGCTGCTCCTCAACCATGGTATCACTTCGTAGTTATGTTTGTTAAACAGATGGGAATAGGCCTTCTTGCAGGTCTTTTAATGGCCTTTATTTTCTATCGAGTAATTAATCAGATTCGTTTAGAGTTTGATGGACTATATCCAGTTTTATCATTGGCATATATAATCTTAATCTATGCGGCCACTCAGATGGTTGGTGGTAGTGGATTTTTAGCAGTTTACTTAGCAGGAGTATATCTTGGTAATAAAAAATTTATTCACAAAAAATCCTTGATCTTATTTCATGATGGTCTCGCTTGGCTTATGCAAATTGTGATGTTCATCACTTTAGGACTGATGGTTTTTCCCTCTCGTCTTCCAAGCGTGGCCGCCACAGGACTGATCGTCTCGGCATTTTTAATTTTGGTGGCCAGACCTATGGCGGTTTTTATTTCATTGATCTTTTCTAAAATGAACTTCAAAGAAAAGCTCACTATCTCCTGGATTGGTCTTAGAGGAAGTGTGCCTATTATTTTAGCAACCTATCCCTACACTGCTGGATACTCGAAGGCAGATACATTTTTTCATTTGGTTTTCTTTATTGTTTTCACCTCTGTAGTATTACAAGGAACAACTATTTCATTCATTGCTAAACTTTTAAAAGTAAATATCAATCCTCGAAAAAGAATTCGTTTTCCTATCGAATATGTACCCAAAGATGATATGAAAGGAGATCTCTTTGAATTTGAATTGAGCAAAGGATCTCCGGTGTGTGGCCGCGCTATTGTTGATATTGATTTGCCAGCTAATACTCTAATCGTTTTAGTACAGAGGGAAGGTAGAATTATTGTTCCTCGAGGTACGACTGTTTTATCAGAAGATGATTTACTTCTCCTTCTTGCAGATAAAGAATCGCTCAAGTCTTTAGGTAAAATATTTAATAGTGATTTTGATACGGTGACAATCGGAAATCATAAAGATGCAAATAATAATGAAGATAATGTCTATCCAATAAGTGCCAATGATAACGTTAACAACAAAGCAAAAATCGTAAATGAGTAATAAATCGTAAATGAGTAATAAATCATAAATGAGTAATTGATTGATGCTCGATATTTGTTTATATTTATATTTACTTAATAAACAAACAACGAGCACATAATGAACGAATATTCTCTACTAAATTTACTCGCAAAAAAAGATGATAACAATGACAGTGATAATAACAGTGATCAAATTTTAGAAAAATTTTTAAGTTATATCGATCAATTAAAAATTAATCTCTATCCTGCTCAAGAAGAGGCCATTCTCGAACTCTTTGAAGGTAATAATGTAATTTTAAATACTCCCACTGGCTCAGGCAAATCATTAGTGGCAGTAGCGATGCACTTTCGAGCAATGTTTTTAAAACGACGTTCGATCTATAGTTCTCCTATTAAAGCATTGGTGAATGAAAAATTTTTATCTCTTTGTTACGACTTTGGTGCAGATTCTGTTGGACTTATTACTGGCGATGCTTCTGTAAATACTAAGGCCCCCATCATCTGTTGTACTGCTGAAATTCTTGCTAATATGGCGTTACGTAGAGGGGAATTAACAGAGTTTGATGATATTGTAATTGATGAGTTTCACTTTTATGCCGATCGCGAACGTGGAGTTGCTTGGCAAATTCCACTGCTAACTCTACCTCACTGTCGTTTCTTGTTGATGTCGGCCACTATGGGAGATTGTACATTTTTTGAAAAGGAGTTAAGCAAATTAACCAGTGCTACTACCAAAACTATTCTCTCTCTCAAAAGACCAATTCCTCTCGATTATAAATATGAAGAATACCCTCTGGATATGACAGTTGATAAATTAGTTAGCGAAGGAAAGACTCCCATTTATTTGGTAAATTTCACTCAGCGCGAGTGTGCAGAGATTGCTCAATCACTTACTTGTGTTAACTATTGTAGCAAAGAAGAAAAGCAAAAAATTGCTGAAAGAATAAAAGATGTTAAGTTTACTTCTCCCTATGGAAAAGATATTAATCGCTTAATCCGTCATGGAGTAGGAATTCATCATGCAGGATTATTACCCAAATATCGATTGTTAGTTGAAAAGTTAGCACAAGATGGACTCTTAAAAATTATTTGTGGTACCGATACTTTAGGTGTTGGTATAAACGTTCCTATCAAAACTGTTCTCTTTACCAAGTTATGCAAATTTAATGGAGAAAAGATGGTGCTCTTATCGGCGCGCGATTTTCATCAAATTGCTGGACGGGCCGGACGCAAAGGTTTTGATGATAGTGGCACAGTGGTAGTGATGGCACCATCTTATATCATAGAAAATAAAATGCTAGAGGAGAAATCCAAACTTAAAGGAAAAAACCCTGCTAAAATTGTTAAAGCAAAAGCACCAGAGAGAGGTTTTATTCCTTGGAAGAGAGCAGACTTTGATCGTTTAGTGGCCGCTCCACCTGAACCTCTTAAATCAAGTTTTAAAGTCTCTCACTCTATGATCTTAAATGTTTTATCTCGAGAAAATAATGGTTGTCGTGCGATGAAAGAGATCATTCGCAACTGTCACGAGAGTGATCATAGTAAGAAGCGCATGAAGAGTGAAGCATGGATGATGTTTCGCTCACTTGTCGATCGACATATTGTTGAGTTTGTAAAACCAACCAATTCACTACGTTTAAATTTACAACTACAAAATGATTTTTCTCTTCATCATGCACTCTCAATATTTTTATTAGATGCCATAGAACTAATTGATCCCTACTCTCTTGATTACAATTTAAAAGTGTTATCCTTGGTGGAATCGATTGTCGAAAATCCCGAGGTAATTTTATACAAACAACTAGATAAAGTTAAGCGCGAGCGAGTCTTTGAAATGAAAGCGCAAGGTATAGAGTATGAAGAGCGAATGGCGGAGTTAGAAAAGTTAGAGTGGCCAAAACCTGAGCGTGAATTTATTTATCAAACATTTAATCACTTTAAAGTTTTATATCCCTGGGTACAAGATGAATCTATTCAACCCAAATCCATTGCTCGTGAGATGTATGAGACCTTTCAATCTTTTAATGATTACATTCGAGAGTACACTATCGAGCGCTCGGAAGGTTTGTTACTGCGCTACTTATCGGATGTCTATCGAGTGCTCTCACAAAACATTCCAGAGAAGATGAAAAATGAAGCGTTGATGGATGTAACTTTATATATTGAAACTATCATTCGTGAAATTGATTCTAGTCTCTTGGAGGAGTGGGAAAAATTAAAAGATCCTCTTGCCTACAATCGAAAAAAACTGGCCAAAGAAAAAGAACTTGAAGAGGAAAAAGTTTTGCAAGGAATTTTGGCAGACTTAAATGCTTTTACTAATCAAATTCGAAATGCAGTATTTCGTTTTATTCGCACTCTCGCTTTTGAAAGATGGGAAGAGGCACTCACTCTAATTGAAAACCAAAGCGATTGGCCAGTGATAGATATTAGCAATACATTTGATAAATACTTTGAAGAACACAAAGAGATATCTATTGGCCCCAATGCTCGAAATAAAAAACACACAACCATCATTCGCGATAATGCCAAGGAAAATAAAATTTGGATTGTAAAACAACGCTTGGTGGATGTTGATGAACAAAATGATTGGAGTGTATGCTTTGAAGTTGATCTCAGCAAATCGCAAGAGTTAAATCGACCTGCACTCTACTTAAAAGAGATTAAAGAAATTTCAAACTCTGATTCTGATTCTGAGTCCTACTCAGAATCAGAATCAGAATCAGAGTAGGAGTAGTTATTTATGTTAGTAAATATCTTTCAACTTAAAAAATCATTTGCGGCCAGACCTCTCTTTGAGAAATTAACTTTTGCTATTGAGAAGGGCGAGCGTATTGGTTTAATTGGTCCCAATGGTGTTGGCAAATCTACTCTACTTAGAATTATTGCAGGTCTTGATCAGGCCGATGAAGGAACGATCTCTTTCGAGAGAGGACTACGTATCGCTTATCTAGAGCAAATTCCCAAATTTAATCTTAATGCTAACGCCACCATCGAATCCTCGATTATGGAGGGCGCAGGTGATGTCCACGATTGGCAAGATCAGGCCAAAGCGGAAGAGTTGATCTCTAAGCTCTCCATCTCCTATGAAAAAAGTGGTCTCGATATAAAAACTCCAATAGTACAACTATCGGGCGGATGGAAAAAACGTGTAGCATTGGCACGCGAATTATTAAAACATCCTGACATATTACTACTTGATGAACCAACAAATCACTTGGATGTTGAAAGTATTATTTGGCTTGAAGAGATGTTGGCCCGCGCTCCCTTTGCTACACTGACAGTAACTCACGATCGACTCTTTTTACAAAAAGTTTCCAATAGAATAATCGAACTCGATCCAAAAAATCCAGGCGGACTCTTAAGTGTCAATGGAGATTATCTTGATTATCTTAAATTAAAAGAAGAGATTATCGCCACAAGCGAGCGCCAAGAGATAAAATTAAAAAACACTTTAAGACGAGAAACTGAATGGTTATTAAGAGGAGCGAAGGCACGCACTACTAAACAACAAGCGCGTATCGAGCGCGCTGAAGAGTTACAAAAGAGTGTGGAGGAAATTAGTGCTAGAAATGTTAATGCTAAAGTAAGAATTGATTTTCAATTGGCCGAAAAAAATCCAAAAAAACTTATTGAAGCAGTTGGAATTTGTAAAAGCTATAATAACAAATTAGTTATTCCCCCAATTGATATACTTATCACTCGCAAAAGTCGTATTGGTCTTTTAGGAGTAAATGGTTGTGGAAAAACTACTCTCATTCGCCTACTTCTAGATCAAGAATCAAGTGACGGCGGAAAACTTGTTCACGCTGAAAAATTGCAAGTCGCTTGGTTTGAACAAAATCGAGATTCACTTGATCCTAATTTAAGTATTTTAAAAACTGTTTGTCCAAATGGTGATCATGTTGATTATCATGGAGGAAAAGTTCACATTAAAAGTTATCTCAGTCGTTTTCTTTTTAACCAACAACAAATGGAGATGCCTGTTGGAAAATTATCTGGTGGAGAACAAGGACGAGTTATGATTGCTCTCTTAATGTTAAAACCTGCCAACATGTTAGTGCTCGATGAACCCACTAATGATTTAGATATGGCCACTCTTGAAATTTTGCAAGAGGTATTAAAGGAATTTGAAGGTGCAGTTATCTTAGTTACTCACGATCGTTATTTTTTAGATCAAGTCACTGAACAAATTTATGCCTTTGAAAAAAATTCTCATGGCCAAAAAGAGATCATGAAATTTTACGGATTAGAGCAATGGCAAAGTTGGAGAGACTCATCACCATCACTCTCCTCCTCTTCTGCCGCTGATCCCGCTAGCAACACTCCTTCTAGCTCTAGCAATACAAATAGCAACACTAATATCAACCCTAACATCAACCCTAACGAGAAAAAGAAAAAATTAAGCTTTAAAGAACAGCGAGAATTGCAATCAATGGAGAGTACAATTTTAGAAAAGGAATCAAATTTAAAAAAATTAACCGAAGAAAGTAATGATCCTAAAACAATATCTAACGGTCGTCGTTTAAGCGAGATCGCAATAGAAATGCAAAAATTACAAGAGGAGATTGATAAACTATATGCTCGATGGGCGGAGCTTGAGTGAGAGAGTGAGTGAGAGAGTGAGAGTGTTGTAAAAAAAATGTGCCTTTAAAAAGATTCAGGCACATTTTTTTTACAAAGAACTCCATCCTACAATCTAACAATTTACCACTTACCACCACCAATATGGCATATGGCCTCGTTTGCAGAAGAGGCCATAGCGAAAGAAAGACCAACAAGACCACCTGTTGCTTTATCTGCAGCTTTAAAATTTGGTCCACTCTCAACGCTTTTTCGTGTATTTTCAAATTTGTTAATACATTTGTCCACACTTTCTCGTCTTTCACGTCTTTCACTTTCTTTTTGACGTTCTCTTACACAATCAGGAGAATTTCTCAATCCACCTGCTACACTCATAAGTTCAACATCACTAAGAATCAAAAAATTACATTGCTTTTTCATAAAATACTCCATAGTAAAAAAAATTATTAATTAACTTAAAGAACACAATGTTGTTTAAGTTAATTTATATATTAGCAATGAGAGTGCCAACTTTTTCACAGAAGTAATTTGTTTGAGACTTAATTAAAATTATTATAATAATCAACACTTATAACAGATAAAATCTCCATCTCACAATTTTAATAAATACTAATGAAAACAAATTGTTTTCATTCGAAAATGTTCTTTGGAAAATAATTATTTTCCAAAATTGACCGAAAAGATTAATGACCTTATTAAACAAGTTTTATAACTATCATCTAATCTATAAACTAAATAAAGGAATTATATTTATGCAAATAAAGCAAGCACAAATTAAATATATGAACGTAGGTTTATATATATATTTATTATCTATTTTCTTAATTAATTATTTAAGCATCACTTCTTCAATGGCCAACAAAGTTGCAATTTTAAATAATGTTGAATGGGATTCTAATTGTAATCTTAAGAATTTAGAAACCGCTCTCGATATGATAGAAAAAAATAAAGATTATACTGATATTGTTATTTCTATGAATTTTTCAAGTGAAAAAAAATGCAACACTGAAGATATGATCGCAGACATACATGATTGGATAGTAAAAACAAAGAATGATCGAAAAATAAATGCTCATATTATGCTTGGTGATGTTGATAATAAATATAGAAATATTATAGAAAAACATTTTAACAAAGATATGATTTTAAAAGAAAGTAATGGGATATACAATATTACCATTGATGGTAAAAACTTAAATATTCTAAAAGGAATGAATGAACAACGCTTTTTCAAACAAGATAATGATACAAAAAAAATATTTCTATCCCCTGGATCTATTGGATATCATGATGGATTCGATAAATCCCTTGCTATATATGATACGAAAGAAGATGAAATAATATTTTATAATCTACCTTTATCAATAGACAAAAATGATAAATTAGAAGATTTTAAAATAAACGTTAAAAGAACTAACTCTTCTCCAACATTTGGAGGCGAACTAACGTTTAGTAGGGAAAACATAGAAACCAATAATCATATCTCTATTAATAAAGTAATAGAAAATGTTGCCAATGAATTAAAAAAAATTAACGTCAATAATTCATTTATAATACAAATAGAAACTACAAAGGAAAAAACAAGCAAGAGAAATTTCTATAAAGTGAATATAAAAAAAGCAAATGACAATAATTTTCCAGATTTGTCTTTCACTGTTGGAATTGATGGTACATCTATAGAAATAACTCACTCTCCTTTAACTCTCAAACAAATGCAAAATCAAGAAATAAAAATGTTTTTTGATAAATTATTTGAAGCAACTGAAAATGAAGGATATATACCAAGTAAAACAGGAAAAGGAGGAGGACATATTCATATCGGAGTTTATGAGTCTTTTAGTGAAAAACCATGGGCCAGCTTGTGTTTTATATCAGAACTCTACAGACACTCTCATATATTTAGATGTGCTCTTAAAAATAAAATAAAAGAACAAAGTCATATAATAAATAAAGATCAAATCCTCAAAGTTCTTGAAGTAAATAAAAAATGTCTAATAAAATATAAAAATAGTCCACATAACATAATTTTAAGAGGTAGCAAAAAACATAATTGCTTTGAGAAAATTATGGAATCAAAAAAAACTGGTTATAAAGTAGAATCAAACATAGCATTTGCACCAGGTCCTCGAATGAAAGGTCAAGAGGACTCATTACTTATTGGAAAAAATTTAGGCATTAACTTAACAGGAGCTGCCGGTTACACATTATATCCTACCATTGAAATACGGGCCATAGATCCTGAAAAAAATTATTTAGCATCACTTTCTCTTTACTCTCTATTTAATAATGCAATCACTTATTCTAAAAATAAGTGTCAAAATATTGAAGAGAGTATAAATCACATAACCCTACTAGAAAAAGAAATAAAGGACTCTTACAAAAACGTTCGTCCATACAAAGAAGATATTAATAATGTTGCTAAAAAATTTAACCAAGACCATATTGGAGGAGAAGATTATAGCATAGGCAATACTGTTGACAAGAAAAAATCTAGAGAATGTGATGATTATGAAGTGGCCATAGCTACAATTGAAGCAATAGCATTTGCTGATAAAATAGGCGTACGTGAATTTACAATAAAGAATTCCTTGGCCACAAAAGCTAACAAAATGTTCGACTTCTTTTTTGATAAAAAAAATAAATGCTTAATCAACTCAAACTACTCAACCAACTCAACCAACACATTTCAAAAAAATTCTACCACATTAGAATTTGAACCAAATCTAATAGAAATTATTAAGAACATGCATACAAATAAAAAGCAATAGGAGCTAGATAAGCTTGATGAACTTGATGAACTTGATGTCAATGCCAGAAATATTACAACTAAAGAAATTTTTTTATCTCTTGAAATAAGATCTTCTTTGTCTTGTTATCTCTCTTTTTAAATGCCTCTATTTCGTTATGAGGAATATATTTTTCAATCATCAACCACGCCTGAACATTTCTCTGAAATTTTTCAAATTGTTCTTTTGACTCAGATGTGTGGCAATTATTTTTCTTGAACATATCTAACAACCATAAAAGTTTAGCTCTTTCTTTTTTAATATTATTATCACCCTTCTCATATTTACTATTAAAAAATTTAATAGCTTGTCCTAATTTATCTACGGATGAATCATGATGAATACCGAATTCAAATTTTGTTGTTACTCCAGATGCTTTCAACCATTCTTTAAAGGATTTTGTAATACCACTTCTAAATTTCAAAAAACTATATTTTGAATTCATCTCCATTAACATGTCAAAAAATTTTTTTTGCTCTTGTTCGCTAATCTTGTCTCTTTTGTCATTATCTTTACTATTTTCATTCTTACTTTTTAAAATATTTTCAGGTCCTATTTTAAAATAAATTTTGCCCTCAAATTCTACGCGCTCAACTTCAAAATCAAAAGAATAGGGAACTCCATTGCTGGTTCCATGTGCACCACCAAAAATAATTTTATTAAAATCTCCCTTTATCCACTGTTCAAACAACGAATCATTTAAGGATAAACCCGGAAAAAATTCTTTTAATTCATCTTTATTAAATAGCAAAATGATGTCCTCTAATATTGCTGAACCTTGATTTTCTAAATATTTTGTAGCTGTTTGATGGGCGGTTACTTCTTTAGATGGATATGATATTACTTTAAATTTTTTTCCCAACGTATTTCTACTAGTGACTACTTGATCATACTCATTTTCTGGAACAAATAGGATTGAATCATCACTCAATGAGAACTCTCCCATAGTGAAAATATCATTAGGATAACCTCCTATAAATCTTTCTTTTAAAGCGGATACAGGAGCTAAAATTGCATATTTGTCAATATTTCTTACCGGAAAATACTTTCCCTTTAATGTTAGTACTCTTTCCACACTAGTTCCCGGCATTGACCAATGAAGAGTACATCTATCGGGCATTTTAACTTCATTATTATCAACAACTAATTCCACGTATTCTTTTCCAGAAAATGAATCCATACTTAGTGATCCATCTAAAACACATCCACCTACCTGCATGGTGGGCATAGGCAATGAATCTGTTATATGAATAAGATATGAGTTATTAAGAATAACATTAGTTGTATTTGTATTTGTGTTTGTGGTTGTGGTTGTGGTTGAAGTTGGTTTATCACTAGCAAAACTAAAATTGCTCATAATCATATCTATGGTAATTAAGTTGGCAACTAGAATAATAAATAATGTTGAATTTGAATTTGAATTTAAATTAGTAAGCATTTTACCCTCCATCTCAAATAAAAAAAATCTTTACTCACTTACTTTCTATCTGTGATCAAAAGAGAGTTCGCATAAAATACTTGAACTTCAATCCTGATCCTCATCTTAAATACTATTATACCAAAGTCAGGGTTTAAGAATTTATGTTTCTTGATTTATTCTATCTTACTTTGTGTTTTTAATTAGTTAGGTGAGAGCAAAAATTTTTATTTAAATTATTTAGAGACAAATTTAATAACTAGCAAATTTTTTTATTTATGTTTCCGTTTGAAAATAAAATCAAAAAAAACAAAAAAAATTAAAAACCTGTCTTACTACTTAAATAAAAATCCTTCACGAGTATTGCTGGAAAGTAGTTATCAAACCCGCCAAAGGATCTTCGCTCATACCCTTTGGAAAAAGCAACAATTCGATTAAGAACGGAGAGTGGCGATTCATTCCAACGAAAATGATTTGATGAAGAAACAATTTCTCCATCTTCAACATAAAAAATTCCATTTCTAGTCATTCCAGTTAAGGTAAAATCATTTTTTCTTACCATTCTGATATACCAAAACTCTTTAATATAAAATCCACGTTTAATTTGCTTTAATAAATCTTTTTCAAAAATATTATTATCCTCCCATATAATATTTCCCATGCTCCACTCTTTTAAATTATTTTTATTGGCCCAAAAAGGAGATGTAGGTAGATCTTCTAAAATACCATCTTTAATAAAATAGTGTTTTTTTATTGGACGTCCCTCTGAAGTAAAGTTGGCAGAAGATAATTTTGAACTTAAAGGATCAGTATAAATACTAATTGATGAATCAGCAATTTTACTCTTAATTTTTCCTACCAATGGTGAATGACCTTCATCGTAGGATCTTCTATCTAATCCATAACTAAAGAGTACACCCATAAAATCTGAAGTTGCTCGTGAAGATAATAAAACATCATAGCGTCCAGGATCGAAAGATCTTTTTCCTTTTTTAACTATTAACTTTACATCCTCTAAAGCACTATCAAAAACATTTAAATAATCTATATCTGTTTCTTTATTGCAACTCATTTTCAAAGCGGCCCGTTCTCCTGCATACTCTATAGTATTTGAATACTCAGCAAATGACCGCTTTAAAAAACGTCTGGCCCCATTCTTGGTGGCCACAGCTACGAATTGTTTGGCACTCTCAGCAGTACCACTAATATTGAGATTTAGAGGAGAATTAGCATCTGTACGCACTTTTGAGAGTGCAGCTCCTACCATTTTCATTCGCAAAAATTTCTCTTGTTCATCTTTTTCACTTGCTTTATCAGTAGTAACTTCATTACTAACTTCATTACTAACTTCATTTTCATTATTTTCACTTCCATCGTAGGATGGAACATATTCTAAATCCTCTAATGAATATTTAAGCATCTCTTGAGTGCGCGCTAATAAATCATTAATTCCTTCCGTTGTAGTATTGTTAGTGCTTAAAGTAATCTTTTTTCTATCTTTGTATCCTGTAAAAATAATACTATCTTTTTCTTGAACAATATTTTGAGTTAGCATATTGCTAGCAAAACGAGTAAGACCTCTTTCTAACTTTTGATATTTAATAATATAATCATCAAAGTTAGAATCTGCGTGTTTGAAATTAAAATTTTTTATTGATTTAATCATCGGAAGTACCTCTTACACTTTTGATTATTTTATTGTTACAATATCGTATCACCTCGGATTTGTTTTGAGGAGAGTTTTCACTAAAAATATTCTTCATCTCTGACGATAAGATTATAATCAAAAAACAAAAGCAACAAATCCAACTAAACAGGAATCATTTATGTTTATGAAATTTATCTTAATTTTTCTACTAACAGTAACTGTCGTTACGTCCCTATCAATCCATGCTAGCAATGAAAATAAAAAAAACAGTGGTAGCGGGAGCGGGAGTGGTAGTGGTAGTGGTATCTCATTTTTGTATGAACTAAATAGTAATTGGGAATCACTAAGCAAAGAGATAGTCCCTGAAAGCAAACAAGAAAACACAAGATCTGATATTATTAAATTCTACAAACAACTCTTTGAAGATGAGATAAAAAAAGAAGAAAAAAATAGCGATATTAAATTTAAAAAAGAGGATTTTCAAAATAAACTAAATGAAAAGATGAACCGCTTTAGGGATTGGTATTTAGCGCATTTCTTCTTTGATCGTAAAGAAATCTTACTAGATAATTTACTTAGCGATAAAACATATTTTCATCCTCCTACTCACTTTCAAAAAAATGGAGAAGATCCATTCGCTGGATACTTAGCAACTCAAAATTATTTACAACTAAAAAACTTCTTTGATCTTGGACTTGATGATATTTCTAATTTACATCAAAGATTAATATCTAAAAAATTTCTACCCCAAAAAGGTTGCTCTGGAGAAAACATGAACGCTCACTGTAATTCAGAGAATATGTTAGATAGTGATATTGGAGTAATTCGCTCTGAAAATACCGGAGAGACTGTAAGCAAACTGGAACTTGATTCCTGGAAAAATCGCAGTATCTTTAGTGGAGAGGAGTTTAGTTCTTCTCCTAAAACCTTTGATCAATTAGAGAATGCAAATCCACTATTAAAATTACTCACTAAAGATAAGAGTAAATCAGAAGAGGATCGCGTATGGTACGCTCCACTTAGTAATTTTCGTCAATTTGAGAGTAAACTAAATTTACGTTTAAGTGATTCCACTATCAAAGAATTAGAGAAGCTAGAAAAAACCTATTCAGATGTGGATTTTAAATTAGATAGTGATTATGAAAAAAAAATAAATGCTTTAAGGAAAAAAGTTCTTACAGAACTAGTAGAATTGTCATTTAATCAACTTAAAAGCGGTCTAACAAAAATTAGAAAGGGAAATAAGAATAAAGAAAGTATTGATAAGGTTTTAGAATTAACTGCTCAATTCTATCATCGTTTTCTCTCTATTCATCCTTTCATCAATGGCAATGGCCGAGTAGCACGAGTGCTGGTACAAAAAGCATTAGAAGAATTTGGTATTAATCCACCCATCTATACGCATTGGGGGGAAGATGTTTTTTTAAGTATAAAAGATTTTACTCGCCTCTTTAAAGATTCCGTAAATCTCTCTGATAAATTTCATAGTAACTTACTTGAATTGGCCAAGAAAAAAATTGATTATCACGCCATCGCCACTCCCTATCTTACTCCAGAAATTTACAAAGAATTAAGTATTGAACAACAAAAAAAGATTATTCCAGAGGAATTTATGACTTGGGTTCGCTATCAAAAGGGATTGCAATTAAATACTACTAAAGAGGCGCTGGAAAAATATTTAGAGTGGAAAGATACTCTTTCATACCAAGATAATAGCTCTATAAATTATGTTAAAGATAAGGGTGAAGGCGTTCGCTTGGCCACTCCATCCTTTATTGCTTCCTTTAACAATCCATCATGGGATAATGATCCCATCTCAGCTGAGTTAAAAAGAAAAAACTTTTATACCTCTAACGATCTTTATCGAGGTTATCCTCTATTTCTTAAGAAGAAAGAACAAATGCCCTCTGACTCAAATTTACTGGCCTACTTTAATAAATTGCAAGATCCATTGGCCGGAATGTCTCTTGATAATAAATGCTTTTTAGATGAAGATTTTTCCCGCTTTAATGAAATGCTTATTCGAGATATTGATAAATTAAAAAAATTAAGAGACGCTCACGTTAGGGGAGGAGATCCAAATATTGATTACGAGAATAGTGGCTTTACCTCATATTCCCTTGACGAGAGTGTGGCCGAGCGATTTTCTAAAGGTCAGTGCCATCCTGATTTTAATTTAAGAACCCATGAACTAATTGTAAAAAGTAAGGAGAGAAAATGCTCCACTATCAATGGCAATCTTACAAGTAATAAAATTCCTTGTAATACACTTGGAGAAAAAGAGGTGTTACCTTACGGGCATACAGATCCTATGATGGTAGATGAGGTAACAGTTGTTGAACGAGATGATCTAAGTCTAACCAATACTCTCAAAAACAAGAAAGCAAAATTTGCTAAACGAATGCGAGCGAAGTCGAAGTCAGAATTTTTGATTGGTAATTTAGAAAAAAATGGCGATCTATCTTTAGTAGAATACACTCTAAAAGGTAAAAAATTTGAAAAAAAAGTTGCTCACATTGGACATAAAAGAAAAAGAGATAAAGAAAATGATAGCGAAAAAGGACAACAAGAACAGGCAAAACTTTTTAATTACATATTAAGTGGAGATCTTCCTAGCAAATTTGATGAAATTTTATGGACAAAGATGATAGATGACAAAGTTAAAGTAAAAGGATTTCTTTCCTACATAAAAGAAGCAAATATCGCAACTAAAATAGAGGTCTTAAATAATCCTAAATTTGAAAAAGTTTTCAATCTGCTTGATAATGCATTAGAGACAGCTGTCAAAGATAAAGATATTGAACTTAAAAATCTTATTCTAGATTTAAATAGAGATTTTAAACGTCCAACTATAATGCCAATTCTCACTTTTGATAACGACTACAACTCTTTCATAGAATTTAGTCCAGATGGGAAATATATCGTAATCAGGGCCAGAGATCATAATATAGCAAAAATTATTGAGATTCCAGGTGGTAATGAGATTGGATCGATAAATCACAACAGCTATATTAGCTTTGCAAATTTCAGTCTTGACTCAAAATTTTTAATAACCGCTTCTTACGATAACACAGCAAAAATTACTGAGGTAAAAACTGGAAAATTAGTAGCAACTATCAATCATACAAGTAGTGTTAAGCATGCTAGTTTTAGTCCTAATGGAGAATATGCGATAACCACTTCCACTGATCTGACAGCTAAAATTACTGAGGTAAAAACTGGAAATTTAGTAGCAACTATCAATCATGCAGATTATGTTTTACATGCTAACTTTAGTCCCAATGGAGAATATGTGATAACCGCTTCCAATGATCACACAGCAAAAATTACTGAGGTAAAAACGGGAAAATTAGTAGCAACCATCAATCATACAAGTAGTGTTAAGCAAGCTAGTTTTAGTCCTAATGGAGAATATGTGATAACCGTTTCCAATGACGGTACAGCTAAAGTTACTGAGGTAGCAACTGGAAAATTAGTAACAACTATCAATCACACAGGTGATGTTCGTCATGCTAGCTTTAGTCCTAATGGAGAATATGTGATAACCGCTTCCAATGATAGAACAGCAAAAATTACTGAAGTAAAAACTGGAAAATTAATAACAACTATCAATCATAAAAGTTTTGTTAATCACGCTAGCTTTAGTCCCAATGGAGAATATGTGATAACCGCTTCCGATGATAGAACAGCAAAAATTGTAGAGGTGAAAAGTGGTGTTGTTGTAGCAATGATTTCTCATGGGTCAAACATCAGATATGCCAAATTTACTCCTGATGGTAAGTTTGTAGTAATCTCTGGTAACGATACAGTTCGTCTCCTAGAAATAATTAAATAGTCGCTGACAAATAATCAAGCACCCCCAACTGAAATATTTCTAAAGCGTGCGGGAGAAGCTCCGTGGGTCATATGTTGAGTTTGAGATGGTTCTCCCTTACCACAATTTAGTGTTCCATGTGTTTGCCAAAAACGTTGATCGCAGATGGCATCACAACTTCTCCAAAATTCGTAGCTTATCGCCTGATAAGTTACATCTCTCAGTGGCCCTACAATTTTTCCATTCTTTATCTCTTGAAAAAAATCACCGCCAAATTGAAAATTGAGTCGCTGTTGATCGATGGAAAAACTTCCTCGTCCATCAATTAAAATTGCATCCTCAGTATCTGCAATCAATTCTTCTAAAGTTAATAATTTTTTTCCTGGCATCAGTGAAAGATTAGGAATGCGATTTATCGGCATCAATGCATAGGAGTCAGCACGATTACATCCCATGCTCTCACTCTCTCCTATAAGATGTGCTGTCTCTCTGGTGGTTGAATATCCAACTAAAATTCCATCCTTGATTATATCAAAACTTTTGCTAGGAATTCCATCATCATCAAAACCAATGGTGGCCAGCCCTCCACTTAAATTATTATCAGCTCTAAAATTTACAATATCCGACCCATATTGAAAGTTACCTTTCTTCTCTGGAGTAGCAAAAGATGTTCCAGCAAAATTTGCTTCCCAACCAAGCACTCTATCAAGTTCAGTTGGATGCCCGACTGATTCATGAATAGTCAGATGGAGATTAGATGGTAAAATTATCAAATCTCTCTTTGCGGGTGTTACTTTGCTGGCCTTCAATTTAATTAATGCCTCTTCTGCTAATCGAGTAGAATCCTCAACTATAGGTTGTGCTAAAATCCATTCAAACCCAGCAGTCTTAGGGATTCCAAAGAAAGTTCTACTCTGGAAATCACCATCTTCAACAACAGTTATGGTATAACTGACATCATTTAAATAGATCTCATTTTCAATTCTTGATCCTTCACTACTATAAAAAAATTGATGAAACTTTTTAAATTTCATCGTTCCATCGATACGTTTAAAACCTTGCTTGTTCTTAACATTCTCATGAACAGCAAATAAGATATTTAATTTATCTTTTGCCGTCACCTTAAAGGGATCTATCACAATTGGAGTTTTATATTTACCTTCGCGAATTATTTGATCTGCAGTTAGTTTCGTCAGTTTTATTCTGTTCGAACTATTATGATTCTGAAAGTAAGATGCTTGCTTGGCAATCTCTATTGCAATATTCGCATACTTTAGTAATGAATCTATGTCATTAAACTTAGAGGTAGAAGCAAAACCCCAACATCCATCTTTTAAAACCCTAATCCCTACCCCCCTGTCATCATGATTATTGTAGTTTTTTAAGACATTATTGGATGTGATAATATCTTCAGTAAATGTTTCACGATATCTAACGTCGGCATAATCAATTTTTCCACTTGCAACTAAAAAATTAAGTACTTCTAGTAATAACTTATCCATAAAAAAATCTTCCCTGTAGTACAATTGTTTGGTTTTTAATTGTATTATTTTAGTAGAGAGTATTCAATGTGAAAACTTATATTAACAATATTTTCCGATAAAATATGTCGGTTTTTAAGAATGAATTTTAAAATTTAAGTAGGAGATTAAAATAGATGAAAATATTGCACGTTGAGCATGAAGAATTGATTAGAGAGCTCTACGCTATAGAATTTGAAGAAAAAGAGTATTTAGAAATTAGTAGTGCAAGTACTGTTGAAGAAGCAATTCAAATTTTACAACAAAATAATGATATTAAAATTATTATCTGTGGACATAAATTCACTGATGGTAATAGTGAAAAAATATATTCATTGGCCAAAACCATCAATCCTGAAATTGCATTTATTCTTAATCTCTCTTTTGAAGGTGAAACTAATAATGTTTCTGAGTACAAAACATTTAAAGATGATAATCATAATAATCATATTGTGATAAAGCCAAATGAAGCAGGAACTATTCTTACTTTTATTAATGAAGTATATAACGAGATCTATACAGCTGAACATGGCACTTCTCCCACTTCACTCACTTCAACTACTCCATCCTCTACTCCAGTTGCTCCTGAGGATGCCTTTACTAATGAGCTTGGCGAATTCACTTTGCCTTCTGTGCAAGTAGTATCTAAATTTCTTTCTCCAGATAAGGATGAAAATAGCTATCGACGAGTAGGTATTAATCGTTTTTTGCGAATGAATACTATTCCCGCAGAAGTCTATTTAAAATTGGGTGAGGAAAAATTCATAAAAGTTATAAATGATAATGAACCATATGACTTTTCAAGAATTAAAAAATATATAAAAAAAGGGGTTAACTATCTTTATATCCCTAAAGCACAGTCAGATCAATTTATAAACAATTATTCCTCACTACTTAAGTCAACTCTTAGCAAACCAGATGTACCATTAAAAGATCGCTTAGAGGTTCAACAAGATGTTTTAAAGTTAGCACACGAACGTGCTAATCTTGTTGGTATTGATAAAGGAGTAATTGAAGACATGACAGTCGCCACCAACTCGGTAATCAATACTGTTTATCAAAATTATGATCTCTTCACTATGCTCTCCTCGATGATGAAAAAAAATGATTATATAGTCGAACACAGTTTAACTACCGCCTTTGTGGCCGGCCATTTAGCAACAGAAATTGGTTGGGGAGCAGAATCTACTCTACAAAAAATTGCAATGGCATCGATGCTTCATGATGTTTACTTAGATAAAGAGCATATGGCATCTATTACTTGCAAAAACTCAGTAGCATTTCGTGCTTTAACAGAAGAAGAACAACAAAAAGTTTTAACCCATCCCTTTAATACTGCCTCTCATATTGATCAAATGGCAAATTTTCTACCAGATGTTAGTTCTATTGTTTTTGCTCATCATGAACAACCTGATGGTTGTGGATTTCCACTAGGGATTAACTCCATTCGTATTCCTCAAATTACTTGCGCTTTTATAATAGCTGAAGATCTTGTCAATTGCATGTATTACGGTAAAGTAAATGCAAATTTCTTTGATAATTTAACACTTAAATTTAAAGAAAAATACAATAGAGGAAACTTTCGTGTAGCTCTGGAAGCATTAATTAGTATGCTCGATAAAAATTCATTTGAATAAAGATGAATAAAGATGAATAAGGATAAATAAAGCAATTTAATCATCACTTAACAAATCACTATTTTGCAAATCCTCTTCCTCTGTAAAGTTGTAACGATATGGTCTAGGATTAATCGCTTTTTTTCCAATCTCCGAGAGAACACCTAATACATTTTGTTTTATCTTACCTAATAAATTAGTTGGTGGTTCATACATATGAGAATAATTTTTAGCATAATCAAAAACTTTTTTCTTTATCTTTTTCACCGTCTGGCAATCGCTAGTTTCAATATTTTGTTCGTAGTTATGATAAAGAGCAAAGGCATCCATGTTAGTACTACCAAAAGATGCAAAACAATGGTTAGGAACTTCCTCATCAATTACAATTCCCTTGGCATGCAACCATCCAATATTTTTTGGTCCATCATATAGTAGAGTTTTGGCCCCCATCTTTCTCAAATCTTCATAGTGATATTTTGTATTGAGTTTATATAAAAGGTTTTCTGGATTGCTAGGAGTAATAATATTAACCTTAATCCCCTTTTCAGTTGCATGTTTTAATGCCTCAATAATTCTCTTGTCACTAAAATATGGATTTATCACCCAAACTGATTTTTTAGCATTCCAAATCCTATTGTAATAACTCTCAGTCACTGGATGCTGAAATCTCGGTATATTCATATTAAGTTTAGCACTAGCTTTTCCCTCTCCACCTCTCATAAAACTATCTTTTGAATATCTATCTTCCACAGAGTATTGTGGAAAGTAGGTCTCCATCATCTTAGGAAATTCTTTTTTAGTTATTGTTGCATCTCCATTTCCAAAATAAACAGAGTTTAATAGAAAACTTGCCTGCATTTGTTTAACAATATCTCCCTTTGCTTTTACTCCCACATCAAAATGTTTTTTTCTCATATGATCTTCGATAGTATAACCTGTATTATAAGCTATTTTACCATCAATGATAAAACACTTACGATGATCGAAGTGAAGAGAGGCAGGATTAATTTTATCACTTGATAAAACTATCTCTACTCCATTTTTCTTTAAATAATTCATTAACGGTGCACTCTTATATTTTGTAAAAATACTCATTCGCGCACCCAATCTATCGGCCAAAATTTTTACCTTCACTCCCTCACGTGCTTTCTTTGCTAATAACTTTCCAAATTCCCATCCCCATGGATCAGCTTGCAACCCAAAGACTTGAATATTAATAGTGCTTTTAGCGTTTTCCACACTCTTAACTACTTCTGGCCAAAAGTTTTCATGGTCACTATAAACATCAAAATCATTATTATCAGTTGAAGCAAATCTAAGTGCTAAATCTTTGGCGCTAACTTCTTTTTCTCCAGTCATCCAATCTTTAAACTTACTCATAAAATTATATAAATAGATTGGTTTCTTTTTTGGTCCACTTAGTTCCTCAATTGACCAATCAGGAACAGAAATATTTTTTAAAATTGGTGCTGTAGTATTATAATAGAGATTATGAAATTTATCTAATTTCGAATTGGTAACACAATCATCTTCTCCTCTTTGCAAAATAGATTCAGTATAATCATTATATAGTGATTTTAAATGATCCTCATGATTAACAATATCATTATTAAGTGCTTTGTTTACAACACAATCATTATATTTAGCGGGAGTTACTTTAGTTCGTTTATTGATAACTAATTTTTTTCCTCTAAAGTTTTTATTAGTAAGTAGGTAGTGAAAGCATCCAATAGTACCATCACTCTTTTCTTTCCAAACAAATACCTCTCTTTTTGCTTTTATACATATTAGAGGATTAAGATTATCAGATATTAAAACATTTCTTTTGGAAAATTGTTTACACTTACCTTTAACAAATTTATATATCGATCGTCCTCCACCATAGTTGCCATTGTAACGATTATAATAACTATTATTACTATCTTCATCTTGATACTCATCTTCGTCATCTGATGCTATTGTTGTATTAACGACTATTATTGAAGTTAATATCCATAACAAAAATAAGGAAATTGCTTTAAAATTTTGGAAATATTTTGCTTCCATCCTTTTCACTCCCCTTTCAATCCTCTTAAATAATTTTTATTTATCTTTTTCGCACACGATTATAGCTGATTTTTTTCTACGATCCAAAATATGGCCATTTTGTAAATTCTTTAGACACTTTGATGCCAAAAATAATTGGCATTGAGGGCGAGTTGGGTTAATTTTAACTATAATCGACTAAAACTTTTACATATCTTTTACATTTACTTATTTACTTACTTATTTATTTTATAATTAAAAAAAAAAAATGAAAAAAACAAAACAAGTCAAGAACTCATCAAATATCATTCTATGTATAAATGCTGGACCAGTTAGCATCTCCGCAACTTTATTTAATCAGCAAAGCAAAGAAGTAACATCAAATTTTTTTCATTTTCATCATGGAAAGATTGAATCAACTATTAATGATATTTTAAATAACATTGAAAAAAATTTTCATCTCACTACAAGTAACATCGATTACTTTATCGGAAACTCCACTCTCTCTAATAAATTAAATTCTAATTCCAATTCCAATTTCAATTTGAATTTGATTTTCAACAAATATTATGATTCTCAACTGGCAACCATCAGGGCCGCTAAAGAATTTCATCCGCGTTTGCGTGAACTTTTAATAGTTGGAGGTGAGCGCTTCTCTCTCATTCGCTTTGATGAAAATGGTGAATATAAAGATAGTAAAAATAATAGTTCATGCGCGGCCGGAACTGGTAGCTTTCTTGATCAACAGGCCAAGCGACTTGGATTTAAAAATAGTGAAGAATTATCAAATCACGCTTTAGCTCATATTGGAGATATTCCACTAATGGCCTCAAGGTGTGCTGTATTTGCAAAAACTGATCTGCTACATGCTCAACAAGAGGGATATGATAGTAAAGCAATTAGTAATGGACTCTGTCTAGGACTTGCAAAAAATATTGCTGATACACTCTTTAGTGATGAAAAACCTGAAGAACATCAATCAACATTGATAATGGCCGGTGGAGTTGCTAAGAATAAAGCAGTCGTAAAACATTTAAGCAATCTAATCGGAAAAGAAATTATCGTTGATCAGAATGCTCTTTACTATTCCTCCATTGGACTTGCACTGTTATTTGTAGAAGATTTAGAGGGCAAAAGTGAATTTTTACATAAATCGCATATAGTCCATATTAAAAGTGAAAATGATGAATATGAAGATGAAAACAAACTTCAAACACACTTCTATCCACCATTACAATTAATAAAATCAAACTATCCTGATTTTAAATTACATCATAGTTATCTCTTCCATTCTACTAAAGTAAATTGGGAACAAGTTATTGAAGTTGATAATTACTTAAACTCATCCAACATCTCAGTATCAACATATTTAGGAATCGATATTGGTTCTACCAGCACTAAAGCAGTTTTGTTGGCCAATGATAATGATCTTCCGTTTCTAGGTTTATATACTAAAACTTCAGGGCGACCACTGAAAGCACTACAAGCATTATTAGAAGCACTCTTTGATTGGAAAAAGCAAAACAATCTCCAGCTTACCATCTCTGGTGTTTCCACCACCGGTGCTGGAAGAAAATTCATTGGTAAAGTTATCTCCGCTGATCTAATCATTGATGAAATATCAGCTCATGCAAAAGCAGCATCTAAATTAAATCCCCAAATCGATACCATATTTGAGATTGGAGGTCAGGATGCCAAGTTTACTACTCTTCATAATGGTGAAGTAACTTTCTCTCTTATGAATAATGTTTGTGCTGCTGGTACTGGTAGCTTTATAGAGGAACAAGGGCAGAAATTAAATGTTGATGTAAATGATTATGCAAATTTGTGTATGGGTGCTCGCGCTCCTTTAGCATCAGATTGTTGTACAGTATTTATGGAAAGAGATATCAACTATTATCTTAATAGCGGTCTTCCTCTACCACAAATATTGGCAACCATTCTACACTCAGTACGAGAAAATTATTTACGTAAGGTTGTACAAAATGGAAAGATCGGCGAACATATCTGCTTTCAAGGTGCCACTGCTAAAAATCGCGCATTGATCGCAAGTTTCGAACAAAAATTGGGTAAAGAAATCTTTGTTTCTCCTTATTGTCATCTGACAGGTGCTTTAGGATGCGCATATCTTCTATCTGAACAACTCACATCTATTAATATTAATCCTAATATTAATAACACCGATAGATTAGAAAAATTTTATCAAGAAGAGATAGAAATAAAAAATGAACTATGCACAGATTGCCTTAATCATTGCAAATTAAAAACTATTGAGATCAATGGTGAAAAGATTGCCTATGGTATGCTTTGTGGGAGAGATTACTTTACAAAACAGATAAAGATAGCAAAAGAAAATCTAATCTCTATAACCTCTATAAGACACAAAATATTTAATGATCACATTAATCCTATTGTTAATAATAATAATAATAATAATAATAATAATAATAATAATAATAATAAACGCCCATCCATTGGGCTTGCCGCTAGTTTGTATTTTTTCGAAGAGGTACCTTTTTGGAAGATGTTTTTTTCTTTATTGGAATTTCCAATTATCACCAGTGAAAATAGTAGCGAAGCACTTAGCAGAGGAAAAAAACTGCAACAAGCAGAATTTTGTGCCCCAATTGCTATCTTTCATGGCCATATCGATTATTTAGAGAACAAATCAGATTATATATTTATTCCTACTTATCTTGAAGCGGCCATTAATGAAAGTAAAAAGGCCAGAAGACAATTTTGTTATTACGGACAGTATGCCACCTCTTTACTTGCTACCCTTAATAAAAAAACTCTGTTAAAAAAATGTTTAACTCCAGTCATTCAACATGATTTAAATAATATCTCTCTAAATTTAGTGTATACTCTTTTTCAAATGCTTTCCAAAATAACAAAAGGAGATATTACATTTTTACAAGTCTACAGCAGCTATGAAAAAGCACATAAGTATTATAAATCCTGTAAACAAAAACTAAATGATTACTACATACAAACAATAAAAAATTTAGAAAAAGAAAATTTACAAAAAGAAAATTTTGCTGTGGTTTTAATTGGTAGACCATATACTGTTTTGCAACCACAATTAAATAAAAAAATTCCACAAATCATCTCTGCTCTAAATGTCACTTGCTTTTTTCAAGATATGGTCAGCTATACTAAAGAGGACTTGCAAGGTATTGACGGACTTTTACAAGCAGAACATTGGCACTACTCTTCCAAAATGTTAGAAACAACAGTTAAAGTTGCCAAAAGTAAAAATATATATCCAATACTGATCACCTCTTTCAAATGCGCTCCCGATAGTTGTACGATAGAATACTTTAAGCGAATCATGGATTTTTACAACAAACCATATTTGATCATTCAATTAGATGATCACAACTCTACTGTTGGATATGAAACAAGAATTGAAGCAGCATTGCGATCATTTAAAAACCATCAACAGCGAGATCTACAGCGCAATCAACAAGATCAACAGCAAGAATCGAATGGAGTTGGATCTGCTACACCTCAAACACAATTACCAATCAATCCAGTATTGGATCAGCAAATAGCAAATAAAACTCTCTTAATTCCTAATTGGGATCCTATCATCTCCTCTCTAGTTGCTGCAAATTTAAGAGGACATGGTATCGATGCAAGATTATTAGAAGAGGATAAGTATACCATTCTCAGATCATTACAATTAAATACAGGTCAATGCCTTCCTCTCAGTGCAATCACTCGAGGTATCTATGAGTATATAATTAAATATAATTTAGATCCCTCTAAAACAGCAGTGTGGATGTTAAAATCAGAGATTGCCTGTAACATTGGTGCCTATCCATATTTTATTAAAAGCACTCTAGAATCTATGGGTAAGGGATTAGATAAAGTTAGTGTCTTTTGTAGTGACCCTAATTTTGTAGATTTCTCTCTGAAAATTGCTCTCAACAACTACTACGCTGTTCTTTTCGGTGGATATTTAAGAAAAATTGTATGCAAATTAAGACCATATGAAAAAGTTGCAGGAGAAACAGATCTAGCATTAAAAAATTCTTTGTTAATTTTAGAAGAAGCATTTCATAAAAAAGTCTCAAAAATTTCAGCACTACAAATGGTTATTAAACTATTTTCTTCTGTGCAAATTAATTCCAATTCCAATTCTAATTCCAATTCTAATTCTAACTTCAATTCCAATTCAAAAATTAAAGTAGCAATTATCGGTGATTTTTATGTTAGAGATAATGATAATCTCAATCAAGATATTATTCGCTTTATAGAAGAAAATGGCGGAGAGGTTATCTCCCATCCTTTTACTGAATACTTTAAATTAATTGCTAGTTTTTATTATAAAAAATGGATGCGTGAAGGAAAGCTATTAAATGTCATGACCACAAAATCACTCTTGGCCACCGCTAAAATAATGGAACGACGTTATTTGGAAGAATTTGAAAAAATAATTGGACCTATCGCTAATCTAGAGGAGTTATTTGATCCACAAGCATGTGAAGAGGTTTTAAGTAAATTCAATTTAAGTAACTTTCACACTGGTGAAAGCTTTGATAATATTTTAAATATTTTCTATCTACAAAAAGCATATCCTGATATTGATTTGATAGTTCAATTGCATCCATCTTTTTGTTGTCCCTCACTAGTTACCGAAGCAATGTCAAAAAACATCGAAAAAATTACTGGAATTCCTCTGCTGACAATTTGTTATGATGGAACATTATCTTCCAAGAATGAAGTATTGCTTCCCTATTTGCGCTTTTTAAAGAAGGATGGAGACTTATCAAAAACAAAGGGAGGTGTTTCATTAAAAACGAAACACCTCCCTGATAATTTTGGTCCATCCATGAACCCTTAAACTTTATTCCTAAATATTATTTATTCAACTCATTCTACTCTTTTACTACTCTTCTACAAATCTTAATGTTTGCTTCTTACTCATCATCTTATCCATGATAGTTTGAACTTTCTTTTGTTTAGCAGCTGATGGTAATCTATCTGCCATTTTCTTATCAACACCACTATAATAAGCTTTATTCCAGTTATTCATACTCTTAGCATTGAATTTATCAGGTGTAATTACCTCTCCATTAAGTATACGGTTTAATAAATCTGTAGAAACAACTGAACTTATATCAACAAAGAAAGCTAAACCACTTTGATAAGTTTGATTTTGAGCTGTATAAAGTCCAGCAGTTCCTTTAACACCAAAAAGATCAAAACCTAAGAAGAAATTTACACCACCAACATATTGAGCAACTACATCAAACTGTTGAATTGAGATAGCAAAACCCATCATAGTTAAATCATGATCTAAAGCTATATATATCTTCGATTTAATCTGATCAATTGCCAATTCAATAACTCTACCTTCAACTCCAGCTATTGGTAAATCGTTACCATTAGGTAATGTAGCAAAGGCACCAGGAATTCTAGCACAATCACTTAAATTAACTTTAAACTCGATAGCATTATAGTTACCATTAAATGTTGGCTTAAAAGAAACCTCTCCATAAACTCTACTTGGATCATAAGGGTCTTTAATAGGAAAAGTAATTGCAGTAAATGACATTCCTCCAAGATTAAAAGTAGCTCCAACTCCAAGCCATACATCACCATCTTTTAATGTAGTTGTAAGTTTCACATCCTTAACAATCTTATTTTCAATAGGATTTGACTTACATGAAACAAACATAACTAATGTTAAAGTTAATAGAGCGGAAATCGTCCATTGATGAATTTTTAATAGGGTTTTCATAGTTCCTCTTCAATAAGGAAACGTAGTTTCTTTCGAAGAAGCGTTTAGAATTGTATTCCGATTACGTCCTCCTCTCGCTTACGTACTACCACAATTCTAAAGCAATTTGAGATAACTAATGACTAAATAACCATAATCAATAACCAATTCACATACACATCTTTTAATTGAGGCCCCAATTTTGACGTGTAAAAAATATTCTATCACAAAGCTTTTCAAGTGGAAGAAAAAAAATGTCAACTATTTTTATGAAGATTAACTTAGGAGATCTTTTTGAAAATATTATATATTTGCCAATAAAAATTCACTAGCAAACTTTCATTAATAATTTCAAATTGTTATTGAAATTAAATAGTGATCAATAATTTTTATCCAAAAACAAAAAATATTCTAGAAAATTATCGTTCCAAAAATGTAAATTTTGTAAACCAAAGATATTTTTTTAAACAAAATCAAGTTGAATTTATGCGATTTTCGCCAAATCTTCTTTATTAAATATTTTACTTATATTTAAAATGATCACAAATTTTTCGCCAACTTTTCCAATTCCCTCTATGAATTGTGAATCAACATTTGATGATCTTGATGATCTTGACGATCTTGATGAAACTTGTGGAGTCTCTTCAATATTTTTTGCATCAATAGTTAAAACATCTTTAATGTTATCAACAATAATTCCTACATTCTTACCACTAGTTTCAACTATAATTATTACCGAAGTTTTATCATAAGTTATTTCATCCATTCCAAATTTAATTCTTGGATCCATCACAGGAATAATATTACCCCTTAAATTCAAAATACCTTTTACATACTTAGGTGCATTTGGCAGATAAGTTAGATGTCGAAATCCAGTAATCTCTTGCACTGATTTTATATTAATTCCATATTCTTCTGTAGCTATATTAAAAGTAACAAATTGATTTCCACCAGAAGATGATGAGTGCAATAAATTCATTAAAGCTTCTTTGATGTCAGCTTTATTTTCTGTTTGCTTGTTTTCCATTGCCATTTTTTTATCTCCTACATTCCCTATATCCTAACAAATAATTCTTTTTCCCTAAACATACTAACAACTTCAGTTGGATCGATTATTATACCCACATCGCCATTGCCTAAGATAGTAGTGCCAGATACACCATTAACTTTTTCATAGTTTTGTTCTAAGCTTTTAAGTACCACCTGTTGCTGACCAATTATATCATCAACTAACAAAGAATATTTTTTACCATTCACCAATACATTTAATATTTTTGCCTCTAATGGGTCCGTTATCGCACCCTCAATATCTAGTAAATGATGTATCCTAATGAGCGAACAGACTTTTCCACTAACATTAACAAATTCTCCTCTCTCTTCTAAAGTATTAATTTGTTCTTTCTTTGGTTTAAAAATCTCATCAACTGATATCAAAGGTAATGCTAAAATTTGTTTACCTACTCTAAAGAGTAATCCTTCAATAATTGCTAAAGTTAAAGGAAGTCGAATTACAAATCTAGTTCCCTTATTTTTTTGGGTAAATATCTTAATTTCCCCATGCAAATCAGTAATCGCTTTCTTTACAATATCCATACCTACACCACGACCAGAGATATCTGTAATTTCTTTGGCAGTCGAAAATCCAGGCATAAAGATTAATTCATAAAGAGAATCATCATCGATATGTTCATCCTTTTTAATCAATCCTAATTCAATAGCTTTTTTATAAATAGCATCCTTATCCATTCCCTTACCATCATCAGAGACTTCAATGAAAATATTTCCTTCTAAATGATATGCTTTTAAATGCACCATTGCTTCTCTATTTTTTCCATTTTCTTCTCTAACACTTGGTTTTTCTATTCCATGATCAGCACAGTTTCTTACTAAATGTTTAAGTGGATTATTTATTTTTTCAACAATATTTTTATCTAACTCTGTCTCTTGTCCGGTAATTACTAAACGAATATTTTTTTCCTGTTTCATGGAGATATCACGTACAATTCTATAAAATTGCGAAAATATAGTATCAATAGGAACCATTCGCGCATTCATCACTCGATCTTGTAAATTACTAGTGATTCTGGCCGATTCTTCGCATTTTGAGAGAAGTGCTCGCCTTAAATCTTTACTGTCCACTTTTTGGATCAGATTTTTTAATTGTGAACTTGTAATTACCAACTCTCCAATTAAATTCACCAATTCATCTAATTTGGTTATATCAACTCTTATGGTAGTGGAAGCATGTTTTTTAGATGCCATTTGATCATCCACTGCCTTTTCTACTTCCTCTTTAACCGCAACATTTTCTTTAACTAACATCTCTCCTAAACGCTCTTGCTTTTTTGCAACTATTTCAACATCCTCTGCATTGATATTTCCTCTCTCAATTAAAATATCACCTAAACGTTTATCCGCTAGTAATTTTTCAACTCCAGTATCATTATACCTAGACGATACATCATTAATTTTTATTTCACTCTTATCTTCAATAAACAAAAAGATATTTTGAATATCTGTTAAAGGACGATTCGATTTTAAAATAATTTCCCAAGATAAATACAATTCATCAAAAATAAATTTTTCCAAAGAAGGTACTGCTTCTATATTACATGAAACATTAACTAATTCTCCGAACTCACTCATTTCATTAAAATACATCAATGGGTCAGTTCCTGATTTAAGTAAATCAGAAGTAAGAATCATTATAATTTGCCAATGTTTTGGCCCCTTATTGTTATTGTTATCTGTAGTACTTTTTTTAAGCTCTTCTGTATCCTGTACTTTTAAAGGCGGCATTTCTGTCGACGGCATTTCTGTCGACGGCATTTCCGAAGATGGTATTTCTGTTGGCGTTGGCACTATCGACAGTAATGTTCTAGAGTCAGAAGTTCCTGTTCCTGTTCCTGTTCCTGTTTCCTTAGGAATATTTTTCATTAAATCAGCAACCTTAATATACTCTTCATCATCAATATCGCTATCTGTACCTGTTACAAAATTAATTCCATCCTTTACCAGATAAGAAGTATCAAATAAAATAGTTACTACTTCTTGTGATATTGCTATTCTTCTTTTTCTAATATCAACAAGAAATGATTCTAGACTGTGTAAAAATTGTGATAATTTTATAAATCCAACAGAACCAGTACTCGCCTTAAGAGAATGAACTATGTTAAATATTTCATCAATAACTGTAGCAATTTTGTTTTGATCTGATTCTCTATCTAGAATAATTAAATGTTGGTCTAGATTATTTATTAAATCCTGTGCTTCTTCAAAAAAAATTCTTTTCAGTCGTTCTTGAAAATCACTTGCACTTTTTGTCATAATTTTTCGTATCCTATATAGAAAAATTTCTATTCAGAACATCACTCATCTTTCCTGCTTCATCTTCTAAATTATCTCCATATTTGCTTATTACATCAACTAACGAGACATAATGTTGAGTTACTCCATCTAAATTTGCTATACTTCCATTTATTTGTTCAATTGCTTTATGTTGTTCTTTGGTCGCAGAAGAGATTTCCCCCATTATATTTGCCACTTGTTGTACACTAGTAGTAACCTCATTTAATTTCATCGCACTTTCTTCAACAATCTTAACTCCAACATCAACTTTACTTAAACTATCTTCAATCAAACTCTTAATTTCTTGAACTGCCTCTGAAGATCTTTGAGATAAATCTCTTACCTCTATCGCTACCACTGCAAATCCTTTTCCTTGATCCCCAGCTTTTGCTGATTCTATTGCTGCATTAATCGCTAAAATATTCGTTTGAAAAGCAATATCATTAACTAAATTAACAATATCTGATATTTTATTACTACTAATTAAAATACTTTCCATTGCCTTTTTAGCATCCTCTGATAACTTACTTCCCTCATGAGCATCTTTAGATGCTTGATTTGATATCGAAGAAGCTTTTTGTGAATTATCAGCAGTTTGTTTAACTGTGGCCGTTATCTCTTCAACGGTTGAAGCGGTATCTTGTAAAGCTGATGATTGCTCTTGAGTTTTCCCTGATAGTTTTTTATTATTATCGGATAATTCTTTTAATGATTTTAATAAATTATCTGAAGAGGTAGACATTTCTCTAATAAATATTTTCAACATCACTTTAATTAAACTAATTAGTAATACACTTGCAATAAAAATTATCACAAACATGGTCAACACGTTATATTTAGCATTTTCCAATGATGCTAATATTAAACTGTTTTTTGTTTTAATATTCATTTCTTTAATCTCATAAAGTTCACTAACTATCTTTTCAAATTTAACAACAGTTTCATTCGAAGCACTGATTATCCAAGGTGCAACTTTAATAGAAATGTTCTTTTCAACATCAATATTTTTATCTTTGGCATATTCTAATACTCTTCTATTAAAATCTACTCTGGCCTTCCATACTTCTTCAATCTTATGAACTATTTCAATTTCGTTAGCACTCTTTTGAAATCTCTTCAACTCAGAAATTGCCTTTTCAATTAAGGATATATTTTTAATCATTGTATCTTGATCGCCAGAATCAAGATTTAAGTTTAAGGTTGCATATTTCCATTCAATCACTTGTATCTTTAATTCTCGTGCAATAATTTCATGTAATAAATTTTGAGACATGCTTTCATTTTTATTCACCAATTCTATATCACTATATAGACCGGAAAATTTACTGTATGTATAGATACCTGGGATTATCAATAAAACTATAAAAAATGTAATGATAGTAAAAACCTTTTTATCAGATTTAAAATTAGCAAACATTTAAGTACCCATCCTATATCTTCAAAAATTTCTTTATAACAACTACTATCTCTTCTGGAGACAATGGCTTATTAATCCAACCAGCAGCACCTAAGCTTCTGCATTTGTTTTTAGTTTCGTTATCCTTTTCAGTAGTTAAAATCAAAACAGGTATATATTTAGTAACAACATTTTCCTTCAACTTAGCTATTAACTCTACTCCATTCATGTTTGGCATATTAATGTCTGTAATTATAATGTCAGGTATCTTCTGTTTATTAATAGTAGACATTATTTTTTCCAAACCATCCTTACCATCATTTCCGATAATTACATCCATTCCCAATTTATTTGCAGCCTCTTTAAAAATTTCTCTATTAACATTAGAATCATCTACTCCAATCATTATTTTTTTCATACAATAAACCTCGTAACACCCAATAATTTAAAAGTGTCTAATACTTTTTTATTTTCACATTTTATTTTTACAAGCATGTTATTTGTTTTCAGTAAAGATAACAAATACTGAATCCCCGCTGTATCAATTTGATTGCTTTTCACATCGATTGAATAATTTTTACCCTCTTCAAATTTATATTTTTGAATATAATTTGCCAGATTAGAAATTATTAAATCATCACAAAATTCCACTTCATCAACAGTTACCGATATAGCAACTTTTGGAGAGGGTGTGGTTGAACAAACTACCTCTGTTTGAGCTATCTGTACATCTTGTTCCAATTGCTGTTTAAAAACTTGATCATTTAGTTCTTGTACTACTTTTTCATCATTTAAATTTAAATTTATATTGCTACTAGCATTTAGTTTTTGTCCTGTTGATAATATCAACTTTTCGATACGACCTATTTCACCTTTTAACTCAGGAATATAAGATATATCCAAACGAAGTTCTGCAACCCAACTTACCAATAAAGAATGACCATCTAAAAACAACTCAATAATTTCGATGCTCAACTTCAGTTTTCGCTCTCTCAATAAATTAATCACATCTTCTAATAAATGAACAAAATGTGCAAAACTATCTAGCCCAAACATTTTAGCAGAGCCCTTAATATTATGAGCTATTCGAAATATTTCATTATAATCTTCTTTATTTAAATTTTTTTCTAAAGCTAAGCACTCTTTTTCCCACTTCTGTAACAAATCACTGGTCTCTTCAAGAAAACTATTAATCACCTCGCTATTATCAATCAAACCCATCACCCCCTTACTATTCAATTTTAAAAGCATGATCTCAAAAAAAATTTTACCATAATATTTAGTTCAATTAGTACTTATTTATAAATAGGTCCCCTTTGCCTATCATTCTGAAAAGTTATAGATTATCCTTAATAAACCATCCAAGACTGTTAATGAACTTGCTATGAAGATTTTTCATAAAGGATTGTTAAAGGATTGTTAAAGGATTGTTATAACCAAGTTTTTGAGTCATATTATTTTTTTTATTTAGAATATTTTTTAAAAAAATTAATTTCAAAACATTTTTAAATATTTAAAAAAAACAATATTTTTTATTTTAAATTAAAATAAATTCAATCAACTACGTTATCCATATAGTTATTAAATGAACTAAATAAAATATGCTTATAATTTAATTTAATTTTTATTTTTGAGATTTCTATAATTGGCCTTAATATAAGTAAAAAATACCCGAATAGTATCTAATATTAATCGGTTATTTTATAACCACATCTTATATAATATTATTACAATTAAGTATTGTAATATAATAGTTGGGGTAAAATACATGAAATTTCTAATTCTATTCATATTTGTACTAACTATTTTATCAAACCTATTAAATACATCTTTTACTGTTTTTGCATCCGATGATTTGATTTCAAAAAAGGATTGCGATGATAATATTCAACCAAAGGTAGATCGTATTGAATTTCTTTCTAACAATTCGTCAAAAATATCCAATGAAGCAAGTTGCAAAGATAAAAAAAGAAATAGAGATACAGCGCTAAGTGATTTAACTTTACTTGATACATTTTTTCCAAAAATGTATGAAGATTTTGGTAGAAAAATTTCAAACGAAATTAAAGAAGCAAAAATATTAGCTCGTCCAAATCTTTGGGCCACCGATGAAACTACACTCTCTTCGGCATGTTCTTTTATCGATCCATCCTCTAAAACAACTGCCGTGGATTCTTTATTAAGTGATAGTGAAATTAATTGTTCTGATAACGATTTCAAACAAAATATCAAAAAATATGTACGAGATATCTCTGCAAATGAAATCGACAAAGATTCCTTTATTGATAAAATAACCTTACAAGATGGTAAAATAATCAAAGCAAACTCCAGCAATACACATTACTCAAAAAGCGAAGCGGTTTTTAATAACCTTAATAAAAACAGACATCAAAATATAATGAGTTATCATGAAAACACTAGCAAAACTTTTGCAGAAGCATTGACTACTATTATTAATACTAAAAGCGGTGGTTTAAATATTGATAAACTCAACATTGAAGATTTAAAACTTGAGGAACTAATTGGTCGTGATAAACCATTTACTACAGATGGCAAGGATACTCGTAAAGGAAGTGAGATTTCCTTTAAATTGTTATATCGTATTTTAACTCAAAATCGTTGGCTTTATGAGGCCACCAGCGATATGTATGAAGATCAATTAAAAGTGAACACTCATCTCAAAAATCCACTCTATGCTGATACAATCGAAATTAACTCTAATGAGATTAAATCAACAGCAAAAGAACCTACTGAAGAGGAAATAAATCAAAGAACTTTTGGCAAAATAAAAGTATGGCTTCGTTATTTACAAAAAAATCCAAATCTTCTTGAAAATGGGGAATTAAAAAAAGATAAATTATTAAATCATTTAAAAAGCAACTCTTCCCATTATATAGAGCATAGATGTAATTCCATTAAAAAAAATATAAATGCATTCTGTGCTCTTAGTAATCCTAAATTCAAAAAATCTAAATCAGGTGCTAAATTTATACGTGCTTGGTTTGCAAAAAAAATAAAAGATCGCGAGGGTACTTTTCAATTAGAAGAATATAACAAAATATCTCTATTACTTAATAATCTTATAAAATGTAAGTATAAAGATAATGACAATAACAATGAACAAGAACATGCAGATTTACTCAATCGTCTCTCCCTTTTACTTGATGATGGACCAACAAGAGAAGACAAAGATTCTCTAACAAAATATTTCAACTTAAGACAATTGGAAACAAGTACACTTGATAAAATTGCATCCGGAAGTTTGAAAATTGGTGAAACAACTGGAAGATCTATAGATAATACTTCCTCCACTAATCCTATAAATAATTTTGGTTCTAACACTAGCAATGCAATTAATAATAATGAAACATCTAATAACAACAAATCATCATCAATAACAAATTCCGATCAAAATAATTCTACTAATAACAAGAAATCCTCAAACAATATACCATACCAAGCTCCAAATAATATTCCTGATCAAAACAACGAACAATTTTTTAATCCCACACAAGCACCTCAAAAAAATCAATCTTCTGATGTAACTTCTCGTAACAATAAAAATCAGTATAATACTCAAAGTGGTTCACAAGACACTAGTAAAAAATCTTCCTCCTATACTTATTCACCAGAAAATACTAATAATCCCAATAATTCCGATACAAATCCTACTAGTAAAAACTCCCCTGAAAAGAAAACTAACAAAGAATTAGACGATAAAAAAAGTCCATTACCAAATCAGATTAATGATTCAAATAATACCAATGATACAAAAGAATTGGAAAATTTTAGTTCGAACAACAACAAGTCTTTTGCAAATAATAATATCAACAACGACAGTGGTTATAGTAATAGTAATAGTAATACAAATAATCCTGAAAGATTTAACAACAATATAAATTCTAAAAAATCAGATGAAGCAATTTTGAAAGAAGAAAAATCAAATGAAATTTTAAATTCTAACGAACAGAAAGTACTAGCAGATACGTGTCTAATTAATTCAAATGTAGACTCAGCATCTTTAATTACTATTCAAAATTGTTTTGACAAATTACCAGATACTCCTGCCTACATAAAATTAAAGAATGCTCTTAAAGAAGGTAAAATGGTGTCTATTAAAAATCATATCTTTAAAATAGAAGGTGATAAATTAATTATCATTAATCTTAAGCAAAAAAATGGCCCAATTGATACTACTAAAAAAGATATTAATAAAAGTAACAACAATAACATCTCAGTAAATAAAACTTCTACTGACGATTCTTCTTTTAGCTATAAAGACTTCAGAAAAGAATTAGACAAAGTAAAAGAATTAGAAAACAAAGAATCTGATGAATCAAATGTATCAAAGAAGTTGGAGAATAATTTGAAAAAATAGTAAAAATGTATGATAATAAAGAATAATAAATAATAACAAATATCAAAAATGACGGACATGCAACTATGAAAATTTTATTAGTTGATGATTCAAAAACGGCAATTAGCATGACCAAAACTATTTTGGTCAAAGAAAATCATTTAATTGAATGCACCTACAATGGTCAAGAGGCCATCGATTTATTAAAAAAGATGCCTGATTTTGACTTAATACTGCTCGATTGGCAAATGCCCGTATTAGATGGCCCTGGGTTTTTAAAAGCACTCTCTGATAATCGTTTCACTTACTCAGCAATTGTTGTTTTAACAGCAGAATCAAATCCTACTAAAGTTATGGAACTCTTAAAAGTTGGTGTGCCGTTAGGAGTTTTAGATTATATTTTAAAACCATTCACCAAAGATATGCTCTTAGATAGGATCAAAAAATTGCTTACAAGAATTGAACGACAAAAGGCCATGTATAGTAAACAAATTCAAGCATTGGTTGAAGCATGTGCAAACTCGAATGCAAACACAAATACAAATGCAAGTACGGACACAGAAATAAAAGAAATAAAAGAAATAAAAGAAACAAAAGATACAAATATAAAAAACTAATTAACTTTATTCTTTATTCTTTTCTAATATTTTAAATATGTACTCACTGCAAACCTCTTCTTTACCTACAATTATCCATTCATTTAATTGATAGTCAGGAAAAAATATTTGCTCAATCTCAACCTCAACATCTTTTACTTTTAAATTAACTTCTGTAATATACATTCTACTCGCGTAAGCAAGAGATTGTTGATAGAGTTGACTTCCGCCTGCTATAAATAGCTCTCTCTCTCCACTCTCTTTACAAAAAGAGATTGCCTGCTCTAATGAGTTCATAAAATATATATCTGAAACATCCTTAAATGTATTTTTATACATTAAATAATTGGCAGATAAGACTATTACCTTTCTCCCTGGCAGAGGATGCTGATGAGGATACTGGCCATTATTTACAAATTGAGAATACTTAGGAAGAGATTCAAATGTTTTACGACCAAAAACTACAAAGTGGCCCATGGTTATTTTCTTGAAACGTTTTAAATCATCAGATATATGCCATGGTAATTTATTATTCAAACCTATTAATCTATTATTCTTACCGTAAGCTACAATAATTGATATATCCATATATTAGACTGCCACCTCTGCTTTAATAAGTGGATGAGATTTGTAATTTAACAATTCAAAATCCTCATACTTAAAATCAAAAATACTAGCAGGATTAGACTTTATCTCCATCAAAGGAAGTGGATATGGTTCACGTTCAAGTTGAGTGTGAACTGCTTGCATATGATTTAAATAGATGTGAGCATCACCAAATGTATGAACAAATTCACCAGCGATAAGTCCTGTTACTTTGGCCACCATCATTGTGAGAAGAGAGTAAGATGCAATATTAAATGGTACTCCGATAAATATGTCAGCAGATCTTTGATAAAGCTGACAAGAGAGTTTTCCATCATGAACATAAAATTGAAACATTGTATGGCATGGAGGTAGTGCCATCTGATCCAACTCTCCAACATTCCAAGCATTAACTATCAAACGTCTAGAGAAGGGATCTTTTTTTATTCTATCTATTACATCACTTATTTGATCAACTACTTTAGTTCCTTTAGTTCCATTAGTTCCATTAGTTCCATTAGTTCCATTAGAAGAAGCTGCACCCCACTTGCGCCATTGGGCCCCATATACCGGGCCAAGCTCACCATTACTATCGGCCCAAGGATCCCAGATGCGAACTCCATGTTGATTGAGATAATTAATATTAGTTTCCCCTCTCAAAAACCACAACAACTCATGTATAACAGATTTAAGATGAACTTTCTTTGTGGTCACTAAAGGAAAACCTTGTTGTAAATCAAAACGTATTTGTGCTCCAAAGAGAGAACGCGTGCCTGTTCCAGTTCGATCTTCTCTCGTGGTCCCATGTTCCATGACAAGTTTCATTAAATCTAGATATTGTTTCATTGTAACCTTCTACTAAGGAGTGCAAATATGAATTCGTCAAATAATAATATTAATAATAATATTAAAAGAGTTATAACTGGTTTGGAACAACTTCTACAAGGGCCAAAGTATCAAAATATTTTACAAGGACGCATTGGACTTCTATGCAATAGTGCCGCTGTCACTCACAACTTAGAATTAGGTGCAGTCGCTCTCAAAAGGATTCTTGGTAATAGATTAAAAAAGTTATTTGGACCTCAACATGGATTTTTGACAACAGTTCAAGACAATATGATTGAGAGTAGTGATTTTTATCATCAAGCATTGGATTTGCAAATATATAGTTTGTACTCAAATACAAGAATACCAACTGAGGAGATGTTGAGTGATTTAGATACTATTTTAGTTGATTTACAAGATATTGGTGGCAGAGTTTATACCTATATCTACACCATGACACTTCTTATGGATACCGTTGCAAAACTTAATCAAAGTGGAAAAAGTAATATTAAAGTTGTTATTCTCGATAGGCCCAATCCTATCGGTGGTGATTTAATCGAGGGAAATATTTTAGAAAAAGAGTATCGATCATTTGTAGGTTTACATCCACTTCCTGCTCGTCATGGACTTACTATAGGAGAAGTAGCGCAAATGATTTATCGCTATGGTTTTGATTTGGATGAATTAGATGAATTAGATGATGTAGATGATAATAAGCAATCAAAATTTTTGGCCAATAATTTACAATTAGAAATCATTCCTATGCTTAATTGGCAACGAGAGATGTCCTTTGATCAAACATCTCTTCCTTTTGTAATTCCTTCTCCCAATATCTCTAATCTCGATGCATGTTACACCTTTCCAGGAACAGTTATATTTGAAGGTACAAACATTTCAGAGGGAAGAGGAACTGTTCGCGCTCTAGAAATAATTGGACATCCTCAATTAGAACCCTTCAGTTTTTGCTCATCAATGACAAAAATTTTTAATCATTTAAATCTAACTGGATTTGTATTACGTCCACTCTCCTTTATGCCCACATTTAATAAATTCCAGCAGCAAACTTGTGGTGGATTACAAATACATGTGACTGATAAAAAACTCTTTCGACCTTGGAAAGTATCTTTGATGTTACTAAAATATCTCTTTCATGATAAGCTTTTAAAAAATGTTTTTAAGTGGAAAGCTCCTCCCTATGAATACGAGTATACAAAATTACCTTTTGATATTATCAATGGTAGTACTAAGATTCGCCAATGGATTGAATCTACATCCACTGATTATAATTATACTATTGATGATAATTACAAACATGTTGAAGATATTTATTCTCAGCTGCTCGAATTAGAAAATGGAAATGATTTAAAAAAATATCTAAATAAACGTCAAAACATTCTTCTCTATTAATTTAGTCACTAAATTAATATGATTATGCCATGTAGGATTTCAATGACTCAAAAATCTGCTCAGTTTCACTTTTCATCTTTTCACCTGAACACGACACTTGTTCCACTAAACCAAAATTTTGTTGAGTAACTTTATCTAATTCAGATATACTAGAACCAATTTGAGCAATAGCACCTGTTTGCTCTTTAGAAGCAGTTGCCACTTCTGTTACTAATTCTAAGACCCTTTTTGAACCTTGAACAATATGATTAATTTTTTCATCATTTTTTGCAACAAGCATAGTTCCCTGACTTATAGTTTGCACGCTATTTTCAATCAGTTGTTTAATCTCTTTTGCAGCTTCTTGAGATCTTTGTGCTAAATCTCTAACCTCGATTGCTACAACCGCAAAACCCTGTCCTAGTTCACCTGCTTTTGCAGCTTCAATAGCAGCATTGATTGCTAAAATATTTGTTTGAAAAGCAATCTCTTGAACCATTCCCACAATTTCAGCAATCTTTGCAGAACAATTATTTATTTCACTCATCTTTGTTTTTACTTTGGCGGATAATTCTTTGCCCTCATTAAATCCTTGCACTGAACTTTCAACTATTTCTAAAACCTTAGCGGCATTGGCTGCCGTTTGATTAATAGTCGCAGTTAACTCTTGCAATGTTGAGGTTGTCTCTTGTAAAGAAGATGAAGCTTCTTCTGTTCTAGTTGCTAGATTTTGATTACCACTACTTATTTCAGAGGATGAGTTTATTATACTTTTAATAGAATCAAGTATGGAAGTCGACATTCGATTTAACACTCTAATAGTATAAAAAATTGAAAGAATAGCAAATATTAAACATAAGCTAGTAGCAATCAATATGCTTAATTTGCTATTAGAATACATATTTTGGGCGGATTCATAATCTCGACTTAACCTTTCCTCTTGAAAATTAATTAAAAGTTTTGTTGATTCCCTTAATTTGTTTTCTAAAAGAGAAAATTGGTCTGAATATAGCATCTGTTGTGCTTCTGTTACTTGAACATTTTCTACCATATTTAAAAGATTACTAATATCCTTTTTCCATTTTCCATAATTGCTTTTAAATTCTACTATTATCTGCTTTGCATATTCTGCTTTTAATGTCTTCTCTAAAAAAGCTAAATCCTCATCTATTTTTACATAACTAGATTCAATATTTTTGCTAAATCCCGTCACCTGTAGTTTAGTAATTGCATTTCTAATATTTAACTCAATAAAATCAATTTCAGACATTAAATTTCTAACAGTTTTAACTTTAGGATAACTATCATTTATCATTAATTCAATATTTCCGATTACTCCTGATATCTGATAAAGAGAAATTGCCGCCAAAGCAAACAATAATGTTGTTAATGCCGAAACAATTAAAATCATATATGACTTAATACTTCTATTTTTTTTAAGCGATGTGGGCGATGTAAGCGACATTGATGACATTTTATTCCCCTTTAAAAATAGATTGTTCTTATTTTAGATTATAACTAAAATTTTACTATCATCTACATTTTTTTTACAACAAAGCTTGATTTAAATTTACGGACAATATAAACAATATGGTCAATACGGATAATTATGAATAAATGTTTGCTCCATTCATTTTCTAGCAATGATCTTTATCCTTTTGTATGTAAATGCCAAAACATTACAAAAGATCTCTTTGATGATCATTTGAGAACATCTACGGAACTAACCACTCTAGAGTTCGTAAAAAAGAAAAACAGTAAGAATTTAAAAACTCAGTTAAGCTTCCTTATGCTTGCTTGTTCCAATGTAAGTATGATATTTAAAGTGATTTATGATAAACATGAAATAGAAAAACAATTTAAAGACTCTCTTTGCGAAATTCTTCCTAAAAACATCTGCACTCCAAAAATAGAAGTTGATAACTTCATGAAAGAATATTGCAACCTTTCTACTGGTAAAATAAAAGAAGTTATTGAAAAAAAGATTTATTCAAGTCAACGAAATCTTCAACTAATTAAGGATTTAGAAACTAAAATAAAAAACAACACTAATCGTGAACTTAAAGCTGAATCTAGAAACACCTTTCACTATTATTGGAAATTTCATAGTAACATACTAGAAGTTAATTGTATTTTAGAGGTCAATGCTCATCAATGTTTAGATGTAAATACATTAAATTCTATCGTGTGGGAACAAACACATAGTAATGATTACGATAATCAAGTTTCAAACTATGATCTATATCATAAAAAATGCGGATAAAAAAATCAAAATAAAAGCAAAAGACTCAAGTTATAATAATGATTATAAAATTAAATCATTTTACTAAATTAAAAAAATTTATCTTCATTTGCAATCTTCATTTACCCTATTTGCTTTATTTATAAAATCTAAAACATTTCTGTTTTTACCTATATTTTTTTATTAAAAATTTGTTAATTTTTTCTTTTTTTAAGTCGATATATACTTAAGTTACTAAAATTGAGATAGAGATATTAAGGAGATCCTTATGTTTAAAACAAATTTAAAAATACTTGTAGTTGATGATATGGCGGGAATGCGACTTTTCATATCCAAACACCTCAAGGCAATCGGTTTAACCAACATTATTCAAGCATCTGATGGCAAAGTTGCTCTGGAAACATTAAATATGAATGAAGACATCTCTGTAATATTTTCAGACGTTAACATGCCCAACATGTCAGGATTAGAGTTTCTAAAAGAAGTTAGAAAAAATGATAAATATAAAAATCTACCATTCTTTATTGTCTCTGCTGAATCAGAGAAAAAAACTCAAGAGGATGCTGTTGCTGCTGGAGTTACAGATTATATAATAAAACCATTTAACGATAAAACACTTAAAGACAAACTATCAAAAATTCTTTCTTTACTGGAAAAATAATTTATGGAATTTAAAGATATTTTGCGTCCACTAATCAGTACTGTTCACTTTGTTTTTGAATCACAATGTAACACCAACGTTGTTCCTAGCAAATCATACTTACAAGATAAAAACGAAACATGGAAGGGAATTGAACCTGCTAACCATATTACAACAACTGCATTGCTGAAATCAAATTCACTTTCTTTTTCTATATCTTTATGGTTTCCAGAAGAAGTATTCTTAAAATTTGTCTCCTCTATGTTTGGAGAAGAATTTAACGAGCTTCAAGATGAGATTCGTGATCTTGCATCTGAATGGTTGAACATTACTATTGGAAATTTAAAATCAACTATCAATGATAAAATGGGTGGTGGTTTTGAAACATCCATCCCTGTAACTATTGTTGGAGATAATTTAGCGCTACCTACTCCCAACAATGCACCAATAATAGTTTTACCATTTAAATCTGAATTAGGATTATTTCATTGTTTGCTAATCATCAGTAATGAAGCAATTGTACCTTGGGATGATTCCTTGGCACAATTACTTGGGAACTTGGATAGCATCGGAGCTTAGATAACATCAAAGCTTAATAGCATTGAGGATGAGGAACTTGGTTATGATTAGAATTTTATCACTGACTCTAATTTCATTAGCTATCACATCGAGTTCAACTTATATTTGTAGCACATCCTCACAAGCAACCATTACAGATTTAAAATCTAATAATTTACAAGATGCTATTTACCAGGCATTACATTCCAATGATCAAAATCAAACATTATCTGCACTAAAATCTATAAGTGAGTACATTAAGTATGCAAACCTAAAAACAGATTTACTAATTAGTGAAATCAATGCCTCCAATGAATTTAACGATACCATTCTTATTTTGGGGTCCAGTTATAATTTTATAAAACTAGTTGAGGAGCTATTGCAAATACCAGGAATAAATATTAATCATCAAAACAAAATGGGTAACACCGCCTTACATTGGGCCATAGAAAATGGTAATTTAGAAATAGTTAAACTTCTATGTTCTCATCCTCAAATAGATCTTAGTATAAAAAATAATAACAATGAAACAGCGATCACATTAGCACAAAAACCAAATCGATCGAATCTACTTTCAATAATAAGCAATCACTCATCATCAATAAATAAAATACGACAATCAAAAAAGGGGCAGCTGCTGAAAGTGCTCAAAAAAAATAAAAGCGATTCTAATTTAGAGCTTGATCCTATTGTTTCTTTAGAGGCAGATAAAATTATTCTTTCGATTGAAGAGAGTGATCCCATTTATCTACCGCTGTTAAAGAAAATAAAAGAAGATTTTATTAATAATAGAAAATTAAAATGGTATTGGGAATTGGCGCTAAACTCTGGCAGTAGTGATATTGATCAATGGCCAGATGATTTACAATATCTTGCCGAAATTGATTTATTAATGGCCATAGATACTCCTTTAACCGACATTGATCTAAATAAAACAAGTCAATTCTCCCAAAGTTCTATTCTAATCAGATCATCATTTCATGGATTCACCAACACCGTAAAAAGATTAATTGAAGAGAGTAATTTAAATATTAATTATCGAAGACCCAGAGATGGTCGTCGTGCTTTAGATGCAGCTTTAATAAAAGGAAATTTACAAATTGCTAAGTTGCTGTTGTCGCGAAAAAATATCGAGGTAAATTATAAAATTTCTTCTGAAAATGATTTCACTCCTCGTGACTATGCTAAAAAAAATAAGTTCTTTGAAATAGTCACACTCATTGAAAATCATCTACAATTTCAAACAAATCAAACTTCTCGCTCTAAAACACAATAAAACAATAACATTTTTAGCTTTATTAGGAATTTTCTTCGTAAATAATCCATTTGACAAATTCACCATTGGCCAATATTTTGCAAGTTAATTTTTAAGAATATTGAAGTCGATATAAAAAACAAATTAAGAAACAATAATAACCAAGAATAACTTTTAAAGGATTATCAATAAATGAATACTAAAATTATTCCAAACAAGATCTCTACCTTTTTAATTATATTCCCCCTCTTGCACCTCCTCTTTCTCCTATTTTTAACAATTTCTCTTAATAGCTCTAGTGCTTTAGCAGATGTAAAATGCGATAACGCTAAAAAAAATGCTCTCACCAATTGCTGTCATAATATCGGAGGTCCAACAAGTAGCTCATCGGCACCACAAAAAGGGCAAGTGACACTGGCCGCCTGTGGTAATATGCCCTCTGTAAAGGTCAGTTGTGTAAATGTAAATAGTAGCAGCATCGGCGCCAATGGCCAGCAAAAGACCACAACTGAAAATAAAGAACAAACTGATAACAATGTTTCCAGCGCCTGTACTAACTCAATTGCCAAGGCAAAACAAGAGTGTGGTATTGCTTCTAACGGCAATATTGATATCGGTAAATGTCCTAATGATGAGAAAGGAACATTCATTACTACCGGCATCCCCTGTAAAGATCTTGAAAAATTAAATGAATCTTTAAAAAGTGGTGACTGTTCAATATTAAAAAAATGTTTTTCTAGAGAAGATGGTCTACCTTCAGGAACTTTATTAAACTGTATTGATGATAGTATCGCTAGTGACATTAAGAAAATCCCTCATGATGGCTGGCGATTAAAACCAGAAGATAGTAGCTTTACTCCACCTGTAAATACTCCAACCACTGAAGGATCAACCACACCTAATCCAATTGATATTGGTGTTCCCTTTGCCAGCAATCCAAATACAATCCACAATCCAGTTGATCCTATGAGAATTTTTGTTCCTGGAAACTTTTTACGTTATTTTGTGGCCAATGCCGGTATTAAAAGTGCGCTCTCTATTTTTCAAAATAAAGTAACCAAAGATGGAATTCAAGGTATCCAATGTGATGCTCAAAATTTAAAATGTTCCATAAATCCAATTGCGGCCGTTGATATGCAAGCTATTTTACAAAAACCAGGAGTTTTAACTGAAAACTACTCTGTACAAGCAGAAAGACATGATGGTGGCTGGAGATTATTTAATCTTCAAGGTGGCGTTCCAGATGGTATTTGGATAACTTGGGATGGAGATATTAGTGTTAGGCCAAGTGAATATATTAAAATTGATTTTGCTCAAAATACACACTTTCAAATTAATCCATTACACGATCCTTTAAAATTAAATAAAGATAAGAATGGAAATTTTTATCAGACAAAATTAAACAAATTAGATAATAGAGTTTCATATTTTGATCGTTCACACATCTATTACAATCTAGATCGAGACACATGTAATTCATTAAATAATCGAAGAATAATATGGGATAAAGATCAACATAAATACACTTCAACAGGCAATTCTGGTTCTCCATTAAATGGTAACTACCTAACCTATTTGCAACCATATTTTTGCTCTTGTAAAAATGCTAGTAGCACTGGTGCAAATAAAAGAGATAAAGGAAATTTTTGTATCGTTGATCCATATCCTAGAGAAATAATGGTAGCAGAATTTAATAACCCCAGTATACTTAACAATGCCGACATTGGTGAAAATAATGTGAATAAAATGTATCGCAATGAAGTTGTTTGTAACAGCAATAACAACGGAGTTGACCATAGAGTAATTCTAGTCGATACAGGAGATACCTCTCTTAGTTCAAACACTAACCCTGCACCAATGACTGGAGAAACAAGTTTAAAAACCTTTGCACATAACAATCTAGCTCTTACTAACAGCGAATACGAAACTCTTAAGGCCAATGTATCTCACTTTGGATGTAATGGATTAGAGATGTGGAGACAAGATATTGGAGAACAACAAACAGTTAATACCGATAATCTAAGTATGAAAATGGGAGCTAAAGTAACTTCCGCAACTGCATTTAAACTTGATACTCATGTACCTCTGGGTGGTGCTAAGGTAACTTTTAATACTGGTCTTTTTAAAGTAAGCATACCTTTCTTTGCTCAAGTCGAAGATTGGATTCAAAAAAAGGTTGGTAAAATTTTAGGATTCTTATTTAAATGGATTTTAGAATTAATCAGAGTTATCTTGGAATTTATCTTAACTGTTATTGCTAATATTGCCGGAGTATTTGTTGTAAATCTTCTTCCTGGTAACACTGTAACCATGGATTTTGGATTTCAAAATTTTGATATTCACGCTCTACTTACCCATAAGCAAATTCCCGCTAGTGGAGAGATAAAAGAAAAATCTGGAGTAAGCGTTGGTATCAAACGTATTTTATCAAACTACCCTAAAGTTAAATGGGATCTTTTCTCATTTGATTTCGAAACACCAAAATCTTGTAGTTTTGCTCAAGAAGATAGTTCCATTGCTAAGAGAATAATGAGCTTAATTAGCTGTGCTATTGGATCATTCCAAAGTGTAATCACCTATGCCACTCTACCAATTAAGAAATTTATTGCTGAAGATATTTTTGGAATATTTACTAAAGTAAATAATTTGGTAGCAGGAATTTTTACTGGTATTGAGATGAAATACTTCACTCAGTTAGAGAGTAAAAGTAATATTGCCAGTATGATTGCATCCTCTATGAGAACCGTAATCTTCCAACCAGAATATGCTGTTCCTGGAGTAAAAGGTCTCTCTAAAACCACTCCTCCTATCTTCAATAAAATTTGTATGCTCTCTACAGATGCTCAAACTGCTTGTGCTATCACTCGTGCATTCGTTGGTGGTAACATGACCGCCCCTGGACTGGAGATTCACCGTTTAGGTGCTTCTACTCACTATCGTAGTATGCAAGACTACAAATCCCCAATAAGCAACTTAGCGTTTCCTACTGTTAGATTTTGTGTAGGTGGCGACTATCCAACAGGTGCACATGATTATACTTTTTCAGATGAATCACGAACCAAATCATCGCTTGGAACTCCATCTTATTTGCTAAAAGGACTAACAGATTTTACAGAAATAGATCTTACCTATGGAAATGTCCCTCGTACAGATTGGAGAAGTCAATGTTCGGCCTTTGCAGATGTTTCTATAAAATCACGAAACTCTATTCGTAGCTCTGAAGGTGGATCATTAAAATTATATGATGTGATTACAGTGCCTAGTATTCGTACTGATTTACTTTTAAATGAGACTTTTGTTTGTAAAAATTCCGCTAGCTGTAATTTAAATACTAATACTGCTACCGTTAGAAATTGCGCTAAAACTCCTGGCTGTGATCCTAAACCCCTTGAAGAAAAAGTTTCACCAATTAGATATAGGGCCGAATTAACTGTTTGTTCTATGTTAGGAGATATTTGGTATAGAGAATGTCCAATTGGCGGTGGACTCAGTGCTTGCGACAATAGCGGAATAGTATTTGGCAATTTACTGCAAAAATATGCTCTTCCAATCTCCAATGCTTCAACAGTTTTTAATTCTATTGTAAATACTGCTTGCAAAAAAATGGGTGAAGATTGCAAACCTATCTTATCGGCCTTGAACAATGTTGGAAACTTTGCTAAAAATTGTTTAGTAATGCTAAAAAATAATGATCTTGAAGTTCCAACTACTATGGCGCCAAATAAGATTCCTGCTTCACTAAAATAAAAGCGAAAAACAAAAGCAAAATAAAAAAATTGTAACTGCTCACACCCTTCGACCTTCAACTTTCATCAAGATGCTGTTAGCTTCACAACTGTTGCCCATTCCGGATTCCGGTGCCACTTTACAGGACAATTGCATCTAATGCTCTATGATCTTTTAAAATGCCAACTTTTTTGGTCATTATATATCTATATATTCTATCTATTACTTAGATCAAATAAGTAATTATCGAAAACTCCAGCAATCCCATTTTTTTTTACAAAATAAATTAATTAAAAAAGAAAATATAAAATATAATCGTTATATTATTTCATTAAAAATTAATAATTAATAATTAATAATTAAATGTGCAAAGGAAATCTATGAATAAAACTAATAACCATTATAAAGTTTCAAAAAAAATATTTAAACCGATAGTTATTATTACTTTTGCTATCACTATCATTACATCTTTTATGTCTTTTATATCTTTTCTAGGTGGGTACAAAGCTTTCGCCAGCAGTGAAATTTATAGAACTGATAGTGGTGTAGAAAAAAACAAACACGTTGAACTCATTCATCTAGATGGTATCCACTCTGGATTAATAGAATCAATGTTAAAGAGTGGACAACTACCTACTATTAGCAAAATTCTTGAACATGGAAAAAGTTCATTTGAGGTATCTACTGTTGATAAATCTGAGACTATGAAAGTAGTCCTCTCATATTTAAGTTCAAAAATTGAAAGTGATGTGGTCGGTTGGTGGCAATTCAATAGAGATAAATTACAATTTAAAAATTTCTGGATCGAACCTATGGATCTTGTTACCTATGCTCTCGGATTAGAATTTCCTCGATATCCAACCATTTATGATTATCTAAATGATAAAGGACATAATCTAATTGCTGGTTTTAGCTTACATCGTAGAGGAGTTCCTTTTAAAAATTATGGTCGTGCTTATTATGAAGGAGTCTGTGCTGTATATAACGATAATTGTCCTAAGCAAGCACGAGCAACCATGGATGATACCATTCGTATTTTAAAGAGAAATGTTGAAGATGCAAATTGTGGAAAAGGAGTTTTGCCCGTATTGAACACTTCCCTTCTTGCAACTGCTGATGAATTTATTCATTTAGATGGTGTCTTTTCCGAAGATAAGGAAATAGAAAAAAATAAAGGGTATTACTGTTTAGAGAGGGCCAGTAAAGATAAAAGAGAGAGTGATCCAATGGAGCCATACTTTAGTGAACTGGATGAGCTCGCTTCAAAACATCTATTTGGCAATATTAGTTACCCTCAAAAATTTGACAAATATTTTAGTAAAATAGAATGGGAAAATAGTTTAGAATCAACATTTAGCAAACATCCTATCTCTAAAAAAATATGCCTACAATTACCACTTATAGAGGGAACTTCAGATTCAAGTGCACTTGATAAAAATTCCACGCTAGGTGGAATTTCTAAAAAATATGCTACACCAAGAAGTGTACTTGCTATGATCTTTGTTGATCTTCAACTTGAACGTCTAGTTGAAACATTAAAGGAGACTAAATTATTTGATAAAACACTATTTGTAATATTTGGTGATCATGGAATGGGTGATACAAAAAAAATGATGATTGATCCTAAGAACAGATATTTTGATTCTAAACTTAACAAAGATTCCATTCCTATGCCATTTATAAATTATTTAAGCAAAAACATGGGACTAGAAACTGCAATCAATACTGAAAATTTATCTGCTACTCCCAAAAAACTTATTGGTATTGACGATGCAACTGTTCCCCAAGAATTAGTGGCCACATATAAAAATATAAATAACTGGCAATCAGAAGAGATAAAGTCCATTGTAAAGGATGCAAATGAATGGGCCAATAAATTTTTTCAAGATGCCAAGACCATTATCACTAATGGAGTTAAAGGAAAATATCAAGATTCATTATGGCCTGCTTATGTAGGTCCTATCTATTATTTAGTTGGTACTATCATTGATAAAAAAATTGATGAGAAAGTGGCCTCTGGACTTGATGCTTATAAAGATAGAATTATCGATGTATTCACCAAATTTTATTTAAGAGGCATACCTAAATATGTTGAAGAAGAACATAAGGGATTAAAAAAATTTTATGATCAACATGTAAGAGTAATTTATGGTGGTGGTGCCAGAAATAATTTAGAAATTTTCATTCCTAGTAAAAATAACAGTAGTAGTAGCAATGATGGTAATCTAAGTTGGAGTGATAAGAGACCATCTTATGAAGAGATTTTAAATTATAAAATTGATCAGAATAAATCCTTAATCAATTCACTCAAAGAAAATCCTGGTGTTGGTTTAATTTTCATTCGTAGAGAAAATGGTGAAATTTCTAGTAGTAATGAATTAGAAAAAGACATGCATATAGATATAATGGATCGCTTTGATAATAAAAGTACTATAACTGTAAAAAAAGATCAAATGAATGGTGAACTGCACTTCTCATATAAAGTTATAAACAATCAAGATCCCCTTGGTTATATAAAAGATAGCGTATTAGAAAAAGATTTACCGCAAGAAGGAACTTACAGTCAGTGGAATGATTTAAGTATTAATAAAAAACACTATTATCACAATGTTGTTGCTGGTATCGGATCTCTTCTCTATTCCAACAATCCGGCCCTAGGAGATATACTCGCAATGCGCTCACAAGGTTGGGGTTTTGGAGAAAATAATGGTGGCCATGGTGGAATTCATCGAGAGGAAAAATTAACTTTTCTAGGAATTGCAGGCCCTGAAGTACAAAAAGGTGATGGTAAACTTATGTCTAAAGATAAGGATGGTAACGTTACTAATCCTACACTATTAGATATTGCTCCAACTATTCTTAATTGGCTCAACTATGGGCCTAATGCTTTAACTGATTTTTCTCGAAAAGGATTTAAAGAATATTTAAATAAATGGGTAGCAGGTCAAAAAGATGATATCGTAAATAACTATAACGATATGGAAGAGATTACAAAAATATTAAACTCACTTGGAATTGGAAAGATCAACTTGTCAGAATTAAAATCATCAATTTGTCGTCTATTTCAATTTATGCCTGATAAAGCACCAAATAATCTTCCAGATTTTAATAAATGTCATCAAGATGGAAATAAATTTATTTTGGGTGAAAAATAGGAGCGATATGTTTAACAGTTAACAATTAACAATTACAATAAATTGTTAATACTCTCGTTAATCTTCTTTGCATAACCTTGAAAATTACTTTTTAGATCATCAACTGTAATTTTATATTCAATATCTGGTTTTACCCCTAGGTTTTCAATTGGATTATTATCAATTCTTTTTGCATGAGATCCTGTAAAAGTAAAATATTCTAATCCAAAGATATTTGGATATGATAAACCGTTAATGTATCCACCAGCACCAGCAGTACGTGTTCCTAAAATAGTTACTCGTTTGTTATCTTGGAGTATCGCTGGGAAAAAATCTCCTCCTGAAAAATCAAGATTGTTGATTAAAAGTAAAATTGGCTTAGTGTAACGAGTATCACTATTGGCAGTAATTCTATCAATTCCAAAAAATGGATTAGCATCAGTTAATGTTTTTCCTTTGTTGTATTCTGCAATCATGTGACGAAAATAATCTCTTACACCTTCTACAAATTGATAATTGATAGGATATCCACCTAAATCACTACCAATCATCTTTTGCATTGAACTTTCATCAGTGATCTTATCTAAAAAATCCAGTGTGAGTTGAGCATCGTAAACATTAAAAGCATTTATTACCTCTCGCTCTTTAGGAACAATCATGGACTCATCTGAAAGAAGAGATAGTAAACCATAAAGATAGAATATACTTCCTCCAGGATTATTTATTTGATCAATTACTATTCCATCAGTTAATGTGTTAAATTTTGCAATGATATCTTTAAATGCGGAAACATGCCCACTCCATCCCATGTAGTGTGGAATTCGAACATATCCAATAAATTTATTTTTTTCATTCTTATATATATAAGCATAGAATGGATTTTTAGTAGTATCGCTTTCCCAAATCTTTGTTCCTAAATCAGGTATATAACTTTTAGTTGCTCCAATTTGCATTGGGTTTTCAACATTTCTATTTCCCATCCACAACATCGAACTTTTATTAGTCATACGTTTTAAAATATTTTTTCCTTCATTATCAATATTTTGTTGATCGATTTCACGAAATAGTGGAGCATATCCCGCAGTGATTGGATTGCTATTAAATTTAAGATTTTTTTCTAAACATGAATAATCGATTCTTTCTGCTCTATAACTCCAAGTTAATTGATAATTATAAATCTTTTCACTTCCACTCTTTTTCACTCCAATGGTTATTGGCCCTTGAGGAATTGAGGATGGAGCAGACTCTCCTCTTCGTGAAGTAAGAGCAAGTGCTGCTAGAGCAAGATTGGTTTCATCGTTACCATTGGTTATCTCTTTTTTTAAACGTGAAATCTCCTCTGAAACTGGTCTATCTGCAAAGTTTACTATTTCATCTCCCACTGATGCTGGAAATTGTGATGAAGGTAATTTTGAGCGATCAATGTATGAGATAAAAAACTTTCCATCAATTGGCATTACTTGAAAAGGAAGCGAGGCCATTTCAGTAGATAAAAAGGCAAAACCCACGTGATAGTCCATTGTCCCATTAAAAAGATCGCGAAGTATTCTTTGATACTCTTTAATCGAAAGTTTGGGTTTGGCCAAAACCCTATCTTTTGCTTTCTTTATCTCTTCATCTATATCCCATCCAGCATAAGTTTTTTTCCATTCAGCAGGAGCATAATTATATTTAAAAGTTAGATGTATAAAATCTAGATTTTGTAACATCTTCTCTTGCAAAACAGAGGGAACAGAGGGAACAGTAGGAACGGTTGGCGTTGTTGGGTCTTGAGCATATACAAATTTTGTAAATGCTAATGTAATAATAAAGATATCCATCATGATAACAAAAAGTAAAAAATGATTTTTAAGATAGTTCGACATAACAATTCTCCTTAAAGAAAGTTAAATAAATAAAATAAAAAAATAAAATTTCTGATCAGTTATTTTATTTCTTAAGGAGCAAGTATGATGCCAATTTTTTTATAGGTTTTTTATATGTTTTTATATAAAGGTGTGCATTTTTTTATACATCTGTGTATCATTGATTCTTTTATTGATTCTTTGTAACTAGTCAGCTAGTCAGGTAACTAGTCAAGGCCCTGAGGAAATTTTGATTCAGTTTTCAAAGGAAGGAGGAGGCGTACTACAAGTACGCCGCACGACTGACGAAGAAAAATGGATCAAAATTTACCAGGGACCTGACTAGTTACGATTATTTTTTGCGCGATACTCTCTAAATTTATATAGTCGATATTCAACATCTGGTGGAATAACTTGTACCTTCGTTGTAGCATCCACCTCTGGGGCCAAATATTTAAAGTAAAATGAATTTGCATTTCCCATATATTGAGACATCAAATGAATATAAGTTCTTCCCAAATTGGTAATAGAAATATAGCGGCCACGAACATCTGGGTTACTTACTGATCGAAATATCTCATGAATGGGGGCAATCGATCCTATAATAAACAAAATAACAAAGATATAAAAACTAAAAGAGCGATACCAACGATTAACCGCCGGCAAATTTTTCCAAAGATATATTTGTAAGATAATCAATGGTGGAATAGAAGCTCTCATTGCTAGATCATTAAACTCTCCAAAGCGATAAAAGAGTAATGCAAATAGAATTAGAAATGATAATGGTATATAAATTTCTGTAGTAAATAACTCTTTAAAGTTTGTAATCTTTTTTAAAATGAAAAGATAATAAACACCAATTTCCATAAAAATAAACATCGGCATCCAAAACCAAAGTTTATAATGAGCATACATAGTTAAAATAGAACCTGCTGATTGATATGGATTGGTGCTGATAAAATAGAAAAATAAAATTGGAACTAAGATTATTGCTGAAAAAATATTAGCAAATGAAAATACTTTTTTACTATAATATAATATTGCCCCCAAGATCACATATGGTAACAATCCTACAGCTACAAATGATGTCCACATAATACTTAGAGTACTAATAAAAAACACTGATTCCACTCTCTTTTTCCAAAATGTTTGCTCTAAAATCAATGCAGTAATTATCCACCCAGGAATAAGTTGATGAGGAACCCAAAAAAGCATTGTAGTTGTAGAGGAGAATTGCCAAATCCATGTCCACCACTCAATGTGCTGGGACCAATCATCTGGAAATTTTTGTTGAAACATTAGATAGCCAAGAAAATCTAAACCACAAAAAAAGACAAAAAATATCAATGTAGCAAGATCAAATTTTTTAGTAAGCTTAATCAACCAAGCACAAGATAATATCATTCCAATGACTGCTAAATAATAGCAAGACCACTCTCCAACTGCAAAACCAAATAATTTTTCCATCATTGATGGGGCCAGATAATATCCTAAATAATAGACTAATGGAAATTGCTCTCCCTTCATCTTGGCCACATAGGTGGTTGGCCAATCAGAATTTACTAAGTCATAAAAAAGTGCATTATGTTTTACATAATCACCATTTTGAAAATAAAATCCACCTATACCCGATAGATAAACCCAAAAGAAAATAACTGCAATAAAGGTAATCAACGTTAACAAGTTAACATTTACTTCTGCAAAATCACTTTTCTCTTTTTTAAATTGAAGTGACACTATGATTGTTGATATTATTAGTCCAATACTAACAGGAATTGCATACAATGGTCGCATCCACAGTCCAAAAAAGAGTAAATTGGGAATCACAATATAAATTAAAGAGACAATTTCAAGATATGGAGAAAAGTTTATATTAAAGCTTGGAATTTTTTTGAATATCATGAATTTACCACCATGCTATTTTTTGTTATAGTTTCATTCTGATTTTTATTCTGATTTTTATTCTGATTTTTGGGTTGATTTTTATCTTGATTATAAATTGACTTAGAATTTAATTCCGATACCCATCCTAACAAATCATCAAAGCTATACTCATTTCTTACTCTCAAAAATTTTTTTGTTTCACTAACTGTTCTTTCAATAAAGACTGTTCGCTTTCGACGTAAATAACTTAGTTCCGCATAACAAGGATACATACATCCGTCACAATTTTCAATTGTCGATTTTAGTGATGCTTGAATCTCTCCACTGGAATATTTAGACCAAAAATCATCTGTCAACATAGAATATCCATTAGAATAATCCAAGCAAGACGCCATCTCTCCTTTACTATTAATATGAAAATAGAGATATGGAGAATCGCACTTACTATTAACTAAACCAGTTTTCAAAAATTGAATGCTCTCTTTAAGAAAATGCTTACTATTATGAATAGCATAACCCTTTTTTTTCAATCTAATAATTTGCCTGTATACTTCATCTATTTGATGATGATCGGAGTGTTTGACTTTTACTGAACTATTTTGAGAACGAAATGTTTCATTTTGATCATTTTTGACTTTATCTAAATTCTTATATCTAGTTTTATCTTTATTTTTATCTTTATTTTTATCTTTAGTATGTACGGGTATTAAAGAGTGTGAAAAACCAATTCGATTTACAAATTCAACAAGTGAAGGTATCTCATATAAATTATAATCAGAAACCACAGTATTGATGACCGAAAAATTTCCTCTCTTCGGCACTATTTTAGATAAAATATAAATACCCTCCAGTGCCTTTTTCCATGATCCCTTTCGGTCATTGATGTAATCTTGCTTTTCTTCAATCAAAGAATCTAAAGATATTGAGTAATCAACAACACCCAAATTCAATAATTCTTGAATATTTTTCTCGGTTAAAAGCGTGCCATTGGTTTGAATTCTACTGGTAATATTATGATCTTTAAATATTTTAACAATTTCTGCTAAATCCTTTCTTAGAAAAGGTTCTCCTCCAGTTAACACTATAAAAGGCAGTTGCATTTTTTGTAAGTGGCCGGCAATTACTCTTATCTCATTCAATGATAAAATATTTTTTTGCTTGTGCAACAATGAAGGTGAGGACCACTCAGATTGTGCTAGCTGATGTTGACCGCACATTCTGCACTGTAAATTACAATTGCTATTAATTGCAAATTGAGCATAGATTGGATTTCTTTTAGAAAATATTCCCCGAAGAAAAGAGCGAATAATTTTATAATTAAACATTTTGTGGTAGCCTTCCTTTGATCATTTATACCTAAATTACTTTTATGTATTATGTATATTTAGAAATACTCTACCACTGATTTTTTTGTTGTTCAATGCTGTTTAGATGTCGTTTAAATGATGAATTATTTTTGTTTTTACAGCTTATTTCCCAAAATTTCCTCTACGTTAGGATCATTAGTAAATTCATTCTTTGTGAAAATTTCTTTGTAATCCTGAGGAAGGGACTGAACTCTCTTCTTCGACTTTTGAGTCCAGTAACTATAATTCTTTTCATCTTTCCTGATATTTCTATTTTTCTTAAGATCATTCCATTCTTTTGGATCAAGTGAAAAAATTAATAAAGTACTTCTCTCCTTAAGAGAAAGTTCGTTTAGTTGTTTTTTTAAACTTTCTGCAGTCATTTGTAACCATCCCCCTTTCATAGAACTTGAGATATGTACGTCTCCCGTAAATTCATGAGGTAGAAGAGTATTGTTATTTGTTCTTATCCATACCGCAAAGGAGTCGACCTTTTTTTTCTTATTTAATTCAGATACAATATCACTTAATTTATCAAGCTTTCTAGTAGCACTACTCAAGTTATCGTGTTTCATAGCATCTGTAATCTCTTCTAAAAATACATCCACGTGTATAGGAAAATCAATCTTTGACAAAAAATCTAAACCTTTTTTATAATTTTCCTCATCACTATTAGTAAAGCGTCCATCGATTAACACACGTACACCATCAATGGGATCACTTCTATCTTTAAATACTCTTATACCAAAGTGATCTCCTAGACTGATTTTAGGAGAGGTAACCATTTTTATTAGCATTCCTTTCAGCTCTTTTGTTTTAATACAAGATTCTTCATCTGTTGTTGGCACTTCAAAATTAATTTTCACATCACCTTTTATAGCATGACCAGTAATTTGTACTCTTGGCATTCCAATTACTTGTGGTTGAGTTTGTGGTTGAGTTTGTAGCGCTCTTCTTGGGATATTTTCATCTTCATCTCCGGCACTTATCGCTAGTACGTTTCCAGAATAAGCAGGCACAACAGTGCACACGACAGTGCTTAAAGATAATATCAAAACAAAAGCATAAGAAATTGTGTGTTTCATGAAATATCTCCTTTTTTCTTTAATTTGGTTCGGTAACTATTTGTTACTCACATCCTTGTCTGAATCACAAATCTTAAATACTAATATAACTTACTCTTATTTTATGTACTAAGATTGTCTTGATTTTTTTTTATAAATTAAAGTATTCATATAGTATTCGCATAGTTGATATCTATTTAAATAATTTTTAATTACTCTCATTCTGCCATTTTATATTCGCATCCATCTATCTATCTATCTATCTATCTATCTATAAATTTTATTGAGTATCACTTAATTCCGATAGCAATAAAACAGCAAAATATTAAACTAGCAGGGGTAATAAGGAATAAGTATGAAATATATTATTAGTGTTATCCATTTTATTACGCTATTTTGTTTTTATCTAGTATTCCTATTCCAATTTCAACTTGTGATTAGTAACATCTTTGCTTCTGAAGAAGATACCGCATTGCTGGTTATTGATATGCAACTGTTTTATCTAGAAAATCAAGATTCGGAAATAGTTAATAATTTGAAAAGTAAAATAATTGAACAAATCAAAAGTGCTAAAAAAAATAAACAAAAAATTATTTTTGTTGAATATCGTGATGATGATGGATTTGTATGTGAAAGTAATGTCACCATTAGCGAATTACTAAATGAAGTAAAAGGATATAAAAAATATAAACAAATTTTAAAATCTGGTGAAAATGGATCACGAGAAATTATACAAGTATTAAAAGGTACAAATGTTAAAACATTAAATGTATGCGGTATCAATACCAGTTGTTGTGTTAAGCGTACAGTAGAGGGGTTATTAAAATCATTTAATCAGTTAAAAAAAATAAACATCCATGCGGAAGCATGTGCTGACTTTGTACCTGATGATTCTGATGGACACAATCAAACATTGAAATATTTCAAATCTCTCGATAAAAAAATTCAGGTTATTCCAGTTATTGACAAATAATCATTTAATAAAATTTTCAAAACAAAGCACAGATATAACCAATCAAAACAATATCGTTTGGTATTATATAAGTCACTAACAGTGGCCGACAATGTACGCTCACGTACATATAAAATTTTTTTAATTAATTCTTAAATAAACAAATAGATACACCGATATAAAATTAGATTTATAAACCATAATGTAGATTTATGAATGTAGATTTATGATGAATAATAAATTTTTATATAGAGGTTTTAACAAATGAAAAGACAGTTATTGATTTCTAATTTAAACAAATACACTTTTTATATGTTCTTTTTTTTAACAATTTCAATATCAACACTTTCAGTTTTTACTTCAAAATGTTTAGCAGATATAAATCCTCAAAATGGTAATTTTTTTATCTCTTTTGTTGATATTAATGTTCCATCAAGTAATAATCTTAATATCAACAGAGTGTATAATTCAAATGTATATAAAATAGGTTGGTTCGGATTAGGATGGGGTAATTATTTTGAAACAAAATTGGCAGTAGGTGCAGATGGTTCTATTGTTGTGTATGAAAATGGCACTGGAGCAGAATCAAGATTTATTCCTACTAATGGGTCCTTAGCAGTAGACCAAGCAGCAAAAAATATTTTAGAAGGAATAAAGAAAAAAACCAATATTGCTAAACATATTGAACCACAATTATTAGAAAAATTTAAAAACGATTCCAGACTAAGACAATTTTACGCTGAAGAATTAAAAATCAGTGCTGATATTCCCAATGGTGCTACATTTAAGTCTAATGATCTTGGTGGTCTTATACAAACAATAAAAAAAACAGAAAAAGGATTTGAACGAGTAACCTTTGATGGAAAAAACGAATTTTTTGCTCTCACAGGTGAATTACAAAAAATAAAACATCCAAATGGTTATACTCTCGATCTAACCTATGATCTAGGTATTTTGAAAAAGATAAAAGATTCTGAAGGAAAAGAATTATTTTTTGATTGGTTTTCAGATAAACGTGTAAAATATATTTGGTCTCCCAATGATCCTAAAAAAGTAACATACAACTATGAAGATGGAAAATTGGTTGAATCAATTGACGTAACTGGATTAACACATAAATATACCTACGATGGAAATTTTTTACTCTCTTCTGTTACCTATCCAGATAAGACTAAAATTGAAATTAGCTATCAACTTCCCTTAAAATTAGTAAAGGAATTTAAAGATAGAGATAACAACCTCACAACATATAGCTATGGTCAAAGTAAAACGAAACCTGATTTACATTACTGGACAACCATTACCTACAAGTCTCCTAGTAGTGCATCTGTGGTCACAAAAAAATTAGAGTATGAGAGAAAAAGAAGTGCCGATGGACAAGATTATGATTATCGTATTAGCTCCGAAGAAAATGGTTTAAAATCCGAAACCATCTATGATGAAAAACGAAGACCAATTGAACAATCACTAGGAAAATTGATAACAAAATACTCCTATTACGAAAATGGACAAATTAAAGAAAAGAGAAGCAATAATGGTCTTTTCTATAAATACGAATATCATCCCGCAAATAATAAAATAACAAAAGTTGAAAATTTCTATGGCACTACCAAATATGAATACAACAAAAATGGTTTGCTAACCAGTGCTACCACCTACAGAGGCATTAACTTCACACTTCAATATGATCATAAGGGGCTAATGTCTACATTAATACAAGAAGACACCATAACTAAAGATAAAAAAGTTTTAAACTTTAAATACAATATAATGAATAGACCTACTGAGATGGAGATAGAAAAAATTGGAAAAATAATGTTAGAGTATAATAATTTTGGAATAGTAAAAACAGTTGATCCTAAAAGTAATAAAAATGCTGTATATGAACTCAATAAAACCTTTGCTCTATTTTCAGATACAATAAGTGTTCTAGGACTCAGATTCGAAATTTAGAGGAAGTGGTTTATATTCTTTATGATGAATGGGCCTTGGTAAATTAACGATGTATACAGTTGCACTAGCGATGCTCCTGCATCTATCTTTTGCATAAATGATTCATAGGAATCAATTCCGCCTACTGCAACTATCGGAAGTTTTCCATTGGTATATTGATAAACATGTTTTACTAAATCAGTTGAAATCTTTTGAAGGGGAACTCCACTTAGTCCTCCATGAGCAGGAGAAGAAGCTTTGGTAGTGTTGCACACAACTACACCTGCTATATTTGAAATGGAAGTATCAGTAATTAAATCCAAAATCGAATTAAGAGTTTCTCTACTTACATCCGCAGAAATTTTTAAAAGTATTGGTATTGGTCTAGATTTAGATATAGATAATATCGAACATTCATTCTTAACTGATTCTAGAAGTGTTCGCAAATCGGCAAGTTCTTCGTAAATTTTTCCCTCGCTTGTATTGGGACAACTGATATTTAAGGTTATATAATCAGCAAATGGGGAGAGAAGCTTTAGTGAACTTATAATATCAACAACTCCTTCAGAAGAAGACATTTCGAGAACATTCGAGGGAGTTTTAGCAATATTTACACCTATAGGTGGAAGATCAATTGAAAATTTTTTTTGAATTTTTCTTAAAGTTTGTAAGTTATTAGCAACCGTCATAGCACCATGATTATTTAATCCCATGTGATTAACTAACGCCTGCTCCTTGGGAAAACGAAAAATTCTAGGTCGTGGATTTCCAGAATTTGGATGAAAGGTTACAGATCCAATCTCGATAAAACCAAAATCAAGTGCCGACAAAAATGGAATGATCTCACCATTCTTATCAAAACCAGCGGCCAATCCAATCTTATTTTTAAAATTTAATCCCCAGAGCTTCGTATGCGAATACACATTTAAATCTTTTTTACGAGCATACGCATACGCATATGCATATGCATATGCATATGCAAGTGGCGATGATATTTTCGCAGCAGCAATTACAAAATTGTGAATATTTTCAGGATCAAATTTGAAAAGTATTGGCCGAACTAAGTTTTTATATAGCATGGGCAATCTCTTTTACTATTAAATATGCCTCTTTCATTCGCTCTTCTTTACTTTTTTTCAAATTAATTGGTCTACCAATCACCATAATTGATGATCCATTGTGAGTTGCCTCTCTCGCAGTAATAGTTCTTCGTTGATCAACACCAGCCTCACTGGTTACTCCTCTAATTCCTGGAGTAACATACAAAAATTTAGGAGGCATATCTTTTTTTATCAATGGAATTTCCTGGGCCGATAAAACAATTCCATCTACTGCTTCACTTGCAACTGCAGCCTTCGCAAGATGAGTTACTTGATCAATTACAGTTGCTTTTATATTTAAATCTCTATCTAAAATTTGATCATTCAAACTTGTTAGAACTGTGACCGCTACAATCTGCGATCTATCTCTAGCACCAATGCGAGCGGCCCTCATCATCTCTACACCTCCAGCAGCGTGAATTGTAAAGAGTGAAACTCCAATCTCTGCTGCCGCTCGAGAGGCGCGCTCAACTGTATTGGGAATATCATGAAGTTTAAGATCTAAAAAAACTTCTCCTCCACTATCTTTAACTACCTTTACTGCCCTTTCTCCAAATCTAATAAATGTTTCCAATCCCACTTTAAAGTATTTGATGTATGGATATAATTCAATCACACGCGCTCTTAATTCTTCTAAATCATAAAAACCATCAAGGGCCAAAGCAATTTTTCCTCTTGCTTGCATCTCTTTATCATTTAACTTTTTAGTAAAATCCACACTGCTATTACTGCTGTTACTGCTGTTCATATAAATTTATCTCCTCTGCCAGTTTAGGAAAGTTAGAATTTATTTTTTGAATTATTTTATCCATATTACTTAGTGAATAGAGCTTAATATTATTTTTTACAAAATAATCATCCATTGATTTCGATCCATGATGAGATCTATCAGTCAGTACCAAACACCCAATTACTTTAGTATTTGGCAACTCTTTAACTATCTCTATGGTTTTAATTAACGATTCACCTGTAGTAGTTACATCCTCTATAATAATAACATCACCTATTGGTTGACCAATAAAATATTTATCCGCAATAGAACCATGGTTTTTAGGAACACCTCTTCCCATCGCTAGCGTAGCTAATGATGAACTCTCCTCGGATGAATATTTTTTTTGTAAATAAAAATATTGTACAAACAAAGCAAGTTTGCTAGCACCCTCTGGAACTCCATAAAATGTATCACAGTGAATATTGTTCAACTGAATAAACTCTAAAACCATCTTTAATAGTTTATCAAAGAGAAAAAAATTATTGGTAACACTTCTCCAGTTAATATAGAGATGTGATTTTTGACCTGAGGCCAATGTAAAAGGAGTACTACTTACAGTTAAAACTTTGTGGTCAATAATAAAATTAATAAACGAATCGTTAGTATGCAATTGATATCTCCTTTCTGCTAAAGATCTCTTCACAATAATGACAGCGAACTTGTAAAGGATCATCTGATTCAACGTAAAAGATAGATCGAGCAAATTCATTGTGTTCACTTCTAGAAATACATAATGGATTATTACATATCAAAAGATCATAAAGAGGGGAAGGAAGAATTGCTCTCTCTTTTTTTATCACTCGTTGACCCTTAATAATATTAATTGTGTGCTTAGGTGAGAGAAGAGCAATTTTATATAGCTGCTGCGTAGACAAAATTAATTTATGTATGGCCAAAACATCCTTCCTCTCAAATTGTTTACTACGAATATTTGTACATAAAACTACCTCTGATCCAGAAATCTTATCCAAATCTAACATCTTGTAGAGTTTTAATCCTTGATTAACCTCTATGTGATCAATCAATGTGCCCTCATCAAGTCGATAGTGATATTTATCACCTTTTTTTTGTCCATCGATTATTGGTAAATTTAATGATCCAGGAGAGCGTTTAAGTAAAGCTCTTGGAGATTTCGCTGGAAAAGTTGATGATGAGATTGATGATGTATTAATTATCTTTCGTATTAGTGCCTCTCGCATATAAAGACCATTTTGTGCCTGAATAAAATACTTTGCATAGGGAGTATTATCTACATCTGTTGAAATCTCCATATTATTTTTATCACGAGGAAGTGGATGCAAAACAATTAAATCTTTTTTTGCATATCTTTCTAATAAATCTCTATTTAATACAAAAAGTCCTGATGCCTTTTTAAATTCCGCCTCACCTTCAATTCCTAAATGAAAACGCTCTCGTTGAATTCTTGTCATATACAAAACATCCAACTTACTTAAAATCTCTTTAAGATCCGTCACCACAATAGGAACTTTTCCACTCACACTTGTATAATCGGCCACTTTCCACTGAGGCATATTAAGTCCATTAGGAGAAACAAGATACACTTCTACATCAAACAAACTTAAAGCATCTAAGAGTGAGTGTACTGTTCGACCATATTTTAAATCTCCAACCAAAGCAATTTTTAGTCCATCAATTCTTTGCTTATCCTCATATATTGTAAAAAGATCAAGTAGAGTTTGAGTTGGATGTCCACTGCTACCATCTCCACCATTAATCACTGGTATATTTAAATTATCAGCAGCAAAGCGAGCAGCACCGGCCAATTCATGTCTCATAATAATTGCTTGATATCCATATCCTTCAAACATTCTAACTGTATCCATTAAGGGTTCGCCTTTTTTAACTGAAGTTCCCTCTACACCAGCAAAACCATTAACATAAAATCCTTGATTACGTGCTGCTGTCTCTGAACTTACTCGTGTGCGAGTAGAATTTTCAAAAAATAGCGAAGCAATCTTAGAATTAGATCTAACAACAGATTCTCTTACATACATCTTCTCTTCTTTTATTTTTTGACTATCTCTTATGAGTGATAAAATATCCTCTCTCGACAAATCTCTAATTGAAATAAGTCCATCGTTTTTGGTCCTGATTTCAGTATTATCTAATTGTTCCATCTGCACACTCCTTTTTTATATTTTATTATATTTTATTTTACACAAGAAAAACTTTAGCATTAACTTCCATTCCATTATAAGGCGAATGCTTGCACTTGCTTTGAATAAAATTTTTATCAATTAACGTTTTTTTTGAAAAATCCATCACTGTAAACTTTGCATGATAGTTTTCTTCAATTTTACCTAGAAAAATCTTTTCATCACTATTTTGAAAATAATTAAAAAATTTTCCTGGATTATAAGATGACAATCTAGAAATAAGAGTTGGATCAACTCCTTTTTCTTTTATCAAGTAAGCGGCCATTAATCCATAAGTATCAAGTCCTGGAAATCCGCTTATTCCTTTCATCTTCTCCTCAAAAGTATGAGGAGCGTGATCGGTAACTAAATAATCAAAGGGTGAGTATAATGGTGAATTTTTATCTATAATAAAGTCAAGCATAGCTCTCTGAGTTTTCTTCGAACGAAGAGGAGGATTTACTTGAAAATACTTTTCAGGATGTTCTTCATGATTTAAAAGCAAATGATGAAAGCATACTTCTAGTTTTAGATTAAGTCCCTCTTTCTTTGCTTGCTGACAAAGCTTTACTCCTTCAACAGTTGACACATGAGCAATAATAGTTTTTAGATTATATTTTATAGTTAATTTAATTATTTCTTTAATCGCCCTTATTTCTGCCTCTTCACTTCTCACTTCATGATGTTTGTAATGTTTGTAATGTTTATCATTCGACAATTCTGGCCCTGGCAAAAAATAATTCGCATCTTCTGCATGGAAAGTAATCTGTTGATTTTTATAACGAGAGATAATCTCTTCTGTGATTTGAATTTGAGGAGATGAATTAAAAAAATATTTATATGGCACGTTTGATTCATCCATTATGAACGGATTTGAATCTCTAGTTATTCCTGCATATAAAGCAACTGCTATCTTTGAATTTGAATTTGAATTTGAATTTAAATTTAAGTCATGAACAAGTTTTAATTTTTGTTTATAATTTATTTGATTGATAGGTGGAGCTGTTAAATTATTTGGCATATCCACTACCGCAAAGACTCCTCCATTTATGGCCGCCAGTGAGAGCGAATTAAAATCCTCTTTGTAACTCTCCTTTTTACCAATGTCATCTCTAGCATGAACATGAATATCTATGAATGCAGGAAAAATCAGAGCATCATCATTAAATATTAAATCAGCAGTACCAATTTTATGTGCTACTTTTTGAATTAAGGGGATACTATGGCGAGTACTTCTTTTGAAGGTGCATGCGACTTGATGTCGCTCGATCCTATCATGATGAACGAACAGTCCCTCTATGATCATGCTTTACCTATTAACATTTTTTCTTTATTATCACTAGTGAAATTATCACTAGTGATAAATTAAGATTAACAAAGGAAAAAGTATGAGTGTTACTGCAATTATCGGTGCTCAGTGGGGAGATGAAGGAAAAGGAAAAATAGTTGATTACTATTGCAATCATTTTCCTCAAGATATGGTTATAAGATCTCAAGGTGGACCTAACGCTGGTCATACAATTTATCTCGACAATGACATTTCAAAAAAAGTTACATTACGACAAATTCCCTCGGGAATTTTTGCTAAAAAAAAATTAAGCATTATTGGTGCAGGAACTGTTATCAATCCTGTAACTCTTGTTGAAGAGATGAATAAGTTGCAAGGATTGGGAGTTGATTTTAATAAAAATACTCTGCTCATTTCACATCGTGCTCATTTAATCTTTCCATGGCATTTACAAGAAGACAAAAAAGACAACAAAATCGGAACAACTGGAAATGGCATCGGACCATGCTATGCTAGCAAAGCAAAAAGAATTGGAATCACCATTGGAGAATTTTTTAATAATACCAACATCATTAAAGATTTTGATGATATCAATCTTGCATCCGACAATACTGCATCTTATGTTGATGCTTTAAAAATATTAAAGGATCAATACTCGCAACTAATTGTTGATACTCATCCTATCGTTACAAAATACTTAAAAGAAAATAAAAATATTACATTAGAGGGCGCACAAGGATTGATGTTAGATTTAGATTTCGGAACCTATCCTTATGTCACAAGTTCAAGTACAACTACTGCTGGACTTTTAAATGGAGCAGGTATTCCACCTAAATACTTAACAAAAACAATCGGTGTATTTAAAGCATACACTACACGAGTTGGCGCTGGACCATTTCCCTCTGAAGATCTAACAAGTTATGGAGAAAATTTACAAACACTTGGCCATGAATTTGGATCTGTTACTGGAAGAAAAAGGCGAACAGGACATTTAGATTTAGTTCAATTAAAATATGCCTCTGAAATTTGCGGTTTTGATGAACTGGCCATAGTTAAGTGGGATATAATTGAAAAATTCGATTATATGAAAATTGCATATGACTATACTTCTACAAACGCCGATCAAACACCCGATCAAGCAATCTATCAACGCTTCGAAGATCCTAAAAATAATTCATCCTCAATTTTAAAATATATTGAGGAAAAATTAAGTGGGCCCAAAATAACTATGTTATCTTATGGCCCTAAAAGAGACGATATAAAGTTACTATAAAGTTGCTTTAACAATTACTCCCACTCGATAGTGGCCGGTGGTTTTGATGTTAAATCAAACCATAAAGAGCTAACTCCCTTTATCTTTCGTGCACTAATATTTAATTCTTCAAGCAACTCCTTCGGAAAATCATAACCGTCAGCAGTCATAGCATTTACAGAAGTAACTGCTCGTAAAACAAAAATTTGATTATTTTCATTATAAGTATCATTCTCACTATCAAAGAGAGGTAAGGATACAGTTAATGACTGCCAAATATCATTATAAGCTGATAATATTTTTTCTATCTGATGATCCAGTAACTGAAGAAGTTTTACATTCTCTTGGTTGATAAGATTAGTTTTAGTTTTTAATCTTTTTATAAAATGCAAATCATCAAATGGTGCCCACAATACTCGATTAATCTCCTTGTGATCATTTATAAGACTTGATGACAACTCTTTTATCAGTTTAGAAGAAACAAATGTTTTATTCTCTTTGCTTTTAAATAATAATAGAGGATTTTTAAAACTACGTTGATCTCCTTGTACACCTACACTTTTAATTGGTAATATCAATCCTTCTAAACCAGCAACAGGTACAGCAACAGGTAGAACTAAAGATTTATTATCATCGTTGTCGTTTGTCGCTGTAAAAGAAGATACAATTCTTATCGCCAGCCCCGGGCCAGGAAATGGTCTACGATTAATAAGCTTTTCATCAATTGATAAATATTTTCCAAGAACTCGCACTTCATCTTTATATAGATTTTTTAGTGGCTCAATAATTTTTCCTTGAGATATAAGATTTAAAATTCCTTCAACTCTATTGTGATGTGTTTTTATCGTATGCGATCTGGAAGCAGCAGAACCACTCTCGATAGTATCAGGATATATTGTTCCTTGAACTAAAGAAAAATCATCATTATCAAATTTAAACTGACTATTTACACTCTCAATAAATGCTTCACCAATAATTTTTCGTTTTTCTTCAGGATCAATTATTCCCTCTAGTTTTTTATAAAAATATTCACTGGCATCTAGAAAATTAATATTAGGAATATTTAATGTCTTTAAATATTTTAAAACTTCACTAGATTCATTCAATCTTAAAAGTCCAGTATCAATATGAAGTGGAAATAAGTCGGATGGATTTTTTGCTAAAGAACATAGTTTGAGCGCCACTACAGAATCAACGCCTCCTGAAACTAAAATTATTAATTTCTTACCCTCACTACTAGTTTTTATATACTCTATAATACTTTTAAGTTGAAGTTCATTATCCCAATCACGAATTCTATTATCACTTGGTAATTGTTGTAAACATACGTTAATAAAATTATCTAGGATACTTTCACCAAAATCACTATGAGTTACTTCTGGATGAAACTGTAAACCAAACAAAGGATAATTTTTCATCTCATAGGATGCAATTAATTTATTTTCTGAATATGATGTCACTATAAATTTATCATTTAAATAATCAACGTAATCCATATGACTCATCCACACGTTAATCTGTGCGGGAATATTTTGGTATAATGGTGTGGGTGAAGAATGATCCACTAAAATTCTGGTTTTACCATATTGAGCGATCACTCCTTTACTTATCTTTCCACCATAAAGATGGGCCAGCAATTGATGGCCATAACAAATTCCCAGTATGGGAATTCCTTTAATCATCAAGGAATCAAAGAATTTTTTTATATGATCATCATATCCATCCAACACTGACTCTGGTCCACCTGAGAGTATTACTCCACAAAGATCATTAGTAAAATCACTCGTGAAATCATCACTAGTTTTAATATCTAATACCTCTTCAGGATTTACTATTAAACTATATATTTTTAACTTTCGAATTTTTTGGGCCAACAGGTGAGCATATTGGCCACCAAAATCTAATATTAAAATCTTTTTAAAGTTATTTTTTAAATGCATCTGGCATTACCTCTCTCATTTGCAATATTAGAAATAATTTTTTCATCAATTTTTGTTGGATACTTACCATTAAAGCAGGCAAAACAACAAGAAGGAATTAAAGTTTCATCACTTAGTTTAATTAATTGATCAATCGACTGAAAATATACTTTATCTGCTGTAATCAATTTTGCTATTTGCTTTTCATCTAAAGTAGCGGCCAATAATTCAGTCTTAGTAGACATATCAATTCCGTATACACAAGGATATTTTATTGGTGGTGCTGCTGATACAAAATAAATCTCTTTGGCGCCGGCATTTCGTAAAATTGAAACAATATGCTTTGAGGTATTTCCTCTAACTATGGAATCATCTACCACAATCACATTGCGACCATTAACAATCTCCTTTATGGGATTTAATTTTTGTCTAATGGTATTTGTTCTTATCTTTTCTGTTGGTTCAATAAAACTTCGGCCTATAAAATTATTTTTTGAAAACGCTCTAGCATATTCAATCGATAGTGCTTTCGATAATCCCCAAGCAAAATAAAATGCCGAGGAGGGGACTTCAATTATAACATCAGGAGAGATATTTTTATTTGCAATCTCTTGCTTTAATCTGTTAGCAAGTAATGCTCCAATTTTTTCTCTTACTTTAGCAACAGTTGCCCCATGAATTATTGAATCTTCTCTTGAAAAATAGATATATTCAAAAATACAAAAATGTTGTTTTACAAAATCATTTTCATTCTTAGTATCATTTTCATTCTTAGAATGAATAACCAACTTTCCATCTTGCTTTCTTTCAATGTATATCATTTCACCTGGGGCCAAATCCTTTATTAATTTAAAACCAAGATAATCAAAACAAGTTGATTCAGAAGCAAAAGCATATGAGATCTCCCCACTCTTCTCATCAATTTTTTCACCAAAGACCATAGGACGAATACCATTTGGATCGGTGAAGGCCAGTAGTCCATTATTAGCAATCATCGTGAGTGTAGAATAAGCACCCGCAACTCGCTCTTGTGTTTTAGCAGTGGCGGCAAAAATATGTTCGTAACTCAAATGATTTAAATCCATCTTTCCTAATTCAGATGCAAAGACACTTAAGATAAGTTCTAAATCACATGCACTGGTAACTAACCTATGATCTTCTTTTTGTAATATCTCTTTTAATTCTAAAAAATTTGTTACATTCCCATTGTGAACCATCGCAAGTCCGAATGGATAATTAACCATAAAGGGTTGAGCATTGTTTTCATCAGGAGTTCCAAAAGTTGAATATCTAACATGACCAAGGCCCATATTTCCAGTTAATCGTTCAAGATGTTCAGCTAAAAATACTTCCTTAACTAGACCTGTACCTTTTTTAATTTTAAAGGTTTCATCAAAGGTAACAATTCCAGTTGAATCCTGTCCTCTATGTTGAATTGCTGTTAATCCTGAAACTAATTCACAAGTAACAGACTTTGATCCAATTATCCCTAGAATTCCACACATATTATTTTACCCCTTTTTTATATTTTTTATACCATTTGGTTCATTATTACTTGAGCTAATGCTTTAGAATACATTTGGTGTTCTATAGATAAACCATATTGCTTAATCTCTTGAAGTGTATTTACATTACTCAAATCAACATCTTGTTGTAGAATTATTTTTCCACTATCAACACTCTCATCTACGAAGTGTACGGTGATTTTTGTTTCCTTTAATTTATTTTCAAATGCATATTCATATCCTCTATTTCCACGATAACAATTAGGATCTGCAGGATGAATATTTATAATTCGATCTTTATAATGTTGAATGAAAAATGGTGATAATACTCTCATAAAACCCGCCAAAACAATATAATCTAAATTCATTGGCAATATCTCTGAAAGAACTATGGTTTCAAATTGCAATCTACTTAGATTTCTACTATCTACTACACAAGTTTTAATGGACATTTTTCGTGCATATAAAATTCCAGGAGCATCTGGATTGTTAGATACGACTAAAACTATTTCCGCCAAATCTTTTAATGATCCATTAATTATATTTTCATGTAATGCCTGCAAGTTGCTACCAGTGCCTGAAATAAATACCGCTAAACGTTTTAATCGCTTTAGTGATTGAGCTATACCTATATCCTTTCTATAGTAACAACCATCAAAAGCTATTTGTCCACACTGTTCATATGCTTTCTCTCTGGCATCAGCAAAAGAATTTCCTTCTGCCACCACACACATCACTCGACCACCACTAGTAACGATTTTATCATCAACTCTTTTTGTGCCCGCATGAAATATTATCGTATGATTTTGAGTTTGAGTTTGATTACTTTTAAAAATAATTTCCTTATCTATTTCATACTTCTCAGGATATCCTTTTGAGCATAAAACTACTCCTAGCATTTTTTTATCTTTTTTAATTCTAATTTTAATCTTTAATTTTCTTTGATCTAACTTACCATCCAATGTCTCTTCTATTAAATCAATTAAATTATTTTCAATCAATGGTAGTATTACTTGTGCTTCAGGATCACCTAAACGTACATTGTATTCTAATAGGTAAGGACCATTAGCAGTTAACATTAAACCAAAATATAGAAATCCTTTATATTCTATTCCCTCACTCTTCAATCCCTCTAGGGTAGGTTGTATAATTTTATTTTCTATCTCTGATAAGAGTTGTTCTGAAATAGGTATGGGCGCAAGTGCACCCATACCACCAGTATTGGCACCTAAATCTCCATCCCCAATTTTCTTATGATCACGAGCAGGGGGAAATATTAAATAGTGACCACTCATAGAATCGACAATGGTTATAATGGAGAGTTCAAGGCCAAACAACTTTTCTTCGATTATAAAGTTTATGTTATTAGCAAACATTGCTCTCATCTGATCTAATGATTTATTGGCCTCTTCTCTTGAGGAGCAAACATAAACTCCCTTTCCTTGTGCTAATCCATCATATTTAATTACTAAGTTTCCATTTAAATCATTTATTATCTTAGCTTCATCGACGTCAGCTAAACCGCTTAATGAAAAATGTCTTGCTGTAGGAATAGCATACTTATTCATGAAATTTTTTGCAAATATTTTAGAAGATTCTAAAAGTGCTGCTTCTTTTGTTGGCCCAAATACTTTTGTAGAATAATTAGAGGATTTAAAATAATCTACTATCCCCAGAGATAGGGGGTATTCTGAACCAGGAATAATCAAATCAATTTTTTTTTCTTCGGCAAAGGATTTGATCTTTTCAAAATCATCTACTTGCAAAAAAACTCTATCTTCCTCTGGTATACCAGCATTCCCTGGAAGAACATAGACTTTTACTTTTGCTTCTGCTTTTAATTTTATATTTATAAAATCGTTTACAATTTTATAGTATAGAGCATGTTCTCGACCACCAGATCCTAAAATTAAAATGTTCATCAGGTTCATCATGTTCATCAGCAACTCTTTTAAAACTTAAAATAATTATTTACTTCTTCAATAACTCTCTCTGCCAGTTTGGGAGCAATACCAATATATTCTTTAACCTCAAGTTCAATAAATATCTTTTTTTGTTTTTCACTTATATTAAGACTATTAACAAATTTAGCATAACTCTCTCTATCGTTTGATTTTCCTCTAAAATATTGTTTTGTTAATTCATAGGGATCATCTTCATCGTTAGCTGAAGAGTTCATAATCTGTAACATTTTCAATTTTGTTTGTATGGGCTCACTAAGAAGTGATGGATTACTCTCCAGAACTGCTTTTGTAACATTCTCATCTACATCAATTCTTTTTAATCCTTTTAAAACATTTTTCAATGCTAAATAGCTATGGGCCATTGCAACTCCAACATTTCTAAACAAAGTACTTCCTACCAAATCTCTTTGCATCCTCGAGCGAGTAAGCTCATCGGCCAAAAGATTTAGTAAATTATTACTTAACAGTGAGTTACCCTCGCTATTTTCAAAATTTATGGGATTAATTTTATGAGGCATTGTTGAAGATCCAATCTCCTTAGTATTATTTGGATCTGCTAGATTTTTCAAATATCCATAGGATATGTACATCCACATATCACGATTAAAATCAATTAAAATATTATTTTGTCTTTTAAGTAAAAAGAATAATTCGGCCAAATTATCATTATCTTCTATTTGGGTGGTAATGATATTTGTTTTTAAACCAAAAGAATTTATAAATTTATCTGCAAGTGAATACCAATCAATTTCTTTGGCCGCAAATACCATCGCTGAAAAATTTCCTGTAGCTCCATTTAGTTTAGAGTAAAATTCAAATGAATTAATCTTCTTATAAACAATAAACAATCTATTTAAATAAACTGCCAACTCCTTTCCTGCAGTTGTAGGAGTGGCCATTTGTCCATGAGTACGTGCTGGCCAAGGTGAGTTCTTATATTTTGAGCTTAAAATTAACAGTGAGTGCAACAATGATTTTAAAGAGGGAAGATGTATTTTTGTTATATAATCTTTTATTAAAAGATTATAGGAGATATTATTCACATCCTCAGATGTTAATCCAAAGTGAATTAAGTTAAGTAAATTCTTAGGAAATACTTCTAGCAATTTATTTCGTAAAAATATCTCTACTGCTTTAACATCATGATTGGTTTGTGCTTCAATTGATTTAATCTCTTGATAAGTACGATCATTATAGTTATCAATAATACTTTTAAGAAAATTGCTCTGATTTTGATTTTGATCAAGATCAAAATTAGAAATTTCCTTCAGCAAAAGTTTAAAATATTCTATTTCAACTTTTAAGCGATATTTAAATAATGCCTCTTCGGAAAAAAACGCTGAAAGTTCACTAAGATCTTTATAGTAACGTCCATCCAGAGGAGAAATCGCATCTATTTTTTTATTCACACTCATAACGCTTGTACCTCTTGATCATCATTTTTTAATTTATCTTTTAGATCTATTATTTCACTTGCAAATCTACTCTTTAATCGCTCTAACTGTAATGCCTTCAATGCTAATCTAGTGCCTCCCTCTACATCTACTGAAGTGGCCACGCTAGCATTTTGAGGCATGATTAATGATGAATTTATATTTAAAAACATATCTAAATTATCTTTAAAGGGTGGAATATTTATTACCGGAACTGTGAGATTATATGCAAGCGATCCACCCAGACCATTTGATCGGCCAGCAATGGCAATTACAACAGTTGGATTAATTGAATTGTTTAGTTCTCTTCCTAAATTTGAAATTTCCTCTCCATTTTTGTGAGCGGAAATTACTCTCATCATTACATCTACATCATATAAATTACAAATTTTTTTAATTTTCAGAGCATGTTCTAGATCATTTTTAGAACCCATAACTATTACTATCAATCCATCCTTAATAATATTTTTATCTATTAAGGTTTTATATAACTCTTCATTGCAATTTTTCGAACTATTTTTTGAACTAATTTTCGAACTATTTATAGAGTAGATTTGATTTGCTAACATTCCAGTTATATCTTGATATAATTGAATGTAGCGTTTAGTAGTATCACATACAATATCGTCTGGAAGTACTTTGGGCATTTCCTTTGATGCCTTTGACTCTTTGGCGTCCATTAAATACTTACGAACAAATTCTTTATCTGGTGATTCCACTTCTATTTGATTTTTTTCATATTGTGATTTATACCAAAATCTAGACGAGTCTGGAGTAAATATTTCATCTATCAATATTAACTTGTCATCATTAATTTGAGTCGCAAATTCAAATTTTGTATCCACTAGCAAAATATTTCTCTCTTCTAAATATGAACTTACAAATTTAAAAAGTGATAAAGAAACATCATAGATATAATCTAGCAACTCTTTAGTAATTATTTTACTTTCAATTATTTGTTGATAAGAAATCTCTTGGTCTGAAACATCTTTAGTAGTAGGAGTGATAATAATGTCACTTAATGCTGCATTTTGAGTTAACCCTTCAGGTAATGTATAGGTTGAAAATTTTCTTTGTCCTTTACTGTAGCTGCGCCAAAGTGATCCGCTTATATATTTTCTTACAATAAATTCTAACTTAATTGGTTTTGCTTCTTGAACTATTGAAGCATTACTTGAAATCTCTTCAATAAGATGATTTTTGATTATATGTTTAGTTTTATTAAACCAGAAATTTGTAAGCATATTAAGAATAGATCCCTTATAAGGTATCTTTGAATCTAAGATGTGATCAAATGCTGAAATTCTGTCACTTACAACTATCAAGCGTTTACTTTCATCATTTCCTAATCTAAAACTATCTCTAACCTTACCACTATGTATTTTTTTTAGCGGTGGAATTGAAATACCATCTCTATCTTTCATATCCTTCATACTATTTTCCTATTTTCAATGTTTAAATAATCTTACTCCAGTAAATATCAAATCAATTTCTAATTCATTTGCCTTTGCAATAACATCCTTATCACGAATGGAACCTCCGGGTTCAACTACTGTTTTTATATTTTTATATTTAGAAATTAACTCTATACTATCAGCAAAAGGAAAAAATCCATCAGAAAATAAAATTAAATCGCCATCGTTATCTCTTCTTTCTCTAATGGTATTTTCTAAAGCAGCATTAACCGCTCCTACTCTATTTGGCCACCCTACTCCTGCACCCACTAATTGAATGGTAAAAGTAGCTCCAGATCTTTCATGTTTAACAACAGCAATAGCATTTGACTTCATCTCTTTAACTACTTTTAATCCAAATTCGATAGCATCCATCTTTGAATCTAAATCAATTGCTCTATTTTTATTTTTAGAAACAATATTTAGCTCATTATATATCTTGGAATTTCTCTCCTGAATTAAAAGTGAACCAGCAAAATTAGTTAGATATTTAACTTCCATTTTTGGGTTAGTAAATTTATCTACTCTAACAATTTTAATATTTTTATAAATACTATTTAATCTATCCACAACTCCTAAATCAAAATCAGGAGCTAATATAACTTCAAAAAATCTATTCTTTGTTACTCCATTTTCTTGATATGAGAAACAATCCAACGTTTTCATCTCTAAAGGAGTATTAAAAGATAATACACCTCCAAAAGAAGATACAACATCCCCTTCTAGTGCTTTTACAAATGATTTTGATTGATGTTGATCAGCAGAAGTGCTAGCAACCCCACAAGGATTGGAATGTTTTACAATAACACTTACATAATTATTCGAATTATTCAAATTATTTGAATAATTCAAATCATTTATCAAAGCAAGTGAACTATCAATATCTACTATATTATTATATGAGAGAGAATTTTTTGATAAGCATTTTATATTCGCTTGTTTAGATTTATAAAAGCTAGCCTTCTGATGTGGATTTTCTCCATATTTCAAATCACTGTTATTGTCACTGTTATTCTCATTATCACCATAACCCTTTGGGAAAATTTGTGCAAAAGCATTGGCCACAGATAGTTCATACTCAGCTGTATATCTAAATGCTTTTTTCATTAAAAAGATACTATCTTTAATCGTAAGTGAACCATTATTTTTTTCTAATGAATCTTTTATTAAATCATAATCATCATAATCAACAACTGATACAACATTTTGAAAATTTTTGGCCCCGGCCCTAATTAAGAGCATTCCACCTATATCAATATAAGTTGTTAGTTTAGTTACATTATCAATATTATAATTTTCATTCTGATAATACTCATTAAACGGATAAAGATTTGCTATCACCATATCAAATTTATGTAAGTGCAATTTATTAAATTCTTCCTGCTCACTCTGATTATTTGGATCAAAGAGCAGCGATGCTGATAACTGATAGGAGATAGTTTTGACCTTTCCCTTTAAAATCTCAGGATTTTTAGTATAGCTTGAAATACTAAATAAATTTGAAGTAGGAATAATCTTTAAATCCTCAATAAATTTTTTAGTTCCATCGCTAGCATAAATCTCTACATCAAATTTTTTTAATACTTCTAAAATTATTGGCAATTTATCTTTTTGATGAACACTGATCAATACACGCTTTATTTTTATTAACTTAGATTCATCATGCGCACTCATTTTTACCTCTATTTTTATTTATTTACTTCTAACTCTTTATTTTTAAAATATGATTAATTATATTTTTAAAAATTTGTGATCCATTTACTGGCAAATCTTCACCATTTTGCTCGCATCTCCTATCACTCATTATAGTTGGCCAATTTGGATGATTATAAATATTAAGATATGCTTCCGGATGAGGCATCATCCCCACTACTTGTCCGCTTATATCACTTATGGCCGCTAAATATAAATCCGAACCACATGGATTTAAATGCGGTTCATTGGTTAATTGATTTTTATCATCCACATATTGAAGTAAATGTAAATTTTTAGAAATAATAGCATCGTAAATCTCTCCATCTCTAATTAGCAATCGTCCCTCTCCACAACGAATAGGTAATTCTATAAAATCAATACCTCTAAAAAATGGAGACTTGTTTTGGGTGTTGACTGCAAATCTACACCATCTGTTTTCAAAGTTGGCCGTAGAATTTTCTTTCAGGGTTACTTCCATTTCAAATTGTAAATTAATATTAGGTAATAAACCTAACTTAACCAACATTTGAAAACCATTACATACACCTAAAATATACCCTCCATTTTGAATAAAGATTTTCATCTCCTCAAGCATTGAAGGTGCACCTATTCTAGATGAGCTTCGCTTATGCTTAATAAAATTTGCTAAAACTTTCCCCGATGTTAGATTATCTCCGAATGAAAATCCCCCAGGAAAATTTATCAAATCATATTTATGAATAATGTTTGGATCATCTAGTATGCTATTTATATGAACAATAGATACTGCAAGATTTTTGACATCCAATAATTTATAACTCCAAAACATCTCTTGTTCGCAATTAATACCTTGGCCACTTATAATTAAAACATTAACCATATTATTAATTTTGCTATTCATCTTCATTCATTACCTCCATATTGTAAAAAACGAGGTTTTGTAAATGAAGAATATAGGGTTGAGGTTGCAATCTCTACTATTAATTTATTTTGATTATAAATTTTAAGATCAACTTTTGCGGAGGATTCTCCTTGGCCTTGACCTTGGCCTTCTACTTCTCCTAATAGCTTAAATCTTCCATCAAATATTGATTCAAACAAAGATTTCATTTTAGGATTTATACTAACTAAAAAACGAGAGTGTGATTCACTAAAAAGAAATGGAATAACATTATTAGAACAGGAAAGATTAATTGTGGCCCCCAAATTATTTGCAAATAATGACTCTGCAAGTGCAACTACAAGACCGCCATCAGATAGATCATGTGACGAATTCAAAATCCTTCTACGATTTGCTTCCATCATCTTTAAATATAAATCCAAGGCCATCTCTTTTCTTACCTTTGGTACTACTACATTTGATTTAGGTAGTACCAAAGGTATCTGTATCTCAGGATATAAATCAATTAAATCAAAGAGCCGTGCTTTGGCCAATTCATCATCATAGGTTTCACCTAAAAGATAAATTAAATCACCGCTCACTTTAAATTCAGCGCTATTAATCCGCCGTACATCTTCAATATTGGCCACAAAGGAGTAGAGAATAGTTGGTGGAATGGATATTTTTTTATCTTTATAGATAAAATCATTTTTCATACTATCCTTTCCTGAAGTCAAAGGAATGTTAAAGAATGTGGCCATATCAAACAATCCTTCACACATTTGAACTAGTTTACCAAGTTTTTCTTTTCCATCAGGATTTGTTTGAGGATCATAGCATACATTTGGCAAGCAAAAATTATCACAAACAGACCAAAAATTATTTTTATGTGTATGTGTATGTGGTAACTCACCACCTACCGAAATTATTGAACGAATGTTTTCATCGAATGCCCCTTGAGACATTTGATATGGATCTAACTCTGCATACTGAGGACATAATCCATTAGATATCGCCACTCCTTTGTAAGAATTATAAAATAATCTAAAAACAGCGGCATCCTGAGGAGAAAATTGATTTTGAGTTCCCACTCCTCCCATCAATGATTTTAAAATAGTCTGTCCCTTAACTTCATGATCATAAACTCTAATGATCTCCTCTCGAGAGCAGATATTTATATTTGATAATAATTGGCAAATAATATTATTCAAAGTTGTTTTGTTAAAATCTATATCGAATATTTGTGAATTTTTTTCTGAATTGTTTGTTTTGTGAATTGCTTCTAATACTTTTTGAGGATAACCTTTATGTAAAAATTCAAGATCTAAATGTAAGATCAACTTCTCCTTGTAATAAACTGAGAGGTGATTATCATTCTTAAACTGACCAATATTACAAATCTCCACTTGAAACTTTTGTGCTAACACTTGCAACTCATTCAACTTTTCTCTTTCAACTACTAAAGTAATTCTCTCCTGCGATTCACTTAAAAATATTTCCCAAGGTTTCAAAAATGAGTATTTAAGCAAAACTTTTTCCAAAAATACTTCAGCACCACCTGCAATTTGTGCTAATTCACCTATAGATGATGACAATCCACCAGCTCCATTATCAGTCATAGTCTTTACTAAATATCTATCTCTTGCCTCCTCTAAAAAATCAAAGAGAATTTTTTGAGTGTATGGACTTCCAATTTGCACTGCTGAACTTGGGGAATTTTCATCTAACCCTAATGAAGAAAAAGTGGCACCATGAATTCCATCACGACCTACTCTTCCTCCTGCAGAGATAATTAAATCTCCACACTCAATTTTTTTAAGAGCAGTATTAACCTCACTCTCACTCTCATTATCTTTAACAGTTGCTGGCGAAAGGGCAGCAGTACCACAAAAGACTAATGGTTTGCCACTAAATCTATCATCAAAAACAATTGAACCATTAACGGTAGGAATTCCCATCTTATTTCCACCATCTTTAATTCCTTTAACCACACCATACATAATTCTTCGTGGATCCATTTGACCAGGTAAAAGATTATTTCTTTGGGCATAATCTGCAGGAGCAAAACATAAAACATTAGTATTAAAAAGTGGTCTAGCACCACCAATACCTGTCGCAACTGCATCTCGATTTACGCCTAAAATTCCTGTGAGTGCTCCACCATAAGGATCAAGCGCTGATGGTGAGTTATGAGTCTCTACTTTCCACGAGAGATAGTGATCATCATCTACTCTTACTAGGCCAGCATTATCATCAAATACTTTAACTAAAAAATCAACTTTCTCATTCACAATCTCTGTTGCTTTTCGAATGTAAGTATCAAATAAGGAATCAATAACTCTCTTCTCACCATCAAGCTCAAAATGAATTTTGGCCCTAAACTCTTTGTGCTTACAATGTTCGGACCAAGTTTGAGCTATCGCCTGCAATTCAATATCATATGGCCACATCGGCAGATTAAGTGAGCGACGCTTATCTGCTACATCTCTTCTCAAATAATAATTACGAATAGCTTTCATTTCTGCAAGATCTAGTGCTAATAAATATTTTTGCGATATTTGTAATAACTTTTCATCACTCTCATTATCACAAGATAAATCAATAATTTCATTTATTCTCAATCTCTCATTATCATTTGAGTCTATCGAGGAAAAAAACAGATGCTCTCGCTCCTTAAACATTTCAATATCATTTCCTACTTGTATATGATGAATTAATTTATTGGCCAAATATTTAGATGCATATTCTTCTAGTAATTCTAAGGAGATTTTCTCTTCAAATGCATATAAGGTGCTACTTCTGACTTTCAAATCATTATCGATATTTAAATTTGAATTTAAATATTCTTTAATATTCTTTTCTGCAATCTTACCTTCATCATCGGTGACTTCCGGTCTGGGTGCAATTTCTATAAAACTATTAAATGAACGATTAAATACCAAATCAAAATCTAATTTATTTAAATAAAATTGATCGGTAATATTATCAACAAAAATCTCTCTCACCATCTCTAGCAGTTGTTGTGTTTCAAAATAAAGATCATTAGTTTGAACTGTATATAATCTACTGCTAACTATCTTAGCTTTATTTCGTTTTTTATCTATGATTTGAAAAAAAAACAAACTCACACAACCTCCAGATACTAACTTTAATACTAATAAAAAAAATTCTTAGAAATTAAATTTTATTACACCCACTCTCTCACTTTTGCTCTTACTCTTTATTTTAATAACTCTCTCTTTGATTATTTCTCCTGCTACTTGCGCTTGATAATTATTCTCTTTGGCCATTGATATAATCTCATCTCCATAATCTTTAGATGCAATTAACAGCATTCCATTGCCCATATTAAAATAGCTATACATAACTTCATCGCTTAATCCTCCCATGCGACCAATCTCTCTCATTAATTCGCAAGGTGCAAATAGATCGTCAAGATATGCTCCAACAGATGCTCCTACAGAACATCCAATATCTAAAACTCGACCCAATTTATTTGCGAATGATCCACCAGTTATGTGTGCAATTCCTTTGAGTGGAATATTTTTTTCATAGATAATCTTAGTGAGTAAAGGAGAATAAATTGTTGAAGGTGTAAGTAGCTCTTGAATATTTATTAAATCCCAAGCATTTCCCTCTATTCCACTTCCTCCACTCAAACCATTTAAAATTTTTCTTACTAAAGTAAATCCATTACTTCTAAATCCATTCTCTTTAAAAGCAATGACAACATCTCCTCCTCTAATATTTTTTCCATCTATGATCGAGGAACGTCCCTTGGGTAAATATCCAATGGCGGTTGCACTCCAATTAAAATGCATTTTTTTTCCATACCCATTAATTCGCGATGATCCTAGTTCTGCTGTTTCTCCTCCTGAAATAACGATATTCGCTCTTTGAGCAGCATTACTAAGCCCAGACATTAATTCTTGAACAATATTTGCATCTAAATAATCTACATCCAGCACATTAGCAATACTTAGAGGAATAATGCCATTACAGATTAAATCATCTACCACCATCGCCACCAAATCATATCCTAATGTATTGTAGATTCCTGCTCTCTCTGCAATTTCAATCTTTGTTCCAATTCCATCAGAGGTAATTCCAATATCGATATCACCAATTTTAATTAAGTTTGCAAAGGTTGCAGAGATATTATTAGGGGTTATAAAAGAGTTAGAGGTGACAAAATTAGAGATAACAGAAGAAGTGGCAGAGGTAGAAGTCGCAGTTATATTAGAGTATTTTCGGGCAATTTGAGAGCATAAGTTTTTAAGTTTTAAATCTCTGTAACCATTTCTATACTCATACTCATCAACATTTTCGTTGCGACCTTTTTCTTTTTCTTTTTCTTTTTCATTGTGGCATATAGATGTCATGTACTTGTCCTTCTCTTATTGAGAGCGCTGACATTACTTCTAAGTTTGCTTGTGTATGTAATTCCTCTATGGAGGATACTCCGGCCGAGGACATTGCTGATTTAATTTTGGAAATAGTTTCTCTTAAAGTATCTTTTAATTTGCCTGCATACTCTACAAAACCCTCAACTCCCTCTGCAAAATTTGCTTGATGATATCTGGCCTCTCTCCAATTTCTCGCCTTAAAGGAACCTTCTCCCCAATAGGGTTTCATCACACGATTATTTATCACCACTGTTTCCGTTGGTGATTCAGCAGTTCGTGCAAAATATCTACCCATCATAACTACGTCTGCACCTAATGCCAGAGCAATAATAATATCTCTATCGCTAGTAATTCCACCATCTGCTATAATTGGAATGTACTCTCCACTACTCTTAAAATAATCATCGCGTGCACGAACTGCCTCTATAACTGCTGTGGCCAATCCTCTTCCTGTTCCCTTTTGCTCTTGAGTGATACATATAGATCCACTACCCATTCCTACTTTAATGGCCTTGGCACCAGCATTCACTAAAAATTGAAAACCCTCATAGGTAACAATATTGCCAGCAACAACTGGAATTTTTGGAAAATTATTTTTAAGCCATTCTAGTGTGTCTCGTTGATAAAATGAGTGTCCATCTGATGAATCGATGGTTAACAAATCTACTCCTGCGGAAATCAATTCAGGTGCTCTATCTTTATAATCATGAGTACTAATAGCTGCTCCCACTAATGATCTAGAGTAGGAATCGGTAACTTCCAATGGATAATTTAAATGATTGTTAATATCTTTTCTAAATACTAAATATTTTAATTTAAGTTTACTGTCGACAATTGGTAGAACGTGCTGATGTCCCTCTAAGATTATTGCTTTTGCTTCTTCTAGAGATGTCACATTCATGCCGATTTTTAATTTATCTTTTGCTATCATTCTATCAATAACTTTATAGTTAGCATGAATAGAAATATCAAAATCATTTTTTCCTACTAATCCTAAAAAAGTATTATCTTTATCATCAACAACTGGAAATGTAGCAAATCCCAAATCTATTGTTAATTTATGTAACTCTTCAATTTTCATTTGTGGTGAAACAGTTTTGGGAGTAACAAAACCAGCTTTATGTGCTTTGATTTTTTGGATCATCTCTTTTTGTTTATCTATTGGTTGTGAACAATAGATAAATGAAAGACCGCCCTCTTTGGCCAAGCTTAAACTCAAATCAACTCCTGATACTGCTTGCATGGCCGCTGATACGACTGGAATATTTAAATTGATTGTTGAATTATTTGTTGAATTTTTTGTTGAAGCAAGTTTCGTCTTGAGAGAAATTTTATCTATACTATTTTTTTCAGAGGTAAATCCAGGAAGAAGGCGAAACTCCATTAACGTTCTGGAAGGTTCAAAACAAATTCTATTGGCCATAGAATTCTCCACTTTTTCTTTTGCAATTAATGATTAATATTAATTACAACAAAGAAATAATCGATTTCTCTTCTATCTGTCAAATTAATTTTATACTTATTATTAGGAAATCTTATTTTTGGCCAACAAAAATCTTTATTCGTACATTCTTGATGCTTGTATGAATATTACCAAGGCCACCAACTACCAGGAACATTGTCTACATAGGTAATGTCATGTGAAAACTTTTTATTTTGAATTTTATCTCTAAAAAAATTAATACAATCAATTGCTTTGACCACAGTACGCGCACCAGAGTTTGTTGGAATCGGACTAAAAAAGATATTTAATCCATTATAATGAATAGGATCTATATAAAGTTGACATGTTTCATTTGAAAAGTTCATTGGTATATTTGGTTCGTAGTTCGTTCCACTTAATACACGAATTTTTTCATTATATGCAGGAGAATCAATACGTATTTTTATACGTCCATAATTTTTTTCTAATTCTTCGTCTGTCATTTTTTTTATGTTTTCTATAATTTTATCCACGTCCAATGCTACAGTTATATTCATGGCCTTTACACTCCCAAGCTTAACGGTTTTCACCTCAAAAGCAAAGAGATTTGCAGAAACAATTAAAATAGAAATAGATACAAAAACAATCAATCTATGCATGATTAAACGTAAGTTAGCTCTGTTCTTTTCAAAATTCATTTTTTTTCTCCTAAAGTAATAAGCTAATTTGTAAAGTTATGAAATTAAAAATTTCAACTTTTAATTAAAGAAAAATTATAGCATAAACAAATATGTCCAGTGAGAATAAAATTACCATTAAGTAAAATTTACATAAAGAGAAGAAAAGTAGTCTCAAACTGCTATGCTCTTTTTGTTTTGTTAGTTGCCGAACCAAATGAGCATGGCACTCGCTCTCGTTTGAACCAAATAATGCCAAAAATAAAACTTTTTTCACCATAACCAAAAATGCAAAGAAGATCGAAATTCTTCATTGAATAAACCTATAGCAAATATTATCAGATTCACTACCATTGCTATAATGCCTACTGCTCTCAATACATCCTCTTTTTTAACACTGTCTAATTGAAGATATATTACTGGGAATAGTATGTTTTTGATAATAGGATTTTTATATCCTTTATTGAAAACGATCCAAAATAGAATACAAAAAAATATTGAATGAAAAAGTATCCACATCAAAATGTTCATTTCCTACACAACCTTAGATTATTAATTATATCTTGAGATGAAATATTTAATGGAATAATTGTTACTACGTAGTCTTTTGATTTGGTAATAATGATCTTATTGTTTGTCTGAAAATAATAATAATCATTAAGATTTAGTGAAGTAAGATTCACTCCTTCTTCAATTTTTTTAGACATTGATTTATCAACACTTATTTCTATTCTTATATTTTGTGAACACAAAAAAGCAACCCTATCTTTTAAATATTCCTGTTTACAATCAGACTGAGTAAAAAAACATATATCGTCATCAATTCGAAGTTGATACAATTTAGGGCGATTAAATTTATGATTTAAATAAATAGTTATCATCTGTTGATATATGAAATGGAAACAAACTGCGCTTATTAGGAACAAAACAAAATATTTTAACCATTTTTTGCTTAATATTTTTTTCATTATATTTCATCCTATGTAGTTAACAATTATTATTATTCTTTTTTCAAGTAAATATCCTTTTCAGGATCGCTTAAATCAATATTATGCATAATTCTATCTGCTTTTTTCATTTCATCCTCGTAAGTATTTACATTAACCATTCCATATAAATTGGAACCTATACTAGTTAATCCTGAACTTGCATTTGATATTGGATTAGCAGTGTCTTCGATAGATTTTTTTGTTGTATTAGATAGGATTTTAATTTTTTCTTGTTCTAATAATTGAAGAGCATAATTTTGCTGATCAGTTCTTTTGGACAGTGGAATCAACTCAATTCGTTCTTGCTTTGATTTAACGTATTCAACTGCTTGATCTGCTTTATATAGTTGATATACATATTTTGCTCCTAAACTTAAACCAGTTGCTCCTGCAATTATTAGTGGAGCGTAAGCAGGTTCTCTTCCTTTCTCTGTACCAACAATCTGATATTTTTCTTTTAATCTATCTACAACTGCAAGCAAACCTGGATCGCTTAATATATTTTTTTCTGCTTGTTCACTATGGCACTTATTAAAATCCTGATATTCCTTACTTGCAAGTTGGTCTGGTGTTAATTTATCATAAGAATCAACTCCAAACTTTTTTGCTAATTCTAATTTGATAGCAGCATCTTGCTCTTTAATAAACTTATCAAGCGTAGCTTTTTGATCTTCACTCAGTCCGATTTTGTCAACAGATTCATCATCTCCATTCTCATTTATTGCTTCAAGACCTGCAATCAATTCTGGCATTGCCTCTTTAAATCCTTGAAGTGTACTTCCAATTTTTCTTCCAAGATCAATTTTTTTCTCTAAAGGTTGTTTTAAATTAAGATTTATAATACTTTTCATGCTTTCAGGAATTACTCCTTCAACCCCCATTGATACCTTGGAATCAACAGTAGTATTAGCAAATTTATTTAATGCCGATAGTGCCACTTCATCTAGATTCAAACGATTTTCATGAACTACTTCTCTTATTGTTTCACTACTTGCACCAGTTAGTCCACCAATTATCATCGATTTACTAGAGGGATTTTCTATTTTTATATTTGAAGTAATGGCCCCACTTGTACTGCCAGTTAAAACACTGGTAATAAAATCTCTGCTCGTATAGGAACTATGATTAAGTAGCTTATTAGTTGCATCTGATGATAAATTACCAGCAACACTACTACTCATGCTTGTAACTGTTGAGGTTGCAGAGTTACCTGCAGATATATTTAAATTAGTTACAAATTGAGATGCGTATCCTGCGGCCATCCCTGTGGCCATACTTTTAAGAGCAGATTCTACAGTCATCTTATTTTTTGCAATATACTTATCAGCAAGTACGTTGGCCAGAGCTGCTCCAGTTGGACCACCTCCACAAGCTGTGGCGACAGTTACTAATGCTATTCTAGCAACATTTTCAAAACTAGCGGCCGCCTCAACATATCCCACTCCCTTGTCCGCAAATTTATCAAGCTTTACACTCAAATTTGCTAAATCCTGAGAGACATTTTTTAATGCTCTCGCCACAACATTAGTTATAACTTTGCTTTTCAATCTTTGAAGATCATTAACCGTTGCTACTATTTCATCTTTAACTCCATCGAAACATTTTTTGTAGGTATCTGTCTTATAAATTTTATTCACATTTAATAAATCTGTCATCATATCAGAGGAAACATTTTGTACTTTATAAATCCTCTCCATTATTTTATCGGCAACGGGAATATTATTTGTAATAGGTTTTAAAATCGCACGAGAAATACTTTGTTCAATCTTAATCAAGTTGCTGGTAATTTTTTTTGCATCGTTGGCCATGCGATTGGCCTCATCAATAATTCTTCCTATTGGTTTAAAACCATTCCTCCATGCAGATGTAGTAATTGAAGAGACACTATTATGAAGACGTTTAATTGGCAGTTCTTTTCCCTCGGGGATATTAAATACAAGATTGTCAGATTTAAAATCAAGATTAGTAACATCAGAAGGAGCTTCCGTAGTGATGCTAACATTTTTTGCTTCCATAGTAGTGTTATAGTAAACAGTACTAGTAGTAGTTATGGTTCTATTTTTAAAAAATCCTATTTTTGTTTGCTGACTTGTAGTTGTATATTCAAGTGGCACAATAATTAATCCATTCTTTGCTTGTATAATAAAGGTTCCACTTGTTTTTGTTTGAGATGCCTGATCAACATAAGTTCCATCAGTTTCTAATATTACACCTCCAGTACCAGAGGTAATTGTAGAAAAAAATGGTTTCCCATCTACAATTTTGCCTTCCCTAATTAGATCTCCACCTTTTGCACTGATGGTAACTGAATTTGTTGCTGTGATTGTTGAACCAGCTTTTAAAGTTAGATTTCCAGATGTTGATCCAAGATTCACATTAGTCCCGTTAATACTAGTGCCGCTTGAAACTTCTAACTCTTTTGCTTCAATAGCAACTCCACTGGTACTTTCAATATTTCGGTTAATGACTATAGGTTCAGTGGTAATTACTTGAATACCTTGTGCCGAAATTTTTCCCTCATTTGTAGTAACTAATTTTATCGCTTCTTCAGAACTTATTTTTCCATCAAAAGCAACCCAACCACCCGAAGATAAATTACCTCTAACTTTTTCAAAATCTCCATTTTCTAATTTTATTAAAGTATTCTGATTGGAAATAATTTTTCCATTATGTTCTATATTTTTTTCAACAAACAATTGAACATTTTGTCCTTTAATCTGACTGCCACTTGTTGTAGATAAATCACTGGTAGTAATAAAAGTATTTCCATTGGAATCAATACTTCCATTGATTCTCACTCTTTGATTGCCACTCACTACTACTGGTCCCATTCCCGCAACTATTCCGTCAATTACAACTTGTTTCCCTTTAAGAAATAATTGTTCACTCGATTTTAAACTTCCATCTATTCCAATATAGTCAGTGCTTTCAAGCAAAGTATTACCCTTGCTCTCTACATTTCCATTTTCTGCTATCTTTAAAGTACTACCCTTAATCCCTAAGGTTGCAAGTGCAGTCAGAGCACCATCAATTTTAACTTGATCAGAATCTAAAACTACTGTTGCTCCAGTAATACGACTACCATTTTCTGAAATTATATCTTTTGCTTGTGAAATATTAATTGTATCTGCAAATGTATCTGAGCCCTTTGCAAAAGTAAGCGATTTTATATCCTTAATTTTTAGTTGTATAGTTTTATAGGAACCTGTAAGTTTAATGGCATCTGCTTTATAATCACTACTTTTTACTTCTATTTCACCACCCTCTTTAATATCTTTTCCCTCTAGAGTTTCATATAGTCCTTGCAAGTTTCCATCTCTGGATATATTTTTTTTAGCTTTAAAATCGGCCAGTAGGTAGCGCATACTTAAGTTTTTTCCAAGTAGCAGATCACCATTTTCCGAGTGTAAAACTAAGCGATATTTTAATTGTTCCTCCGCGCTTAATTTATTGAATACTTCCGCTACTTCTTGTAAAGTTTTTTTTCCTTCAAATAAATCAATTCCTGTTTTTATAGTACCATTAATTGATAAATTATCTTTCGAAATAATAGTAGCTGAATTTTTAGTAACGATAGATCCATTTTCAGCAAGAAATACTTCCTTGGCCTTGGCCGAAAAATCTGTAGCATAAATTTTAGAAGCAAGTTCTAATTTATTAATAATATCTATCAACACTTTTTCTGAAGCAGTTATTGATCCTTTAATTATTGCATTTTCACTATTTACTATCGTACTTGCTGTATTGGCAATTCCACTTTGTAAATCACCATCAATATCTACAAATTTTTTACCATTAATTACTACATTTCCTTCTGATGATATAGTTAGTGATTTAGCTCTAACTTCACCTACAGATGTTAAGTAAACTCCTCTTGATAGGTTAGCAAAGATCTCGGCATGTTTTGTACTTATTAAATCAACAGGCGCTCGAGTCCATGTTTGTTGCTCAATACTCTTTTGAAGTGCTGTCTTTCCATTCGAAAGATCCAATCCAGTTGCTAAAGTTATTGTTCCTGAAAAATCAATAGTACCATTTTCTAAATCATTATTGTTAAATACAGCACTGTTTTCTAAAGCAAATTTTGTATATTTACCAGTTTCAACAAATGGACTATCTACTAATAAATTTATGGTCTCAAGTGAATAGTCATCTTGAAAGCTAACTTTAATAGGACTATTATAAAATGCTCCATATCTGGCAATTGTTTTGGATGAATCATTAATCGATGCTGCCTTTGATATTAAAACTCCATTCGCAAATATTTTAGAGTTAATACCATTATCTATCAAACTACTAACATCATCTTCACCCTCTGAATCTTTAGCAAACGTTTGAAAAACGATATCACCATTACTTCTAATTATTCCATTATTTGATAATTCCAAATTAAAATTGAGAGATATATCGTTAGCACTTAAAAGAGAATTTTTCCCATTACTGATTACACTACTCCAGATATGAATTTTATCAGCATTAATAGTTGAACTAGTGTTCGCCATACTTGAAGCATTATTTACTTTTTTATTAATCCTGGCGATAAATTCCGAGGTGTTTATTTTTGCAGTTGAAATATTTAAATTATCAGCGATAAGGTGCACTCCTTTTAATATATTAAAATTATCAGTAATAACAATAGCTGCGTTTGCCTTGGCATCAACTGCGGCCGAACAACTAATAATTCCAAAAGTTATATTTTCTGCAGTAATCTGAATAGCTTTTGAGTATTTTCCCTCGAGTGATAAATGTTTTTTATCCTTACCACTAATTATTATTTGATCTGATTTACAAACTATATCGGCCACATACTCATTTTTCTTATTATAAAATCTATTAAAAGATGGAAGTGATCCTTTGCAAATAGATTCTATCATTTGTGAATTTATAATTTCTATATCATCAGCATAAGCAAATTCACTTATTAAAGTCGTAAATATAAAAAATATTATCTCAAATTTAATTTTAAATTTAATTTTAAATAACATAACATCATCCTCCTATCCTTTACTCCTCAATCAAATCTATCTCTAAGTTCCGATTAAAAAGAGATTTAAAACTACTTTGAATCTCTTGTAACCCTACTCTAAAATCAGTTTTCTCATCATCGGAAGGAAAAGAAGGGTGACGAATTAATATCTCCTTTAAATTTATAAATTTATCTCCTAATATTTTTAATACCTCTTTATCGTTTAAAGAATTCCAATCGCTCAAAACTATTTGTTTTAAATTATCAAAAGCTGTATCTCCTACTTCATTTTTTATTGAAATTAAACTTTTACTTAATTCATTCTTATCTAACTTTGCTTGATCCAAATCTAAAGAAGAGAGAAATTTATTATACGCTATAGGTTTAAAATTTTTGGCCAAAACTCTAAAGTAACTATTCCCTTTCGGTGGTGCAATTGCGATTGTTTCACTACTCTCTTGAACTTTAAAATCAGATTTAACAGGTATAATTTTTCCTGATTCTAAAATGTATTGACCATTTTTTATATTTCCTAAAGTCGTGCTTGCAAGAACTGTTGATGTTTTATATGCACTTAGAACTTTAAATACTTGTTCTGAAAGAACACCAGATGCATCCTTTCCATCAACAAGTTTACAAGTTGATTCATTATAATCAACTAAATAACAAGTACTATTGTCAAAATAAACATAATTTGAAGGTGTTGTTTTAGGATTATCAACATCTGCATAATATCTTGCTGCTGGACCATTTTTTGTTTCATCTTTTAATGAGATAATTTTACAAGCAATTGAACTTTTCTCTTCCAATCCTGGTTCAATGCTTTTTATTACTTCTCTTTTGGGTTGTATAATCACATCATTTTGAAATGGATTTATTACTTGAGGTTCACTATATGTAGCTTCGATATAAGAGGTGTAATCCTTTCTTGTATTACCATTATAAAAAAATCTTTTATTGGTAGTTGCTGGTAAATCATGTCTATCTTTAAACACATCAAATATTTTTAATTCCAATTGATCTAATTTCTGCATATTATTCCCTTTTTTCAATGTAGGAACAATTGAAAAAAAGTGTCCTTGATTTCTATTAGACTTAATGTCTAGTACACAATTTGGCGTACGACTCCCTTCAACCACACCACATACTTCTCTGGCCACATCGGTTACAAGCAACGCCCATCTCTTAATATTTTTATTTAAGGTCTCTTGTGATTCCATCGATGATTTATTATAATCAATAATTTTATTGCTCAAATCACTTATGAGTTTGTTAGCCTTTTCAGAAAAAGAAAAACCAGTATCTTGAAGTGTGGTAGGAGTTGTTGTTACAATTGTTGGATTAATCAATGATTTATTAAAATTAACTCCAAATTTTTCTTTATAATAATCAAAAGCACTTTTGTCTTTATCTTGACTATTTTTGATATTTATATCCACTCCACTTTGTATTAGATATTCAAAAATTGCTTTAACACCGGTCTCTGCTGCTATCATAAGAAATGTTTTTCCAACACCATTAATATGATTAAGCTCAGATTTATCCATCTTATTGATTATTAATTTTGCAAATTCAATTTTATTACTCTTAATTGCATGTTGTAATGGAAGTTTACCTTTTTTATCTTGTGTGATTAAATTAATATCTCTTGCAATCAATGCACGTAAAACACTTATGTCATTCATTTTAATTGCACTTAAAACAGGAACTTCCCCATTTTTATTTGCTCTATTGAGTGCATCTTTATCTAGTTTATTAATTATATCTAATGAAAATTTTGTATTCTCCTTTTTCATAGCATAAACAAGGGCCGAATCACCATTATTATCACTCTCATCAAGGGATAAACCGCTATTAACAATAATATCAAAATGATTTTTATTATTATCTTCAATTGCATACATCAAAGGTGTTTTCCCATTTTGATCTTTCCATGGATTATTTGCTTTAACACCTTTTTGTATCAAATACATATAAAGATCTAGAAGTCCATAATGTGCTACCATATCCATTATTGATTTTTTACCTTGTATTTTGATAGATGAAAGATCAGAAGTTTTCATATTATCAATAATTAATTTTGCGGAATCCATATTAACAGTAATCTCATCTTCACCTTTTTTAACCAAGGTATGAAACAAAGGAGGAAATCCCTTTTTATCTAAATTAGTTAAACTAACACCTTTTTTGATTAGGGCACTTATAATTTGAACATTATTTTTACTGGCAGCAATTTTAAGAGCTGAATTTCCATTTTTATCAAGAACCTCCACTTCACTCACATTAAGTGAGTTAATTAATTGTAAAGCAAGATTTGTATTTTTTCTTGCTGTTGCAATAATTAATGGTGATTGGTCATCTTCATTTTTCCAAGAAGTATTAACAGGGACACCTTTTTTTAATAAGTATTCATAAATATCCCATGCTCCTCTATCGGCCGCCAAATCAAGAGTTGTCTTACCCTTATTATTTTTTTTCGAAAGATCTGAAATCTGCATATTATCTATAATGAATTTTGCAGTTTGAAGACTATCATCCTCTACTGATACCGAATCAGCGTAAAAAATATAATTAAGTGGAATATCTCCATTGCTATCAACTAATGCAAAATTAGCATTTGTTTTTTGTAGCAATTGCAATTTTTCTAAATCTCCAGACATGGCCGCAAAAGCAATATGAGAAGCTCCTTCTTTATTCCAATTATTATTTACTTTAGTACAACCTTTTGTAAGTAAATATTTGTATAGGCCCCATTGATCTCTATCTGCTGCAAAATCCAATGCAGACATTCCAACAACATTCACACTATTTAAAAGATTCGGTACAATTCTTTCAACTTCAGGGCGAGAACTTTCCAACATGGAGTTAATAAATTTTTTAACAAGATTATTTTTCCCTAATAGTATCGCAATATCTATTACACTATTTTGTTTTCCATCTACATCTAACAAGAGCATTGGATTACTAAGTGATATTTTTTGCAAAGTAAGCAAATCCTCCCTTTCTATTGCACTAATAATTGAATTGGATGTAAATGGCATCATTCCAGGAAACATCATTACTGGAGGCATAGTTCTTGGATCTCTCATACCAGAAAACATAGCATATGCTGAAATTGAAATGACTACAAAGAAAAGAAATGAAGTTATTATAAGAGTAATAATTAAGTTAAAAATATTTTTTTTCATTAGTACCTCCTAAGTATTTTTCTTTTTAGTTGTAATTTAAAAATATAATCACGTTTGAAAATTATTTTTAATCATAACTTTATTTCAGAGTTACTAGACAAAAATAAAAAAATATTTTTTTATTATAAGTCAAAACATTGAATTTATTTACTCTATAAATTTTATTTATACAAAGTATGTTACTTATTTTTTTGGCAGTTTTTAGCTTTTTTGATTTTTACGAATTTTATTATTACTAATTTGATTTTTATATCTATTTAAAATCTTTGATGAAAAATTATTGAATTAAATTGATAAAAAACTACTGACATTTATTTGTGTCACTTTTTATATTTTAATAAATCATCACTTGAATTGATATAGCAAAATTTTCCAACAAGATTGGACTCTTTTGTATACCATTCAATAATGCACTTAAATCATCTGAGTTTTTAGCAACAAATATATCATTAAAAAAAAGATTACCTCTATTATCAACGGTAGATGAATAGGGATCTACGTTTAGTTTTCGATAAAAACTTAAATATGTTGCTTTTGCTTTAGAAAATAATCCACTAAGTTTATAACCATCATATATTTCACCATCTAATCCCACATCAGCTATAGTCATTCCATATGTTTGATCTGCAGGAATAGCTCCTGTTAATTGAATACTTATAGAAACAACACTTGCAAGTGAAGTGGTTTTAATTTTCTCCTCTAGTTTTCCTAAATCTTCAGATCCTGATGCCACCAAAATATCATTTATAAAATAATTTCCCTTCATATCCATGCTTAAATTAAATGGATTCGCTGTTAGTGATTTTATCTTTAAAAGCGCTGACGTTGTCTGTCCTATGTACTGTTTTCCAGTAATCTTGTCCCTACTAATCCAATCTGTAATAACATCCTCTACTGGCACTCCATATGTTTTCGCAGTAAATATTTGAGTAATAGTAGGAGTAGGACTAGTAGGAGAAGGAGTTATTTGCTGAATTGAAATAGAAACAACATTGGAAAGAGTTCCATTTTTTATATTATATTCTAATACACCGATATCATCTCCAACTTTTGCAACAATTATATTATCGATTAAAAAATTATTATTTACATCAGCAGATATAGAGAAGTTACCACTATTAAGTGAAACAATATTCAAAGCTAATGTTGAAGTCTGTGTCTTGTAGTTAGTTGTTGTAATTGTTCCTTTTAAAAGAACACTCTCCACTTTTACTCCATATACCTTACTACTACTACTAACAGAAGATGATGGTACAGATGATGTTGTACTGGGAGTATTTGCTTTATTGCTATTACTACTACTATTACTATCAACATTACTTTGATTTTTAGAACCACAACCTTGAAATAATATAACTGTAATAAAAATAGAAATAAGAAATATTAAATTTAATATCGAAAAATTAATTTTCATAATAACTTCTCTCCGATTATTTTTTGCTATTTTTGTGATAGTTCTTTAAAGCTTAAAGCAAGAGATATGCCAAAAAGTAAATCTTTAATAAATCCGATATATAAATAAAAAAAGAATCACAAAATGTTTATGACTTTGTATAAAACTTTTACACCTGAAAGGATATTTAACGAAATCGTCAATTAAATAGTTCCAAAAGCTTCAACTTTAAATCGATACTACGACTTTTCCCTTGAAACCCTCCGATTTTTTTTCCTGCACCTACAACTTGGTGACATGGAATAACTATGGGAAATGGATTAATCGACATAATTCGTCCAACAGCGCGAGCATAATTTTTACCAAGACCTGAGCGTTTGGCCAATTCACCATAGGTAATAGTACCCTTAACCGGAGCTATTTTATTAAGAGTAAGTAGTACTTTTTTAGCATTCGCAGATAGTGGTAAATCCAGCATTGATAAAATTTCTTTTGATTTAAAATTTTGTGGTTGGCCCTGCAGATAGCAAAATATCATTTTTGCAAGTTTACCTACACTATCAGTACTCTGAGAAAAATAATCGGCAGTACTATCATTATCATCAACTAAAGATATATTTATCTCTTTAATTTTAGAATTAAGAGTAAAGTAATGGATATCTACTTTAACCAAATTGCTGATAAATGAAAAAATGGCGGTATCTATCTTCTACTCTCCTTTAAGCAATCTAAAACCCATTCTATATTCCCATGTAGAGACTGTTAATTTTCCATCAAACTCTTTGAAGAATTCATTAAATGTTGAATTATTCGCAAAATAATTTGCTAATTGATTTGCTTGATAATGGAAACTATCCGTAACCAACTTATGATCAGCATCCATACTAATCAAAGCATCTGATAAATTTTTAACTTCCTTTCTTAAAGCAACCAAAGCAGGCGCGGCCGCTGGATTGTAGACTGAGTAGACTGCCATAACTAAATCAATAATAAGTCCAGTTATTTTTTTCATCTCTTCAATATTCTCATCCATAGCATCTACAATTCCATAATCAACAATTAAATGATTTATAGGTGCTCTTGCAAACTCTCCATTTAATGGATAAATTATTCTATCCTTCTCATTTAAGAAAAAGGAATCACCACTTGAATTTTTTCTATATATGTTGGTAACTTTTCCCATCGGAATCACACCATCAGTAACAAAAAAATAAAAAAACAAATCATCTTTTCTAAAATCATGATAGGCATTTATCACTTCAAACTTGAATGCATGAAGAGCAATCTTAGGTATAGGTTTAGTTGCAGTTGTAGTTGTAGTTACAGTCTTTCTATCACTTGAAAGAGAGCTTTTGATCAAATAATCACTATAATCATCAGCTGGAAGATAATAGTTGTTAAGATTATTTGGCCAATTTTTATTTGTTGGAGAAAATTTATCTAGAATTTTAGTCAGGTATTTTTTATCAACACTATTCTTTTTTAAAATATCATATACTCTCTTTAATGCTAGATTATCACTATTATTTGTGATCGTGCTCTTGTTTGCACTCTTGCTTTCGTTCACATAGGCATCTATTCCTTTCAGCACATAGGGAAAGGCCAGAGATAACTTTCTCTCGTTTGTTCCGGTTGCATCATTGGAAAATACAGCAAATGATAGTAAAGATAATGTCAATGATAGCAATAAAGCACTTAACACTCGTAGCATAAATCATTCCTCCAAATTAATATTAATAATAAGAAAGTATGGTACCAGCACACATTTCAAATAGTAAATAATTTTTTTCTAACAAATAAAATCTGTTCACCCTGATCACATACTGATCCATTTTACTGCCAATAAATATTATTTCATCATCTTTTATTTATGATAAAGTCGGACTGAGCTTAGTTGATATCAATCTTTTTCAAAATAATAGGGGATTGAATGTACGATATTTCACAAACAATAAAGAGGTTGGCCCTAAACATATTGAAAAATTCAAAAGATATTAAAATATGAATTTAAAGAAAGATTTATTAGATAAGATCTTACGTAATATTTTAACAGAAAATAATAATTCAAAATACAAAGACTCTTCAAACAGTACTAAAGGATTTTACAGAGTAATAAATTGCATACAATCAGAGTTAAAAAGTTTGCAATTTAATTTAAACAATAAATTCGATGATAGTTTAGAGAATAACCAAGAAGATGATCAAGAAAATATTTGTGAAAATAAAATATTGACACAAAATTTTTGAATTACTTATTTTTAGTTGCTTCTTTTAAAAGCTTATCAACTGCAACCCACCTTGGGCCATATTTACACATATCATCAGTTGGATCCATCCAAATAAAATCTGGGTGATCATCAACAGATTTCCCACTCCATTTGCCACCATCAATATTTCCATCTTTATCTATTTCTAGAGTAGCAGTGTAAATACTATTTTTTTGAGCTCTCGGATCATCACCATAAGGTTTTACATTTGATGGAAGCTCTACTAACCAATCTACTTTCAATTCAATATCTACTTCTCGACGTCCATTGGATATTTTTCTATCACTTATTACTTTAGTGCTAAAACCAAATACAGGTTGATTCCAGATAGGAGAATCTGTAGTTCTATCCATCACAAAGCCCTGATCATTAGAAATTAAATTTGCCAATACAATAAAAAATGCTCCCGGATTGATATCAATATAAGATGGATCTTTTTTTCTAAATGGATTAAGTACACTAAGTTCACATCTAGTTCCACAAGAACATCCTTTGAGTTCGCTTACTTCACCTACAAAATAAAGTGCTAGTGCTTTTAAATCTGAAGAAACAAATTTAATTTCAATTCCATCAGGATTCGTTACCGTAGTACAATCAGGTTCTGGATATTGCAGAGAAGCGGGTGACCATCCATGACAGAGACCCCACCAACCCTTGTTTAGTCCACTTAATATTCCACAAGCTTCTTTAGTTCTATCTATCTCTTCTTTTGTGAAAGTAAATTTATAATCTCCAAGTAAAAGATCTAATTTTTCAGTAGGTGATAATTTAGCAATCTTTTCTGGACTCATTGATTTTAATTTTTTCTTAGTTAAAAATAATAGATCAAATCTAGTAGGTGTAAGATTGCCTTGAAATCTATTTCTAATACCGCCAGCAACAGAAGGCCAATAACTTTCTGGCCACGGTATTTTTTTTAGTCTCGCTGATTTTGGAAGTGAATCAAAATTATGATTGAACTTCAATGGATTATTTGCAAATTTCCCTGCTTTACTCATCTGATCTGGATTATTATTCTCTTCAAAATCGGCCATTGCAGCGGTAGTGCAAATTGTAGCAATTAAAAACAAAGTAGAACTTTTCGTTAATAGATTAAAAATTTGATTACGCCAGTTACGCCAATTACGCCAGTACATAGTTTCCATAGTTATCCCTCCTCCTTAAAGTGATATCAATAAAATAAATTAAAATGATGAAATGTCGTCAACATGACATTTCCAAATCTATTGCATTACATTTTAACGAAAATTTGTTTAGTAAATAAATTTTTTTTAGAGTTTCTTATATTTTCGATAAGATAAAAAAATTATGAGAAATATTTATTTAGAAAAGTGCCCAGAAAAATTGTCATTCTCCCGAAAGCACATTCTCCCGAAAGCACTATCCCGAAAGCACACATACTCAAAAAGCCATACTCAATAAGTTAGGGTAAATAAAATTTTTTCAGTAATCAGATAACAGCATCTAGATGAGAGAAGAAGGTTGAAGGGTGAGATCTGTTACAAATTATTAATAGATTAATCGTTAACAATGGTGAGTAGTAAATAAAACAATTACAACAAAGGTGAAAATATAAACTGAATTAAGCAACAAGATAGCTACATATAATTTTTCATTAAACACTTGCAAATCATTCATTGTTTGCACCTCCTACCTTTTATTTTTTTATTGATTTTTATGATTTAATTTTTATAAAAATAAAATCATAAAAGGTGATGAAGCAAATTAACATATAATTTGTAAGCAAGTATTAAACATTGAATGAAGTTATGTTCATCCATATCCTATATGTTAGCATTAATCTAATTATTATTTTATCGTACAATGGTGAAAATTGATAACCGTAAATCAAGCGTCGATGAAAATAACTACACATCCGCATGAAAAACTGAATCAGAAATTGTTTGCAATATATTAATTGAGAAGTTATGAATACTATCATAAATTCCATTTTTAGTCATTGTTCTACAGTCATCGTTTCTTGCATTGTCTAGTTCAATACCAGCTTTCATCACACATCCACATCCAATTGCTCCACAAACAATTGGAGTTAATGTTGATGTTTTTAATCCAAATTTCAGAAGTGATAGTGGACGAATATTTTGACAAGTAAAATTTCTTATCTTTGTACTTGAGTCTTTATTTTTGTTCATATTTTTTAAACTATCTCTAATATCATTAAAAGCATTTCCAGGCATTGGTAGTTGATAAAATGGGAATGAAAACATCCCAAAGATCTTTTCTCTCTTTTTATTAATATTTATATTTAAGATTTTTTCAGCTACAAAATAGGTCGCACTAGCACAATTTGCATTACCATTTGTAAATTTACTTGCTAAATTATGAAATTCCTCTTGCCATTTTTTTAAAATTTGTTTGTAGTCTCCATCAAATTCAAAACTAACTACGCTTATTGCTGATCTTTCGTTTTTATTTAATTTCTTAGGAGTATATTTTGGCAAAGCAACTTTATTACCTATTGATAGTTTATTTGCTTCGATCTCTTCTCCTTTTTCATTAAGCTTATACACATCAACATGAATATGAGGAATATTGGGAAAAAGCAAATAGTATAAAAACTTCACTCGAATATTATCAGCATATGCTGAGGGAATAAATATAGTTGATATAGTTAATATAGTTACTACAGTTGATATAATAAATACGGTGAATACGGTGGATACAAAAAAACCATGTATAAATAAAATTAATCGTTTCATTTCAAACTCCTTTTTAAACTATATTTCAATTTCCATATAAATCAAAATATAACAAATCAATATAAAATCAATGCGGGATGTATTCTGGAATCAGCACTCCATCTTCGAAATCTTTAATTATAGCTTCTTTTAATTTTCCATCTATGACATCTTTCAAAATTTTATTGTTTAGCAAATCCATCTCCGATGTAAAATAGTTAATCCCTAACATCTCAGGTTTTTTAGCATCAACTTTTCTTATAAATATCTCTGTCTCTACTTTTTTATTTTTCAAATCTAGTTCAACATCAGAGACCACCGACTTGTAAGCTTCCTGATCATATTCAGCATTATCTCCAAAAAATAACACTTTAATCTTTGACCTCTCTTTTTTATCAGATTCAGAACCTAAACAACCATCAACATTTCTATCCCTAATATCTACATCTAAACTATCAACCGAAGTTAGATTGCTTATCGTTTCTTGGATAAACTCTTTCAATGCTCTTATTTTGAAATTACATTTATTCTCAAACATTTCCTTGATACTTCTTTGTCTAATTGTACCTTCCTTGCTTGCATCGGGAACATCATTTTCCAACAACCAATCACTAACATTTAACATTGAAGGTGATAAGCTTAAGTAAAAAAATCTTACATCATCTCCTTTTTTTTCATAATATGTCTTTATATTTTGATAAATAGCAATCAACTTATCAAATGGTTCTACATTCCCCCAAAGATGTCTAATCACCATCTCTCTTGTATTCATAACATTCGATTTTTTTATCGTATCATCCAAATCGCTTATAACAATAACAACATTTGCAAAAGAAGATATTGAAAATATTATATTAATGAAACTAAGAGTAATTATCATCCCTGTTCTAATTAATATTAAAAACTTCATTCTATCTATTCCTTTATTCTTTTTATTCTTTTAACCCTTAACACTGATTATCGATTACATTATTAATACTATTCTTATTTTATCCTTAATAAGTACTTAATAAAAAAAAATTGATGTTCTATAAATTTTTTTAGATAAATATGCTAGAATACAAGATATTAAAAAGGAGTAAATATAAATTATTTCTTTTAAAGTGCCATATTTTAGGGGGTACTCCCCTTATTGCAAACACCTGTAGCTAAATTCTTTTCTGTAAATAGATTTTTTTGAGGTTAATTTACTAGAATAGAGATGTATTTGATCTACAATAATTGGATCTGATTTATATAAATTATATTCCTCTACCAATGACCCCACTCTACTAGATAATCCCTTGGCGGATAAACCAGCTTGAGCAGCATCAACATCGTTTATTCTCGCTAATGTTAAATGAGGTATATATTTTCTTGTTTCTCCCTCCAATCCAAATTGAACCAACTTCCTTTCAATCTTTTTTTGCAATGAGATCAATTCATCACTCCTCTTTACGCCAACCCAGATTACTTTAATCATTCCTCGAGACTCAAAAGTTCCAACTCCACTTAAACTTATTGTAAATTTTTTAAAATCAATTTCTGATAATAGATTGGCAACCTCTTTAAAATTTGCGCCATCCAATTCACCCAAAAAACGTAAAGTCAAATGCATCTGCTCACGCTCACTCCATCTGGCACCAGGCAAACCAATACGAATTTGCAAAAGCTGCTCTTTAATCTCCTCTGGAAAATCTATGGCCACAAAAAGTCGAATCATGATTAAACTCCTTTTTTTTCCTTTTTTCCTTTTTTCCTTTTTTTCTTTTTTTTTATTAGGTCCCATCTTTAATTAATACTTGAGAAACCGAAAAAATAAGTTTAGAATTATTTTAATTAAATAATAATATTAACCAATCAACCACCAAATTTGGAGGAAAAAATGGCAAAAGGGCAAGACAAAGGACAAGATAAAGGAAAAAGCAAAGGGAAAAAGAAGCTTACTATTAAAGAAAAAAAAGAAAAAAAGAAAGCAAAAGCAAGTGCTAAGTAATTTTTGTTTATTTTGTTTATTTAATTTATTCTAATCAAACTCTCTTTCCTCTCTTTCACCTATTATAAAATCATCATATATTTATCTTCGCCAGCATAGATATCCGAATATATTTATCTAAATGTTTTTGCTCTTTCAACCGTTAAGTTAATCATCTTGAGCTCCGCTCTAAGTGAAATAATTTTATATAAACAAATTTAACATTTAATTATTGGCCCTAAAACATGACTAGAAAAATTAACCTCTTATTACCTTTACTATTAATTTCCTCTCTATTTTTTCTTCCGTCTTGTGTACAAAAAAATGGAGGAAATTCACCTTCAAATACTAACAGTAATAGCATTTCAAAAAACAATTCTAGCACTAGATATAACTTCCCCGATTCTTCTAATTTGAACAACATTGAACTTTCAAACACCAATGCAAACATTAATACAACTCCTATTCCAAAAATTAATCAAAATATTCCTATTATTCCTACTATTCCTGTTAGTGCTACTAACTCAACCATCGTCTCCTCCTCTAGTACACTTTTGTCGAATGGAAAAGATACCGCTACAATAACCGTATCACTAAAAGATTCAAAAAATAATTTATTAAACTCCCAAAAAACAGTAATTTTATCCTCTAATAGAGGAACAACTGATATCATCACCAACAATTCATCAGTAGGAGGTATAATATCTTTCACTGTTAAATCAACAACTGCAGGAACTGCAAACTTTCAAGCAACTGTAATAGATAATATCAATGGAAATGAAAATGTAATTCTAAATAATCAAGTACCAATAAAATTCATAGATCTTCCTGCAACTAATAACAATAGTGCTATTTCTATTTCTAAAAATAAAATCATGGCCAATCAAACAGACTTTGCACAAATTACCGTTACTGCTATAAATGAGATTAACAAACCAATTGCTAATAAAACAGTTTCTATTTCTGTTTCCAGCACAGGAGATAGTGTCTCCATTTTCCCAACTAATTCTTCTCTCACAAATCAAAATGGTGCTGCTATCTTTAACATTAAATCATCTACTATAGGAAAAACTTCATTTAATGCTACAATTACGGCCACAATCAATAATGATACTAGTAATAGTGCTAGTAGTTTTCAAAAATCTATAAGTGTCACCTTCTTAAACGAACCAGTTAATCTCGTAATCAGCAAAACACTCAGTACTATTACATCATCTTCATCTTCAATAATCGCTGATGGATTGGAGTTTTCTACAATCACTGTAACTTTAAAAGATCAAAATGGAGCAGTTGTCCCTGGCCAACAAATTTCCATTTTATCATCAATAAATTCAGATACAATTACTTCACTTTCAAATGTCACCAATGAAAAAGGAGATGCTACTTTCACCATTAAATCAAAAACAATAGGTAGTAGAACCATTTCCGCAACTGCAAGCAGCAATACAACACCTACTGTGTCTTTGGCCAATACCTTAAATTTAACTTTTACAATAGATATTACTGGGCCAATTTGCCTTGATTCTCCTCCTTATCAAATTGGTAGTGGCGAAACATGCTATCTCAGTAATAGCGACTATCAACTACTCGAACAAAATAAACTCTTAACTCGTCCCAAACCATACTATCTTCCCTCTACCGGAAACACGAACGCAGGTACTATTAAAACATCATTGGAAGCAAAGAAAGCAAAGGAAGCAAAACAAAATGAACAAAGAATGCTTTGGATAAAAGCTTCCAATATAGGAACAGATGCTATGGCCATAAGTAAATTTATGGAAAAAAATCCTGAAAAGGCTAAAGAGTTAAGAAAAAAATTAATCAATAATGATAATATAGATAATAGTATTCATCGTATTAAAGATAGAAGAGGAAAAACAAAGTCTAGAGTTCTTTTAGGCAAACGATTTATGTTAAAGGCAATTCGCAATTCAATAGAATTTAGTACATCAATAAAACATAATCGTAGAATTTATCTATCATTACGCCTCATACTTGAAAAGGACATTCCAAATTCTGAATTAATAATAAGTGATCAAGATCTAGAAAATTTATCACTTGAAGAGATTAAATCACTCATTGAAAAAACATCCCATGCTGTTGCTACTGAAATACAACTCTATTCTGATGGTTATTATTCACCATTATCTTTCACATCATCGTCTTCTACTGAAACACAAACTCAAACTCAGACACAAACTGAGACACAAACGGAGACACAAACTCAAACTCAGACCCAAACACAAATAGAGCTAGAAGGAGTCTCTTGCGATTTTAGCAGTACAGGTCAAGTCCCTGAAACCTTCGTCTGCAATAGTACAAATTATCAAGAGAATGTTGGGGCCGGTAAAGGATGGGATTGGAGTACTGATAATATTAATCATCAAGATTCTTCTAATACAAGCATAATCGAACATTGCAATTTTCCTCTTAAACCTAAACTCACTTGTATCAAGGATCAAAGTAATAGAGGTACATGTGTTATCTTTTCAATGGTGGCCGCCATCGAGACAATGCTTTTTAAAAAAATAAATGTTCGTGCAAATTTATCTGAACAGGATGTAAACTACAAAATCAAAAATGAATGGTATCCTGAAAACGAAGATGGATACTCTGTTAGTTATCTAGCATCTGATCTAACTACAAAAACCAATTATAATTATTTCATTCCATTTGAATATCAGTGGAATTATAATCCTGCCACATGTCTTAGTGGTTCTTCCTTTATAAATGCATGCAAAAATTGCGATCCAGGATATAATCGTAATGGTTTTGCCTCTTATTATCCAGAATATTGTTCCAACAATGCATCTGAAGGACAACATGTTTGTATCTCAGGAACTACTCCTGATAACATAAATCAAGCAAATAATTGTGGATATCGTAGTTATGTAAAAAATCGAAACATTGGCGTTAAACTGCTTGGTCAGATGAATATACCTATTGATCCTAGCAAACCTGATAGTGCCATTAGTACAATGATTAGTTATTTAAATAATGGTTTTCCAGTTTCAATAGCTGTTCAACTAAACACAACTATTAATAATGCCAAAATATCTGGTGTTGTTCCAGATCCTCTTCCTGAAGATAAATCTGCAGGTGGACATGCAATGCTTGCTGTTGCTTTTATTCCTTGTAACTTACTTGTTAATTCAGGATTCAGCAGATGTTTACCTTCTGTAGTAAATGATCTCACTAACCCAAACAGAGGTATATTTGTTATAAAAAATTCATGGGGCACATCCTTTGGTGATTATGGATTTTTATATATTTCAGATTTATACTTTAGAAATTACGGGTGGGAATATGTGGCCATAACTGATGTCTCTTATTCTCCTCCTACGCAATAACATAAAAACATAATAAAATTTAAAATAAAAAACTATCAACAAGGAATTATCTATTATGTCTATTACAATTTTTAACAGAAGAAAAATTTTTTTAATAAATCCTAAATTTCAAATTAAGTTCATTTGTTTTATGATGCTAATTGCGCTCTTTTCTGGTGGCTGTATGTACTGTGCATGCCTCTATTTCTTTTGGAAACTACGATTGATGGGCGAGAGTATCGGAATCCCCGCCGACAATCCTTTCTTTCAATTTATTTCGGAACAACAATCATTAATGAATGGTGTAGTGATAATTACTTTTTTAATTCTTTCTTCAACTATATTCATTATTGGATTACTTTATTCTCATCGTATTTGCGGCCCTCTTTATAAATTTAAAGAGAAGATGAAAAGCTTTTCATCCTTTGAGGACTTAAGTGATATTAATTTTAGAAAAAATGATTTTTTTATGGAATTATCTGATGAATTCAACTCAATGGTGAAGAGGGTCAAAGAAAATAAAGACAGTAAAGAAATTAAAGAAAAGTAAATAACATCATTATTTCCTATTTTCACTTACAATAAAATACAATAAAATAAAATATATAATTAAATATCTTTCTAATATTAACCGATTTTATTTCAACTGAGATTAATATGAAAATTAATAATTTAGTATTTGCAATATTCAAATTTTTATTATGTTTTCTGATGTTGTTTTCTTTTTCTTTTTTTCTTAATCCTGTCTTCTCTGGTGAATGTGAATTGGAAATAAAAAATTGCCAACTCTCCATTAAGAAAAACCACCCTACTGATTGTACAATCAATCTCAATCATTCATCTATTTTGGAAAAACTTGTAGATTGGCGTTCAACAAATGATATTGTTGATAACATCGTAAAAATAAACAAGATGGATATTGATGAAAGCGATTATAACTTAAATTTAATAAAATGTAATGATAGTAAAACACAAAAACCACTACAGGTAATAGATAAGTGTTTATCATCTTTCACACAATCCTTAAAAGAGTTACTAAAATCTGGAGCAAAATTAAGTGATAAGATTTACCTTTGTGAAAATGACATCTTGATTTTTGCTAAAAAATTAGATGAAAAATCTGGTGCTAGCAAACAACTTTATATTGCCAAATCTCTATTAACTGGAAAAAACATGGCCTTAAAAACACCAGTAAGCAATCAAAACATTACAGAAATTTTTTCTTTTGAAAGTTTTGTATCGAAAAAAATCATTGAAAACAAAATTGATAATGTAGTTAAAATAACTCCCTGTGATTCATTAGAGCAAGATCATGTAAAAAACATTGGTATTATGGAAGAGATGTATGAAAATGATCTTAAAGCTTATATTACTAAATTTTCAGAGCAAAAACCCAAAAAATCCATAAATGCTATAAAACTATATAATCAACGAATAAGCAAGTTAAACAATTATCTTACAGCTATGACCTGCACATTGTTACCTACAATAAGAAAAATGCATCAACAAAATATTTTTCACTTGGATATTAAACCCCAAAATATTTTAGTCGCTCGAACAAAAGATAAAAATGCGTTTGCTTTAACTGATTTGGATACTGCTTGGGTAAATAGCGATGACGTTGAAAAAAATATTCCCTCTAGAAATCTAGAAAATCGTAATAATTCGGATCCTGGAAGTAAAACCGAAGCATATCGATCTCCTATGTCTAATAAATTAAAAGGAACTGGTGGTAAACAAAAAAATTCTGAAGATACATTATCAACAGATGTAATGGTTAATATATCTGCTATCGATGATTATTGGTCATTTGCTTTATCTATTTCAGAGTTAGCATTGGATACCTTTGTAAATCCTCGAGATCAAGACAATACATCCCCTATAAGCAAATGGCAAAGCAAGTTAAGCAAATTAACGAGCACTACTAATGAAAAAAATAATGAGAAGGAAAATGAAAAAGCAATGGAAGATTTGAATAATATTTTAACCAATAATTTTAACGAAAATCCTGCATTAAAAAATCTACTTACTGAAATACTTAATGCTGGTGCCCCCATCACAAATCAACAAAAACAATCTAAGATTGATAATAGTAAATTAAAAGAAAAAATTCACAAGATAGAAAAAGCAATAGAAACTTTTTTTAAATCTGAAACATGTAACGATGATAAACTAAATAATCCACTCACAATAGAATAATTTTTGATAATACTCACCCAAACAAGGTTAAAACAATATGTCCAGCAATTACCCAAGCAATTATCCAAGCACTTATCCAAACAACTATCCAACTGATCCTCAAGATGTTTGGAAATACTTCAAAGAAATTTCCTCAATTCCCAGAGGTAGTGGAAACGAAGAAAAAATTAGAAACTATTTAATTGATTTCGCAAAAAAAAATGATTTTCCATCTAAAACAGATCAAGTAGGTAATGTGTATATCTACGTTCCGGCAACCATAGGATACGAAAATCATCCAAGTATAATTATACAAAACCATATGGATATGGTTTGTGATGCCACTTCCGATATCAAATTTGATTTTAAAAACGATCCCCTACAATTAATTACCACTCAGGATGGTTATGTTAAAGCAAACAAAACAACTCTAGGTGCTGATAATGGTATCGGAATGGCGATAGCATTGGCCCTAACACAAAATCAAAATCAAAATAAAAATCAAACCCAAACCCAAGTTCAACATCCAGCAATCGAATTAGTCTTTACCGTAGAAGAAGAAACAGGACTTATTGGTGCTCAACACTTTGTAAAAGAATATGTAAAGAGTAGGAAAATTTTAAATTTTGATTCTGGAAATTGGGGTAACCTTTATATTGGATGCGCAGGAAGTATTAAAGTAGAACTTAAGACAAATTTTACTGAAGAAGATATGGATGATCATGCTCTGGCCTATCGTTTACGTGTAAGCGGATTTAAAGGTGGTCACTCAGGGGGAGAGATCAATAAACAAAAGGGTAATGCCATTAAATTTCTACTTGATTGTCTCAAGCGATTGGATGCTAATGATATCAAGTATTCTATCCATGGATTTGTGGCCGGGAAAGCTCACAACATAATTCCTCGAGAAGCATTGGTAGTAATTTGCATGAATCCTTCTGTAGAAAATGAAATTAACGTCAACAATATTTTAAATCAAACCAAAGATGCTTGGCTCTCTTTCTTACCAGAGATCGATAAAGAATTTTCTTTTTCCTTAGAACGTTGCCCAGTTCATACCGATAAAGAAGCAACAAAAGTTTTAAATAATAAAGATAAAAAACGTTTCCTCTCCATCCTTAATTTAATTCCTCATGGAGTAGAAAGTTACTCTGTAGAAAATCATTATGATTCCAATAATTGTCATCTTCCTTCTTTAAGCTCCAACTTTGCTATTTGCAAATTGCATGATGGAGAAATGTTTCTGCAATCATCGATTAGATTTTTTAACACTAAAGAATGCTTTAAATTATTAACCATTTTTGAAACTGTTGCATCTGCATTTGAAATCGACCTCAATATCAAGTGGGTTTATCCTAGCTGGCCAGCAAAAGCAAATATTGATGTTAATGAAAATCAATTGCTTAAAACTATTAAAAGAAATTATCAAAATCTTTTTAACTCTAATCCACAAGTGCTCATTACTCATTCTGGCCTAGAATGTGGAGTTTTAGTTGATCGTCTAAACAGCAACAACATTGAAGCAATATCTTTTGGGACAAATATTAAAGGAGCACACACTCCAGATGAAAAAGTAGAAGTGGCCAGCGTACAAAATTTTTGGAAGCTAATAATCTCGGTAATGAAAGAATTATAATATAGTTAGTTAGTCACTGGCGCGAAAGTGAAAAAAAGAATAATTAACAATTATCGTAACAATTATCTATAAGCTACAGCAATTTCGAAACCTTTTCCGATTTCAACAGTTTTATCATGGTTTTGACCATTTCTCATATCAACAAGAGCAGTTCTTTTTGTGATTGTATATGTATTTCTCTCATCTAAAACCGCCTTATATTCAGTTAACGGGCCATCAACTGGTCTTAAATCTTTTCTACAAGTGATTTCTTTAATAACATTTGCATTTTTGACAACTTTGCAATTTAAATTCTCGGCCACAACTTTTTCACTTTCATAAGTTTTTCCATCCATCATGCTAATTATTTGAGAATAGACTTTTAAATTGTAAGAGTTATAACCATTTGTTGTGAAAGTATATACCTTTAAAGCACCATCAACTGGTCTCTTGTCTATTGAAAAACTAATCGATGGGTATTCGTTATAATTATTATCAGTATCTTGAATTTCATCGGCAGAAGCAAAAGAGATAGTTAAAATTAAAAGGGAAGAAAGAACAAAAATGTTTTTAAGAAAATTCATAAAGACTCCTAAGTTAAAATAATAAAATAATTAAAAAAAACAAAATTAAAAATACAGGAGTCTGTATATACAAGAACTCTATCCATTTAAACAATTATTAAACATAATCATATCTTATAAGAATTCGGGTCAAAGTAACCATTCAAAGTAACCGCCAACATTTACAGTTCTATATAAAATATATTCATAAATAAATTACATTTTCATTTGTAGAGCAATTAATTGATTTTAAATAAATCAATATATCTTAATCCGATTTTTTAATTTATAAAAAAATTCTTCCTGTTCAATGTTAAGATTATAAATACTTATAAAGATAAATTACTAACTAATGATTAGATATTAACAACGATAGAAAACAAAGTGAGTAAACACATGATTAAAACATTACTACTTATTCCTACAATCATCCTCATAAGTAACATGTTTTTTTTCACTTCTCTGCCACAAGCTAATGCTAGTGATGAAAAAGAAGAATTTTTCAATGATCTTCATACAGTAATTAAAGATAATCGAGATGAACTGGTTAAAATTTTAACTAAAGTAAACTCCCATTATGGTGCTAATTATGAAATTGATCAGGTTTTAAAGACATTAAAAGATATAAAGTTTCATCAATTAGAAAATTTAAATGGCATCAAAGGTGTAGACAACGTTGCTGTCTACGGTGCACGTAACGTTCCTTTGTACACTATTTTTGAGCATATCTTATTACCTGCTACTGTTGCTAAAAATATTTGGTTTAGAGTTCCCAGTGTTTCAAAAGATGCATACATGCAACTTTTTGATAAAATCAAAACACTTTTACCTAAACATGATTTTTCTAATATCCATATGCTAGATGATATACACTACGAACATTTTCTAAAAACTCACGTTCTGGGATTAAACAAAAAAGGCAATGCTAAAGATATAAAAAGCAAACCTGCTGATGTAGTAATATTCGTCGGAAGTCCAGAGACTGCCAAAGGCATTCAAGAAAAAATTGCAGAAAAAATTAACGAAATCAATGGATCGATAGATAATAAGAAAGATGAATTACTTAAAAAAATTTCAAATTTGACTGATCAAATATCACAATTACCAACAAACATTGAAGATAAAAAAGAAAAACACAATAATGAACTAAAGAAAAATCGTTTAAACATTCAATTAACTAAATTCCAGAAAGATCTTGAGAAAACTCAAAATGGTAGAATAGAAAATTTCAAACAATTATTTTTAAAATTCGGAAATGGTTTAAATCCTATCATTGTTACTGAAACTGCAGATAATAATCTCGATCGCGCTCTTCAAGCGTTCAAACGATCAGTTTTGATAAATAATGCTCAAGATTGTACCGCACCTAAATTTAGTGCCGTTCATGCAAAGTTTTTTGATAAATTTGTAGGCGAATTAGAAAATATCTTTAAAGAGATGAAATTACATTATGGAGAATTAGATGATCCTAAAGCAAGTTATTCTCATATGACCTATACTCAAAAAGATAAATTTAAGGATTTAAAAGAATTTCGTGAGAAATATAAGCAGTATTTAAAAAATCAAGATGCTATCTTAGATGAAAACACTTTAAGAATTGATCCCCATCTATTTGTCTTTCCATATCAAATGTTTACACAAGTTAAATTAAAAGATTATTTTGCTCCGTTTTTTATTGTATTTAAATATAGTAATGATCAAGAACTAAAGAGTATTGCCATCGATGAACGCCTAAGAAAACAATCAATGTTTGCTTCTATCTTTGGTAATTCTGCTTCTAAAGATGAATTCTATAGAAGAAAATGGTTTCAAGATAATTACATGGTTACTTTAATTAATTTAGATGTCTATGATGAAGAGTCCGGCAACATCCCCTTTGGTGGATATGGAACTGATGGTTCAGCACTAACTTTATCTAGTGTAAAAAGTAATGGCCAATTAAAATCATTTGATATGTATCGACCATTACAATTTTCAAAAGATTCACGAGAATTTTTTCATGCACAAAAAACCACAAAAGATACAGATACAAAGACAGAGACAGATTTAATAAATAAAAGAGGAGAGGCAGTCATCAAAATGAGTGACAGATTTTCAACAGAAGAGAAACGAAAACAAATTTTAAATGATATGATTACCAACAGTACTGACAAAAACTATATAAAAAATATAACAACAATCCTAGGACGCTCTTCAGAAACTGCTGATTGGAAACAAATCAAGTTACCTCAACAAACATTGCGACTACATGGAATTAAATACCTTCAAGAAGCTATTAAAAAACAGGGATTATATACATTAGTAGATTGTTTTAGTTATAAAATTTCTAAAAAAGAACTAGAGAATTTTTTTGGCACACAGGTGATTTGCCTAGAAGATCATATTTATTCTCGTAATTCTAATTTTACATCCACAGGAGTTGTTTTACATCCATCCTACGTTGGACAAGAAACATCAAGATTAAACACTTATAGAGGAGCAATTAATCCCCATCTACAATATGGTGTACTCTCTTCTATTTTAAGTGACAGAATACAAGAGTACAATGCCGCCACGGCCATCTGGCCAGGAATTATGCCCTACTCTTTGACCTTTGATGATTTGATGAAAAAGCAAAGTCAAAGTCAAGGTCAAAATGGAGAAGATCACTTTCGCAAAATTAATGAAATTAATCAGCAGATAGATCTTTTAATTAGTGAATGTAAAAAGAGCAATAAAGCTAATAATCAAACTAACTACTCTATAATAGAAAAAAGATTACAAGATAAACTAAAAGATCTTCTTACTAATTTTTTCACAACAGTACAAAAAGAGATTCCTCAAGGGGCCTATATTAAAAATTATGGTGAATCAACTACAGGAGATCTTGGTATCCAAATAACTTCATTTCATTACAATTTAGATAATTTAGTTGGCCAATATTTACATCGTCTTGACACCACCCTTTATAAATTTTCTAAGTGTAAACACATGGAAAGTAGTAAAGGTAGAGTTTTCGATAATTCCATGAATAGTAGTTACTATGAAACTGGTTCAAAGTTTATTCATAAATTACTTACTAAACCAGCTAATATTCTTTTACAAGAACGAGTTAAGCTCTCTAAAACTCCTCTGGGATTTATTCGCGAAGTACGAGTAGATTTTCTAGATGGAGAACCTGTCAATGCTCGCGCTAGATATACTCACGAATATTCAAGAGAAGATGAAATTGTAGCACAAAAAGTTTTAACAGAGTTTTTTAATCGCGCTCCAGAGCAATTTAAATTATTATCAGGAGGAGCTGATGTTGCTCGAATGGAAGATGGTACTTGGGTTATTATAGAATTAAATTCTGGCGCTTGCAGTGGTTCGACAACTACAAGTATCTATCCAATTGAAGCAAATAAATTTATCTCTAATTTAAAAGGAGAAAACACACCTCTTATTAATACTCTAGAAACACTATACTCTAAGTCTTTAGATGAACAACGAAAGTTTCTCTCTTCAATAGATCGCAAAGAAGAAGTTTGGACTAAACGATCAATCCAAGATATCTCTTTAGCAGAATATGCAAGATGGTTTAGAGATCGCTATCTTGATGATTGGAGAACTAATCAAAAGAGAACTAAAGAGAATGCAAAAGAGAGTGCAGATGAAACTTTAGACAAGATTAAAAAACTCTTTGAAGGTCTTGGCACTCCTCTCAGTCGTGATCTACCATTACTTATTAGAGGCGCCGAAGATTATTTAAAGGGTAAATTAGCAGAGGAGTAATAATTAAAAAAAGAGATCTAGATAAATTAACAGGAAAATAAACGTTTACTAAGATTCTCGAGTAGAAAACTCTTTAATCTATCAATATCTATCATACTCGATATACTCGATATACTCGATATACTCGATTTTAAAACATCTTCCAACGAAGTCATTATCTCTCGAGAATATCCACATGGATTGATTCCTGTGAATGCCAGAGGATCTTTATATAAATTTATGGCCATACCATGATAGGTAGTCCAACGTTTAACTGCAATTCCAATAGAAGCGATTTTTAATTCACCAGCACCAGCAACCCATACACCAGTAGTTCTATCCTTTCCATCATTACCATATGAAGATATATTGTATAATTCTTTTAAGGTATCAACTAGCGCACTCTCTAAATTCCTAATAAAAGATATTATATCGCAACTTGGTTTTAAATTAATAATTGGATAGACTATCAATTGCTTTGGCCCATGATAAGTTGCTTTTCCTCCTCTGCTAACATGAACCACCTCTCCACTCCAACCACACAAATCATCTGCTGTACTATTTTTTCCTAAAGTAACTACTGGAGGATGAGAACAAAATAATATCTTACTTTCTTCTTCTCCCTTAGAAATTTTTTCCACTAATGATAACTGATAATCCAAAGCATCCTTGTAAGAAATCAATCCTAAATCTTCTACAACAAATCTATTATTACTTTTGATTTCTTCCATTACTACTACTCCAAAACTTTGTGGGCCAGATAAGAACTTCGAACAAGTGGACCAGCGACCACCGATTTAAATGAAAAATTTAAAGCTTTTTCTTTTAAATATGCAAATTTCTCCTCTGAAATATACTCTTTAACAGGATAATATTTTTCCTTATCAGGACTTAAATATTGGCCAATAGTTAAAAAATCTACCTCTGCCTCTCTCAAATCACAAAAGAGTTGTAAAACTTCCTGCTCACTCTCACCCAACCCTAACATCAATCCCGACTTTGTATAACATTTAAGAGCATTTTCATTAGCAATCCTTTTAAAAATTTTTAATAGCTTGATTGAAATATCATAAGAACTTCTAACAGCATCTCGTACAACAGGTGTAAGCGATCTGACAGTCTCAATATTATGAGCAAAAACATCTGGCATGCATTCCTCTCTCATAAATTGCATAATCGACTGCTCTTTGGCCCTAAAATCAGGAGTTAAAACTTCCACTTTTAAATTATCTTTTTTTAGTGATTTGATTGAAGCGATAGCATGAGCAAAAACAGATGCACCCCCATCCTCATAATCATCACGAGTAACACTCGTTAATACCACATATTTCAAGCGCAATTGTTTTATTACTTCTAATAAATTATTACCTTCAACTTCAAAACCTAAACTGGAGGTTGTTGGAGTACCATGTTTAACAGCACAAAATTTACAGTGGCGAGTACAAACATCTCCAAGTAACATAAATGTTGCCGTTTGATTATGCCAACACTCACCGATATTTGGACATCTGGCCTCTTCACAGACAGTGCATACTTTAGCATCGCTCAAGATTTTTTTTGTACTTTTATACTCTTCACTTGTTGAACTTACTATTCTAGTTTTTGGTTTGTTTAATTGCACTCATACTCCTTACACAGAGGGTATTTACATTGCGTAGTAACAGTACCATGCTTTGAATTTAATAATAACTAATCACTCTTTTAAAAAGAAAAGCTTGATATGAGAAGAAGAAAAAATCAAGGTGGTAATAATAATAACTACTATCGAGATGGCCGAGATAACAATAACAGTAGGGACAGGGACAAAGACAGAGATAGAGATAGAGATAGAGATAGAGACAAAGATAGAGACAGAGATGCCAATAGAGGTAATGTTAACAGAGATTCCAGAGATTCAAACCCAAACTCTGTACCAAATAAAAACAACCCCCAGTTTCAACAGCAACAATTTGAAGAGTACTGTGTAAGAATGGAAAAATTAAGAGACAACTATTTACGACTTAGAAAACGATTTTTTGAAAGTTCTCATAAATTTGATTCAGCTCAAAAAAGCAAGGCAGAACAAGAGATTTTTAACGCACTAAAGGGGTTGCGCCGTTTCGAGGAGTTTATTTCTAAACAGCACAAATACCTGAGCAAAAAAAATATGACAAACTACGCTTTAGATAACACTTATGCAACCTACTTAAAAAATCTTGATGATCAATCACAAACGATCGGAACTACAGCTACAACTGGAACTGGAGGACAAAATTCTAGTCAACAGCAACTACAACAGCAACTACAACTACAAAACTTTTCCTTTAATGATCTCCACTTAATACCAGATCAACTTAATAGACCTAGTTATAAAAATGATAGAGAAGAGAGCTCTGGAAGTATGGAAGATTATCAAAAGCATAAGATAGAAAAAAAATCAAAGTAGATTAACTGTTCTCTGGGAACGCTGGCGTCGGGGACGAACAAACTTTATTAGCAATATGATCTGCACCCTTCTCATTACTATCTCGACTAGTTCCACTATCACGATCATTTTCACTATCGCTTGTGTCCTCAACCAACGGATTAGAAACAACTTTGAGTCCGGCCGATTTCATAAACTCCTCTGGACGCTGAAGCTTTAGGGCCAATCTCAAAACTTGATCTGTACTAATCACTGGAAAAATATCCAAGTCTGATTTAATCTCATCTTCTATTTGATGTAGATCTTTTTTATTCTTATCAGGAATAATTACCACTTTAAGTCCAGCATACTTAGCGGCCAAAATCTTTTCTTTCAAACCACCAATTGGTAGCACTCGTCCTCTTAAAGTAATCTCTCCAGTCATCGCTACATCTTGCCTTACAGGAATGTTGGCAATGGCAGAGGTAAGTGCTGTTGCTAAAGTAATACCAGCAGAGGGCCCATCTTTTGGAGTTGCTCCCTCTGGAATGTGCACATGAATATCATTTTTATTATACCAATCATGATCCACACCCAATTGTGAACCAATAGATCTTACATAACTGATGGCCGCTTTCACTGACTCTTGCATGACTTCACCAAGCTTACCAGTGAATTGAATTTTACCAGTGCCTGGCACTGTTAGCACTTCAATATTTAAAACTTCTCCACCAACTGATGTCCATGCTAAACCATTTGCTAATCCAACTTGTGTTCCTGTCTCTACATCAGTGTGATCATACTTAATTGGACCGAGATACTTTTCAATCGTCTTTTCTGAGATTTGAAATTTTTTCCCTTTCTCAGTTTTCTTAGTCACAACTTCAGTTGCAACTTTTCTCGACATAGTATTAATCAAGCGCTCTAATTCGCGCACTCCTGCTTCTCTACAATAATTGCGAACAATTTTTAAAATTGCTTTGTCGTGAATTCTAAGTCCATAATCTGTTAATCCATTAGACTCAATAGATTTGGAAATTAAATAGCGTTTAGCTATTTGCAATTTTTCAGAGGGAGTGTAGCCAGCAATTTGGATGATTTCCATACGATCCCTTAAAGGAACAGGAATCGCACCCATATCATTAGCAGTCATTACAAAAACTACTTTAGAGAGATCATAATCTACTTCCAGATAGTGATCATTGAAGTGTTTGTTTTGTTCAGGATCCAAAACTTCCAACATCGCTGATGCTGGATCTCCTCTGAAATCACTTCCCATTTTATCGATCTCATCAAAAAGGAGCACCGGATTTCCCTTTCCCACTTTTTTCAGTGCCTGAATTACTTTGCCAGGTAATGCTCCTACATAAGTTCTTCTATGCCCTCTAATCTCTGCCTCATCTCTAATACCACCGAGAGAAATTCTTACGAATTGGCGTCCCATTGAATCGGCCAAAGATCTCGCGATTGAGGTCTTACCGACTCCTGGGGGACCCACCAAACAAAGAATAGTTCCCTTACCCTCGTGCTTAATCAGAGATTTGACTGCCAGATACTCGACGATCCTGTCTTTAACATCCATAAGCCCAAAGTGATCTCTTTCTAAGATCTCTCTGGCACGTTTAACATCATAGTTATCTGTACTGTAATCTTGCCAAGGTAAATTCAACATCCAATCAACATAATTTCTTACTACTGCTGATTCTGCTGACATTGGAGACATGGATTTTAATTTTTTAATCTCTTTCAAAACTTTTTCTTTTGCTTCTTGAGACATCTTCTTTTCCACAAGACGCTCTTCCATTTCCATGATCTCGCTCTTCTCATCTTTATTTCCAAGCTCCCTCTGGATGGCGTTCATCTGTTCATTCAGATAATACTCTTTCTGAGACTTTTCCATCTGATTTTTTACTCGCGTACGAATTCGTCTCTCAACATTTATTATCTCAATTTCCGCTTGCATCTTCTCAAGCAGCAACTGATAACGCTTTTCCAAATTGCTGGCATCTAAGATCTCTTGTTTTTCTGGAATCTTCATCATTAAGTGAGCAACAATCACATCTGCCAATCTACCTGGATCATTAATGGCCGAAATACTCATCAAAAGTTCAGGAGGAATTCTTTTGTTTAATTTCACATACTGTTCAAAGACAGTCTTCACACTTCTAATGGATGCTTCTAGATTTAATTGATCGCCTGGTTCATCATGCAATTTAATTACCTCAGCTGCATATCCATTTTCAGTGGTAAAAAATTCCACCATCTTCGCTCGATATTTTCCTTCGATCAAAACTTTGATGGTATTATCAGGTAGTCGTAGCATCTGAACAATACTCACTACAGTTCCCACTTCGTAGACATCTTCTTTATCAGGATTTAAGACACTGGGATCCTTCTGAGTTACTAAATACAATTCGTTGCCATGGTGAGAAGCTTCTTCCAAGGCCGTTATTGATTTTTCTCTCCCAACAAATAAAGGAACCACCATGTGTGGAAATATTATTACATCTCTAAGTGGTAACAAGGGAAAACGAGTTCCTTGCTCTACCTTCTTATCTTTATCAGACGACATAGCACCTCCTGCGCTTTTTCATTTTCAAAATAATTTGAATGTACAACCTGATCCCAATAATCCTTCGTCCATATTTTTTTTCATTAATGTTCATTAAAAAAAATCCATGGATGATAATGGATAATAATTTAAACCATATTTAAACCATATTTAATTAAACCATATATATATAATTGTGGCTTATAATCGATGTGAGGTCAAAAAAAAAGGCCTAGATAAAATTATCCTCTTTATTCTTTATGATAAAATAATAAATTTAGTTGATAGAAAAATTTTGATCTGATTTTATGATGATTTAAGAAACATTCTCGATATTTTTGTTTTGATTTTGATTTGAATTCTTATCATCATCTGATGAGAGTGATGTAGTGATGGCCGTACTCAATTTTTTACCTTCCAACAGAGTAGGTCTGCCTTCACCTTTAATTGCATCTTCAGTAACTATGCACTTATTGATCTTATCATTAGAAGGAATTTCATACATAACATCCAACATGGTTTGCTCTAATATAGCTCGAAGTCCTCTAGCTCCAGTTTTTTTCTTCAAAGCAATTCTAGCAACTTCTCTTAAAGCAAACTCTTCAAAGACTAATTCAATTCCTTCCATCTCAAAGAGTTTTTTATATTGTTTAGTAACCGCGTTTTTTGGTTCAGTTAAAATCTTCATTAACGAATTTTCATCTAACTCCTCAAGCAATGCAGTTACAGGAAGGCGACCAATAAATTCAGGAATTAATCCAAACTTATTTAAATCCTCTGGTTCAATTCCTCCCAATCTTTCAGTTATACTCTTCTCTGCCTTCATTTCACTCTGAGAACTATTTAGTCCCATTGGTCTTTTAGAAACTCTTCTTTCAACAATCTTATCAAGCCCAACAAAAGCACCTGCACAGATAAATAAAATGTTTGTAGTATCAACTTGTAAAAATTCTTGATGAGGATGTTTTCTTCCACCTTTAGGTGGAACAGATGCTACAGTTCCTTCCAACATTTTTAGTAATGCTTGTTGAACTCCTTCTCCCGAAACATCTCTGGTGATTGACATGTTCTCTGATTTTCTTGCGATCTTATCAATCTCATCAATATATACAATTCCTCTCTGTGCGCGCTCAATATCGAAATCACAATTTTGTAATAGATTTAAAATTATATTCTCTACATCTTCACCCACGTAACCTGCTTCTGTTAAGCAAGTAGCATCTGCAATGGTAAATGGAACATTTAAAAATTTCGCCAATGATTGAGCAATCAAAGTCTTTCCACTACCAGTTGGTCCTGCCAACATGATATTGGATTTTTGTAATTCAACATCATCATGAGTTGCAGCTGTAGAAGCAGCAGCGGCCGCACCAGCTGGAGTTTGATTGTTATTATGATGTAATCCCGCTCGCTTTGGTTTTGGTCTCGAATATATTCTTTTATAATGATTATGAACTGCTACAGAGATAATTTTTTTCGCTCGCTCCTGCCCAATTACATAATTATCCAGGTGAGCTTTTATCTCCATTGGCCGAGGTACTCTCTCAACAGCAACCTTTGCAGATGATTTCAGGGAATCTTCGTAGATAATATCATTACAGAGATCAATACACTCATCGCATATGTAGGTGCCTGGACCAGCAATAAGTTTCTTAACCTCTTTTTGAGATTTCCCACAAAAGTTACAACTTAAAGTTCCATAACCGCTTTTCGTTACCATATACATCCCTTGTGTATAATGTGTGTATAATGTAAAAAAAATCCAACAATAGTTTACTATTTTTCTCTCTTTTTCTCTATAATAGAATCAATAAGTCCAAATTTAATTGCATCACCTGGCGATAGATAATTATCGCGATCAGTTGCTGCCTCAACCTCTTCGTATGGTCTACCAGTGTGATGAACCATTATCTCATTTAACTGTCTCTTTAAATCTTGCATCTCTTTCGCTTGAATTTGCACATCAGAACAACTTCCTCTAGCTCCACCTAGTGGTTGATGAATCATAATTCTACTGTGAGGTAATGAAAATCGATGGCCCTTCTCACCTGATTGCAGCAGCAATGCACCCATCGATGCTGCTAAACCAACACAGTAGGTGTAAACTGGAGGAGAAACCAATTGCATTATATCATAAATACCAAGGCCAGCATAAACTCCACCACCAGGACTATTAATATAAAAATGAATTGGCGCCTCTCTATCACTTTGCTCTAAAAATAACATTTGAGCAATTATCAAGTTGGCAACAGTATCATTTACTTCTGTTCCTAAAAAGACAATTCTATCTATTAATAGACGAGAATATATATCATACTGACGTTCGCCTCTCGCCGTTTGTTCAATCACAATCGGATTTGGAATATAACCACTAATACTTCCATTAACAATTTCCTTTTCTTTATTCATGAAATCTCCAATTAACATTCAAATAATAAAATAATTAATAATAAAATATATTAACAATTAATAATATCTTAAGTACCACTCACTCACAATCAGTTATCAGTTATCAGTTATCAGTTATCAGTTATCAAAGTTAATAAGCTTATTAGATGGATTAACTCCACTAAATATTTCAAACAAATTATCAATAGAAAATTCTATCGCTTGATCGGCGTATGGTATCCTCACTCCCTCTGATGTAGCAGTAGATGTTGTCATGTGATTTTCTGGCCCCATACTATTAAAATTTGATTGTTTTATTGCAATGGCCGACAATCGCATCAACTCTGCACTCTTTTCAAAGAACTGCGCCTCATTATTACTATTCAATAATTCTAACAATACAGAGTTTACCATTCTAATCACTCTTATCTGCGCTTCATTTAAGTTTTTTGTATTAATAGAAAAATTCAACATTCCACCTTGTGATGAATATTTTAACATAAACTCTTCTCCCTTAGGATGTATTTTATTCGACCAATGTAAATGCCTAAAGAGCTCAATTATTTATTTAAATTATTTATTTAAATGATGAACTCGATGGTCACCTCTGTCAGTTGAAGCATGTTCTGCAAACTTATATATAAACTTAATAAAATATTCCATTGCCTCAAAAGTCTGAGGAGTTTTGTCAAACTCACATCCAAATTTCAAGTAATTTGTTCCGTCAGCATCTATATACTCTTTACAATATTTCACATTTACAGTGATAGGTATGTACGCCTTCTGAGTAAAATAAATTCTAAGATCAGCAACACTTTTTTTCCTCAAGTCCTTATAAATCTCATGACCGGTTTGTGAGTTAATATTTATTGCGATCTGAAACAGACATCCTTTTTCAGAAATGTCTACCAATTCAATCGGCAATGTATTGTTATCCTCATCCAAAACAGTGTAAACACCCAAAAAATTTTGAAACACTACTCTTTCAAATTCTCTTCTTCGTTGTTCAATAGTTTCATTACGTTTTTTGGTAAAGTTGATTACTTCATCAGTCATCTGCCAACCCCGTATTTATCGCGTTTTAAAGTTTATGTTTATCGTTTATCGTTTATCGTTTATTAAGATAAAAAAAACTTCTAACATTTATATCAACCTACATATCGACAAGTAATTGAAGGACTTTAAATATTTATTTGAATTTTTTTTAGAACAGATAATACGTAATAGAATAGGTAGTGCTTGACAAAAACACTCCAGTTCTGGACAGAAAATTAACGTTCTAGAACCTTTTGCAGAAAACTATTTAATTCTATTATGTATTTTTCTGGCTTTTGAAAATGAACATTATGAGAACAATGATCGATAAATTTCACATTAACATTTGAATAGAGCTTTTTAATTTGCTGACCGATGGTAAAATATTTCTCGTCATCTACTCCAAATAAGCATGTAATGGGAAAAAGCATCTGTAACTGCTTTATCTTTTCATGAAATGAATCAAAACTTGTTACTCCCAGAAGCTTAATTGCTTTATCTAATTCAACGGGATCATTTCTTTGTAATTTATTAATCAGAAAGTTATTGTAATTTTCATGTTGCTTTAATCCTGCAAACAAAGGTTTTTCATACCAACGCTCTAAAAAATCTTTAAAGGTAGTTTTGTTGATATTCGCAAATAACTTGCAATCAGCTTGTTTGCGTTCTTCTCTCTCTTTTTGATCTGTGATACCAAAAGAAGTTGATTCTAAAAAAAGACCTTTGGTTTGTTGATTTGCCAATGCCAAAGAGATGGCAATTCTGCTACCCATAGAATAGCCAACAAAGACTGGAGCTAAAATACTTTGTTCTCTTATCCACTGCTGAAGAGAATCGATAAATTCTTGAGTTTCAATTCTTTGATCACCGATAGGAGAGGAATTGTGTCCAGGAAGGTTTATTAAATATATATTACAGCAATCAACTACGGATGAATCTAATTTGCAAGTAATCTCATGCCAATCATGATGAGATCCCATAAAACCATGAAAGAATATAATGTCCAAGGATGTTTTCTTAAATAATTTATCTTGAAACTTGCACTTGTAACAATAATAGTTAAAAAATTTAAATCTATGTTCTGTGAAATTCATCTGGAAAATATAATTTAGTTTGTTATCATTGGTCAATGTCAATTATCTCAACCTTTATCAACAAAATAATAGGTTATAAAAAATGATATCACTTTTTAAATTCACTCTTGATAAATTCACTCTTATTCTTACTGCCATTGTTGTTTATTGCAGCAACATTGCTCTTTATGCTGAAGGAATCACTCTCAATAACTATTTAACCACGGATAATACAACATACTTTAAGTATAAAACAAATGGCAAACCAGATTTTCAATATATTATTCCCTTAGAAGAAAAAGAATTACTACTAAATAAAATCTATCCTCTCAGCACTCAATTCGAACAATTATATCGAGAGAGTTTTGGTTTTGAATTAGATGAATACTCCACTATCGTTATTCCCTCTCAAAATAATCAAATTGCCAATGCATTTGCTACAACTATTCCTCAACACTTAAACGTCTATTACTGGGGAGGAGTTTCATTAATAGAAGAGATGTCCGAAAGATCGTGGGTAACAGGACTAATCCAACATGAAGGAGCCCATCTCTATCAATTAAGTGCTAAGACAGGATTTGCACAATTCACAAAAGATATTTTTGGTAATAACTTCTTTTTTCTATATCCAATAATTCCTATTCCGGTTTTCGTGTATCCAAATATTTTGTTACCTACCTTCTTACTTGAAGGTAATGCAGTTTTAAATGAATCCATACATGATAATGGCGGTCGACTTTATAGCGGAAAGACTCGTGGGATATTTTATGCTCTCTTGAAAGATCAAAAATTAGATGTAATACGGTTGTTAAATAATCATCTCAATTTCCCATTTACAGAGGAAAAATATTTAGTTGGTGCATATTTTAATCTCTTCTTAGCTCAAAAATTTGGAGTGGAAAAAGTTAATAAATTTTTCTTAGAGCATGGAACTCACTACTTTATTCCTTTAATTATTGATAAGACTTTTAGTAGACATTTTCAGTCAAGTTTTTACACTTTAGTTGATGAGTTTATTAAATCTTATGAAAAAGAGGCCATAAAGCAAAAAAGAGATGAAAATGATAATAATCTACTCAAATCACTTTATAACCACCCTTTAAATGCTGACTCTGATACCATCTACTTTTTAAGCGATGAAGATGGTCGCAGTTATCCTACGCTTAATCTTATTGATAAAAAGACTCTCGCTCTCTCAAGAATGGAAATAGATTTGCCTGCAGGCAAGGTATTTAAATATAGCGATGGAAATTATTACTCTGCTACCAGCAGACAATTATCAACTTCAGAGTACGTCTATGGTCTTTGGGGAGAAAATAAAAAATTCCTTCAAAAATTTCACTCTAAATTTGTAGTAGATTTCATTTCACAAAAAGATAAAGATAAAGATAAAGATAAAGATAAAGATCAAGTGCTTTATTTTGATGTAAAAAAATCTTTTGATGAACATCAACTATTTTTAAATGATAAGTTGGTAGGGGCCGCAAACTCGATGGCCCTAATGGATCCTAGAGGTAACGGCGATGTCTACTACTTTAAACAAGAAGGAAGTGACAGGACACTCTACAAAAATCAAACAAAATTAACCTCCTTTAAGGGATACTATTCCAAAATGGTAGAAGTTGATGTTAATGATTCTTGTAATGTCTATTTTATTGCCTCAACTGAATTTGGAGAATCACTATTCGTTTATAAAAGCAGTCAAAATAAAATTTTCAGAGTAACCTCATCTGATGTAGTGGATAATGCAAAAGTAGTAGATAAAAATCATATTCTAATCTCTGAAATAACCTCTAGTGGATATGAGTACAAAATAGTTAAAAAAATAGCTGATGAACATTTAAAAGAGGAGCAACCGGCATTCTATGATTTGAATTTAAAATTAAACTCAAATCTAAATTCTGATTCTAATTCCAACTCCAACTCCAACAATAACAAAGATATCTCCCAATCTCCATACAACTCCTTTACCTCTCTTCGAATGTCTACATGGGATTATCGTTATTCAAAAAATAATGATGATGATAGCTTACATAAATTAAGCGCTAAATTAGGAGATCCTCTGCAAAGAAATTTTTTAAATATCTCTGTTGAATTTAAAAATACGATTGGCAGTAGTGATTTTTACTTAACTTATCTAAATGCTATATATCCACTAAACTTTTTTGTATCATTAGAAAATTTTCACAAATATGGAAGATTTGCTGATCGCCGTTGGAATAGCAAAAATAATTATTATGATTTAGAAGCAGGAATTTCTTATCCAGCATATCTGTGGGGTTATTGGAAATTAAATAGTGCTCTTAGTTCCATCTTTCATTCAGATGCCTACTACCCATTTGCACTCTATTTTCTCTTAAAGTTAGATAGAAGGATAGCTTTTCCTCTCTCTTTTTCTCCCTATCGCTACTTTAATTTACAATTAGAAAATATCAATGACTATAAAAGAGGAGAGGTAAATATTTTTCAAAAAAGCCGCTATCGTCGCACCAATATCAGTGAAGAATTTATCTTCGATTTTGGTAAAGAAAGAATTATTGAACAACAGATGGATTATTTTTATAGTGATGATTGGGAACTCTATTATGCTCAAAATATTAAATCTAACACTAGCTCACTAACCGATGAAAAAAACAATTATAGCGTAAATAGTGGTGGAATTTCTGGAAAACTACTTCCTACCATTGAAAGAGATTTTAGACGTTACAGAAATAATTACTCCTTAAGTGCTTTTCGATATGGGATGGGAGGAAAGATGGTAATAAATCATGCTGATTATTTTAAAATATTTCCAATTTCTATTCGAAGATCCGCTTTAAGGTTATTTGCAAATTATATAAAATTTCCCTCTCAAGATTATTCAGTCATAGTCAAACCACACACATCAGGGTTACGAGATTATGATACTGAAATAGGCACTGGATATCAATGTGAACTATTACTCGCACACATTCAACCAATAAAACTTTCTTTAGATTATGTCAGTAGTACTCGTGAAACTAATAAATCACTTTTCATAAGTTTATTAGGTGAGTTTTAAATTTTTAAATTACATCTTCATTCTTTTTAATGGCATTTCAGTCGCATTAGTTTCATTTCTATTTTCATTTCTAGTTTCATTTCTAGTTTGATTTATAGTTTCATCTCTTTTCCTCTTATGTCCAATTGATTGATATTTTTTTCTTTCATTATTCAAATCTAATGTGAATTCTTCTTGATAGAATTTCTCAAGTAAATCTTTACAGGATTTTTTATCGATTTGTCTTATTGCATGTCCTTTAAAACAATCTCTAAGTTCAAAAAATCTCTTCCATCCTTTTGTATCTTGGCGATTATAGACGATGCTGGTATATTCAGTTAGATCACTGTCAATATCAATTTTTGAATTATTTTGTAACTCTTTTAATTTAATATGAGTAATTTTGCTAAATTCCCTTTCGAAATGTTTCAAAAATCTACTGGCCATAACTTCGTTGAATTTTCCTGGAATCCATTGAGGAATGGCCATTGATCTAAGAGGAGCATAATTTGCTTCAATGTAATCGGTAACACAAACCCCCTCATCACTCTCATCATACATTAAATGATTATAGTGTTTTTTATCAAATTTCTCTATGGGATTTTCATAAAAGGGAGCAAAACCTTTAGAGTCTCCAATATCTCTAAAAACAATTTTTCCTGTTGGTTTAAAATTTTTATCCAATTCAACTAAATATTGTTGTGAGTGACTTGAAGTTAAAAACATTCCTGTATGAGCAGCAAACTCAGCAGTGGCCTTTGCTAGTGATTTAATAAGATTATCTTTCCAAAACACTTCCGGACTATTACTCCCATTCATCTTAGCAAGTTTAACTCCAAGATCTTGGTGAAATACGGAAAATGCAGGTAAATAATATTTTTCACCAGTGGCCAACTCACCCAATGTTCGCACTACAAACCCCTGCTCAATCTTACTTTTTTTATCTTTAATCATATAACCAACAGGCTCTGGCAAAATTTTTAGATGTTGAAGTTCATAAGCATCACTTTTTACAATTCTATCTTGTAATCTTTGTGCAAATTTTGAATCTAAAAATTCACCTTCATTTAAATCTTTATCTTGCCAATCTCCTCCTGTCTTATTAGTTGATACTTTAATTGAAAAAACAGCACCATTATCAGGATTTTCTACAATTATTGAACGAGAAGCAGTTAAGTATCCATTAAAAAAATTATACTCCTGTGATGGATAACCATTTTCTTTTAACAAATTTTTTATCTGTACATGAAATTTCGTATCCTCTGGATTAATCGGCCAACGAATAAAGGTTTCCATCTTTCCATTATGTTCTTCTCTTACTACAAGAGAATCTCTTACTTCTTTAGGTAAATTCCACTCGTAAGAATCACCTATCAATCTTTCTGGAACTAAGTAATGAGATAATTTAAAAGATTGCGGGGCCCTTTTTGAAGGATCATTTGCACTATTATAGTTAAATTCCCAATCTAAAAATTTTTAAACTGTATCTGGTATTTCTGCAGCTGCTATACCTAGTGCTAGTGCTAGTACTAAATAAGGCACAATTATAAGTTTAAAAACAATAAACCATCTTGCTTGATAATTTTTTTTTCTTCCATGCATATTCATAACAAAATCACTCCTTCTTTTGTCCTTTGTTGTGGTTTTTCTATCAACCATTATACAAAAATTATTGTAACGTCATTTGATTACTTTAAAGCTATTTATTGTTAACAAAAAATATTTTAATTATTTTTAAATAAACTTTATTTGCAAAATAAATATTTATTATTTATTTTTAAATAAAGTTTATTTAATATTCATGTTATTTGAGTATATACTTTATCAATAGACTAAAATTAGATTGAAATTATCAGTGGCAAGCAAAATTGTCATACATTAGTACCAAACATCAACATTTTGCTTTTTTTCTACTTGGTCATATAAAACTCTACTTATTTTAGCTATGGCATCCTTTTCTATCAACCGCTTAACAGCATCCTCTCTGGCACTTGAAAGTATGTCATCCATATCGAAGAAAACATTATTACAAAAAGCAAGTGAAGTGTTTTTATTTGAAATAATCTCTTTTACCAATGGAAGCAATCTTTGTTTATTATTATCTGTTACATAGAATTTATCCCCGACATTTTCTTTTATTTTTTTATTTAAATACTCATCTCTTATCTTACCATCTCTCATTTTTACTAAAAAATCTCTCGCATCCCTTAAAGAAGATATATTAGCATCTACATCTTGTTTTTTCTTCATTAACTTTTGCAGTATCAATAAGTTTGAAACTGCGAATACAGCAGTTGTTCCACTTATAACTGCACCAGAACCTAGTCCAGCAAATACGCTACCTGCTGGAGTAATTATCGGTGCTAACAAAATTGATGTCGCTACCGTTGAACAAACTGCCATTGCACCTCCACCCACCGTTCCAGTAACATCAATAATCCAACCACTAGCAATTGCTAATTTGTATGCTAACCGTAACCTCTCTTGTTTTTTTATTTCATACTCATATTTTTTTACGCAATCAATGTTTTTTGCATAAACAATACTAGATAAGTTACAAATAGAAAAAAATAGAACAACGATAAATAAATAAAAAATATTTCCCTTTTTCATAGGTATTCCTTGAATTAGTTCATTTATATTTTGATAATCTTAAAAATTATTCTAATATAATTGATCTACTTTACAGTAATACCTTTTTGGGTAATAAAATTAAAATCAAAAAAATTGCACAGTTAACTCTAAATAAATATTCAATTTATTTTATTTATGGCAAATAAAATTTGGTATCTAAGCTACAAGCAAGCAGAGTCTGAACTAACAAATCTGGTAGAAAAATTAACTGCATTTAAAGTTTGTTCATCGATAACTTTCAATTCAAAATTACTATCTTGATTTAACTCTGTAACTGAAGTTTTACTAAATGCTGTTACACAATCAGAAAATGGTACATATTTTGACAATGATACATTGGCCCCAATTTGCAAACACCTATTTGAATCTGGAGTATCCTTAATTAAAGCTGCAGCGGCAGGAGTAGTTGGAAAATTAGTATTCCAATATTGGAACCAAACGTGAGTACTATTAATCATCTGTCTTATAATATACTTGTTACTTCCTTGACTTCTAACCTGAATAATTTGTACATTTCCCAATACTCCATTTACTGGAATATCTCCAGAGTATGCACTTAAATTCATCCCTGAACCCTCTCCAATACTATCATAATAAGAAGGAGATCCTGAACCAAAGAAGAAGAATTTTTTTCCCACATCATCTTTAATTCCACCATAGAGCCAATTGCTATCTATAGAGATAAAATATTTTTTGCTATCATCATTTGAAATCGTCCAGTACATTCCAGCTCCGGCCGTACCAGAAAAACCACTAAACTTAACTGTTTGTGGAATATTCCAAGAAGAATACCAAGGTACTAATGCTGAAATATCAAAGGATGTACCGGCCAAACTTTTACAAGTACTATAATTTTGAATATTTGCTACCTTATTATCAAACATACAAGGATCTATTCCAAAATTAAGCGCTTTAATATTACTACTCGACATAGTAGCACATTCAGAAGGAGAAGAGAGCACGGTTGGTTTAATGTAGGTACTATAACTATTACCTCCAGTTAATTGAAAACAAGTTCCATCTGTAAGATAGGCAGAGGTACACTGATTATTATAATCTATGGCCCAAAGTTTCGAGAGGATCTCTCCTGAAGTATAATCCCATCCTCCTGTAGCAGTAATGTAAGGACAACTGGTATAATCACTCAAACAAGTACCAGTTAAATCCTTAACAGTTTTTAAAGTATTATCAATAGAAGCATCAATAAACGCATCACTTGAGATATCGCTGGAAGCATCACTGGAAGATGCACCAGATTTCAAACCTGCTGGTAAAGCACTATTAAGTGTAGTCCCAAAAACTGCCTCCGCATTCGCACCACTTGTTAGACCAGATGGTGCGGAATCTTTAGCACTACATGAGATCAATAAAGAAAGTATTAACAGCAGGCCAAAATAATTCATAAGTGTTTTACTCATATGCTATTTCTCCATCACATATAATATTTAAAATAAATATTTAAGGATTTCTTCTTGCTATAGTCTTTAAGAAAATGATTCAGGGGCAGGAAAACGAGGCGAGGCGACCGGAGTGTATATAAAAATACATGAGGATCGCCGAGACGAAGTTTGACGAACCCCTGGATTATTTTCTTAAAGACTATATTATCATCTCATAACAATCTCATATACCAACACATAGGTAATTTATTACCTAATAAAAAATTAATTCACCTTACTCACTTTAAGCTGTAAAACGATCTTCAGTAAGACCTGTCTTGATTTATGAAGGAGAGATCAATCCAGTTAACTTAGAAGAATTTTTGAATCTTTTTTCTACAAACTAATTAGATTTCAAGATCTATTATAAATTAACTCCAGCACAGGTAATATGCACAGGTAATATGATAACCAAAGTAGGCAAGGAGTAACTAGTGATAAATTATTTATGGTTAATGTATTTATCTAAAAATACAATTCCGACAAAAAAAGTCGCGAAACATCTTTGCTGAAAACTAGACTATATTATACTGATAATTAGAAAACTGCGATTTGAGAGAGAAAATATGGCGTTTGCGCGAACCTCTCCGAATCATAGCTATAGATTAAAATCAATGAAGAATTAGAGAAAGAATGGAGTAAAATATGATAGTGAATTTTTTGTTTAGAAAAATATTGAGACTGATTAATTTTGGATTAATGAGTTTTATTCTAATCAGTTTTATCGCTATAATCAATGTCTTTGCAGCAACAGAGGACTTAGATGACAATAGCATTCCTTCTGCTCCACCTGCTCCACAAGGGGAGAAATGGATCCAAAAAATAGATGAAAATGTTTTGGAATATCGTCCTATTGTCATTCTACATGGAATAAACTCCTCGCCTGAATATATGCAGACTCTTAAAAAGCGCTTAGAGAATGATTATCCTGGAAGGTATATAAAGGTTTTAAATATTGATTATGGCCATGGTGATGTTATGAGTTCCTTTGCAAATTTAAACAAGCAGGAAAAAAGCGCTTGGGATGAAATCACTAGTGATGCTAACTTGAGAGATGGATATGATATTATCGCCCATTCTCAAGGTGCTTTAACCATGAATACTTTGATTAAAAGACGGGCCAGCGAAAGAGCACCGGAATTTAAAATTCACAATGTAGTTTTTTTAGGTGGACCATTGAGAGGAATTTTTGGCATTCCTGATGTTAAGACAAGTTGGTGGAGTAAAATTCCAAGAAATATTGTATGGGAAATTTTATATAGTAAAATCATGCAACACTCTTTAAGTGTAGCGGATATGTGGCATGATCCAAAACACGAGGATAAATATTTGTGTGAGAACTGTTACCTTCCCATTGTTAACAATGAGGTGGACCATCCTAATAAAGATATTTATCGTGAAAATTATCTTCTACCTGAAATGATTGTCTATTTAAAATCTGATAAGGATGAGGTTATAACACCACACGACTCTAGTTGGTTTAATTTTTATAGACCTAAAAGTTCAGGGGAAACAGAAAAAGATATTGAACAATATTGTGATACTGAATATTACAAACATGATGTTTTAGGTATTAAAGAAAGAGAAAAATCTGGAAAAATAAAATATCTACTCGCTCATTGTGCTCATACTGAAATGACTACCGATGAATCTGTTTACAGACAGATCCGTCCTTTTATTGATCATCCACTTACTCAAATTCAAACTCAAAATGGATTGTGTAAACCTAATATGTTTAAGCAAAATAAGGTTAAAATGTTAGCAGAAAATTTATGGAATGATATTAAAAAAAGCATCAAAGAGATTACTAGAAAAAAGTTTCCTCTCAAAAAACCATCTTACTATAGCAATTCAGAATGGGATCAATTAAATATAGCTAAAGGTCAGCGACTTGTTGCTCGTAATTTAATTAAAAATATCAAAATAGAGATGGAAAATGCAAAAAACCAATGGGATTCAAATGATAGTGCTAGATCAGAACTTATATCAAATATTGAATTTGCAATGAAACAGGTTATAGAAAATCAGAAAAATGCTACCAAAATTGAAAATCAAGTTTTCAAACAAGTCACAAAAAGATTTAATGACATTATCACTTATCTAAATGAGATATAGAGATTCATTCTTAACAAAAGGACGGGTGATAACCACTTCCGCACAATGGTTTCAAAAAAAACTCTTTATTGTTAAGTAGATTGTATCAAAGATGAATTCTTTATAGGTAAAGCTCCCACCATTTCACCTATAATATTTATAAGTTCAGAATCGGAGGGAACAATTATCTTGGAATTATTCTTTAAAGAATTTTCTAAAGCTTCAAGTTTTCTGAGCATTTGAGCATTTCCAACAAAATATTTTTCAGCAGCTTCATTAACTAGTTTTATGGCCGCTGATTCTCCTTCTGCTTGCAATATACGTGCTTGCTTTATACCTTCTGCTTTTTTTATTTCTGCTCGTTTGATACCATCTGCAACCGTCTCATTTGCAGTAGCAAAATCGATAGCAGCAATTTTTTCATTTTCTGCTTTAACCACCTTGTTCATAGTTTCTTGCACATCACGAGGGGGATCGATTTCTCTTAATTCAGTTCTCACGATATCAATTCCCCAATGAACCGTTTCGGTTTTTAGCGTTGAATGTAATATATTGTTAATCTTGTTACGCTCACTATTTGCCGATCTTAAAGTAAGAGTTCCTATGATATTTCTTAGAGTTGTTTTGGCCAAATTTACAATTTGGTACTCATAATTAAAGACATTGTATTGTGAATTTTTAACATCATCTTCATCAGTTTTAACTTTGTAATATATCTGAGCAGCTACTTTAGCATTAAGATTATCGTTTGTAATTATTTCTTGCGGTTCTGCATTTATCATCTGTTCAGTAGTATTAACTTGAAACATTTTATCTATAACAGGAATAATCCAATTAAATCCTGGATTACCAAACTTATAATATTTCCCTAGTCTTTCAATAAGTGCTCGATGTGTGGGTCTTACAATACGAATACCACTAACGATAAATAATAGTAAAATAAATCCAATAACCATCATTATCTGATCTAAACCTAAATATGTATTCACTATTCTCCTTCGATATATTTTTTTAAAAAATATATTTCTTAATTTTTGTTAAGTTCACTTAAACTTCATATTGTGAAAGGTAATAGAATTTAACATACATTTTATGAATAAAGATCAAAGATAAAATGAAATAACATTCACATATCTATTTCGTTACATTTATTACACTCATTACAATGCACCAACAAAATATTGCAAACAATATCAGCAAGAAAATCTGCATTGAGTCTTGTCCATAATCACATATCAATGTATTTTTAAAAAAAATAATAAAAAATCATCTTAGGGTCTGGAAAAAAATTATTACAAGAGAATTAAATGAAAAATACTGAGATAAAAGTAAAATATTATAATCCTAATGATAATAATAACAATAACAATAACAATAACAATAACAATAACAATACTATTAATAATATTATCAAATTATTAGATCTAGTACCACATCCTGAAGGTGGTTACTTCAAAGAGAGTTATCGTTCTCCTCTAATAATAAATGATCGTCACTCATCAACTGCCATATATTATATGCTTACTAAAGGAAGCGTGGCCAAATTTCACATCATTAAGTCTGATGAGATTTGGCACTTCTATGCTGGTGGAGCAGTTAAATTGGTTTACTTTACAAAAGAAGGTAATCTTGATGATGTTATTATTGGTAACAATGTTTTGACAAGAGAGATTCCTCAATACGTAATTCCAGCAAATACATATTTTGCTGCTTACCCCTTAGATGATACCCAATATGCTTTACTAGGTTGTACAGTTGCACCTGGATTTGATTATAGAGATTGGGAGTTAACATCTAGAGAGACGTTGCTAGAAAAATATCCAAAACATAAAGATATAATTGAGAGACTAACATAGGGCCTGGAAAAAAATAATAATTAGGATAATAGAGGAAGAAAAAAAATGGAGATGCTACAAAATTATAATATCAATCTTGATGTTAAATACGATCACTCAGAATTAATAGATATTCCAGAAGTAGTAAAAAACTGTAAAGAGAAATGGTTCAATCAAACACTAACTAAAGTTAATAATAGTGTCGTTCGAATTGGTATTGTAGAAGGTGAATTCCATTGGCATAAGCATGAAAATGATGATGAGTTTTTCTTTGTATTAGAAGGTCAGCTGCTTATTGATTTAGAAGATAAAACTATCGAGCTAGGGCCTAAGCAAGGAACAACTATATCCAAAGGGGTTAATCACAGACCACGAGCACCTATAAAGACAGTTATGCTAATGGTGGAGACGGCCGCAATTGCTCCTACTGGAGATTAACGTTTTTAAATAAAAAATAAAAAACAATCTCTTAAGATTCTGTCTTAAGATTCTGTTTGTTTATGAGAAATATGAGAAGCAGGAAATAAACTTGTATTGTAGTAACAAATAAATTCTTTTTTTTGAGATTTATTTACAAGTGCTGCCATTTTTCTTTTTGTTTCTTCTAAGTAACCTTTTATCGTAGAAAAATCATCTTCTCCTACTATTAAACAAAAACTATCGAAATGATCCATCATTGGTGATTTTTCTTTTCTATTTTGTAAATACTCAATCGCACGTTCAAGAGATGAGATATATATACTCTTAATATCATCTCCGTCTTCAAGAATAATATCCTTTGTTTTGTACTTATTATCAATCAATTCAATCAATCTGTGTCCTAATAAAAAATCAATTGCCTTTTTTATTTCTTCTTTGTTGGCCATCTTGTTTGTTAGTAATTTTTCCATTGATTCTGAATTTTGAACTAATTTTGAATCTGCACATCCAAGCAAAGTGTATACCTCCAACATTAAAGAATTCTTGAAGATACTTTTTTCATTCTCTTTTTTACTGTATTTAAAGTCATTTAGCTCTCGAATATTATTTAGATTATTAAGTAAATAATCTTTTAATTCTTTCGTTTCTGCATGTTCATGCATTACTAAAGTTAGAAAATAAGAAGTTTCAAGTTTATCAAGAAGTATTTTTTCTGCTAAAAATTTTGCCTTATCTAAGTTTAAATTTCTCTTACCAGACAAAATCAACTTTAAATATGAATCAGATCCTTTGATTAATTTTGAAAAATAGGTAAGTGAATATTTAGAATCGCTCTTTTTTTTGCTAGAAAAAAATGCTTTTAGAAAAGTTCTGTAACTATCGTATTCATATATACTGATCATATAGTCTTCACTTATTTTTATTTATAATTATCTCACTCCATGACCAATACTTCCTGCATTTATCGATTTGCTATCAATTAAGACATTTTCAGACGACGAATTCATCGGCCATACCCATGGCATAAAACAAATCTCTTGACGGCCACTCCAGGAAACTTTCAACACTGCTAAACGATTCATCCAAACAGCTGGACAATTCAATTCGTAAGTAGGAAGAGCATCAAGTCCATCACCCTTTGAAACTGATATATACAATGTTGGTGTTTCCCATCTTGGTTCAGTTTCTAAAATTTGCTTTGCCAATTTCTCTTGATACATCGGAATCATTTCACCATTTGCAAGAATTAAGTAAGCAAATGGTGATGACGATAACATCCAAAAAGTTGCTTTAATCTTACAATCACTATCTGTTGAAAGAATTTTATTCCAATGAGTAGGAAGTGTTGTTTTAGCATAAATAGTAGTAGTAGGCATAATTAAAAACATAATTGAAAACATGATACTAAGAAAATAGAAGAAAATTTTTTTCATAAATGCTCCTTTAAAAATTGTTGTATACATTCGCTTCATTCTATTTCCACAATTTTCCACAATAATAATTAGATATCAATTTATATCTTCTATTAGAAGAGTAGAAAATTGGTACATTTTGTACCCGTTGAGTATGATGTTTATTTAAAAATAATATCTTTGACCTAAAAAAAGTTTTTAAATGCTTTCTCATTTTGACACTATTAGCATTTATGCAGATTCGTTTTTTGTAGATTTAAATGATAAGTTTGTAGCAAATAACTTATAAAAATAGTTATCCATGTTGCTGGTGCCTCTATTTGACTCTGGAAAATTGAAAAGAAGATAATAAAAAAAGATGTTAAAAACATTACAGTGTAGTGAATGGAATTGTGATTAGTCATTCTTTCATAAAAGAAAGTTGTAAGTAGTCCTAGAATAAAGGGAAAAATAACAAAGGCAAATTCTCTGGCATCCAAATAAAAGGTATAAAGAATTGTTGAAAAAGCATTATATCTAATGGGACAATCAGCACTCACACATCCAAATTCGGCCCTCCCTCTGTTACCGATCACTCGTTGAGTTTGCATATTAAAAGCAATCTCTTGCACAGGCGCTGAAAATTTTTTAAAACCAACTTTTCTCGCCAGCAAACCAACTAATTGATCAACACCTCCAAGCACTCCTCGTCCATATGATAAGTGTGTTTGTAAATAGGAATTTTTATCTTTTAACTCTTGATCAAATATTGCAAAACCAACTGTATGATACTCTATCAAATATATTTTAAGCTGCGATAGCAAATCCCTTTTGTTTTTATCTCTGAAATAACCGATCCCTACAATACTAGAAAGAATCGTCATTCCAACAATTATTCCAATCAATAATTTTTTATAATTTTTTTCCCTTCTAGCACGATAAAAGAATACTAATCCAAGTAGAATTAAGATGTGATAGATATTGAAGCGACCAAGACGCATAATCGCATCTAAAAAATTTAATAAGATTGCATACAACAAATAATACAAACAAGATAAACTTTCTCTCTTCTGTGACTGAAAATATAGCGCAATAGATGCCAATAATGAATAAAACATTAAAGAATAGATTAATAAATAGTACAACAACTCTATCGGGCCAGACTTAAATAGGATGCTTGGAGTTTCTTTGGTCCCAAAGACTAGCATTCGATAATTTTCTATTCCTTCTGTGAAAAATATATTGATGGCCCTAAAAAAATAAAAAAGTATTATTGGAGTAATGATAATAAAGATTATCTTTAAAACTCTCTTAATAAAGACTACTTCACTATCAGTATCCCTCTCAGTACCACCTTTTACAGCTATCTTTTGGCCAACAATTCCTCCCACCATAAGAAACAAAATCATCATCGATACTAAAATTGATGTATGTAACGATGGCGCAAATACTCCAGTGATACTAAAATTTGCAACCACACACCATATACCCCACCAACAACAAAGAAGTGATAATGGATGAAAAATATCTTTAAATTTTCTATATGAGATGTATATACTAAGCAAAGAAACAAAAATAATTATTATTAATGCAATCATAAACAAAGGATCCTCTTATGAAAAAAATTTCAAAAAAAGTTTCAAGAAAAGTTAAAGTAACCCACCCATCATTTCCTAAAGTACCTCTTAATCGCCCACTAAAGATCAAGCAAAAGAAAGTATGGCAAGTTCTCTTGGGCGATAAGAATCACTATAGGGTAGGAATATATTCTCCTAAGTTTTCTAGTGTGAATGAAATAAATGAATTTGAAAAGCATACTATAAAAGAATTTTTTATGTTGATTGAAGGAAATTTGTCATTAGTTTTATGTGATAATAAAAACAAAGGGCGTAAAAAAATCATCAAACTAAAACCGTTACAACCAGTATTCGTCGATACCTGGCATAATGGCTTCTGTCCTGATGGTCCCTTCACAGGCAAGGCGATAGTAGTAGAGAGAGATCTCTTTACAACTTTTTATATTAATAATTGATTACTCCTGATTACTCCTGATTACTGATTTTCCCTTAAGGTATTTTTAGCAATATTGATATCTTTTTTTGCTTCAGGAACTATCTCTGGATTATACATCTTTAACGTCTCTAAGCTCTCACCCTTTTTTATCAAACGCTTTAAAAGCCATATCGCCTTTTCTTTATTTTCATGGCCACCTAATGCAAGCAAAGTATCAGCATAAAATAAAACATTTGTTGAATTTCTACTAATATCTCGCTCATCACAAAGCGAATTGGCGTTTGCTTTCTCTAAATAATCAAGTGACTTCTTTAAATTTCTAAGAGGAAATGGCAGCATATAAGCAATCCTTCCAAGCAACCTAAAAACTGCATAATCATAAACTTGTTCCTCTCCCATATTGATTATATAGTTTAAATATTTGTCCACCGTAGAGAGTTGAATTAGAGAGCTAACAATTCCATTTGCCTCTCCCCATTTTACTAAATGAACTGCAAACCAAAAGTAGGCCCTGGCCAATGGTTCACTATACTGTTCTTCTAATGCAACTCCAGGACTTCTTTCCAAAATTGATATCGCATTGGTGGCCGCTTCTTTGCCTAACAAGTGATACTTGATTTTCTCAGCAGTCTTTAATGAGTTATCACCAATAAAATATAAGACACAAGTTTGACTGATAAAATTTTCCGCCTTGATTAGAGGATTTTTTTCCTCATTGGCCAATTGAATATACATCTCGTAAGTTTTGAAGGCTGGAGCTAATCCTTCAGGTGAAGCTTCCCTTGCTTCATAAATTCTATTTGCATCCTCCCTGGTAAAATCCAAAGAGTGTGCCTCTGGAGTAGTATTAATCAACATATATGTTCCTAATACAAAGGTAACTACTATTAGTAAAAAGATTAACACTCTTTTCATTGCTAAACACTCCTATAATACTATCTACATTTCGGCATCAACTTTAAAGTATTCTTATACTCTTCTGCAAGCTTTTTAAAGTCTGTATCTTTAAGTAACATCTCCAAAGTCTCTTTATCTAGAGCATAAAGTTTTTTGATATTCTCTGGTGCATCAGCAGGAGCTTTCATTGCATCTTGAATTACATTAACAACTTTTTCAAGATCTGAAACTGAGATCTCGAAGGCAGAGAGTGCACTCGCATACATCACTCCAAATACTCCCATTGCTTCCTCTTGTGATAATACATATGCTGGTTCTTCTTTTCTTACACCTAAAATCAGATTTAAACCTTGAAGTCCTAATTTAGCAGCAGAGAGTTCTTTTGCATCTAAAGTTGTTGGTAATGTGTATTTACCAAGGAAACGAATGCTATATACTTTTGCAACATCTTCTTTCTTAGAGGAGCTAAACAAATCGTTGTTGTTAACCATGGTAATTAACTTTTGTGAGCGAGTATTATTTTTAGAAGCAGCAAAGATCATATCATCTACTTCTGTGCTAATCATATTTAAACTAACTACTCCATCGGCAACTGAACGCTTGTACACGCACACACTATCCATTACTTTTTTTGCATCTTTCTTGAAATTTATATCATCACTCCAAGAGAAATCATAAGCCTCTTTCATAATTAATTTGTTTACCTCAATATTGTTATTAAAAGGTAAACTTAAAAAGCTGGCCACCATAGTGTTTGGTTGTTCAGGAACAACATAGCTGGTATCCAAAGCATAATCCAATTTGAATTTCTGGCCACTCTCAGAAACAAACTCAAAAGCGTTCGCTAATTTCTCACCTGAGGTAATGTGATTTACATAATTAGAGAATGCTTCACTTATTGCTGGAAGATCGGTCAAACTATTTTGGTAATCTTCCACCAAGAAGTTACCCATATATCTTCTGGTTAGATATCTCATCGCTAACAACTTATCATACCAGATACCTCTGATAGCAATATCATATCGAGAACGAGCAAAACGAGAATCAACCTCTTTTACATCATTAAAATAGCGTCCATTCTCTCCTACCACTACCATTGGAGTAGCAACACGTTTACCATTTTCAACATTAGTCATCTCATCAAAGTATTTTCTTACTTCAGGATCAAAACAACTTCTTGGAACATATTTCATGCTATATTTTAAATCCTCATTAAAGATATCATATAGCTTAACTACTTTTGCAATCTTATTACTGTCATCTCCTTTCTTACTTAAAGCACAGATCAAGTCAGGTGTCTTTAAGACATCCATAAAGAAGTTTGCAATCATCAAACTGGAATCTCTTTGATCATGTAACATTTTACAAAAGTTTTTCAAGTTCTCTTTTTCCATCTCTTGTGGACTACAACCTTTGCTAAAAAGTCCTACGCCAAACATATTAATTAAGCGCTCAGAATTTTCAAATATTGATCTTAACTTTTTAAATATGTAATTAGTATGGGCCATATTTCCTCTGGTCCCATAGTCAGTAAAATCATTTCGATTGTTTCTGAAGTAATCATATTGATAGTGAGCTTTGTATCTTCTGATATAAGCATCCGCTATCTCTTTTAAGTTGGTACCCTCATCAAAGCGATCACAATAAGCAATCACTCCTGCCTGATGATCTGTACAGTACAAATACTCTTTAAGATCTTTGCGCTCACTTAGAGTTTGAGTCATGCTCTCATGAACATCCACAAACTCTTTATTCTTAGTTTCAACTTTTCTAGCATATCCAAATCTCAAGGCGGCAACATCATACTTACCATATATTCCCAAATCATTTAGATTGGAGTATCCATAATCCATAATTGAGCTATATGCTGGAGCAGTCTTAGCATTGCTAAATTCAGCAGCAACATTACTTCCGCTCTTAGATTTAATCTCCTCTATTGAATAGAAGTTATCCTTATCATATGAACCCATAAAATTATGTCGAAGTCCTAAGTTATGTCCAATCTCGTGAACCAATGTATGAACATAAAGACGTGGTAAGATTATTGTAATTAATTGTTGTTGTTGATCAAGACTTAATTCATCCCAACTCTTTAGAGTTCCATCACTTCTTACTATTCCTGAAATATCTCTAATCCCTGGAAACTCATTTTTAGCAAGTTGAACATAGTTGATTAATTCCATTGGATCTGCAGCGATCTTTCCTAAATGTTGTAAGTGTTTCTCTTGATTAAACTCTTTTTCATTTTCAAATTGCTCTTCGGAAAATATTCGTTTACTAAAATCATCCTCTTTTCCTGCAAAATTACTTACTACTGTTTTGTCCTTTTCATTTGCGCCTGCTTTTGCTTTTTCTCTAGCACTAATCGAAACCATTCTGGTCAAATCTTTTTTTAATTTGGCCCTTATCTTCTCTTTGCTAAAATCAGCAACATTTATAAATTGCTCTACTGGTTTAAATGATCTCTTATCTGAAAAGATCTTTTGTTCAAGCGTATCTGCAGAAACAATGGCATTACTAATTACATTTTTCACATCACTTCCGCTTGTTATTTTACTGCTTAATAAGTTCACTTGCGTTTTATTTGCACGCTCAAATGATAGATCTACCATCGCCTCATAAGTTGATCTCACCGACTGAATCAAAGCAGTTCCATACATATTCACACTAGCATTCACAATCTCACCGGTATTAGGATTAGCAACACTTGGCCCATAACCTAGAATTCCTGAGGCCAATGGTTCATCGATTAGTGTAATTATGTTGTAACGAAGATCTCCAGGTGTTACATGATTTGGATCTTTTAATTCAATCTTTAGTCCTGTTTCCGCCTCGGCCAGACCAGCATTTACTCTGTTGATTGCTTCATAGCTAGCTTTCTTGAAGATTTCATTTTCTGGTTTATTAAATGAATCACTTAAATAATATGTTATAACTCCCCTCTTAGGATTCCATCTATTCATTAAAAATTTATAATTTGCTCTCTCATTATCGTAGATATTATCTAAAATCTCTTTTCCACTAGTAAAGTAACCAAAGGTATAATGATCATCTTCTGGATAATCAATTGCTTTATAGTCAGTAGAAGTTAGCTTATCTAATTTTACTAGAGAATAAAAATAACGAACTTTAAAACCCGCTTTACTTAATGTCTCAATGTTAGTTGCCAAACATCTCATATCAGAGGCCAATTTATATGTTTTTTCTAGTTCAACATTAAAGACATCATTTTTTATTTCAAAATTTACTAATGCTGTTGAAACTGGAATCATGCAATCTGCATCCAAATTGAATAACTCTAAGTTAACTTCATTTACTTTGAGATTTGCCAAATCTGGTTTAAAAAAGCGTTTGCCATCCCAATTTATTTCTATGTTTTCCTCTTCTTTATTTAAGCACTCACCATTATCATTGGTTGCACATCTATAATCAGAGTAGGTGGCGGGAATAGTTAGAACAGGTGTATTGTTTAGAGGATTTCCCTTATACTTATCATTTTTTTCCAACTCATAAACCTCTAAACCCTCTTTGGTAAATTTAAACTTTACCAATTTTTCATCTCCCTTAAAGTAGGGATTAAAAGCAGATAGTTCTCTTGGAGCTCCCAGCGATGATGGTACATATAAAAAAACACTCTCAGTATCAATCACGCTTTTGCTCATTTGCTCCGGAGCTTTATAAACCTCCTTATAAGCTCGATCTTTGGCACATGAAGAAACTAGCAATATTCCCGCCAGTCCTAAAATAATCAAAACAATTTGTTCTTTAGTTAATAAGATTTTATTTCTATCCATCATACGTTCGCCCCTTGACTTGAATTAATTGAAATTAAAAAGTGTAGGTTACTCCTAAGGAGAGAGTTCCCTTCTCCTCATTTAGTAATTTATAATTGCTATCACTTCCATTTGCTTTATATAGAGCATCTCCATAGATCAACTCCATGGCCACGCCCAACTGTTCTGTAATGGTTCCATTTATAAAATATCTATTCTCATAATTTGGAATTCTTCGATTATATCTATAGCTCCAAGTATCTACCAAAGAGAGCATTGAACCTAGTTCTAAAACTTCCCAAGGTCTATAACTTAGAACGAATTTATTCTTTATTGAGTAACTAGTGTTCATCTGGCTATTTACATCAGTAGTATAGCGATGAAAGTTTTTCGCAAATGATGGAGCATAGGCAAATGTCACATATCTTAATCCAATCATAGCTAAATCAAAAGAGATTGCTGGTCCAACTCCGATAGAAGTTATTAAGGTTTTATCATTTCTAGATTCATTACTAAGAGGAATTATTGCTGAACTTTTAGCTGATACTCTTATATAATTACCAAGAGAGAAAAGTTTTTTAACTATATAAAAAGCAGAGTCATTTAATTTTTGTTCTCTATCTTTATTTAAATCCTTACTAAAACTTGATTCCAAACCTACAATTACATCATAAGGAAATTTTCCCTCAATATTAAACACAAAGTCTGCACTTGCAGAGTATTGATATGATGAAAATCTATATAAATTTGAATTAGCAACAGCACTAAAGGTTGCAGTAATTATTTTTTCTTGTGGCCCTGATGTTACATTTACAACAGGTCCAGAGGTTGATATTGAATTTTCTTTCTCTTTTTCTTTTTCTTTTTCTGTCTCTTTCTCTGTACTAACAATAATCTGCTCAACCGTTTTGATTTGATCGAGTGTTTTTACTTTTTTTAGGGGTTCTTTGTTTGTATCATCTTTTTTAATAGCAGTGTTATCAGTATCAGTATCAGTAACTTTATTAGTGACTGTATCTGGGTCTGTATCTGTGATAACCACTTTATTTTGAGAAGTAGGTTTTAACTTTTGAATCATCCACAGACCAGCAAACGTCAACACAATAGATGCAGACAATATCATGGTTAGAGCTAACAATTTTTTCAGTGTAAACAATTTGGTCATTTGACCCCCTAATATTTACTAACTAAACAACTAACAAACCTACCTAGTAGGTAATTTATGTTACTGGCGTAAGAGGGTGCAAAACATGTGCCGAAAATAACGACTACTTTGAAATTTTTTCTTCACTAATTGGATTGATTAATATGCGGCCGTATAAAAATTAGACAATTCCTATTCTTCATTGGCCAATTTTTTTTTCATTTTTTTAATATACTATTATCTTATTCTACTCTTCTTACATTTTCTTACATCATCTTTTTGATAAATTCTCTCCGATTTTTAAATAATTACACTCTAATTTTTTTATAAAAAAAATGTCAGAGTGACACTCAATACTTAAATCAGATGTAAGATTTAAAATCAAAATGGCATAAAATCATTTGATCCACGGTCAAAAAGATACTATGAAACAATTACCGTAAGAAGAAAAACTGAAAAATCATTAAATCATTAGAATTTAAAAACCTGCGCTAGGGTATCCACAAAGTTAGTATCACATTCCATAGAAAAAATTTGAGCAAAGCTATTTAAAGCAACAAAGGCATTCTTATCAGCATCTTTTTTTACAACTTTATTAATTCTTTCTAACATTCCTTGATTGACGATCTCTACCTGTGCATACTTTTCTTTCAATACTTCCATCATCTCTTTAAAATTTATTTTACTATCGAGATTACCATAGCACTGTTTTAATAAAAACATGGATACCACTCGATAAATGGTCTCTTCAAATGTTGAAAAAGGAAGGTGAAATTTTACTAAAGGCCTAAAGATATCTAGATGAGGGCAACCACTGGCCGCCATAATCGCTCCAAAGCAAGATAACAATCCCGTTTGAACATCAGTATTTTTACTATAAATTCTCTCTGGAGTTTGCACATAAACTTTTGCTTTTTGAAAAGAGTTTACTTCATTAAACTCATCAATTAACTCTGATAAATTTTTGGCCACTGGACAGTAGTTGTGTTCTTCTTTTTTTAAAGTACAATTTTGACAACGATTGAACTCCAATTTACTCCACTCTGGCCCCTCTGGTTTTTTACAACAATAGGATAAGTTTTGATCATTAAATTCAATTAAATACTTTACCGTCCGACCATAATCACTTTTTTTATCATCATCAAAAACAAAATTATACTGGATAGCAAATTGTTTCATCTCTTTGTCCTTGTTAAAAACCTACCAGTGATATCTAGTGATATCTATCGATTGCTTGTTATTATTTGTTAACAAATTTAAAATATTTTGTTTTAGGAGAAATATTTTCCTTGAAAACTATCTCTTTTAGTCAGTTCATTAATAACAGCTATATTGATTTTATCTTTGTATGCTTTTATCCAAGATGGATAGCAAATATCATCAATGTGGCCATAACCTGCAATCTTATGGATCACCATTGATGGAGGTACTCTCTCTAAAAAATCGCAAACCAGGGATATGCTTTCATCAAAAGAAGCAAGATGATTTTTATCATATTTATCAACATTAATATTATTAAAAAACTCATTCAATCTAGTATCTTTCAATACGGTCATCAAATGAATTTTAATTCCGTTTATCTTCATATCACCTAAATATTTGGCCATTGCAATTATCTCTTCTCTTGATTCAACAAAGGAGCCCAAGATAACATGCACACATAGATGAATTTTAGGATATCTTTGAGTTAACTCTACTGCTTGAAGAAAATCCTGATGTGTCTCCTTTCTTTCAAAAAAAAGAAGAGATTTATCATATATTGATTGCATCCCATACTCTATGGCCACATATCTTAACATATCTGTATAGGAATTTATTAATTCAATTTTTTTCTGATCAATACAATCAGAGCGTGTGGAAATAGATAATCCAACAATATCCTTATGAGCATAAATCGCTTCATCATATATCATACTCAATTGCTCAACAGATCCGTAGGTATTGGTAAAGGATTGAAAATATGCAATGTACTTTTTTGGTTTTGCCTGTTGTTTAGATCTTGTGGAGATATTTTCAATTGTTTGTTCACTAATCGATTTAGCTACTCCAGCTTCTACTCCTATCCTAGATGAGGAGCCAAATCGATCGCAAAAAATACAACCCTTAACTCCCTTAGTTCCATCTCGATTTGGACAAGTAAGACCAGCATCTATTGAAACCTTATAGACTCGTTCTCCAAAAATACTTTGCATATGTTCATTAAATGATAAAAATCTTTCCATCTACAAATATTAACACTTTTACTTAAAATTTAGAAGTTGTTTAGTCAGGTAGTTTATTTGAAGCAAGAGATATTTTGAGTTTAAGAAAATTTTTATTAATGCTAAAATATTAAAATATAAGATTGAATTTTTAATATAGAACTTAACAAAACGGAAATTAAAGATATGAAAGGACTATTAGATTTTGCACTTATCTCTAGCGATAAAAAGTTAATTGCATCCATTGAAGGATTTTGCCATAAAAGTAATTACATGTTGATTAGCTGGAACAACGAGAGTGCTTTTCTCGATGCTCAAGAAGCTGAAGCAATAGAGGCAAAATTTATTATGGTCTCTGACCTAGATAGCACAACTAAAGATAGTCTTGCTCAGAAAGTACAAGTTGCCTCTCAAATGTGTCCCAATAGTTTTATCTGTTGTGTTGTAGGACAAAAGATGCCTAAAGAGGAAGCATCTTTTGTAATCAAAAGCGGTGCTGATGTAATGATGACTATCGATGAAGTTACAACAACATCTAAACTAGAATACATTTGTAATAACGTAATAAGAAGCGATTACATCCCAATTAAGACAAGTGATTTAGAACAAGATAAGGAATTAACTTTCAACGTTTATTATTATGTTGGACAGAGAAATAAATTTCTTATTTGTGGACATGATGGCCTAGTCTTATCTGCTGATAAGTTTGAAAAGATGAAAAAGCTGGGAGAATTTTATATTAAAAGAAGCGATGTTGATAAATTCAATACCTACGTAAAGACACTCAGTTATAATAGTGAAACGGCAGTTGAAAGACGTTGTCGTTCTGAGTATCTATCACTTTGTTGGAGTTATACTGAGTTTATAATTTTATTAACTGATTATTCGCGCTTCAATTCATTCACAGAAGGAAAAGCACTTCTAGATAAGTGCAAGACATTTTCAAATAGACTAATCTCCTCTATGGCCGCGGTTAATGATTTATGGAAAATAATTAATCAACGAGTTATTAATATTTCATCTCTTGATAATATTCCTGCGGTTACCGCTTACGCTGGCCTCTTTGCTCTACAGATGGAAATCGAAAATGTAGAGGATGTTATGTTGGCAGCACTACTCTCTGATATAAGTCTAATTTTTCAGCCCCCAGAAACAATCATTAAGCTTAAAACTACAGGAGTTGAAAAATTATCAGCAGAAGAACAAGCAAGGTACAAGGAACATCCAGTAAACAGTTTGAAAATTGCCCTGGATAGAAAAGTTCCTATTAACAACAATATTCGAGAAATTCTTCTTTGTACTCACGAACGGGCCGATGGAAATGGATTTCCTAAAAAAAGATTATCTGATAAGATACCTTACGAAGCATACATCGTACAATTTGCAGAAGAGTATCATAAAAACTCAATGCTCAAAGAAGGTACTACTTCAATTAATTTACAAGAGTACAATAAAATATTAATGGACTCACCGGATACTATGAGTAGATATAAACCAACATTTGTAAATAATATAAAAAAATTGTTTACTTAGTTTTTTTATTATGTCTTTTTTGATTTTGTTTATTGGGAGGGAAATATGGATTTGATGAATCGAGATAGAGTAAACTATGATATCGCTGATCACTCACTCTACGACGTAATAAATTACAATGAAATTGTTGTTCTCAATGTAATCAGGGAACAATTTAATAAAGAACCAAATTTGTGCAAATGTTCTATTTGTTTAGAAGATATCTATGCACTCTCACTTAATGCACTTCCAGCACGCTACATTCAATCCTCTGGCGCTGAAAAATACACTAGTAGTATAAACTTTATAAATGAAACCGATGTTAAAGCAAAAGTTATCGATGCTATCATCAAAGTAAGAAAATTACCTAATCACAAATAAAAAAATAAGAAAACAAGAAAGTAATAAAATGCCACAATCAAGCTTTGACGAAGAAGAACTGCTTTTGCAACTTAAATCTGCTTTCCAATCTTATAATCAAAAATTTCAAGCAACATCAAATTTTGCTGAACTCTCCTTTCAAGATGATAAAACTCTTTTTTCAAAATCCTATAACGACATCTACTATTCAGTAGATGGTGCTTCCACTGAAAAAGATTGGGTCTTTCTTAAAGGAAATGATTTATACTCAAGATGGCCTCTTGATTACAGCAATAACTTTAATTACTTTAATATTATGGAAATTGGTTTTGGGACTGGCCTTAATTTTTTACTCACTAAAATGCTTTGGAATAAATCACATACCTCCATGCTTGAAAATAAAACAAAAGTTAAACTTAATTATATCGGAATCGAAGGACATCCCATTAATAGTGATGATCTTTTTAAAATTTACAACTCCTCTAATGATCATCAACAATATGCAAATGAATTTCATAAAACCTATCAACAACTATTGCCATTAGAAATGCCCGCCGTAAGTAATTATTACTTCGAAAAAGAGAACATATCTCTAACTCTTTTATGGGGAAAAATTGAAGAGATAAGTGAAATTATTTTTGCTAACAAAGTAGATAAATTGCTAACAGAAAAAATCGACAGCTGGTATTTGGATGGCTTTTCTCCTAAATGTAATCTTGAGATGTGGAGTGATAATGTCTTTAAAATGCTTCAACAATTTACAAAAATTGGAGGAACCGCCGCTACTTATAGTGTTTCACAAATTGTTAAAGCACAATTAATTAAAAGTGGTTTTGAAATTAAGAAAGTTCCAGGACCAAATAAGAAAAAAGAAATTTTACTAGGTAAAAAACTATCTTTTATGAAATGATGAAGACGATGATGTAGTTTTGTAATGACTATTATCCTTTAAATAACAATGTTCAATCTTTCCATAATAGACACTATGATAGTGTCCAGTTGAATAGTAATTATCCTTAATTTTTGCATTTACTGTTTCAGGAGAAACTTCATTTTTATGAACAATTCTTGCTTCGTAAAATAATGAACAGTTGGTGATAATATTGGTCTTAGATAATTTGCCAGGAATAAGATTAAATCTACACTCTTTTATTTTATTAGTATTGCGGCCCGATTGAGTTCCACAAAGTGCAAGCTCCTCTTTCAAGGTATTTGTTTCTGGAACACAAACAGAAAAGTGATTACTTCTCTCAATTAACTCATAAGTGTATCTAGTTTTCCTTACAAGAACTGTGATTATTGGTTTACCCCAAATTATACCTACTGTGGCCCATCCAATGGTCATTGCATTGTCTTCTACTACCAATAGCGCTCCATCATGACTTAATGAAGAGCAGAGTAATTCCATTCCATCAAAATATTTAATCTCTTTTGTTACAAATTCTTTGTTTGCTGTTTGCATATTTAATCCTCCTCTTAACTTAACAATCATATTTAATAAGCATATTTAATAACAAATTTCTAACATTATCTTCATCTAAAATTTACTTGCTATATGAAATGTTTGTCTAAATAATTTTGTCTATATATTTATAAGTAATTTGCATTAACTTATGCCGTTGTATGCCAACAAATATATACAAATATATAAATTTTTTAAATATCAATCAGTGAAATTATTTGACTAAGCTACTACAATATAGATAACAAGCAAAATATAAAACGAGAGAGAAAGGAGAAAACCATGGATAATTTTAAAAAAAAGATTTTATTAGTGGAAGATGATCCCTTTATTGCTGATATAATTCAAATTCATATTTTAAAAAATGAATCAGATTTATATGAGACAATTTGGCTTACATCTGGTACTGAAGCAAAAAAATATTTAGAAAAATTAGCATCTGCCTCTTCTGCCTCTGCCATCGATAATGACGATGCTTCCTCTTTGGCAATTTGTATTTTAGATATCATGCTACCCGGTGTATTCGGACTTGATATCTGTCGTTTTATGAGAGAGAGTGAACAACTAAAACATATTCCGATTCTTATGCTCACTGCACTGGCCACTCCAGAACATATAATAGCAGGTCTTGAAGCAGGTGCCGATGATTACGTAACCAAACCATTTGATATTCATGTTCTTTTGGCCAGAGTAAGAGCACTGTTAAGAAGAAGTAAATTCTTAAGCAATTTAGAAAATGATAAAAATACTTCATCAACAATAAATTTTTCTGCGATAAAAATAGATCTTGAACAGAGAAGAATTTGGAAGAGTGGTGAAGAGTTGTACCTTACTCCATCTGAGTTTAAACTTCTTACAGAGCTAATTCGTAGTCATGGTAAAGTGTTGACCAGAACTGATCTGATAAAAAATATTCAAGGTGAAGAAATTTTTGTTACTGAAAGAACTATCGATACTCATATGGTGGCATTAAGAAAGAAATTACAAGATATGGCCATTCACCTAGAAACTGTTCGTGGAATCGGTTATAGAATGACTGAGTAATGACTAAGTAATAACAGAGTAATAAATATGAGAAGAAAAAGCGTCTACGATGTAATCATCGCCCTACCATTGCACTTTTTTAAGATGATTGCTTCTTATCACATTCTTATGCTTCTAACTGTTCTTGTTATTATAGGAATCACTGCTCACTTTAAATTAAAAGATTACGTTTTAAAGGAAGCAAAGACTAGACTTTCAGAATCACTATTGTTGGCCAAAAATATTATTGAAAATAAAAAACTAAATCCTACTATCATCTGTAAATTACAATTGGCCGATCCTAAAACTCACTACACACTTTTATCTTCTGATGGACAAGTAATTTGTAATAGCTCCAGCAATTTATCTTTTTTAGCGAATGAAACACTCTACCAAACAATTCAAATAAAAGATCTAAAACACATCTCCAATTTTGATCAATTAATAATCAAAAAAGCAATTCCTTTAAGTGAAATCAATGCCACTATCCACCATCTTGATAAAGGAATTTTATTAGTGTTATCGCCGGCCCTTTTATTTATCACATTGTTTAGCATTTGGATGAATGTGCGCCCATTTTACTCTCTTCGTTTGGTAATTCAAAGAATTTATCAAATCAATCAAAGCATCTTCAATACACTCTCCAATACAACATTTCAATTTCTTGATTTAAATCGCAACATCAATCACACCACCTCCGTTCCTCAAAAAAAGAGACGCTGGCCCATAATCGAAAAAATTCTAGAGGAGACTCAACAAAACATTGAAAAAACACTCGATGAACTTCATTTGGAAAACTCCAAATTAAATGCCATCATGGAGTCCACTCAAGCAGGTATCGTTGCTGTTAATAAGAAAGGATTTGTTTGGTTTTCTAATAAACAATTTCAAAAGATCTTTCCTGCAACTTTTGAAGAACAAACGGCAACTATTTTTTCAAAGCATTCATCACCATATCAACTACCAACACATCTAACTTATCTGATAAGTAATTTAGAGGTTCGAGAACTTTTTGAAAAATCTCTAAGCTCAGAAAAAGTTGAAGAGAAATCTGAAAAAAAATCTGAAGAAAAATCTGAAAAAAATGAAATCTTTTGTAAACATAATGTACAAATACAAAAAGATTTTTTTGATATAACTATAACACATTTAAAAGACTCCAAAGGAGTTTTACTCGGGTCCGTTGGCGTCTTCTATAACGTTACTGAACGTAAAAAAATCGAACGAATGAAGCTTGATTTTGTTAGTAATGTATCTCATGAAGTTCGTACACCCTTAAGTGCTATTCAAGGGTATATGCAATTAATAAAAGAAGATCTTGGCATAACTCCCACATTCGACCATCCATCATTCGACCATCAATTTACAGGACATATTGATAAAGTTGATAAAAATATCAAACGACTTTTAAATCTTTTTGATGATCTATTAAAACTCTCCACTATAGAGACAAAACAAGATTTAAAAAAGGAGATCATCTATAAAGATCAGTTGCACGAATTATGTGAAGGAATAATAAATACCCTAATTCCAATTTATGAAAATAAAAATATCTCTACCAATATTGAAATCACCGGCCATAGCATAGTTGCTGATATAAATCTACTCGAGCAAGTATTAATCAACTTAGTTGATAATGCTTTTAAATATACTCAAAGTGGCGGTCAAATTAATCTCAACATTGCAGACTCTTGCACATATACACCAACATCACTTGCTCCTTCTCATACTATTATCGAAGTTAGCGATAATGGAATTGGTATATCAGCAGAACATCAAGATCGAATTTTCGAACGCTTCTATCGTGTAGATACTTCCCACTCAAGAGAAATGGGAGGAACAGGTCTTGGTCTCTCAATTGTGAAACATATTATTCAAAAACATCACGGACAAATTGAAGTGATCTCAAATATCAATAGAGGTTCAACATTTAAAGTCTATCTTCCTAAAACCTCTCATGGTCTTCAGCTTAACCGTAATATTTTTAGTTGAGATTAGTATTTCAGGAAATGCTTTCAAGGAAAGAAGGCGCAAAAATGATGAAATTAAAAAAACATAAATATATCCATTAAAGCTACTTCCAAAGTAAGAAAGAATAAGTCCACCAAAACATGAACTTAACACCATCAAAATATTGTGAATAAAATTAAAAATACTTAATACTTTTGCCTGTTCTTTTTCCTCAATATCATTAAAGGCGATAATAAATACTGATAGATCAAAAATCCCCCATAACATTCCTGAAAATATCTCTACTACAAATAAACATAAAATGCTGGATGCAAAGATAGTCCACATAAATGGAATAAAACAAATTCCAAAAGATGATAGAAGTAAAAAGTTATAGACACCAAAAAAAGTTGAGAGTTTGCGCATGAAACGCATGATAAATACTCTCCCTAAAAAGGATGCGGACAACACCAGCATGTATATCCAATAAGAAAACTTTAGTTGCACTAACATGAAGGGAGTGAAGAATGGAGCTGAAAAGTATACTGCCATTTTAAAAAAAAGCACAAAGCATAGAATCTTTCCAAATTTCTCTTTCGTAGTTAAATTAAAAACATGTTTAAAAAATAAAACTATCTCTCTAAACTTTCTTGATGGACGTATTTTAGATCTTACATCCCTGCAACTATTTTCCATTTCTTCAAATGGAACACTATTACTCTTTTCGCTTTGTCTGCTTAAACAATAGACTCCAGCAAAACGAAAAACAGCACTCAAAATAAAAATTATTGTAAATGCTTTAGTTCCTGCCAACCCCATCGCCTTTCCCTTTTCCAACAACAGACCTGTTAAAAGAATTCCTGCAAAGGTGGCCAGATAATTTAGAGCATTTCTTTTGGCAAAAAATCCCATTCGAATAGATGAAGGCAGTAAACTATGCAACCAAGCATTCCAAACTGGGCCTGCAGACATCCCAAAGCTCCAATAGAGTGTTATCAAAATAAAAATTACAATAGGATGAAATCCACCAACAAGACCAGCAATAGCTAGCGGAATAAAACAGAGTCCTTGTAATGAGACAGCAACCACCACCCATTTTTTATAACTACCAAAATAATCAACAAAAAGTGGCGTACATAATTGAAGAATACTTCCCCCGATTAAGGGAATTGTTGAAAGAAGTCCCGCTAACAAAGCAGAAAAACCAGAGGCAATAGCGAATGCTTGAAAGTAAGTTTCTCCAAGCCCCACCATCAAAGAATAAAATACTCCATCCCAGATGGAGACTCTTAAATTTTTAGATAAAATCTCAAAAGAATATTTCTCTTTCATTCAAATAATCTAATCGAAAGAAAAATAAAAAATTTTAGGATAAAAATTTTTAAGAATTTTTAAGATCTATTTTAGATATTTTCTAGAATAAATGAATCTTATTTAATAAATAACTATAGGAACTATAGGAATTATAGGATTCGATAAGTATATATAACTAAGTCATCTCCTATCTTGTAAAAATCTTTGATTCGTGCCTCCTCAATAAAATCTAATTTAAGATAAAAATCTCTAACTCCCTTATAGAGTTCCTGGCCAGAGGTTTCCACTCTAACAAGACGACCATCATATGATTTAATTTCTTCCAGCATATGTACAATCAAAGATCTTGCAATTCCCTTGTTCAAATAATCAGAGTGTGTAGCAATCCAAAATAGATCATATGTTCCACTGGTCATGGCCGTGGCCCCATAACAGATATACCCAACCACAACTTCACTCTTCAAATTATCAATTTCTAGAGTGGCCAATAAAAATTTATAACCATCATTTTCTTTCGATGTAGGAATATTAGGATTATTTATTGTTACATCAACTAATTCCATTGCCACTTCCTTTTCATCACGAGTAAAGGATGGCACATTCTCTAATAATTCCGCAATTTTATTTCTATCACTTTCACCTCTAAAGTTTCTAATTTTAAACATGCTAACTCTCTCTTTTTTGTTTTGATTAAAACTCTTTTGATAATTCCAGTGGTGATCCCAACTCCATCATGCTTCCAATTTTACCGATGTTACTTAATACACCAACACCAGGAAGTGGAAACAAAGATTTTCGTTCAAGGGCCGACGAAAGTGTAGAACTTCTGCTAATATTTCTACTCTTGATATCTTTGCTATCCTTGCTATTCAAGGCATCGACAATAATCTTTTTTATTAGATCTCGATATGGAACACCTTTGAATGCAAATGTCTTAGCAAACCCCGCTTCAGGATCCAAATCACAATTTGGATTTACATCAATAACATAGGGCCGCTCTTCACTATCCAAGCGCATATCAATTCTTGCGTAGCTATTTATTTTAAGATGTTCAGCTGTCTTCCTCGCCAAATCGAAGACACTACTCTTGGTCGCAAATTTTAATTTAGGTCCAACAGAAACAGATGCTTTATATTCAGAGGAAGATTCCATCCATTTAGAAGAATAGTTTAGTATTTTAGGTACATTACTTTTGTAACCACTAAAATCTATCTCCGAAAGTCCCCAATACTTAGATGGTTTATCTCCAATTAAAGATACATTAATCTCTCTTCCATCAATATATCTTTGTATTAAAACTGGCCTACGATACTGCTCTAGTAATCTATGAACTTGGTCACAGAGCTTTCGTTTTGAATCAACCACCGCCTGAAAATCAATTCCAGTGGACCCATCCTCTTGATTTGGTTTTACGATACAAGGAAATGGAAACTGATATTGATCAATCTCTTTTAAATTTTTAATTATTACACTATAAGGAACACTTACCCCATTTTTTCTTAAAATTGAGGTGCAGGTATATTTATCTAAAGAATAGTATAAAGACCAAGAAGAATTGCCAGTAAATGGAACTCCATATCTCTCCAATACCTTTACCACCTCAATCTCATAACTACTGTTTCGATTTAATGATTCACAAAGATTTACAACTAAATCATAATGATCATTTTCCAACAGGGCACAGAGTTCACCTAATCCATTTATTGGAACCACACTCACATCTGTTAAGGACAATTCTCTAAGCGCCCCCCAAATAGAATGTGCTACATTTACAACATTGGCACGAGCAAAATCTCCATTAAAGACCTCATCCTCTTCCACAAATGCAGGAAGAACTGGGCCAGTAGTAGACGTGGCAGTTGTAAAGAAAGAAGAGGGTATAGGAGGAGAAGATGAAGAGAAGGATGATAACAGTGGAAGAACTCTTCCTCCACTACCCGGAGGTTCTGTCTCTTGTTCAGCAAAACGGTCAGATGAACTGCTCGCGGCCGAAAAAGAGGCATCCGAAAAATCATTATTATAGATAACAAGAATTTTTAATGAATTTCCACCAATCAAAGTAATTTTTCCCCTTCTGTTTAAATTTTAGATCTCATACACATACAAAACAATATAATATAAAATTATATTAACTCAATTTTTAAAATAGAAAACCCCTAAATAATATTTTTTAAAATTAATTTTAAAGAATTCATCAGTTCATCATTGAGACAGCATCTTGATAGTAGAACAACACGTTGGGATTTTCTAAGGTTGAAATTTTAATATCCTTAATATCTTTAATCTCTGAGGATGAGCGTGTTAAACGATCCTTTGGAAAAATGAATGCATCTTCAAAAAGATCAGCAGTTAAAAATTTACTCTCAATCGCCATCTCTTGCATATAAAGAGTAATCGCGTCCTTCATCTTCTCAATATCCAGCTCAAAAAGAGGTGATCCCAAAATAAAACCCCACTCTCCAAACGAGGGAATCTGGATATGATAAGGATAGACGTATTTAAACCCACTAGCTTGAATTGTTTTGTTGATACAAAGAAAGGTTTTATAGGCATGAAAGAGATTTGAGGCATGAGTTGCAAAAATTCCCCATGGTTCTAATTTAAACTTTATAAAACGATAGAATTGTAAACTATAAAGCTTGGCCAAATTTTGATTATTGGGATCTGGAAAGTCAGCTATAATCAAATCGTACTTATCTTCATTATTGCTAGAAAGAAAATGAAATGCATCATCTATTACCAGATGAACCCTCTTATCCCAAAAAGCATCTTTATTTATCTTTCTCATCAATGGATAATTTTTGGCCAAATTCACTACCTCTTCATCAATATCAACCAACGTAATCTTTTGAACCTCTTTTATTTTTAAAATCTCTCGAATGATATTTCCATCTCCTCCCCCCAAAATTAGCACTTTAGGTGATAGATTTTTTCCTTCCCCTCTTTTCATCTTTAGCTTATAATTTTCCATTAAAATAAGTAGCGGCATCAATCCTAAGGATTCATGATAACGATACTCATCTAATGTAGAAAATTGTAATCCTCCATTTAAATACAAATTGGTGACACCTTTTTTTGTAGTTAAAACGATTTCCTGATATTTACTTTTTTTACTAAAGAGAACTCTCTGGCCGTAAATAGTATCATTCCAAAATTGTATCAGATATGATGAAAAATAGAGGGCCACAATCAGTATTGTTGAAAATAGTAGAGTATAAAAGATTATAATATTTTTTTTAAACACCTCATCTCTTCTAAAAAGAAAGTAAGTTGTGTATCCAACAGCTATATTAATAAGACCCATGATAAGCGAAGTTTTAAATGTTCCCCAGAATGGAAGTAGAATAAAAGGAAAAAGTAAAGTTGCAATCAATGCTCCCAGATAATCTATGGCCAATACATTAGAGAGATTGTAACGAAGATTATAATTTTTAGAGAGGATTCTTGTCAGTAGAGGAATCTCTAGCCCAATTAAAACCCCAATTATCAAAGTAAAAAGTATCATTCCATAAGTAAAATTATGATCTGGAGTTATAGCAAAAAGAAGATAGAGTATGGGGATAGAAATTCCACCCACCAATCCCAGCATAATTTCTATATTGATATAAGACAAAAGTAATCTATCTTTAATGAAGCGTGAAAGGTATGAACCGATACCCATACCGGTCATAAAAAAACCTATGGTAATCGAAAATTGTGTTACACTATCTCCGAGAAAATAAGAGGAAGCACTTCCAATTAATAATTCATAAATTAGAGAACAAAAGGCAATTATAAAAACTGAGAGCAGAAGAAAGATTTGCTTGAAAGGTGGATTTGATGAATTCGCTGGATTCGATTCACTTTCCAAATTTAAATCCTCCACTCCTTCTGCTTCCTCCGAAACTTCCTCTCCTTAAAGAATTATTTTCACGACCAAAATTTCCATTTCTATTTCTATCGTATCCACCATAACCTCCGAATCTGCCACTATCCATCTCAGGTCTTGGATTAGATCTATTACTAAATATATGTCCTATCATAACACCCATAAAAATATCTTTTAATCCTCCAAGCAGACCGCCGCCTCCACCATGATATCCACGATCATACGATGAAGATGAAGACGGTGATGATTGATCGGTATGCACTTGCTGTATATTTCTACTAGTAGAACAGGAACGAAATGCCATAAATAGGAATAATAAAATCAACACCACCACTATAAAACGTCCAGTTCTAAATTCATGCTTATAATTATTATTCATAAGAATATCCTTAATCTATTTTTATCTATGTTTTAAACGGAAAAAAATAATGAAAATGATATAATTAACATCATTGAAGCCTCAATTATTGCCACTCCTACATTGCGATCGACTGAAATCTCTTTATTTAAATCAACTCCAAAAACAAAAAATTTGGCAAATAAAAATCTTAAACTAGAAAGGAGAAAGAGACCAAAAATACCTACAATTACAAAACTAATAATGTTAGGTAATAATTGAGCAGTACTCACACTATCAGAAGAGAGTCCCTTCATTAAAATAATACTAATTGAAATCAATGCTCCTCCTAAAGAAACTCCGGCCGCTACATTATCTTTTTCCAACTCTGAATGAACATCAAAAGGCATCAAATAAACAAAAATATGAGCGAAAGCGACTAGAAAAATTTGCCCTAAAAAGAAGAAGAGCAAGACAAATAAAAATCCTCCACCCTCAACAGATATTGCTTCGGCCACAATCAGTGCTGATGCTACATAATTGCCAAACACCACTGCGCCAGTACCCGCATTTCTATCATCGATCAGTTCTTTTCGAACAGAAAACTTTTTTAATATAAATTTCTCATTAACAAACTTAGATATTAGAAGCAACACCATTCCGAGAAAGGAAAAACCTACCACTTCTAGTACACCATCAAAAAGTGAGAGCGAGAGCGTTTCTCCAATATTGGCGGCAACGGCGATAATTGCAATACCAACTAAGTAACCATTGGTTGCCAATGCTATCGCTAAATTATCCTTCTTCGTTAACTCATCCTTTAAGGAATAGGATGTGATAAAATTAAACAACCATTTTCCAACAAAGATCATTAATATCACTATCATTAGATAGATACAATTATGCCAAAATGTATCTTCGAAAAAACTCAATATCCAATGGACAAAACCATTTTCCATTTAACTCTCCTTTAAGATCTCCACTTGCTCTTTACGTATTGATTGACTCAAAATAATCTTATCTGATGAATCATCAAAAACCCTTATCGAAATTTTCAGTTTATTTTCATCATTGTAAAAATCAAAATAATTAAAATCTCGACCATAATCAAGATTAGCATCACGATAAAATGTTGCCTCAGCAAATGCATCGAGAGAGAAAGTCATATTCATATATCTTACCTCTCCCTGCTTTTGTCCTCTAATTCTATCTAAATCATTTCTGGAAATACCCAACTCACTTAGTTTCAAATCTCTCTTGATAGATGCCTCTAAAATAATTTCATCTTCCATATCTATCTCTAAAAAAATCTGCTTACCATTACTGGCATCTCCTTGTAACTCGAACCAACAAAAACTATCCTCTGAATACATATTTCTCTTGGTAACCGACACATCCACATCTTCCATATCAAGACCGTAATTACGAATTTTATACATTCCTCCTGGTTTCAAGCGAGCTATCGCAGGAAGTTCACCAGAAACTCCACCAATATTTTCACCTCCACTTCCACATCCAATACCACTTCCACACGAATGACATGATTCACTGGATTCACCGAATTCACCGTTCGACTCACGACCATCACCTCTATCATTTTCATTGATAGGAACCTTCTTGAAAAAAAAGTCCACAAAAAAATCCTTCAAACCCATTGTAAACTCCCTGTAAACTTATCTTTATTTTTCAAAAAACTATAAAAAACTATCACAAATTGAGAGTAAAGAAAAAATAAATAACCAAAAAGATATAAATACACAAGCTTCAAGGTCAAGTAATTCTCTCTAATATTTTTATTAATCCTATTAATTAATCAAAATTCTTGCACTTTTATTTGTCATTTAGAATAATAAAGTTTTAAATTAGTTTAGAGAGAATAACTAGCTAATAGTCACAATATATACTTACTTTTTTGGAGGTATTACATGGCCACTACTACAAAGAGAAAAACAACTGCATCCACTGAGTCAAACAAAAAAAATTCCAACATTAAAAGTTGTTGTGCCAGTGGAAACAATAGCAGCAGAACTACTTCTACTTCAGCAGCTTCTTCATCAAAAGGAACCAAAAACATCATTCAAGCAAATCGTTGTTTAAAAGAGATCAAAGGAGCAGGAAAAAATAATTTTCCTAGACAAGAACTTCTAAATTGGCTCTCTGGTAGATCACATTGGGATCATCAAGATTGGTTAAGCTTACTAAATCAATTAAAAAGTAAAGGATTTGGTCATCTCACCGAAAGTCATGAAGGACAAGCAAAAATTGGAGAATTCTTAGAATCAAATCGCTGGTCAGCTGCTAGCTAATCATATTAGCTTCTTTATCTTCTAATAAATGGTGCTACCAAATTAATAAATTCATCAAAATTAAATGGCTTTCTTAAAAGATATAATCCTGAATCATGAGCATATTTTGCAACCTCATCTCCAGATTCACCTGTAACTAAAACACCTTTTGTACTACCATTAATCTTTTGAGCCTCTCTTATTATATCTCTTCCTGAAAATTGAGGAAAGTTCATGTCAGTAATTATAATATCTAATGCATTTGTTTTAATATAATCAATAGCATCCTTTGCATCCAAAAATGTTTTAATTTCTACCTCTTCTTTATATTCATCTTTTAAACACTCTTCTAACATAAGACAAATATCCTCTTCATCATCAATTATTAGAACCTTGACTGCAGATGTTTCCATATTAAAGACCCTCTTATTTTTACTGCCGTTTCTATTTTTGGTTTCTACTTTTGTTTACTTAAAAATCAATCCATAAAATACTATCGGCATAAAAAAAAATATATAAAACTTTTTTTTACAATAAAAAATATTTAATAGTTATCTATGTCTAGACTAGATTAGAAAGATTAGAAAGATTAGAAAGATTAGATGGATTATTTCTGATATCCCAATAAATCCATGGCCACAGCTGTAATCATATGTGCAAAAGAAAGCAATTGTTTTATCTCAATATATTCATCAGCTATGTGAAAAGCAGTATCATCGCCTGGCCCATAACCAACGGCCACAATTCCAGAGAGATTAAATGATTTTGCAAATGTTCCGCCACCTAAACCAAATGGTCTGGGTGTAGTTCCTAGAATACTTTGAGCATTCTCTTGAATAGTTTTTACTAAAATATTTGCACTATCTACTTCGTGAGGCAGTGATACCGCCACAACTTCAAAATCATAATTTCCACTCACGCTCAAACGATCAGCAACACCTTTTATCTCTTTTAAAATCCCTTCCGCACTCTGACTTGGAAGATATCGAATATCCAATACTGCCTCACACTTTGCTGGAACAATATTTGAAGCAGATCCACCTCTGATTGTCCCAATGTTAAGAGTTGGTCTATCTAAAAAATTATGAGGGACATATTGCATTTGCATGTTCTCAAGTTCTAATAATAACCTACTCATCATGGTGACTGCATTTATTCCTTTTTGTGGAGTGGAACCATGAGCTTGTTTACCAGTAGATGTAATTTTAATTTGTAAGCGTCCCTTCTCCGCTACATCAATCATCTGCATATTTCCACCAACATCGGGAATGATCGCCCACTTTGGATTTAATGATTTGCTCTTAATTAAAAAATCAAGACCAGGATCTTCCTCTCCTTGCTCTCTATACTCTTCACTAGCTATTGCACCCATAATGAAAGTTCCATTTAATTTAATCTTCAATTCATTCAAAACTTTCAAAGCACAAAGTGTGGCCACTAGAGGACCCTTATTATCTATTACTCCTCTTCCGTATACTAAACCCTTTTCCTTATCCACATGGGTTGTGAATGGATCTCTACTCCAACCATCACCAGGAGGAACAACATCCATATGAGCAGCAACTAACAATGACGAATCACCTTTACCATAAAAACCCAAAACATTTGAACGGCCCTCTACTAAAGTTTTTTCCTGACAATCTACATTCATCGCTTTCAATTCACGCATAACTATTTTTGAAACCAATGACTCTTGTCCTGCAATCTTTAAATATGGAAATTCATGCAATCTCTCTTTTTCTACATTTACTGTTTTTTCCTTAACCACTTCCGCCAAAATTTTAAGTACGTAATCTACTAACTCTTTTTCATGACTTTTAAAATAATTTCCTAACATCTCTTTTGGCATCATTTTTCACTCCTATCGTTTATTGTTTATCGTTTTACGGCCGGGTTATAATAACCTAATCTTAATTTTGGAAAATCTTTATTTAATAATTTTATAAGATTTCTAATCCCCAGTGGATTTAAATCATCTTTAAAACCTATTTGATCAAGATAGTAATCGGGATCGATATTAAGATTTCTAGTTTGAATCATGTTTACTGGAAATCCCTCTAGAAAGTTTACAAGTCCTGCAACTTCCTCCTCTGAATCAGTAAATCCAGGAAGAAAAAAAAGATTTAAGGAAACAAAAATCCCTGCATTTAAAGCAATCTCTATCGTCTTAATTACATCTGCAAAAGTATAGTTTTTCGGTCTATAATATCTATTGTAATATTTTTCATTTAGTGAATTCAAACTTATTCTAATTGAATCCAGTCCACTATCTATCATTAACTTCACCATATCAGGAAGAGAACCATTGGTATTTAGATTAATGGTTCCAGTAGAAATTTTTTCGCGTACCAAATGAATGGCGGCCGCTAAATCTTTTCCTCGAAGTAATGGATCACCCTCACATCCCTGACCAAAACTTGCAACAACATCCTTCGCACTCTTAAAGTGATGAACAATCACCTCGGAAATCTCCTCTGGCGTTGGTGAAAAATTTATCCTCTGTTGAGATGATCTAATTTTAGAATTTTTTTGTTCTGAAAGACAACCCAAACAATTCGAATTACACCAAGGGGTGGTTGGAATTGGCGCCTCAAAACGACCTAGAAAAAAATTTCTGGCACATAGACATCTATACTCTGTTGAACAGTAAGCAAGTTGCCTCACTAAGCGATTCTTGGGATAGATTTTTTTTATTTCTATTATTTTCTTTTTTAATTCCGGATCATTTTGATGAATTTGCGGATCCGATCTTGGATCTTGATCTATTCTAATGGCCGGAACCTTAAAGATCTTTTCATCTCTATCGTAAACCACTCCACTATATCCCCATAGAGTAAGCATAGGAGCATTTTCCTTCTTTTGAAATGCTGGCAAATAGGTACGAAGATATCCTGAACTAACAAAAGCAGAAGCGGCCCACACCTCTTCTTTTTTTATTTTGGTTAGCGTTTTAAATTGAGATTGAGATTGAGATTGAGATTGAGATTGAGAATTTTGAAGAGAGTAAACTGGATAGCGCTCTGGTAATGAGAATAAAAAACTACCGAAGGGAAGAGGAATCAAATCTTCTTTATCTACTCTACAAAATGATCGTCCCTGACGAAAACAGGAGATAAAATTTGGGTGATCATAAACATTACTATCTCTATCACAATAGACTAGATTCATCTTAATAAAAATTACCTTTTAATTTAATTAATTGATTGATTGATTTAATTTATTCTATGATAAATGGTGGGGAAATAATAAACGAATTATTTTGCTAATTCAAGCACGTAAGCAATGGCCAATTTGGCAAATTTCACACTATGTTCAGCACGATTATTTGTAACACTCAGTAAATCACCACTACTATGAATTTTTGGATTATACTCCTCTGATTTAGATTCAAATGGCAAACTTGCTGGATAACCATTAGTATTCCAAGATGCATGATCAGAACAACCATAACCACAAGCTGATTGTCCCCATGAGACTTTTACATATTTATCTATCAAAGTTCCTACAAATTCATTCTGACGAGCATTTGTATTATCTGAAATCAGATAAATATCTTTTTCTGATCCTTTATAATTGGTCATATCTAATTGCATAACACCAACTATATTGAGTCTCTTATTCTTGCAATCATTAGCAATATCCTTCGAACCTAGAAGACCTGCCTCTTCAGCAGCATAGGCAACAAACATCACAGTTCTACTGGGTTGATAGTTATTGGCCATAAGAACTCGTAGTGTTTCAGTTATAACTGAAATGCCTGATGCATTATCATCAGCTCCTGGAGCGCGATTGGATGCTCCACCAAAATAACCCGCGGTAGAATCAAAGTGTCCTCCAACAACCAACATCTCTTCTGGTTTATCTTTTCCTTTTATTGTTAGAACAATTGATGGTTGATTAAACTGATGTCTAAATTCTGCAACTGTTATATCAGCTCTACCTTTAGTCAAAGTAATCCACTTATTTTTTATCCATTGAGATGATTCTACTCCAGTTTGAGATCGATAGTGTCTATTGAAAAAATCAGAGAGTGTTTTAATAGTATCAATAATATTTTGCTCTAACACTTCATCAATAAAACGATTAACCAATGTCTCTTTTGTTAAAGTATAATCAACGAATAAAGGGACATTCAGTTGTACCTCATTGATATTTTCTTTATTTAGATATTCACGGGCCTCCTTAACATTGTAATGACTAACAAACCCTTGTGTACCTGGATTTTGATGTTTGAGATATGATAGTGTATCTAGATAGTCAGAATTAATCTTTATTAAAATCAAACCATTCTTACTATTTTCTTCCTTATGAATAATGGGAATATGTCCCTGAGCAATTTTATAAAGATCGTTAGTAAGTGTAACCCAAATCTCCTCACTATGAACGGCAGTGACAGTGGCAGTGGCAGTGGCACTTCTGGTAGTGGTTTTAGCATACAATCCAATGTTTAGAAGGAAAAAAGTTAACAAAAATACAATAGTCAGTTGAAATAGTTTAAATGAGTTCAATTTAAAATTAGACATCTTAAGCACTCCTTTAACACTCCTGTTATTAATTATTTTGTAATCCTAACAAAAAAGTGTACCCAATAATTTTTTTTTAGGGCCACTATTTATATTCTACCTTAGATAAATAAATAAAAAACAAAGGTAATATTTTATTAGAATCAGCAATACTTTAGGCCAATAAACAATAATTATTGAAACTGATAAGTACTCAAAATATATTTACTCTTGAACAATTAAAGAAAAAAAATTTGCGGCCAATACATCTAAAAGTTACCATTTTAAATAGTAATATAGGCAAAATAGGTAATATAGGTAACATATTCTTTAGAGTAAAAGTAAAAGTAAAAGTAAAAATGAAAAAGAACCCATTAAAATTAAGAAGTCTCTCTTTAAAAAAAGTTGGGAAAATTGAAAAAACATTTCCTCCCAATATTATAATAAAGAAGAAACATGCTCCAACACGATCTCTTTCTTTAAGAAAAGATGAGATAGTGTTTATTTCGCTAATAATTTTACTGATCTCAGTATTTTTTATTGTCTATTACAAATTTAACGATAAATATATAAAATTAACGGTTATTCAAACTGATGTTTTATTTGGGCAAATTTTTCCTGAAACTATCTTAAATGAAAAAAATCCTCAAATAGAAGAATATGAGGGTGGAATAGCATACATCGGCTCTCAAATAAAATCTCTTCGCGAAAACAGCAATAACAACAAAGAAGTTGAAAGTTATAATCTACTTTTGGATTCTGGAAATACTTTTTTTGGAGGCGGTTCAAACAAAAACGAAAAAATTAATAATGGAAATATGTTTGTAACATTAATGAATCCATTAACTTTCAATGCTAGTGTTGTTGGTAATTCCGATTTAGACCATGGAATTCAAGGTTTAAGAGGGATTTCACAAAAAGCTGATTTTCCAATATTAAGCGGAAATATTGTTTATAAAAACACCAAAGAAATTCCTGAATTCTTAAAACCATATACCATAATAAATTTCTCCTCTATGAGAATAGGAATTATTGGTCTGACAAATCCTAACATTTTAAAATTATCAGAGTCCGCTATAGGACTATCAAATGAAATAGAAATGCTACCCATATTGGAAGTTAGTAAAAAATATATTCAAGAACTAAAAAGCAAAAGAGTTGATTTTATAATTGTTTTGTCTAGTATTTGGAATACCGGAACTGAGATTGCTTTGGCCAGTAGACATGACAAAGACATTAACTTAATTGTATCCAGTACTCAACATGAAGATCAATTTAATAAACCAATATATGTCGGTTCAATTCCCATTATTAAAATACCTCGTAATTCAAAATACATTGGAGCAATGGAATTTATCATAGAAGGAAATCATAAAAAAATTGTTTCTAGTGATTGGAAATTATATCCCATTAACTCAAAACGATTAATTCCTGATGATAAAATTACCTCTCTTATAAATAGCAATACACAAATGCTAGAGAAGAGAGTACTCGAAAGAAGAATCGGATATTCTTCACTGGATATGCCATACGAAACCACTAAAGAGGGAATATTTGGAGATTTTGTTTGTGATATCGTATTGAATGAAGTTAAACCTGATATTGTTTTAATAAATTCTGGAACTTTAAGAGGATTTAATAAAGGTCCAATCACTTTAAATAAATTAAAGAATGGTATACCCTATACAAACAACCTCTATACTCTAAAATTAAAGGGAGAAATCATTAAAGATATTCTAGACTACAGTTTGGATAATTCAAAACTTGTAGGTATTTTACAAGTTGCCGGATTAAGATTAAAATACGATGCAAACGCTCCTAAAGGTGAAAAAATTTTAGATCTCAAGATCGCAGGTGCAGATCTTGATTTAAATAAAGTGTATACAGTTGCTACTATAGAATTTTTACTTCATGGAGGGGATGGACATGTTCTTTTTAAAAAAGCAGAGGAGATAAAAAAGCTCAACATAACTGTTAACAAGTTAGTTTTCGATCATATAAAAAATAACGAAAGTGTTGTTGCTGCTTTAGATGGAAGAATGATGAATATCAACAATTCGATAAAGGAAAATGAAGAAGAAAATAGTATGATTACTAGAGGTATTGCAAGAGGTATTGCAAGCGAAAAATAAAAATTGAAATAAAAATAGAAATAAAAATAGAAATGAAAATAGAAATGGGAATAGAAACAAATCAGAAAATGAAACCATTACAGGAAATGAAATGTAGTAATGTTCAATATCTATTCTTTGATATTGATGATACGTTTAGTACCCACGGAAAAATAAGTCAAAATGCATATTCTTCTCTCTGGAATTTACATCATCATGGAATAAAAATAATTCCCGTCACTGGCAGACCAGCTGGCTGGTGTGATCATATTGCTAGAATGTGGCCGGTAGATGCAATTGTTGGAGAAAATGGAGCATTTTATTTTATGATGAAAAATGGCAAACTACAAAAGTATTATCTAATCTCAGATGATGAAAAAAAATTAAATAGATTAAAATTAGAAGATATCAAAAATGAGATCCTCTCAAATGTAAAAAAAGTAAAAGTGGCCAAAGATCAAGATTACAGAGAGTTTGATTTGGCCATAGATTTTGCAGAGGAAGTTTTAATTGATGATCAAGATGAAAAATTGAGAACAATAGATCAAATTGAAAAAATTTTTAAAAATCATGGAGCAATTTCAAAAGTTAGCTCAATTCACGTTAACGGCTGGTTTGGTTGCTATGATAAATTAAACATGAGTAAAGAATTAGCACAAAATGAATTTTCATTAGACTTAAATCAAGAAAGTGATAACAAATTATGTATTTATTGTGGAGACTCGCCTAATGATGCTCCAATGTTTAACTTTTTTCACTTGAGTGTTGGTGTAAGAAATGTTTTGGATTTCCAAAACCAACTAAAACACTTTCCAAAGTATGTAACTCAAAATAAATATGGTGATGGATTCAAAGAAATTGCAGACAAAGTAATTTCATCTAGGGTCTAGTACACTAGAACTCAACTTTTCCTACACCCTCTCTCACTATAACTGGCATACCCTCTTCTGAAAAATCAATTACAGAGCAAGGACCAACAAAATCAAACTCCCCTGGATCAAGCAACATTTTAATGTTGTTTGCAAAAATCTCCTCTAATTCATAGCTGTAAACCATATCAGAATTAAGAGAGGTAATCTTCTCCAAATACTCTTTTGTATAGCGAATACTACTGTCATCACTATTATGATTAAGCAAAATCTCCCTAGTAGCTGCAATTGTCATCAAAGGGCATTCACAACAATCCACCAATCTTTCTGTTAGAATGGTGTTTGGTATTCTTATGCCAATTTTTTCACTCTTTCTTATACTCCTAATAACTTTTGGTGAATCTTTATGTAAATTAAAAATAAATTTATAGGGCCCAACCAAAAATCTCTTTAAAATCCTATATGAGTTATCTGATATAAAAGCATACTTACTTGCTTGAGAAATCGAATTGCATATTAAGGTTAAATATTTACTTGAGTAAATATCTATTTGATCCAATCTTTTAACACCCTCTTTGGAAAATGGTGATGTAGCAAAAACCCAATTTGTCTCTGTTGGAAATACTATGATTTCCCCTTCATTAATGTACTCACGGGCCCTCTTCAAGGCACGATTATCAGGGTTTTCAGCTACAATATAGTAAATCATATAAATATTTATCCAGCATCAATCAATACCAAATAAATTAATCTAGTATTGTATCAATTGTTAATTAATTTAATATTAGCAAAAATATCTACTTTTAATATACATGATAACACCTATTGCAAATATTTTCTTGATGAACAAATTTTCTTTTTTTTATTTTTATCTATCATCTAAAATCATATCACCTAAAACAGCGCATAATAAAAGCTCAACATAAATAATTGTTTGACCATTACGAGAATTACTTTTAGTATGATGCTTTAAAATCTAGAGGAGATAAAAAATATGGGTACAAATAAAAAAAATCAGCAACCTGAAAAAGAGAGCACATCCAAAGCACAAGATGATGAAAACCTAGATGATGATGATCTATATGATGAAGATGATGAATTTGATGAAGATGAAGAGTACGATGAAGATGAATATGAAGATGACGAAGATGAAGATGATGATGACTTTGATGATGATGATTATGATGATGAAGAATTTGATGAAGATGAAGAGTACGATGAAGATGATGAAGAATATGATGACGAGGATGAAGATTAATTTACTTCATTTTTCCTTTTTAATATTGACAGCAACTCAACGTGCGATGTGTGAGGAAATTGATCTAAAGGCTGTATCTCACAAATTTTAAATCCATGCTTTATAAAATCACAAGAATCTCTTGAAAATGTATCCGCATCGCAAGACACATATATAATTGTCTTAAGATTTGCAAAAGTATCAAAGAAATTATCTCTGTTATCTAGTCCCTCTCTTGGTGGATTGATGAGCATTATTTCAGCATTTTTTATTTCATTAAACTCTTGCTTTAATTTTCTCCAAACCCCTCTAGAAAATAGATCCATCCCAACAGTTTCAACTCCATTTAGTTTTTTTTGCTTACTAACTTGTAAAGCATCACTTTGAACTTCAATAGCAAATATTTTTTTTAAACCAAAATCAGATAATACCTCTGTAAAATTTCCTGAACCACAAAAAAGTTCTACCGTAACCTTATCAAAAAAATCTAACTTGTCTGTACTCGATTCTGTTCTCGATTCTGTTCTCGATTCCTCAAGTTTATGACGTATCCATTCTCGCATTTTTTTATTTTGTTCACTATTCCCCTGTAGAAATGGACGCCTGCTATTAAGCTTAATCTCTTCAACTCCATTCACATTATCGTCAATCTCAAGATAGTTCCATCTAAAACGAGAAGTCGGCCGCCACTCTTCATTTGGAAGTTGTTTAATAATTTTCTTTAACAATTCTCTGTTATGTTGATTTAAAATTATACAATCCTCAATCGGGGCCAAAACATTACTTCCTGCTGATACTAATCCAATATCTACTCCATTAGTTTTTAGTTGCATCCTATTTCTATAGCCATATTCGCTCTCAGGGCCCCAAATCTCCTTTAAAAAATCACACTCACTCTCACACTCTGTATGCGAATCCGATTCAATAATTTTAAATCTTTTTAAAGCATGTAATATATGATGTCTCTTATAGAGAAGCTGATATTTGTACTCTGCTATCATCCATGGGCATCCACCACATTTTCCCTCTGTATATCCTTGATAGGAACACTTTAGTGGCAAAGCAATTCTCTCTGATGATGGTGTTATCATCCTTACCACAGAAGCAAAACCATAACGCTTTTTTAAAGATTCAACCTTAAATTCCGCAATATCTCCAGGCCAAGTTCCTCTGGCAAAAAAAACCATTCCCTGAGGATGAGGAACCACACCTAATCCCTTATTCGATAAATTTCTTACTGTGGCCACAAAAGTCTTATCTGACCATGAACTCGCTTCATTCACATTCATTTCATTCATTTGTTAAAACTCTAAATTAAACTATTACATAATACATGATTAAATCATTAAACTACTCAAAAACAATTTTTATTTGAAATATTAATAAGCACAAAGAAATATCATAAAAAATTAAGAAATAAATACGAAAAACAATAAAAGAAAGAAAAGAAAGATAAAAGAAAGATAAATCCTAAATCTATTTTTTTTTCATCCGAATAGCATCGTAAGTGACAATTTTAATTATTATATATTTTTTTAACATGGTGTTATTATGGAAAATCAAAGCAAAAATGTAACTTCTTCTTCTTCTTCCTTTAACAAAAGCCTTGGTAATCATAAAAATACAAAATACTCCAATGGCCAAGATGACAACCAAAAAATATTGCTCGACAGTGGTAATAACGAAGTTGAAATGCTTGAGTTTGTTTTGGGATCACAATCATTTGGAATTAACGTGGCAAAAGTGCAATCAGTCTTTCAATATGACGAAACCAAAGTAACAAAAGTTCCAGATCTACACTCGGCCGTACTTGGAGTTATTTTAGTACGAAATGAAACTATTCCACTAATAAGTCTCTCTGAGATATTAAATGTAAAAAAAACATTTGAAATTGACATCTATCAAAGGCAAGTAGTTATTCTTTTAAGTTTTAATAATATTCGTGTTGCTACATTAGTTGATGGTATTAATAGAATTCATCGTATCTCATGGAATACTTTTGTACCTATTCACGAATTTTGTACCAGGCCTGCAAACGTGGTAATTGGATCCTTTAATAAAAACAATAATGAAATTATGATTATTGACTATGAAAAAATCATGGCCGAAATAATCCCAAGTGCCAATGTTGAAACCCTGGCCGTTAATTCTGAAGCTATAGAACAAAAGACAGAAGAAGAGATTAAAGAGATTAAACTCAAAAGAGAAGAAGCAAAAGTTATTCATATCGATGATTCATCATCCATTCGAAATATTGTACAAAAAGTATTACAGCGGGCCGGATATAAAAATATATCTACCTTCGAAAATGGTCACGATGCATTTATTCATCTATCAAAAATTCAAGAAAAAATTACTCAACAAAATTTACCAATCAATACTGAAGTAAACATTATTGTTTCAGATATCGAAATGCCTCAAATGGATGGACTCACTCTTTGTAAGAAAATCAGAGATGAATTACACTGGACTACTACACCCATTGTGATGTTTTCCTCTCTTATAGATGAACAGATGATGTCTAAATGTCAGACTGTTGGGGCCACTACCCAATTAGGAAAAGCAGATATTCGTAACTTAAACACTCTTTTAGATAAGCTATTAAAAGTATCAAATTAGGTGCACACTTGTCTTTACTAGTCACGTAAGTAAAAGTCACTCGGTACCTTCCTTCTTCATACATTTTTAGGCACCCATTTTAAGGTAGATTTGAAAGCCAACTAGAGGCGCTTAATAAGCGAACATTGCCAAAATTTTTGTTTATTCCAGATTTCCAAATCAATTGAATGGCAGGAACTTTTAATCGTTCAGAAAAGTATCGCAAAGAATTTGTAATAGTAGTCTCTGCTAATTTGGCCTCAATCAATAACCAAGGAATATTATCCTTGATTATAACGAAATCAACCTCACGATTATCTCTGTCCCTTATAAACTGCAAAGAGAAATCTCCTTAACACCTTTGATATGATTTTTCCATCTAGCATACTTATGAAACTCATCTAAGCACACGTATGTATTATTTACATAAGTTTTTTTTAAAATATCATTTCTATCTGTATCATCATCAAAAAGTAGATATTTACCATTTAATTTGTATTGCATTTTTTGCATTGAAACTCAAAAAGTGTGTTGGCACCTTATCCTTTGTCACTTTTTGATTTCATTTTTGATTTCATTTTTATGATCGACTCCACAGCAACTCGCTCGCTATGTTCAAATGCCGGTTCAAACATATCGAGTTCAGCTTCACTCATTCCAAGAGTACGACCTTTTTTTCTCCATGCTCTTATCGCCTTATTAACTTCACTAAGAATTTTTTTTACCTGAAAGTTATTAATTCGAAAATAGGGGGCAACCGATAATAGTGCCTCTATTGAGGACTCAGGACCTGTCTCCTCTGAAATCCAAGTTTTTAATTCTCGAACCCTTTCCGGACTTGGATTAATATCAAAGGCAGGAGATAGTTGCCACTTACCATGATGAGTATGTAAGAATCCATGATTTAATAGATGATCGTCAGTGTTAGTGATTAAGATTGAAAAAGATATTCTCCTCCAAAGTTCTGCGATGTCCTCTTGAACATTAGCTCCATGAATTCTTATAGCATCGACAATTTCGGTGTAGGTATGTTGTTCAGAGGAATTTGCCTCAACTCCTAAAAGAGTTGCTGCCGAAATATACATGAGACGTTCGCCACTACTTGCACGATCAAAACGCCTTATCAATGCTACTGGAATGCCATCACTATCAACAATTTTCGCTTTGGCCGCATTGATACCGGCATCACGTGCCAGTTGGAGTGCCAGCACTTCTCCCTTGGTAACTGGACGTTCATCTCTAATGCTTGGGAATTTACCAATAGACAAATGACCATCATTATCGATTAGCGTACATTTTGGTCGCATACCTCCTAGAGATGTTCCTCTTCCTTGCAGATAAAGAAGATCGGCCGCTGTTTCTGTATTTTCTTCAACTGCACGAGATGCTGCCAATAAAAATTTAAGTTCAATCAGTGGTGGTGCTGTTCGTTTATCTTTATTCTCTTCTTGATTAGGGGCACGTCTAAAGATTCCATTTTCATCTTGAAATCTTAAAGCTCCAACCCGACTAAAATCATCTACGGCCAATAAAAAATCCAATTCATTAAGTGGCCTATTATCAAATGGAGTTTTATGCTTTAGAGACTCTTTACGGCGTTTAGCGTGGTCTCTAAGTATGACCTTTCTTCCCCATCCATCAGGTTCAGTATCTGCAATAGCACCATGAAAAATTGATCCATCCTTATTTTTACGATGAAATTGAGGACCTGATACTAGAGGGAGATTAGGTTCAATGGCAAAATTGTTGGGATTGCTCCTAGAGGACAACCAAGAGGAATCATATTCAAATATAGCACTTTCTCTGGCCCCCTCACTATTGTAACGAAAAGTTCCGATTACTGTTTCTTCTTTGCCGAGACAAACTCTAATATTCCTTTTCATAATTTAGAAGGTCCCTTTTTCACTCGTACTCGTTGAGGAAGGCGTTCTTCATCCAAAATCAGTCCTTGTTCATCATTCCTGCTATCGATTATATGGCCAAAGATATTTCCAAAACCAAGAACAAAGAATGTCATTGCATATATTCCAAGAGAAACTGTTGGATTTCCTTCTTCAACTCTAAGATATGTTCCTTCTGAAACACCTATTCGTTCGGCCATCATAGAACAGGTGATTTGTCGTTTTTTGCGTGCGATAGCAATATCTGATCCAAGTTTTTTCAAGGATTTTCGTACATTAGGTGGAAGAATATCATGAACTGAAGATCGCATATTATACTCACATATATAGAAGATATAACTGAATTATACTTCCATATATAGCATATTATTTTCATGAGGTCTACTGGGCAATTATTATCTTTGAATTAATGTGATCAATTTTTAATTTTTAATTTTTGCACAAATTAGTAACTTATACAGCACCGATACAGCACTAGATATTTTCTTTTGTATTTTAGTTAAAATTTTTTTCTAAATTTGTAACTCGTGCTTCATTATAAGAGATTCTCTCGCTTATGCTGCAATTTTAGATAGTATATATTGATTTAAAGAAACTCCTGCTTCTGCAGCAGAAATAGCTAACTTACGATGAATTTCGGGTGGAACTCTTAATGTTAAGTTACCTTTAAATCTTTTTATAGCTATAGGTTCTGGTACACTTGCTTTTTCTTTGATTAAAGAGAGGATACATTCTTTAACTACAAATCTTATTTCTTTCAAAGCACCATCTGGAGTTTTTGCTAAAGCTGATAGTGATGGAAACTCTAGGCAAAGTCCTACAAATTCATTATCTTCTTCGGACCATGTAACTCTGTATGTGTATTTATCAAAATTATATTTCATTTTTCCTCCGATATTTTGTTTATCTCTTTTAATTTTTCTAGCGCGCGTATTACTTGCCTTACCTGATATGGTTTGGCCATGCTTCCTACTTTTTGTATATTTATTCTAGGATCTCCTGGCCATGGAGTTGTAAAAATACAATGACTTCCTTTAATTCTTGGATTACCAAAATGCTTAATACAAATTTTTAAAAGATCTACAAATTTCACATTTTTAGGATTATCTAACATTAAACATACTCCATGTCGTGTTCTTTAGATGATAGCACCGGTACTATCACTGAACAAGAAAACTTTTTAATTATTTTTGTTTTTATTTTTCATACTTAAATCGCCCCCCTATCTCAGCGGTTATTCTCCAGGAGCAAGCAATACACATACACTTATCCTAAGTATTTCATCACTCGTTAATTCGTTTTCTAAGCATGACAAAAAAATCATATCTCTTTCTTTGCTAGATACATTTGAAAATTGAGGTATAGTTAAATAAATGTGAATAAATCCTGACTTTGTTTGAGTTATTTCTTTTTTTGTTGAACTCAAATTACATTTGACAAGACAAATGTCTATTGCTTTTTCTATGCTTTTCTTATAGTTCTTTTCCATATTACATCCTAACTATTTTAGAATTTAAAAAATTAAACAAAATATTAATTGCTTGCATGAATCTAACTGCATCCACTACATTGCCTTTGCTTGGATCATACCTTAAATCTGTAGTCCATTTTGAAAACCCTTATAAATACCCTTCTTAAGTCAATACAAGATTAAAATGTTTTGACCTAATTCACTTGAGTATTGTATTGCATTTCTTTTGCACTGGAACTCAACAAGTGTGCACCTGGCACCTACTACATTCTTCATGCTACTTTAATTAAGATATTTCTATTAGTGATTGCAAAAAATAATTTATCGAATTTAGTAATTGATATTTCAGTACGACCTAATTCATATCGGGCATATGAATTTCTTGATTTGTAATGCATTTTATTCGTAATATCTTTTAAGCTTAATTGATTTTTCTCTCTTTGTCTTCGAAGTATTAATGCCATAAGCACATTTGTATCACTGGAGGATATAGTAAATCTCTCTTTATTTTGATCAGTAATCTTAACTGAAAAATTTTTTTCATCAATTAATAATTCAACTGCGTCTTTTATCATCTCTAGGGCATTTGCTCTTGATTTTCCTTGTGTCATTAAATCCAATATAGGAATCTCAATAAGCCATGCTTTTTTATTTTTCCAAATTTTCCCTTCTATGATCATAAATTTATCCTTTTACTTTTTATTTTTGTTAATCTTAAAACTAATTTTTTTAAGGATATGTTTTGCCAACATCTCATTTATTTCTTTATGACGAGGAAGTGGCTCTGTATCTTCTCCATTAGTCCATATTTCATGATTCCCGCCTTGCCTGAGCAAATACCACCCAAGTTTTTTCAGTTTTTGTTCAAGGTCTTTCTTTTTCATCATGATCCTCTTTAGCTATTGTACACTAATTGGTGTACAATGTAAATTTTTACCTCTGTTAGATACTCTTATTAAATTTTAATTTAAATATCACAAATAAACTCACTTCAAAATAATTGCCTCAGATTGTACGTGATAGTTTCGAAAGTGAATAAGTGAATTCTTAATTACTTTCCTAAAGCACGCATAAACATTGGATCAAAATAGTTTTATCTAATTTGCAGTAGCATTATGTTGTACTCAAATAGAATGCCGTATTATTTTTTTAATAAAATAAATAAAACATCGATAAGAAAATTAGTAGAGGATCAATTAATTAGATTTTTAGAGAAACATAGATATGAGTAATAATGAAATATCAACTTACGTTGTTCAAAAAGAAGATATAGATGACATGTAATCAATATGAGTCGGTCGGCACGCTTTCTGGCATTTATTTCTAGATACCACATCGAAGGAAGAAAAAAAGAGAAGTACTTTTTAAATCACTGATCAGGATAACATCAAAAAAATTTATTTTATCTTTGATTTAATCATTTTAAATTTTGTATAAGTCAGTGATTTACGTAATGGCACTTTTTTTATTGCTTATTTATTTTGCTAAAGCATCCATCAATATTGGATTAAAATGTTTTGATCTAATTTGCGTTAGTATTGTATTGCATTTTTTTTTGCATTGGAACTCGAAAAGTGTGCTGGCACCGTAAACTCTTTCTCTTTTTTCATGCAGCTTTTAAATTTATTTTTAATCGAGGATATAGAATAAGTACATAACCAATCAATCTTTCTAATGTAAAGTTTTCTATTTTATAGTGAAGAAGTTCACTCATTCTTGATTCATCAATATTTAAAATTTTGGCCAGCTCTTTTTGCTTGATCTCTGAAGAATGTCGATAACGAATAATCATCTCACATGTTTTATATTTCACGATTTCTATAGTGGTGGCATTACTCGGAAGTATTGAGCTTCCTAGTACGCTACGTTTAGAAAGACGTTTACGAACTTCATTTACTTTCTTTTGTCTTGGAAATTTTTTTATAATGTCATTTTTCATTTTTATTTTCTCCTAAACGCATTAATTACACCGATAAACATACAATGATCTCTAAGAAGCCATATTAGACGATAATTTTTACCATTGAATTCAATAGGATCAGTCTTAAAGTACTCAAAATCATCATCCCTATCATCGACTTCAAAAAAACCACCATCCAATTTTTTCACTAATTCCAATATAATTTCATCATTGATTGATTCTGAATGTTTTATCCGATAAAAGAATAAAGAAAGATAATAAAGTAATTATAAATACCTCCTTAAAATAATTTTATTAAATTTTAATTTAATAAAATTCAAATAAACTCACTTCAAAATAATTACATCACATTGTATCTAGCAGCTTCGAAAGTGAATTCTTATTTACTTTACTAAAGCATCCATTAATATTGAATTAAGATGTTGTGATCTAATTTGCGTTAGTATTGTATTGCATTTTTTTTGCATTGGAACTCGAAAAGTGTGCTGGCACCGTAAACTCTAAACTCTGTTAAGCGGCCAAATCAAATTCAATTTTAGAATAATCAATAATTGGCATTTTAAGATGTTTTCCGTTTACAGTTTTTTCTTTAATGTGAATGGCCCCGATATTAACAAAAAATTTAATAATCTTTTTTAAATTGGCCAAATCCATTTGTGATATTTTAGACAGCTCATAAACTGATTTTGGTTTAAATTTTACAATTAAAATCAGTATGTGAACATTCTTAACAAAACGCTCATAATCTTTTCTATTCTCAAAGGATATTTCATAATGATTATGATTAGTCATAGCATTTTTCTCTAGTTGCTTCCAGCTATTTATAAAATCATTAAACATATCACTTGTAGGTTTCATTGTTATAATTAGTTTTTTCATATTTCAATCCTCATATGTAGTAGCACGAATTGTTTAAAATCCAATGCTAATTTATTAACACCGTTGAATTCGTATTCGAATTCATTATCATCAAGATGATAATGGTGTCCTTTGGGAGAATGGTTGTCGATTAATACTCTGATTCCCTTTGTTGGATTTACGCAAATTAATCTATATTTAATTCCTTCTGGAAATTCTTTACTGGCATTCACCTTCCAAATACACATTTCTACTATTACGCCATTTTTATATATTTTTTTTGAATAATGTCTTATTTCTGCTTTCATACTACAGTAGTATCATCCTTGGGGGTGTAATTCAACCCCCATTATTGTTCCTTCCAACTTTTCGGTGCCAGATCCTTGGTTGAGCTTTAAAAAGTGAATTCTTATTTACTTTACTAAAGCATCCATTAATATTGGATTAAAATGTTTTGATCTAATTTGCGTTAGTACTGTATCGCATTTTTTTTGCATTGGAACTCAAAAAGTGTGCTGGCACCTATAACCTAATTCGAGAAAAGATGATTTCAAAAAACAGTTAAACACTCAACTGTTGCCGGTGCTTAAATCAGGTGATTACGCAAGTTTTGATTTTGAGAATGCTTGGAATTATATTTTAGAATTAGGCAAAGACTATTCCTAAAAGAATATTTTTACTTAACTGACTCAATTGCTTTTCGATGGGACAATATTTCCTTTATTGAGATACGTCTTGCCTTCCTCGCACTAATAATTCTATAGATAGTGCCTGATGTTCGTTTAGTAAATACTACAACTAATATACCGTTATCTTAATTCTCCAATAATCGATTCGAAGCTTATTTTGTGTTTTAAAATATTTGTACTTGCTTTATTTTCATCCCACTCAAACTTCATTTTCTATTTATCCTTTTTTATCTAATCAATAGCATTTATTCTAGATATTACATTGAAGGAAGAAAAGAAAAAAAGTACTTTTTAAATCACCACCTACTATCTTTATAAAACATTGATAAGAAGTTTGTTGATGGATAAATTATTTTGCTCATTTAGTGAGTATTCAAAAATAAGTCGGCAGGCACCTTTTCGGCTAAATATAAGTTTACTTTTTGGTATAACAGTTATACTATCTAAATATGAGATTTAAATGGGATGAAAATAAGAATAAAAAATTAAAAGCAGATAATAGGCGGGGATTTGGATTTGAAACTGTTAAAAAATTATTTGATTCTCAATATTATTTAGATCAAAAAAATGATGATCCGGCCCAATTCAGGGCCATAGGTATAGTTGATAATAAATTAGTTACCCTTATTTTTGAATCTCGTGAAGATCATGAAGGTGAGTACTATCATTTTATAACATATTGGTTTTCTACCAAAACAGAAAGAAGTCTTTATGAAAAAGGATAAAAAGAAAATAGTTTCTATAAGAAAAATTGAAAAGGAAGCATTAGAGGGAAAAGATGTTAATCAGTATTTTGGCAATGGCAAAAGGATGCTTCCTTTGTCAGCAAAAATTCAGCGAGTTAATGTAGATTTTGGAATAAGAACGCTAGAAGAACTAGATGAAGTTGCGACTGAATTAAATGTTGGTCGACAAGCTGTGATCAAGTTATATATACAGCGAGAGCTAGATCAACATTTTTTGGCCAAGCATGCTAGAAAAAAGTAAGTTGAAAAGTATTATGTAATCACTCATTACTAGAATGCTTAACTAAAATTCCCTGTACTATAGGTCAAGATGCTTTCTTATGTTTACAGGAGGCGATGGAATATAGAGCATTGTTTATAACTGTGTGTGCTCCAATTCTTTTCTTTTTTGCTTCCCTACCGGCCCAAATCAAAATTTTTGGATGAAGACGAATTGAGATTGGTTTATATTTTTCTTCAAGAGTTTTTGGTGGTCTTCCTCTTGATTTGCGTTTTTCTCCAGTATGAGACTCAATTGCTTTTCGATGGGACAATATTTCCTTTGTTGAGATACGTCTTGCTTTGCTAAAAGGGAAGATTTTTGAATTCTTCATATTTTTTCCTTTCATTTATGTTTGCCTTCCTCGCACTAATAATTCTATAGACAGTGCCTGATGTTCGTTTAGTAAATACTACAACTAATATACCGTTATCTTAATTCTCCAATAATCCATTCTCTAACTTCCGTGGCAGTAGAATGTTTTTCATCAGGGGCAATGAGAGCATATGGGTCATCAAATATCGTTATTGCTAATTCGAAGCTTATGTTGTGTTTTAAAATATTTGTCCTTGCTTTATTTTCATCCCACTCAAACTTCATTTTCTAACTATCCTTTTTATCTAATCAATATTTTCAGTATATACTGAAAATAGATTAAAATCAATAGCATTTTATTTCTAGATACCACATCATTGAAGGAAGAAAAAAAGAAAAGTACTTTTTAAATCACTGATCAGGATAACATCAAAAAAATTTATTTTATCTTTGATTTAATCATTTTAAATTTTGTATAAGTCAGTGATTTACGTAATGGCACTTTTTTTATTGCTTATTTATTTTGCTAAAGCATCCATCAATATTGGATTAAAATGTTTTGATCTAATTTGCGTTAGTATTGTATTGCATTTTTTTTTGCATTGGAACTCGAAAAGTGTGCTGGCAACCTAAAGAAAATAAATTAAACATCGATAAGAGAAAAGAAGGTAGATAAGTTATTTTTATTAATAATGGTATAGGTACATTTAGATATTTTGTCCTCTGTATGGAAAATAATAAAAAATCAAATATAATTTCTGAGGTGATTTCGCAATTAGAGGTAACATACAACCTAATTGTAAAAAAACGTCATAACTCAAATCATCACAATGATATTTGGAATACAAGAAAAGAATGGGTCGCTATTAAAGCTAAACTACAAGAGCAACTTGAGAATGGAACTTTTAGATTTTCTCCCTCTGCTCAGTACAATATCGAAAAGAAAAAATTAACTGTATATACAGCAATTGACTGGATAGTATTAAAATCCATTACGAATGTTTTAACTCCCATACTAATAGAAACCAATACCAAAACAGCAAAATGCTACAATCTCAAAGGAAATGGTGGAAATAAAAAAGCATTAAAAGATTTAATGAGTGTAATAGATAATTATCAATATGTACTTAGAACCGATATTAAATCATATTATAAAAGTATCAATCACTATAAATTACTCGATCTCCTTGCAAAAAAAATTAAAGATAGAGATGTTTTGAGATTGATTTATGATTACTGCAATCAACTTGTCTGGAAAGATGGAGAATATAAAACCATATCTATTGGAATTTCTCTTGGATGTCCACTTTCTCCTCTAATCGGCACCTTTTATCTGGCAACATTAGATCAAGAAATGGCCAAACAAAAAATATTTTACATAAGATATATGGATGACATTCTTATTCTTGCAAAAACAAGATGGCATTTACGAAATGCCATTAAAGTATTGGAACAAGTATTAAACCAATTAGAACTACTTAAACATCCTGATAAAACATCCATAGGTAAAATAATAAATGGATTCGAATTTCTTGGATATTTTGTAACCAAGCTAGGACTACAAGTAGGATCTACTAGTATAAAAAGATTTAATGAAAAATTAACCCAGCTTTATGAGCAAAATGCGAGAAAAAATCGCATTGGGGAATATATAAAAAATTGGGGAAGGTATATAAGGGGAGGATTGTCACCGCTTACACTTTTAGGAGATGTGTTTGGAATAATTAAATTGTGTCTTTCACCACACATGAAAGACATAAAATTATTTTTTACTCCGAATACTTTATTGCATTCATCTTCATTGCTTTGATCTTCGCAATAAGTCCCAAAAGAAGCGTGGCACTCTCTCGATAAAAAAATGAGGGATTTATGATTATGTTCTCTATCGTAAAAAAATTGATTGCTCGAATGATCATAATAATAACTATGCTAGTATTAGTGAAAATAGTTGTTGCAACCGATGATCTGCCTTTTGTGAATAAACTAGAATATAAGGGAAATCATTGGGGACTAAAGAAAAGCCAAGCGGGGTTGTGGAGGGAATGGGAGAAAAAAGCAGATGACTTAGATAAGAGAATTGAAGAATTAACGAAACTACAATCGCCAAACAATAAAGTGTGGGTGACTAAGGAAATAGAAGCATTACGAAAACAGGGTGATATAATGAATAAAGAATATACTATAAAACTGGATACTCAACAAAAAATTGAAGCAAAATATTATAATACTGAAAAACTTAACAAGGCTGAAGTGAGTATAAAACAACACGAACTGAAACTAACTAAAGCTCAAGAACTAGAAGAAACGTTGAAAAACAAAGCAGAAGATGTGACAAAAAGATTGAATAATATAACAAAAGAGAAAGCACTTAAGTCTAACGGAATGACAGAAACAATAACAACTCAAAACGCTTTGAAAGAGAAATTGAAAGATGCTGAGGAAGCTCTAAAAGACATGAAGGGACATAAAGACCTAAAAAGTGATCAAGAAACGTTAAAAAAAGATATAAAAACATATAAATCACAATTGATAGAAGCAAATATTAAACTAGAAACATTGAAGAAAGAAGATGCTAAGTTGACGACTGAAAGAATAAAATTAGGTACAGAACAAACAAAGTTAGAACAGAAAATAAAAGAACAAAATGGGTCTGTAAAAGTCACGAAACAAGAACTAGAAAGACTAAATACTACTAAGAAGGAACTCCTTGCTAAAACAACAGCTCAAGACAATAAAGATAAACCAGTCGACTCTAAAGACGATAAAAAATCTAATACTAAAGATAATGCTGAGAAACTGCCGGATGAAAAGAAAGAGGAAAACAAAGATGCAAAGAAGCCAGAAGGAGAAAAGAAAGAAGAAAAGAAAGATGAAAAGAAGCCAGATGGAGAAAAGAAAGAAGAAAAGAAAGAAGAAAAGAAAGATGAAAAGAAGCCAGATGGAGAAAAGAAAGAAGAAAAGAAAGATGAAAAGAAGCCGGATGGAGAAAAGAAAGAAGAAAAGAAAGAAGAAAAGAAAGATGAAAAGAAGCCTGATGGAGAAAAGAAAGCAGAAAAGACAGAAGAAAAAAAAGGAGTAGACGTGAAGGATGAAAAACTGGTCAAAAAACCATCGGCCGATCAATCTCATGGGAATAAAACACCGTTGTCTACAAGCCAACAACCTAAGCCAGAGAAGTTAAGTGGCGAGGAAAGAATAACTGTGGAAAAGAGAAGAAATGAAACAGTGAAAGATTTAAAAAAAGCGGAAGACGATCTCGTAAAAATGAAATCCGAAAAGAATACAGATGGTATAAAAGAACAAGAAAAAAAGATTATTGAATTAAAAGAGCAAGCGAACAAGGATGTTAAAGCATTAAAAGAAGGCAGGACGTGGTTGGAAAATCTTAGGGACGGAAAAACCAGTCGTGTAGAATTCGATAACAGTACAATAGGAAGTGCTATAAATAAAGCTGATAAATTTTCAAATCAAGCTAACGCTGTTTTGGCACCTGTAATGAAAGTCATAGGAGGTATTAGTATCTTTATGGGAGCGGCGAATGCACTTAAAGCTTATTTGATATGTCTTAAAAAAATAGAATTAGATGAAGTGGAAGTTGGGATGAATGGACCTACGGCACAGACAAAAGAAGCTTGTAATAAAAAATTTATAGAATCATTGGTAACGTGGGCCGGGACCTCGTTGATTCCTTACCTAATCGGACAGTTGGTTGTTATAAAACCATTCATAAATAGTGGGATGGGCGCAGCACTTACAAGAGTTGCTGTGAATTTCTTCGGCGAAGCCGTGTTTGCATTCAACTTTAGTTTGAGCATTTGGGGAACGGCCGCATCGGCAGAACGGCTAAATTTACTTAAAGAATATAGAAGCGGATTGGGTAACGGTGGAAACCGTACATCCGTAAACGATCCTCTAATGGAGAATAGGCCGATGACCCTTGACGATTTAGAAAAAATAATAGTTAAAAAAAGAGCAGAACATATGAAAACATATAGCTTAATTAAAATGCAAATGGGTAACAACGGAATACTTAATAAAGGGATTATAGAAGATCTATATGCGAACGATAAGGCGAATGCAAAATCTTTCGATCCTACACGAGTGTGTGCAAGAAAAGGTAATAAGATAGATCTCAAGTGCGAATGTCGTGCTACCTCTAGTTGTATGCGTTTTGATGTTAATACTTTGCCGAAGCAGTTTAAAGAAAATCCTATGATACAAAAAGCAGTAGGTACATTAAATCAACTCTCTAATGGAAATGTGGGTGTTAAGGATCTCCTTAATAATCCTAAAATTTTTGAGGATACATTAGCGTTTAATATTAAAGTAAATAATTATGTTAAAAAAATTCCTGAACAATTGGCCAAGAATCCAAATGCTGCTAAATACTTGCCGATGATAAACGATGCTGCTAATCCATCAACTAGATTTCAATTTGCAAAAGGAATCATAGATAAGGATGAGAAAGGAATACTAAATATAATGGCATTAGTATCTGGAATTAATCCGAGCAAGATTTTAAAAGACACCGAATGGGATTTTGTTAAAGAATTAGAAAATTTAGATATTGATTTCAATCAAACAACCAACTTAACAAAAAACGAAAACAAGACTAAAGAGGATGTTGCTGATTCGAAAGAGATTATTGAAGGTCCTAAACCAGCGGCGATAGATAACTCGAAGACTATTGATGACACAAAAGTAACTGCTAATAAAATATATAAGATTAAATCTATTGAACAAAATCCTAGCGCTTCTATATGGAATATTATCTCTTCACGCTATAAGAAGAGCGTTTATTTGTGGGAGACTCAATCTAATAACGAACAGAATAAGGAGTAATCAATATATGAAAGATATGAATAAATTAATAAAATTATCACTCGTATTATTCCTTCTTGTTATACTCTCATTTCATAAAGTCTCATTAGCATCAAATTCTTCGAAAGCACCTAACGCCGCAGAAGAATCTCAAAACGTTTCAAAAGCATACAATAATTTAAATTCTCAGGTTAATTATAGTGCTGGTGATACTAATGGTGAGAATAAGCTGCCAGCTGAGAACGGAAATATTAGTGGTTTAAGAACAAAATTAGGATTAGATCAACTTAACAAACAAAAAGATGAAATACTCAAGGCGATCAAAGTCTTGCCTATTCCACCAGAATTGGCCAAGGCTCAAGAGATTCTGGGATACATACAAATGGGTATGCCTTATATAAAAATGGGTCTTAATGCTTTATTTAGTCAGGCTGCAGTCGCCCCATGTCCATTCTCAGCAACATTTAATTTTATGGGGCATTTCTCTACCATAAGTCTGGCCATGAGAATAGGAGTCATGTTTTATGATTTCTTGGCCCAGCTTGATCTGTACGATAGATGGATAAAAAGCATAAAAGAACTTAAACAAGCTAACATACAAAGAAATAAAGAAGGTAAAGATGCTATACCAATGGACCCAACATTATATTTTGATTGGATGATTCAAAGTAATGAAATTTACGTTACTAATGCTTTAATCACACTGGCGGCAGATACTATTGATTTGATATTCATGTCTTTATCATTATTAATGTCTGGCTATGAGGCAGCCGGAAAC
>JADFZW010000060.1 GCA_015232355.1 Oligoflexia bacterium
AAACTCAGGTATATTATTTTTATATTTTCAAAGCATCCTACTTTAGCGGGGGTGTAGTTAAGTTGGTTATAACGTCTGCCTGTCACGCAGAAGGCCGAGGGTTCAAGTCCCTTCGCTCCCGCCATTTTTTTCTAAGCAGCTGAAATCACAGCGTTTTTTCAATCCAAAAAAATTCTACACACTTTTACACACTTTGGTCTCTGAGTCATTCAAAAATTCTCTCGAATTTCTTACATCTCAATTGCGAACAGTCGTTGCTTGTTTTGTAAAAAGTTTTTCTAATCCTATTGATGCTTCAACATTTTTTGAATCCGGTAACGCCGCATACTCTTCACATTGAGTGATAGACTTGTGACCAGTAATCGCCAATGAATAATCAATACCACCAAGCGCACTTCTCGTTAACGTAGCGGCCGAATGTCTTAAGAAATGAGAAGTGGTTACATTATCTAGTCCAACTAAGTTTAAGGCCCGTCTAAAATGATATTGAACCTGACGATAGCCAATAGGTTTTCCATCGATATGAAATAAAAATTCAGAAGTAGGATGCTTGGCCAGCAACCGCCTATTGATAATCTCCATCAACTGACTGTTCATGTAGCAGTATCTAACTTTTCCATTTTTGGGTTTGTTTTTTAAGTAAAAAAACTTCTTATCATGACCCCACACTGCCACATCTTTAATCAAAATGGATTTCTCATTTAAATCAATCGAACTGATCTGAACACCCACCGCCTCTTGCAATCTACCACCAATGAAGAATTGAAACATCGCCAAGTCTCTATACAACTCCTCATCAATCGCCGCAAAGAAAGCTTTGATTTGAATGACTGAAAGTTTTTTCATTCTCTCCTCTTTGGTCCTTACTTTTCCAAGCGGAGTGTGCCTTTTCATAATAATTGGATTAACGAACGTAAAGTCGACCACATCTCTGTACCAATTGAAAAACGCTTTCAACTCTTTCAGTTCCTTATCAAAAGAACATCTCTTAATATTATCTACTAATCCTTTTTGTGCTCTAACATAATCATCAATAACTTCTGGAGTAAAATAGCACATCAAAGTTTTTTGAATTTTTTCAGGAAACGATCTTTTGTCCAAGGACATTTTACTAATGATTGAAGACTTTTCAAGTGATGGGAAATGCATCTCTTGATATTTTATCCTGGCCTCATTAAAAGTCATTCCATTATTTTTTCCATTAATTTCTTTTTGAACTTCATGATTAGCATTTATTCGACTCTGAGTTTGAGAAAACATTTTAAGTAATGCCTGGACGTTTATGCCGTTCATATTTTCAGTACAATAATTATCATCTGGTCTATTATTATTTTCTTCTGCCAAATTGGGATGGAAAGTATTTCTCCATCTTCGGGCCTCCATTTTATTGGAAAAATGTTCAACATATCTTTTTCCATTAATGGTTTTGTATGCTTCAAAACTGCCAGTTTTTAAATATTGCCTTATTCCCACTTCGATAGGTTTGTATCCATCTTCAAAGTTTGTTCTATTATTTTTGCTTTTCATATTTAATTCTCCTTGATGATCCAAAATTGGATCTCTTCTGGAATGAAAAACAAAAACTTACCTTTCTTATAAAACGGTATTTCTCCTCTATATGTCAGATTATAGATATGTTTCACTGAACATCTCAAATAATCTGCCACATCCTTAACTCGCCATATTTGATTTTTAAAGAGCGGGTCAGATTCGAGCTTTTGGGCATAAATCTGACTTACATTTGTTGATTCCAACATAGCATATTCTCCTTAAACTATCTATGATTTTTAATAAAAAATAATTAAATTTTCCCTCTGAAAATTAACATTTTCCAGAGGGAAAAGAGCATGATTTCTTAAGTAATTACTGCGCTTCGTTCTTCTTCTTTTTGAGGTTAACACTAGGATTTTTTACTTCAATTAATGCCTCTCGTATCTTTTCCACGATCTCTTCGCCACTCTCATTATCCAAATTGGCCGCAAATTTTTTTAAGTACTCCTTGCGATCAAAGTGCTCATTTATGATTTGTTTTCTTTCAGTATTAAAATACTTTTTATAAAATTGATTAATAATCCAACTATTAAGTTTGAATAAAGATATTTTCAAGAACTCAGACTCGCTTTCTAATTGCTTCAACATCTCTTGAAGATTTTTACCAGCAACCTCATCAATATTAGTTCTGAAAATCTTATTATCTTGACCAATTGGTAATTTAGAAGTGCTTTTATTTTGTGATTCCATAATTATTTCTCCTCAGTTGATTTTTCGCTCTTAATTTCTTTATTTCTTTGATCATTACTATCGTTTTTCTTATTACTATCTTCATTCCATCTGGCCTCATCAATAATCTGCCAAATAAAATGACCTTGAATATACTTACCTCCTTCAATCTTTGGTTCTACCCAAATCTTTTCAACTTTTGGTTTTAAAACATCTGGAATAGAATCTTTGCCAACAGTTGATTGTGTATTAATTGCATTGGTTTCTAAATTAAACATCATATCTTTTCTAACTTGCTCATCACGTTCTTCTAATTTTTTATGTGTAAAATATCCTCCAATACCTCCAAGTGCGATTCCTATTAAAGCTCCAATCACTAATGCGTTCTTCTTTTCCTTATTGACCAAACCAGGAGCAATAAGACCTCCTGTTACTCCACCAGTAATCATTCCCAGCGAAACTGACTTCGGAATTGTTGAACAGCTACTAAATAATAAAACAAGTATGATGATAAAAATGATAGACTTATTCATAAACCTCCCAGGGTGTATACAGTCAGAAAAAGTTACTTAAATTGGAATAATCCAATCAGTTGTTATTATTTGATTTTAATTTAAATGGAAAAAAGAAGGGTGATCAGTTTTGAATTGCTGATTAATCACACTAATTGATCACCCTAGTTCAACGAAATAGTTACTAATTTAAAAGCATTTTTTGGCCAAGGTGATTGGTAAAAATAACCTGCTCAGTATTTTGCATAAACTTATCATAAGTAATAAAAAATATCTTTGCAGGAAAACCTTCACCAATTGACCTCGCACGATTTACCACACATTTTAAAATTTGTTCATCATGAACAATATATAATAGTGCTTCGATTTTGGAATTTAGGTAATAGTTCAAAAACAAATTGTCATATCGTTTACCGCCTTTTTGATTTAATTCATATTCTATTGGTAAAAAATATTCATTTTTGGGGAATTTCATTTTTACTACACTATCACAATTAATATTTCCCAGCATACCATTCAAGGAAACTTTGGCATATTCACAGTTAGAGCGAATAAGGTTTTCGGAGAAATATTCCAAGGTCATTTTCAACTGCTTAAAGCGGTACTGAATATCAATCAAACGGATATCGTGAATGATACTATCACTATTTAATTGCTTTCTAATTTTACCAAAATCATCATCACCTTTTAATTTACAAAATCCCAATTTAGTTAAAGAAAATACTTGGCAAGGTCTTTTGCTAATAATCACACCACGATTTTCAAGAAGATTTGCATTACAGAGCATTCGCAATCTTCGATACACATCAGTTAGTGATATATTACCAAATACATCTCGATTAACCTGTGTTGGCAAGGCCACTTTATTCATAAAAAGATAATCAAATAGTTTAATGTCTCTTTCCGTTAGCATTAATAATTTCTTATTTCTTTTCATAAGTTATTCTCCGTCAGCAATTGAGGTTTGCTGCTTGATGAATTTATATCAATCTTTTTTTGTAACATTCGCCTCTCTCCATTTTCATATTCCAACTTCAACTTATGCTCAAACTCCTTGATGTCCGTTTGAGTAATCAGTGGAACTTGAACTTCCAAAAATTTGTTACCTAAATTCCAAATACCTCGCCCCGGAACATCAGGGAGTGAGCAGGCCATACCATTTCCCAATACTGTTAGTGACCCTTGAAGAGTATTAGTTTTGAAACAAAATTTTCCACTAATGTTTTCTTGAATGTGAGTATCAATGGTTTCTTTAGTAACTTTTTGGGTCGCAAGCAATAAGTGAATACCAGCGGCCCTTGAAAGTTTGGCCAAAGAATCAGTAAGTTCATTAGCATTTTGAGAGACCGTATTTAACTCTGGATTAGTATGATTTTTCATATAGAGAACAGAACTCTCATCAATTCCAACAAGTATTTTATCCATTTTATCTCGTTCAGGAATGATCTCTCGATAGCCATTTTGTTCCAAATAACTAAACCTTCTATCCATCTCTTCTTTTATTTTATTCAGCAAGAGCACCGCTTTTCTGATATCTTTAACTACAGTTACGTTAGGAAAATGTTGAAAGTCCTGCATCTCAATTCCAGATTTTAGGTCGAGTAAGAACACTTGCAGATAAGGAGAACTTTTCATCAAAGATACAATCATTTGTTTAAACATGATGGACTTACCTGAACCAGTAGTACCAGCAATCAACATATGTGGTAGTTCATTTATATTTTGAGTGATTACTCCTTTAAGCGTATGCCCTATAATAAAATGATCTCGTGGTAAATCCATGTTGTTTAAGGAACTAAATTTTACAACTTTAGGCCAATTGTTTTTGGTCAGCATTACTATAGTGTACTCAGGTGAAAGGTCATTGCTGCTAATGGATTCTACTTTTTGTCCAAAGGTTGCTTCCAAATCATCTTGTTTATTTTGGAATTGTTTTATTCCTATTCCTCCATTGTAGATTACAACTTTTTTACGATTAAACTCCTCCTCACTGATACTTTCAATTGTAGGTTTACTACTTATCCCGTTTGTTAATCCCAATCTATTAAGGCGATTTTGAAACCTGTTCATTAAGCAGTAGAAAGGAAACCCATAGAGAAAGAAAACGAATAACAAAAAAATAGTAACTACCACAACCTTATGAACGAACAAATTATAACCCAAAATCTTCAGCAACTTTGGAACACCTATGTAATGTGATAACAATTTACTCCACAAAAAGAGATGGTACTCATGACTAACAATAATATTGATTATGAATATATTTATTGCTAGTAAAACCCAGAACTGCCAGTCTCCCCATGGAATTTTTTTAAAACCATAGTATAAAACCTTAAACGCAAATGAAAAAAACTTAATAATGGCATCAAACAATGCCTCCGAGAATTGATCATTATTTTTGCTTTTGCTACTACTAATAAAGGCCTCCTTGTTCGAGTTTGTTTGCACTAAGTGTTTGGATCAGACTTACAATTAAATGTTTTCCGGCCGGAACAGTAACATAGGCCCGCTTGCGATTTAGCTCTTCTACTGCACGTCCAGATTCGTTGTTAATAGTTCGCTTAGTTCCTTCGAGTAGAGCGTTTTCTACTGTGTTCTTTGGTAATACCACCGCCCCTTCTGTCGTTCCTATTACTTGCTTTTCTTGCAAAACCTCCGCTGCCGCTCCACTCATACTCCAACCAAAGTTTGAGGCCAAACGTGATGAAAGATTGCTATGATATTCACCAATCACACCTGGATTAAAATCATCACTGCTTAATCCTTGCGCTTGAAGATCAAATTCCACATCATCTTTTGTAACTCCCTTGTTGATTGATAAAAATACTCTATCGCTATCATCAAGATACTGAACTTGAGCAAAGAGAATTGTTCCTTTTGGAATAATAGTTGTTCCTGTCCGCTTGTTTTTTGCACCAAAAGGCAATTCAATTTTAACCAAAGTATTATTAATTCTGGTATCAATAGGAGTAAGTAGTTTACCAATAAATGAACTTCCTACAGGTAGCTTTTCAATAGTAGAATCATTGGTCTCATCACGAACAATAACTATTGGTGCTGAATAATTTATCTTTTGATCATTGTGGTTTTTCCCTTCTGCGTATTCATCATCATTCTCAGTATCGGCAGTATCAACCTTTTTTACTTTTGCCCTCCTCTTGTTACTTTTTTGTAATAATTTGTTTTCAGCGGCCAATTGAATCTTGGCCTCTTCTTTTTCTTTAAGTTCAACCTCACTCAATTTTTTAATTGGTAATTTCATTGATTGTTCTTGCTCTCCATTTTTTTTTGTTAATTCACTAGAAGAAGATCTATCTCTTAAAGGTTGATAGCTTTGTCTAAAAAAACTACTATCAACTGTTGGTGTTACAAAAGCACAAACAATAAGTATAAAAAATGCAACAATTACAGTAATAAATAATTTTTTTATCCGGATTCTCTCCTTTACTCCCTCCTTTTTTAGATAAAAATTCCTTATAATTTTTTTGAATTGTGATATTTTATTCATCTTAGTATGTTCCTCCCTTTACGATGATTACCTTTTTGAAAGCATTGAAAGTAATTTCAATCGAGATATCATCCTTTTTGCTATTATTGCTCTTACTTGTGATAGGTACTAAAATTATCAACCGGCAACGAGTTTTATCATTAGCAGTTGATAATTGATTACTTTCAAACACACTTTCTTTTAACAGCGGTGGTGACTTTGAATTAGCGATTCCACTTACTACGATCTTTAGATCTTTCAGTAATATTGCCTCATTTTTTTGATTGGTGATTTCCAGATCAACAAGTAATAAATTTCTTTCGGCCAACCAAATACTCTTTTGCAAGATTACTTTTAAATCATCGACCACTTCTGTAGATGGTGTTCGCGTTGGTGTTGGAACTGGAATAGCGGTAACAGATACACTTGGAGGAGATTGCGCTATTGGGATCAATTGTTCAGATTGTTTTCTCACTTCTACTTTTTTAGGTTCATCACAACTGCAAGTATTAACTGCACCATTATCAGTGTCCTTCCATTTGACCTTGATAAGATCATCATAACTTTTACCAATATTTCCAGATATCTTTAAAATGAACCCGTAACGATGATACTTACCATAAACAAAGCAGTTGCTATCAGTGATCGCTTGCAGTGGTTGGATTGTCAGATCGTTATTTACATACTCGACATTAAAATAATTCTTATTACCAATAGCAACTCTGGTAGGTTTTTCTAAAAAATTTAATACTGTTGTTTGCCCCAGCCGAAGATAAACATTTTCAACAATAGAATCATCCAAATAAACAGTTCGCACTACTCCGGCCTTTGCAGGAGAAGTGGTCATCAATATTAAAATCAACATTATAATTGCACTTATTATCAGCGGATCTGTTAATAAATCTTTAATCTTTTTCATATTCAATTACTCCATTGATGTATAATCCTAAAGGATTTTTATAAGTTATTTCTCCAGTAGTAATTTCTAAGTCAATTGATAAAGTCGAAACTACTTTTACCCCTTCAACATCAATAATCCGGTCAAATTCAGCAGATATAGTCTTTTCAGTAATTTCAATTTTATTAATCAACACTCTTTGCTTGATTACCTTTGAAGAATTTGAATTAGTACCATTGCTATCACTTCCAATATTGCTGGCATTCGCATCCGTTTTACTTTTTTTACTGATTACACTTACCTCTTGTAAGTTTTTTTCTACTTTCTTCAAAAAACCAGAAGTAATAAAAGGTTGTAACTTGTTCAGAATCTCCTCGGGTTTTAGATCCATCCAAACGTATCTCAGGTGAATAAAATTTTTTGTTGCTTCCTCTAAATCGCTCTTGGTAATCTTTGGGTTTGTTATTTCAGCATCAACAAAATGATGACCGCTTTGGGTATTGCTAATAACAATTGGTGGTTGCGCCGAAAGATAAAAAACATATCCCAACGAAAGTGTTGCAATAATTCCCATAAGCAAAGTAGTCATTTTATAAAACACCAAAATTCTATTCATAACCACCCATTGATTTAAATGTAGTGGCAGATCTTCATTAACATTCATAATGATTTCTCCATTTTAAAATTTGTCTTTTATTAATTTTTTACTTTAAAAAAAACTATTTGATCTCTAATCTAATCCGACCAAGGAAGTGCAAACAGTAGAATATTGGATTCCTTTATTGATTTATTCACACCTAATTGTCCTTGATCATTTTTTCCAGAGCAAAGAACGGCATCACTCCCACCAGAGGTATTCACGCAGATAAAACCAGTTCCGGCATAAATAGATCCTTCAATCTTGTTTCTTGATTTCTTGATAACTCCTTGAATGTTTTTACCCCAACAGTAGATATCATCATCATTGTAAACACACGATTCTTCTTCTCCCAAGGCAATACCATAACTTTTTTCACCTACTCCTATGATCTCTGTAGGTGATAGTATTTTTTTTACTCCATTTAAATACATCTCACCCCAACACCACACCTTACCTTTATATTCAACTACACAACTATAATTCTCCATTGACATCACCATAAGTATATCTCCTTGAAGAATTTTAGGAATTAAAACCAGACCATATTTAGTTCCGCTTATACCTAATTGCCCCAAGCTGTTATCACCCCAGCAGTAGACTTTATCCTCTTTATTCAACATACAAGTATGATTAGATCCTGCACTCACTTCAATTACCTCAACACTTGAGTTTACAACCTCAATAGGAATTTCGCTAAAATTCATTGCCGAAGGAGCTATTCCTAATTGTCCAAGTAAATTACTTCCCCAACATTTAATTTTTTTTGAATCTGTAAGGGCACAAACATGATTTGTACCTATTCTAATTTCATTGGAAGCTTTACTATCAATTTTCAAAATAGTTTTAAAATCCTTTTCTTTTTTATCCTTGCATTTCATATCATTAGCGGTAACGATACATATCTTGTTATCATTCATACGAACACTGGTAATATCTTCTTCTGAATAATAGACAAAATGTGGTTCAGATAATAAATCACCAAATGTTGTTAAATTGCCCCAACATAAAATTCCTAAACTGGTATACTTTTCATGTTCACTTACCGAAGCACAAAGATGATCTTTCCAAATGGTAACATCCGTTGCCCGAATTTGTTTTATTGAAAAAGTGAGATCTACTTTTTCTTTCTGCTTTCCATTTTTGTCACTTCCCCAAACAACAGTTTTTGATTCACTAACTATCTTGTTTGGAATTCCTGCTATGGCCCCAATATCTTTATCTATGAAAATTCCTTCTGGTAATATTAAATCTTTATCACTACTAAAATTATCAATCTTTCCACTATCAATTATTGGAATTATGACATCAAACATTACTCCCTTAAATAATTCATAATTACTTCTTTGGTAATGAAACTTTATTGGAATCACTACCTCAGCCATTGGAGTAGGCGGCGTAGGTGTAGGTGTTACTTCTACTATTGGAGGTTGTACCGGCGGTGGAACTGTATTGTTGCTATTTTCAGCTTCGTTATTATCAGTTGAATTAGTAGTGGTATCCGTATCTGTTGTTGTATTTCCATTTTGGTTATTGACACCGTCATCATCATCTAAAAAATTGCAACCAGACAAAATACAACTAAGAAGTAAAATAAAAATAATAATTTTATTCATATCTCTCCTGAAAAATTTAAAATTAATAATATTGGATCACTACAGAAGCTATTTTGGCGGAGTCTTTGCACTATGATCTCTTTTTGTTGGTGCAATTCGATCTTTAAGGTAGCTGTAGGCCCTACCTCCAACATTTTTACTTTGATTTAAACCACCTCTTGCTAATGTTTCTCCGGCCATATTGAATTTCTTTGTTAGGGCCACAGTGGAAACTTGAACGTAATGTTGACCAACATTTGATAATCCATCATTTAGAATTGATTTTGCTGTTACAGGAATAAACAGCATGCTAAAACCAACAAAGAAGTTAATCATAATTGCTGTTAAAAAATTATCTTCTCCCCCAGCAGTAAGGTTACTGGCAGTAATAAATTTCAAGATCAAAACGGCCAAAAGTGACCACAAAATTTTCCAAGATGCAACAGTCAGTATCCCCTTGTATAGATTTTTTGTGATGTAGGCAGTACCTTCATTCACATAACATAAGATCATAAGCGGAGAGATAATAAACAGAATCGACCAAACAAAATGGATTAAAGCGTTTGCTACAAATATTCCCAAGTATGCCACCATATACGAGATCAAATTCAGAGTAAAAATTAAATACTCTTTAAACTTCACCCAACTAACAGTTATGGTGCTATTACGCCGATTAATTTCATCGAGTACCAACTGCAAGTTAGTGATTCCACCAATCTTTTGTGATAGCCCTTCAGTTAATTCTGAAATTACATGCAGGCACTCATTAAATGATATAAATAAAATAACAGAAATTACCATTCTTCTTATTATTTTAAAAACATCAGGACTATTTTCTCCAAATTTAAAATACTCCAAAAGAATACAAAAAGTTGTAAATGGGGCCAGTAGTATCCAATAAATTGTATCAATATTACCTTTCAGTTCACGACAGACATCTGGTATCCAATCATACATATTAAAACCTCCTGAAAATTATTTAAATAAATTAGCGAATAAAACAATCACATATTTACTTACTTACTTATTCTCATTTATTGCAATTTAGGCAGATGAAACTCATTTTTAGGTTTTAAAATACCTCCTTTCATATCGTTTTTAATTTTGTCATAATGTTCGGCCGCTTCTTTACCTTCCTTGCTCTTAACTCCCATCATTTCACTCTGTAATTTCAGTAATTGCCCATTAACCTTTAGTAACTGAGATAGTGTATGCAAAATTTGTGAATTGATTTGCACATTCATTCTTGCCGCTCCTTTTGGACTTGCACTTTCACTTTGAACAAACAATTTTTTTGAGTTTTCCTCTTGAGTGCTGGCATAGTCAGATAGACTTGAGGCCATCGTAATACTTTCTGCAACTGTTTTATCATGCAGCTCAAACATCTTATTATCTGTGCCGTTTTTAACATCACCATACATGGACTTCACATTTTTATAGGCATTTTCAAAGTTACGAATATCTTGTAAAATTTTTTCATCTTTAATAGGCATTGTTTTTAATAATCCATAAGCATTATCCAATCCTCGATTTACAGTTCGAAGTAATTCTTCATTATTCTTACCTTGTTCTAAAATACTTTTTAGCTTCTGGTACTGCTTAATATTTTCTGCCAAGATTTGTGCTAAATATGGAATCTGAGCTGCGCTATCAAAGATTGCAAATGATGTTTGTGGAATAATTAAAAACGTAATTATTAAAAATAGAAACCCCTTTGAATATTTTCTAATATCCATCATACTTACTCCTAAAAATGTTAAAAATTTTTATTAAATTGTTAAAATGATTTTAGATCAATGCTAGATCGAACTTGAACTAGTTTGATGATCTTTTACTTTTGTATCAGACGCTAAAATTTTAAAAATATCAATCTTGGATAAAGTTGGATTTTTCTCTCTTACTTCATTAATTTTCACTTTATCAATTGGATCAGTGGTACATATCCAGTAACTAAGTGGATCTGGTTCCAACATTAAGATCGCTGAATTTTGATCTTGGATAAAATAAATCTCAGCGTAGACACCTTTTTCTTGCCGCAAAGATTTTATAATTTCAATCTCCACATCTTTTAAATCCAAAATTTCTTTAAACTCTTTCCAATCGATACCTCTTTGCTTTAAGATGATTCTACTGGGAGTATTTTGCAAAACTGCTTTTGCAATTTCTGGTCTACTTAAAAAATCATGAATGTTTTGTGATATCGACCAAATGGCCGAGTTGAACTTTCTGAAAGTTCTGTATGCTTCAACCGCAAAAGCAGCACCACTTTCAGTTTCAAACAACCTCCAACTCTCATCTAAAATCAGCAAGTATTTTTGTTTTGGATCTTTTGTGGCCTCTCTTTTAAAAAAATCAGTCAGTAAAAACAAAAACACATTTTGCAATTCTGGATAAACATCTAACCCTTTTAACTCAACAGCTACTAAATCCTTTTCTAGTGAAACATTGGTTTGACCATCCAGCAATTTACCGTAAGCACTCTTCCCGGTCCAAGAGTATAAAACTTGAGCATATTTTTTTATATTTGCTGATTCATGTTTTTGTAACAACTCTCTAAAATCAGATAAAGTTGGTGTTTTATTTTCACTAATATTTTTAATTTTTTCAGTATAGATTTTAAAGATCGCTTCTTCCAAATAGGCCTTATCTACTTTAGGTAAACCGTTACTCTTACTTTCACTTAAAATATTTTCCAAAACGGCCAAGATCAACTTCACTTTTGAAGGAGATGGTTCTTTTTCACCATTATCAAGATCAAACATATTAATGCAAATTCCAGAATCAAGATTGATCTCAATAAATTGTCCATCAAGCGTTTCAACCAAGTTTTGCGATGAGGCCCCATTATCAATCCATACAACTTTCGGTTTTGGTTTTTGCCCCATGAACATCAGTATAATTTGCGCCAGGGAAAACGATTTACCACTGCCAGAGCTTCCTACTACGAGACCATTCCAGTTTGGTAATTTAAAATCAAATGGATCAATACCTACCAATGCTCGATTTCTATTGGGAAATAAGCAAACTGGTGAATCATTACCTTCCCAATAAGAGTAAATCGGAAGCAAATGGACCAGATTACTACTTTTCATTTTGTTGGAACTAACTGATTTTCCTCCCATACATGATCCTGGCCAGGAATTAATAAACACTTCAAAACAAGGATAACTTTCCAGCAACCCCTCACTCTGACTAAGTTCCTTAAAGTTTCTCAATACCTCGAAAGATTTTTCTTCCAACTCTTTTTGATTCTTACTCCAAATAATAACTGTAATATCAGTTGAAACTATTTTTTCAGTGCTTTCAAGTAGCTCTGAAATTAGTGATTCTATATGCCCCATCTTCGATTCTGCATCCAAATCTTTTAAGTTGTTTCCTTCATTTGAAAACGAGTGAGTAATCCTCCTCTTTAGTTTTAGTTTATCCATCTCCTTTTTTTGATCTAGCATCTCCATGTTAACCGATAACCCGAAATTAAAAGGCATCTTAAGTAATTTTTCAATCATTGAGATGTAAGTAATCTCAGGCATAGTTTTTAGAGTGATAATCTGAAAGTATGTATCACCAACTAACAATCTATCTTTCATTACACTTAAATCTGTTAGCACCAACTGATCTACTAGAGTGGGAGCAAAAAGTTTATTATTATCACTTTGTAGTATTGGTGCTTTTAATTTATCTGCTCTCGATAGATTAAAGTATTCATAAATCAAATCAAACCACTTTTGCTGATTTAGTGTTACAACTTTTAATCCTGTACCTGTTAATGCCGCTTCAATTTGTTTAAGATTTTTTAGAAACGATTCTTTATAGCTAACATATTCATCATTACTCACAATCTTAAACCGCTCTTCTTTCTCCCAAATCTTTCTACGCTTATAATTTATTGGTTGTCCTCTAATGAAAATGTATATCTCAGGTTTTACATACTCATTTGCATTGGCATTCAATTTAAAACTATCCAATCTACTATTCACAACATCTCTATAGCTACCGCCAATATCCTTCGATAGATTGTCATGGTCATTAATCTTTTCAAAAACTTTACTACTCATTCGATAAAATACCTGCAACTTAATTCCATCAGCAATGGAGTTGATAAAATTTTCTAGAGAAATTCCAAAACCATTAATCTCTTCATTGCTCCGACTAACAATATCCATACCATCAACTTTAAGACCTGCTCCTAGTGATCCATCACTATAAACCAGTAACTCATTATCAAAATGCCAAAGCGACAGATAATCGGCCAAAGATTCTTTTTCATACTTATCCATTGATTTTTCTCCTTAGTTTGTCCTGTTCATTTGCTCGCTTTCCAGCGGCCATTTGCCCAGGGATAAAATAATATTTAATAAAATGAAGAATAAAATTATCTGGTTTATTCTTCTTCCCGAAATGCAAAATCACACCTAATAACAGTGGCAACACAAAAACCATTAACCATGAAATAGCTGTATCTCTAAACAGTAAGTTCATTACAGAAGAGAAAAGTAGAACCAGCAGTAAATCTGCTAGTTCTACTCCTACAAGCTTAATTTTCATTTCAAGGTTTTTATGGACCACTGAACTTTTTAGTTCTTCCATATAGACCTCTTGTTATAAATTTATCTTTGTATCTCCAATGCTACTACTGCCCAACTGCACTCTGAACAAATGCCACAATATATGGAGCGAGAAAGGCCACGGCACTACCAATGAGACACAATACAATTTTTCCTTTGGCCCCTTCATTACCAGTGGCCGCTAATATTCCAGCATAACCAAGACCAAATACCGCCATGATCGGTAAGATCACATTGAGAAATTTATCTTGCAAGCTTTTAACTTTTGATTCGAAACCGCCTCCACCAACGGTCAATGCAAAGACATCACTATTAATCACGAACACTAGTGCTACGATTGCAATAATATATAAAATGGTTTTTAAATACTTCATTCAGTTACCTCCGTTTTGTTGTTTGCTTTAAACAATTCCTCTTTACGAGAACCAACCCACCTCTTTATCAGTTTTTTCCTCAGATTCACTAATGCCTGAGCATATGTAATTTTAATCAGTGTCTCAGGTAGTTGTAGAAAGGACGCAATTTTTGAAAAACTTTTCCCTTCCCAAAAATGCATGAGTATTACCCTAAATTCATCTTCAGGTAACTCTCTTACAATTTTGCGTAATAATTTTTTGTTGTTTCTAAAATGATCAATTAATTTTGATGAAAGATCTTCTTCTGTTTGATTGCTCTGTAAATAGCTCTGATGAGAACATTCTTGTTCTAATTTTCCTAATTTATGTGCCTCCAAATACGATTCTTTTGGTACAAAATAATTTTCCAAATACATAATAATTTATCCTTGTTAAAAAGTTTATTAACAGAAAGTAATACCAAATCCATTTAAGTAACCTCTCTTTATAATTCCATACTTTGAATTTCACCTCACCTTGATTCAACTTAGTGTTGCTCAAGATGAGATGGTTAATAGTTAATAAATTTTTCAAGTCATTCATAACGAACCTAAAATACCAATGGTTAAAAAGTTAATAATAATTACCAAACTAAAAACATTCTTTTCCTCTCATACTCCGGTACGCTATAACGAACTGATAATTCTCTTAATTCTCGCAGATGATCTGGTTCACAAGATACTATCTTTTGCTCGCTAAACATCTTCACAAGTAGACACCGACAATGAGATAAAAATTTCGAAAACATAAACACACTCCTTCTCCCCAGATGCTCACTCTTGGGGAAATAATACTGAAATAGTAAAAACTTAAACGGCTGCCGAACCAAAATTTTATTGGTCATCATAAAATCCTCGCTGTTAGTGGTTGATAAAAAGGGGGCTTCCCGTGCCATTATATATGCAAGAGCGGGTGCCAACTTTTTAATTGCGTGCCAGTGTTCGATTTTGTATTATTTCAGATTGTTAGCTATAGCGATTAATGATGCATGTTCTACGAAGGAAGAATTCAACATATACTTTTGTGCAATATGTATATTTACGGACGCCGCGAGTTAAGACGCTGTTAGACTCTTAAAATGCTAGAGACACACATGTGTAACTAAATAGAAATAAGAAATTCTTTTTCTTCTAGTTTGTCGGATTGTTGTAATTTAGTAAGAAGTTTCAACATATTTTCTTTTGAAGAAACATTAAAGATATAAAAAATCCTCTTATTATCAGCTGTTCCTTTAAATACCCATTCAGTTTTTTTATTTAAATCAAAATAAATTTTTTCCCAATTTTGTATTTCAGGAAAAATAGAGTTTATACTTTTTAAACGATTAAATTCTGAAGAGGACAGTACCAGGAGTATGTTTCTAGTCGCTGGTAGAGTTTTAAATCCTTCAATAGAGTAAGGGTGATCGAAGGGAGATGAATAAGTTGGATTTAAATATCCAACATGAGAAGAAAGGATTTCAATAATATCATCACTATGAATAATTTTTTCATCAGCAGTAATAAGTATGTTTTTAAATAACACTTGAAGTTTTTTTAATTCTCTGGGAAGAATTTCATTGTATTTTACTAAGACATAATCAACAAAATCTTCATCTATTTTCTTTTTTTGATCTAAATAATTTTCAATTTTTGGGTATATTGCTTTTCCTAAAGCATTGATCGCAAAATCGTTATACCAATTAGATGGATCTAGGTTGCCTGTAAATTGTTTATAAGCAATACCATTTCCCAGAGCAGTGGCCATTGCTTCATTTAATAAATTCCCATTGAGTAATTCAGAAGTGCTTTCTTCACTTGCCTTAGTATTTTGTTTAAAAAATATTTCAAATTTTTTTTGAAAATCTATATTCTCTGAATCGTAAATACGATGGGCCATCTCATGAAAGATA
>JADFZW010000061.1 GCA_015232355.1 Oligoflexia bacterium
TGACATCGACAAAACCATCCGTCCCACCTTTTTTAGATAAAGTTTATTTCTTAAAAGGTAGATCAATTTGTTTTACTGTCAAAGTCGTTGAAAAATTATCCTGACAGAATCGGTGGAAAGCAACATGATGGAAACAGTGATGCCCATATTTATTGCCAACATCTTTGCTATTAATTCATTTGATATTTATTTCTTTGTTTTTTTTATCATTGGATAGTGTTGATAAATTATTGTAAATAAAGTTATTACTATTTAAATCAAGAATAATTAAAAAAGAAAAGACCATAGATATTGTTTACATGATATTATAACTATTGCTTGATATAAAAAGGAGTAAATATCATGAGACAAGTTTTTATTTTTGTGATTTTTTTGGCAAATACAATCTTATTTTTATTTTCATCAGCATCAAACGCTTTAGAAACAGATCAATATTTGGTATGGAAGAGTGTTAGTGTTATGGGAGGTGAGATTAAAGATTCAGCAGATTATATTAATCGATTTTTAAATGATGGGATTAAAAATATTTTAAGTAAAGTAAATAGTAATGTTAATAAGAAAGGGAATCTCGAATATGAGTGTGAAGAGGTGATGAAGAAGATCTTAAAATATATCAATAAAAGAAAAGATTTTGGATATAACAATTCATTGGCATCAACTCTTTGGAAAGATAATAGTGTGGAAAAAATTCCTCAAACAAATTTTACCCTTTTTGCTTTTAATAAGGATTCAATTTATAAAAATGATTTAATAATGTTATTTACACCATTGGGGCCTAGTATTAGAGTGAATGATATCTATATTGGGTTGGATAAGTTAATTCATATGTTTGTTGAGGGATCGCTTTATTATAAGATCTATGCAGATGCCATAAAAAATGATTTGAGTGTGGAGGATGCTACAATTCATGCTATAAATAAACAAGGAATAAAACTTGAAAGAGGAGTTTATGGATATAAAACTTCAAGAACTTTTTCCTATGGTGATTTAGAGGCAAATTTTCAAGGATTGCTTTTTGCTCGCAGGTTTTGTGAGGATAAAGTAAGAGGCGATAGTGATACTCCTTATTTGAAAAATAATAATGGCAAATGGGAATTAACTAGAGAGATAGATATAAAAGATTATATTAACCCATATATGGATGAGAGTTTTAGTAATTCTCATTATCTTCCATCAATGTGGAATAAAATAAAACCACAGTTGCAAAAAGTATGTTATCTGTTAAAGAGTGAGTGGGTTATTAAACAAAGAGAGTACTATTCAAAATTTGCTAAAAGTTTTTCACAATTATATTTAGAAAAATTAATCAAGCAAGGGGATCTAAATGATCCGCGTTCGCAGTCAATAGATTTAGTATGTAAAGAATATGAATCAGAAAATGAAGATAATAAATATGAAATTTGTAAGCAAGGAAAATAAAAAAAATGAATAGAAATTTTAATAAAAGAATCTTGTCAGTGTGGGCATTGCTAGTGTTATTTTTAGTAGGATGTAAACCGGCACCACCACCACCACCAGTGGTGATGAATAAATTTCTCTTTGATCCAGCTACTAAAGCATTATGTAATGATGGAACCGCTGCTGGATACTATTTCAGAGAAGGAAAAGGAACAAGTGGTGGAAAAAATAAATGGGTTATTTATCTTGAGGGTGGAGGTTTTTGTGAGAATAAAGATGAGTGTAGTATTAGAGATGTAAAACTTACTAGTTCTAATAGTTGGGCCGCCACTAAAAATACAGATGGTATTTTATCAGATAACAATTCTACTGATAATCCAGATTATTATGATGCAAATCATGTCTATCTTCCATATTGCTCATCTGATTTTTGGAGTGGCGATAGAGATGCTTCAATTGAAACTAATAATTGGCACTTTAAGGGTAATCGAATTTTGCAAGTGTTGATGGATAAGTTGATTGCTGAAAGAGGATTAAAAGACAATATGGATACAACAATTTTATTGGTAGGTACTTCCGCAGGTGGAATGGGAGCTATGATAAACTTAGATATTTTGGCCCAGCGGGCACCAAATGCAAAATGGTTTGGAATCAATGATGCTGGTTGGATTGCAGATGTAGAATCTTTTAATGGTGCCAAGAGAGTTATTACTAGAATAAAAGAGGGAAGAGTTTTTTGGAATGCTCAACTTAGTTCAAATTGTACCTCTAGTTTTGTAGGATCAGAAGAGAGATGTTATTTAGGTGCAGATGCTTACCCTCATATTATTCGACCACTCTTTGTAGAGAGTAATCAGTTGGATCCTATTTTATTAAAATATCATAATTTAAATTGGCCATATATAACTCCTGAACAACAACACTATAAAAATTGTGTTTATGCTCCGGCCATTCTATCTTCACTAACAAGTGTTAGTGGAGCATTTGTGCCAGCAATGGAATTTGTAGGAGTATTGCCGTTACATGGAGTTTTACCAATGTCATTTTTTTGGTCAGTTAAATATAATGGCCAATCAACAAGAACTCTTCTTAAAAATTGGATGTCGAATAGTGGCGCTGTAACCAAAGTAGTTCAACCAGTAAATGCTAGTTGTATTTAAGCTAAATAATCTTTCCATCAATATATTTTAGAGTAATTAATCCTTCAGACAATTCACCACGAATGATCTTTTCAGAGAGTGGACGGACGATAAATTTATTAAATACTGATTGCAGTGGACGTGCACCGAATTCAGGAATATACCCTTGATCTTCTAAAATGTTATAGACACTCTCATCTAGTGCAATTTCTACTTTTTTACTACGTAGTCGTTCATTTAGTAATTGTAGTTGCTTGACGATTAGTTGGCGAACTATACTATTTTGAAGTGGTTTGTAATATAATATTTCATCAATACGACCTAAAACCTCAGGTTTAAAATCTTGATGGATATCTTTACTATTAGAGGTCATAAAGATGATAGTGTTTTTAAAATTAATAGTTCGTCCTTTGTTATCAGTAAGTCGTCCATCATCTAAAATTTGTAGCAAGATATCTGCAAAATCACTGTGTGCTTTTTCAATCTCATCAAATAAAATTACTGAGTAGGGATGTTTACGAATGGCCTCCGTTAATACTCCTCCATCATCGTAACCTATATAACCAGCGGGAGCACCAATTAATTTGGCCACTGAATGTCTCTCTGAGAATTCACTCATATCCAAACGGACAATATTTTTTTCGCTATTAAAGAGAAATTGAGCAACTCCTTTTACAGTTTCAGTTTTGCCTACGCCAGTGGGACCAAGTAACATAAATGAGCCCAGTGGTCTGGTAGCATCGGTGAGTCCTGCATGAGCGGCCATTAATATTGCACAAATCTCATCGATGGCCTGGTCTTGGCCAAAGATTCTAGATTTTAAGTAGGGAGCTAATTCCAAAACTCGTTCTTGTTTTGATTTTAAAATCTTTTCTATTGGAATGCCTGATTGTCTGCTAATTACTTGTGCTACATGTTCTACTTGCAGTGTTTGCCCAGAGGAGTATTTGGCCAACTCTTTTTCTATTTGAGGAATAAGAGAGTATTTTATTTTTGATGCCTCTTCGTAATTTTGTTTTCTTTCTGCAAGTTCCAAATCAAATTTCAAGCGATCTAATTGATTTTTTAATCCAGATACTTTTTTTAAAGAGATAACATCTTTTTCCCAAGTATCTTTTCCTTGATTAAATTTTTGTTGTAAAACTTTTATCTCATTTAGAATATCTTTATTCTCTTTTTCAACTTGGGATAGAATTATTTTAGAGCGAATTTCTGATTCTAATTCTACTAAGTGAGCGGGCATTGCTTCAGTACTTAATTTCAGTGCGGATGCTGCTTCATCGATTAAATCGATTGCTTTGTCTGGAAGATTTTTATCAGTAATATATTGATCAGATAAAACAACTGCCTGATAGATAGCATCGTCAGAGATTTTTACTCCATGATGAATCTCTTGCTTTTCTTTTATACCCATTAAAATTTCGATAGAGTCCTCTTTGCTTGGTTCATTAATAGGGATACTTCGAAAACGTCGATCGAGTGCAGAGTCGCTTAAGATATATTTTTGATATTCTTCGGGAGTTGTAGCACCTATACAGTGTAATTCTCCTCTGGCAAGAGCTGGTTTTAGTAAATTGGCAGCGTCCATAGCACCTTCAGTTTTTCCTGCTCCAACTAATAAATGAATCTCATCAATAAAGAGAATAAATTCTCCATGATGATCTTTGATAAATTTTAAAAGTTTTTGAATGCGTTCTTCGAATTCTCCTCTGTATTTTGTTCCTGCCATCAGTGCGCCCATGCTTAAAGCATAGATGGTTTTTCCCTTTAACATCTCTGGAACTTTTCCCTTAACAATCATTTCCGCCAGTCCTTCGACGATAACTGTTTTTCCAACTCCTGCACCTCCAACCAATACTGGATTATTTTTATTTCTACGACCTAAAATTTCCATCAGCGCTCTAATCTCTTTGGTTCTACCAATGACTGGATCAAGTTTTCCCTGTTCTGCTAATTCATTTAAGTTGCTTAAGAATTGAGGGACCTCTTCATCTTGTGAGCTATTTAAATTGCTTAGATCGTTTGGATCAATTTTTAATTTTGGAAAAAACTTAAGAAGGTAACGAAGAAGATCTTGTTCCATAATTTCTTGGCGACCACTTTCAGTAGCGTGAGAAGCAGCATTGGTAAGCCATTCGGATAATTTTGTGCTAGGGCGTAAGCTTTCAAGAGAGATATTGTTACTACTTTGAGCAAGATGATCGATTAATTTATTTAAATCCTCGAGGTATTTTTTTAGTGATCTAGAACTATATGTGGATGGATTTTTAATTAATCCTAAAAGTAAATGTTCTGGATGAAGCTCGGGATTTTTTTTCTTTAACGCTTCAGTTTGAGCAATATTAATTGATCCTTGAGTGATAATGTCAAATTGATACATAAGATAACCACCTTAATAATATAATTGATGTTTTTCTTAATATTCAATTTGAATATCATAATATTTATGTCAACTGGGAAAAATAATTTTAAAGTAGATAAATTTTTAAGGAGATATAGTTTTTGTTTATTGACCGAGTATCATTGTTACGTATGGTATTAACTTATTAACGTAATTTACTTTATCCATAAAGTAGACATCTTCTAAGCATTCGGTTCCTATTTTTGCCTCATCGATAAAAGCAGACAAAAATATTACAGGACTATATTTGTTTGGTCCTGGAGTCTCTCTCATCTTTATGAAAAATTGAGCTCCAGTTAAAATTGGCATTCTATGGTCGGTAATAATTAGATCAAATTCTTTTGAGAGGGCAATTTTTAAGGCATCCTGCCCATCAACTGCAGTTACAATATTGCAATTCATATGCTCACTAATAAAAGAGCTTATGATATCGCGAATTTCTTTTTCGTCATCAACTATTAATATGTCATATTTCATATTTATAATCGTACACGTTTAAAAAGAATGGATCAACTAAATTATGTTGGAGAATAGTAATCTTCGCAAAAACATTATATTTGCGGTCGAGAAGAATTGTCGTTATGATAAAATTATAGGAATATTTATTTTTTTGTTTTTTGTTTTTTGTTTTTTTATTTTTTTTTAATAAAAAAGATTGTGAGAAATAAGTATGGATTTAGAAAACAAACTTGATCAAATAGATTTGGTTATACCGAGAGAAAATCAATCGAAGATTTTGATTGTGGAAGATACGCCAATACAAGCAAAGAAGTTGAAATTTTATTTAGAAAAAATTGGATATAATGTTACCTGGGCCTTGAATGGTAAGGAAGCATTGGTTGTCTTAGAACAAGATATTTTTGACTTAGTTATAACAGATGTGCAGATGCCTGAGATGAATGGTCTAGAGATGTTGGGACGGATAAGAAGTAATTCCAAATTAAAAAAGATTCCAGTTGTGGTTATTACGACTTTAGATACAGATGAAACTTGTGAAGAGTCAGTGGTTTTAGGAGCGGAGGATTTTATTGCTAAACCATTTAAGCCACGTGAGATTAATATTCGCATAAGTAATATTTTAGAGAGAAAACGTAGTGAGGAGTTGGCAAGATTACAATTGCAGGCTATAGAGAGTTCGATGGATGGAGTGGCGATACTAACTCCTCAGGGAGATTATGTATATGCCAACGATGCTCAAGTAAAAGTATTTGGATATTATGGTTGTAACGATATTGTCGGTGATAATTGGGAGTCGCTTTATCCAGAAGAGGAGGTAAAGAGACTACAAGAAAAAATACTTCCTGAATTTAAAGAGAAAGGAAAGTGGATTGGTGAGATCAATGCCAAGAGAAAAGATGGAAGTATCTATCAACAAGAGATGTCGCTTACAAAAATGGATGATGGAAAATTTATAAGCATTTGTAGAGATATAACTGAACGAAAGAGAAAGGAAAAAGAAAGAGAGGAGTTGGAAAGAAAAGTATATCTTGCTTCTAGATTAGCATCGGTAGGAGGTTTGGCCGCGGGAGTTGCTCATGAGATAAACAACCCAATAACTATTTTGGTTGGTTATTTTAAAAAGTTAGAAAAATTAGTATTAGATGGAATTACAGATAAAGAAAAGTGTAGTGCTACTGTAACAAAATTAGAATCAACGCTAAATAGAATTGAAAAAATTATTGCCAATTTGAAGGTGTATTCCAAAGTGGATTCTAAAAATGAGACAACTAAAATTGATGTTCATAAAGCAATAAGAAATTCAGTGGATATGATTTCTCTAAGTTATTTAGAGCAAAAGACAACTATAGAATTAAATTTTGCTGCTACTGAAACGATGGTCAATGGTGAAGATGGAAAATTTGGACAAGTGATAATCAATATCTTATCTAATGCCAAAGATGCAATGACGACCAAGGGTGGTGGAGTGATAAAAATTGATACTAAAAATGTGGAGAATAATTTAGAGATTAGATTTAATGATAGTGGTTGTGGTATTTCAAAAGAAAATTTAGATAAAATATTTGATGCTTTTTTTACTACTAAATCTATTGGCAGTGGTACAGGACTTGGTCTCTCTGTCGCTTACTCTGTAATAGATGAGATGAAAGGAAGTATTGAAGCACTCTCTGAACCAGGAGTAGGAACTACTATTGTTATTAAGATACCTTTTTTAAAATAATGGGAAATAAAATAAATTAAAATAAAATGAGGTTTGTTATATGCCTAATCCAGAGATAGTGAATATATTTTTAGAAGAGGCTTTTGATGTTGTCTCTCAATGGGAGAGAGAGTGTTTAAAGCTTGAGAAGAGTAATAGAGCACCAGACTTTAATGGACTTTTTCGTTGTATACACAATCTAAAAGGTGTTTCCAGATCAGTTGGACTTGTGGAGTTTGGAGAATTTGTGTGTAACATGGAAGAGGTCGTGGTTTTGCTTAAAACCGGTCGGTTGCAACTGATGCCGAAAGTGATTGAGTTTTTGCTTGATTGTCAAAATTTGTTGGTTAGTTGGTTACAAAATTTGCAAAAATCGATGGATTATCCAGTAGAGACAAAAAGCTTATTACTTAAGATGGAGGCGATTAAAGAGTATGTTTTTTGTATGGAAGATAGGAATGATAAGTCTGATGGTAAAGTGTGCACACTATTTGTAGAAGATGTATCGCTAAATTGGCAATTAATGATTGGAATGAGTGATTTTGATGTGAACATGAAGTTTTTAAAGGGTAGTGGCGGGATTTTCCTTTGCATCTTCAATGGTAATCCTAAAAGAATATATTATATTGGTGAGACAAATAATTTCTATGAACGATTTGTAAAATATTTTAGTGATCATATTTCTGGTATTAGTATTAATTATAAATTGGGAGTAGATGAGGACTTTGTTAACCTTATAAAAAATGAGTTTAATGGAAAAACTGTAACGGAGGTAGTTAACGGAGGGAAAATACATCTTCCATCTAACATTAGTAAATTCGGACAGTCGTTTGAAAGATCTTTTTTTTCAGAGGAGCAATACAGAGAGAGAAAACATTTAATAGAAAAGAGCTTATTTGCTTTTGCTACTATTGAAGGCCCAAATGATAATCTGCTAAGAAAGGAGATTACGGGTGGGTTAATATCAAAACTTAGAAAAGCTTATCAGGATATATCGAAAACGGAATTAAAGTTACAGGAGCGTTCAAAGTGTGATTTACCAATAGGTGATGTCGATATATGTCCAACATATGATTATAGAATTAATCACAAGGGAAAAATTTGTGAATTGTTACCGAAGGAATTCATTAATATTACGGAATATCTCACCAAGTTTTAAGTCAAAAAGAAGTCAAAAATCATTCTACAAATTTTTTAAGTTAAGATTTTTAAGTTAAGCTTTTTTAGTTAAACTTTTTGAGTTAAATTTAGCTTTATAATTTTTAATTAAAATAAAGTAGTAAAGTGATAAAGTAATAAAGTAATAAAGTAATAAAATATCAAGTCGAGATTAAATTTTATGAGTGATGCATTAAATTACAGAGTAAACGAACATCCTGTTTTAGACTTTTCTGAAACCTCTGAAACCTCCGAAACACGAATGAAACACAAAGTTCAATTCAATTTTAATGGAAAAAAATTGTTTGGTTTAGAGGGAGAACCAATCTTAGTTAGCTTGGCCGCGCTTGGAATTGTTAAATTAAAAGAGGGTGCGAAAAAGCATACGCCCTTTGGTCCATTTTGTTTGCAAGGACGTTGTTGTTCATGTGCCATGAATGTGAATGGAACTCCGAATGTAATGACTTGTGTGACTCCATTAGAGCAAGGAATGAATATCCGCTACATGGGTGATGCTACAGATACAGATGTCTTTAAACGTTTGCCCGCAAAAAAAATTGATATCTCTCCCTCTGGACTTAGTCAGGAACATCCTCGTTGTGATGTCGCAATCATTGGTGCTGGGCCTGCGGGAATGGAGGCGGCGATAATTGTGGCCCAAGCGGGTGCCAAGAATGTGGTTTTGTTTGATGATAAATCATATTTGGGAGGACAGTTAGCGCTACAGACGCATACATTTTTTGGAACCAAAGAGTTGGGTGCAAGTGTGCGTGGGTATGAGATTGCAAATAGAATGAAAAAAGAGTTAGAGGGATTAGCTGTAGTTGATACAAGATTAAATAGTACAGTAGTGGGATTATATCCACAAAATATGTTGGCGTTTAGAGATGAAGATCGCCTAAATTTTATTATGGCCAAAAAAATTATTGTGGCCACAGGAGCATCTGAAAAATTTATGAGCTTTGAGGGAAATTGTCTTCCTGGAGTAATGGGGGCAGGTGGTGCTCAGACGCTAATGAATTTGTATGGTGTGAAACCAGGAAAGAGAGTTTTAATTATTGGTGGTGGAAATATTGGAGTGATTCTTGGGTATCAATTGCTTCAGGCAGGAGTTGAGGTAGTAGCGATTGTAGAGGCGCAAGCACAGATGGGTGCATACGATGTACATGTAAAAAAAATTCAAGCGCTCTCGGTACCTATCTATACAAGACACACTATCAAGCGTGCGATAGGGAGTGAGCGAGTTGAGGGCGCAGAGATTGTGGCCTTAGATGATAAGTGGAATTGGATTTTGGGAAGTGAAAAAAAGCTTGATGTGGATACAATTTGTTTGGCGGTAGGATTAAATCCTTTAAATGAATTGTTATGGCAAGCAGGTTGTGAGTTTATGTTAATACCAGAAATTGGTGAAGTTCCCTCTTTTGATAAATATCGACAAACATCGAATGTAGATATTTTTGTGGCCGGAGATTGCGCTACTATTGGAGAGGCATCGATTGCTAGATTAGAGGGAAGAATTGCTGGATTAAAGGCGGCGCTGGATTTGAGTTATCCTCACCCAGAATTTAATCAAAAAATGGAAGAGGCATTTCATTTACTAGATAATATTGAGATGGGAACTTTCGGAAAGCGTTTAGGAATTGGCAAGGCGAAGATTACCAAAATGCCTATCAGTTTAGATTTAAATACACACTCACACTCACACTCACACTCACAATTTGATTTTTGTCCTAAGGAGTTTAATCAAAAAGTTGTGGCCAGCGATTTTGTTGGCGATGAAAAAAAGGTTCTAATTAATTGTACTCAAGATATTCCATGTAATCCTTGTGAGAGTTCATGTCACTTTGGAGCGATTACCATTGGAAAAAAGATTAATCAACAACCAGATGTAAATTATCAAATATGTAAGGGATGTGGTTTGTGTGTGCCCGCATGTCCGGGAAGAGCGATAAGAATTTTACAATATAATTATCAAGATAAGAATAATCAAGATAATTTGTCAGCGCTGACCATCCCCTTTGAATTTTGGCCATATCCAAAAGTGGGCGATGAAATTCTTTTGCATAATATAAGTGGCGAAGTAGTTACCAAAGGAAAAGTTTTAAAAGTTAACATTCCCAAGAAGAAGACAGAGTGTGGAACATTAACTGTTTCTCTCGATAAGCAATATGCATTTGATGTGGTGGCGGCAGAAGTTCGTCGTAAACATGAACATGATCAAGTTTTAAATACTATTACTAGAGAGAATGTACATAAGGGAGATACAAATTCAAGTTATGTTTGTCGTTGTGAAGAGGTTACTTATGATGATGTAGTGGCGCTTGTAAAACGTGGGTATGATAATATAAACGAGTTGAAGCGTTTAACTAGAGTGGGAATGGGACAGTGTCGTGGACTTAGTTGTACCAGTGTTATCGAAGGTATTTTAAGAAAAGAATTAAAGCAAAGTAGTGAAGATATCTTAAATGTTAAGAGACATCGAAGAAGTATTTATAGACCACCAGTAAAGCGAATTACCCTAGGAGAAGCGGCCAAATTAAAATTTACAAAGGAAGAAGTTAAACTTTTCGAGGGAATTGAACATATAAGAACTGTTCCTCAAGAGATAGTGAATACTTATATTAGAAAAGATCATTCATTTGTTGAAAGTGCACTAGAGGGTACAGATGGATGTAAATCTAAATGTAAAATTGCAATCATCGGTGGAGGAATTGGCGGTATCATGACTGCTTGGTGGCTCTCTCGTCTTGGCGAGTGTGACGTTTCTGTTTTTGAGAGTAATTTTTTAAGTTCAGGAAAAACGGGCGCTGCCCTTGGAGGAATTCGCACAGGATTTAATACAGCTAACAAAGTTGAGCGTGCGAAGATGGGTTTGGATATCTATAAAAATTCCAAACAACTAATTGGTGAAGATGTTGGTTGGTTTCAAGGAGGATATGTTTATTTATCCTTCGATGAAGAGCAGACTACACTCTTTAAAAAGAGTATGCCAATTTGGGAAGAATCAAAGGTTCAATATTATTTTACTGATAGTAAATTTGAATTTGATCGTTATGTTCCGGGAATAGATTATAGCAGAGTGGATTCTTTAGTTCACTTTCCAGAGGCAGGAGGAGCAAATCCTTTCCGGGCCACATACATGTTTGCAAGTGATGCCAAAAAAAAGGGAGTGAAGATTTATAACAATCATGAAGTGACCTCAGTGAAATTAGAAGCGCCAGCTGGGGCCGCAGAGGTAAAAGGATTAACTGTATATGATAAGCGTACAAAAAAATATCGCTTTGTAGAGTGTGAACATATCGTGAATGCTGCCGGAACTTCCGCGGTGAAAGTTGCTAAAATGGTGGGAATAGATTTATCAGATCAAGTGTGGATTGAACGTCATGGTGCTTTTATCACTGAGAAGATGCCACTGTGGCTTGATCCATTGGTGGTTTCCTATCATCCAACTCTCTCTGGATATTGGCAACAAAAGCGCATGGAAGAGAATGTACGAGAGGGAGAAATTGTTGCTTGTTACAGTCCTGAACATCCAATCAAAGGATTTAATACTCACTCATACATCTACTTTTTAGCAAGAATGGCGAAAGCAATGTTACTGTGCCAGCCAGCGATGGCAGATGTAGGAATCATCAGAAACTTTGCCGAACACTATGTGGGAAGAAAATCTGGCATTCCTTTAATTGGTAAAACTAATGTTAAAGGATTTTGGTTGAACATCGCTAAGAAGGGCCATGGTTTTATGTGTGCTCCTGGTGATGGATTTGCTTTGGCCAAATCAATTCTAGATATAGAGGGAAAAATTCATCCGTGGATTAGTGAATGCGTAGTAAATGAGAAGGAAAATAATCTTAAAGAGACAATGAAATAATGAAATAATGAAATAATGAAATAATGAAATAATGAAATAATGAAATAATGATAGAACTAAGATAAGGAGAATAATTATGTCACATGCAGTTTTTCAAACGCCAGCACCAATGAATGAAGGAATTAAATCCTATGCTCCAGCAAGCATGGAAAAATTATTATTAAAGACAGAATTAGAGAGACAAAAAAGAGAGTGTGTGGAGATTCCTCTCTTTATTGGAGATAAGCAAATAAAAACTAATAACACCGAAGAGATTCGTGCTCCTCATGATCGTTCTCTCAAACTTGGTATTTATCATAAGGCGGGAAAAGAAGAAGTAGTGATGGCGATTAATGCTGCTAAAAAAGCGAGAGCAGAATGGGCGGCCATGAGTTTTGAAGATAGAGCAGCGATTTTTTTAAAGGCAGGAGAACTTTTATCATCACCTAAATATCGCTATCTTTTAAATGCAGCAACCATGCTTGCTCAAAGTAAAAATCCTTTTCAAGCGGAAATAGATGCTGCTTGCGAGTTAATAGATTTTTTTAGATTCAATGCTTATTACATGAATAAAATTTATAGTGATCAACCAATGGTTAATCCCTATGGAAATTGGAATCGCTTAGAGTATCGCCCTCTCGAGGGATTTGTCTTTGCCGTTACTCCATTTAATTTTACATCGATTGCTGGTAACTTACCAACAGCACCTGCAATGCTTGGAAATGTTGTTGTATGGAAACCAGCTTCTACATCGATGCTATCATCCTATTACATAATGAAACTTTTAAAAGAGGCAGGACTTCCAGATGGAGTAATTAATATGATTCCAGGAAAAGGAAGTGATTTAGGAGCAACACTTTTAAATCATCCTGATCTAGCAGGAATTCATTTTACAGGATCTACTTCAGTTTTTCAGAGTATGTGGAAGACAGTAGGTGATAATCTTTCTAAAAATGTTTATAAAAATTATCCCCGCATTGTTGGTGAAACGGGCGGAAAGGATTTTATTTTTGCTTACAAAGATGCCGATGCGTCTGCCTTGGCAGTGGCGATGTTTAGAGGAGCTTTTGAATTTCAAGGACAAAAATGTTCAGCGGCCAGCAGAGCATATGTTCCCAAATCACTCTGGCCAAAGGTACGTGAGGATTTAGCAAAAATGGCAGAAGAGGTGAAAGTTGGTGACATCTGCGATTTTAAAACCTTTATGGGAGCAGTAATAGATAAAAATTCATTTGATAATATTGTTAGCTACATTGAGTATGCTAAAAAATCTTCGGAAGCAAAGATTGTGGTTGGTGGCCGCTATGATGATTCTAAAGGATATTTTATTTATCCAACGGTAGTGGAAACAACAAATCCAAAATTTAAATTAATGGAAGAGGAGATCTTTGGGCCAGTATTAACTGTCTACCCATATGATGACGATAGTAATGATGATAATAATAATGACGATAAGTTGATGGAGATATTAAAAATAGTAGATGAGACTAGTCCTTACGCTCTTACAGGAGCAATCTTTGCTCAAGATCGTAAGATGATCTCTAAAATTTCAAATGCACTTAAAAATGCTGCCGGAAATTTTTATATCAATGATAAACCAACTGGAGCAGTGGTAGGACAACAACCATTCGGAGGTGCACGTGCTAGTGGTACCAATGATAAGGCCGGAAGTTATTTGAATCTAATTCGTTGGTTAAATGTAAGAACTATTAAAGAAAATTTTATACCAATATATGATTATAAATATCCTCACATGCAAGAGAGTTAGAAAGTTAGAGGGAATAGAAATAGAAAGGAGATTTTTATGAAAATATTTTTAATAGTATTTGTTATGTTTATATTATCTGTTATTGCTTCTTGTGGGAATATTAACGATAAAGATACTGGTGGACCAAAAGATAAGAGTACGATGACAGAACAACTTCAAGCTTCTCAAGCTTATAGTAGTAATGAGATAGCTTTAGCGAAGACAGTTTGTGATAATTTGCAAGCTAAAAAAATAAATTACAATAAGAAAGAAAATGCTAATTTAGAATTTCATTATCAAGAAGAGTGTACTTCATGTGAAGATCTTAAGACAACGGCACCTAAGGAAGTTGTGATTAAAGATGATGTTACAGATACCAGTGATGATTTTAAACAATTTTGTAGTGACTTAAGAACATATCTTGCTTCAGTTCCAGCTGTTACATCAAGAGGTACGTCGACAGCAGCGGCGGCCGCCGCTGCTGCCACAAACACTTTTAAAAATACGATTTCTAATGGTATTGAAAAATTTCAATACAATTTTGCTACGGAGGTTGTTCGTACTCATAAGAGTGCAGGTAAGGTAACGGTTATTCCCGTAACAATCATTAGAGCAGTTGAGGGAAGTGGATCCGTTGGTGAAAATGGAGAGATAATTTATGATGTTCTTGATACAAAGAGTATTGAAGTAATATCATCTAAAGATCTAAAGTGGCGTGGAATTATTTACTCACTTGAAAAGAAGAATAAGTGTCCGGCCAAATCAAAGCGTACTAATGAATACATAGTGGAAAAATTAGACGACATTAAATAGTTAGCGTTTGTTTGCATTTGGAGTTTTTTATGAATAGATTATTTTTTATTTTTATTTTTATTTTATTTCAGCTAATGACAGTGACCTCATGTTCTGTTATCAGCAAAAAAGATTCTTCGAAAATTAAAGATCAATTAAGTTGTCCTATTTCTATCACCACTTCACAAAAGAATTTGGAGAATAGTGGTTATAAGATTGTCTCGAATCAACCTAATGAAATTGTAACTGAATACAAGCTTAGTGAAAAAGAGAGAAAAACATTTATCTTGGGATCAAAAAGTCACGATTACTTTCGTCGGATGAAAGTTAATTCCACAGGCACTGATTCGATTGCTTTTAGTTTTGATTACAAAGTTATTGAGTATCCTCATCCTTCTGGAAATCCTGACGGTGAAAAAACATATTACAAGGAGGGCGATCCACTTGCACTTAGTGAAGAAATTTTGAAAGAGATTCGAAAAGAAGTTTGTAAGATGTAAGATGTAAGATGTAAGATGTAAGATGTAAGATGTGAAGTTCGCATTCTGGCATGAACGATAATGTCAAATTTTCAAGTGTCAAAATTTCAAGTGCCCAATTTTTATGTCACTATCCCGAAAGTGCAGGAAGCAGATCGCATATCTTGTTCAGAGTTATTGGTGTTGCTAGCATACAAGCTTTGAGGGCCCTAGAAAATAATTTCTTAGGATCATGTCTTCTGTTAAAACGAT
>JADFZW010000062.1 GCA_015232355.1 Oligoflexia bacterium
GATAGGAAAAAGTAGATAATTAAAGTCAAAAAATTATTTCTATGCTTGAGTGAAAAACATAACGACAAAGTCGGTGAAAAATAAACCACTGACAAAATCGCTGGAAGACAACACATACTCAATAAGTTAACATACTCAATAAGTTAGTTCTCAATAAACATTCTCAATAAACATTATGCTGCTTTAGATCCCGATCCCATGGAGAAATTACTATCAACTGCTATGTTAACAGCTAAATTAGCAGGAAGATTTATTATGAATTTCGTCTTCTTCTGTTCATCAATAGAGATTGCAATATCACCACCAAACTTGTTAAGCAAACTTCTTACTGAGTTCATTCCTATTCCTCTTCCAGAAACATCTGAAGTGCTATCTTTGGTGGAAAACCCAGGTAAAAATATCGCCTCCGCAATTTGAACATCAGTAAGAGAGTCCAACTCTTGTTTTAACTTCAACTTATTTGCTAAAAGTTTTTCTTTTATTTTTTCTACATTCAAACCACGACCATCATCCCAAAATTCCATTACAATATTGCTATCTTTTTGATTCACGTTTGCTTTAACGTTTAAATAAATATTCCCATTAGGATTTTTCCCATTCTTCTCTCGTTCTTCAGCAGTTTCTATTCCATGCTCTAAGGAATTAGAAAACAAATGCATAAAACAATCCTTAAACAATGGCGCCACTTTTTCTTGAAATCTAATGTTATTATCTTCAATTTTTACATTTGGAATTTTCTTGCCCAATGTTTGAGATAATGTTGGAAGATTATTTAAAGCAATACTTAAAATCTCCTCTATGGTTTTACTATTCAGCAAGAGAGAATATTTAGGATCAGATTTAAGCATTTCGAAAAGATGGTTATCAATAGATTTAAGCGCATTTTTACTACTAAATGCTAAAAGTTTATTTTGGTATGTTTTGTAATATTTATCTACACTTTGATAAACCTGTTCAAGCTCCGTTAATATTTTATCAAAATCCCATACACAATTACTATTTTGTTTTAAATAGCTGTAGTATTGTTCTGTTTGATGTGCCTGATCTTTAACTTGGTTAAAGTTCAATTGTCGAGAATTTCCTTTTATTGTATGCATGTTTCTAAATAAAATATTTAAAGTATCTTGATCGTTAGTTTTCTTTTGAACAATAGTTTTACTCTCATCTATATATTGCATTGTTGATTTAAAATAAACATCTAATTCCTCTGGAGGAACTAGTAGTAAAGTACTAATTATTTTCAACTCGGCCCTTTGATCTTCCGCCTCTTGTTTTAACTTTCTATTTTCAGTCACATCTCTTAAGGTGACCATGATTTTTTCAATAGCATCGTTAAAGATAATCGGATTCCAATCTAATTCAATAATTTTAGTTTGACCATTGGACATTTGTTTTGAAAATTCATTTATTAGTAAATGAGTATTGAGTAAATAATTTAATGTATTTTCACCTATGCAATTAATTAAAACACTGCTCATTTGAGAAACTTGATCGGGGCCTACGTTGCTATCTTTGAAAAGTAAATCTATGGCATTCATTCCGCCGATTTTTTTTGTTTCAAAAACCTCTTCCATAAAAATAGAATATTCATGATGAATTATATTTCCTGCTTGAATAAGAAAAACTCCTTGTTTTAAATTTTCAAACATAGAGTTAACATCAGCAGTTTTTTTACGTAACTCCTCTGTTCTCTCTTCAACTTTTTGTTCCAAAGTACGACAAAGAAGTGAATTCTCAATTGAAACTGCCATTTGTGAAGATAACATTGTTAAAAGCTCTAGACGATCACTAGTGAAAGCACCACTTACTAAATTATTTTCAAAATATAAAATTCCGCAAAGTTTTGTTTGATGGATAATAGGAATACAAAGTAAGGATTTTGGTTTGCTCTTTTCGATATAGAGATCATTTAAGAATTGACCCTTTTCAGAGATATTATTTTCAATCATCATTTCCTTGGTTTTAACTACGTAATTAACTACAGAGTGAGATAAATCCGTTGCTTGCATAAATGGACGATCATGCAAGACATGTATCGGCCCTTCTTGATCAACTTCTGCTCGAATATATAGCGCTTCCCCTTCATTATTATTTTGTGTCAGATTAAGATGTTGTAAAAAGATGATTCTAGTAGCTCCTGCATTTTTTTGTAAAATTTTTATTATCTTATCTAACAATTTATCCAGTACTATTTCACCTGAAATAACTTGTGATAATTTAATTATTGTTTGTTGATCTATCATGGAATGACCACCAGAAATTGTATCGTCATTTATGGTGCTGGTAATAGTAGCTGTTCCTGGAAGTGGTGTCTCTATAGAATTATTGTGACCATTATTTTGGTTAAGATCACTATTAAGATCACTATTAAGATCATGATTGACATTAAGATTAACATTAAGAAAGCGTCCATAGATCTCTTGTAATTGATTAAGTTTTGCTTTAGCACCATATTTTTTATAGGCATTTACACATTTATCTAAATACAATTCTGCTTGTTTGTAATCTTCACGGGAAAGATAAATTTTTGCCAACATCTCAGAGGCCAGACCAATAAACATGTGATATTCATATTTTTCTGAAACTAGAAGACCTTTTTTAAACTCCTCTTCTGCTAAATTTATTTTATTACAAACCAAATAGTATCCGCCAAGAGCTAGGTTATAATAATTGGTTAAGTTTTCTTGGCCAAGACCATGTTCAGAATGTATTTTTAGTTTCCACAATCCAATTCGAATAGCTATTTTCCAGAAGAATTTTCTAATAAATGATTTTTTCGGTGCCAATTGCCCCATTGAAAGAGACATATTAAGAAAGTTGAATGGTATTGCCAAAGAGCCGGCCAATACAAGAAACCAATCCCAATATTTTGCTAGAGTATCAAGTACTATTTGATATTCACCAAATATTAAAGAACGCAAAGTCTCTTGAGAAGAAGATATTATTCGCATTGTTCGATGACCTTCTCCAAGTATGTTATCTAAATCTGCTTCTTTGTAATTTTCACTCTCATTATCATCATCTAAAGTGTAGCGTCCCTCTTTATTTTTTTTACCACCATTAGTTTTTCCAGCAAGACAGCGTGCTGTTTGTAATACTGTTTTAGTGGCCCAAATCATCTCATAGACTTGTAATTTCAAAGCAACATCATGCGCTTCCACTGCTAATTTTTCGACATATTCTACATCGGTACCAACAAAACTTTGATTATATGATCTGGCCGCCTCATTTATGGCCGCATAGGTACTGTCTCCACTATTTAATCCTGCAATCATTCCCTGATGGGCGATTTCAATGGCGTGTTTATGATCGATAAAAGTATGAATAGTTACATGATTGAGAACTAAATAGAGACGACCCTTTCCTTTATCATCAGGAAATCGTGCTAAAAGTTTTTGAGCTGTATTTAAATATTTTTCGGCCCTATCAAAACGTTGAAGAAAGGAAATTTCAATTGCACCAATTATAGAGCTCAAACAATTCAAGTGAGAAGAGACACCAAGTTTTGTAGCATAAACAAAAACTCTCATTACAAGTACCATGTATAATTCTATGTTGTAGATGTAACCGGGTGGCGCCATAACAGATAAAATTTCTAATATCTTAATCATTCTCCTATCGGTCATATCTGGATCATTTATATGTTCTTCTGGATTATAGTTTCTTAATTTAAAGGCCATCCAAAGTAGCACTAATGTAAAACGTATTCTTCCAGCGCTATGACGTTCCCTTATTCCTAAATGTTTAAGTGCTCGAAGTGCATGAATGCAAGCATCTTGATTTTTTGATTGAGTTGAATATAATGTTAATAGATGAATTTCAATTTCAATCTTTTCCCATTTATCATTACAAAATTCCAGTGATTTTAGTGCATAATCTCTAGCATCTTCAAAATTAAGATTGAGATATTCACATTCAATTCTAATCAAGGCATGCTTAAATGCCATCTGATGATTTAATTCCCAAAAATTTGTTGCGTGTGCTGTTTTCGCCGCTTTCGCTGCTAGATCCTCTGCTATTCTAATGTAATTTAGTGCTGGCCCAAATGCCATTGAGGAAATTCCTTTAACTGCTGCCTGATAATTTAATTCGCAAACAATATCTTTTTCACTTTGTGATTCAATTATTGAGATTGCATGATTGTAGTGATTTGCAATATCAAAAAATTTATCTGACTTTTCCTCAGGAGAGAGTTTCTCCATATAAAGTCTGACCATATCGAGATGAATATGTTTTTTTTCCTCATCTCCTACTAGTTGATTTGCTCCTTGTTGAATACGATCGTGAACAAAACGATAGGTGATATCTAATTCATCAAAATCCTCATCTTTGGCATTTTGAAAAAAATCTTGATCTAGTTGTCCTTGAATTAAATTAAAATCTGAACCTAAGGGAACAATTAAACCATCTTCTAATGCTGGCCAAAGATTAGAAGCAACATCTCGGGGAGACATTTTAGAAATTATCGATAACATATGTAATGAAAATGTAGTACCGATACAACTTCCAAGCATTAATAATTGTTGAGTGATTTTATCGAAGCGCTTTAGACGATCAACCATTAAAAGTACAACGTTTTCAGAGACTTTCAAATCTAAAATTTTATCTATCTCCCAATTCCACTCTCCTGTTTTAATATCAAAATTAATTATTTTTTCACGATATAGTGATTTTAGAAATTCACCAACAAAGAATGGATTTCCTTTGGTCTTTTTGAGAGTGATCTCAGCGAGTTTATGAAGATCATCACTATTTTCACCATCTTTATCTTTGCTAAACATATCCCCAATCAAATCTACTAAATGATCTTTTTCTAGAGGGGCCACGTCTATAACATCCAAAGGTAATTTTTTTTCTTTGAAATCTTTTATTATATGAATTATCGGATGTTGGGAATCGACTTCATTATCCCGGTATGCTCCAATAAAGAGCAGATATTTTATCTCATCTGAAAATAATAATGTTTTAAAGAGATTCATGCTGGCACTATCCGCCCATTGTAAATCATCGATAAACATTACTACTGGATGTTTGCGAGTGGCGACTATTTGAAAAAATTTCAAGACATTAAGATTAAAACGGTTCATTGCCTCAGCAGGTGTTAAACGATCGAGTTCTGCTAATTTTCCACACACTACTTCTAATTCTGGTACAAAGTCGGTTATTACCTTTGCATAAACGCCAAGTTCGCTTTCCAATTGAGATTTATGTTGATTCAGATCCTCTTCTTTCATCATTAACAATTGTTTTGAGAGTTCTTTTAATGCCTGTTTAAGTGCAGAGAAAGGAACATCTCTTTTAAATTGTTCAAACTTTCCAGACATGAAAAGCCCAAAGCTAGCAACAATGGGGCGATGAACTTCATAGATTAATGAAGTTTTACCAATGCCCGATGGCCCACTTACACTTAGAAAATGAACTTGTCCTTTACAAACTTTCTTAAAGGTATCTAAAAGTAGATTTATTTGTGTTTGTCTTCCATATAATTTCTGAGGAAGTTCAAAGCGATTGGATCGATCAACTTCTGCTAATTGAAAATTAGAAATTTGCCCCTCATTTTTCCACATTGAAAGACAGCGCTCTAGATCTCTGGTTAAACCATATGCTGTTTGATAACGATCTTCCGCATTTTTAGCAGTTAATTTTTCAACGATTAAAGTAATCATCTCAGGAACATCTTTTCTAGAGTCAGCAATAGCGGGAAGTTTTTTAGCAATGTGAGCATGAACGAAATCCAAAAAATCTTGAGAGTAGAAAGGAAGTTTTCCTGTTAGCATCTGATAAAAACTAATTCCTAAGGAATAAAAATCTGAACGATAATCGATAGAACGATTCATTCTTCCTGTTTGTTCAGGAGACATGTAAGGAAGAGATCCTTCCAGTGTTTTCGAATTTATAACATTCTCATTTTCTCTAGAGAGTAACGTAGATATATTAAAATCAACTATCAAAATTTTATTTTTATTCTCATCGATTAAAATATTAGATGGCTTAATGTCTTTATGGATAATATTATTTTGATGAATTCGCCCTAAGATATTTGAAATTTGAATCGCCAATTTTAAAAAATCCTCAATTGCCAGAGGGCCCTTTTTTTCCATGTAACTAGATAATGACTTCCCTCCATAGCGTAGAATAAGCATGATATGACCATCCATCTCATCCATTCCTAAACAACAAGGGATTCCTTCTAATATTGAATCATTGAGTTTTTTTAGAATATGACTTTCATGCTCATAGATTGCTTTTTGTTTGAATTTATCGCTGGGTCTACCTTTGGCCACTTTAAACACAATGCTCTCATTGTTACTTTCATTAACTGCTTTAAATACAGATGTCTCTTTGCTTTCATAAATCATTTCGATATCTTTGTACCCAGGTATTTTAATCGACATAAAAAATCCTACTCTATGTTCTTAAGCTTTACATTAAACTATAAAATAGTCTTCGGATCTTTCGAGAACTTAATTGACATTTATTTCTCTTTTCTTGGTTAGAAACGGAAACTAAATTTTAATTAAAAGTTGTTTAGAAATTAAAGGATATATGGTTTAATATTTAATCAATCATAGGTAGAAAAATCATTTCAAGCAACATTGTAATGACTACAATTCCAATTATAGTTAAAACTACAATTTGTTTTATTCTCGATGGTTTGTCATTTTTTTTGATGTTTTCAGTTTCTAAATCTTGATTTTGACCTTGACCTTGATCTAATTCACTCATATTATCTATCCTCCTAATGCCATCATCACATCTTTTATTTTTTGAGCGTAGTAGTCGGTTAATTTATATACAAACCGTTCATAAAGATTATTTGTTTTTTTGTTATTGTTTGTATCGGTAGCAATATATTTTACCTTTAAATAATTCTCTTTTTCTTTTAATGAAAGAAGAAGTTGATATGTTTCCTTGTTATTGGTGGTTATATTAATAGTGTGCTGATAATTAAGGTTTTGTACTCGTAGATCACCTTCTGGAACAACTGATTCCATCTCAAAAGAAGGAAAAAAATTGAGAAGTGTTTGTATCTTTGATTGATCAGCAACTTTTAGTAATTTAGAATTTTTCCAAGTCCATTCATTGTTTTTTATTAGCTCCTCACGAGAATTTTTTTGTGTGAAATAAATTGCCGAGATGTTTTGAGTTGGGATTTCGAAAATTTTTCGTTCAAGATAATAATAGTTATTCCAAGGAATATCTACCTCATCTTTTACAATATAGATTTCATTATGTCCTTCCATGGTTACGTATTGGCCTGAAGAACTAGCATTTCGATACTTATCACCAAAATATACTCGAGCAATCAAATTATCTTTTCCAGTGGTGGATTTGGCAGCAAAAAATGAGACAATATATTTTGCACTATTATTGTTAAGTTTATATTTTTCTAAAGTGGCCGCATCCTTTGTTTTTATCTCTACTTTTTGATCGATACTCATTTCGGAAATACGAAAAATAGTACTAGCAAGGCGCTGAACACTCACAGGATAAGAGTATTGTGATTCTAAAATAAATTGATTTTGCATTTTACTAATTACTACTTTATCCATTTGTTTATTTTGATTGGGGTATCTGGGATCGATTCCACTAATTTCAATTCGCTCTAAACGATTCAGATCAAGACCAGGTAGTAGTGAGTGTCCAACTAAATCGCGATTAGGACGATACTGATCTACTTGATAGAGAATGAATGCAATTATCAAAGATATAAGAGCGACTGCTCCCAATTTTAAATAATTATCTTGATCTATAGTTTTGGCCAATAATTTTTCAAGATCAAATTTGTTCATCGCTTGCTCCTCCTCCTGACTCTCATTCTTTTTATAGTTATGATTGTTCCTACAATTGTCAGAATAAATGGAACAAAAAGTGTATTAAAGTATTGCAGATATTTTCCAATGCGTTCGACTTTTTCTCTTCCTTCACGTCTTACATCTCGAAGTTGGTGTTTTAATGCCGCGATTTTTTGATTTAACTCTTTTTGCATCTGTAAACCTTCATTGGTAATTACTCCGGTATTACTGGTAGTTAATTGATTTTGAAATTTTTGAATGTTATTATTTATTTGAGCAATTCTTTTGGCCATTCTTCTTTCTGCTTCCAATTCTATTTTATCAATTACAGTAAAGGGTCTATTAACTTTTCCCTTAGTGCGAATTGAAAGTAAATCAGCTGAGCCCGCTAAACTCTCTAATGCATTTAAGAAAAAAGCAATATTATCATTGGTGAGAGTTATTCCCATAGCACTCTCTCTAATTACAAAACGATCGTAAAGAAAATCTGTATCTGCCACTACAATGGCGGCCATCTCTTTTTCACTCTTATTAAGACCACTAAGGTGTTTTTTATTGTAGTCAGCACCACTTGGAAAAGCAGAATTAATTTTTCCCATAACTTTGTAAGCAATTACTTGCGAGTTTGTTCCATTTCCCTCTTGGAATTTTCGAATTATAGCATCGGGATCATCCATATCGGATGCTAATACTTTATATGTATTTCCAGTTTTGGTAGTAGAAATTAATGGAGTGTATTTTAGCTCAGGTGCATTTCCGCTGCGATTTAATATTCCAGGAAAAATAAAAACCATATTTTTTAAATTGGCAGTGCTAATATCTCTTTTTTGAGAGGAGATATTAGGATCATCCAAACAGCGACCATCGCAAATAAGTGCTGCTAACATTCGTTTGGCCGGTGAGGAGGCATTCACTCTCATCATCCCTGCTAATGTTGGATCGCCCACGCACATTTGCTCTGGCATTTCAAGCCCTAGAGAATTTAAAACTTTGGGAATGTTTGCACTAATTATAGGAGGTTGTGGTGAATTTGGGGGAACAGTTTTTGGTGGATCATGAGTGGCGAAAGGATCTATTGCAATAAATGCTCTACCACCCTTGAGAAGATATTGATCAACGGCCCATTGTAAATTTATTGGTAAATCTTGAGGGTAAAATACTAATAATAAATCTACATTGGAAATTGTTTCAGCATCATGTTCAATTTTTTTTACATCATAAAAATCTTTAAGAATTCTTCCAATAAACCAACTTCTTACCTCTCGCCCTCTGACGATGGTCATCAATTTAAATTTTTCATTTTTAATCTCTTGAGAGGTAAAATCTAAGGCCGAGACAATGCCTAAACGTTTACGAGGAGTTTTATCAAAACCGGCCAATAATTTAGCAATATCATATTCAATGCTCTCTTGATTTCGAGGATCAAGAAATTCAATTACTCTTTGAACTCCACTATTACTTGTGGCCACTAAACCAAAGATATATGATTCTGTCTCTGTTAGCTGAAATTTCTTTAATCCCATTCGAACGGCGTCTTCTTCATCCTCAGTATCAGGACGTGGATCAATAACTGATAGACGAAGATTATTATGAGAGTGGGCCGCAAACTCAGATAATAAATCCTTAACGTATAAATAATAGTTATTAAAAATTCTAAGTCCCTCATCACCTTTTTTAGCGCCAGTTTTAGAGTAATAGAGACGTAAATTAATGGGCACGGCCATGCGATTAACAATGGTTAAACTTTCTTTAGAGAGAGTGTAGAGTTTATCTTCAGTAAGATCGATTTTAATTTTTTTTCCAGCAATGGTAAAGATTGTAATTAAACTTATTGCTAAAATAACCACAGATAAAATTGCTAAATATTTTTTTTGTTTTATTTTTAAATTATTCATCTTTATTTTTCCTTACTCTGTTTTCTTTTCTTGCAACATCAAAAAGGTTGCAAGTAACCATCCAAGAATCATAAAAACAAAAAATAATAGATCACTTAAACGAAGTACTCCAAGTTGCATGGACTCGTAGTGATTCATAATACTTAAATTCTCAATTAGTTCCACAAAGAAAGTAGGAAGAAAACTAGAGAGAAATTCTAATACCGGAGGAGAACCGGCCATCAACATAAAATAAGAAAAGACGGAGGTGAAAATAAAACTAATTACTTGGTTTTTACTTAAAGAGGAAAAAAAACATCCTATTGAGAGCATCACTCCCGCTACCAATGAAGCGCCAATGTATCCTAAAATAATTACCACTAAGTCAGGACTACCTAAATAAAATACAGTAATAATCATGGGAAATGTTAGTAGCAGTGAAATTATTAAAAAGATCCAAGCAGCAAGAAATTTTCCAAGTACTGCATCGATAACACTAACTGGAAGAGTAAGTAATAATTCAATAGTACCACTTCGCCGTTCTTCCGCCCACAAACGCATTGAGATTGCTGGAACAAATAAAATAAACATCCAAGGTATTGTAAAAAAGAAAGGTCGCAAATCTGCTTGTCTTAATAAAAAGAAACTTCCTTTGCCTGGTTCGAAGGTAATATATCCTTGGGCAAACAAAAAAATAATTAAAAAAACATATCCAATTGGAGTATGAAAATAATTTTTAAGTTCTCGTTTGAAGATTGCTTTGGTAGGGTTATTTAATATTATCTTCATAATAAATTAACTCCTTCTACAACTTCCTCGGTGGTAATAGCTCGAAAGACATCATCCATACGGCCAGTAGCGGATTTATTTCTAAACTCTGTTGGTGTGCCATTAAATAATAATTTTCCCAGTGATATGATAATTACTCTGCTACATACTGCCTCCACTTCCTCTAATATGTGAGTTGAAATAATAATACATTTATCACTAGCAATCTTTTTTATTAGTGTACGTATCTCATGTTTTTGATTTGGATCAAGCCCATCGGTGGGCTCATCTAAAATTAAAATTGGTGGATCGTGGATCAGTGCCTGTGCTAAAGAAACACGTCGACGATAACCCTTAGAGAGAGTTTCAATAATTTGATCTAATACTAACTGTAGAGAACATGACTCTGCTATCTTTTCAATTTTTTCTGCAATCTCATTTTTTGCTTTAGTAATTCCCATTCCTCTAACTTCAGCACAAAAGTGCAAAAACTCTCGTACGCTCATTTCACCATAGGAGGGAGCATTTTCTGGAACATATCCAATGATACTTTTTATTTCTCTCGGTGAATTTCTCATATCCAAACCGTTAACAAAAATAGATCCACTATCTGGATTAATTAATCCAGTTATCATTCGCATAGTAGTGGATTTTCCTGCTCCATTGGGGCCGAGAAGTCCTAGCACTTCTCCTTTATCAACTTTAAACTCAAGGTTGTTAACTGCTAACAGATGACCAAAACTTTTATAGAGAGCATTTATTTCGATCATACTTTTATCCTCCGCTTTATAAAAAATACCTCTGATATTTAGGCTGCGATGAAATTTTTATGATGTCAAATTTAGTGATATGATTTTTTTTTATTATGATCTTATTTACTGATTAATAACATAATATATTGCTTTGGTATTTCGATAAAATCAATTTAAATGGAGATCGCTACGTTTAAGAAGAGAAAATAAAAATTGTCATATTTACTAATCACACATATTTACTAATAGTAAAAAAATTTAGTTAGTAAGTAAGTGTTTAAAATGATTTTTTTTTTGATAAGAGAGATTGATCAATATGTTAATTAACTTAAGTTTAGCATTAGCTTTGAGTGCAATTTTTAGTACAATTTTTTTAATAAATCTGTGATCCTGTTTTACAATGTAAAAACTTTAACTAATTTATTAATTCAACAAAACCAGACAATTTCCCTCTGTTTTTAATGAAAATTTTGTTGCCAAAATTAATTTGAGTAGATGTGTACTCGACTAAAAGTCAAAAAATATTTTTTGCTCCTAAGAGACTTTTTTACTTTCTTTTTTATAAACTTAATCTTAACGATAAGCTTATATAGTGTTTGACACCAAATATTGTCATCTCTAACATGTAAGTAACAGGTATCTATCATAACAAATACCTCAGTTGGAGGGCGACCACTTGAGATTATTAATCTATCTTTTTCTAACTACACTTTTGTTACTTATAATTGTCACCTACACATTTGCTGTATCAGCTGTATCAGCTGTATCAGCTGTATCAGCTGTATCAGCTGTATCAGCTGCTGATACAGTAGCTGTTACACCTTCTGAAGGGCCGGCCCCAGTCGTAGATACACTGGTAACTAAGCAGTGGGTGGAGTATTGTTTGGCCAATAAAAATTTTAATTTAGCAAGAGAGCGTATAAATGAAATGCTTGCACATTACCCAAATGATCGCGAGCTTTTAAAATTACTGGGCGATATCGAGAAGGCGACCGGCAATGAAGAGGCATCTAAGCTTGCTTATCAGAGAGCAGAAAATGGAGTTGCTAAACCTGCTAAATGGAAGAAACAAGCGGGTCTTACTACTGGTTATGATTCCAATGTATCTCTTTTACCAGATTATAACGGCAGCGACTCAGTCGGCAGCATCTACATTAATCCGGCCGCAAGGGCCAGCATGAGTACCGAATTCAAAAATTCTCCACTTCAACTTAATTTTGGTGCAAGTTATATGCAAAATTTGGCCGAATCAGCAAAAACAAGCAACAATATGCCACTCAATGTGACGGCCACATGGCAGATCCCTGGCACATTTGCGACTAAACATAAATTATCCGTTAGTAATGATACGACTCTTGTCTACTCTAATGCTAAATCACACATGGCCCCTTTTTCTTTAGGCGATACAATCACTCTAACCAAAGAGCTAGATTTGAATATTAAAGAGCTAGATGTAAATAGTGGACACATTTTCAAAATTAATCTGCCACTTGCTTACACTGCTTATCCCGATGCCGGCACTAGAAGAGAAAATGTTCGCGATGGTTTTAGTAGTGGAGTTGGAGCAACTCATGAACATAAATTTGAAATCGTAAATTTCATAGAAGGATTCAAGTATCTACATCAATTTGCTAGAGGTGATAATTACAAAGCTAATGTAATTGAGTTAAGCATATCCACCCAAATGATAACTTTTTTTAACGTTGATACATCTCTTTTGGCCAGTTATACCAATACAAAATATCCTAAATCACTCGAGGATCGTGCCGATTCAAAAATTGATTTAACTATAAATTTAGCTCGCGAGATAAGATATTTTGATCTGCCATTAGTCACTACTGCTAGCTTTGGATATAAACGAAATAATTCTAGCGTAGAGTCCGCTGAATATAATAAAAAGGTTATTGCGATAGAGGTAAATTATGCATTTTAATACTAATAAAAATACTAACAAAAATACTAAAAAAAATACTAAAAAAAAAATTAGATTCATATCTTTTAATGTGATCTATCTGGTGATTTCTTTACTTCAGTGCTTAGATTCAAAAGCTTACATACCCAACAATACTGACAATGCTGACAATGCTGAGGCCGTGCGAGATGGACATGCTAGCACTCTTCAGGAGCATCGAAATGCGGCCGTTCAGTTTTTAGCAAATCAAAATCTTTCATCGGCCGAAAAAATTACTGCACTCACCGACAGACAATTTCAAGATCTTACGGCCGATCAACTAAAATCAATCGCTGATGATCCCGAAAAACTTAAGGCCATGTGGAGTACTGTTGCTGATCGCCTTGCTAGAGGTGTACAATTTTCTGATGATAACCTTCGGGCCCTTATTAACAGCGTTGGTCCTTCTGACCTTCTCAAAGTACTCCCTATAAATGATGTTACATTTCTCTCATCTCCTCAACTAGCAAGGGTGCTTTCTCCCTCTCAAAGTCAAGCAATCACGGACGCTAAAGCACTCCAAGCACCAGTTGATGGAAAGACAACAACTCCTTTAAATGATAGTTCATCTCTCGCACCTCCGAAATTAGAGAGGATACTTCCTCCCGCTCAAAGTCTAGTTAGTGAAGAGAGGACAAAAACCCCACAAGAAGCAGTATTCAAGCAAGCTCAAGCTCAAGAATTCCAGGCACCACTTAAGGCTGCTCCCCAAACCCAACCCAGCTACGCTCAAAGTAAAGCTCATCAAGTTCCTGAAGAGAAAACAAAAACCCCACGAGAAGCAGTACTCAAGCATGATCAAGAATTCCAAGCACCAGTTTATGATGTATGGACTGTTGAGAAAATCATGGATTTGAAAACTTCCTCATTTGAAAAGATGAGCTGGGAGGAAATCGAAAAGATGTTGAAAACACTATTCGTTACCGATCATGCTGAAGTTGCATACTGGGGAAATGCGCTTAAGGCCGGGTTCATTGATGGCAAGACTCTTCTCTCTGGACTCTCAAACAGGAAAATTATCGCACAAGAAAAAACAGTATTATTTATCGATAAGTACAACTCTATAACACTTGAAGCTGGTTCAGAGGTAACTATAGATTATAGTGGTTATGAAGCAAACCACCTGGTGGGTGTAAAACTTATTACAGGAACGCTTCTAGTAGCTATAGGAGAATCATCTACGACCAAAGTGATAATTAACGATGACCAAGTAAGATCCGCAACAACAAGAACTTATACCATGCGAGATGGGAATATTCAGGTAAAAAAACAGTTCGCTACTGCCATGACGTGTCTGAGTGGATCAAGTATACCCGGAGCAGATTCTGGTGGTTTATCTAAGTCAGTTACAGTATCTGCTAAGATTCATCTTCGAAACAAACAGTAACTTTAACTTTAACTTTAACTTTAAAAATTAAATATTGGAGCGACGGAGGAATTCTTAATGATTAAATATAAATATAAATATAAATATAATTATAAATTTTTGTATCCATTATTGCTGTTAACATTGTTGTTTATCTTTGTTAGTTGTGGTCAGTCTGATCGCCATGTGAAAGTGTCAGCGACATTCGATAGTTCAATCGCATTTGATAATAAAAATAAAATAGAGGTACGTGCTACTGAAAAAGCAGGAGTAACTCAAACAATTCCTACAACAGTTAGTGAATTTGACTGTG
>JADFZW010000063.1 GCA_015232355.1 Oligoflexia bacterium
TCCATAAAATCCCCCCCACTTCAAAGGAATTTTATGAAAAATTTATCAATAAATATATCTACTACTGGTCAATAAATTACTATTTATTCTCAATTAAATAACTGACAATTAAGATGCGATCGCCCTTCGCGTGTCACCAACTGAACCCACTGGATTTAAATATTGATCCCATTTCAGTGGCATTAGCAATTTCTGTAATTTTAACATTGTTTATAAACTTTTTATAAATTTGTTCGTGATTATTTCTTATCTCATTTGATTCGGAATCTGTTTCTCTATTTTTCTCAAGTTTAACTATACCTTCTACTTTTTCGCCTATGGCCCCCCATCTTCCATAATACTCAAGATCCCAATTACGATTAATTTTTTTATACCTGCCATCTTTGTCTTTTGGCGGATGAATTAATTTCATCAGCACATCCTCTATTTTTTTATTATTAATTACTAAATTTTCAAATACTTTTAGACCGATAATAACCCTGATATAGCTTTGTTTTGCCATTTTTGATAAAAATTCTTGCCCCATTTTCTCTTTTTCTACAAGTTTCTTTTTCTCAAGCAGTTCGCTATCACTCAAATTTTTATCATTCATGGAATCTACAATATTTCTCATAAGGTTTCCAGCAACATTACTTCTCATCGCTATCAATTGCAAAATATCATTTTCTTGTTTTAAAAAATAAAAAAGACTTTCTTGTTGAGATCTATTAAGTTTTTTATTTTTATTATTTAAATAAAATGAAGTTATAAATTCATTTTCTTTAAATGATTCTCTTTCTAACATAATGGAAATTTGTTCGAAATTCTTTTTAAGAAAATTCTCATGAATTTGAATATTTGAAGATGATTTTGTTGCTAACATATATTTTAATAGGTCCATTAAGACTGAAATTTCCAATTTTTCCATCAAAGAAGAATTATGATTTAATATTTCAAGAAATCTTCTTATTATTTTTTCAAGTTCAATATCTTCTTTGTTATTTCCAGGTCGCAATTGTTCAAGATTAATTTTTTCAAAATACACTACCATTTTATTAAATTCTTTTTCTTCCTCCCAGCGAGTGACTGTTTTTTGAATTAATTGGATATCACTTCTATTAAGATCCTCTTGATCGAAACCATTAACTGAACAAGATTTATTGCATCCAATACACTTAAATAACATATTAATCCCATTATTTTTTAAATAATCAAGAAAAGTCATTAAACCCTCACCTACGCTAACTCCCTTTTTATTTGCTATATATTTAGTTGCAATATTTTTTTTTACTTCAAGTAACTCATCTATTAATTCATTATGTTTTTTACATTCCTTGTAGTATCTTTCTATTAATTTCTTGAGATTAACTGGTGTTTTTGAGTTTTGAGCTTGATTAAAAAAAATTACAAACTTGGAATTAAATGTAATTTTTTCTTCTTCTGATTCTATTAAAATGTTTTTATTTTTTAAATCAGTCAATGATAATCTATCGACGTATTTAATATTTGAGTAAAGAAAACACCCTGCTATTTTTATTATTTGAACCTCATTGTCAGTAGTTAAAGGTATAGATAACTTTTCATCTTTTTTAATTAAATCATTTAAAATATATTCTAAAGCAGTTATTGTATCGCTATTCTTTTTTAATTTTTTTCTCAAATCTCTCTTAAACGAAAAAAGATTTTGATTTTGGTTTCGCCATCCAGAATCCTTTTCTGTAGAGGCATATATATTTAAGTGTATAACATGCAAAAACATTAGTAAGAAAAAAAAATTCAACACTATACTAAATAAAAATGGCATGTGCTTATATATAAACTTAATGTCATTTAGCAAAACAACTACTTTCATTATCTCACCTCTTGTTCAAAACATAGTAACTATTAGTTAAATACTAGTCAAATACCAAATACCAGCTTAACAGTGACGAATGCTACAAGCTAAAAGATTTTTATACTTTAATTATTAAGATTAATTATTTTAATCAATTACCAGATAAAGAATGATTTTTATTTAAATCATTAAATGACAAATTAATTAGTAATACTCATTTTATTGAGGGGTAGTTTCCAATAACTTATCGAACTAAATGAATTTTAGGCAGCTTTTTTAATACATTCTTTTAGAAAAGAAATTTCATTACTTTTATTTATTAATATTTAGTAATGTTTAGTAATGTTGATAAGAAAGAATTAGTGAAAAAGAAATAGAAAATTATTTATTTTTTGTAGCTTGCTTATAAACTTTATCAAGTGCAGTCCATTTAGGGCCATGCTTACACATATCATCTGCTGGATTCATCCAAATAAAATCTGGATGCTCATCAATTGAACTTCCGGTCCATCTTCCACCATCAATATTTCCATTTTTATCAATTTCTAAAATAGCTGTATACTCACTTTTCTTTTGAGCTGATGGATGATTACCATATGGTTGCATATTTGCCGGAAACTCTATTAACCAATTAACTGTTAACCCAATTTCTACTTCTCGACGTCCATCCGATACTTTTTTATCGCTTACAACTTTAGTACTATAACCAAAGACTGGTTGATTCCAGATTGGAGCATCGATTGTTCTATCCATAACAAAACCTTGGCCGTTAGGAATTAAATTTGCCAATACAATAAATAGTGATCCCGGATTAATATCCATATAGCTTGGATCATTTCTCTTAAAAGGATTAAGTGGACTAACTTCACACCTAACTCCACAATAGCATCCTTCTCGCTCATTAACTTCAGCTGCAAAATAAAGCGCTAATGCTTTTAAATCTGATGAACCAAATTTTATTTGAATTCCATCTGGATTACTAACAGTCACACAATCTGGTTCAGGATATTGTAAAGATGCTGGTGCCCAACCATGACAAAGGCCCCACCAACCCTTTCCTAGTCCTCGTAAAAAACCACATGCTCCTTTCGTTCTATCAATCTCCTCTTTTGTGAAAGAGAAACTATAATCAGCAGATAATAGATCAAACTTTTCTGCTGGAGATAGTTTTGCAATTTCGTCAGGACTCATCTTTTTTAATTTATCTTTTGTTTGAAATAATAGATCCCATCTATTTGGAGCTTTTTTCGTTTGAAATCTATATCTAATACCACCCTCCACTGATGGCCAATATGTTTCAGACCAAGGCATATTCTTATCCCTTAATTTTGCAGACAATGGAAGTGAATCAAATTTATGACTAAATTTTAAAGGTTTGTCTGCAAATTTTCCAGCTTTTGACATCTCATCTGGATCATTATGTTCTCCGAATCCTGCCATTGAAATATTATTAATTGTAAAAAGAACAAACAGAAGCAAACTAGTAGTTACTACTCCTGAAATTTTATTAATCTTATTAATCTTATTACGCCAATACATTGTGAAACCCTCCTTTATATTTTTGGATAAAATAAATTTAGGTCTACATTGTAAAAAGATTTTGTTTAGTAAATAAATTTTTTTTAGTATTTATTTTGTTTTCAACAAGTTAGCTAAAAAGCAAAAATAATTTCTTTTAAAAAAGTGGCATAAAAAGTGGGCATACTCAATAAGCATACTCAATAAGCCATACTCAATAAGTTAGTACAATAAGTTAGGGGGAAGAGTGTGTTACAATTTTTTTACTTCATCAATTCTTTTCTTTCTTTTGTTTCTTTAGGGTGTATCTTCTTCTTTAATGGATAATTAGGGTTCAGAAGTTCGCATTAAATAATATTTTTTCTCATTTATTTCAATTAGGATGAGTTTCAAGCAATTGGCATTTATGATAGATCGTAACTATTAGTGAATTTCCAATTACAAAAACATTTTCATTAATGTATTAATATATAGTTAGTTAAGCAAAAAACAATAATCACAGAGGAGAATTTGGTAAATTTTCATTATAGGAAGTTTGTATGATTTTTTCTCACAGAAACTCTCCACTTTCACAAACATATTTTACTAATACATGTCTTTATTTAGCGACAAAGAGTCAGGTAATTTTATTACAATATAGAACATCCATCATTACTATATTTTTTTTTAAATATATTCCACAAATAAATTTATTATTACTAATCCAACAATTTTCACTAAGGTATCGATTAAATTTACCTAATAAATATCTTTTTCAAGAAGTAAAGAATCTGCCAACTTCCTTCTACTCCTATCATAACACCTCTGTGTAGTTGCAACATCATTATGCCCCATCTCTTTTGAAACTGCATAAATATCACATCCTTTTTCAATCAAAGTTGTGATTAAAGTAGTTCTTGCAGAATGAGCGGAATAACCTCTCATCTCTGATATATCAATTTTTTTAAAATACTTTTTAAAAATTCTTTTTATATAGCTTACAGATATTGGCCTGTTTAATGCTAATGTTCCATCTTCTCTAAAAAAATTTCTACTCGGTTGCAATAATGGATCACTTGCTAATACTTCTCGCCCAATTTCATTCATATAATCTAAATAATCATTAATAACATTCACAAATTTATCATTTAAAACTTTTTTTACAACCTTATCTCTTTTGGCCACATATTTTAAAACCCAATGTTTTTTACCAAATTCTTCTTCCATCACATAAGAATTTCTTTTTAAAGAAACTAGTTCACCTACTCGCATTCCTGTATAGAAAAGTATGGTAAAAATAGTTTGATCAAGGTGACTATTTTCACTTAATAAAAATATTTTTTTAACTTGATCGGACACAAGTACTTTTGTAGGAACAATGGGTTTGTTTTCAAACTTACTAACAATACTTCGAAATATATTTGTATTAACTTCTCCAATTGAAATTAAATATTCCCAATATGTGACTAGTACCGATATATTCCTGTGAAGTGTTTTATGTGATACATTCTTCTCGTGAAGTAAGTAATTAGCGTAAGTGGCAGCATCTCCGCGAGTGATTAATTTTTCTCTTTCTTTGCCTTGTAAATAAGCAACAAAAATTCCATAAAGGCAATTGCTAATAAAATTCATTTTACACCATGGAAAACAAATAAGATTTTACGTTTGTTTATATTTGCATCTCAATCAATTTAGTAAACTTAGATTTTATTTAACCAATAAAAACTTAAAGTGTAAAATACTACTTAATTGGCCAGACAGCTTAATATTATATAATTTAATTTTTATTTTCATTGTGAGTTTTTTTATTCTACAATTTGATAGTTGATAAACAAGGGTGTTTTGAAATGGCAGTTTTGAAATGGTAAACCTCTATTATCCGTACTCTTAGTTCTTATAAAATCTTCTAACGGCGATTATAGGAAGAATTTTTTTAACAACTGTTGGTATTAACAATGTTTTGATTTTTTCAATAAATTTTATTTTTATTTTTTATTGAAAAATATTTTGAATATTATTTTTTTGTCTGTATATACCTTCCTTTGTAAGGTATAAAGATTATGGATTAATATATTGACTAGACAATAGGTACAACTGATCAACAATTAAACTCTTTGGTCGATGCTCATTAGGGTCCCTTTTAAACGCTCTCCTGGAACCTCTATCATTAACGGTTTGCACTTTTTCAGAAGAGAAGATCAGCACAAATGGCGAAAAAATCACAATTGGGCCACTACTCGAAACATATACAAAAACGCCCTATTCATTAACAAAAGTGGTAAAATTTACACAGTCGACACCAATTATCTTTTTACTATTGACCTCGATAGCATTCTCATGGCATACAGATGAATTATGAAAAAATATCTACCTCTTTTGTTTTCACTACTTTTATATTTACTCAATACGAACGCAATTGCCTCTGGAAAATATACTGTAATAGACTATATCAGAACAATAGAATTTAAGTTGGTTCATGCTGCTAATAATTTGGGAATTCGTGGTAGCTTTGAAGATGTTCCTCCAATTTTTGTTGAAGACTCATTTGAAGTTAATGCCTCCAGCGGAATTAGCATTAACTATGGAATGTTAAATTATATTGAATATGAAGATGAGCTAGCTGGACTATTAGGTCACGAGCTAGCTCACAATTACCTAAATCATCATATCAATGATGATTTAGAAAAGGAATTCGTGGCCGATAAATTTGCTAGTTATTTAGCGAGCAAAGCAGGATATAACCCCCATGGACTTCATAGTTTAATTGATCGAATTGCAAATGATCCTAATTTAAAACTCTCTACTAGTTTGACTACAGAAAGATCTACTCATCCTCCAATAAAAGAGAGATCAATAAAGTTAAACGAATATTTAAAGGAACAAGGATTAAAAGAAGAGAAAAATCAAAATCCAGAGGTGTATCGTTCAATGATCTCATTACTTTACTCTGAAAAAGAGGTAAGTGATGAAGAACTTAAAAATGTGATATTGGAATTAGCAAGTATTAGAGATGAAGCGGTAGAAGCTGAGTACGAACATGATCCACGCACTAAGGTTCAATTATTATTTAAGTCCTTAGAGAAACTATCTAAAGTGGCCATAAGATACCCACATTTTAAAATATATAGAGATTCATTACATCTTTTTAACAGAGGTGGTGATAGCGTTTTTATATCTGATATTTTAATTAAATTTTCACCTACTTGGTTGCAATCTGCTAACGTTTTGGGTGCCAAATTTTATACTGCTTTAGAGACCATAAACCAGTTAGCGTTAAGTGTGTGCCCATACGTTGGCGACAGTATCGACCTTTACGAATTACTATATGGAAAATCTTTCTCCGATGGAAGTCAATTGGGAGTAGCATCTCGTACATTTGCTGGTATGGGGGTAATACTAGGAAGTAGGCAAATATATGAAGGGGTGAGTAACATTATTCACAGATTAATAAGAGACATTCCAGAGATGTCTCCCGATGCAAAAAAAGTTCTTCTGTCTCTAGAAAATAAATTATCTGGTGCTAGACTTGTAACTAGCGAGCATATCAACAAAGAATTATCTTTAATATACATAGATCCTCCATTTAAAGCTGATACAAAAATTTTGGTGAGAACAACTACTGAAGATGAAAAATTCATTCGATTCTTAGGTAAAGATGCTGATTCCATTGCTGGTAGATGGATAGTAAGGGAAGATGAAATTGCTGGTTTAAATAGAGCTGAGATTCAAGAAAAGCTAGCATTGCCTTTTGAGATAGACAGCATTGCAGATGTTAAAATACCGAAGAATATAGAGCTATATGAAGGTTTAGCAAATAGTCTCTTTGGAAAGCAAGGTGGTGGTTGGCAGATCTATATTAACATTAAAAACCGGCCACCAAATGACTGGTTTACTAGAAGATAGTAGGATTTGGAGCATATAATGAAAATTGTAAAGACTGTGGCACAAAAAACTAAAGTGTTAATCATTGGAAATAAAGAAATATTACTACCTGCTCACATACAATCAAAAATGGAGATAGGTGACTACACTGTCATTTGCCTTAATGATCCTTACCCTTATGATTTTCAAAACCAAGATCAAGAATATTTTAAAGTTCAATGGGAGCTGACATCTGGTATCTGGTGTTTTGATTATGAAGGCACATTAATTTGGAAGATGCCAGCGGTTCATCCGAAGGATCATCCTGTGTACGAGGGAAAAGACACCTCACTATATTGTGAAGGTCCTTATTATGTAGGATTTCATTATGACGAAGATAAAGACGAAATAGTAGGGCAAACGGACCACGGCAATAGAGTCAGAGTCAAATTAAGAACAGGTGAGTTGGTATACATGAGTGGTGGTTGCAAAATGTAGGACATCAATTCTTTTTTAAGGCCAATTCTACAATTTTGGAGGTGCCGGGTAGCAAAAACAGGATTAGTCCTGTTTCGCCACTAGGATGCGTATTGGAGTCAAATGAGTCGGGCCGTTGATTGAATCAGTCTGCATATTTAAACCCTTTCAGAGGAATAGTCATACATTTACGTCTAAGTCAAATACTGTTAAAATGGTTTTAGCTGTTCTTCCAAACTTATGAGGAAAAAGATATGAACTTGGCCATTGGTTATAGTGATTTTAAAAAGATTATTGATCAAAAATTCGATTTTGTTGATAAAAGTTTATTTATTAAAGAATTTATTGATGATACCTCCGCCGAAGTATCAGTCATTACACGTCCTCGTAGATTCGGAAAGACCTTAAATCTATCTATGCTCCGCTATTTTTTCGCGGCAGAAGTTGGAGGAGAATCAACTAAAGGATTGTTTGACAAACTTAAAATTGCCAATTGTGGTAATAATATAAATGGTGCTAGCTATATTTCACACCAAGGACAATACCCAGTTATTTATCTGACATTCAAAGATGTAAAAGAAACTTCCTATGCCAAGTTCTTAAATGAATTATGTAAACTCATTCAAGATCTCTTTCAAGAACATCGATATCTAATGAAATCAGATCAACTAGAAATTGATGAAAAAAACATTATTCAAAAATTACTTGATGGCAATATAGACGAAGGAGACTTAAAGTCTTCTCTGAAACGGCTCAGTAAATACCTATTTAAACATCACGGTCAGAAGGTTTATATCTTGCTCGATGAATATGATACGCCCATCCAGGCAGGTTATATGCATGGCTATTATGATGATATGAAAGTATTGATGCAAGGGTTGTTGGGCGCTGCCTTAAAAGATAATTTATCTTTGAATCGAGCAGTAGTGACAGGAGTGATAAGGATAGCAAAAGAAAGCTTTTTCTCTGAACTCAATAATGTCAAAATCTATTCCGTAATGCAGTCCAAGTACAGTCAGTATTTTGGTTTTACAGAGGAAGAAGTTGCTGATTTATTACAAAAAATCAGAAATGCTTGATCGTATTTCAGACGTTAGGGATTGGTATAATGGATATAAGTTTGCTGGAACAACTATTTACAATCCATGGTCAATTGTTAATTTTATTGAAAATAATGAATTACGCCCATATTGGGTTAATACCGGCAATAATGATTTAATTGGAAATTTAGTAATCAATTCTGATAGTGAATTTAAAGCAAATCTTGAGCAATTATTACTTGGGGAAGATTGTGAACAATTAATAGATGAACACGTTGTTTTTGCTGACCTAAAACAAAATAAAGGGGCCGCATGGAGTTTACTAGTGAGTGCTGGATATCTTAATGTTGTTTCATACAAAGTAGTCAGGCAAGGTTTAATGTGTTTTCTAGCAATTCCAAATCATGAAATCGCTAGTGTTTATTCAAATATGATTGAAATGTGGTTAAGCTCTGACCGAGGTATCCAGTGGTACAATAACTTCCTAAATAATCTTCTTGCTGGAAATATGCAGGGATTAACTGAAAATTTAGAAATATTATTTACCCAAATAGTATCTGTACGCGATACTGGTAGAGAACCTGAAGCTTTTTACCATGGATTAATGCTAGGATTGGTCTCTAGCTTGGATCGTAATCTTTACAAAGTTGACTCTAATCGTGAAGATGGCGGTTATGGCCACCATGACATCATGATTGTACCGAAAGATGAAAATAAATTAGGTATTGTATTAGAGTTAAAAAGCTTAAAAGAGATACCTAAAAAAGAACAAATGATTACACGGGCCCTAGAAAAAAGTGCAAGCGAGGTTTTAGCTCAAATTGAAGAAAAAAAATATGCAGCTGGAATGCTCCAACGTGGGACTAAGAAAATAGTTAAAATCGGAATTGCTTTCGCTGGTAAGCGCTTTCAAATTGCCACGGCCACTACACCCAGTGGAAAAACAAAAAAAGTTGCCATCAAGAAGAACAAAATAATTAAAGTGCCTAAAACGGCAAAAGTAGCTAAGGTAATAAAGAAAGTTACAAAAACCAGAAAAACTATCCCTTCTGCTAACAAACTTTCAAAACAGCGAAAAACCAAAAAAACCAGTCGAAAAAATTAAAAACATACCAACTTATTTAGTCTGTTGCACCATAATGTATATTATGGACACGATCCATGTGTGCGTTATTTAGCATGTTTTCTTATTTTCATCTTGTATTAAATTGTATTACAATTTTACTAAAATCATTTTCATTCTACGAGGAACATTCTTAAATGGAATATGAGAATAATGAAAAAGTCATTAAAACTCCTAGCGATTACGCCAACTACTCTATCCGCTTGACCGCTGACCAAAAAAAGATTGTGGATTCTACTGGCAAAAATCAATCTGCCAGTATTAAGGAGATGATCACCTTTTACAAAAATTGGAAAGACGTAGATATTAATCTTAGAACTGATCTTAAAATAAGCTGTAATGAATTTTGTGACATCATTAAAGATTTCATTAAGGCCAACGATGCTAATGATATAGGAATGGCCGCTCACTATAAAGAGTTGATGCTAGTCCATGCCTCTTATATCCGTCGTCTGTATCATCATATCGACGATGCCAGACGGAACTTTTTTACAAAAACATTGCTTTGCAGATAAAGGCCTTTATGCTTACTTAGAGTTTTTTTGGAAAAAAGAAATTCCTACTGGTCAGTAATAAGCTCTTTTCCAACCATATTGACTTTGCTCACACAATCTCACATAATCTCACATATAGTACATGTTACATCTAATAACTTTCTAACCTCTTGGATTTATAATGGATTGGTCAGATTTTCGGGTTCATAAGCGTCTTAGCCTTAAAAATAAAATTATTGAAGAGGTGTACGCAACCATAGCAGAAATTGATGGAGTAAAGAATAGCTGGCGCATAACTGGCCAACTGCTACCGCAAACTATTGAACGCCTTACCCGTTCCGTGATCGTAACATCTACCGGATCATCAAATCGTATAGAGGGAAACCTCCTTAGTGATAAGGAAGTAGAGAATCTATATAAGAGTAACCGAATTAAAAAGTTTAAATCTCGTGATGAACAAGAGGTGGTCGGATATTTACAAGTTTTAGAATTTATCTTCAATAACTATAACGACATTCCAATTAGTGAGTCATCAATACTAAAATTGCACTATGATATGCTCTCTTTTAGCGAAAAAGATCTCCACCACAAAGGACAGTACAAGGTAGGTCCTAATCGTGTAGAGGCCAGAGATCAGAGTGGTAATGTAATAGGTATTATCTTTGACCCTACCCCACCCTACTTGGTCAAAAAAGAAATGCAAGAATTAATAGAATGGTATAACTGGGGAAGTAGTAGGAAAATTAAACACCCCTTACTTCTTATTGCTAACTTTATCTTCGAGTATTTAGCCATACATCCATTTCAAGATGGAAATGGTCGTACCGCCAGATTGGTAACCAATCTTATGTTGCTTAAAAGTGGTTATCTTTTTACATCAATTGTCTCTCATGAACGTATTATCGAGGCCAGCAAAGTTGATTATTATAGTTCATTAAGTAAAACTCAGAGTACATGGAAAAAAGAAGAAGAGGATATCTCTGAATGGTTGTTGTTTTTTTTAAGTGTAATCAAAAAACAAAGTACTATGGCCCTAAAAATTATTGAAGGAGATAATATTGAATATTTACTCTCTGAAAAACAATTGGATCTTTGGAAATGGATCAATTCTAACAGTGATGCTGAATTCGCTCGCAAAGATGCGGTTAAAGCATTGAAATTTTCAGAGCGCACAGTTGAATCTATAATAAAAAAACTATTAGACATGAAAAAACTAGAACGATTAGGCCAAGGCAAGGCCATTAGATATCGATTAAAAAAATCTGCCCCCAATTCTTAAAAAATAAAAGCATCAAGAATTAATTGTCTGACTTGTGACTTGCTTAAAAAAATATTAATTTGCCATTATTAATCATTATTCTTAATCTATTAATAATAGCGAACTAAGTTGTATTGCTATTTTTATTAACATCATGAGAATGAGAATAAAGAGAGGGGATCTTATGAACAGAAAAGAACTTTTAGAGAGTGTTTTAAGCAATAAAGAATTTTCAGATTGGTCATATGCTCAGAGTGAAAGAATGTTGAAAACAATCATTCACACCATTATCAGCAACGTAAAAAAAGGTAATGATGTTACTCTTTCTGGTTTTGGTACATTTACAAAGATACGAAGGGCCGCCAGAACCGGCAGAAATCCTTCTACTGGTGCTAAGATTAAAATAAAAGCAAAGACAGTTCCAAAGTTTAGACCAGGTAAGGAATTCAAGGAATTATTGTAATACTTAAATCCTATCACATCACCCTACCCTTCTATGTTGCTACACCTACTCGCCTGTGAATTTATTTTTTTAGCATATAACGAACTAATATTATCAAGATTTATTTTTTTACCTGCTTTTAATAGTTCTACTCCAATATCTAAGTAGCGTTTAATAAAATCATCCGTTTTTATTACTCTGACAGAAGTTCTATCACGCTTATATTGCTTTATGGCCTCTAATTCTTCTGTAGAAAAATTAAAAGAGTCACAGTCACTAAATGAAGTATTTAGTGGATTATTATTTTTAAATTGAATTAATTGGTTGGCGCCTCTTATGTGATTTTTTATATTTCTTATATTAAAATCTCTTATGTTGTTGGAAAATTTGTTCATCTGATTGGAATTTTTTGTCGTTTGGTTGGAAAAATAAGCTAACTCTGTAGTAGTGGTGTTCGTAGTATCTTTTGAATTATCATAACTAGACTTTTCTACTCTACTATCCTGGGCTTTGTTATTTAAATTGAAATTATCTTTTATATCCGAAGCAGTGGAATTATTATAGTCAAATTTCACAGAGGAAACATCTATTTTGGTCACCAAACCTACCAATTGATTAGTTTCTGATTCTTGTTTTTCAAAGAATTGTTTATTTTCTTCTTTTTCTTGTTGATACTTCCATTCAACAAAACGGAACTGTAATATTTTTAAATTTGACTGCAAGTCCTTTTCCCACATAGCAGGGATTGATTTAATCGGTTTTTTATCAAGTCCCACAGAAGTATCGTTTAAGAAATTTATAATTAATGGAGCTTCACTTACGTCACGATTGTGGCGTTTTAATACTCGTTCTAAATCTGTTAAAGTATTATCTTGTTGTTTATTACTAGTCTCGATTAATGAGGCAGTTGTGGTTACAGTTGCAGTTTCTGTAATTTTATTCTCAAAAATAACAACAGTAGCATTTTGAGTTTTAATTTCCGTATTAACATTAACAACTTTGTTTTTTAACTGAGTTGCATTGACGCAAGTGTTTTCTATAATATTTTTCTCTATTGGCAAATTAGTAGATGAATTTGATCTAGAACTAAAGAAGAGAAGAGTAATTATACATGGATCATGAGTTTGAAATTTAGCAAATTCGCAATTTATAAGATTATTATCAATTAGGGCCTGCAGTGAATTTCTAACTGTTTTAGAGGATGTTTGGATTACTTTGGACAGATAATTAAGGTTAAGTGACAAGGACTCCTCTTTTTCATATGGCCTAAAAAATTTGTAAATTAGAAACATGTAAAGAGAGAAAGAATTTGTAGTTAGGTCAATTGTTTGTGCCTCTTTGATTAGATCAATAGGGAGTTTAGTAAAATCTGCATGGGGTCTTTCAAGTTTAAGTTCGATTTCGGTAGTGGAATATTTTTTCTGTCTGGTTAAAAAAATATCAATTAGGCAATTGCTTTGTCAATTCTATTATAGTGGCACCAATTGTATTTCTATTTTTTAAATTGTTATGAGTAGAAGCATTTACTT
>JADFZW010000064.1 GCA_015232355.1 Oligoflexia bacterium
AGTAAATGCTTCTACTCATAACAATTTAAAAAATAGAAATACAATTGGTGCCACTATAATAGAATTGACAAAGCAATTGCCTAATTGATATTTTTTTAACCAGACAGAAAAAATATTCCACTACCAAAAAACAGGTGGCTCGTATTAAAGAAATGTATTTTAAGAAAATTCAGTATCAGGAGTTCTGATATTATCCGTTTTTGTAAATTTTTAGTTTATTTGCGTAGAAAAATTAAAAGCGAGTATTTTTCAAAAAATTTTAAATGGGGGTAGTATGAAAGTTGTTTTAATTCAAATTGACTTAGTTATGGGAGCTAGAGTTTTACTGAGTATGCTTAATCAGTATGGATATAAAACGAAGTCACTACAAATTAACATCCGTTATACGGACTCATTATCAGAAGACGACCTTGAAAAAATTTATGAGTATATAGGTGACGCAGAAGTCGTAGGACTTTCGTTTAATACTTTTTATGCAATTACTGCGAAGCTGTTGGCTGATTTTTTAAAGAGTAGAGGTATGAAGCACATTATCGCTGGTGGCAATCATGCTACCGCTCTTCCAGAGGAAGTTATCGATTATGCCGATGTAGTTATCAGATATGAAGCTGAAGTGACCCTTTTGAAAGTCTTGGACGCTATTAAAAAAGGTAGTGAAAACCTCTCTAGCATTAAAGGAATATTATACAAGTTAAATGGTGAAATTTTTAAAAACGATAGTCCTCCAGATATTGTCTGGAGTCTAAATGATATTCCTTTTCAAAGTGTTGACACAAATTTGATTAAATATTTTGACCTTAGCAATAAAGTATATACTCCAAATAAAAATAATTTATTCCCTCATGTGACTGGATGTTACTTCTTGTTGGGATCCAGAGGTTGTCCTTTTGCTTGCACTTATTGCTCTAATTCTTTATATCGCTCTATCGATAAAAAATTCAACAAGGTCAGGAAAAGGTCTATCGATAATATCTTAGAAGAGATGACTTATGCCATTAATAACGGTTTTAATTCATTCTACGTAACTGATGACAACTTTTTCTCTTTTGCCGTAGATGAAATTGAATACTTCAATCAAGAGTATAAAAAAAATATTAGAAAACCATTTTCTGTAAGTGGTATTAATCCAAATAATTTCAGAGATACTACTTCAGAAAAAAAATTAATTCTTCTTCTTGATTGTGGATTAACTGAAGTAAGAATAGGAGTGCAAAGTGGTAGCAATAAAACTCTCAAAATCTTTAAAAGAGGATACAATGCTGAAGAAGTTAAAAAACTGTTGGAACCTATAGAAAGAAACAGAGCTACCATATGGGGTAATCCTAGAAACAAACTACATGTCGCGCTAGATTTTATTTGTGATGCTGAATGGGAAACGAAAGAAGATAAAATTGCAACAATAATGCTGGCCCAGCAGTTGCTCAAACAATACACTGTCTATTTTTATACGTTAGTTTATTTACCTGGTACTGAGATTTATGCAGATGCAGTAAAGAATAATTTGGTAGATGACAAAGAAAAAAGTATCTACCTAAAAGGAATTGCGGGGGTTGAAGATAATTTATACAATAGACTGTTTTTTTTAATAGCAGTTACAAAGGAAAGGGGTGTAACTCTCTCAGAGGTATTAATTAATCATATTCTAAATCTTATCGACAGTAGCTCTGAGAATGCTAAGGATCTAATTAATTCCATGATTATGTGTATTAATGATATTGAGAAACACCATGATGTTTGCCTGGATCACTCAATTATACACCCTTATTTAACTGGTTTTAATGAGTGGACAAAGACAGTTGGAGATGTCGGTAAAAAAGTATTGTTCAGAAGTTATCATGCTCCCTACGGGTAGATTCCACGTAGTGGAATGTTTTTTCTGTTCAAGCAATTGTTAAATATTTTAAATTTGATAGGTGGGAAATGTTATTTAATAAAATAATTTATTCAAATCAAATCCCAGTAGAAATGTTTATGGAGAAAAATTCCTTCTAGAATCGTTGTGTAGTCTTTATATTTGCTTAACTTGCAATATATTGTTAGTTAAGCAAAAAAACAGCAATCACAGAGGAGAATTTAGTAAATAATTTTCATTGAACTAAACGCCTTCGGCGTGAATCTTTTGCTTCGTCAGTTTTGTTTTTAAACGTCAAATAGGGTGCTGCCTTCATATTTCGTTAAGTATTCATTCTTCATTTTGAAAACATCATTTAAACACCAAGCTAAATACACAATTGTTAATTTCTTTCGGTTTCTATTAACAATCCTCTTAAACATCTCCTAAATGGACACTTTACTAATATTGATTTGCTTTTAGCAAAGGAGATTATTATGGGTATTTTTCATGACAGATTATTGGAAGAAATTGAACTGTGAGGATCTGCCACTACCGCTTTTGGAAAAACAGTGGTGGCCGCCAAATTGATCGCAGAATTAAAGATAAACACTTTGATTTTAGTCCATCGGCAACAGTTGCTTTCTCAATGGAAAAATAGATTATCAGTATTTTTAAGAATATCTTCAAGTAAAGTAACAGGTGAAAATGGTGCAAATAATGAATCGGCATTGGAATTGCCATCGCTTGCAATAGCAACACTGCCAACGAAAAAAAAGCGTGGAAGAAAGAAAATTAAAGATTGTAAAACGAGTGAGGTAAATTCCCAACTGAATGATCAAAACTTAATCATTGGTCAAATAGGAGCAGGAAAAAATTGTTTGAGTAGTGTAATAGATGTGGCAATAATGCAATCAATAAATAGCAAAGGAGAAATAAAGGAATTTGTGAAAAATTATGGTTTGGTTATTGTAGATGAGTGCCATCATGTACCTGCATTTAGTTTTGCTTCTCTTATATCTTCGCTCTCTCCTCTACTCTCTCCATTGGCATTGGCACTGCCATCTCCACTCTGATTAAGCTTCAACATAAAATCTGCAAGCTTCTCTGATGCCTCTGTTTGGAATTTATCTGCTGATAGAGTTGCATAATGCTGAACCATCTTGATATCTTTATGCCCTGTCATCGCAGCTACAGTTGGTGATGCAAAAATTGCGTTTACTGAACTGGTAACTATAAAATTAGCACCACCATTTTGCTTGCAATGGTTCTCCCAAAACTCTACCCACGCCAGTACTCCAAAATAATTAACTCTCATTATCTCTTCGTGAATTTTTAGTTTGAAGTGATTTGGATCTTCAATGCACTTTTCACCAGCAATGGCCGCATTTAAGAAAAATAGTTTTGGACATATCCCCTTATCAATAAGTTGATGAGATATTTTTGTGATATCGTCTGATTGAGACAAATCACATACAAGAGGTAAGAATAATCCTTTAGATTCCGATTCTATCTTTAACAATTTATCTTTTGACCTAGCAACTCCAACTACAGTCCAACCAATACTGATCAATTCACTTGAGATGGCCTCGCCTATACCAGATGATGCTCCTGTTACCAATGCAACTTTATGTTTATTGTCCATATATATCCTTCTTCTCTATATTCTTTGAAAGAGGCACTACATACTCTTTGCCTTCACAAGCAATTCCATCTGGAATAGCTTCAAAAAAAAGAGGAATAGTTTCACGATTTGGGGAATTGTATAACGTCTTAACTGAGCGATAAATTCCAAAATGAAGTTGCGGCCTACATATCCATCCATTTTCTGCAGTTACTGCAATAATATCTCCCTTTTTAACATGCTCGCCAACTTTAACCTTAGAATTGATATGAACGTATTGAGCAACAGTTCCATCTTGACGTAAAATATTAATATTGTGAGCGACATCGCTGAATTTATAATTACATCCACTGCCAGCATTTGGTTTCCGTATATCTATAACAATGCCATCTTCCACTGCTAAGACTGAAGTGCCAAATGGAACATCAAAGTCCCATGAATACTCATTACCGGGTTCACTATGAGAGGATTTTCCAAATGCTCCTTGAGAAACAAGGAAGCGAGTTCCAGGACTAAATGGGAGAAAAACTTTTTTGAAAGATTGTTTAGTAGTTATCGAAACAGATTCGTATGGTGTTAATAGAATATCATTTGAATGCTTATTATCTTCATTTTTAACAGTATGAGTACAAGCAAACAGTATGCAACTGATTATAGCAAACAATAGTAATCTAAACATTAACATCTAAAAACTCCGTAGAATAATCTACAACAAAACCACTGTTATTTAATTTCTTTACGATTTCTTCTGTAGTATCGATGTTTTTAAAACTATCGATTACATAAATCTTCATTTCACTCCACATTTAATTTTTTGTTTTTTCTCCGTAGCGCATCCACTCAATATTAAATTCATTCTCTTCATATCCTGAGTGATAGATATCATATCCTTCTAAATACTCCTCATCTTTCATTTCCTTTGTCGTAGGTATTCCAATGTGATTGTAGCGATACTTTTTGTTATCCATATATATTTTCCTAAAAAATTATTCTTTATTATTCTTTATTATTTTTTATAATCAACCATGAAAAGCTAAAATGTTGTTTATATAATAAAGCAGACTATTCTTCTTCTCATGAAATACTTATATTTCTTTGCGAGAAGGTATTACTGAAAGTGTGATCTTTTCTTTGCCATCTTCGAAAATGCCCTCTTCATTTTCATTGACTAGAGTTTGTGGGTTTGAAATTACAACTTTTTTACCTTTCTTATCTAATTTGCTGATAATAAATTCTGTATATATCTGATGATATTTTTTTTGACTTACTTTATCGGTATAATCCATATCCTTAATTTTTGTTACATCAACAAATATTTTTTCATTTCCTTTTTCATTAATAATGGAAGCAGTCTGCCCCTTAACTACTAAATTGGCGGTAAAGGCCTCTTTGCCAGGCATAGATATTTTTATTTTTAATTCATGCGCATTGCTGGCAAATGCAGAAGAAATTGTTAAACAAATTAAAAGCAAAAAAGAAATTTTTTCTCCAAGTTTGCACTAAAATTTGCTGGTACTTTTTCTTTTTCATAAACAACACTAATGTGAGCGCCTACTCCACTGTCCCTTCTCTGGTATGGGGCCATGACAAAACCATTTGGTAATAGCTTTGCTATTTTAGGATATATTTCACTAATATAACGATCATCCACTTTGAGATAATAAAACCAACTCTCTTTTTTCTTTAAAACCCCATTAAGTGGCAAATTTTATTTTGCATACAGAAGAATATTTTCTAAACTTTTTATTGCGGTAATTTTACAATATCCATCAGAAATTGTGATTGTAGCAATAATTGTAGTAGTAATGGTAGTAACGATAAAATTTAGAAAAAAGATAATTAATTTTTTATTCGTATTCATAACATAATGCTCTTTTAGAAAGTCTAATTAACAATAATGTTTTTATTATTTAAATATTTTAATCTTGTCTTTTCTGGCAAGTGTTCCATAGAATATCGAAGCATAGTTCTGGGCATCTTTGTATGGAAATTATCTAAAAAATTTAAGAGCAGTTTTTTGTTGATTCTTTTTCCCACTTCTCTAAGCATCCATCCTACTGCTTTATGAATTAAGTCGTGTTGATCACTAATTAGAATCTTTGCCAAATTAATAGTATCCTTCGCTTCTCCTCGTTGGATAAAATAAAAAGTACTGATAATAGCAATTCGCCTTATCCAAAGATTTTTTGATTTGGCCATTTCATATAAAAGCATTCTACTTTTATCCCACAAAAAAGCACCGACTATATCCCTAGAACTAATATCAACAAGATCCCAGTTGTTTATTTGTTTTAAATTTGAAAGATAGTAATTAAAAATTTTCTTTCGTTTAGAATCATCTCCCTTTTTAAATTGATCAATAAGAATAATTAGTGTAAGTAAACGCTCTTCGTGAATTTTAGATTGCAAAAGTTTATTAACATCTTCCAACTCTAAAGCAGCAAATAATTTGGCCACTTTTCTGGTATCGGGAACAGTAACGCCAATAAATTTATCTCCTTCTGCATATTCACCTTTTCCAGTTTTAAAAAATCGCCTAAGTATTTTTGCCTTTTCATTATCCGCAAACTGTTTTAATACTTTTTGAGCTTGAATATAATTTTGTTTTTTTACTTGTTCTTCTAAAGTTCTCTCTCTTTTCATCTTTGTTTTTGTATTCCTTCATATTTTATTTTAAATCAAAGCTTCCGGCCACTGACGGTAGCGATCCATAATCAAGCTCCAGTCGTAATAAATTATCATATATTGGGGGTAAATGAAAAATAAAGTATTCCCTCTTGAATGAGAATGGTTTCACATACCTTGCCAGATCTAAATCTGGATTAAATACGAATGTATCATAGAGCAAGGAGAGAAAAAAAACAGACATAATAGCTAGTTTGGGTTTTACTGCAAAATACAAAAGTGCCGTTCCAGCTGGCAATGCTAATAAATGATTTATTTTTATATGGGTTTTTCCCTTTGGCATGTAAATCTCCCCTTAATAAATAATAACTAAAAATTATCCTAGCATCATTTTTATCAGATTGCTTTTTATTTAAATTTAGGGTAAGATAAATTAAGAATATTTCTTATCTTTGAACTAGGAGTATAATTATGCCATCAGCAAAAACAATAACTATTTCACTTCCTTCTGCGATGGGAAAGGAAATTGAGAAAGTAGCAAAAGAAGAACAAAGAACTGTTTCTGAATTACTAAGAGAAACTTTTAGACAATATATGTCCAGCAAACGACTTAAATCTCTACATTCCAAGGCATCTAAAAAGGCCAAATCCAAAAATATCACCATGAAAGATTTGGAATAAGGATAACACCCAATGAAAAATAGACTCTCGGTGTGCCTTGATTCTAATGTGATTATTTCTGGAATCGTATTTGGCGGAATTCCTCTTCGTATTTTAGAAATGGCATTATCCAGAAAATTCCATCTCGTTCTTGGTACAAATATTATTGAATAAGTACAATGAAAGCTTACCTATAAGCTCGATTTATCCCCATCTTAGGTTAGGGCCGTTCTCGCTGATTTGCAAAATGTGGCCTCTGTTTTTGTTCCTACTGGAGATATGAACATTATCTCTTACGAAAAAGATAATTAGTTTTGGAAGTAGCGATAAAGGCAGGGTGCGATCTATTGGTGACTGGAGATAAAAAACATCTTCTTCCTCTTTCATCAGTTAGTGGAGTAAAAATCGAATCTCCATCGCAATTTATAAGTAGATTTAAAGGATAATATGTATTAATTAAAAATTCAATTGCACTTCGCTGGCCAAATCAGGAACAAAAACATGAAAGTTTTAATCTCCGAAAAAGAACATTATGCTCTAATTGATATTAGAGATGTGCCGGATTGTGTGCATCACATGGTCTATGGTGCTAATCATATAAAAGATAAGTATGTATTAGAAGGTGAAAAGGATAGTTTTGATGAACTTCTTAGTTTAATTAGTGAAGAAATTGGAGAGGGACTTTGTCCTAAGAAAAATATTCCAACACTCCTTAGTATTTGCAAAAAAGTAAATCCCGAATCTCTTGATTGGATCGGTATGTAGTCTGATGAAAAAACTTCCAACTAAGAAATTAAAACTAAAACTCGATAAAAATTTTTAACCTTGCTCGACCAATGATGGAGATGAATTATATCAAAATGGCATTTTTGTATTTAACATCACCAAAATGATTGCATTTATACAAGAAAATAAAAACAGCATCGCTTTTGAAAATTTCGATGTATCTTCTTTCCATTCTTCTTTTTCAAATATCGATGAAAACTATCTTGATAAGGTAAATATTGATATCCCTATCATTCGCGCAGAAATTGTTCCTGAAATATATAATGTCCTTGACGGCAACCATAGAGTTAAAAAGGCCCAATTAATGGGAGTAAACAAAATAAAATCTTATCGCTTAACAATGCGCCAGCATGTCTATTTTCTAACTTCAGAAGAAGCTTATAAGTCCTATGTTAGTTACTGGAATGAGAAACTTTCTTAAACTTATTTCTTTTTTTAAAAAAAGTATTTATCCCTACAATGATTTCTTTTAATGATAGCGTTTGATGGGTATTTATTTTCTGTCTTTTTTGAAAAATATTCCATTTCTTATTTAAAAAATCGCTACTGCTATCAATATCTAACGGAATGGAAAACTCTGTCTTCCTGCGAGTAAATGTTTGTTCAATTGTATTGGTTAACTTTGTAAGATCCAATTTATCAGAGTTAATCATTTTGTAGATGTCTAAAAAATCTTTCATTCTACTATTTTCTTCAGCCCTAGATACAAGTGTTTCTAATTTTTCGGCAAAGAGTTGTTGAACTTGTGAAAATAAATATTTTAACATTATTTTTGACGGTCATAGAAGCAAGTTGTTTTGTTCCTTCAACATTTAATAGATATTCTTCTATAATCCTATCCAAGTCATATCACATTTGCTTTCAGTTCCATTATACTTGATTGTTAATTTTGGCAGAGAACTCATAATTTCACAGGTAGTTGTTAATTCATAACTAACAGATGAACTTTCATTATCTAGTAATATTGACTTGTAATGATTAATAAGACATTCAGGTGCAATTTTTTCGCTCTTATAATTCCACATAGGAATTTTTTCTTTGGTATTTACTACAAGATATGCGAAAGGAGAGTTTTTCAAAAGATAAATAGTCCCTTTTATTTTACAACTACTATCATTTTTATCTGTATGTAAAAACTTGCTCCATTGTGTAGGTAAATTAACAGAGGCATAAGTGGCATTCACAGACACAAAAATTAACATATAAAAAACCAATACAAAAAAGGATAATATTTTATTCATAAATTCTCCCTCGATCATCATCAATTATTATTAATTGTCCCTCAAATGGATTGAAATAAATTTTTCACCAAACCAAAGGAACTAATCTATATTTTACTTTTTTTGCATAATCAGAATATCCATCCAATTCTTTTTGAAGAGTATCATCTTCTAATTTTGTTCTTAATAAAAATAATAACACTTCAACAACTCCAGGAATTAATCCCCATAATGAACCAATTGCCAAAGGCATTGATATGTTATATAAAATAGTTCCTACATAACCTGGATGACGAATATAAGAATAGAGTCCATCTTTAACAACAACATGTCCTCTATCAGACTGTATTCTCACAACACTTGAAAAGAAGCGATTTGTATTCATGGCCACATAAGTAATTATACAACCTACTATTGATAAAAAATAAAATGATAATTGCACAGTCAAAGAGAGTGAAGTTGACCATTGAAATCTGTGATCCAACCCCGAAACAATTAGTGTTGCCAATGGTATTATGATCGCAATAAATGGAAAAATAATTTTATCCCATTTTTTTGCTTTTTTGATAGCAGTTCTTCGTTCATTAGCTAAATCTGAATGCTTATTTGTAAACAATCCTGCTAATAAAAATGTTAGGACAACATACAGGATAAAAAATAGATATCCCATCGGCCAGTAGATATCACCAGAGACTCCAAATAAAATACATCCCATTATGAATGGAAATGTTAATGTTTTTAAAATATTTTTCATAAAAACACCTTTGTTTTTATCTTTTATAGTTTCATTATATTACTGGATTAAACTAATTTGCAATTTAAAATGGTTGATCAATATTTGCCAGTTACTGCAAATGATTAAAACAGTAGACTATTCAAAATATTTACATATAATTATATGGACAAATATATGTATTAAAATATGGCTTTTTATAATATTTTGTGTTATAAATAATTATGAAGACTACTTTTGAGTGGGATGATAGTAAAAACGCAGATAATCAAAAAAAACATGGAGTTTCTTTTAATGAGGCCCAATCTGCCTTTTTTGATCCGAAAAGAATTGTTGCAGAAGATTTGGCCCATTCAACTTCAGAAAAGAGGTATTATTGTTTTGGAAAAGTTGAAAATGGAATTTTAACGGTTCGTTTTACATATAGGAATAATATTATAAGAATTATCGGGGCCGGATATTGGCGAAAAGGAAAGAAAATATATGAAGAAAAAAACAAAATATACAAATGAAAAAATTGGAAAGATAAAAATTGTAGATGATTTCTTACCACCACCAGAAGATTTAGTTTCAAAAGAAGAAATGGTAAAAATTACTATAATGCTCAATAAAGAGTGTGTGGATTTTTTTAAAAACATTGCTAAAGAAAATCATACTTCATATCAGCGAATGATCAAAAATTTATTAGATCGTTACACCAAAAATTACAGTAGAGCATCTTAGCAAAGCAGTTGCTTTTAGTAATCACCGGTATTGTCGGTACTTCTTATGACAAAATCTGTTTGTTAATTTAAAATAAGAATAGCAGGTCTTATTTACATTGAGTGAATATAAAATTAAAGTATGAGAAATATTACAAAAAAATTGTTCACTATATTGATATGATTATATCGGCACATACTATTTCAAACTTTTTAAATGCTCATGAGCAAGTATATACTCCAAAAGATATTGTTTTTTCTTCAAAGGAATTATCAAAGATCACTCCAATTCAATTTCTTGAATATCTAAGGATACATTGTTGTGAGATGGTAACTGTTTTGGTTGCGCCAAAGATTTGGATTTCAAAACAAGACATTAAACTTTTAAAAAAATATATTAATGATAAAAGACCAGCGTCCTCCGTTTACAATCCTTTAAGTAGTAATACTTGTGGTCCTTCAACGGTTGGACGTGAGGCCCTTTATTTGATAAAAGGTTTTCAACAAAAGAAATATCCACCTGATTTATGCTCTACTTGGGATTTTGATATTAAATCAGTTCATTTATAGTGTATCTAATCGATCTGCTCCTATTGACGTTGCAGGCGTTACAAGAAAGAAGTCGGTCGGCACCTTTAGGCAGAAATATGCAGAAAGAAATTATTTTATCTCCACTACAAGGTTATACCGACTATGTTTACAGAAATGTATACGCATCCTGCTTTCCTTATATTGACAGTTTTATTACGCCTTTTCTTGCCTGTGAGAATGATGGGACAATTCGTAAATCAAAACGCAAAGATATTTCAGCAGAGAATAATAGTGTAGTTAAACCAATAGCACAGATACTACCAGGTACTGTAGATGAAACAAAAATTCTTTGCCAACTTCTAATTGAAAATAATTATACCGAACTTAACCTAAATATAGGGTGTCCTTTTCCTCCAGTAGTTAATAAAGGGAGAGGTTGTGGATTGCTTACGCATCCTGAACAAGTTGATAAAATATTACGTTCAATTTTTAATAATTTTTCAGGGAAGGTAAGTGTAAAAACCCGTACTGGATTAAATAATCACAATGAACTATACAAAATAATCCCCATCCTTCATGCCTACCCCATTTCCGAAATAATTATTCATGCCCGTTACGGGAAACAGCTATATAAAGGATCTTCCGATGTAAATGAATTTTTAAAGTATAAAGATTTAATTCAAATTCCGCTTGTATATAACGGAGATATTGACAACCATAATTACCTTGAATTTACGGCCAATAAACTGAAAGAAACAAAAAAAATTGCTATAGGACGAGGAATTCTGCAAGATCCTTTTCTCCCTGCTAGAATTAAAGGCATTGCGATTTTAAATGAAAAGCAACAATTTATTAATTTCATAACGTGCCTTCATCGTGAATATCTCGATCATACAGAAACACCAAAACATGCTCACACAAAACTAATATTGTTGTGGGAATATATGTCGGCCTACCTGAAACCAGAATTAAAAGCAGCAAAAAAAATCAGGAAAACTACAAATCTTACAACCTATAATGAAACGATAAAATCTTTAATAAAAGAGCATTATAGAATTTCAGATCCTTTCGGTTCGTAATAAAAAATAAAGAAAAAACAATAGAGTCATTCATTATTATAGAATAATCATCGTTAGTGCAGCTAGTGTAATCAATAATATTCTTAAATTTATTTATTTTTTTAATTCAAAAACAGAAGTCGCCATATCCTTTAGATGTGCTTTAATATCTTTAGGCCATTTTGTAATTTGAGAAAAGAATCCTTCCTTCTCTTTACGATACAAAGCTCTTATTGCTTCTTCATAATTTGGTAGATCACCACCAACAACATTTAAAAATTGAGCTATAGCATCCTGATAGTAGCGGACATTTGTATTATTCAAATCTTCCTTTTTTGCAGAGGTAACTAGTTTTCGTAATGCTACTGAAGCACCTCCGGGTTGAATAGCAAGCCACTCCCAATGTTCAGGTAGCAAAGAAATTTCTCTTGAAATAACTCCAAGCTTTGGGCGACCAGGACCATTGGCTGTCTTTAGTTGAATATCTTTAGTAATATAAATCGCTAGACGTTCCTGGACGTCCTTTAGAGTGCCACTAAAATCAATATCAATTGTTCGGCCAGTGCGATCATCGAAAATAATTGCTGATGTATGGTTATTAGATCCGATTCTCTTTTTGACAATCATTACAACGTCTTCTAAATTTCCCTTTGCAATGATTGTTTTATCCTCAAAAACAGTATATTTACGCTGTTTCATTTTTAAATTTTCCTTTTTAATAATTGGTTAATGATTATCTATATTTTATCCGGGTATAATCAAAATGTCAATATTGCCCGGGTATAATATTTTTTTACTACTATGGGAAATTCCATTTAGTGGCGTAGAATCAAGACTAAAATGTTTTTAATCACGTTTACTATCAGTGATACTGCCTTATTTATTAATAATAACAAATTAAAATAGAATAGAAATGCTGAGTAAAAACAACAGTGATCAATTAAAATAACAAAAAAAAGAAAATGTTCGATATAATTTATTTTGTGACAAATAAAAACAAATCAAACCTTTTCATAGAAATCCATAAAGACTTCTGGTCTAAATTTACAACAAAATTTAAGAAATATGCAAATGAATATTTTAATAAAATAGTTCAAAAGATGATTGAATGTGGAGACCCAAACTTTGGTTATACTGAATATGGTTGCATGAATTGTGGGGGGTCTCGACATATTGTTGGTTTTACCTGTAAAACTCATTATTGTCTTCGATGTGCTAGAGTGTTTTCAGAAAAGTTTGCGAACCATTTGACCAGTAAATTAATCCCAGGTATGGTTTATCGCCATTTAATGGGGTCTATTGAGCAAACCGCTCAATAGACCCCTACTTCAAGTGTTTAGGAAGAATAATAAGTATAGTTGATCAAACGGGCAAGTATTATCGAAGACAAAAATCGTACCATTTCCTATAATATTCATTGTACTAATCGCCTTCGGCGAGGATCCACTCCGTAAATTTATATAAATAAAGATTTTAAATAATTTTATTGAAATACTTTACTTATCAACAAACACAATAATGGGAAATTTAATTCACTTCTAC
>JADFZW010000065.1 GCA_015232355.1 Oligoflexia bacterium
AAATCTAGCCGATTTAACTCGTATTGAAAAGTTTATTTTTAAGTTTTAAATTTACGACATTGAGAGATAGAAAGTATAGTCTTAAAGATTATTTAATTTATTATTTTAAGTTTTAAGTGGAAATATTTTTATGAATAAAATTTTTCTATCACTGATCTATTTTTCTCTGGTTAGTTTGGTCGTTGGAATATTTACATCGATTACGTTTTCTTCTCTAAGTCATATATTGTTGTTGATTGCGTATGTATATTTATTCTACGTATATTTTACTAGTGTTTCATCATCAACTTCAACATTAATCTCAGATTTAAAAACAGTGATAACGGTTCTTCTCTCTAAAAGTGCATTGATGATTTTGTTGATGGTGTTGGTTATTGTTATTTCAGTCTTAACCAATCTTAAAGTGATTGCTCATCCTATGGGTAATATCTTAAGTGCTAAGTATTTTTTGTTAGCGATATTTGCCTACTATGCTTACAGCATCTTATTTAATAGCAAATTTAATAACATATTCAATAGTAATGATTTTCTTAGTGGAAAGAAATTAAAGATTTTACTCTATATTTTTTTTATTGCTACTACCATTGCGGCCATAAGCGGACTTATTGCACTCTATAGTGGATTTAATCCAATAAAAATGAAACAGGCATGTCACCCAATCAGAACATGTGGGCTTTATGGAATGTATATGACCTATGGGTATGGGATGCAATTTTTTTGTTTATTCTTAGTTGGAATTGCAATTTATAGAGAGGAAATAGAACAATTTTTAAAGCGTAATATTAATACAATATTTTTATGGTCGGTCATTATAATAAATATGCTGGCTTTTATTTTATCCTTTGCCAGAGGTGCATTGTTGGGTTTTTTTGTGGCCTTGCCATTTATGTTCTTTTACAAATCAAAAAAAATTTTTGCACTATTAATTATTATTCCGATGGTACTTTTCATTTTTTCTTACGTGGCCAGCGATAAAGTGAAAGGATTATTCACTGAACATGCTAGAGTGAAATCAAATGAAACCAGAGTTTCGCAAATGTATGCGGCCATAGAAGTTTTTAAAGAGAATCCTTGGTTTGGTATTGGTTACAAAAATTTTGAATCCCAATCGGGAAAGATTAAAGAGCGTTTAAAACTTCAACATCCAGAATTTATCGGTCATGCTCATAATAATTTCTTTGAAGCATTGGCGAGTACTGGAGCGTGTGGATTTTTGATCTTGCTCTTATTTCACATCTTTTGGTTTATAGAATCGATAAAGAGAAGAGATGTGGTGGGTAATATAACTTGGCCGATAATCATCGCTCTCTTTGTTTCTGGACAATTTCAATATACCATGGGTGATGGTGAGAATATGTTTTTTATAATGAATTTGTGGAGCTTGTCTCAAATTCAGATATCTAAATTTAGAGCGTAAATTTAAAGCATAAAACGGAGTTATTAATATGAATACAGAAGCAGAAAAAAAAATACCGATACATTTTTATAAATACCAAGCAGTGGGAAATGATTTTGTAGTTATCGATAATCGCAAATATAAGTTATCTAAAGATGATCGAAATAAATGGAGTCGAGTGTGTGATCGAAAAATGGGAATTGGGGCCGATGGTGTTTTGCTCTTAGAGGAAGAAGAGGAGGGTAGTGGGGGCGTAGATTTTAAGATGGTTTATTTAAATGCGGATGGTGGTGAAGCAGAGATGTGTGGTAATGGTGCCAGATCAATTACTCACTTTGCTCATTTTGTTTTAGCTTTAAAAACTCTAGAGTCGAATTATGTTAAGTATAGCTTTCAAACTGCTAAAGCTATCTACAATTCTTATGTCACGGAAAGTGAAATAAAAGTTGAGATGACAAATATTAAAGAAGAACCAGAGCTAGAAGATAAGTTGCGGGCATGCGAAGAATTCGCAAAAGAGTTTGTAAGTGTTTTTTTTATAAACACAGGTGTTCCTCATTTAGTGTTGGAAGTTGAAAGTAAAAGGAAGTTAGAGGAGATTAATTTAAAAGAGGTTGCTCCCTTTTTTAGATATCATAAGATGCTTACCGCTGTAGGAGGAGCTAACGTTAATTTTTTTACAACAATTGCAAGTGATAGTGATAGTGATAGTGTTTTTGTACGTACTTACGAAAGGGGAGTTGAAGATGAAACCCTTTCCTGTGGTACAGGGGCAGTTGCGGTAGCATTGACCATGATTAAGAACAGTAAGATCAGTAGAAGTAGAAGTAGAAGTAGAAGTAGAAGTATATGTAATAAACAATTAATTATAGTTAAAACTAAAGGTGGAGAATTAAAAGTTTCATTTGATAGTTGTGAGAGCAATAGCAGTAATAGTGTTTTTTTAGGGGGACAGGTTGAAAAAGTATTTGAGGGTGATTTTCTATTTTAGGAGAACGCTTTTAATATCACTTCTTGTGAAATAATTATCTCTATTGATAACAAATAGTTCAATCTCTTTTAGATAAGGATCATCAATAAGGTCATATCTATTGTAAATTTCAGAGTATCGATTATAACTATAGAATAAAGCATAACGTCCTTCATTTGATGAATATAACTGAGACATTATAAGAGCACGACCATCTTTAAGTATGATTGCGTATAAGTCACTTATTTTCAAGAAAGCATATCTTTGTTCAGAATCGGAGCTGAAGTTAGTTGTAAGCGAAATTATTTTAGAAGTTGGTGCCCACATCCAGATGATATCTTGGTTGAAAATGCTAACAACTCTAAAGATGTGTCCTGTTTGTTCTCCACCAGGATCACTCTCTCTTGCTTTTGCGTATGAGAAACTACCGATACTAAGTGCTACAAAAGAGCAAACAAGCAGCACAGTGATAATTTTTAGTATACTACTCGATATGCTCGATATACTACCTTTATTCATCTTAATAATTCTCCATAAATTTTTTTTATTTTTTTATTTTTTTATTTATCATTTTCAACGGGATTTGGAGCCTCCATAGTATCGACAATTGATACAAAGAAGAATGGGATCTCTCCAATGTTGTTATCATTATTTATAATACTTAATATTTTTTTTACTGCTTCAGATTGAATTTTCCCAATTTCCATATATGCATCTTTGGAAATTGATTGAGATAAACTCATATATAAATTTTTATCTACGTAACGACTACCTTTGTTCACAAAACGAATTAATTCTGGAAGATGTTTTAAACTTAAATCCTCAGGGAGTGAGAGGCCTGGTTTTTTAAAGAGCTTATTATTATCTTCTATAAGTATTTTTTGCTCTAATAAATCATCAATCTTATTGTTTACTGGATTGCCAAGTAAGTGAGTTAACTCTTCACGAGTAACTCCTGCTCTGTTTGCTGCTAATTTACATATCACATATGCTTCTCTATCTTGTAAAATATCAACCAGATCTACGGAATAATTAATTTGAATTGCTGGATATCTTTTTTCAAAAACTTTTCCTATCTCTCCATCATACATCTTTTTTAATTTTTGAATGTTGGTCTCTTTGGAAATAGCACTAACAATTCCTAAAATGGTAGAAGGGGCGGGATCCTCTCGTGTCTCCATTGTTAAAATACGACGTAGAGTTGAGGTTGCCACGTGACATTTTTTACTGAAGGCATGTACTGATAGTGAAGGGTGCTTTTGCAAGTAACCCTCTATCAGTGTCTTTAATTCGTAGACAAGCTGAGAGCTATTTTTTTCTTCAATATTCATAATGAAAACCATTCCTCAAAACTATATTGAGCAAATACTTTATGAACGTCAATTATAAAGTCATTTTTTGTGTAGTTGTTTCTGATGATTAAGAGAGAGCTGATGAAGCAGAGAGATTAATTTATTAGTAAACGTAGAGGGAATTTTATGCTTATGTCGCGCAAAGCATGAGCGTTCTTTTAGTATGTGCGCCAGACGATTTTTTTGAAGGAGAGGCATTTTATTTCTTATCTTTATCGTCCCCATCTTTTTTGCAATCTTTAGGCGTTGGCCGATAAGCTTGAGTATGTGATGATCAATGAGATCGATCTTCTTTCTTAGTTGTTCTAACTTTTGTGCATCAATTTTGCTTATTTTATTTTTAGCTAGTTTATTCATTTATAATCTCTGGATGTTTATTGTATATATTATGCAATTACTTTTTAACATTTGCATAGTTTTTTAAAAAAGAAGGAGAATTAGTTTTGGATCTTAAAGATGCTAAAGATGTCAAAATAGAGGAGCGCTGGAAAGAGGTTTTAGAGGAAGAGTTTAATAAAGATTATATGTTGAAGTTGAAAGATTTCCTTAAGCGAGAACTTGAAGAGCAGAAGGTGATTTATCCACATGGAAGAGATATTTTTTCAGCATTTAATTTCACTCCATTTGATAAGGTGAGAGTGGTAATTATTGGTCAAGATCCATATCATGGGCCAGGTCAGGCGCATGGACTTTGCTTTTCAGTAAGACCAGAAGTACCTCCACCACCTTCACTATTAAATATTTTTAAAGAATTGCAGAGTGATTTAGGCATTGTTGTTCCTGACAAATATGGTTCACTAGTAGAATGGGCCAAGCAAGGAGTATTGCTTTTAAATGCAGTTTTGACTGTAGAAAAAAATAAACCCTTATCACACAATGGTCAAGGATGGGAGATTTTTACTGACAGAGTAGTTGAGATTTTAAATGAAGAAAAACAAAATCTGGTATTTGTTTTATGGGGGAGTCCAGCGCAAAAAAAGGGTGCTAAGGTAGATGAGAAAAAGCATTTTGTAATCAAGGCACCTCACCCATCGCCATTATCGGCATATAGAGGTTTTTTTGGACATAGACCATTTTCTAAGATAAATGATCATCTTCGAAAAATAGGAAATGAAGAGATAAATTGGCAATTATGAATCAAATATTAATTTGGCCACATGAAATTGAAATTGAAATTGAGAGCGAGAGCGAAAGTGAAAGTGAAAGAGCTCTTAATCAAGTAGTGATTAGAGATAGCGAGAGATTGGCCCACATTGATCAATATTTAAAACCATCGATAGGAGATACTCTTCGTCTGGCCATATTGGGGGAGGGGCGAGTTGCTGCTGCTAAAATTGTGGAATACGATGGGGAAAAAATTATTTTTGAATTTAGAAGAGATGAAGTTGATGATAGTTTACCTTCAACTATTTTTGGAAGAAATCTTCATTTAATTGTAGGGCTTTCGAGGCCACCAACGTTAAAGAAAATTTTTGAACATGCCACAACTATGGGAGTATCTGCTTTTCATTTATTATCAACATCTCTTACTGAAAAATCATATCTAACATCGAAAATTTTAAATAAAGATGAGTTTACTCGTCACTTATGTTTAGGATTGTCTCAATCATCTCTATATTATAATTTACCGACGGTTGAAATTTATAAGAATGTACGTGATTTAAGTAGAAATTTTCGAGAAAGAAAAAGCACAGAGAAGTTTATTTTATCAGCAGACGCAAGTGAAAGTTTTCTTCAACTGCAACTGCAACTGCAACTGCAATTGCAACGGCAAACGCAAATCTCTTCTGCATTGGTTATAGCAGTAGGTCCAGAGCGAGGATTTACGGGCGAGGAAGAGAATTTTTTTATTCAAGAGCTAGAGTTTACTCCAGTAAAGATCTCCAACTCGATTTTAAGAGTGGAACACGCCACCTTTCATGCCTTAGCACAATTAGAGATGACTACGATGATAGATAATAGCTATTAGCTATTATCTGTAATAAAAAAAAGGAACAAATGGTATTTGCAATAGCTATCCACTTGTTCCTTTTTAAAATCTAAGCAAAAAAATTAATTAATTATGCTTATTTTTTTTCTTCTTTTTTCTCTGGGCATGTACAGCCTTTCATTTTCTTTTCACAATTCTTAGCTGGTTTGTCGCCGCAACATTTCTTTGCAACACCTTTTTTACAAACTTTTGGTGCATCAGCAGCTGGAGCAGCAGCTGGAGCATCGCCAGCAGCTTGTACTGCAGGAGCAGCGCCGCCTGCTGGAGCTTCTGTAGTTGCGTAAACGTTAACACTTACTAATGCTAATGCGAAAACTAGAGCGATCAATTTTTTCATAAAACCTCCTAGGGGTCGAAAAAAAGTTGGTTGTTAATAAATAAGATGTTGTACTAGATCTTATTTAACTTATGTAACTCATCTGACTTATATAATCTTATCTAATTTATTTAATCTTATTTAATCTAACGAGTAATATAATATATAAATTAAATAACATTGTTTATGAACTAAAAAGTTGCTATTTTTTATGTTGATAATAATTCTTTGCTTTGTCAAAAAATTAAATAAGGAAATTAGTAATTTTTTTTGGATTAGTACTTCGTTCAATAGGAGAATAGTCTAATGGTGCAAGATAGGGCGGAAAAATACCTAATCTATTGGTATAGTCAGAGTGGAAACTCCTGGGTTTGCGCCGAAAGAGCAAAATCTACTCTCGAAAGATGTTCTGCGAATGTTCCGCTCTGTGAATCAATGCTAAAAGAGATAAAAAAAATTTCACCAGATGAATCACAAGTTGAATCACAAGATGAAAAGAAAGCAGATTTTTTAATCCTTGTATTTCCTGTCTACAACTTTGATCTTCCTGTAGTTGTGGAAAACTTCATAAGAAAATTAATTTCTCTTCAATCGCAATTACTACCAAAGAAGGCATACGCTATCATTACCAAGGGTGGAATGGAGGCCAATACGCCTTGGAATTTAAAAAAGATCCTAAGATCATACAATATTGAGTTAATAGATTATTGTTCGTTAGCAGTTGAGGATAGCTACATTCCTCTAAGAAAATGGTTTGGATTTGCATTAAAGAAAGGACTGCCTAATGAAAAGACACTGATGAAAGTGGATAAATTTATAAATGATATCTGTTGTAGTAGAAGTAGAAGTAAAAGTAAAAGTAGAATTCCAAATCGAAGAATTATTTTATTTAATCCATTTAGTATATTTCATTGGATAGGAAAATTTTCAAAAAATTTTGGACCAAAATCCTTATTAGGTAAAAGATCGTGGGATAAAGAGAAGTGTGTGAATTGTGAATTATGTATTAAAGCTTGTCCTGTGAATGCGATTTCGATTACACTTGCAAGTGCTGAGAGTGAAAAAAAATTTATCAATAATTATGATTATAATTATGATTATGAAAAATGTATCGGCTGTTGTGGTTGTCTAAATTTGTGCCCTACTAATTCATGGACATCAGAAAATTTTCATCCAAAATATTATTATAAACCATCTCATTATAAGAACTTCGTTAAAATAATCAAATTTTGAATAATCAAATTTTGAATACCCCATAAAAAGTTGGCACCTGCTGATTAAAAAAAAATTATTTAATCAAACAATAACTATTCGAAATTAATATCATAAAGAAAAATTATAGAAATTTTTATAAACGAACGAGCTAATAGATTTAAGCTGTTAAATTATATCATTAGTTAATAAAAAAAATTTAGGGTTAGGGTTAAGGTTAGGATTAGAGATAAGGCCAAAATAACAATGAAAGATAGTATTAAGGGAAATATTTTTAATATACAAAAATTTTCAGTTCATGATGGTCCTGGGATAAGGACATTGGTATTTTTTAAAGGATGTCCGCTTAGTTGTATTTGGTGCTCAAATCCAGAAGGACTTGATCCTATCAAACCAGCATTGCAATTTTCAAAAGACTATTGTTCTTTATGTGGACGTTGTGTGCATGCTTGTTCTAAGCAAAACGCACATAAGATTGTTGAAAATGAACATCAGATTGAGAGGAAAGATTGTATCGGATGTAATAGTTGTGTAGAAGCATGCCCAAACATCGCTCTTAAATTGGCCAGCAAAGAGATGAGTGTGGATGAAGTTTTAGCGTTGGTTATGCAAGATAAGGTATTCTATGAAACTTCAGGAGGGGGAATTACTTTGGGTGGTGGGGACCCTTTAATGCAAGCGGATTTTGCTGCCAACCTACTGATGAGATGTAAGCAGAGTGAAAATAAAATCAATACTGCGATAGAGACATCTGGATGTGTGAGTTGGAAGGAGTGGGAAAAAATTCTTCCCTATCTTGATTTAGCATTTGTAGATATAAAGCATATGGATGAAGAACAACATAAAAAATATACAGGAGTGGATAATAAACGCATTTTAGAAAACATTTGTAAGTTGTTATCAACAAAAACGTCAACAACAACATCATCATCCATCTCCATAATTATAAGAATTCCCTTGATTCCAGATTTCAATACTGACGAAGAAAATGCAAAGAAGTGTGCTGAGTTTCTTCAAAAACATGACGTACAAAAAACTTTAAAGTATGTAGAGTTACTTCCATATCATGAATGGGGAGTTATGAAATATCAGCAATTGGGACTTTCTTATAATGGACCAAAGGAAAAAATTGTTACAAAAGAGACAATGGAAAAAATTGCTTTAATTTTTAAAGAACATTTAATACAGGTAGTTTATTAATTTAACTAATTTAATTTAACTAATTTAACGGATAAAAAAATTTATTTCAGGAGATTTATTTTATGAGTATTAGAGACAAATTATCAAAAAAACTTCCAGCTCGTTTAGAGCGTATGAGAGAAGCTTATTTTAAAATTAAACCATCAATTTCTATCCATCGTGCGCACGCATTCACTCGTGTTGCCAGAGAAGAATGGGGAACAAATACAAAAGTATTAAAAGGTAAATGTATCTATCATGCATGTGAAACCGCTCCTATTTATATAGGTAAGGAAGAATTAATCGTAGGTCTTTCAGGTGGCAAACCACGTGCGGGAATTATCTCTCCAGATGTATCTTGGAGATGGCTTGCTAAAGAGGTGGATTACATAGATCGTAGAAAAGTGGATCCCTATGAATTAGCAGAAGAGGATAGAAAAATTTTAAAAGAAGAGATCTTTCCTTTTTGGAAGGGAAAATCTGTTGATGAAATTTGTTATAAACATTTAGAGGAACTGGGGCTCTTGTCAATGACTTTTGAATCAGGCGTTGTTGATTGCGAAGTTAAAACTACCAGTGGTGGTGGAGATTTGTGTCCAGGATATCCTAATATTTTATTTAAAAAGGGTTTTGCTGGAATTAAAAAGCGCGCACTAGAACGTTTAGCAATTTTACGTCCAGAGGTAAGAGAGGAGTACGATCAAATCTTTTTTTTAAAAGCAGTAGTATTAAGTTGTGACGGAATGATTTTATTAGCAAAAAGATATGTTGATGCTGCTCTAGAGATGGCCAAAGTTGAGAGCGATCCTCAACGTAAAAAAGAGTTAGAAGATATTGCAAAAGTATTTCAGCGAGTACCAGAGCATCCACCAACAAATTTCAGAGAGGCACTACAGATGATTTGGTTTGGGCAAGCGATGCTTTATCAAGAGGAGATTACTGCAGGAACTTCTCCTGGTCGAGTTGATCAATATGTTTATCCATTCTATAAACAAGATATTGAGAGTGGTGCTTTAACAGTAGAGGAGGCAGAGGAATTGATGTATTGTTTTCTCTATAAGTTCAATGAGAATGCTTGGCCACTAAGTGAATTTGCTTCAAAATATTTTTCAGGATATATGCCATATCAAAATATGGTTGTCGGTGGTGTTGATGAGAATGGTCGTGATGCTGTTAATGACCTCACCTATATGATTATGAATTGTTCAAAAAATTTAAGAATGTTTCAACCATCTCTTACTACCAGAATTCATGCTGAAGCGCCTGCAGAGTATTGGGAGGCGATTGCAGATGTAATTTCTGCAGGTCTTGGTTTTCCTAATGTGCAAACTGATGAAGTTGCAATCGAGGCATTACTCTCTCTAGGACTTACTTTAAGAGATGCTCGTAACTATAGTATCATGGGTTGTACAGAACCACAGTTGGCCGGAAAGCAAGTTCGTTGGGCCTCTGCTACCTATACTAACTTTGGAATTCCATTTGAGTTTGTCATGACCAATGGTATGCACAGATTTACAAAAAAGAAATTAGGAGTAGAGACTGGTTCTTTAGAGAGCTTTGATACTTTTGAAAAATTTGAGGCAGCAGTTAAAGAACAAATAAAACATATTTTTAAAATCTGTGGTGTTTGTACTATTCTAATTCAGAAAGTTCATCAACAACATCAACCAAAACCACTCGGTTCAGCACTTATCGATGATTGTGTTGAGAGAGGAAAAGATTATATGGAGGGTGGAGCACATTATAACTCTGGCCCAGGTATTGTTTGTGTTGGTACTGCTGAATATGCAAACTCCATGTATGCAGTTAAAAAATTAGTTTATGAAGATAAGAAGATTACTTTACAACAATTAGCAAAAGCAATGGAGCATGACTTTGAAGGATTTCCAGAGATATATAAAATGTGTATTACAGCTCCTAAATACGGAAATGATATTGAAGCAGTAGATTTTTTTGCTAAAGATTTAATGAATTTTGCATATGAAGAAATTAAAAAATTGGATGGATTACTTGCTCCTCTTGAATTATCTACACTCTCTGTTTCTTCGAACGTTCCTCAAGGTGAGGCGTTAGGTGCATTACCAAGTGGAAGAAGAGCGGGAAAACCAATCTCAGATGGAATTAGTCCAACACAAGGTACAGATGTGAATGGAATTACCGCTGCAATAAAATCTGTAGATGGTGCTGAATTGTGGAAAAATACAGATGGAACTTTATATAATGTTACCATTAATCCAGATTTAGTTAGTACTCCACAAGGAAAAGCAAACTTGGTTGCGCTCTTAAAAGCACATCATAAATTAGGTGGTGCTCAGATTCAGTTTAACTGTATTAAGAGAGAGACGTTGTTGGATGCTCAAAAACATCCTGAGAAGTATCGATCACTGATGGTGAGAGTTGCAGGTTACAGTGCGTATTTCACAGAGCTGGCCAAAGAGTTACAAGATGATATTATCAGCAGAACAGAGCAAACGAAATTTTAATTTTTAATAAAGAGATACAGAAGAAAAGAAAAGAAAAGAAAAGAAAAGAAAAGAAAAGGAAATGTTATGGATTCAAACGTTGCAAATGCAAATGGTGTAGCTAACAAGATTGAAATTATAAAGGAACAAAAAAAATTAAAGTATGCGAAGACTGGTCTTCTATATGGAGCACTTTCAGGAGCATTTTGGGGATTAGATGGAGTACTTTTAGGAGTGGCATTAGCATTAGTACCATTCACTGATAGTAACTACGCTGTATATGTGGCCCCTCTAGTGGGCGCATGTATGCATGATGGTTTTGCTGCCTTTTGGTTGTTTCTTTACAATTTATTTACTGGTCGTGCACGAGAACTTTTGAGATCAGTTTCTACAAAACCAGGAATGATTGTTTGTTTGGCCGCTCTCTTTGGTGGTCCATTAGCAATGTCTGGTTACTTGATGGGAATTCAATTTGCGGGATCAGCGTATACAATGTCGATAACAGCAATGTATCCAGCACTGGGGACAATATTTGCAATGATATTTTTAAAAGAGAGAGTATCCGTTCGCGCATGGGCCGGAATCGTTACATGTATTATTGGATCACTAATTGTAGGTTATACTCCTCCGAGTGGAGATGCCTATCCACACTTTTATTTAGGAATTGCCTTTGCACTTATTCCTACTCTGGGATGGGCATTAGAGGGAGTGATTTCAACTTATGTAATGGATCTTCTAGATCCTGCTGTGGCCATAAATATTAGGCAAGGAACTTCATTCGTGGTTTATTTCTTTGCGATTATGCCACTGATTGCAGGATTTGTTTTATTTAAGGATGCATTTATTGTTAAGAGCGGAACTGTTTTACTAGTGACTGCACTCTCTGGTTCTATCTCATATTTATTCTGGTATAGAGCTATGAATATGACTGGTGTTGGACGGGCCATGACTTTAAATATTACCTATGCATTGTGGTCGATTGTTTTTGGAGTGTTTATAACAGATCTTAAGTTAAATGCTTATTTAATTACTGGTGCAGTGGTGATTACTGTTGGAGCGCTTTTAGTAGTGGCCAATCCGAAAGAGCTATTGAACCTTAGAAAGTAAAAGTTAAAAGTTTGATGTGTTAAAAGTATGAATGGAGAAAATAATTATATGAAAAAAATATTACCGATGCGTTTTGGAATATTGTTTGCGCTTTCAAAGCAAAAAAATCCTATGTCAGATATTGAGATAATGAAATTGATTGAAGAGGATTACAAGGGAGAGGGACAATTCAAAGAGACAATTGTCTTTGGTCATTTAACAGCACTATGTGCTTCTGGACTTATCAGTGAGAGTTCAACAAGTTTAATTGGAGAATCAGATCTTAGTACTTCATATGTTATATCAGATTCAGGTCGTGAACGTTTAAAATATCTTCCTGCAAGTTTACGTTCTTAGAAAAAAAAAAGGAAAAAAAAAGGAAAAAAAAAGTGCCACGCTAAGGGCAATCGCATCTAATATAAGCAGTATCAACATAAGATAAGCGATCCATAAACAGTGAAAGTGTTTATTCAACTATTTAATAAAACCTCTCATTAAGGTCTCTAAATAACTATTTCAAACTATA
>JADFZW010000066.1 GCA_015232355.1 Oligoflexia bacterium
AATTTACAATCGACATAGAATTTCTTATTTCCTAAATTTTGCTATTATCATTATTATAATAAAAAAACATATTTAAAATTATTTTCAACAAAACCAGGTCATCCGAAGTTACTGATGAAAAATCTTCACATTTAGATTTAAAGATAAAAAAAATTAGCTCATAAAAAATTTTTTTAAGAAATTATGTTTTTTTGCAACACCAATTCCGATTGATCCAAAATAAATTAAGCGAAGTACCGTTTCCTTTTGATAAAATAGTAACTGCTTTTGCTTCCGATCCATCTAAAAACTTAGCTTCTGATGAAGCATATATTGACGAGCTATTAGTAACTCAATATGAATCAGTAAATGCACATTTAATTTTATCATTACTATATCCACACTTGGATTATTTTAATAAGGATATACATAAAGATCATCTACACAATGCAAATTTTTTTAAAAAGATTAATAATAATACGGATAATATCCCTACTGCTGATTTAGATTTTTATAAAGATGTGAAAAATTGGAATAGTATTTTAAATTTACAAATACTGAACGGTTCATTGAATAGTAGCAAGAAGGAGAGGTTATTAAAAGAGTGGGTTAAGGAGAATAATATTGATCTAGATACACATCTTATTCCTCAAAATATTTCTTTGGATATTTCTAATTTTAAGCAATTTATTGAAGAGAGAAGAAAATTGCTTATAGTTAAGATCAAATCTCTAACTTAAAATAGACCAAAAGTATCTATTTTATATTTTTTAACCATTTGGAACCACTTTAATTCAATCTTAATTTATAACCAGCTTTGGAAGTCCCAATCTCATCATCCCAGTACAAGCAAATCTACATTTCCACAGAAACATAATATTCCTATAGCACAAAAGATATTTCCATAGAAATATCAGTCCACCTTTCCCTGTAAATTTTAGAATTTATGTCGAAAATATAGTGCATGACTAAGATAGGAGAAAGAATTAAAAATTTAATGAGTGAAAGAAGAATTAGCGCCAAGGAGTTGAGTGCAAGTACTGGTATCTCTGCAAGCACAATAGCTCAATGGGTGAACTATAAGAAGGAACCAAAGGCCGATGCTATTCTTAAAATATCAAAATATTTTGGTGTGAGTATGGAATGGTTGATTACTGGCGAACATCCCGAGGTAGAGATATTGAAAGCAGTCGCTCAAAGTTTAGAGAAGCAGTTTGTAGAACTTCACCAAGGCATCTATAGAGTACGCATAGATAAACAAATAGAGGTGCCAAAAAAGAAAGAGGATTGAAAAGGGAAATAAATGACAACTACAAATTCTGTACTTATGAAAATTTGCGGGACATGTGAGTTCTGGGATGGAGAGAGAAAAGTTGTTTCTGGTTCCGTCCGCACTCAAACAGGAAAGGGAACTTGCACTTGCAAAAAAAACCTACATAAGGGAAAAGAAACACCTGTCAGTAAACAAAGGTGCGGTTGTGGTTGTTATGTTCAATGGGAAGAGATTGAAAAAGAATAGTTACTCTCATAAATGAACCATGGAGTTTAAACTATATCATTAGATCCAGAAGGTAAATCATTTTTAAAAGAGATGATGTTTGAAATTATAGAGACAAATAAGAGGACTGAATCAATACATAGAGGAGTGGAAAAGCTTGTAGATCACCAGGTTTCATCATTTGAGAAATTTGCTGCCGTTTCATTTATTCAGTGTACGTTATCAATCCGGGAAAATTCAATAATGCCTTCGCGAACCTTATTAAATCCGTTTTTTTCATAACAACGAATGTCCGTAATATTTGTAGGTTCAGGATTAGGACGTCCAAATTATGTTTTTCCATCTTTTGGGCGGTCTAGGTCAGGACGATATGTTGCAATAAATTCCTTTATGATTTTAGTTCAAAAACCTTTGCCAGGATATTCCGATTCTCCAGTGATTATATTCATACCGACAGTGCCGGCAGGTTTGGCAGTGGGTCGCTGACCACCATCCATTGATATAAAAAAAATTCATATTGGTATCCTTAATTTATTCAGAAGTCACTTGCCCTTATCTTTCAAACTCCATATTATTAGGAAAAAGATTATAAATCTTATCCTGAGCATTTCTCGCACTCCCGAAAATAAAAATGCGGAAGCATTTTTTTCATAATAAAGTGCAAAGGAAGGTTTAGCATGAGAGTGGGCACGGTGTGAAAGTTAAACACTCTGGTATTTGTTATTCAGAATTGCTTATTTTTTTTTCTTTCTAAATGAACTCATGAATACACTAGTGTCTAAGTTTTAAACAGTGTCGAAGATTTACTAACGCATAAGAAATGATCCCAATTATGGAAGAGGTATGCATTCTTCGCAAGAAATGACTGCTAAAATAGAGAAGTGCTTACAATGTCCAACGTGTTTGGAGCCCATACAAGCGACACCTCTTTTTCCCACAGGACTGCATTGTAATGTTTGCCAGAAAAAATTTCCTGTCGTTGATGGTGTTATTGATTTTAAAGAAGGGCATGAGAAAGAGAAGGATGCTAATAGCTTAATACAAAGAGTTATTGGAACAAATGATGGTCGTCAGAGGGATTATTGGCAAAATGATGGTTGTTATAGAAATTATGCCCATCCCGTTGTAGAAAAATTTGCACTTCAGCGGTTGAGTTATTTAGCAAAGCTCTTTCCTTTTGAAAAAATTAAAAGTGCTCTGGATGTGGGGTGCGGAAATGGTTTTTCCACTTATTATATGAAAAAGTATGTGCAGGAGGTTTGGGGCCTGGATTCATCCTCAGCGATGCTATCTCACCACCCTCTAAGAGGCGAAGGAATGCTTCTGATTGCTGATGCGCGCAGTATCCCTTTCAACGATAAGACATTTGATTTAGTCTATGGTTGGGAAGCCCTTCACCATATCTCCAACCCCAGAGAGGTGTTACTAGAAATGATTCGCGTAAGCAAAAGATATCTCCTGATTATTGAGCCTAATCCTGTCAATATTGCCCAATTTTTATTCGCCATTGTAGATAGGGAGCACCGGTGGGTGTTTAGGTATAGGTTATCAAAAATGCGCTTAATGCTAAGAAATTGCAATCTAAAAATTTTAGCAGTAAAATCAGGAGGGTGGATTTTTCCGAATAAAACACCTCTATGGCTATCTTCCTTCCTTCAAAAAATTCCTTATGAATCATCCTTTGGAATTTCCAATTGGATTTTAGCGGAAAAGAGTGAAAATGAGTGATCAATCGAAAATTGATATTGTTCTGATCAATCCTTTGACTGATTGGGGAAAAGAATTTGGAGTCCTTTCTTCAGCGGGGGCTCATCGTCCTCCGTTGAACTTGCTCAATATTGCAGCAGTCTTATTGGAAAATGAGTATTCTGTGAAGATCATTGATGGAGCCCTGTTGCGGGGAGGGGTTCAAACGCTAATCGATGCAATTGTCGAGATAAAACCTAAGTATATTGGGATGACAGCAATGACTTCACATATACACGCTTGTGGTGATTTGGCTTCACAATTAAAGAGATACTTGAACAAGGTGCCTGTTATCATCGGAGGAATCCATATTTCAACATTGCCTTATGAAACGATGAAAAATTTTCCCTCGTTTGATATTGGTGTTGTGGGAGAGGGAGAGCTTACTATTATAGAGTTGTTGGAGGCACTAGATAGCAAACGACCTATTACAGGTATCACAGGGCTTGCTCTTAGAAAGGGAAGCAGGGTTTTTCTTACCCCTCCTCGTCAACTGATCAAGAATTTAGATACATTGCCGCTTCCGGCATGGCACTTGATCCCGAATTATGTGCAGACCTATCAGCCTACAATGACTAGAAAAACGAGAACGCCTTCCGCATATATCGTGACCTCAAGAGGGTGCCCTTTTGAATGTTCCTTTTGTAATAACGTTATCCATGGAAGGTCTTTTCGCTCGTATAGCGTAGACTATTTAATGAAGATTATAGATCATCTGATCGTTGAGTATAAAATCAAGGATCTTACAATCTATGATGAAAACCTTGCGTTTGCTCGAAAAAGAATAGTCGACTTTTGTAACAAACTTATTGAGCGCAATTATGATCTTACCTGGTCTTGTGATGCTAGAGCAGATAACGTTGACGATGGAATTCTTCAGCTGATGTATCGAGCAGGATGCAGATCTATATGGTTTGGAATGGAGAGCGGCGATGAACAAATGCTTGCTAAGTACAATAAGAAAATTACCAAAGAAAAGCTGGCCAAGGCAGTTGAACTTACAAGAAAAAACAAAATTAAATCAAGCGGATCTTTTATTATCGCTGGACCTGGTGATACTGTTGCATCCATAAAGAATACAATTCATTTTGCAAAAAAGATTGGTCTTGATTATTTCGTTCCTTTTTATTATACACCAATTCCAGGGACTCCTGATTATCCCTCCATTAGGCAACATGGAACAGTAGACTTGCAATACACTTCAGCAACAATGACACAACCGACATTTGCACCTCATGGTATGACTTTTCGAACTGTAAAATATTGGTATTTGCGCTCTACAATTTCCTTCTATATGCAACCGCGAATCTTACGAAACCAAATTAAAGATATGGGACCCTTGTATTTTTTTAGAGTAAGCACTTCTTTTCTCTCGAGATCGCTGAGAATGCTTATTGCCCGCTCTTCTTATTATATTAAGAAGGAGTCTGACTAATTATGAACTCTGAATTAAGAATAATATATCTATGGGTTTTTGTTGCCTCTTGCTTAATTCTAGCATCATATGTCTCTTACTACGGCGTCGCTATAGGACTTGATTCTGTTGGGTATTCGAATTGGGCTGATCAATTGATTGCATACCATTTTAACATAAAGCGTTTTCTTGAAGAGGTTCACTTTCATGTTCCCATTTACCTTTATCTTGGTTTTATCACCCTGGTTGCCGTTTTAAAGTTATTGTTTGGTGCTGGATGGACCTATGCTCTAGTTGCCTTGAACTGTCTATGCATTGCTTTAGTGGCCATCATGCTTTCTTATCTTGTGTATAGATTGACTAGAGATAAACACTCTGTGGGGGTAGCTGTCTTTCTTTTTTTGGGAAATCTCGATATCCTATTATGGACAAAATATGTACTAAGCGATTCAAGTTACTTATGTCTGAACTTCCTTTGCTATTTTTTAATTGTTTTATTATCATTTAAGCATAGTTTTAAGATATTGTTTTTATCATTGCTTCTTCTCTTTTGTGTTCTTGTTGCTAATATTTTATATCGTCCAACTGGACTGGCCATGATAGCTATTGTTCTTGGTGGACTAATCCTTAATAACCGCCGGGTGTCATCTCATCGCCTTTTCTGGAAAATCTTCCTTATCACCTTATTTGGGATAGTGATACTAGCTATAATTATTCACACCTTTGTTTTGACAAATTATAGTTCTTGGCCCTTTGATTTTGGAAAGGAGTATTGGAATAATTTAGTTTTAAAAGATTACTTAAAAGGTGTCGTTGTCTACGATCGGCCCTATACTTTTCATCAATCACCTCAAACGTATGTTGATTTTATGTTCATCACCTTGGATAAGATTTTTCACTTCTTCTTTTTTATAACTAAAGACTATAGCTTTATACATAACACAATAAATGCTCTTATCTTTGGACCAACCTACTTTCTCTTCGGTGCAGGAATATTCATGATTGTTATGAAAAAGCAGGTGGATAATAGCACACAACGTTTTGCTGTATCTTTAGCACTTCTTGTGATTACTATATTCACCATTTATCACTCCTTGACTCAAATTGATTTCGATTGGCGGTATCGTATTTCAATACTACCTTATATTATTGTGGTATCATCTTTTGGTGTTCTTTATCTTAAAAATACATTTTTTAAATTTAAATAAGGAAAAATTTTTCAATGCTATCAAATTATTCAGATTGCTCCATCTGCATTCCTGTATATAATGAGGAAAAAATTATTTCTAAAGTAATTGAGGAATTAAAAATCTCTCTCCCCGGAGCAGAAATCATTGTTGTAAACGATGGATCATCTGATAAGTCTCTGGATGTAGTGTCTGGTATCAAAAATATTAGGACATTAACTCACGATCGTAACATTGGTTATGGTGGCTCTCTAAAGACCGCAATGAGAGCATCAACTAAAAGTATTGTAGCATGGTATGATGGCGATGGGCAGCACAAGGCAAAAGATTTACAAAAAGCACTTTCTCTACTTAAAGAGAGTTTAGTAGATGCTGTCATCGGAGTGAGAGATCATAGCTCTGATTTAAAGATCAGTCGAATGCCTGGTAAATTTTTAATCAAAATAATCGCTCATCTTGTTGTTCGTCATCGAGTTCCCGATATAAACTCGGGATTGAGATGCTTTAAGAAAGATGTCATAACAAAATACTTACACCTATTGCCTAATGGTTTTTCTGCATCATCTACTTCTACTATTGTGATGATGAAGCGAGGATATCGTATAGGGTATGTTTCGATTTCTACAGTAAAAAGGACTGGAACCTCTTCTGTTAAGATTCTGAAAGATGGAGTTAAAACTATCAAATTAATTATTAGAATGCTGATCCTTTTCGATGCCTTTAATTTTTTCACAATTCTTTCATTAATTCAAATTATACCCGCAACTATCTATGGGATTCATATTGCTCTAATGGTAAAGTTAGGTTTTCCTACATTGGCAGCTGTTGTTGTCATCTCAGGGTTGCTAACATTTTTTATAGGTATCGTTAGCGATCAAATTTCACAAATTAGAATTGAAAAATTTGAGCAGTGGTGATTTTTCATTGAGAATATTCTACAGAAAAAGTGAATAAGAGAAACTTAGGATTTATAAAGAACAGGTGTGTATGTGTGGAATCTTTGGTCATTACTCTTTTAATGCAAAATTTAATATAGATAGAGAGCTTATTGAAAGATGTACCGATTTGCTCTCGCACAGAGGTCCTGATGGGAGAGGAGTTTTTTATAGTGATGGAGTTGCACTGGGTCACCGACGCCTTTCTATTATTGATCTAAGTGACCGAGCTTCTCAGCCAATGAGCGATCCAGAAGGAAAAGTTTTTTTAACCTTCAATGGGGAGATTTATAACTTTATTGAGTTAAGAAGAATCTTGCAAAAGGATAACCATTATTTTATTACAGATTCGGATAGTGAAGTTCTATTGCATGCATACCTTGAGTGGGGTATTGAGTGCGTTCACAAACTTAGAGGTATTTTTGCCTTTGCCATATGGGACAATCGTGATAACAAAAGACGGCTATATCTATGTCGGGACCATGTAGGAGTAAAACCACTCTATTACTCCATCATTGATGGCACCATATTCTTTTCATCTGAAATCTCTCCTCTCCTGGCGATTCCGAATATTCATAAGGATCCAGACTACTATGGAATTGATTGCTTCTTTAGCTTTAGTTATATTCCAGCCCCTTTAACAGGGTATAAATATATTAAGCAATTGGAACCTGCAAATTATCTGATGGCAGAGCAAGGGAAGGTGCATATTCGTAAGTACTGGGATCTTCCTTTTGATGAAAAGGGCCAGAAAAATAGTGATAAAGATCATATCCATAATTTTGAAGAACTTTTTACTTCCGTTGTTAAAAGGCAAATGGTTAGCGATGTTCCTGTTGGAACATTCCTATCTAGTGGCGTCGACTCCTTTGCTATCACTAGAGCAGTAAAAAAGATTAATCAACAGGATGTGCTTGCTTTTTCCATAGGTTTTGAAAGCAAGCAATATGATGAATTGCCATTTACAAAGATGGCCGCAGACACTTTGGGGATAAAGTTGATCAGCAAACGTTTTCCCCAACAGCAAGATCATTTCAATAAACTAGTGAGAGAAGTTATTAAAAAGACACAGGATCCTTTTGCAGACTCCTCTTCTCTTCCAGTGTACTTTCTTTCTAAAGTTGCACGAGAAAACGTTAAAGTTGTTCTTAGCGGTGATGGAGCAGATGAGCTTTTAGGAGGATACTCGGTCTATAGAGCAAATGACTACATTAAGACATATCTCCAAATACCTACTTTTATCCGAAAAGGATTAATAAAACCATTCAGCGCAATTGTTCCTGATAGAGGTGGTAAATACACGTTTCGAGAGAAAATAAAAAGATTTATCTACTGTGCTGACCAAGAGGAAGATTATAGGCACACATCGTGGCGAGTAATTCTACGGAAAGAGCAAAAAAAGTTAATTTACACATCTGAGTTTTATAAGCAGGTGGAAGATTTTAATCCACTTGATCTGTATGCACAGCATATTAAGTATGCAAGATTGCGAGGGCGTTCTGAACTCGATTCTTGCCTTTATGCTGATTTTAAATTTTTTCTTCCAAGTGATATGTTGGTGAAGGTTGATCGGATGAGTATGGCCAACGGACTTGAAGTACGAGTTCCATTCTTAGATGTTGATCTGGTCGAGTTTTGCTGGCAACTCCCGGATCATCTTAAAATTAACAATGGACAACAAAAATATATTTTATGCAAAATGATAAGTGATCAATATCCTAATACCCTAAAAAAAAGACCTAAAAGTGGCTTCAATGTAGAGCCAAATAATCTAGGCAACTATAAGGAGAATGTTGATCGCTTTATCCTTTGCAAGCAATTGCATAAAGCGAAAGGGATCAGTAGGTATAGCGATTTTCTTCTCGATTATTGTTTGATGGTGATGAGCAGATGCTCATTTGAAAAGTCCATTGATGATGTTCCATCAGAGGTTGGTTTCTGATGGAGGGGATGGTTGAAGTGTAACAACTTTATCGATTAAAGGCCATGCCGTGGATACATGGACTCAATGCTATTCACGGGTGTCTCATTAAAATTTAGGTGAGTTTTCAAAAAAAAATGCGTAACATCTACTCCGACGGCAGTTAATCCTGATTATCTTGAATCGTTACTTGAAAATCAGGGTTTATGTTGAGGACTGAGAATGGATTTTAACAGCGATTTCCACAGGGCTTAAAATCTAATAATTAAAGGTTGATTTATGCTGTCCAGACGACACTCAAAGGTAACTGATTAAGCCAAGATATTTTTATTGGTCTGGTTAATTTTTTTCCTGACTTCGACACTTTTAAGGTTGCAACTCTCTAATTTCAATCACTTGCAAATTTCTTGGGGCCCTACATTTTTTCTATGATTATATTATTCTCCTCTGTGATCATTTATTATTGTTATAATTCACAACTAAACTGTGACATCCTTTGAAATTTATCTGCACAATATGGAGTGGTCCTTTTCGATAATCCAAGTGCAGTATAAATTTTCTTTTGCATTTCTGTGATTTTAGAGGGCATCACATATTTTCTTTTATTTGTGATATCGGCAACTATTGTAGACTCAACTTTCTTTAATCCTTCTCTTAAAACTTCAAAACTTATATTTAATCCTTTATGTTTTAATTTATAACCAATATAGCTAACAAGTGCGTACGAAATAAAACAAATTAATATATGCGCCTTTATTCTATTTGGTTTCCAATGATAGATTGGTCTCATGGCCAAATCATATTTGTTCACTCTAAATGCAGCTTCAATATTCCAAAGACTACGATATCGTTCTAAAATCTCAACAGCACCTTTATCCTTTATGTTTGTTATCACTCCATGAAATCCATCCCATAAAGAATCTTCTTTTATTTTATCTTCATTTATTTCAACTTCATTTTCACCTTTAACAATTATATATTTTTTTGTTCCATTATTATTTATAAAATCTTTTGCTGTTAGTTTCTTGCTATTCTTTTTCTTTAACAAACGATCAACTAATCTTTGGCGATCACTTTTATCTTTCTTTGCTCTACTAGAAGAGTAGCTTACTATTAATCTTCTACTATCAACTTCATACTCTTTAATCCAGCAGAGATCTCCCGAAATCATCTTACTAGTATAACAAACATCTGTTAGAATGTTTTCTTTCATCTTTTTAGAGAGTGATTTTAATTTGGCCGCAATTATGTATCTTAAATTTTCTTTATCTTCCGGAGATGTCTCTTCTAATTCGGTGAAATTTTTCTTAGAAAACATTGCTCTGCCTGCAACTAGAGTTATATTTTTAATAGCATATTCTTTTTTAAGTTCCTTTATGATTTCAATTAAAGTTTTACCTTCATTAGTATTTCCTGGAAATGTCTTGTATGTAATAGGTAATCCTTCAGGAGTTGTTACTAATGCAAAAACTATCTGAACTTCTTTAAATTTACAATCTTTACTAAAACCAAAATTTTTAAGCTCATCACCTTTAAAACTTTCAAAATATAGAGTGGTAACATCAAAAAGCATAACGTCTACTTCCCGATCTAAGATATTCAAAGTTCTATTCCAGATAATATTTTTAATTAAATCTTCTTTTTTTGCTAGAAAATCCATGAGACGATAAATTTTTTCCAATGGGATATCAATATTAAAATCCGTCTTTAGAAATTCTTTAGTCTGCCTCTTGCTATCAGGTTGGAAAATTCTAGCAAATACTAATGATTTAAGTATGTCGTCTTTTTCCTCTATTTTTTCAATATTAGTAGTATTGGTGGATGGTAATTGTTTCGTTAGATTAGAGAAAAGATTCAATTGTTCATACTCGGGTTCAAATACATCCGTGATACCATTATTAAATCTATCTACTTCGCGAATGTTTTTAAATTTCACAGATTCAAGGCAATTTGATTAATTTTCAACTGGGGACTTTTCTTCTTTTGGAGAATAAAATTCCTCCGGATCTAAACAGCGGCAATACTGGATTTTTTTCATTACAAAGATGCGCTATAGTTTTTTGAGCGAGATCTTTCAATTTCGCAATATCTTCAACAGAACTAGCGTATCCGATATGTTGAATACCTCGTTGTTTGACTTATCTCCAACTCGATAAGATTCAACAATCTTTATTGCTATACTGCCATTTGGTTTTGGTATTTCTTTTATGAACATAGATTAAAGGTACACAAAAAAATCAACAAAACAATGTCCATGCGTAGTCCAATTGTGGAGCCACACATTTTGATTTTTTGGATTTTCTAGAGGGGAATTTTATGTTTTTAGTAAGTTAGAAAATTTAGACCGACTGCCTTCTGTTAAAGTCAGGTGGCATGCAATTTCTCTATACAGAAAAGGATTGGCATCAAAAATTATTGTTTGTGGTGGAAAATTTGGAATAGGAATTTCCAATAGTCAGGCGATAAAAAATGTACTACTCGAATTTGGAATACCTCATAAAGAGATCTATCTGGAGGAATTATCATCAAACACATATGAGAATTTAAAATTTGCAAAAAAAATTATCGACGTACACAAAATCAAGTCCATTTTGCTAGTGACCTCTAGCTCTCATATGCTAAGATCACTCCTTGTAAGTAAGAGATTATCATTTGCTAATAGTGGCAACAGAGCTCCTAATGATGTGATTGTCTATCCTGCACCAGTCCCTTGTTATGAAAAAAAATTTCGAAGTGTTGGGGCCAGAATTAGACATCTTTATGATCTTTTAATAGAGTACGGTGCGATTGTTTATTTTAAATTAGAAGGATTGTTATAAAACTATGAATGCAACTATAGATAACATGGATCAGGAAATTTCTGGTTATTTAGATAAAATAACTTCAACAATTAAAAATCTTGATAAAACAAAAATATCTCATCTCGTTGAACTAATTCTTTCCATCTATAGAAACGATGGAACTATATTTGTTTTTGGCAATGGAGGAAGTGCGGCCACTGCTGGACACTTTTGTAATGATTTGTTAAAGGGACTCTCTCATGGTGGTCGTAATAAGCGTTTCAAAGCTATGTGTTTGAATGAAAATATTGCAACTATGATGTCCATAGCGAATGACTCTTCTTATGAGGAAATATTTACAGAACAACTAAAAAATTTTCTTACACCCAATGATTTAGTAATTGCTATTTCTGGAAGTGGAAACTCAAAAAATATTATCCACGCTCTTGAATATTCAAATTCAATTAATGCTAAAACTGTTGCACTTTGCGGATATGATGGAGGGAATGCAAAGAAATTAGCAAATTTATCAATTCACGTAAATATTAACGATATGGAAGCGAGTGAAGATTTACATATTATTATTTTTCACACCATAAAAAGAGTAATTGAAAATCATTTGTGTTTAGGAAAAATAATAAATAATCCCGCTCCACAGGAGCGGGTATTGCTGAAGTTACCCACTTGAAGTGGGAAGTATCAACCTTTCATTCATCGTAAACAATCCACACTCACAGAGCATAAGCGCTAACTTAATATTGTAAAATTAAGTATAAATTTATAAACTTCTCTATGATTATTACTTTTAAAATTTAAAAGTAATAACCAGGAGGGGTTTATGGATGATGATTGGAAAATGCTAATGTCATTTTTTCCTAAAAACTGGAAAAAGCTTGGTGTTCAAACTGGTGCTATCTCAC
>JADFZW010000067.1 GCA_015232355.1 Oligoflexia bacterium
AGTAAATGCTTCTACTCATAACAATTTAAAAAATAGAAATACAATTGGTGCCACTATAATAGAATTGACAAAGCAATTGCCTAATTGATATTTTTTTAACCAGACAGAAAAAATATTCCACTACCGCTAATCATCTAGGGGCCGGAATTTGGATGTTTATTGCATCTACGGCCATTGATTATGGTCTTCGAGTTAATGAGCAAGTAGATGAAAGATTAAATGTTGATTTGCTAACCGATGCGGCCAATAGATATCTATTGGCCTCTAAACTTAAATTTATGGATTGGCAATTGGCGGTGCTTGCATACAATGTTGGTGAACATAAATTACAAGAAGCAATTAGAGAAGTTGGTTCTCGAGATGCTTGGACATTAGTGAGGGCCGGTCTTAAAACTGACAAAGATTATTATCCAAGGTTTATGGCCGCTATTTTAATTATGAGAAATCCTAGTTGTCTTAACTAATTTTCAAAAATAGGTTCTTGGAGTGGATAGATTCTTAAATATAAATGATAAAATGATAAGATGATAATAACCATGGATTACATTACATTACATTAGTTTCTTGTTGTTTTTTGTTGCTTCTTGAAAATATTTGTTTCAATGTTAAAGTAGTGTTATTGTTTCTCTGTCTAATACAACTCGTTTTATTAATTTCATCAATTTTTCATTTTTTATAATCTCATCCATGTTGTGATTACTTATATTTTCTAAAAATAAATCCTCTAGATATCTATAATTTAAATTGCGTTTGCGATTAAATTTACTTTTCTCCTCAAGAAGCCATTCTTCATATCTACTGATTGAATACTTAAGAGGTTTAGTGTTTACATCTCTTGATTCATAGAAACATTCCATATCATTTAAGAGTAAAAATAATTCATCATAAAGAGGATAGCAATTTTTGTATGTGTAGTGAGGAACGACTGTGTTGATTTTAGTATTGGAAAATATTTTTTTTAATCTGGCATAAAAATTTTCTCTATAGGAAAGAATGGGATTACCGGATTTGGCGTTATTACTATAAAGATAAAGCATGTCTTTATAGTGATTATTAAAATTATTTTTTATTAGTTGAAGAAAACTATCTTTTTGAATACCTTCTCGTAAAGTGGTTGTTGATGGCAAAATAAAATCAACACCGATTTTTTTGGCCCTTTCTATGATTTTTGTAATATTGTCATCACTATCACCAATCAAAGGAATAAGGGGCATCATCAGTATTCCAACATACATACCTCGCGCTTTAAATTCCTGCAATGTTTTAAACCGCTCGTCTATGGAAGATGCCTTTGGTTCAAATATCTGTCTTAAATTATCATCAGCAAAAACAATGGACATGCAAAGTAAAAATGCACTTTTTTTATGGATTTTTTCCCAATAATCAATATCTCTCATTATTAATTTTGATTTTGTTATCACTTTGACAGAGAGATTTAGATTGTATCTATTTATTACACTATGGTGATGATCATTATCTCGATTAAGGTTAAAGTTAAGGTTAAGATTGAAATTATTTAAAATCTTTGCACAATTTTGCATTAGAAATGTTTTTTCTTCTATTGGTTGATAGGCATCACTTACACCTGAACCAATAGTCACATATCCCTTTTCTCTAATCTTTCTTAAATCATTAGCAAGAACTGAAAGTAGATTTTTTCTTATAACAATATCTTTTTCAAAGTTTCCATCGACATAATATTTTTCGGCCCTTCCATCACAATATTTGCAAGCATGTTCACATGCTCGATATGGGGAAAAACTATATTTTCCCAGGAAATGATTGGGGAGGGAATTCTTTCTTAAAGCAGTTTTTATTTCTACGTATTTTAAATTTGTATCCATAGAGTTAATATTTAAAGTTTAATTTGCAAATAAAAATATTTTATAAATTTGGATTTAACCAAAGGAATTCAGTGCCTTTTATAGGTATCAAAGTCAAGCATCAAATCCGTTTCAAAATAGGTATCATTCTCCAAGAAGATTTTTCGTTTGAAAAAGGAACTCCCGGTTTTAAAGATCCTACTACATCAATCATTTCAAAACATCCGGATAATTTTACCAGAGCATCTATCTCATTAAATGTAAAACATCTTTGATTAGATTGATCAACAATTTCTCCTTGCTTGCTAGGAGTTTTATATTTCAGCTTAGCAGTTACGTTTGTTGATTGTTTAATAGAATCAAAAACATCAGTATCATTTCCCCATTGAACAGAAACTTCAACATCTCCATCTCTTTCTGTCCATTCAGTAATTGTAGACTTACCTACAGAAAAAACATCTCTGGGATGAGACATCTCTAAAAAATATAGTCCATTCTTATTTAAACATTTTGCTACGGTTTTAAAATGAGTCACTACATCTTCGTTGGTAATTAAATATGAAGTGGAATCCATGAATATGGCCGCGAGGTCTACTGTTTCTGTAAAATCAAAGCTCCTCATATCACCTTGTAAGTATGTCAATGAAACCCCGGCCGCTCGCGCTTTTTCTAATCCATAAGCAACCATTTCTTTAGAGTAATCAAGAGCAAATGATTTTAAACCTCGCTGGGCCATTTGAATAGCATTTGAAGCTGGGCCAGCAGCGATATCTAAAAATGATTTGGCATCATTGCCACTATGCTTGCGATATAAATCAATAATCGTTTGATTCTCTTCTGGTACATTTTTAAAGCTAAAGGCAATATCATAAAATCTTGCTTTTGAATAAAATTCTGTGTGACAATCATTTTGGGTAACCTTGGTGATGTTCATGTCATCTTCCTTTTTATTAGTAAGGGATTTACTTACATTTTTTTAAATTTTTAATTCAATATTTTCTTTAGGTATCCAACCATATTCATCATTTTTATTTTTACACCAAAACCATCCGCACTCTTCATCATAAATATGAAGGATTTCATTTATTGTTATGGTTAGTTCTTTTGCATTATATGCTCGCAGTGAAATGGCCATATCATTTTCTATTTGCAAATATCTTTCAGGAATCCAACCCTCATAATTATTACTATCTGTGCACCAGATCCATCCTGGCCACTCACTTTCTTTTTTTGTTGTATTTAATTTTGTTCCTTTAATTACTTTAATTGGATTATTGTAGGATGCTTGATATTCTTTAATAGATTTACCTTGGTAAATTTTATCAATTATCATTATGCCAGCGCAATCTGATATTTGATTATATTTTGAATTTATTCCTTCTTGATTTAACAATTTTGAAAAAGTTTTATAACAAAGATAATATTCGTCTTGATCCCATGAAGATGAAAAAATATTTTGACCATTTTTAAAATCATTTTTGCTGTAAAAGGCAATATCTGCTATTATTATTTTTCCACCAATGCTCAAATTTTGATTAATTGCTTTTTGAATAAAATCTATTTTTTGGTTTGTATTTAGATGATGAGAAAAGTAACTGGAGATGATTCTATCGAATTTTTGATTTGAAAAAGATCCCAGATAATTTTTAGAAACATCCACCTGATTAAAGTTTCCATTAGGAATTCTTGTTTTAGCAGTTTTAAGCATCATCGCCGAAAAATCTATACCATAAATAAGACAACCTCTTTTGGCCAAATCAGCAGCTAATCCACCAGTACCAATTCCTACATCTAATACTTTTAGATCATTGATTGGTTCAACTAATTCAAGCAGAGAGAATAATACTTTTTTGTATCCGATAAAAGGAAATTTATCTTCTTCAACATGCTCATCATATATTTTTGACCATTCATCAAAACCTTTATTGTCTAGCATTTACAATCCTATTTTATATAATTTATGATTATCCATCTTAAAAATGAGTAAATGAGTTTAAAGATGCAATAATAGAGGTGATAACAGATGCGCCAAAGGTAATCATTAGCATCGTTTTAACTCTTTCTGAAATGCTGTATGTCTGGGATATTTGTTTCTTATTGATTCATAAAATTTATAAGCGGCCATATCACCATCAATATTTTTGATGGCATCACTACAAGCAGTTACCGCTAAAGCAACTCTCTCGTATGCTCCTCTATGTTTATTGCCAACGACTTCATCTACTCGTTCAATAATTTTTTTCTTAACCCAACAAAGATGTTTTTGCAATTCAGTTGTGGGTATTGGTTTAAGCGATAATATTTTTGTATACGTAGAAATTAATTTTTTGCATATTTCATCTCGTTCACTATTATATTCATAACAAAGTGAATTTCTAATACAGTCTTGCAGGAAACTTATGATACTGTTATCAGATGAAGCTGTTCTTAAAAAAATACCTATTACCAAAGCTTGTCTTGAACTCGAAGAACTCCAACCTAATGTGGATAATGGATCTACTGTTTTTATGGCCTCTGTATATTTATTTGATAATAACAATGCATGAATCAAAGTTTCTTCTGATGGATGAATTTTTCTTTCTTCTGGTTCAAGGTGCTCTTTGCTGTCGGTGAAAATATCATTATCTAAAGTTGTGTCTACATTTATCTTCTTTTTCAATTTCACCAACTCTTTTGTTAAAAAGCTGGTTGCGTTTTGTATTATTTTTTGCTTATTAGCTAATTCATTTTCCGATTCCCACAAATCTAAAAGTCTTGTAATAGTTGGTTTTGACATGAAAGCTTCCAAACGAATTTTTGAAAGATTGATAGAGTTATTTTTAAGTTGTTGTGTTGACAGAATTAATTCATCACAAATGTTGGCCTTTAATGGTAGGTTGGATGGAAGAAATTCTAGAGCATGATTGCAAACATTAACAATATCGCTATATCTATTTTCTTTTTTTAAAGATTCTATCCATGAAATGTAGAGCATGGGAATATCCTTACCGTGATTTATGCTCCATTTTTCAAGTCCTTCGATACCTAATTTCATTTCAATTGCTTCTCTTAACCATCTTAATGAATATATATCTTTTTTTGTTTTAAGGAAATCAATCCATAGAGGTAAAAATTCATCGACATTGCTTAGCTCTTTAGTTGTGACCTCCATTACATCAGTTAGACTGTAGTATCTACATAAAATATTATTTGTTAATATTAAAAAACAATCATGAAAAATATTTGACCTTTCATTTAGCGGTGTACTTTCGTAAACACAAACTAAATAAAACAACAAATATTCCTTAATATAATCATTTTCCATCGCGGATATTTGCAATCCTCTCCCATAATCATCTTGCTTTCTAAATACTGGAAACAGCTCTTCATAAGCTTTTCTTGCTTCGGTATAAAAACCTTTTTTACCATATATGGTTATTTCAGACAAAAATTCTTGAGCATTGTTAGTGAGTTCCGAATAGCAATCACTTTCATCATCTTCATCGTCGTCATAGTTGTTTCTATAAGAGTAATCATATCTTTCATCAGGAGAAGCATTTTCAAGTTGATCTAGCACATCTTCTTTGAATGCTGAAATCTTATCCAAAAGCTTTTCAAAAACATCGATATTTTCTTTAGGATATTTATCAGAAGAGTTATCGGAAGAGTTATTATCGATATTTTGACTTTTTGTGGATAAAATTGAAATTTTATCAAGGAAGTTGCTGCGATCTCTAGGAGCAACCTCTTCTGCTAAAAATTTTATGATTTGCTGTAAATCAGATAGAGTATATTGGGATAAAAGATTATCAATATATTTCCAATAAGATTTTGTTGAAATTAACTCAGTTTCTCCACGCATGTGTAGCATCCTTGATTAAATTAAATTAAATTAAATTAAATTAAATTAAATTAAATTAAATTAAATTAAATTAAATTAAATTAAATTAAATTAAAATTAAAATTAAAATTTTAATTTCAGTTGATTAGTTTAAAATACGTTCCAGTTCTATTTTCATATAATTTTTATCAGTAAATATTCTATCTCCTGATAATTTGGTTATCTTGGAAAAACCAAGTGAGTACCAGAAGTAAAGTGCTGGCCAATTTTTAATATCAACACCTAATCTAATAGCACTAAAGCTTTGTAATGTGATATTTCTAAATATTTCTTCAACTATTTCTTTGCCACAACCACGTTTTTGATGATCGCTATTGATATAAAGTGTACCTATATAATAAATATTTTCTTGTGGATGGCCGTTATATAGTTCCATGTATCCGATTAATTCGTTGTTTTCTTTGCTAAAAATAGATTTATGTTGGTAGCATTTCCTTACGCCGTTAGGAGGTAAATCTCCGTTAATTAATGCTTGCTCGACATCTTCTATTTTCCAATTAACTATACCATTTAGTTTTTCCATATATGTATTAAATTTTACATATAGTTGTTGCAGAATTTTCAGATCATCCATTTTAGAATCTTTAAGCCAAAGATTTGTACTCTGTAATTCTGTTGGAATATTGGCCAAATAGATTCTCCAATACTTACTACCATCATTTTTCCTTCGTAATAAATTTGCATCAATCAACTCTCTTCGGATAAATACAGGATCTTTTGAAGATACAATTTCTTTTATTAAATCATTTATCTCTTTTTCAGAGTATTCTCTATGGATATCAAATTTTATGATGATGTATTTTAATAATTCTATATGGATACTTCTTTTCGCAGGCCAACCTTTTACTATTCCATCGTGATCAATAAAATTATCAATAGTCGTTGCCATTAATGACTCCAATTCATTTTTAAATATCGAGATTACTAATTATCTTTGTTTGTTTAATGTTTTTCATCATTATTTATTTTTATGATTCATTCATTCATTCATTCTCATAAAATGAATAATAATGTTTAATATACATATCTTCTGGAATATTTAGGCCATGATCGCCATTTCCTTTTTCTAAATCTAAATGAGCACCATGATCTGGAGCAAACAAAATCATGCGATTATATTTTTTCCACACCACATTCATTTTTTCTTTAAATGTAAAAAATGAATGGATATGTCTTTTCATAGCGGCGAATGCTTGATCACTATAGGGATTAGTTTTGTGAAGTTGATCATCATACTCTTGATGATAGATAAGAATAAAATCATAATAATCTTTGTCCAGTAATGAAAGTGCTTTTTGTGTAACCTCGTTGTCATAGCTTTCTGAATAATAATCTATTGAACGCTCTCGAAATATTTTATCAATACTGGAATCTTTTACTGCAACGATAGCAACTTTTTTTTGAGATTGAACTAAAACATCAAAGAGAGTATCGATTTTTAAAACAGGTTTTTCATATTTTTTAATCCCATGATTGTCTGGTGTGGTTCCAGTAAACATTGAAGCAAAACATACTGGAGTTTTTGCAGGAATCATAGATTTAAGTTCTAATTGAATATGGGTATTGGTTTGAAGAATATTAAATTCTGTTGGAAATTTGATATGCAAATCCATGCCAATAGCATCAGGCGCATAAATTAATGCTTTTTGAATTGTTTTACTATTTAAAATTTTATTTTTTATCTTTACTACTTCTGTGATTTCTCTGGATTTACATTGTGGTGGTCTTGGTATCTGGAAAAGCTCACAGATAGTTGGAGTAACAGATGTAATATCCGGAAGGTTATTTATATATGCTATGTCTTTCATAATTATTTGAAATCCCTTTTTGAACTGATAATAATTTAAAAAACTAAAAAGTAGTTCTAAAAAATTATCGTTTTTTTCTATTATCTAATTTTTCGTCAATAAGTTTTTTTTCTCTTTTGATTTCTCTTTTCAGTTCATCTTCAGATGGGAGATAGAGCATATATTTTGAAGCAAAAATTTGTTTACTCTCTTTTAGAACTGAGTATTTTGCAATGACCTCATTTTTTTCAGAACATAAGATGAGTCCGATAGTAGGATTATCATCAGCAGCGATATTTAAATCATCAAACATGCGAACATAGCTATCCATTTGACCTATATCTTGATGGGTGAGTTTTCCAATTTTCAAGTCAATGAGTAGGTAACATTTCAAGATGCAATTATAAAAGACTAAATCCATGTAGAAATATTCATCTCCAAATTGAATTCGTTTTTGACGGGCCACAAAGGCAAATCCTTTACCTAACTCTAGTAAAAAATCTTTAAGATGTGTAATAATAGCGGATTCCAATTCAGTTTCATGAAATTTATCAATATCACTTAGACCTAAAAAATCTAGAATATATGGTTCTTTAATCGCATCAGCAGGGGATTTAACAACATTACCCTCATTAATTAATTTCAGAACTCCATTTTTGTTTTTACTTTTTAAAAGTCGTACAAATAGAAAAGAATTGATTTGTCTTTCAAGCTGGGGAATGCTCCAGTTTTCTTTTTCTGCTTCAATTTCATAAAAGAGGCGTTCATTCTTATTTTCAACCTTTGATAGCGTTCGATAATGAGACCAACTTAACGATGCTGAAAAACCTTTTATCGAATTACTCTTATTCACTGATTGGAGCATGCTATCTAAAACTCCACTGTCCTTGTGGAGTTTTACATCACTACTCAATTCTCCACAAACCTTGTGGAGAATTTCAGGTTTACGAGTTGAATATACTTGATAAAATTGTCTGAAGTACCATAGGTTGCTAGTAGAAAATCCTTTACCATATTTTTTTGTTAATTTTTCAGAAAGATCTTTGATAACTTTTTTACCATATTCTGCTCGCCCTTCTCCTCCTTGAACTGCTTGAACAATTTCTTTTCCTATTAACCAATAAGCAATAACCATGCTGTTGTTAACAGTTCTAACAACATTAGAACGAGCACTTTCTAGAATTGCTACAACTTTTTTAAAAAGCAATGATGATTGATCAGTGGAGACTACTACCGCTTTTGCTTTTTTATTTGTATTGCCTCTTCGACCTGTAATTTGTTCTTTTTTTGATTTTGAACGAACGGATTTCTTTTTAATCATAATCAAGCTCCTTAAGATAGGTTTTCTGTACTATTACTGGTCTGAGCAGCAACTTTCTTTTTTTTAACTAATATACTCCTTTATTTAATAGCAAAAAATATTTATTTTTTAGATACTATCAGCTTTATTCTTCTTTTTTATACTTTTCACTTTTGTCACATTATGTTTGATGTTTTTTTTAACAATACTCTTTTGAGGATTAATTAATTTATCAGTATAGAGTGATAAAGAGGGCAAACCTTTGCTGAGTTTAATTGCTAAATCCTTTTCAAGTGTTTGGTAAAATTTGATTGCACCAAAGCGAAATGTCATAGCTAAAGAGAAAATAATCAGTAAGTCGGCAACAAATTTCATTGGCGATGCTCCTTGTGAACTAGTGGTCAGTAACGACCATGTAACTCGACCTTCTAGTTTTTTGTAGTTGAAAAACCAGAGAAACATTTCGTAAGATCAATTTTGTTGTTTTAAAAAGAAAAACCAAGAGGGGGCAAAGTGGTTTTTCAACAGTCATTGTCATTTATTAATGAATTTATTGTTAAGGTAAATGAAACGCTAACAGAAATGAATAAAACTTACTCATTAACCAAAATACAAATTAAATTTTTGTAATTTTGCCTCATGGGCATATTGACAACAAATAGTATCTGTTGGTCAAAGTTTTACCGAGTAAGCTTCGGATTATGGCAAATCAAAGCATTATCATGGATGTTTAGACATTCAAAGATTTTCTGGGGACGTTTACTTGTTTCTGGGGCCAAAACAATATTTAAAAAATATCAGTTGAAAAGAGGTGTTCTTGTAATAGATGATACTGACAAGACCAGGGCCAAAATTACCAGTAGAATTTTTAAAACACATAAGATTTACAATACAAAGACAAGTGGTTATTTTAACGGCCAATCAATAGTGTTCCTTCTTCTAGTAACAAATAAGATATCAATTCCCGTTGGATTTAAGTTCTATCATCCAGACCCAGTTTTAAATAATTGGGAAAAAAATGATAAAGAATTAAAAAAAGCTGGTATTGTTAAGAAAGATCGTCCAGCTCGCCCCAAAAGAGACCCAAAATATCCAAGCAAATCACAGTTAAGTCGAATATTGGTGAAGGAATTTAAATAAAAATTTCCAGAATTTACAGTCAAGGCCGTAATTGCTGATGCCTCCTATGGATCGACTAATCCTATAGATTCTATTAAAAAGATTTATCCTAAAATACAAGTTATCTCTCAACTTAGAAGTAATCAATTAGTCCATACCTACGGAAAGCAACGTCCTGTCGAAGATTATTTTAAACAACACACTCCAGTTGAACATAGTATCTCTATTAGAGGATTACCAACTGTTAAAGTGTGGATGCATGGAGGTCGAATATTAGTAGAATCCCATGGTAAAAAGAGATTTGTTATTGCACTTAAATATGAAGGAGAAGATGATTATCGCTACATTGTGGCCAGTGATCTTAATTGGAGAATGAACGATATTGTAGAAACATATTCATTACGATGGTTAATAGAGGTTTTCTTCCAAGACTGGAAGACTTATGAAGGATGGAGAGAGCTTGAGCTTCAGTACGTTGAAGGATCAGAGCAAGCTGTGATCTTGAGTCTGTTGTTTGATTACTCTCTCATTCTTCACCCGTCTCAAATCAGAGTGGTAGATGGCAACCTGCCAGCTTATACAGTTGGTAGTCTTATTGAGCGAAGTAGGATTGATGCTTTCTTGCAGTTTGTTCGCAACATTTTAGAGCAGGAGAATTCTGAAGAATATTTTAATAAATTTGAAACTGCAGCTAAAGAAATATTTAAATTGCGTGAATCAGGGAAACATATGAGTGGGCGTATTTTAAATGAGATGGAAGCAAGTCCCAAATTAAAATATAAAGAAGAAAAAATATTGATGGCTGCTGCATAGAAATTTTTTTTGTCTACTAATAAAAACTAGAAGGTCGAGTAATATAAAAACTATTGATAACGCTGGAAATTCAGAACCTACAATCCACCCAGAATTTTTAATGATAGTTAAAAACATTATTTCTCTACGAGAAGAAACGAAAAATACTAAAGTAGTGTTATTGTTTCTCTATCTAATACAACTCGTTTTATTAATTTTATCAATTTATCATTTTATATAATCTGATCTATGTTGTGATCACTTATATTTTCTAAAAATAAATCCTCTAGATATCTATAATCTAAATTGCGTTTGCGATTAAATTTACTTTTCTCCTCAAGAAGCCATTCTTCATATCTACTGATTGAATACTTAAGAGGTTTGGTGTTTACATCTCTTGCTTCATAGAAACATTCCATATCATTTAAGAGTAAAAATAATTCATCATAAAGTGGATAGCAATTTTTGTATGTATAGTGAGGAACGACTGTATTGATTTTAGTATTGGAAAATATTTTTTTTAATCTGGCATAAAAATTTTCTCTATAGGAAAGAATAGGATTGCCGGATTTGGTGTTATTGCTATAAAGATAAAGCATGTCTTTGTAGTGGTTATTGAAATTATTTTTTATTAGTTCAAGAAAACTATCTTTTTGAATACCTTCTCGTAAAGTGGTTGATGATGGTAAAATAAAATCAACACCGATTTTTTGGGCCCTTTCTATGATTTTTGTAATATTGTCATCACCATCACCAATCAAAGGAATAACGGGCATCATCAGTATTCCAACATGCATACCTCGTGCTTTAAATTCCTGCAATGTTTTAAATCGTTCGTCTATGGAAGATGCCTTTGGTTCAAATATCTGTCTCAAATTATCATCTGCAAAAACAATGGACATGCAAAGTAAAAATGCACTTTTCTGATGGATTTTTTCCCAATAATCAATATCTCTCATTATTA
>JADFZW010000068.1 GCA_015232355.1 Oligoflexia bacterium
ATAGTTATTTAGAGACCTTAATGAGAGGTTTTATTAAATAGTTGAATAAACACTTTCACTGTTTATGGATCGCTTATCTTATGTTGATACTGCTTATATTAGATGCGATTGCCCTTTGCCATGCTCGCTTGGTTTCGCTTATGCAAATTTTACAAATTTTTCCAAATGCGATTTTTAATTTATTTATTAATCAATGAAAAAAAATACCATGTTTGATATTGGTATATACAATTTGGTAGATACACATACATATGCCTAGAAGAAATTTAATTCGTACAAGCAATTATCCATATCATATAACTATTCGTTGTAATAATAGAGAATGGTTTGATCTTCCTCTTGCAGATGTGTGGGAAATCTGTATCAGAAATATAGTTAAAAGCAATAAAAAACATCCAGTTAATATTTATGGATTCGTTCTTATGAGTAATCATTATCATTTGCTCATAGATACGCCTAATAATAATATTGATGAATTTATGTTTGAATTAAATCGTAACATTAGTCATGATCTAAGGATATTGTCTGGAAGAATTAATCGGATTTTTGGAGATCGTTACAAATGGTGTATTATCAAAGATAAAAAACATTTTATAAATGTCCTACGCTATGTTTATAGAAATCCAAAGAGGTATGATGTAGTTAAAAAATGTGAAGATTATATTTTCAGTTCTCTCTATTACATTGTCAATAAAATACCCTTAGCTTTTACTCCATATGAACCGTATATTGGTGAATTAGATGGCTTTCTTAGATGGATAAATGATGAATCGAGTGAAAAAATAGATGGTAATGAAGATAACGATGCTAAACTTCAAAAAGCATTATCACGTTCATTTTTTAAATATCCAATAAAACGAACATCGAGAAGATCATCGAGAAGATCAATGTCGATAACAAGTAATAGTTCTCTTTGAATATTTCTCTTTGAATAATGGTATTTTATTTTGGTTGTTAATGTGAAAAATCTTTTGCTATAGCGAAACCAAAAGAGCATGGCACCTACCCCCTACCCTACCCCTTCCTCATTAGATAAACGTAAAGTGAGCGTGGAATAATTTTGAGAAGGAACATGTAGAGATAGAGGATAAAGGGAAATGCTTTTAAGATGAGCTTGCGATCGATGGCCCTTTTGATAATTTGTGCCGCCACTTCCGCAGAGATTAGAAAGGGCATAGGATATGTGTTGGGTTCGGTGAAGGGAGTTTTTACAAAGCCAGGGCATACAACGGTTACAGATATTTTATGTTGATGTAAATCGATTGCCAGTGCCTCACAAAAAACATTGATCGCTGCCTTGGTCGCACTGTAAGCGGCAATTCCTGGAATGCCATTAAAACTTGCAATAGAGGAGATGACCGCTAGTGATCCGCCTTGGCCTCTGCTATTTTCATCTTTGGTGGTCATAATTTCAATTGCAGTTTCAAAAGTATTAAACATACCAATGAGATGTACGTCCACCATCTTTTTCGCCAAATTAAAATCTGGAATTGCAGTCATGTCGTAGATGGGAACTCCTGCTGAAAGAATAACAAGATCTATGCCGCCATACTTTAGACTAAAATCTTTAAGCGCACTTTGAATTTCATCTTTGATAGTGACATCCGCCAAATAGAAATTAAAATATTTTTCTTCACCGGGAGATAATTTTTTTAAAAATTCATCAGCGGGTCCACCGCAAACAGCAATAATATTAATAATATTAATATTATTAATATTATTAGTATTATTAGTATTGGCGTTTTTATAGTAGAGACGTGCAAGAGCAAGACCGATACCTGAGGTTCCACCAGTAATAAAAATGTTCATAGATAGATCACCTTTAATTATTTATTCTAAATTCATTCTAAATATACTTATTAAGAAGGTTGTGTAATTTTATATAACCATCACCATTTAAGTGAAGCTCATCATTGGTGTATTTCATATCTATAGAATTATTATTGTTGGCCAAAAATGCTGAATAGATATCAATGTACTCAAAATAGTTAGGATCGTAACTATTTTGTAACAATTCTTGTAACCTATTATTTAAATCTTTTATTGAAGTGTTGAAGAAATTTTCTCGAGGAAGAATACTTAAAACATAAACTTTAGTGGATGTTGATTCTTCTTTGAAACGAAGGAGAATTTCTTGATAGTTATTCAATATGCTTTCAATTTTTTCACCTAACCACAAATCATTAGTTCCAACCAGAAGAAAAACTTTTGAAGGTTGACCGCTAATTACTTCACTTAATCTTTTTAAGATTAGATTTGTAGTATCGCCATTTATTCCTCGATTACGAACTGACAGTGATGAATAATTCGATTTGTTCGAATATATTTCTGCCCAATGGCCACTTTCGATAATGGAGTCTCCTAAAAAGACAATATCATTTTTTTGTATGGGGTGAGTTTTAAAAAAACTAACCATTCGTTCCCAATGAAGATTGAGAAAATTTTTACGTACTATAGACCAAAAAAATTTTTTCCAATGTTTTTCAAGCATGCTACGCTGGCCTTTTTTTAGCATCATCATTATCATTATTATTAGAATAGAAGATAGTTAGAAGTTTAGTTAGTACAATCAAATATAATAATTCACCCACCTCATGTCCTAATGCCTCAACTAAAATATCATTTGTAATTCGATATAGAATTAATTGATAATATGAGTATGCAATAATTCCACTGGCAAATACTATAAAATAAACTCCCTTTGATTGCTTGGAAAATGAGTTACTTAAAAAAAGAATTATTCCAATGAAAGTTAGGATGAAGGTGATGGTGGGAGCTATTCTATAATCTAAAATTTGAGGTGCAGTTGTTAAAATCATAGAAGCACTTAGTGATTTATAGGGAGTAAATTGCGAAACAAAAGGAATAAATGTTTGATCAAACCAATTATTTAAAGATTCAAAGGGGAGAATGTAATTTGATGAATTGATGTACATGGGTTCAGTGGAAGCAAAGAATGGAGGAATACAAAGAAAACAAAGTAAGATCGATCCCAGTAATATAATAGTTGAAAAGCGGCATCGGCCACTGTTATGGCCGGCATCTTTATTTAGAGTGCAGCTTTTACAAACTTGAAGCATAGTACATCTTTTTAATCCGAAATGAACTAATCGCTGATCAACTAACATATAAATTCCCACTGAAAAAGTGGCCATTCCCATAGAAGAGCATATTGAATGGATAATACGACCTATGTAATGGGAATGCATTAATACATATGTTTCAATTGCACATGAAAGTTCTGAAGCAGAAAACATAAGTAGAGAGTAAAAGATAATATTAAAGGAGAATAGGGATTCTGCACTTAGATTTTTTTTGATTTTACTCATTCTAATTAACAGGATCACACATAAGATCATCACAATAATTTTGATACATCCATTTACAGAGAGTGCAATTAAAAATGATCCAAATTCCATAGTTACTCCTCAAATTTTCTTAAAGCTAAAATTGAATTAAATCCACCAAAGCCAAATGAATTTGCTAGGGCCACATTTACTTTATGTGCTTGAAATTGGTTGGCCACATAATCTAAATCGCAAAGTGGATCTTTAGTTGTTAAATTTATTGTGGGAAATACTATATCATTAATTAAAGTTAATATTGTGGCCACCACCTCCGCCGCTCCGGCAGCAGCAATAAAATGCCCAATCATGGATTTGGTAGAGCTAATTTTTAATTTGTAAGCATGATCAGCGAAGACATCTTTTATTGCCTTAGTTTCAGTGACATCATTTAAGGGAGTTCCAGTTCCATGAGCATTAATGTATTGAACATCCTCTGCTTTTAAATTTGCTTTTTTTAATGTTAAAGAGATGGCCCGTGCTGCTGCTTCTGCAGATGGATCAGGATGAGTCATATTGTATGCATCGTTTGTTGAGGTATAAGAGATAATCTCAGCTAAAACTTTGCGACCATTTCTTATAGCAGAGGAGAGTGATTCGAGAAAGAGTAGAGCAGCACCTTCACCTAAAAGTGTACCATTACGTTTTAGATCAAATGGTTTGCACTCCTCAGTAGGTGAGAGCGCGCTTAAGCGAGTAAATCCTAACATACCAAAGGGATTTAAAATTGAATCCACACCACCCACTATTGCTTGCGAGGAGAGTCCATGTTTAATTCTTTGATAACAAATTCCTATCGCTTGTGTGGAGGCCACACAAGCAGCGACGTTAGAGATATGAAGGCCACAATTTTTAATTAATTTTGCTAAAGAGTAGGCAGGATAATCTTCTAGTGTACGCATGATGTATGGAGATTTTCCTAGCAATGTTTCGATAGAATTTTCTTTGGTGACAATTTTTTTGGTATCATCAAAGAGTAGTTCACTTATTCCGCAACCGATAAGAAGGTCAGTCATTTGCTCATCGGTGGAATTCTGATGGCGATTACTATTTAATTGTAATAATTCATGTAGTGCTAAAGTTATTAAAGCGAGCTTGCGATCATTAAAACATTTTCTATCAATATTATATTGATCTAGTTTTTGATTTAAGATTTCATTTTTAATTTCGCCCGCAACTTTTATAGGGAAAGTATTAATATCATAATTGGTTATTTTACTTAAACCACACTTGCCATCTTTTAATGCTTGAAAAAAATCATCGATACCAATTGCTATAGGAGAGACAATTGACATTGAAGTAACCACCACTCTCTCTTCATGCGGGCGGTGTGGAGCATGCTGGTTATGCAATTTGTGTATCTGTTTCTTCATATGCTACCATTAATTTTATTTCTGCTTTCATTAAATTAGGAGAATTAATTATAATGTTTATGTTTTCAGCTTGAGGTTTGTTTTTATTAATGTTTTCAATTATATCTAGAATAGGAGTTACACAACCAAAACTATAACTATTATTGCTTGTGAAAATATATTTTTGATTATCAACATTCATATTTGCTTGGGATTTTAAAACCACATCATCAATTGTGGCATAAATTTTTTGAGATCTCTCATTGGCAGTAGAGCATTTTTCTAAAACAATAAAAGCGGCCGCCTCGCTGGGAATGAAATCAGGATTATTAAAGCATCCCCAATTAGCATAGGTAACTAAACCCAAAACATCGACTAAACTATCAGCGGCCCCAACCAATGCACGACTGATATTACCTTCATATAAATCCATCATTGCTGTTTGAAGTGCAAACACTGTTCCGGCCGCAAAACTATTAAAAACAGCATTGCTACCTTTGATTTGGAAAGTAAGAGCGCAATGACTTAATACTAACCCTGATAGATAATGTAAAACGCTTAAGGGATTAGAATAGTTAATTCCAGTTGTACATAGTTTTTTTAAGCTTAATTCATTTGTTTCTTTATCTAAAGAATTTACAACAATAGCAATCCCCGTATCAATATTGTAGGGTATTGGACCAACACCCATATAAATTCCTGTTTGATAGGGATCATAGATGGAAAGTAAATTAGCATTTTTAATTGCAAGGTCACAAGCAATCTCTGATAGATGAGCGGCCCTAGTTACTAGCTTGGCATTTTTTTTATTTTTTAAGTGGGGCAAGAGATTTTCTTCTAAGCTACAGATGCATTTGTTTTCATAAAGAGATCCAAAATTATACTGTTTGAATCTGGGATCAATTTTTTTCTCTGTTGCTTTAATATTCCCAAAACCAGTAATGGCAATTTTTTCTTTTTTTAGATAAGTGCGATTATTCATTATAATATATTTAGGTTGTAAATTTTTCTTTAAATTTTTCTTTAAACTCTATACGGTAGAAATAGGTATAAAATGAATAAAATAATTATAAAGCGAATTCTGTTGATACATTCTTCCCATTACTATGAAGACCAATGTAAAGGTCAATATGAAGGTCAATGTAAAGGTCAAAAAAAAGTTGTAAGGGCCAAATCATTACTTGATCGACTTACTGTTACTCACGTTGTTCATTCTGCCTTACCTCTTTTGGCCGCGTATACTCCAGAAAGAATTGATGTTGAAATCGTAGAAGATGCACTAGAAGATATAAATTTTGATGATAGCGCGGATATAGTAGGTATCTCTGCTCAGGTAATGCAAATTGATCGCGCGATTGATATTGCCGATGAGTTTAAGCGTAGAGGTAAAATTGTTTTAATGGGTGGATTTTTACCAACTATGCATCCCCAAAAAGTAGTTGATCATGTAGATGCAATTTGTATTGGCCCCGCAGATAGAGTGTGGACTCAAATGTTAGAAGATATTGAAAATGGAACGCTAAAGAAAATTTATCAAGATAAAGATGGTTCCAGATTTGATTTAAAAATTATGCCTGTTCCGCGCTTTGATCTTATAAAAAGAGATCGCTTTACCCTATATCCAATTCATGCCACCAGAGGATGTCCTTTTAAGTGTGAGTATTGCTCAATTATTCAATTTCATCAAGGTAGTTATTTGCTACGACCGATAGAGGATGTAATAAGAGATATTAAAGCGACCAAATCCAAGTGGATTTATTTTTGTGATGATAATTTAATGGAGAATGTAGAGTATTGTAAAAAATTATTTAAGCAAATGATTCCCTTGAATGTTGTTTGGGGGACACAAACATCAATTAACTGTGCAAATGATCCAGAATTGTTGGAATTGGCCCACCTCTCAGGATGTCGTTATGTGGCCGTAGGAATGGAATCCATCTCACAAAAAAATCTCTCTAATATGAATAAAAATTTTACAGTGGTAAATAAAATTCATCAGCAAATTGAAAATATTCATAGATCAGGAATTGCAGCTCACGTACTTATTATTTTTGGTTTGGATGAGGATACCGCTGAGACTTTTGATTTAACCTTTAAATATTTAATGGAGAGTAAAATAGCGATTGCTGAATTTTTTATTTGTACCCCATATCCAGCAACTCCATTTGGCCAAAAGATGTTGGCGGAAAATCGAATTATTAATTTTGATCTTTCAAAGTATCGTGAAGGGTATGTGGTCTTTAAACATCCAACTATGAGTGAAGAAGAGATCTTGAAAAACTATTGGAAGATGCTCAGAAAATTTTACAGTATAAAAAATATTATTAAGAGAATTTGGGGAGCACCTTACAAAAATCATTTATATCATTTCATCAATGCGATTTCATATTGGGCCAAGATTAAAAGAGATATAATTCCTGTTTATTTTGGAAAAGGAAATAAGCGAGTGGAGAGTTGAAAGTGATTAAAGGAATGATTAAAGGAATGATTAAAGGAATGATTAAAGGAATAATGAAGAAATCATTTGATCCAGTTGGAATTTGGACAAAAGTATTGCAAGAGTTTGTTGAAGATAGCAATATTTACTTGGCCCAAAAAAATTTACAAACAAATAAATTTGATGAGTATCGATTGTCTCATGAGAATTATGATGGAATTGGTGCTTTTTATCATCTATTAAAGAATGAAAAACTAATTGATGATCAATTTTTACTGCCAACTATGAAAAATAGTCTCAGGCCCTCTTGGTTTAAACTTATTAAAGCGATATTTATTTATATGTTGGATGCCGGTTGTAGGAAGACAAAATGGTTGTATAGAGATTTAACTTTGAAGGGAAGAGTGTTAAATCCTGTTTGTTATTTTTTTAGTGAAGAGCAATCAAGAAAAATTCAACAGCAGGCGAAGGATTGTGAGGTATCATTAAACAGTTATCTATTATCAGTATTGGATAGAGTGGTAAGTGAGAAATTTTTAGATACAAAAGAAAATGATAAGTGGTGGTTGATTCCAACAAATATGAGACGAACAAATAATCCACCATCAATTTCTAATCATGCATCTTATGTAGTGGCCAAGATAAAAAAAACTGATAATCCCAAAAGCATCGATAAAAAAATTAAAGAGATGATAAAATCAAATTATCACTGGGCCTCTTGGATTATTTTACATACATCCTATTTGATAGGAGAGTTTGGAATGAGAAGAACATTTGCCCACTATTATGCCAACAATCACTCGTGGGTGGGAACATTTAGTAATTTAGGAAAGTGGTCTTCATCTGAGAGTGTTTCAAAACAAACAGTTTGGTTTTTTTGTCCACCGGCCACAAGGGCCCATCCAATAGCAGTGGGAACACTTATGTGGAATAATTTAATCTCTGTTACCCTGCAGATTCATCCAAGTATTGATCCAAATCAAAATAAAATGAAAGAACTATTAGATTCTTTTGTTGAGCAAATTAATCAACTAAATAATTGAGCGATTTAATCGTTGCTTAAATGCTTTCACTGTACTACATTTTTAAAAAAAGTATTAAATATCAATACCATTAGTATTAATTTTATAAAGCTAAATACATCATTTAGTTTAGGGTATTTCTATAGCATTTTTAGGAGGGTTAATTATGCTAAAATTAAATTCACTACTACTTTTAGTTTCACTTTTTATCACTTCAACTATATACGCAACTGATGTTGTTTATTGTTCCGGCCCGCTCTTTACTCCTGAAGAGAGAGCTGTGATGAAAAGAATTTCTGATACACTTGAAAGATCCGGATTTAAAACTTTTCTTCCTCAGCGAGATGGTGTGGAAGCTTTTGTACAAGACATGATTAACTCTCCTTTAAATAGTATCTTTGGAGGAGCGAGAGATAAAGTTGAGAGAGCTATTTTTGCAACAGATGCTTATTCTATAATTGCTCGCGCTGATGCTGTAATTGTAAACATCAATGGACGAGTTCCTGATGAAGGGGCCATGATTGAAGCGGGAATTGCTTTTTCCGCAGGTGTTCCAGTTGTTATTTATAAAAATGATATTCGAACAACTTTCAATGGTACAGACAATGCGATGGTAACTTATGTCTCTCCTTATCCAAAAGTAAATAAATTTGAAGATATTCCAGCGGCCATTAGAAAAGCAATTCATGAAACTACTCCTATAGATCGTTCTCGTTATTTTACAGAGAAGACACCAGCTCATATTAAAAAGATGTTACAACTTGGAAAAGATACTCTTGATTGGATCGATAGGATAAAAATGAATGTTAGACCAGGTAGTGAAGTGGATGCGAGAGAGTTGAATGAATTAAAACAAATTATTGAAAAGAACAAATAATATCATCGTATCATTAAATGATTAAAAGGGAGAAAGCAAATTATGACCAATAAAAAATGGCTTACAGTCATGGGAAGTTTTGTTGCTGATTTAGCATTTCGTACACCGGAGCTTCCAGTGTGGGGACAAACAATGATGGGTTCTGATTTTCGTTTGGGCCCAGGAGGTAAAGGTTCTAATCAAGCAGTAGCAGCTGCTCGTCTTCTTAATAATATTACTAGTTCTGGCGTAAGAGTAAGTTTTATTAGCAAATTAGGTCTTGATCCATTCGGAGATCTTGCACGCAACACTTACAAAAATGAATCTATCGATACACAATTTTGTTTCGATACTGCCGATCATCCGACAGGAGCAGCTTCAATTGTTGTACATGAAACTAAAGGAGAAAATGCAATTGTGGTTGTTCCAGGAGCATGTTTTCATCTCACAACAGAGGAGATCGATCGTGCGACCAAATTAATTTCTGATTCATCAATTTTCTTAACTCAACTTGAAGTACCAGTTGCAATTGTAGAGCATGGTTTGAAAATTGCGAAGAGTGCTAATGTCCCAACAATTTTAAATCCAGCACCCGCAACCAAGTTACCAAATAGCATTTATCCTCTATGTGATTACATCACTCCAAATGAAACCGAAGCTGCAATGTTAACTGGAAGAAGCGTTGAAGGAATTGCCGATGCAGAATTGGCGGCCAATCGCTTTTTAGAGCTTGGAGTGAAAAATGTAGTTATCACTTTAGGAGCTCAAGGTGCTTTAGTGAAAAATTCCAAAGTAACTATTCATGTTCCATCATTTAATGCTGGACCTGTTCTTGAAACCACAGGAGCAGGAGATGCCTTTAATGGTGCCTTTGCTGTCGCTTTATCAGAGGGAATGGATATTGTTCAAGCAACTAGATTTGGATGTGCAGCTGCTGGTATTTCAGTAACAAGATATGGTACTGCCCCATCAATGGCCAAACGTTTTGAAGTTGATACACTATTATTGAAAAAATAAACAAACAAAAATAAACAAACAAAATTAAACAAACATTAAACAAACAAGGATAAAAAAATGTTTATACCTACTACATTTGCTACAGCACTTGTAATGACAATTCTTAGTACCATTTTTTGGGGTTCATTTGCGAATGCATTTAAGTTTATGAAAAATTATCGTTTTGAATTGTACTATTGGGATTATGCTTTAGGTATTTTCATCACCTCAATAGTGCTTGCACTTACTATGGGAACAATCCCAGGTGGAGAAAATACTTTTATAGCAAATTTACAAGTGGCAGACACAACTAGTTTTATCTATGCAGCTATTGGTGGATTCATCTTTAACATTGCAAACGTTTTACTTATTGCGGGAATTGAGATGGTCGGTCTTGCGATCGCATTTCCAATTGCAATTGGTATTGCTTTAGTTGAAGGTGTAGTGCTTAGTTATTTATTACAACCGAAAGGAAATGCAGTTTTACTTGGGGCCGGAGTTATTATGGCCGTAGTGGCGGTTATTTTAATTGGTAAAGCATATAGTGAATTGAAAGGAGCAGGAGATAAAGATAAAGCAAAAGACAATCAAACAACATCTAAAAAGGGCGTTGTTATTTGTATCATCTCTGGTCTATTAATGGGAACTTTCGCTCCATTCGTTACTAAAGCAATGACCTCTGAACATCCACTAACTCCATATACAGTGGGAGTATTTTTTACTCTAGGAGCACTGATCTCATGCTTTTTCTTTCTCACCTACTTAATGAAAAAACCATTTAATGGTAAACCAGTTAGTTTTTCAGAGTACACTAGTGCATCGATGTCGAATCATTTACTAGGATTTCTTGGCGGATCTCTTTGGTGTGTAGGTACAGTCTTTAATTTTGTGGCCGCGAGTTTAGTTGGTGTTGCAATCTCATATGCTATTGGGCAAGCATCACCAATGGTTGCTTCCATCTGGGGTGTATTTGTATGGCATGAGTTTCGTGGTTCAAATTCAAAGGCAAAAATATATCTTACTGGTATGTTTATATCTTACATTCTAGCGCTGCTATTAATTTCTATGGCGTACTCCGGATAATATTTAAGAATCGAAAATCGAAAAAAAGGTGCCGGCCGACTATATTTTTCTTTTTCTCTTTTAACTCAATCAGTCCCACAAGTGGCGTGTCAAAGGGCGATCGCATCTTAATTGTCAGTTATTTAATTGAGAATAAATAGTAATTTATTGACCAGTAGTAGATATATTTATTGATAAATTTTTCATAAAATTCCTTTGAAGTGGGGGGGAT
>JADFZW010000069.1 GCA_015232355.1 Oligoflexia bacterium
GCCTCTGGTACATTCAATTCAAATTTAATAATACTCATCAAAAAATTCTCCATCCAAACATCTCCTTTTTTAACTTATAAAAAGTTGTAACGCAATTGCTTGGACAGAAAAAATATTCCACTACCGAGAAGTTACATAGTATGTTGCTAATTAAAAACTTGCTTTAGGTTAGTGATGTTAATTTTTGAACTACCTTGAGAAGATGCATCCCCTTCGAGTAACTATTTTACTTGTGTATTCTTGGGAATTATTTGAATATGAATGTGAAAAGAGTAAATTTTTTTTACCTCAATTTATTGAGAAGTTACAAAAATCTGGGGTATATATTTAATATTTCAGACATTGATTCAACGAGTCTGTTGAAGTCAGGAATATGTCGCATTAAATCAAGATCTTAATTTTTTTGTTGAAAAAGAGCTATTACATGCATCCAACCGGTAATCCAACCAATTTTCAGAGGGTAGATGGCTTTTGTTTCAATAGTAAAATGTGTTTCTAGTAATTTTTGGTAGCTTTCCCATTCTCTTATATAGTGACCCCTATCTAATTTCATTAAACAGTATCTGAAGTATGTTTTTTTTTCTGCACTTAGTGGTTCTAACACTATCAAGCGTCCATCAGAATTTACTAGTTCGGTTATTTTAAGCAATAATATATTCGCTTGTTCATCGGAAAGATGATGTAGAAATGAGTTAACGATAACTAAATTGTATAAGCCCTGATTGTTTTCACGTTTTAATTTTGTAACATCAGAAATTTTAAATTTTAATTGGGGATATTTTTTTTGAGCATGATGGATGTAGGTAGGATTTATATCAAGACCTAAATAGTTACAGTTAGAAAAAAATTCTGAATTAGATCCTGGACCACATCCAATATCAAGGATTGATATGTTTTTTGCTTCAATGCCTTTTGATGCTAGTATTTTCGCAATGGCATTCAGTCGTTGCTTATTTAATGAACATGACCAAGCGTTATATATTCTAGGAGATTCCAATATCTTGTCTTTTAAAATTTTCAAGAAAGCAAACATAGTGAACTCCAATTATCTGATAAAAAAATCAGGTATTATCCCTCATTGGCCCTATCGAAAATGTTAAAAGGATTCGTAGAACTACCAATATTTTTTACTGGATATCTTTTTCCGCTCATCTTGTTATTTATTTCCCATTGATCGGTATCAGTCTCAAGTAAACAAAAACTCTTATTTTTTTTGTACTTTTTTGCCATTGTTTTCCAGACACCTCTAATATTATCAGTATGAATGTTGCCATATATTTCATGAATACGGTCACAAGACATTATATCTCCGTCGTTTGTAATATAAATTTTGTGGATACCAGCAGGGCAGATGTCTCTACCGCTCCAAAACATATTATCTTCTCTAACAATAGGAAGATTTCTATTCTCCCAATAGAATTTAGAATCAAGCCCGGAATTACAGTAGCGCATTGGATAGTTGTATAAAATGTTATATCCATCATCTTTAGCAAGTTTCAGGGCCTCTTCGTTATGTGGCCTTTCTTCGAAGGTGTTAAGAATAGAAAGAGTTACGCTTATACCTTGTTTTATACAAAATTGGGCCATTTCCCGATTGAAAAAATTTTTATAGTTACTTCCATAGCTCATTTGAATAGTGCTTAGATTTGCTTTTTTAAGTGAATTTATTTTATCCTTTGTTAACAATGTGGAATTTGTTACAAGTGTTACAATGACATCCTTTGGGATATAACTAATAATATCGATTATGTCACTACGAATGAGGGGTTCGCCTCCGGTTATGTTGATATGTATTATTCCTAGTTTATATATAGTATCAACTGTGGATTTAAATATATCAAAAGGCATATTATTTGGATTCTTTTTCGCGCTCATTATGTCTCGTGCATAACAGAAAGCACATTTTAAATTGCAATGATGAGTGACTTGAAACTCTACACTCCTAAGAGTGGGCACACATAATCTAGCTTTTAATTCCGAGCCAATAACACGCGTTCCCTGACGAAAAGATTTGGTTGCCATCAAAAATTGCTTAGTTGCTTTGATTATATTGGAACTCATTATGAATCTCCTTTTTTTACGACGCAAAAAAGACTCACCCCCACTGGTAATTTCACTCCTTTTTTTATTAACCAAGATTCACATACCTGAATGTTGTTAAGTGTTCTCTCAATCCATATTGGTATTTTTATAAAAAAATCACTCTTCACTTGCTTATCAGATTTAGCAAAAAAAGTTCGAATTTTCCTAAGCATAAGAACTGGAAAAAAAATAGCCATACTCCAATAAGTTATAAATTCCATTTTGAAACCGTTATTACAAAATTTAACTTTTAAATCATGAGAGGTATAACGCCTAAAATGGTGATATGATACATCATGATTGCTCCATAGTAGCATATTGGCAGGAACGGTAACAATTATCGCTCCATCGTTTTTCAAAACTCTGCTTAATTCATGGATAGCAGCAGTGTCATTTTCGAAGTGCTCTAGAGCATCAAAAGAAAAAATCATGTCAAAGCTATTATTTTCAAATGGAAGGTTCAGTACATCTGCTTTTACAACACGATCAATCCCCCGTTTTTTACAAATATTGAGACTTTCTTCAGAAACATCAATCCCGGTTATAGTTCCGTACTCTTTGAATTTAAAAAAATTAGTTCCGATAGCGCATGCAACATCGAGTATTTTTCTGTCGGGAGTTTTAGGATATCTGTCTGACAAATAATTATGGATTATTCTTCTCCTAGACCGGTACCACCAGTTGCTTTCTTCTGTATCTATAAGTTTTTGAAATTCATATTTATTCATGATGAAATTCCTTCCTGAAAAGTGTACGTGGGGTATGAAAGTTTAGATTTCTAATTTCTTTTATTCTGGTTTTTCTAAAAATAAAATATGGGTGAGATGGTTGAAACCTTTTCTGAATCCACCAAAGATAGTTAATAAAATAACCTCTAGCATCTCTGTTGAGGATTAGAATAAAAATATCCAAAAATTTAATAATTATATTTGCAAAGATTGGATTTAGCTTGGAAAATAATTTGTACACTTTCGATTTCACTAGAGGGATTCTTATATAAGATGGTAGTAGTCCCATAGTTCTGAACAATACTCTATACATTCTGAGCATACGTTGTTTTTCGATAGAGTACACCTCAATTGACCCCTCTCCCATATAATTGCCGTGATTACCTTGATTAATTTCTGCAACATCTTTTTTTGTCAATTCCCCAATTTTAAGACCATAATCAATCAATTTTGAACCAGGAAGATACTGACACATAAAAGGAGATAGTCTGTAGCAGTATTTTGAGCGAGAAAATAATTCAGCAACTAGTTGCAATTCCTCTTCCTTTTGTCCTGGTAATCCTAAAATATAATCAAGTGTATAGTGTGCCTTATTTTTTTCTAATATGGCAATTGCTTTATGAATTTGCTCGTTTGACTCCTGGCGATTTAGTGCTTCTTTTCTAAGTCCTTCGTCGAATGATTCTAGCCCAATTTGGATAGTGAAACACTTGGCATCTACTAGTGATTTTACCACTTCGTCAGTAACCAAGCTAGGATGAAAAAATATTCTAAAAGGGACATTAATTTCTTTCTTATATGTTTCGCAAAACTCTATAATCCATTTTGGATCAAAAGCGAATATAGCATGCCTGAAATCGATCCATTTATAATTATACTTTGTTTTAAAGTACTTTAACTCCTCAATTGCTCTTTTCGGACTGACTATCCGAAATGCTTTTATTCCTGCTTCTCTAGCAATATTGTTTGAGGTGGTAACAGAACAATAGTGGCAATTATAGATGCATCCTCTAGCTAATGAGTACAACAAGTAATTACTCATTGGAACGTGCTTCTCTAGTAGTTCTTTATCTGGGTATGGGATGTTGTTTAAATCTTCAATTGGCTTAGATGCTCCAAGTGAAATTATATTCCCATCTTCACTTTTGTACCAAATTCCAGGTATATTTTTTTTAAATTTGCCATCAATATATGAGTTACATAGTTCTAGTAAAGGGATATCTCCTTCTCCAACACAAATCATATCAACAACTTTTTCTCTAATAACAACTTCAGGAGCAGTTGTTGGATGATATCCTCCAAAAATTATAGGAACATCCAAATAAGTTTTTAGAACCTGAGATAGATTTAGACACCAATCATACATAACTGTCATTACTGAGAATGCAATTATATCTGGTCTTGATTTTAATATTTGCTCAACAATACAAGATGAATCTTTAAAAAAAGTAGCTAGTGGTTTTATCGACACATAGTTCTTATCATCAAAAAGCGATTGATCGTATGCTATAAAACATGTGTGACCGGCATTTTTGAGGGAAGCAGAAAGATATTCAATAGATATGTTTTCCCATCCCATTGCTACAAAAGTAACGCGCATATATCATCCTTATCTTAAATTGGCAAGCGAGTAATTGAACTTTCCCAAGAGTTGCCATGTTAATATTTATCTTACAGTGCGTGGTTTCCTTATTGGTTGAAAAACAAAACTGAAATTATCATTAAACCTATGAATAATTTTTTTTATAATATAAAAAGACATTTTTTGCCTACTATACTTTTTCAACGTCATAAACTTTTTCCACAATATAATATGGTCTATTTCTAACCTCATCAAATACTCTTGCTATATACTCCCCAAGGACACCCATAAAAATAATTTGCACAGATAAAACCAATAATACCAACAATGACATCGATGTCCACCCAGGAAGATTTTGAATAACTCCAAATTTTAAATTGGCAATTTTAGCTGTTATAATAAAAGATGAAGTCAATAAGATACTAATCATTATTATCACACCAAAATAAGTTAATGTCCTAATAGGTATGAAAGAAAAAGAAAAGACTGCATTCAGAGCCAAAGTTGTTAGTTTCCTGATTGTTTGTTTAGGTTTCCCTTTTAGTCTTCCATGTCGCTTATATGAAATTTTTATTTGTTTAAATCCACAAAAAAATCTAAGTCCTACATAATACTTATTTCTTTCCTTGCACTGGCGCATGTGATTTGCAACTTTTTTGTCAATTAAAGAAAACATTCCCGCTTGTTTATCAATATTTATTTCAGAAAACTTCTCCATTAATTTATAAAAAAAAGAAAACATAATCTTTTTCAAGATACTCTCTTCTCTAGTCTCTTTTACAGTATATACAACTTGGTAACCTTCTTCCCATTTTTTAATCATTTCATTTATCATTTCTGGAGGATCCTCTAGATCTCCATCCATGAAAATAACAGCATCTCCGCTAGCATAATCTATACCTGCATTATATGCATTTTGATGTCCCCAATTTCTTGATAATTTTATTACTTTCAGACGATTTTCTTGCCTTTGCATCTCTAGTAAAAAGAGCAAAGTTTTATCATTACTGCCATCATCTATGAGAATAAACTCATATCTATAATGAATATTCTGTGTCGAAACTTGAAGTCTTCTAATTAACTCTTGAACTATATCTTCTTCATTGAAAACAGGAATAACAATGCTTATTAGTTTCAACTTAATCCTCTTTTTTTTAAAACAAACTCTATAAGTGAAGCATCCGAGAAAAACATTTGCAAAAAATTGATTCCTATTGACGGTATAATAAGTGGAGTAAACAGAAAAGATCTTCCATGTTTTAATGTTGTTTTAAATTTTGAATCTTGCAAAATATTTTGAATAGATATTACCCAGTGAGCTGGCTGCAAAAGATTTTTTGTAGATATAAATTCTAAGTTGGCTTCTTCTGCCAATATTCTTATATTATTTTTATCAAATAAGAATAAATGTCTGGGCACATGATACCCCACCAATATTCTCTAAACAAATAGTAGTCCCGACTACGAATGTTTAAAGTTTCGCCTAATAGCGCCCCTTGTGGTTTTAATATCGGTTGACATAATTTTAAAGTATACACTGGTTCATAAACATGCTCTATAACATTAGTCATAACTATTAAATCGTAATGATTTTTTTAAATTTTACATCTTCGGTACTTCCATTTAACACATCTAACCATCTCGCTCTTGCTATATCAGCGACCTCCTTTTTATACTCTATACCCTGTATATTTTTAAATCCTCGTTCTCTTAGTTCAAACAAAAAATCTCCTAATGAACAACCAATATCCAAAATAGACGCATCTTTGGCAACAAATGTTAAACAACGTTTAATCTTGCTTTGCCAATATTTTTTCTTAAGGTACTGTGCAAATTTACTGGGTTGATGATTATAGGCATGATATGTGCCAGAGTATGCTTTTTCTAAGGTATTACTATCAGGAAGTGGATCTATTAAATACAAACCACAATTTGCACACTTTAAGTAGCTATATCCAAAAGATGATTCGTACTCATAATCTCCAATATCAGAATCTATATTAATGAATTCAGAACAGTAACATAATTTACAAATCACAAGCCCCTCGCATAATACAATTTAAGTTCTAATCCCTTTTCTTTTTTTTCTTCATTTAACAATACTAGTCTTTTATCATCCTCTATAATCATTTTAACAAGAGTTTCTTTAAAAAGTGGATTGGTTTTTCTAAATGCATTTTGATAGAATCTAACTAATTCTGATTTATCCATAGAGATAACGTATTTAATGTTTTTTGTTTTCAAGTAAGATAAAACTTCATCGCCATCTTCTATTTCATGAAGTTCTTTAAATATAGGATTCTCATACCAGTTGTATTCCCAAATATAGTTTTTCCCTATAAAATAAGAAATAAATCCTCCATGTTCTCCTCGTATCAAAAAAAATTGAATTATTTGCATTAACTCCGTAATCATTGCATTTTTTTATAAAATCAAGTTTATGGGCATACTCCATATTAAAGGCATCTTCCCATGAAGGAAATAGATTGTAGTTTTTAAGCATAGGCCATCTATTAATCGTATTAATTGATACAAATCGCATAAAGAGGATTGACACAGAAAAGAAAAATATTTTTTGATATTTTTTAAAATTTTCTTCACCTATGCCAATTGTGGCCCATAAACACCACGCCGGAATGGAGACAATGAAATATTTAATAGTGGCCATTCTTTTGTCCAAAAAAAACCATAAAACTATTGCTATTAACAAAAATAAGTATGTACCCTATGATCCCTTCTAATTTAGAGGAGGTATAGTTACTATTATTTTGCTGTGTGTATGTTTTGTAATAAATACTCTGGTTCATTATGGCATTTTTAATTTGATCCATTCTTCCCTCGCCAACATAATTTGCACTCATCATGGCATTGTTGAAATCATTGTAATGATCAGTTAGGGCTGTATGTTGCATGTTTGCCAAAGTAGCAGATTGAGGCATGAGAAAGTTGTCATACTTGATCCACATCATTGTCAGCCAGGAAATCAAAACAATTAGTGAAATCACAAATGAGATAATATGCTTTTTATTTGATATAATGTTAGTTGCTCTAAGGATACTTTTATCTTTTTGTAAAAAATGTATCACTAGCAAAGCTATAGCTAAGAAAAATATGAGATACCCGATCACAAACACTCGTATATAAAAAGAAAATCCTATAAGCATAAAAAGTACGGGAATGAAAGCTTGTTTTTTATCTATGAAAATCCTAATAAATATATAGATAAAAAAAATGGAGTAGTAGATTTGAAATGTATCGCTTGTAAATGATTTTCCAAATGCTGAAAACAAATGTGGAACATTTAACAACAACAGAAAAAAAACAACACTGCTCTCTTGCTATTAACTATACACCATACGATTATCAAAGTCATTGCATAGTAAATTAAACAAATGCTATTGGTTGACCTGATAAATTTACATCATTTTGAAAAAACCAGAAATTGATTGATCCCCAAAATGACATAATAATATTTTGAGGAGAAAGAACCATTCTTACATCTGTAGGAAATAAATTATCTTTCGTCCAAATTGGAAATATTTTATTATTATCAAGATATCTAGAAAGATCCATTATGTCATAATGATCCGTGTTAAAAATTGGAGTAAATGGAAAACTAAACGAAAAATAAAAAACGCTTAAAAAAGTTAAACCAATCAGGACAGTCTCACAGGTTATTATTTTTTCTTTTTTGCTAAACAAGCAAATTTTTCTGTTGAAAAAAAACACAGGCGTACAAAAGATGGCCACCAATAAAATAGGATGATACTTCCCCACGAAAAACAATATGAGCCCAATTATTGCAGTTAAAGGTAGCACAGTGGCACAAGCAATAATTATTTTATCCCAAAACTCTACTTCTCTTAATAATCGATTAACCAAAAAATAAGATGAAAAAATTAAAAATAAGAAATTAAATCCCATGGGCAAAAATAGTGATCCCACAATCGCGATAAGATACATCAAGCATCTGTGCATATCTACCTACCCTTGAAGTAAAACATATACCACAAATTTATGGGTCCAAATTTCAAGCGATATTCCTTGTAATCGCAGCATGATAATTGTTTATGAATAAGATTGTGCCATTGATCTTTAGAACGAACGTACTGTCCACGATCATGCTTTGATAAAAGAAAACCAATACTATAGTGATCAGGCATATAATGTCTATTATGTGTATAAATCCATTTTTGTCTAAAGATTTTCTCGCATTTGAAAGTATCGAGACAGTTGATGTACCATCTACATGATGTAAAAAACTATTTAATAAAATTGTATCGAATTTTCCCCATTCACAGAAGTCACAGTCAATTGCATCCGCAACATAAAAAGATCCTTTGCAATTTTTTTTCGCATAACTTATATATTTAGGATTTATATCAACACCAACATATTCTTCAAAAATAAAATGAGAATTGTTTGTTCCAGCACCACATCCAATGTCAAGGATCTTAGAACATGCTCCAATATCATTAATAACATTAATTTTTTGTTTTACAAATGTACCCTGCCACAATAAATATAATCGTGGATTTTCAAGTACACTTTTAATTATTTTATTGATCATATCCTTCCTATCCTAGGTAGCACAATATTTTTTATTTTTTCAGATATCCCTATGAAAAACAAAAAAACTACAATTAGTCCCTAGTATAATGAACAATTTTTGCAAATAATTGGCCTTTGTTTATAAAAATTTTCTCTCAAAGAATTTAGACGTCTGTCTTTCCATATTTCGACAAAGGGTTTATTTGATAAATTACCAAAGTTAATTTTAGCTGGAGAGATAACAGAACAACAAGGCATTACAAAACCTTCGGCCGATATAAATGGACAAAGCCACGGTTGAATGCAGCTCCCGTTTTCACTACCTGATGTATCGAATACAACAGAAATATTTAATTTTCTTCCGTGCTCTATCAACAAGTTAGTAATTCTTTTTTCTTCAGCGGAATCAATTTTTTGATTATCATTTCCTTTGTCACCAAATCCTACTAGATAACTTTGAATACTTATTTTATCAACTCCAATCATTGCCCCATAATTAAGTAAATCATAAATATCTTCGATGGTGTCTTTCATTAAGATTGCACGTATCCCTATGATAGGATATTTGCTTTTCTTGTCATTTCTCATTGAAATAAATGTCTGTAAATTATCTTTTATTTTTACTAAGTCAGCATTCGACTTATATTTTCTAAATTTTTCCTCATTTAAAGTATTAATTGAAAAAAATATCTCATGTGTTTTTAATGAAATTAACATGGCCATTATTGTTTGATTAAACAATAATCCATTTGTATTAAAGGAAGATCTAATTCCTTTCTTGCCCGCATAAGAAATCATCTCGATAAGACTATCGTTTAATAATGGCTCACCTACTCCCTGCATCCACACATGTACCAATGTTGGAATACTATCTATTATGTTTTTGAATTGATCAATCCCCATGTCTTTTTTGTTATATCCACTGTACTTATCAGATGTTCCAAGAATACATGTATTGCACTTTAGATTGCATCTATTTGTTATTTCTATTATGACTGTTGGAGGAAGAAACGTGGGATTATAAGAAAATCTTCCATTATTAAAAGCAAAACAAAAGAGAATTTTAAAAATATTATTTGTCTTGCCAATAAAATTGTATCGAAATAAATCTAATATAAATTTTCGTCCACATCGCTCAAGTGTCAATGAAGCAAGCGATTTGATACGACAAAGATAAGCAAAAATGACTTTCATTTGTTTTAATATTCCTTTAAAATTTGAAGCTGATACCATTTAACTAATAATAAAGGTCGTGGAATATTTTTTCTGACTGTTTCAAAACCAGTATAGATTAAGCAATTGCATTGTCAATTTTTTTAAAACGACAGAATCCTATATATCCTGCCTGTTCTAATTATCTCAAACATAAATCCGAAAGGATTTTTCTTGATTGCCACAGAGTTGTGCATACAACTCATCGCACATCCTCCTTTACTCCAACATTCTTTTACATTTTTTTTAAGCTCACTTCTTAACAAACTTTCCAAGGAATTATTCCGAATATTCCCAAATGCAGGTAGCATTGGACATGACACTATATCACCATTATTACAAAGAGTAATACTATCTATTCCGGCTCCACACTGGACAATTGAACCACTAACAATACTGGCGGATAAATCATAAAATCCAGAAAAAGAATGAAAGTATTTTGATCTTTTACATTTATCGGAAATTTCAGACATAAGTTCAATTATCTCTCTCTTTGTCTCTGCTTAACTCAGAATGATTAGTTCCAATTTCATTTTTAAACAATACATTTTCTTTGGACATATAACTCGATCGTAAGCGGTACAGATGCTTCTATTGACTTTATTTTTTTATTTTGTAATGGACATATTTTAATTATCAAAAATATCTATTGTTCAGTCAATGCACGTTCGGCCATATTTCTTTGAAGTAACCTGATACAGGAAGTAGCGCCTGATAGTCAGTAAGAGTTTTACATTTTGCTAAATTTGTAAA
>JADFZW010000006.1 GCA_015232355.1 Oligoflexia bacterium
GCTTCACTGTACCCCAACTCACGATGAGTGTATTCAAAAAGCGAGGAGTATCCCAAATCACAAAATAGACGACGTCTGGAAATTTCTTGTAGATGCGCCAACACCTCTAGTGTTTGTGCTTTTTCGACAGCAACTAATTTTTTTGTCTTTTCTAATAATTCATAATCTTTGAGAGAAAGAATTTTTTCACTTACAATAGTCATTTGTAGCTCCTCTTAAATTATTTTTTATTCTCATGAAATGAGATTTTTATAGTATATCACAACTTTTAGAGGAGAATTTTCTTCTCAGAATAGTATCTCTTTGAGCTTTAGAAAATTTGAGTTTAAAGGAGAGTAGTTTTATTTTTTTTATGCTTATAATATATATGGGAATGCTTTAGAGGGTATTTAAATAATGATTAGACAAATGAAATTACAATTTAAAAAAATCATAGAAACAACTACGCAAGAAAAAAATGCATTTAAATCAAAAAAATTCAATCTCTAGATAGTCAACACTAAGCTTCTAGGGCGCTCTAGAAACTATGTTCTAAATCAATAAAAAAAATCAACCACTGATTTGCCGGCCATCTCCCCCATCTAGAAGGAAAAGAAAAACTAACTAAGAGAAGAATAATTTACATGATTATACTTAACTGTCTTGGCCAGTATCTCTCGGCCGACCGAAGGGAGGAGGAGGGCCGCCACTTAATAATTAAAGTATAAAAAAAGAATGTCGGCCCGTGCACAAGGGTCTTTCATTGTGGATAAATTAGAACAACTACATAATCATATTCGACAAACACAATTTGAATAAAAATCTTTAAAAAAATAGGTAAAGTTTTTCTTGAAATTATCGATAGGAAAAAGTAGATAATTAAAGTCAAAAAATTATTTCTATGCTTGAGTGAAAAACATAACGACAAAGTCGGTGAAAAATAAACCACTGACAAAATCGCTGGAAGACAACACAAAATGATTCACACACATGGTACTCAGACGAGACTCAATTTAATATTATAGTGGTAAACTATAGTAAGCAAAGAATTAAAACAGACATGACTAACAATAGAATAACCAATTCCTCTTTTAATGGCCAGAATGGATAAAATAGTTCCCCAAAAAAATAGTGGAATAAATAAAGCTACCTCTAAACGAACTACTGCAAACATTAGAGATGAAACTACAACTGAAAAAAATTTAGGATAGGATGATAGCAGACCCTTTAGTATTATTCCTCTAAATGCAATCTCTTCTGCTACTGCCGCCAACAGGGCAAAAAATATTAACTTTGTAGCAATAGCAAATGAAGAATTATTAGCACTCAAAAAATATAATGGATGTTCCAGCAACATAATCATAAAAAAAGCAGAACTAATTCCAATTATTATAGATAGCAACATCCACCGTTTTCTATCATTATGATTTTCTAAATTTAAAATTGAATTATAATTTAATTTATAAAACCACATTAAAAATAAAGAGACTCCAAAACAAAGCACCATCTTGTTAACAAAGAAAGCAAACAAAATATTTTCCTTTTTAGCTCCATTAATCAAAGTAACGATAATACTACCAACTAATATAATAGTAAAAATGATCCAGGAGATTGCCGGATCTATTCTCTCTAACCTCACTCTTTTAAAACTTATCAATTGAGAGAGTGATAAATATCCACTTGAGTAAACAATCTGATAATTAAATATTTGTATTGCTGGTACTAATATTAACAATGAATAGATTAAATTTACGATAATTACTAACCATTCCCACAACAAACTACTACTATTTATTATTTGCGCTTTAACTAATAATGAGAAATTCAAAAAAGGAATAAAGACATTTAAATTATTTAATTTAATATCGAAAAGTAAAATAAAAAAGTTCGGTATTATCAATAAAAACATTCCTACGCTAAGTAGTGCTTGCGCCTGCTGTTGAGTTCTGGCCAAAATAGTTACAAAAAAACTAAAAGCTGAGATTAAAAGTGCCACACTCACTACTGAAAAAAACAACATAATAATAGTTTCAGGTTGTAATATTTTTACAATTAAATTTTGAAGGCCGTCCACAGATGAGGAATTAAATTTACCTAGATGATAAAACAATATCACTATTAACAAGTAGGGGATTAATCCAATTAATCCCTGAAGTGCAATATTTAAATATTTTCCAATTAAAATCTCCACATGGCCAACAGGATTTAATAGTAGTGGTCTTAAAGTATGTTTTGTCTTTTCTCCTATAGTGGCATTTATCGTCGGATAGTACATCGCCAACAATAATAAAAATTGAACAAACATTCCCACTAAATATGTTGAGAGAGATGAATTAACTAAATCGATATAACCTAAGCGATATCTGTGTACTTTGTATGGTTCAAAAAAATCATCATCTTTTCCTATTTTTTTTAACATTTTTTTCACAACAACTTTATTTTCACTATCTACTATTTGAGCAAAATAATTTTGCGCCATCCATGACTTTTCACTGGAGTGATCTGCAAAAGTGTTTATTATTAAGTTACCTTGATCTTGCTTGTAGTACACAAGTAAATCAACTTGCCTCTCTTTCATTTTCTTTGAAATATTTTGTCGTAAGCGTTCTAAGTTTTCCGAGTAATTAGAATAACTCTTTTTATACTTCAATGTCCTCAATTGTCCCGATTCTTCTGATTGTTCCTTTTCAAAATCTATCAAGCGTTCTATCTCACCATTTTTAATTTCTGTAGCAAAATAATTATTTTCAAGTATTGTTATTCTCTCATCATTTTTTAATTTATAGACAAAGGGAAGTAAATTTTTCTTTTCGTCATTTACTTTCGTATCCTTAGTAGCTTCAATATTTTCTTTCCAATTAAATGAAATATTAAAAACATATTTTTCAATTACATCTACTTTATGTTTCACAACTGTAGGAATAAACATAAAACTAATGGCCACGATCAAAAATGGAACTGCAAAATTAGTTAGAAGTAGTGATCTATCTCTAAAACTCTCTCTCAACTCTTTTATAAAAATAATTGCAATATTTCTTAACTCCATCTCCTATCACTCTCCCTTATAATTTTTAATCGCATAATAAAAAGCATCGGTCATATTACTTACCTGATGTTTTTTCATTAACTCTTGGGGATTAGTTACATCTCGAAGTTTACCCTCGTGTAGTATTGCTACCTTGTCACACAAATATTCAACCTCGCTTAAGATATGAGTGGAAAAAAGTATAGCTTTACCTCTAGATCTTTCCATCTTAATAAAATCCATAATTGATCTACTAGTAATCACATCCAGCGATGCTGTTACCTCATCAAAAATTAAAATGGGTGGATCATGTAAAACTGTGGCCACAATTAGTGATTTTTGTTTTTGGCCAGAAGATAATTCATTATATCTTTTGTTTTGAAAACCATCTATTTCAAATAACTCCATCAAATAATCAATTCTTTTTTTAAAAGACTTTTTTTCAATTTTTCTTAAACTTGCAAATAACTCCCAACTCTCCTTAACGGAAAACTTTTCATAAAGGGCCATCTCTGTCCCCATATGCCCCAACAGATTTTTTACTTTTAGATGATTTTTTTCTTCCTGCAAATTTAAACCAGAGATAGATATCTTCCCTTCCGTCGCTTGTAAAAAACCCACAATCATATTTATTGTTGTAGTTTTACCAGCGCCATTTGATCCTAGAAGTGCAGTAATCTCTCCATAACATACATCTAAATCCAAATTAATCACTGCCGCTTTGTCGTGAAAATTTTTACTAAGTCCTCTAATCTCTATTGCCACATCATTTTTTTTCATGTTTATATTTCAAGATGATTTACTAAATAATTATTATATTGATGACTATAGAACATTACACAAACACCCTATCGGAAACATTGAAAAAAAATGAATACCAACATGAACAACACTAACAACATTCATTGTAAAAATTTAGTTGATAAATATGATGTAATTTTACTTGACGCTTTTGGAGTGCTAGTAAATAATTTTGGTGCCATTCCTGGTGCTAAAGAGTTTCTTCAATTACTTCATTCTAAAAACAAACCATATTACATTCTAACTAATGGTGCCTCCAAACTTCCCTCTACTATGTCCAAATTTTTTAAATCGCGAGGTCTTGATATCAATGAGGAAAAAATAATTACCTCTGGTTCAATCATCGCCAATTATTTTAAACAAAATAATTTAGTTGCAAAAAATACTATTGTATTAGGAACTGATGATTCCAATGCTTACTTAAAATTGGCGGGAGCAAACATTGTACCGATCACACCTCCCTCTACTGATCATACAACAGACTTTGAATCCATAATTCCCAACTCTTTTAGTTGGTCAGATATTGAAGTGTTGGCACTTTGTGACGAGTGTGGTTACCCATTCTTATCTTATGTCGATCAAGTATTATCAATCATCATACAAAAAATTGAACACAATCAAAAAATAGAACTTATTCTCGCTAATCCAGATCTGTACTATCCAAAAGGACTTGATAATTATGGTATCACAACTGGTGTAATGGCCAAAATCTTTGAAAATACAATCTATGAACGCTATCTTAATAATCCAATTTCTTCTGATATCGATATAAAAAATATTCCAAAATTTGTAAACGTTGGAAAACCAAGTTCAATGATCTTTGAACAAGCATATCAACTCAGCAAAACAAAAAATATGTTAATGATTGGCGATCAACTTAACACTGACATATTAGGTGCAAATAATTTTGGAATTGATTCTCTTTTTGTTGGAACTGGTGTTGGTGATATTAGACCACTCTTATCTTCATCTTTATCCTCATCTCATTCTCAATATCCAACTCCTACCTACATAAAAAAAGATTTACTCTCTTAGAAACAAGAAGTTTAAGTGCTACCTTGATTCTAGTGCTAGTGGCACACTTATTGCTTTAATAATTTTATAGTTTAATTTTTACACTGGAGTAATTTATGAAGTTCCCTTTTAAATCTAGAAATCTATTTGTATCTTTACTATTATCAGTCCTTCCATGCTCATATCTTCTAGCAGATTGTAATGTTAATGTTAAAGCTGCCATGCAATCTAAATGGAATAGCAACCAATTTTTAGGAAATGCAAATGGTGATTATATATCACTGACTTCTCAAAACGGTGCCGGATGTGCACGCAACTATATTAACGGTTCTATTTACTATGCTAACAATTCCAACACTGGCGGAGCAAAAGTAATTTATGGATCAATTCTCGCTAAATGGAAAAAGATGGGTGCTGAGAAAAGTTTTCTTGGATATCCCACAACTGATGAAACTGGAACTCCTGATAAAATCGGTCGCTTTAATCATTTTCAACATGGTTCCATCTATTGGTATCCGGGAGCTGATGCTCATGAAGTTCATGGATTGATAAGAGACAAATGGGCATCACTCGGATGGGAAAAACATTTTGGATACCCCATTTCTGATGAACTAGTTTCCACAGATGGTGTTGGTAGATATTCTATTTTTCAAAAAGGTAGAATTTATTATCATCCAACTCATGGTACACACTACATAGCATATGGACGACTCTATCTTAATTGGGCCGATCATGGAGCAGAGACTGGTACCGTTGGATATCCAACATCAGATCCATATAAAGCAAATTATGTTTTAACTCAAAATTTTTCTAAAAAAACATTATCTGAAAAAGATGCTGAGATCGCAAACAGTGTTGATTTAAGAGGAGAAATCAATCGTCGAGGTATTGCTGTTAGAACTCAAGGAGGAAGAGGAACTTGTGTTCAACAAACGATGACTTTTATTTTAGAATATGCTTTGACTGGACTTGCAGGTCAAGATTTTAATCATATGTCTATTGATTATTCAACTCAAGCAGGAAACAGAGTTAGTAATGAACAAACTGAACCATCAAACTTTCCTAAGTATCTTGATGGATATAATGTTTATGGTACTGTTGTGGCCGCAAGTTGGCCTTATGATTTAAATTATATTTACGACTATGCAACTTCAGATGAGAAAATGACCCAAACTCTAATCAACAATGGAAAATTTATGATTAGAAAAGGTTTAAAATTAACTGGAAAATTTTTAAAGAGAGATTATCAAGGAGTTGTAACATCAATACAATTAAGTAACCTTCTCGACTATCTAAAACTTGGAATTCCAGTTGCACAAGCACATTCTGGTCACGCAGAAGCAATTGTTGGATATGTTTTAAATAGTAATGAAGCAGGCGGTGGACATCTTATCTTAAGAAATAGTTGGGGCCCAAATCATGCTGATCATGGATATGATACAATCACCTTTGCAGATTTCAAAAAAGATTATGCCCCTGGTGTTGAGTTATTTGCTTTTGATAAAGTAGAATAACTACCCTTTTAAACACTTGCCAATCTACTCCTTTCTCACTCAAATTTTGCAATGTTTTTATATTTAGCAGGTAATTTATTTTTATCAAAATTTATAGCTTCAAGATTTAAATGTAGAAAATATTCAGAGGGTTCTTCAACAAAAATTTCTGAAATCTTTTTTTTGCCTTTTAAAATTTTATCTGCCTGCTTGGATGTTTGATTTTTGGCCAACAAATAATAATTAGAAACATATGATAGAAATCCTCCTTTCTTTAGAAGAATTGGATCCCAAACAATTATTGGAATATTTAACTTTTTAGTTTTACTATATATCAAATCTAATAATTCAGAAACCATCGTATCTGGCATAATATGAATTACATCCACCTTGGAAAAATCATTGCCCTCAATAAACTTCTGAGCTTTGTCTTTATTAATAGCAAATTTAACAGTTAATTCTATATCATTCAAAATATCATCTTTAGACTTTTTTGCTTGCTCTAAAGTATTTTTAACATCATTTATTCCATCTTCAGCACTACTATCTCCTTCTTTGGCAATAATTAATACTTTTTTAATGTTGGGATTAATTTCTTTTAAAATTCTTAATTGTTTCCCTGTAACAATGCCCGAAGATACACCTGTAATATTTTCAGTTGGTGTCTTTAATGATTTAACAATTCCTGAAGATAATGGATTTGATACTGGAGTAAAAAGGATGGGAATCGATTTTTTATTTTCTTCTGATGCCTTTTTTAATGCTCTGGTAGCAGGTGTAGAACAAACAAAAATCAAATCAAGTTCAGAATCATTTATTAAAGTATCACTAAGTCCCTTCAATTTTATCAAATCACCTTTGGCATTATAATATTTATAGGTAATCTTTTTCCCCTCTATGTAACCCAACTCTTTCATTCCATCTTTAAAACCTGTAACTGCACTTTCCATTGAATCAACCATTTGAAGTATTCCAACTATAAATTGATCTTTGGCCAAGCAAATTTTTGGATTTATAAAAATAATAGTAGTAAAAAAAATACTTAACGAAAAATATATTAGTGTTTTAGTAAGGATTGATTTTAATTGCATTCCCATTCTACCTTTTTTCTTTACCTTAAGAATCTGCACGCCTGCAAAGTTCTTTAGTTTAATAAATTTTTGATAATAAATGTTTGATATAAAAATTTTATACTTGAATCTGCGTGCTGGCAAATGCTTTGATAATAGCATTTGCCTTAATATTTTCTTTATTCTCTATTCTCTTTTGTTGGAGTTTTTCTCCTCTTAAATTAAAGAATCAATTTTTTCATAAAAAGATTCCATTGATCAATCATAGCAAATCTCCTCTAGATACAGATAAAATGTAGAGAAACGAACATTGGGTTATGATTGGTTAATATGTGGTTATATTAATAATTCACTGAAGTAAGAGATAAATTTCTTATCAGTAATGATTTCATTTCTAGGTGTATCCACCCAAGGGGACTCTCCATGGGATCAAATAACTAAACTTCAACTTAACTTTATTAAGTCCAACTTTAGTAAAATATTAAAAACTTATTTTTAGGAAAATTGCCTATTTTGAGAGTGAAATAATGGTTTACTGAATAAATTTAGATCTGCAAAAAATTTGCTATTTAAATGGGGTGGATGATGGGGCTTGAACCCACGACGCCCAGAACCACAATCTGGTGCTCTACCAACTGAACTACATCCACCATATAATTCATGATTATATATAAAAACTTGCCATAAGTTTAGAAATTTTTTTAGAATATATTAAACTCAATAATTAAAGTATTGAGCTAACGTCAGTGCAAAACAACTACAAATAATATGGCCAACCTAGAAATAATTGAAGCAGCAAAAGGCGATATGGTTTCTAGGTTATATAACCTGGCAAAAACTAATTGTGATTTAAATGTTAAAAATGCAGAGGGTGAAACAGCATTATTAAGCGCTGTTCGTCTATGGAAAATAGAGAACATTGAGGCGTTAATAATTTCTGGTGCTGATTTAGATATTCCTGATAAACAAAAAAATACATCATTAATGTTGGCCGCAAATGATGGCAATTTTAAAATTGTTAAATTGCTTGTTAAGAGCAATGCGAATCTTGATAAACAAAATACCTCTGGACTAACAGCACTAATGTTCGCAATTTTTGGCAGACATGTTGAAATAGTTAACTTTATAATTACCTCTGGGGCCGATGTAGATATTAAAGATAACGAAGGTCTCTCTGCTCTTCAGTATGCAACAAAGTATTTAAATTCCAAAGAGATTGAAGAAGCAATCAAAACTGCCTCTGAAAAACAAAATAGAGCAAATAAAGAGAAGCAAAAAAAAGAGCATCACATTACCACAACTGCAAATGCTAACGATGATGATGTTACCAAGATTGATACAGAAATAAATACAGATTTAGAAAAGAATATCGATACCATAAAAGAAGAATCAGAAAGATCTTCAATTGTATCCTCAGATGAAGCAATTGAAGAAACAGTTGAAGAAACCGTTGAAGATACTGTCGAAGAGTTAATTGATCAATCAAATGATGAATTAAATGATGAATCAACGGATGAATCAACGGAAAAGCTAGAAAATGAATTAGAATATAATGCTGAAGATGAAACAAAAGATAAAGCTGAAAATGAAAAGATAGAAAAATCTGATAACACGAAAGTAAAGCGATCTCAAAAAGAAAAAAATGATAAAACTAATCCAAAGGTAAAACATCAAGAACAACTTCAGACAAAACAGAAAACGACGGTCGTCAAGGGTAGACAAGATAAGGATAGTAATAAAGACATTAATGATGATGGTGATGATAACAATAACGATAACAATGACAAAATATCCTCTGAAATTAAAAATGAAGATAAAAAAATAAAAACCAAAGAAATACATAAACTTGCAAGAGCAAATAACAAAGATAATGGTCATCATAATCATAATAATGTTGTAAAAAAAGTCGAAGACAGTGATGATGATTCTAAAGAAGAGCAACCTCCTCTAGACAATAAAAAAATTGATCACCAAAAACCCTCTGTAAAACAACAAGTAAAAAGTAAAACTAAAAAGGAGACACCCATTGGTGTCAAACCCGAAGCTACTGATGTTAATGATTTTGAAAACGTTGAAAATAGTGAAGAGAGTGAAGAGAATGGAGAGAGTGAAGAAAGTGGAAAGAGTGAATCACATACACTACAACAAAATGAATCTAAATCTGAAAATGAAGTAGATCCAATATCTACAACAAAAGATTTAGAAGATGAAAAATCAGAGGTTAAAAGAGCACATACAAGTGTCGGCAACAAACAAAAAAGTGATAAAATAATTTCTAAAACAAAATACTCTGACTCTTATAATAATAAGATGGTTAGTAGTATTAAAAATATAAACAAACAAACCAAGAGTGAAGATCAAATTGTTAAAGGACAAAACACCGCTGATTCAAAAATTTCCAAAGATGATAGTAGTGAAGAAACAAAAGACATCCATAGCACCATAGATGACATTACAGAAGACAATACGGACACTATTGATGAAAAGAAAGAGAAGACAACAATAAAAAATCCAGATCATATCACCACTAAAGTATCTTCAAAATCCTCTAAAGAAAATAGCAACATAATGGTTGGCCGAGTAAAAGAAGGTCACGATAATCAAAAAGATGATGTTTTGAAAGTTAGAAAACTAGATGTTGATAAAAATGCGGCCGATGAAGATGATATAATGAGATTAAAAAAAATTGATAAAAAAAACAGTAATGATAGTAATGGAAATGAAGATAAGATTAATGATGATAAAAAAAATGATTCTTTAAAAGATAATGCTGATAATGAGAACACTTCAAATGAAAATACTTCTGCTAGCAATGCTGATGAAGAAAAAGAGAAGGCCCCTGCCGAAGATCACAACAAACCTGACATAACAATAAGAACTAGAGATGGTAGAACAATTCTGATGTTATATGCAATCAAAGGAGATCTTAATAAATTTAGAGAAACACTCGATTATGGGGCCGATATCAATGCTCGAGATTTTGATGGCCATAACAGCTTGATGCTAGCATCTCAAAAGGGCAATCTCGCTATCGTTGAAGATATTTTAAAACGTCCAAACATTCATGATATCGATTTAAAAAATACTGCTGGATATAGCGCTCTCGCATTGGCAATAATGTCAGACAAGGAATTAGTCGTAAAGTTTTTACTTCAAAAAGGTTCCAAACAAGATGCTCGTTATAAGGGACTTGATCTAATAATGCTGGCATCTTTTGCTGGTTCTATTAATTTACTAAAAACCTTTCTAGCAATGGGTTTTGATCCCTTTAAAAAGAATTATAGTGGGAAGTCTGCATATGATTATGCCGTAAAAAATAAACATACAAAAATAGTAGAACTGCTTAATGAGTTGAAAAACGCCAAACCTCAAACGTAATTCTAGGATCAATTTCAGCATACTTATCTTTAGGAACTTCCGAATTGATCAGGATCTCTTTATAACTAATCTGCAGAGTTGTTGACATTAGATTTGGAAGAAGTAATCCCAGATTATGTCGAAAACTATATCCAGCATTGGCATCAATAAAATAAGTGATGATTGCAGAGATGTTATAGTTTTTCAGCATATACTTTAATCGCTCCTCGATCTCTCTTAATTTTTTATCATTATGTTTGTAAGCAAAATCACCATATTGAATGTAGTTATAAAACCATCCAACTCTATTAGAAGAAAAGACCACGTATTCAGGATTGCGATCACTAATAATTAAAATCCTCTCCATGTTGGATGTTTGTTTAACAACTCTATCGACAATAGGATTTAAATACTCCACTACTTTAAGTGACTTTTTCACTCTGTCTAACGACAGATACATAAAGCTGATTACTGTAACAAAAGCAAGCATAGATATAGATAAAGATATTAATAGCGATTTCATTTTAAAGTTAAAGTTATTACTTAAAATGCTTACACTACTGGAAATGACATAAGAAATTGCATAGGATGCTATTATCGCCAAAATTAAACATATTTGTATAGAGTAATAATCGTGTATGTAAAAACCCTTGGCCAAAAGAAATGCAAATATAAATTGCATAAAAAGAAGATAAGCAAAAAAGGAGATCATATTTTTTTGCTTAAACAAAAGCACAATCACTCCAGATAAAACAAAAATACTTCCTGGAATAGTTAGGTTTTTAATAAAAATCCAATTCAAAATACGTCCATAAAGATGTTTATCAGCAAGCAGTTCTAAGGTAAAAAAATGACCACTATACTTTTGAACAAAATTATCTTTGAGTGGATTGGCAATATTTAAATAGTAGATTGCAAAAATATAAAACATAATCGGCATCGCACTTAGAAAATATGCAAACCAACTCTTGCGATAAATAAGAAAAATTCCTAACCCAAAAAATAGCGCATAAAACTTAAAGAGCGAGGCAATCATTATAAAAAAAGCTACTCTATAATGTCTCTCGAGAGTTGCTGAATATAGAGCAAGTATTAAAAAAAGAATCATCCCCATCTCAGGCATAAATGATTTAGCATAAATTCTAAATATTGGTAAATAAGTTACAAAGAAAGGAATGCTCAAGTGCAGATAGGAATAGTTAGTAGATTTGTTAGTAGATTCGGAAGTATTAGGTGGTGATGGTGGTGGTGTTAGCGTATTAAGAACACCTCCTAGTTTATAGGAAAAACATATGGCCAAAATCCAAATTAAAAAATTTAGTAACTTCCCACAAATCAAGAGTGGCAAAGAAGAGATTTTGTGAAAAAAAACTACACTCCAAATATAGATTGGAAATTCCTCGGCCCAAGCAGATACTTTGTCATGATAAATTTCAAGAAAATGGCGATATGGAATAATTCCATATCTATCACCACTTGATAAACTACGGGCCATTCCTGCGGCATATGTCTGCTTAGCTATTTGTCCATAGTTTATATCATTATCAAGTAATTGAGGTATATTGCTATAAATACCAAATATAATAACTACAATCGCTACCCCAAAAATCAATCTTTGTGTTAAATTTATTTTAGTATATCTAGAACAAGAGATAGTCTGAAGCACCTACACCCTCCTCTAATTTTTTCAAAGCAAACTCTCTCCAATCTTTTAATTCGAAGGTGTATTCTGTATCTATATGTTCAATCTTATATTCGTATTCAATAGATCCATTAATTAATATCTCTTGTAAATTATCTATTCTTTTGAAATTTGCATGTTGGCACTCTAGCAAAATTGGTGGATGATATTTTTTTATAGTTTCCAACATACCTTTGACTGCGTTTATTTCAAATCCTTCAACATCCATTTTGATAGCAGATATTTTTTCTATTTTTCTTTTTGCCAAGTAACTATCGATGGCAACAGTCTTAACTTTTGCTTCTGCTTGCTCTTCACGATCTTTACCTTCTTTACCTTCTTCACATTCTTCACGTATAAATGAGTGTCCACCAGAATCAAGATCATCAGAATAAAGAGGAAGTTCTCCATCCTTATCTGCAACACCTAAATTTTCCAAGGTAAAATCTTTAAATTTAAATGAGGATTTAGTTTTTTCTAAACATGAAAATGCTAAAGCATTGGGTTCAAAACAAACAACAGACAAATTGTTTTTCTTCATTTTATAAAAAACTGAGAATAAACCAATATTAGCACCAATATCAATAAAAGTTCCTTCCCTTTGATTTATTAAACTAAATAATCTCTCTTTTCCTTTTTTCTCATAATGAAAAAATGCCTCTTCACCATCATACATTATGTAAAAACTTGGTCCTCTGAAATCATGCAAACTTAAAAAAACTTTACCTGCACAATTTTCACTCTTACTTTCATACTTAACATTCAGATAACCAATAGTTGGTAAAGGAAAAAGAGGAAGAATGATTCTTTTAAGCCATCTTCTTTTAGAGATTAGGAGTAGTATTTTATTAAGCAAGAATATCTTCCCTTTTTTTAAACTAAATATAAAAATGAACTGCTGCTTGAATGAAGTGATACCCAACTGTTTCGATACAGAATTCATCACCTATCTTATTAACTGATACACCTACATCAAAACTAAATCCGATACTGTGTAATCCTTGAAAGTGAAATTCCGTACCAAGAGTTCCATCAAATTGAAAACCCTTTTCCGATCGGTTAATACTCTTCTTATTTATAAAAGCTCCTAGCAATGAGGAGTAGAAATTTAGATATGGTTCCAAAAAAAGTGTGCGATATACTTTTAGACCAGCGCCATAGCCACCCTTCGAATCTCTTGTACTAACTCCAAATAACATCGACCAAGCAAATTGTTCTGTTCTTCTAAATTTTAAAGATACGGAAGGGATATCATTTTTAAGTTGATTACTCATCCCTACTCCCCACCTATTTTTAAGAACAACTGCTTCACTATCATTCGACCACATCATACAGATACTAATAAAAAATAACGCAGAAAATATTAAAAGAAAGGTTCCTATTTTTTTCATTCTCATTCTCATCTTAATGTTCATTTTCATTTTCATTTTTATTATAATTTTGATTAGATCATGCAATTCACCCAATTCACGCATAAGATGCCCCCCTATGAAAAAGATATCCTTCCAGTTAGTCGTTTACATTCATATTGCATTTGTATACAACAAAATTAATACTAAAAAGTATTAAACGATATTTAATCGATATAATTAGTTAATAAATAATATTAGATAATACTAATCGATTGTGATGATGCCAATTGAAAAATAGAGTTTCCAATGCTATGGATTCAATATTAAGTTATATAACCTTTACGTACTCTTAATTTAATTAATGTTAAGGATGAGACACTATGAAAACAAAGCACGAGCAAAATTCAAATGACAAAAACACATCTACATCTGACTCGAGAGGTAAGATACCATCTCAGATTCAAAATCAAATTCAAGCACAGACTCAAGCACAAGCGCATGCGCAAGCACACAAGCTAAAGACTAAACATCAAGAAGATATTCGAGTATTCGTATTAAAACATTGGCGTGCTGTCTCGGCAGCAATCGCTCTAGTAATCATAACCGCATTCAGTTACGGAATGATCTCCTCTCATTTGAAACAAAAAGCTTCAGATCAAGCAAATACTATTTATGAATTCAAATCAAATACACTAACTCAGTTTAAACAAGATAAATTAAGCAAAGATGAGTTTATGAAAAAATGGAATGAGCTCTCTACTTCTTGTGGTAAAAATGAACAACTATTCTTTGTAGCAGTTGATGTTTTAGAGTATCTACTACCTAAAAAAGATTTTACCACTGCTCAAACGATCGCAGCTCCTCTACTCGATCGCTTTCGTTCAAATACATTTATTCAATATTTTCTTTCGCAATACTTGGCAGTAATTTATGAAGATACTGGTGATAACAAAAAAGCAATTGAAGTTTTAGAACGATTAATAAAATCAAACTCTAAAATACTAGAAGCAAAAGTCTATTTCGATCTTGGTCGCTTATATTTACAAAGCGGTCAGAAAGATAAGGCAAAATCAAACTTACAATATGTAGTTGATAAGTTTCCATCCACTAATCTAGTAAAAATTGCAAAGCTCTATTTAAAGCAAATATAAAAACATTCTTTAACAAATTAACAAACTAAATTAATAGACTAAATTAATAAACTGAAACTGGAAAACTATTATGCGAAGAAGTTCATTTTTATTCTTACCCTTTTTATTTCTATTTTTAATTTCAAGCACTCTTACTCTTTCTATTCTCAGTGGGTGCTCTCATAATCAAACTAAAGAAAAGAATTTTTTTCGGGCCCTGTGGATAAAAAATCTCGATCCCAAGAGTGAAACCGGGAATCTTCCTATCTCTTTTCTTTCTCCACTAATTTACGAGGATATGCTTTTTTCTGGTGATGGCAGTGGATTTCTTCATGCATATAATGTTGAAAACGGCAGAGAGCTATGGAAAGCAAAAGAGAAAAATGAAATCACTACCGCTCCAGCAGTCTTTAAAGATATGGTGATATATGGAACAGCAGATGGAAGAGTGATCGCCAGAAACACTCTTAATGGAGAGATTGTGTATTCAGTAGATCTTGGTGATAGTGTGGAAACAGCTGCCAGTTTAGACGATAAAGAAAGAGCATACGTTCAACTGCGCAGTCATAAGGTATACTCAATTGATGCCAACACTGGAAAGATTCTTTGGAATTACAATCGTACCATCTCTCTTAAAACCACTATTCATACTTCATCCACTCCAAAATTTTTTAAAAACAGAGTGTATGTTGGTTTTGCTGATGGTTCAGTCGTAGCTTTATCAGCAGATGATGGTTCCTTGGTTTGGGAAAGAAATATCTCCATCGGTTCAAAATTTATTGATGTGGATATGACTCCAACTTTTCACGATGGATTGCTGTACATCTGTTCTCGTGCTGGAGTACTTACTATCTTGAATCCAGACACTGGAGTTATCTTAAGAAAATTTGATCACAAAATACTTCGTCCACCTCTATTCATCAACGAACACATGCTGATCGGTTCTGAGAATGGTCATCTTTATAAGTTAGACAAACTTGGAAATATTATCGATGAAAAAGACTTTACACATCCAATTCTTCACATTCTTCAATGGCAAAATAATATTTTACTTACTACTCAAGGTAGTGAAGTATTCGTCTTGAACCCACAAAAATTACAAACACTTGATACATTCACTCTAGGACATCGCTACTCGCTAATATTTGGAGATCCTACTATAAATAAAAATAAATTGGGATTATTCTCTTCTAGAAATCGACTCTATGTCTTTGAACCACTTTAATACTTAACACTTTTTTTATGGAGCTAACCAAACTATGAAAAAAATGCAACCAATGCAATCAGTGCAATCACTACAACCACTAATCGATGAATTAAAAGAACTCGCCCACCTAAATGCTATCAGTGCTTTGTTAGATTGGGATCGGGCCACCTACATGCCTAACAAATCTATTGAAGTTAGAAGTGAACAGATGGCATTGATGGGACGATTAATACATGAAAAGCATACTGGCGATAAGATTCGCTCTCTTCTCGATGAACATGTTGATCTAGCTAAAGGAACTATTCGTCCAGATGCTGATAAAATTAACAACTACAGTGAAAAAGAAAAAAGATTACTACATGAAACCTATCGAGCATGGAAAATTGCTACTGGCCTACCAACTGAATTTGTAACTGAATTATCAAAACTTCTCCCTAAATCAATGCATGTTTGGGAAGAAGCGAAGGAAAAAAATGATTTTAATCTCTTTGCTCCATACTTAGAAAAAGTAATCACAGCTAAAAGAAAGGAAGCTGATTATATCGGTTGGAATAAACATCCATATAATGCTCTTTTAGATTTCTATGAACCAGGTATCTCCCAAGATGAAATATCATTGGTTTTTGAAGATTTAAAGAGAGGAACTGTTGAGTTGATAAACAAGATCAAAGGATCACCACAATTTGGAAGAGAAAATCGTATCTCTAAAATTACTCATAATTTCGATTTAAATAAACAATGGGAATTTGGACTTAAAGTTTTAGAAGGTATGGGAGTTGATTTTAATTATTTACGCCAAGATAAATCTGCTCATCCTTTTTCTACAAGTCTCCATCCTACCGATGTAAGAATAACTACTAAAATGTGTGAGCGAGACTTTTTAGAATCATTAACATCTACCATTCATGAGGGCGGGCATGCCTTATATGAATTAGGTCTTCCAACAGAGTGGTATGGAACACCACTTGGTGAATCAAGATCAATGGGTATTCATGAAAGTCAATCTCGTCTCTTTGAAAATGTTATCGGTCGCGGTCGCTCTTTTTGGACTCACTATTATCCAATTCTTAAAAAATATTTTCCAAAAGAACTCTTTGGTATCTCAGTTGAAGATCTTTACTACGCCTTTAACGAATTAATTATCACTCCCGTAAGATTAAAAGCAGATGAGCTTACCTACAATCTACACATCATAATTCGCTTTGAAATAGAAAAATTAATTATCAATGATTCATCGATTAGAGTTGCTGATTTACCAGAATTATGGAATCAAAAATACAAGGAGTATTTAGGAGTCTCCGCAAATAATCACGCTGAAGGTATCTTGCAAGATATTCATTGGGCCGGTGGTATGATTGGATATTTCCCATCATACACTCTAGGAAATATCTATGGATTGCAATTTTACAATCAAGCAACAAAAGAGATGGGCAATCTTAATTACAAATTCGAAAAGGGAGAGTTGAAAGGATTAACGGGATGGTTGAAAGAAAAGATCTATCAAAAGGGTAAAGAGAAAACAGTACCTGAATTATTAATGGAAATTACTGGTGAAAAAATAAATACTCATCCATTACTAGAATACCTTAACAATAAATATACCGAGATTTATCAATTAAGGTAATTAGTTTATAGAAGATAAAGGATCGCTAGAAATGTATACCTCACAAACGCAAAAAGAAAGACATCGAGCACTCGAACGAGATATCATCATCAACATTATTTTTTCATTAATCACTTGCGGGATTTACAATATCTACTGGAACTACTGTGAGATAGAATCAGTAAACGAACTTATTGGCCATAGACAGTTTTCCTTTTGGCCATGGATTATTTTTTCTCTTCTCACCTGTGGAATTTATCACATCTATTTTGAATACAAGATGGGATGTGCGATTAATGATCTTCAAGCAAAATACAATCTACGCGTAGATGAATATTTGCCAATATTAAGTTTTGTGCTTACTTTTTTTGGTCTATGGATATTTACCGATGCCTTTCAACAGCATGCTATAAACAAGGTTTATGTTTCACGTTCTTAAAAGCATACTTAAAAGATGAAAAGGTTAATTAAAATTTTATTTGGATTTTTATACTCTCTAATACTAATTAATATTTTTTTTAAATATTTTTTTCCCGTCGTTCATACACAATTATCTCCTTTAAAAATCATCTTTACATCCTTTTCAAATTTTATTTATCAATTTCAATTGCCGCCTATACCCGACTTGTGCTTATTTCATCTACTTACTCATCTGCAATGTCCTGGCTGTGGAATGACAAGGGCCATACTCTCAATTATTAATGGAGATATATCGCAAGCATTTTATTACAATCCTTTTTTTATTCTTCTATTCATTTATGGTTTATTTTGGGTATTAAGCTCAAGATTGTATTTGTATTACCAATACTTCTTATTCAATAGATACTTTAATATCTTTCTTTTGATCATTATCATTTCTTTCACAATAGCTAGAAATTTTGTTGTTGCTAATCCATTACCCTTATCCTCATCCTTCCCCTCACCATCTTCTGCCGTTGGCATACGAATGGATGAAGGGATCTATCAATTTTATCCTAAAGGATGTTATCTTGAGAGTAAAAATTCCCAAGAACTAGTAAAAAAACATGATCAAACACTATCGCTACTATTAGCGATTGAAGCATTGGATTTCGCTTTCAAAAATAGCATAATCCTACAAAAAGGAAAAAATAACATCTCACCAGCTAAAATCCTTTTCGTAAAACAAATTGCAGATCTCTCGAAAACACTTCGAGCGAAAAATGAAAATTTAATTACCTTAGACGAAGCTAACGTCACTAAAGAATTTGAGGATTTTGACAATGATAACAGTAAAGAGAGTGCAATGGGCATCTTTTATCTGCAGCTCTTAATAAAAAAATTAACTGTAGTTAATAAAAAAATCTCCACTCACATTAACTACTTTCAAAAAATGATCGACCTCATTTCATTAAATACATTAACCTCAACCTCGTGCCAACATCAGCTCAATCAAGTTACTCATGATCAAACCGATTTATTTAACAAATATCTTCGAACAATAAAAATTAAAGCTCAAATTAAAAAGAGTGCTGAAGAGATGGCCAATAATATATCTTCTATAGATTGTCTGGCATCAATGCTAAAAGAAAAACTGGAGTTATCCCAAAAAATTCTATCTGGAAGCAAAGATGTTTTTAGTGGAATGATCAGCTGTCATCAAACGGATATTCGCAGAAGAAAAGAGATGGGTAAAGGGGCAGTTGTATTCAATTGGTCGCCATCTAAAACAAAAATACTTCGTGGAGGAGGGATAATGTCTAAGGATAAAAATATATTTGATAGAATTACTACGATCACTCAAAATTATCTCTACCTTAAAACAGCGACCACCAACAAAAATAAATCTCCTGGACTATACTAATATATATTTAATATCTCATACATCTGAAAGCAATCTTGTATGGTTTTTCAATAGCTGCTATCTCGTTTATATCATCGTAGATTGGGGTTCCAGCAGTTTCTACTGAAATCTCCTTTGTCTCTTGCGAATAATTTGCTCGTTTACATAATTCATGCCATGGACTCAAGACATCCAAAAAACGACTAGACAATTTTAAATTGTTATTTGATTCCCAAACATTTCTCATATACTCCATCTCTCCTCCTAAAAGTTCACTCATCCCCATCCAAGAAGAAGATGATCCAGAATAAAGCTTTCTCGGAAAACGATCAACACAATCTCTAACATAGGCAATATCACAATCCTCTTCTTTCAACATCAGATCCAGTGCTGCCAGCATTTTAGAATTACCTCTATTTTTCATGTACATCTGTTTATAATTATAAATGAAAGAGTTATTAACATCTTTTGTCCAAGGATAGATACTAGGAATTTCATCTACGGCAAACGGATCTTCTTGATTGGAAGGTAAAACTAAAACAGAGCTAGCATCATAAATGTGTGCTTCCATCAATTTTTTCCCTCTAAAAGCACAATATTTTTTCATTTGCATAATACTTAAGTTGGTAGCAGGAAAAGGCCACAAAGCACGATCTGTAGGAATTACTACGCTCTGGTCTTTTTGGTCAGACCCATATGCTATCCACTCTAAAACATCTCTATTTGAAACCAAGAATCTATCAACAAAAATATTACGCTCAAAATTGTCCCATACTAACGTTTTGGTAACCCCTCTATAAATATACAATCTTTGAGGTAAGTAGACCTCATCACAAGAATTTTCTAATATAAAATTCAATGAATAATTAGGAAATTCTTTGACTGAAATGTTCATCATTATTCCATATGTAGGAATTTCATCTCCTTCACTATTTGATCTACTAATAACTTTATAGAATCTTTTCTTAGTTGAGTATGCTGGGACTTCTTTAAAAATCGGGTTCACTACTACACTATATTCTTTATCCGCAAAACGAATCTTAATGCTCGGATCACTAACTCCTGCACCAGAGGAAAAAAAACATTGAATATAATTGGGATTACATCGCAAGTAAAAATCGTCGATATTACTCTTGTATACAATTTCTTCGGGGCAGTTAAATAAATTTTTTGTATAATTACCTTCGAGATCCCCATTTTCCCATCTATTTTTTATAACCTTAATTGCCTCAACAAAAATTTCTTGTAAAAATCTTTTGTTCTCGAGCTGTTCTCTTTTACTCAAAGGTATTTCATATTTGGTCTCTCGAAACATCCGACCATTGGGCATTATGAATAAGTAGACAATAATTGAAATTAAAGTTAGAACTAAAATAAGAATGATGATTTTAACTTTTAACTTAACTTTTAACATCACAAATATACCTATCTAAAATATACAAATGTGGAATAGACTACTCTTTTACTTTTGTTTTTGTTTGATCTCTTTATCATGTTATTCCTCTAGTGAAATAATTCTAGATAGCGATAACGAAATCAACGATTTTATTAATACGAACTATCCTTTATGGTCATCATCTTACCATGTAGATTTACACCTACAACATAATAACAATATCGATAACAACAGTAACAACAACAACTTTACTCTCTTCGGCGCACCTGGAAGTTGGAATACACTAGCACGTCTTCACATTCTTCTTCAAAAAGATAAGAACACACAGTTGCAAACTTATACTCGCTATAGTTGCTTACTCTTCAAATTACCACACAATAAGATCTACTCGAGCAATTATAAAATAACCACTGCTTCTATAAAATACTTAGGTGAACTAAAAGTTATCAACAATCTTTCTAATCTTAAATCATGCGATGATCTTTTTTTTGTAAAAAAAAATGCTAACAACAACAACGACAACAACAACATTAAAATTATTCATTATATCCATAGATTATATTTCAATTTTGATGGAAGCAATAATTTATTAAAACTTTGGGGCCAAGTTTATAACTTTAAAAAAACACAACTAACAAATTTTTCCTTTGAAATTCCGCTATACAATATGAAATATCCAAACGAATCAAAAAAATTTAGCTCTAATATTTCAAAAAAAATCATTGATGGCGTAACAATTTTTCCAATAATCTATACGAACTCAGATAGAGCAACCGATAGAGCAGAGGATGAAATCACTATTGATGTTGTTAGAAATATAACCGACCGCTCTAACAACTCATACTCAAATGGAGATCTTATCAAATGCTACGATGTTAATAATAGAGGAGAAATCATCACTCCTCACAGCTGCGATAAATGTAAATATGGTCACTTCGAAGTAATAAAAAAAGAACATCAGCGTTTTCCAGAATCAAAAACAAAGCTTCGATATTGTGGAATTTCAAAGTGTGGCGAACCAAAAGAACCGGCCTGTCCAAGAGGTAGAGTGGTTTTTTTCAGAGGAATTAGCAACTCTCTGGGAATATGTAACTATGGTCTCTATCCTAAATATGACAAAAATGATGTTTTGATTTGTGATACTATTCCTAATTATAGTCTTCCACAAAATGATTAAGGGGCAGGAAGACGAGGCGAGGCGACCGGAGTGTATATAGAAATACATGAGGATCGCCGAGTCCGAAGTCTGACGAACCCCTTAATCAGTCGCATCCTTGAAGTGAGATCATGATCTGATCATCTATTCTCTTAATCTCTTCGATCTTTAAGTTCATTGAATCAGACATCTTTAAAATATTTAATTCACCTACTGAATTTATCCCCTCACCTAAAATCTTCGGGGCCAAGAATACTGATAATTTATCAAATAATTTCTCTCTTAAAAAGCTAGTGATAATTGTAGGACCACCCTCCACCAAAAGTGATGATATCTTTAGTTCTGCCAATTTTTTTAAAACCTGATGTAAATCAATTCTACCCTTATTAACATCAACATCTAATTCAAAAAACTTAGGCCCCTTCTTCTCACTCTTTAACCGCTGCTCTATTATCTTTATAAATCGATGACTTTCTATTCTTGGAGTAAAAATTATTGTCTTCTCTGCCAACTCATCACTAAAAATATTAAAATCTGTTATCTCTCTCTCCAGCTTAGCAATATTTCCAACCACTACTCTAATAGGATTTCTAGCACAAACATCATCTTGCCTCTTTCGCTCCTCCAATAAAGAATAGCGCACATCCAATTTAGGATTATCTTTTATTAACGTATTAACTCCAACCAAAATAGCATCATAAGTAAGGCGCAATTTGTGCCCCTCTATGCGCATTTCTTCAGAGCTAATCCATTTAGCATCGTATGTTTTAGTGGCCACTCGACCATCCAATGTTTGCGCCCACTTTAAATGAACAAAGGGTTGTTGTTTACTTATGAATTTAAAAAATACTTCGTTTAGCTTGTGTGCTTCAACTGATAAGTTTCTCTCTTCTTCACAATCAGAATTCTCATTTAGTAAATCAACATCAATCCCACTCTCCCTCAACTTTGCAAGACCTCTTCCACTCACTGCTGGATTAGGATCCAGTGTTGCAACAACTACTCTTTTTATTTTCTTTTGAATTATCAAATCAGTACAAGGTGGGGTCTGTTTATTAGTGTGAGAACATGGTTCAAGCGAGCAATAGAGTGTGGCATCCTCTAAAGTAACATCCCTACCAACACTCTCAATTGCTAACACTTCTGCATGAGGCCCTCCATACTGCTTATGGTATCCCTCTCCTATCACCTCACCATCCTTATTTACCAAAACTGCTCCCACCATTGGATTTGGAGAAACTCCTCCCAATCCACGTTTGGCCAACTCTAACGTTCTTTTAATAAGTTTAAGCTTAAGGTTGCAATCATTATCAATCGACATAATAGATTCTTGATTCAGTTGTTTCTAAGTATGATTTATTTTTAGAGTGAATATGCTTTTTATTTTCCTTCATATAATTGATGTAAGTAATCGCTGCATCTCTATAAGTGACATTGTAATTAATTATCTTCTGATTATCAGCAATCTTCTTAAATATTACTCCATAATTATCACCCCCAAAGATTGCTAAGAAATTTTGAGTCGCGATGGTGTAAGTTTTATTTTCTTTTATTGGAGTTCCATTCGAAAAAGTAACTTTTTGTACATAATTTTTTTCATACCCATCAATTTTTCCATTGCCATCAATATCTTCTGGCGCTGCTACCTCTTTATGACTAAGCCAAATCTTAAGACCAGAAAAATTAGCAAACCCCACACCTTGTTGATTAGAGGTTCCTAGTCTCACTAACTTAATCAGATCACTTCCTAAAATTGGCATAGTTACCAGATAGTTTTCAAAAGGAAGGGCCCGATAAATATCATTAAAGGTAATTTTTCCCTCTGGTAAACTAACTCTAACTCCTCCTGAATTAGTAACCGCTACATCGGCCTTGCCAACAAAGCGTAAAGCATCCGCAACCAAAGTACCAAGTTGTGATTCCTTACTTCGCTCATGAACAAGAGATGCATCCAATGAGCAAATTATCGTCTCTCCCATTTTTGCTACACCATCTTTATATGTTTTTAAAACATTCGATACATCTTTATCTTCTTCTACCTCTTTATCTAAAAATTTAGCTGCAACTAATTTTTCCGTAGCATTTTTTCCAGTATCTTTTGGTTTATTGCAATCTCCTGAAGATGAGAAGAATTGGTGACAAAATTTTGTTGGAGAGTAAATAATAGTTTTATCTCTTAATAATTTTTTTTCTTTAAGATCATAGAAGAGTTCCATTTGTCCAAAATATTTTCCATTGTTAAAAGATTGAATAACTGGAGTCTCATTATAGAAGTGAGCAATGTTAGTATGTGTATGACCGCTGACAATTGCATCTACAGTATTTTGAGGTATTGTTTTCAGTAATTTAAATAACTCATCTTGAGGATCACAAAGAGTAAAATCCTTCTTATATTTAGAATCATTTCCTGCGGAATTTATTTTTGATTTCTCTACAGGTGTTTCGCAATTATCTCCTGCATGAATTAAAAGAACTACTACTTGTGCTCCCTTATAGCGTACCTCTCTGGCCATCTTCACTACCACCGAGGCCATATTATCAAAGTATAGTCCACGAACATTTTCTCTAATGGTTTTATCAGGAGTATCTGGTGTAGTGGCCGCAATGATTCCAACTTTTACTCCATTAATATCCTTAACTAACATAGGGGTTGATCCTGGCCACTCAATTGGTTTACCAGTCGATAAATCTAAAACATTACTTACCACAAATGGAACCTTTGAAGTGCCAACAGCCTTTTTAAGAGCGCCCTGTGGGTCCTCTTCCTTTTCTGGAACTCTCCTGCTAAGAATCTCTGGCCCATAATCAAATTCGTGATTACCAAAAGTCACAGCATCGTAGCCGAGATAATCGTACAACTTCACCACCGATTCTCCCTTAAAACTATCTGAAATAAGCGTTCCAGAGTACATATCGCCAGCATCTAAGAGTAGTAATTCCTTTCCATAACGTTGACGAAGTATTTTAAAGTATCCTGCAATTATTGTTGCTCCTCCTACTCCGTAATTAATCTTTCCTTCAGCGCTTGCAGAGGTAGCAGAGGTAGCAGAGGTAGCAGAAGGTACGCCAATAGAAATCTTTTCCACATGACCATCAATATTTCCATGAAAATCGTTCGTACCAACAATCACGATTCTCTTAACATCTTTATTTGATGGTTCTGTATTCTTATAATCAAGTCGACTATATATTTGGCCAGAGTTACCATCTTCTAACCAACTCATTTGCTGGCAAGAGGTTATGTTTAACATTAACAGTAACATTAACAGTAACAGTGAAAAAAATAGTAGATACTGAAGTAAACGTGACTTTGACTTATTCAAAACAAAACTCATTTTAAAAAGCTCCTTATCATTAATACGCATATATATTTTTATGTAAATATTACACAACAATTCAATCTAGAGCAAAACTCATTTGACAAAATTCCTAACTCTGCTATCCTGCGCGGTGCAAAGTTTAATTTTCAAACAAAGGATCTATTTTATGATTACGATTCTCAGAACTTCCACACACACTTCCACAAACACAAACATAAATAAAGTACTGTCCCTCGTAACTATAGCTTCTTTAACTATCATCTCAATTCTCTTTACACAATCCCTATCATTAGCAACCGACAACGAAAAGATAACCATGAAACGCATGAACGTTGATGGTAACGTCTATCAAGATGATAGTAACAATGATAATGGTGATTCCTCTGAAGTAGTGAGTGACCCAGATGATCCAGAGTTAGTTGGATTAGATAAAGAATTAAAAAAGAATAGCAAAATGCTAAAAGGTTTCTCTCAAAAGAGTAAAAAGTATGGCAAATTAAAAGTAGTTGTTGAAAAAATGGCGGAAAAGCATCTGGAGTTTGTTGAACAAAAAGATGAATATACTAAAGTTGTAGATCAATTCAACAAACAAATTGAGTGCCAAGCAAATCCAAAAGCAGATGGATGTCAAAACCTACAAAGATCATCTTCATCTAATAATAATAATAGAAATGGTGATGTTATCAATTCAAAAAATCATAGCAATCCTAAAATAAATGAGATGATCATATTAACTGTTAAAAAGAATTTAGGATTATTCCAACGGTGTTATCAAAGTGAACTTAATAACGGTACACCATTTTATGGAAGAGTTGAATTCGACTTTATAATAGATGAATATGGTAGAGTGTTGACCTCTTCCGTAATCAACAAAAATGAATCTATTAAGTTGAATCGCAGGTTCCAAGATTGTCTGCTCTCAACTATGAATTCACTCACATTCCCTAACTCTCTTCTTCAGAAGGGAGAAAAAATTCAGGTATTCCAACCAATCAACTTCTACAACAAAAAAAGATAATCATTACATATCTAATTTGATAAGATGTAGGCAAATTATTACCACTTCTACACCAAATGATACTGCATTTGTATTTTTTGTAATTGATGTAATAATTAATCCGACTAGTACCTTAAAATGAATTAAGATTAACTTAAGGTTATTTTTTTTAATTCGTTTGATTAGTTAATTAATTAAATCAGGAGACAACCAGTGAGATTTATATTTATCTCGGCAATAATATGCGTAATAAGTGTTACCCTATATGCAGGATCTTCACTTAGAAATATAAAAAACAGCTCATCTTCATCATCGTCATCTTCTTCTTCAACTCTAAATTCTTCAGATTCAACATCTGCAATCGACCAAGGAACATCTTCATCTGCAAACTCTTCTGCAAAAGTTGATAATTCACAACAACAGCTTAGAGATCAACTTCTAGGGAATATGATAAAAAATCGCTTAGAGATGATGCATTTTGCGCAAAAAGAGTTCAATGCCGATTTATCAGAAAAGGCATTTGCACTCTATTTAGAACGTCTTGATTACAGTAAACAATTTCTCTTACAAGAAGATATTGAAAACCTAAGTAAATATAAGAAGACTATCTCTGATAGTTTGTCCTCTGGTGAGTTTGATCTCTTAAAAGATGGATCGAAAATAATAAGACAAAGGGTAAATGATGTTTCACAAATAGTCGAACAACTCCTTCAAGCTCCATTTGATTTTAGCAAGAAGGAAGTTTTAGAGAGTGATCCCAAGAAAAGAGTTTTTTGCAAAAACAAAGCTGAGCTAACAGAGCTATGGAGAAAAATACTTAAATTTAATGTACTAAATAGCTATCTCACTATGCTTGAAGAGGCCAAGGAAGAGGAAAAAAACAAGAAGACCACCAAAACCACAAATGCTACAAAAAACACAAAGAATACAAAGAACACTAACTCGCCAAAAAAAATAAAAACCATAACTACAACTCCTGCTGTTGTCGATACAACTCCCAAAACTCCAGAGGCAATGTTAAAAAAGGCAGTCGATGATACTTTAAAAAATTATCGTAGAATCTTTTTGCGATTACAACAGCAAGATCATGATGATGAATTAGAGTTATTCATAAATGCCATCACTATGGTTTTTGATCCACACACCACCTATATGCCTCCACAAGATAAAGAAGATTTTGATATTGAAATGAAAGGATCACTCGAGGGTATCGGCGCTCTTTTACAAGAGGATGGCCAATATATAAAAGTGGTAAGAATTATTCCTGGTAGCGCCTCCTGGAAACAAAAAGAGTTAGAGCCCGAAGATATAATTTTGAAAGTTGGCCAAGATGATGGATCAACAGCGGTAGATATAGTTAACATGAGAATCAATGATGCTGTTAAATTAATTCGTGGACCAAAAGGATCTAAAGTAAAATTAACTATAAAAAAATCTAGTGGGGAGATTAAAATCATCTCTATCGTTCGCGATGTTGTTCAAATTGAAAGCTCTTATGCCAGAGGAATATTACTTGAAAATGCAGGTGATGGAGTTAAATATGGATATATCCGCTTACCAAAATTCTATCGTGATTTTGAAGCACAATCTGAAGGGAAAGAGGGTCGCAACTGTACAGACGATGTAAGAAATATTCTTGAAAAATTTAATAAAGAAAAAGTCACTGGTGTAATTCTTGATCTACGAGATAATGGTGGTGGTGCTTTGGAAGATGCTAAGTTAATGAGTGGTTTATTTATTGAAAAAGGACCAATCGTTCAAGTAAGACAAAGTAAAGGCGGTAAAGATGTTCTATACGATAGCGATGAAGAGATTAATTACAAAGGACACGTCATCGTATTAATTAATCGTCTGAGTGCTTCTGCCTCTGAGATTTTAGCGGCCGCTCTTCAAGATTACGAACGTGCAGTGATTATTGGTGGAGATCACACTCATGGAAAAGGAACTGTCCAGGTATTTTTAAATCTTGATCAGGGATTAAGTAGAATTGCTAAAAACTTTCTTCCATTAGGAGCACTTAAAGTCACTATTCAAAAATTTTATCGGGTAAATGGTGGTTCCACTCAATACAAGGGAGTAACACCCGATCTAGTTCTTCCAGATAAGTGGGAAGCGATTGATACAGGAGAGAAATTTTTGGATTACTCACTAAAATGGGATGAGGTAAGACCATTAAGCTTTGATAAGTGGACTATGACTGAATTAAATCTACCAAAACTTGCTCAAAATAGTCGCAAGCGAGTACAAAGTAATGAAAAATTCCAAAAGCTAGTTAAAATAATTGAGATCGCTAAGAAAAGAAAAGATGATACTCAAGTCACTCTCAATATTGATGAGTTAAAATCCAAGCAAGAAAAATTAAAAGAAGAAAATAAAACTTATAAGATTGATAAAGTTAATGACAAGATTTTAGTCTTTAAAGAAAATAAAGAAAAGAATGGACGCTTTAAAAAAGTTGATTTTCCAAAAGAAGATGAAAATGCTGGAGAGACTTCTTTAGGTTCACTTAATAAAAAGAAAAAGAAGGCATACGCTTCCGCTACTAAAGGAAGAAACGCTCAAGACGATGAGGATAACGAATGGATGGGTGCTTTAAGAAAAGATCCTTACATTGAAGAATCTTTAAACGTGATGAAAGATCTTATTAACTTCAACAAGAAAAAATAATCTAATCTTTAAAACTAATGACCACCACAACTATTCTCTACAATGCTAACATTTTAAAAAATGCAAAAACAGATTTTAAAAAGCAAACTAATCAAGCAATACTCATCAAAGATAATCGTATAGCTGCTATAGAATCAAGTGAGACTCTTCTTAGTCTTCTGAATAGTAAGAACTCAGATGATAAATCAATCGTCGCTATCGATGTGAAAAATAATTATATTCTTCCTGGATTTATAGAGTCACATGCGCACATTCTCGGTATTGGACGTATGAAATTGCGACTAAATTTAAGCAATTCCAAGAGTGAAGAGGAGATGGTTCAAAGGGTTTTAGATTATAAAAGTAAATATAAAAACGACTCGTGGATTTTAGGAAGAGGTTGGGATCAAAATTTAATGGACAAAAAAGATCTACCAACAAATGATCTACTCTCTAAACTTATTCCTGATACACCAGTACTACTTACTAGAGTAGATGGCCACGCAGCTTTAGCTAATAAACTAGCTCTTCAATTGGCAAAAATAACCAACGATAAAGATATATCAAATCCGGTAGATCCGGCCGGTGGAAAAATTCTTCGACATACCAATGGTGAACCAACTGGAATTTTAATTGATAATGCTATCGATCTCGTAAGAAATATTGTTCCCAAAGAAACAATAGATGCAAAAAGAGAATTTTTAAACATGGCCATTAATGAGTGCTTAAAGATGGGCATTACTACTTTAGTTGAAGCACAAAGTGATAAAGATATAATTTATTTATTAAGGGAGTTTAAAGAGAGAGGAGAATTAAAGATTAGAGTTTATCCTTTCATGGAACTTCTTGATAGTAGATTCAGTGATTTTAATGATCTTAATAATAATAACGAAAACGAAAATATTAAAGGTGTGAAAATCTTTTTAGATGGTGCCCTCGGATCCTATGGTGCATACCTGGAAGAACCTTATCAAGATAATCCCTCTGAAATTGGACTGAAAACTATCAGTGAATCAGATCTTGGTGAAATATTTAAATGGGCCCAAGAAAATGGTATCCAAGTGGCCGCTCATGCTCTCGGTGATGGAGCGGTAAAATATTTTCTTGATGTATATGAAAAAAATTGGAAAGCAAAAGATCTTCGTTTTAGAATTGAACATGCGGAATTAATCAATCCACAAGATATAAAGCGGATTAAAGAGCTAGGAATTATCCTTTCAATGCAACCTACACACTGTACCTCTGACATGCATTGGATTGAAAAAAGAATTGGTCGTGATAGAGCTATGGAACGTTTTTGTATCTGGAAATCGTTACTAAAAGAGGGTATACCGCTTGCTTTCGGGACAGATGCTCCTATTGAATCATTAAATCCCTTTGATACTATATATGCGGCCATTAGCAGACAAGATGAGTTCTCTTGGCCACAAAATGGGTTTAATAGTAAAGAAAGACTAAGCATAAATGAAACAATTATGGCCATGACAGAGAATGCTGCCTACGCCATCTTTCAAGAGGAAAATATTGGAACAATCGCAGTCGGTAAATTAGCAGATATTATTGTTATTGATAAAAATATAATAGATGAAAGAATTGCTATCCAAAATCCTAAAGAGTTGCTGAACACAAAAGTACTACTTACAATGGTAAATGGATTGATTCATCATAATGCTTTTTAAGAATACTTTTTGGAACTCATGGAACTTACAATAAAAAAAAGATTTCCTCTGCTAGATCTCATTCGTGGAATCGCAGTTATTTTCATGATCATCTTTCACTCTACCTTCGACCTTAAAATGCTTAAATTCATCTCACACTCATCTTTGAGTGAGAGTTATTGGTTTTATTTTCCTCGCTTAATAGTATGCATGTTTCTATTTTGTGTTGGTGCATCTTTAAGTATCACTCATAAAAATAAATTTAAATTGGCCGCTTTTAGCAAACGTCTCTTACTGATTGGATTTTGGGCGATAATCATCTCCATCGCAACCTATATTTTATTTCCAAAATATTGGATTAAATTTGGTATGCTTCATATAGTGGCCACATCCTCACTTCTCTCTATTCCATTCATTAAGCGTCCATTTATATCTCTGTTTGTTAGCATTATCATCCTCCTACTTTTTTTTATTATTATTCCTAATAAAATAACATTTCCTCCAGAGGAGTGGGCACCAAACTCATTTGACTACATTCCTATATACCCGTGGTTTAGCGCGGTACTGCTTGGGATTTTTTGGGAACACTTAGGTTTTTTTAAAATAAAAATCAGCGTTCACTCAAGAAAATTAAAATTCATCCAATTTTTAGGACGACACTCTCTTCTTATCTACATTCTCCATCAACCATTTCTATATGGAACTCTCTATGCGGCCCTTTACATTCTTACCTTAATTAAATAGAGTTAATAAAAATGTCATATGAATCATAAGAATTAGAGGAATTATAAAGTGAATGAAATTAATGTAATTAATCTAAACAGCATTGGTCTCAAAGAAAATATCTTCAACTCTCTTCTAGAATTGCTAAGAAGAACATCTACTGAACTTACTAAAGATGTAACAGATATTTTGTACAAAGCTTACGATGATGAAGTAGAAGGTAGCGAAGCAAAATACGCAATGAAAATTATTAAAGACAATTTGGAATTAGCGAAAAGTAAATCAGCACCAATATGTCAAGATACAGGAACCGTCCTTATATATGTAAATCACCCAGTAGGATTTCCTCAGAGGGAATTCATGAATATTGCAAAAGAGGTTGTTATTAGAGCAACTGAGCTGGGATACTTAAGACAAAATTCTGTTAATTCAATAAATCAAAAAAATGCTGGCAATAACATAGGCCTTGGGCATCCTAGTTTTCATTTTGAAGAGCATGAGCATGTGAATGAGAATGAAAAAAACAAAATTGAGATACGAATAATGTTGAAGGGTGGAGGATGTGAGAATGTAGGAATGCAACACTCTCTTCCAAACATTACAATAAAAGCAAATCGTGATTTAGATGGAGTAAAGAGAGCAATCATTGATGTAGTTGCTCAAGCACAAGGTAAGGGTTGTTCACCAGGAGTATTGGGTGTTTGTATTGGAGGAGATAGAAGTAGTGGGCAACTTGAATCTAAACATCAACTTCTTAGAAAATTAGATGATCATAATGAAGATCCTATTTTAGATAAATTAGAGAAGGAAGTTGTAGCTATCGCTAATAAACTTGAGATTGGTCCAATGGGATTTGGAGGAAAAACTACTTTACTCTCATGTAAGATTGGTCATCTCAATCGTCTTCCTGCTTCTTTCTTTGTTACAGTAGCATATATGTGTTGGGTTCATCGTAGACAAGGAATCGAATTGGATAAAGATCTAAAAATTAAATCATGGTTATACTAGGAGTTCATATATGTCCGATAACAACAATAACAATAATAACAATAACGATAATAACAAAACTACTTTAAGATTAAACTATCCATACACTAAAGAAGCAGTCAAAAATTTAAAAGCAGGTGATATGGTTCTTATAAGTGGTAAATTATTTACTGGTAGAGATGCAGTTCACAAGCATCTGCATGATACACAAATCTCTCCTGTAAATCTTTTTAATCAAATAATATATCACTGTGGACCAGTGGTTTTGCAAAATCCTCAAACCAAAAAATATGAAGTAAAAGCGGCAGGGCCAACAACATCAATAAGAGAGGAACCATATCAATGGGAGATTATGCGCGACCATGGAATTGTTGGAGTCATTGGTAAAGGTGGTATGGGACCAAAGACACTCGATGGTTTGATAAAATATGGATGTGTATATTTTCATGCCATTGGAGGAGCAGCGCAAGTATTGGCAGAAAAGATTGTCTCTGTAGATAACGTCTATCTAATGGAGCTAGGATCACCTGAGGCGATGTGGGAATTAAGTGTTGTTGATTTTCCAGTGGTTGTTACTATGGATTCACATGGATACTCTTTGCATGAAATAATAAAAAGAAAATGTGATCAACATTTAAAACAACTTCTAGATCATAACTAAAAATTAAGGATTAGAAATTAGGAGCGTTATAGGATTCTCCTTCCTTTTCTCCATTTACCTTTGCTTTTTTTACATTGTCCATATGCTGATCCCACGCTTTCTTCCCTTCACTCCAGTTTGTTCTAAGATATACATCATTAGCATCAACATTTTCTCTATTCGATGTCTTATGCCTTTCAGAGGTTTCCCAATCATAATCCGATGGATAAGCTTCACCAGAACAAGCAGCTTTACCCGCAAATCCTGATGCATTCGCTGCAGATGCAGCTGCCGCCGCAGGTGCCGGCCCCACTGTACTTGATGAAGCAGCACTTTTTCCCCTCTGTGAATATGCCTTCTCCATACTTACAATAGTTGTTACAACGGTTGTTACAACGGTTGTAACTATAAAAATTAAAATGGTGATTGTAGTTTTAAATTTAAAGTTACAATTAAACATTTTTCCCTCCCTCCTTCTTTTAATCCTATCGACAAAATTCATAGATAATTTTATCTATTTTTTAATTTTTTTTTATTTCCAGATCACAAACAAATGATGAGAATTGATATTAATTATTGCAGTATTGATATATCTGACCGCTTTTATCGGGATTTATTTTCAAAGGAAATATCACTATGAAAGTTATTTCATTTTTCTTTATAATTTTTGCACTTACATTTGCACTTACATTTACTCAAGCTTATTCATCACAACCACCTACTCCTATTGAAAATAAATTACTCGAGCTAAAAGAGGTAAATACAAACTCAATCTGGCTGCAAGAGAGTATTTCTAAAAAAGAGGAAGCGTTAAAAAAGTTGATTGATAGTGGTAATGATAATGAGGAAAAAGCAAACTTAGAAAATGAAATCAAAAATTTCAAAAAAAAGTTATCTCAAAATGAAAAGTATTTTTTTAGTCTCAGCTCTGGAATTGATATAAGTGAGATCGAACAACGAACAGCAGATCAACAAAACATCAAAAGAGACATTGTAAGTGAATTGCAAGAACTAATTACCCCAGTTATCGATGGACTTAGAAGAGTAAGTAAAAAACCAAGAAAGATTGAGGCACTTCGAAAAGAGATCGAGCATATTAGAGAGAGAATTGATCTCTATCAAGAAGGAAAAAAACATTTAGATGCGATTGTCGCTCTGATCACAGGCACAACTGACACCTCCGCCTCCGCCTCCGGTACAAAATTAATCGAAAAGATAAATGAAAATAAGATAAAATTGCAAGAAAAGATCAAAGAACTAAGCTTTGAAATAAGCGAGAAGGAGCGATCCTTAAACAATGAATTGAGTAAGAACAAAACCTTTGTCGAAGCACTCTCTGAATTGGCAAAAGAGTTTTTTGGGAGAAGAGGGCAAAACCTCTTAATTTCAGTCCTTGTATCCCTTTTTGTTTATTTTAGCATCACCTATTTTAAGAGAAGCAGATACTTTAAAGAGTTACTTCAACGTAAAAACATTCTTCGCTCTAAAAATCTAATTCTATTTTTGTACAATGTGGTGGCCAGCTCTCTCGCCATTATATTCTTTCTACTATCATTATACTTCTTAAATGATTGGCCTCTACTCACCATCTTTTCGCTTTTTATCATAGGGATTTTTTGGTCGATCAAATCATTTATTCCTAAATTCCTTAATGAAGGAAAGATGATTTTGAATTTAGGTACAGTTAAGGAGGGAGAGATTATTACTTACAATGGCATCCATTGGCTTGTAGATAATCTAGGTCTTCACACTACTCTGATCAATCCACTGCTTGATGGAGGAAAAATCAGAGTGAAAATCAAAGATTTGATTCCTATGAATTCAAGGGCCCCAGTGGAAGAGGAGATGTGGTTCCCGAGTAAAAAAGGCGACTATATTTTGATGAGTGATGGTACCTTTGGAAAAGTAATTAAACAAACACCTGAATATGTAGTCTTATCATTAGATGGTGGAACTTTAAAAAATTACTCTTCACCTCAATTTTTGACACTCTCTCCTCAAAATCTCTCTTATGGATTCAAGCTAGAGGCAAAGCTCTCTCTCGATTATTCACTTCAATCACAAATAATCAACATTCCTCAAATAATCTATTTGGCCCTCAAAGACCTCTTTAGATTGGAAATCGAGCAAAAAAAAATCATCTCTATAGATGTATATTTTAGAGAAATGGCAGAAAGCGCTCTTATTATCACCACTACACTCTATTGCGATGGCCCTTCAATGTGCTGTGAACGACTGAAGATAATTCCAAGATTAAATTTAGCTCTAATAGAGATCGCTAATCAACACAAATGGAATATTCCTCTCAATCAGATGCTAGTTCATCTATCAAAAGAGAAGATTTAAAACATTATGCAATTTTTTTTTCGTTTTTTAGAATAAAAAAATTGCATAAGAACGAGAGATAATTTATTTTATATCTAGATTCATTGTTTTTTAATTATTTTCCGTTGCTATGGTGTTATTTAATATTCACATTTTAGGAGGTAAACGATGGTAGCAAAGAAGAAACCAACAACTAAGAAGAAAGCTGCAACTAAAAAAGCTGCTCCAAAGAAAACAGTTAAGAAAGCTGTAACTAAAAAAGCTGCTCCAAAGAAAACAGTTAAGAAAGCTGTAACTAAAAAAGCTGCTCCAAAGAAGACAGTAAAAAAAGCTCCTTCTAAGCGCAAGCCAAATGAAGCTTTCATGAAGCCACTTATGCCATCTGAGGCATTAGCTGCAATAGTAGGCAACTCTCCAATTCCAAGAACTGAAGTTGTAAAGAAACTTTGGGCATACATTAAGAAGCATTCATTACAAGATCAGAAAAACAGAAAAAACATCAATGCTGATGACAAATTATTAGAAGTATTTGATGGCAAGAAAACTGTTTCTATGTTTGAAATGACAAAATACGTTTCTAAGCATCTTAAGTAATTTTACAAAATAATCTTTCAATTACATATCAATTATTAATATCAATTATATATCAATCACAATGTTACAACTTAGGTAATTCTTTATAACTTTTTGTTAGTTGAGAATCGACCCAATTTTTACTCTCAAATTTAGATGCTGAATTGAAAAGATCTTTACAATATGGAGTAGGGTTACCATTTACAAAGTTCTTCTGGCCCTTTAAATAATCCAAACATGTTTTAGCATAATAATCCATATACTCTGGAAAATTTTGATGTATGTGGTCTAGTATAACTCTCTTTCTCTCCTCACTAAATATTGCAAAACTCTTTCCTGGAAGTGGATCTAACTTTTTTATCCTCTCAAAAAGCTGAGATCGTAACTGATAATCTTTACCTAGCTTTTTAAGTTCATTCCAAGCACTATTCATTACTGATCCATTAATTGGCGCTTGTAAAATAAAAAGCACTAAAAAAAATTCCTCTTCACTACTGGAGATAGCAGTACCTTTTGCCTTTAAAAGGCGGTAGGCATTCAATTGATTTTGAGGTTTGTCGATTTGAATTTGAGAGGTAAGCATCTCTTTTAACTCTTCACTAATTGGAGTCCAACAAGAAGGACTCATCTTCTTTTGTATGTATGCTGCTAATTTGTTATTATCGTCTTCTTTAAGTAGAACTTCGAAGAGATGTTTTATTATATATTTTTTAGCATTCTCATCCTTACAAACTATTCCGCCCAACTCACTTCCCATTCCCTTTTCGATAAAAGTAAAGGGATCAATCGTATTAAAACTAGTATTTCTATTTTCAATTATTAGTTTCATAAACTCTAGACCAAGCTTCGGAGCTTCTTTATTCAATTCCCAGAATGAAATTATCTCTTTGAAAATTTCTTTATCTTTTCCAAGCTCACTTAATCTCGCTTTGAAATACTTTATTCCTAACTTGCCCCTTCCCTCTAAAAAAAATTGATTCCCCTTCAATGTTGGCCATTCAAGAAGTGAGTTTAAAAACTTTATACTCTCTCCATCGATAATCTTTTTCTTCATCTGATCATATATGTAGCTTTCGGCCATGAAATTTACCATATTCTTCCAATCTTCATCTCTCCCTTCCGGGCGCACATCTCTTGCATGTTGAAAAAACTCCTGATAATTTTTTTCCTGTTCCAAAATTCTAAGATCATTAATTGTGTAGAGCAAAGTTTCAGCATAAGAGACGGCCACAGAGAATTGAATAATTAGAGTAATTAGATTAATTAGATTAATTAGAGAAAAAATAAAAATCCTAAGCATAAAGATCCCCTTAAGCTCTATTATGAACCACACATCTATCCGAGTCAATTTTTCTTAAATTTTTCTTCAATTATTTTTTCTTCGATTATTTTTTCTTCAACAAGTGTATTCTTCTGCTATCATATCTCATTATGGTTATGGTTATGGTTATGGTTATGGTTAATATCGTTTAAAAATAAAGTGGTAAAAAAAATGAACAATGGCAATGGCAATCTAACAGACATATGGTTACCAAAATTACAAAGGCAAAATATCATCCTTTTTGATGAGAGTTGGAGCTTCTTCTTTTGGACAGAATTCAAAAGCAAATTGATGGTTGATGATAAAAACTTTAAGAGTGATGTTCTAGACAATATTTCTCTACAGATAAAAATATTCAAAAAATTTAACTCTCACACATCAGCTACAGTTGATAATAATACCAATAATGATGGTAATGTTTTTAGAAATATCACTATAGATAATATACCATTCACCCTCGTAATACTTTTGAAAAGCAATCATCTTTATCTATTCTCTTTTAATCTGAGTAATGAGATGTTTTTAAATGCGGAGATTGAGAAGATAATAAACATCACAAATCCAGAAATGGCAACTCTACTCACTACTCTTAAAGAGAGTTATCAACCTGTAGCAAGAATAATCTCCATCGTAAATTCGATTAATGTTAATAAATTGCCATCGGAGATTGAGTTTTCCACTTATAAATATGGTTTACCATATTTGGATAACTCCAGCACCACCAACATTGAAAACAATCTCTATGAAGGGATTGGACAAAAAAATTTCTTAAATATCGACCGAAACTTCATTGAATATTTAAATAATTTAATCACACTAATTGTCTCCTACAAGCGAACCATCTTTGAAAAAATTAGTGATTATTACTTAAATACCTTCGCTAAATATGCCATAATTAGAAACAATCTTTTAACCTTTGTAACCATTATTCCTAACTTAAATAAAAATAATGATCCTTCGGGAAAAGAACTAAAGCACCTATTACAAGAGACCATTCGAGAGATTGTTTATCAGTCAACTGAAAATTTCAAAAAGGGTACAACTGGTGAGTATGCACCTATTTCAAAATGGTACAAATTATTAATAACCATCTTGCGACCAATTATCTTTATTGCTCCTTCCTTTCTTGTCTCCTTTTTTACTCGAAAATCTATTGAAATATTTTCCAAACGTTTTATTGCGGCCAAAAGTATTGAAGATGCTACTAATATAATAAAAAATCTACATCACTTAGGAAGAGATGCCACCTTTGACATTCTAGGGGAATTAGCACTCACTGAAAGTTGTGCTCAAAAATATACTGAAGATGTTTTAAAACTTCTTGATCATAAAGTTAACATCTCAATAAAAATGACTGCTCTAGCATCCAATTTTAATGGTTTTTCATTCGATGATCTTTATCAAAAGGTGGCACCAAGATTAAAGAGCATTTTACTTAAAGCTCATCAGCAAAATGTTTTTGTAACTATCGATGCTGAACACTTTATTTATAGAGATATAATCTTTGAAATTTATCAAAAGCTATTATTAGACACTCCTGAGTTGAATAGTGGTACACATTCAGGAATTGTAATACAAGCATACTTCAAAGACGCTGCATCTTTACTTGCAAAAAGTTGCAAACTGGCAAGTACACTCTCTGTCCAAACGGCAATTCCTATTCGTTTAGTAAAAGGTGCTTATTGGGATTATGAAGTTGAACAGGCCCGTAATTTAAATATTGAAGCACCAGTATTTTTAAATAAGTTTGAAACTGATATTAACTTTAGGCAATTGGTGTATGCAATTTTAGAGGAGGGCCACAAAAATCAGCACATACAACTTTGTCTGGCCTCTCACAACTTTATCGATCATGTCTTCGCAGAAGTTATAAGAAATGAATTATTTCCGCAAGCACCACAAATAGAGCATCAATGTCTACACAAAACTTCCGAGTCTTTAGCGCAAGCAATGACAAAGATGAAATGGTTAGTGAGAGATTATGTTACTATAGGAAACACTATAACAGGCCTTGGTTATTTCGCTCGAAGAATTGTGGAAAACTCCTCGCAAACTGGATTTTTAACTTTGATCCGAGATCAAGTTATTGCAGCTGCATCTTCCGCTACACCAATGCTAGATGGACTTAACAAACTAAAACAAAATACTAGTGGGTTAAATAATATTCTAAATGTTACTGATCAAGTTACCCAATCACAACAACAAAATCACTATACAATTTCCAATTCATATTCCACATCTTCAAACTATCTTATGGTCTCTCCTACTACTTTTAATTATAGTGAGGAATTCAAATCACTCTTTAAATATGTAACTAACATTAATAACAGTAATAACAGTAATAACAGTAAAAATAATGAAAGTAGTAATAACTTACTAAATAACTCACTCAATAATTGGCATGAATTACCCTCAAGCATTCACTATAATATAGTGATCAAAGCACAAAATATTTTGCTCTCTACTAGAATAGATCTCATTAAATTTCTTATCCACTCAGGAAATAAAATTATTTCTACTGCTGCTAAAGAGGTTGATTTAGCAATTAACTACTGTAACTATTTTTTACGTCAGCATCGTAATCTAAATCTGGTCACCACCGAAGCAAAAAAAGTACTTATTATCGTGGAAGAACCATTTCCATTTTCTGCTATTTTTCTACATCTAATTCCTGCACTTCTTACTGGTAACAAAGTTATTATCATGGTTGCAGGCGAGCAGGAAAATTACTATCCTATTGAACATATTATCGATATCTTCTACCAAGCAGGATTGAACTCTGATATCCTCTCTCTCCTGCCATATATGAATGGACCGGCCACTGCTAATGTCATAAATCAATGGGCCTCCAACGTTACTGAATTTGCTGGCAATAATAAAATTTCAACGATCTCATATCAAGGTAACGTTCACTCTATTTTAGAGTTACAATCAAAAGTTAACAATCATAACAATCCAACCTACGCTACTACTAGCACTAGCAGTAGCAACAACAGTAACAACATCAGCAACAATAACAGCAACACTGAGAAAAACCTGATCAAATTACTTTCACGCTACAATGGTAAAAATGGAGTGATTATCTCTCCTACTGCTGATTTTGCTAAAGCGCTTAAAGAGATTTTTTTCTGGTGTTACTCAAATTCTGGAATTAGAGCAACGTCTCTCTCCAAAATTATTATTCATAACTCTCAAAAGAGGGAGTTTACAACTAAATTTATTGAAATGCTCTCTGAAATTAACTTCGAAAGTTCAAAAAATCCAAGCGCTATATTAAGTGAATTTGCTAATCAAAACCAAAAAGAGCAAATTATTAAATTTGGTAAAATGTTAAAAGAAGAGACTCTTCGTCTGAAAGGACAAATCCTTTATGAGAAAGAAAAGTTTATTCCTCTTTTAATTGAATTACCTTACTGGGATGCTCTCAAAAATTGTCTCTTTATTAAAAAAGAGGTCTTCGGTCCATTTGTTCATCTGGTAGGATATGACAGCTTTCATGAGGCAATCGAACTCTTCAACTCAATTCCTACTGGAACTATTGGTGCGCTCTACTCCGAAAGTAGAGAAGAAATAAATCTTCTTCTTAAAAACACAAAAGTTCGAGGAACAACCTACATTAATCCAAAATTCTCCTACACCGAAGGAATTAGTGCAATCGAGTGGATTGAAAATGTAGAATTAAATGGAGAAAAATTCCTGAGAGATTTCATAGGTTAATCATAATTTCAATAAATAAATATCATTAATTTATTATTTAATATTTAAATATCGCACTCTTATATCTAAGATATAGATATATCTTTTATCTTTACCATCTATTTATTTATTTATTATTTATTATTCGAAAGATTACAGGTTTAATATCTATGAAAATTCTAAAAAAATTAAACACTATTTTTATTCTAGCTATTACTTTCACTCTCTTTGCCAATGAGATCTCTCCTGCTCGCGTGGAAGCAGCAACTGGTGGAACTCTTCGTGGATACGAATGGGTTCAATACATAATATCCGATGCCCAAGCACAAGTACCCGCCGTAGCACCAACTGCTAGTCAACCTCAATATGATTTCCCTCCTGTACCACAGACGTTTGCTGGGTACACCGAATATACTGGTGATTATATTACCACTATGGTTGCATTCTTAGTTCAGATAGCTCTTGCAGTTGTCTCACTATCTCTCTGGCTAAATTGGTCTGGGGAATTTAAAACTTGTTTCTCATTTGGAATTTTTTTACTTGCCACCCTCGGTTTTTTAGTCGAAGAGATCGTTAGTGCAATTGTTTACAAAAATGTGAGCGTGAACCAACAAAATCTTCTTATAAATTCAGCAAATGTTAATGACACTATAACTACTCTAAAAGAAATGAAAAAAAACGTAGAAGAGTATAAGAATATGGTGGAAATTAAAAAATGGTGGATTTTCATTGTAGCATGTATGGATCTAGCTGCCGCGGCAGTATCTTTGCTCGAAATCGCATGGTGCTTTTATAAAAACAAAGGTGTTTGTACAGCATTTTTCAAAGATGCTTTTAGTAAAAAAGGATGTAGTCACGTAGATGAAGCATCTAATATATCAACATCCGATTCTATTATTTATCTTGCAATAAATACATTATTAAAGTTTTTCATTAAACCTGTTTCTGCCACCACAGATGCTACTCCCTCAGATTCATCACTTAAAAATTCATCAAAATACAATGATAATCAAGGAATCAATATAGCATCAATTGTAACTGGTGGAATTGGACTTATTGTTGGTTCCGGCGTTGGCCTTATTATATGGGGTCTAGTTAAGTATACAAATTGGATTTGGTGGAAATGTACGTTATTTGTAGGACTTGCTTCTAGAACAATTCTCTATCTCGCTGCTGCCCCTCTGGCATTTACAGCATTCGGAATTGCATTTGCAAAAACTGTTGAATTAGAGAAGAGAATTGCAACAATCGATGGTATGATTAATACCCTTGAAAAACTGAAAACTGGAGAAACACCACAAACTACAAAAGCTGCTCTTAAAGAATTTCTAGGAAATGAAAAAATTAGCTCTGTTAATAAAGAAGCAGTCAGTGAAAAAGCAACTGTAAATAATAGTCCATGTTTTAATCTGTCTCAAGTACCTATATCTAAAGATTCAAATTGCGAATGTAAGGCAAAAAATAATTGCAACATTAAAACAACTCAAAATTTAAAATCTCTTGGAAATTTTACAGGTTCAGGCGATGCTGTTGATGCTTTTAAGTCCATTAATAATGCAACTAATGCTGTTGCAAACGGCAATTTACAAGGATCGAAAGCACACCTTGCTGCTGCTGCAAATGCAGCGATGAAATTAAATAAAAATTTTGATAAAAATCAAAAATTAGTTAACGATATGCTTGCAAAAGCAAAAAAGAAACCTATCGACTTCAAAGCAGAAGCAGATAAACTAAGAAATAAGATATTAGCAGATACAAAAAAGGCCATCAAAAATGCAGGATTAACCGATGCTCAACTTAAATCTGCTGCTGCTGAACTTGGCATTCCAGTTGATGGTGAGATAGATAAGAGTAAAGATGGAAGTGGCAGTAAGAGTGGTTCATCATCTGCACTCTCTGATGGATCGGCCGGTGGTTCAGGAACAGGCAGTGATGGTAAAAAAGCAGATGAGAGCAAAGCACCTGATCTAAATATCTTTGAAGATCTCGCGAAGGGAGAAGATCCTAATGGTGGATTACAAAGTAAAGAAGATAATAAGGTTGTAGATTTAGATCAATTTGAAGAAAAGTATAACGATATAAATGGAAATGCCAAGGAATCAATCTTTAAAATAATAAGCACTCGTTATACAAAATCTGCTTTCCCAGTACTTTTAGAGATGGAAAAGAGTGCAGAGAAAAAAGATGAAAAGAAAGATGAAAACAAAGATGGTAGCAAATAACAACATATGGAAAATTTTTTAAAAGTTCTTTTTAGTAAGCGAATGTTAATAAATCTCTTCTTGGGATTTTCTTCTGGATTACCTCTGCTCTTAACATTGACTGCACTTCAAGCGTGGATGAAAGATGAGGGAGTAAATCTTAAAACTATCGGAATGGTTTCACTGATTGGTTTACCCTACACTTTAAAATTTTTATGGTCTCCACTCTTTGATCGTTTTGTTTTACCAGTGTGTGGACTTGGACGTCGGCGCTCGTGGATGTTGGTAGTGCAAATTCTTTTAGGACTTAGTATTGCAGCTATGGCATTTGCAAGGCCCAAAGAGGATCCACTAACAGTGGTAATACTTGCAATCATTGTAACATTTTTTAGTGCAAGCCAAGACATCGTACTGGATGCTTACAGAAGAGAGATTTTATCTGATGAGGAGTTGGGACTTGGTTCATCTATTTTTGTTAATGGATATCGAGTGGCAATGTTACTCGCATCGAGTGGTGCTCTCATTCTTGCGGATAATCTTAAGTCGTGGCCAACAGTCTATGTGATCATGGGATTTTTTATGTTGGTTGGAATTATAACTACACTATTTGCAGATGAACCTGAGATAAATGCTCCACCTCCCAAAACATTGCAAGAGGCAGTTGTTGGTCCATTCCTCGATTATTTCAAGAGAGATTATGCTTTGTGGATTTTAGCATTCATTTTATTTTACAAATTAGGCGACACTTTAGCGAGCGCGATGAGTACTCCATTTTATATGGATATTGGATTTACAAAGAGTCAGATCGGGTATGTTGTAAAAACATTTGGAATTGGATCAATGCTACTGGGAACTTTTGTAGGTGGCGGATTAATTTTGCGTCTTGGAATCTACCGCTCGCTCTGGGTTTTTGGAATTTTGCAGATGATTTCCATTCTGCCATTCTCATATTTAGCAAATGCAGGTGCAGTTATCACTCTGCTGATGGTGATGGTGGTGATTGAAAATTTTTGTTTTGGAATGGGAACTGCTGCCTTTGTAGCATTGATGGGTTCAATGACTAATCGTCGTTTCACGGCCACACAATATGCACTTCTTTCTAGTTTGATGGGAATTCCTCGAGTGATACTCTCAGCACCTATGGGAAAAGTGGCAGAGTTAAGTGGTTGGTCCCTTTATTTTATCATCTGCGCGGCCACAGCTATTCCAGGGCTTTTGATACTACTGAAAGTTAAAAATTGTATTGCTTCTTCAACTGATGATAGTTCAGTATAGTTATTGAAGTTGCACTCTCCTCACTCACAGATATAATTCCCTCTTCCTTTAAAATTTTAAGCGTGCGCGAAAGCGTTTCAGCGGCCGTGCCTAATATGGCCGCCAACTCCTTTTTACTTGTTTGCAGCTCCACTACATACTGAGAATCAACATCTTCAACGTCTTCAGATTTATCCTTGGCATTTTTTATTAAGTATCTAATGAGTCTCTCTTTAGCATCATTAAGCGTGAGGTACTCTACCATTGAAACAAACTCACGCAAGCGTTTAGAGTAGGATGCTAGCAATTTAAGAGCTACATCAGGATTTTTCTTGATTAAACTTATTAATTCATCTCTAGGGACAGAGAGAACCAAGGAATTTTGTAGTGCTTTACAAAATGCTGGATAAATTTTTTTATCAAATATTGCTGCTTCCGCCACTAAGTCAAAACTACTCTGAAAGTGAATTGGTTGCTCTTCTCCTTGACGGGATATTTTAAAAATTGAAAGTTTTCCATAGATGATTATAAAGAGTTTATCAGCAACATCTCCTTCGCTAAAAAGCAATTCTTCTTTTTTTAATTCGATAACATTAGAAACTGAAGCAATCTTGTCTATTAACTCATCGCTAAGATAAGAGAATAAAAATATCTTCGATAGAAAACTTTTTTTATTAACTTTTGATTTTACTTTTGATTTTATTTTTGTATTCATAGCATAAGTATGGAACGATAATAATAGTAATACGGTAGTAATATAATAGTATTTGATTAGAAATTATAATCACAAAAAGACTCTGTTGCTAATCAAAATATTGGAGTATTATTTTTTTTGATAAATATTAGGCGTTAAAAAAAAATAGGAGTGTCGTAGTAATGAACCTTATTCTCTTCTTAATAATATTTCCATTCGTTATATCTCTTATTCTAAGACCTAATCTTCTTCCGGAGGGTTTGCAAAAGGGTTTGATCTCTATCTCAACTCTAGTCTTAGCAGTAGCATCTATCATGCTCTGCTTTGATCCAAATGAGATCTCTTCTCAACTATTACAATTAACTTTTTCTCATTATCAACAACTCTTTTTGTTTGTAGTGGAGATCGGATTAGCAATTTTGATTTACTACTTTTCATTTAAGTACGACAAAATCTGGGTTGCATTTGTAAACACCATTCAGCTAATGCTTCTTATAGTTTTAGAGACAAAGGTAAAATTTAATCTAGAAAATAACATCGGCAATGCTAGCAATCTATTTACAAAATCAATCTTCTTCATTGATAACTTTTCGATCATTATGGCCTTAATCATTGGAATCATCGGTGGATTAATCGCTATCTATGCTAACGGATATATGAAGGATTTTCATCATCATCATAAAGAGATGAAAGATAAACGCAGCAGTTTCTTCTTTGTAATATTTATGTTCTTATCAGCGATGTTTGGTATCGTCTTCTCAGATAATCTTTTATGGCTTCACTTCTTCTGGGAAATTACTACTCTTGCATCCTTCTTACTTATCGGATACAAAGGCGACAAAGTTTCAATCGACAATGCTTTCCGTGCTCTACTTTACAACTTGATTGGGGGAGTAGGTTTTGTTGTTGGTATCTTATATTTTTATATGGCCTCTGGTTCTTTCAGCTTAGACCAATTAATCAATGCAGGCAAAAGTGGATTCTTAATTCCAGTACTCTTACTCGCATTCGCTGGTTTTTCAAAATCCGCACAGATGCCATTTTCCTCTTGGCTTCTTGGAGCAATGGTTGCACCAACTCCAGTCTCTGCACTACTTCACTCTAGTACAATGGTTAAAGCAGGAGTTTATTTAGTAATTAAATTAGCACCAGCACTGATGGGAACATGGGCCGGTATTTTAGTTGCCTCTGTTGGTGGTATTACATTCTTAACAGCATCGATGATTGCAATCTCAAGGCAAAATGCCAAATCAGTTCTCGCATACTCTACAATTGCAAATTTAGGTTTAATTGTTTTATGTGCAGGAATCGGTTCTCCAATGGCAGTTTGGGCGGGAATAATGATTATTATTTTCCATGCAATCTCCAAAGGTCTTCTCTTCTTGTCGGTGGGAGTTGCTGAACATAGAATAGATAGTAGAGAGATTGAAGCGATGGATGGATTAGTTGTTAGTCTACCAAATTTATCATTTCTACTTCTTCTCGGAATGGCGGGAATGTTTTTAGCTCCATTTGCAATGTTAATAAGTAAATGGGCAGTTATCAAAGCAATCATTGATCCTGCTCCACTACTCTTAATTCCAATTGTTTTTGGAAGTGCCGCTACACTCTTTTATTGGGTAAAGTGGATGGGAAAATTATTAGCAATTACTACTAATGAAACTAACAATCCTAACAACACTAACAAAACCACGGCCGCCACATTGGAAAAAGCAATCTCTAATTATGAGTGGTGTGCGCTCTATCCTCTCGGTTTTCTAACAATTATTTCCACTATTATATTTCCTCTAACTTCTGGATTCATGTTAGAACCATACTTAAGCAAACACTATAATTTGGGAGCAGGATATTTTAATTTATGGCAAGAAAATATTATTCTGATGACTTTGTTACTTATTCTTCTGCTGCTTCTTCCTTTGCTAAGTAAAATATTTATCTCTGCCAACAATAAGAAAACTAGAGTAACTGCACCTTATTTAGCAGGGGCCAACGTGAATGATGGGTATCACTATCAAGGTTCACTACAAACGATGAAATATACAATTAGAAATTACTATCTAGAATCCTTCTTCGGCGAACGTTGTTGGAGTTTAGTTGGAATTATTTTAGCAATAGTAACTATGTTGATAATGTTATTTTCTGTACGCTTTTAATTTTAATTTAAATTTATATTTAAATCTTTCTATTAATTTTTTAATTTGGGAGTAATAAAATATTATGAGTACATCGTGTTTAACAAGTGGTCTACTGTACTTACTACTGGCCCCTCTGATTGGTGGATTAATCGCTGGTCTAGATAGAATTATTTCAGCACGAATGCAAACAAGAGTTGGTCCTCCCATATGGCAGCCATTCTATGATGTTTGTAAGCTCTTCTCCAAAGAACATTTAGTTGTAAATCGATCTCAAACTCTCTTTGTCTTTGGATTATTCATCTTCATGATCATTACTGGATTACTATTTTTTACTGGATATGATCTGTTGTTAGTTATTTTTGCTTTCACCTTAGCAAGCATTCTTTTAATTTTGGCCGCATATAAAGCTGGTTCACCATATAGCTTTATTGGCGCCGAGAGAGAGTTAATGCAGATGATGGCCTATGAACCAATGGTTCTTTTAGTTCCCATTGGAATCTATATGGTAACTAAAACATTTTCGGTCGCAGAAATTGTAAAGTATGAAACCCCTTTAATATATTATCTCCCTGGGGTTTTTATAGGTCTTCTACACATTCTCACTATAAAATTTAGAAAGAGTCCATTTGATCTCTCATCAACTCATCATGCTCACCAAGAATTAGTTAAAGGATTAACCACTGAGTTCTCTGGTCCATCACTAGCGCTAATTGAGATCACTCACTGGTATGAAAACGTATTACTTCTTGGAATAATTTTTCTCTTCTTTGCTCCTATTCCTTGGGTGGGCGTTTTAGCTGCACTACTTATATACTTTTTGGAAATAATGATTGATAACTCATTTGCCAGAATGAAGTGGGAATTTCTACTAAAATCCTCTTGGTGGATGGCATTGGTATTTGGTGGTGGAAATATTTTATTATTGATGTTACTTAAACGATAATTAAAAAAGGAGAACACATATATGTCATCTATTATAAAATCGCCCTGGGTAATTCACTACGATGGCTCAAGTTGCAACGGGTGCGATATTGAGGTTTTGGCCGCCTTGACTCCGAGGTTTGATGTCGAACGCTTTGGAATAATCAACACCGGTAATCCTAAACACGCAGATATTTTTCTAGTTACTGGCTCCGTAAATGAGCAAAATATACCCATTGTAAAAAACATTTATGAACAGATGCCTGATCCTAAAGTTGTCATCGCTATAGGGATTTGTGCCGCTACCGGTGGCATATTTAAAGAGTGCTACAATGTTCAAGGTGGAGTTGGTGAAGTAATTCCAGTTGATGTTTATGTTCCTGGTTGTGCTGCCAGACCAGAGGCCATTATCGACGGTGTTGTAAAAGCATTAGGAATTTTGCAAAAAAAGCAAGAAGAGTGGAAAGCAAAAGTATCATAAAAAAAAAGTAAAAAGCAAAGTATCAGATTAATGAATAAGGAAATTTCTCACATGAATACAAATTCGAACTCAAATATTAATTATAAGGATCAAGAGATCCAACCAATTAACGCTGGTGAATTACTAAACTACGCTCAAATGTTTAAAAACGATAATTATCGTTTGATTCACATTGGGGCCGCAAAAATTGCTGATAAATTTGAACTCACCTACGCATTCGACAAAGATTATAAGTATCGTGGAATAAAAATCACTTTACCTTTAGATGACACGTCAACATCAACAACACCAGAGCTAAAAAGCATCTCTGATTTTTTTTGGTGTGCTTTTTTATATGAAAATGAGATAGCAGAACTCTTTGGAATAAAATTTCATGGAATAAAGATTGATTACAAGGGGAGTTTTTATAGAACTGCTCACAAAACCCCATTTAATAATCCTATGGCCAGCAGAAAGGTTGATATCATTCGTACGCCTAAAAAATAACTAAAAAAATAACTAAGAAATAAAAGGAGATTATAAATATGGCCAATAAAACGATCATACCATTTGGGCCACAACATCCAGTGCTTCCAGAACCAATTCATCTTGATTTAGTTGTTGAAGATGAGAAAGTAGTTGAAGCAATTCCATCGATTGGACTTATCCATCGAGGACTCGAAAAATTAGTGGAGATAAAAGATTATCAAGAGATGACCTACGTAGCAGAGAGAATTTGTGGAATCTGCAGCTTCATTCATGGAATGACTTATTGTCATGCTATCGAAACAGTTATGAACGTTAATGTTCCCCCTAGGGCACAGTACTTAAGAATTATTTGGAGTGAATTATCAAGATTACACAGCCATCTTCTATGGCTTGGCCTTATGGCCGATTCACTGGGATTCGAATCACTCTTTATGTACTCTTGGAAAATCAGAGAGAAAATTTTAGATATTATCGAAGAGACCACTGGCGGTCGAGTGATCTTTGGTTCCGCTAAAATAGGTGGAGTCAGACACGATATAAGTAATCAAAAATTACAAGAGATCTTAAAACGTCTCGCTGATGTCGAAGCAGAATTAAAACCCATCGCAAAAGTATTTACTGATGATTATTCAGTAAAACATCGTCTAGTGGGTGTTGGCGTACTCTCAAAAGATGAAGCTTATGCTCTTGCAGCTGTCGGCCCTATGGCCCGTGCAAGTGGTGTAACACAAGATATGAGAAAACTCGGATATAGCGCTTACAATGAAATTAATTTTGAACCAATCATTGAAAGCTCAGGTGATAGCTATGCCAGAACAGTTGTAAGAGTACGAGAATTATATTCCTCATTTGATATTATCAGACAAGCAATTGCTAAAATGCCTGAAGGAGCAATTGATGTAAAAGTTACTGGCAATCCTAATGGGGAATTTATGGCCAGAACAGAACAACCACGAGGTGAAGTGGTATACTATGTAAAGGCAAATGGAAATAAATTTTTAGAGCGACTTCGAGTACGAACACCAACATTTGCTAATATTCCAGCACTAGTTAAAACTTTACAAGGTTGTGATCTAGCAGATGTTCCAGTATTAGTACTTACAATCGATCCATGTATTAGTTGTACAGAGAGATAAGGAGGTTAATTTAATGATTGCTCCCATTTTAAATAATTTGATGTCGGCACTATTCAAAAAACCATTTACGGTTAAATATCCATTCGAGAAATTGGAATTATCAAAGATCCATCGTGGCCACATCTCTATTGAAATTGATAAATGCATCTTCTGTGGCATCTGTGAAAAGAAGTGTCCTCCAAAAGCAATAGCAGTTTCTAAAGCAGATCAATCATGGGAGATCGATCGACTCTCTTGTGTTACTTGCAATGCTTGTGTGGAAGCTTGTCCCAAGAAGTGTCTTCACAGTGAACAACACTGGTCACCAGCTCAAGATAAAAAAGGTGTAACTGATTATTTTGTTAAAAAAGATACTCCTGTTCCACAATCACCAACCAACGTTTAATAAAACTTAGCTTAATAAACGCTTAATCGATTGTGGAAAACAAAGGTGCTTGCCAAATTGATCTTCTGATCTTCACTACCGATGATATTTTTTATCTTTGCGAATTTAAATTTAAAAAATATATAAGCACAGATACTGTTAACGAAATAGAGAAATAAGTTAAAAATTTTTCTCATCCAAAATATACATCCTTAAAAACAGTGTTAATTTACAGTGGGATATTAGATGAAGATATCTTAAGCAGTTCAATTACACATTTTATAGATGCCGATAAGTTTTTAACTTAAAAAGCAACATAGTGACTTTCAGAAAATATTTCCTTACGATAGTTGCACTAAAAGCAATTACTTGGATTATTCTAACTTTTTTAAGCTTAGTAAATTGTCATATAATTTATTTGCAGGAATTAGGTAATTTCCTTGATCGTCACACTTCCATTGCAGGTAATGATATTTAGTAGAACGATTAAGACAAATTTTTTCATAGGAATCATAACCAGTCATCTTATTAGAACAATAACATTTATTTGCTTCCCCATATGAATTCCTAATTCGAATATAACAATCATTATCTACTGTTTCCATTCCTACTACTACAACTCCGTGCTTGTCGTTGTCATCATTATTATCATTTTGATCCTCATCAAAAGAAATTTTCTCCTGAAGAAGACCATTAAGGTGAATACCTATTCCGATTGGCATATTTTCTTTTGAAAGTGATTTCTCTATATCCTCTATGAAATTATTTACATTATTATAGGTTGATTTTTCTACTGTTTTGCATTCGATTTTATCAAATATCGATCTAAATAGATCCATATGTATTTCTGTATCTGTATCTGAACAAAATGATTTCTTCATACTAGACCACAGTCTATTCGCTTCAAGTGTATGAGTGGCAATCATAATGTCTTTCATATTAATTATAAAATCTTTAATTTGCGGATTATTATTTAAATTAAATTTATCAATACATTGCCCGTAATATACTTTAAAAGCATGTCTGGCCTTCCTTGCTTCCATGATTCTATCTTGATGATTCTCGTTTATGTAATTTCCTATGGCATCTTTTATTTTAAGTAACGAACAAATCATCGAGCTCATATCTTTTTTTGAAACCTTGGTGTTCTTGTTCATTTTTTTCTTAGCATGCTTGATAATTTTATCGATATTGGCCCCGTATAATGGAGAGAGCTTATTGTACGAATATTTTTCTTTATCTTTATACGAAAAAATATTACAACAACTTACTAAATCATCAATAACCTTTTTTTTAAAATAAATAATAGAATTCTCATCCTCATCCTCATTTTCTGATATTGGAGTATCTTGTATCAATTTGATCTGATTGAGACTTGAAATAACTGAAGGAAGTTCGAGGTGATTTATTAACGAGCAATCGATTTTAGTATCATTTGTTTTTATATTTTTATTATAATCTTTACATTCTTTAATCAACATTTCTGTGGCCATATCTTCATCTATAAACTCAGATTTTTCTTTCGGACAGTATTTATAAAGCTCTTCATAATCAAAGATAACTTCTTCCTCTGGATATTTAGCTGATATACTATCGACATCGTCAAGTACCATCGAATATATTTTGGTAAAAATTTTATCTATTGAATTAGATGCTTTTATATATTTACTATTGTTTTTTTTAATTCTAATTTCATTACATATACCTCCATTTCTTTTAACAGCATCAAATAATCCACATGGCTCACCTCCATCTCCACCCAAAATTTTATCTAGTCTTTCATTGATATTTTTAATGTCATTAAAAGTTAAAGAATTTGTTTTATCTATATTATCGATATTGGATGCCATTCCCATGATTTCTGCAGAAATAGATATATTCATTATCTCCTTACTGAAAGAAGATAATCCCAAATTATCTTTTATTTTAGAGAAATCAAAAAATTTGTTTTTTATTTTTGCTTCCATAAGCTGTTTCAATACATATGAATAGCATAGATTGTGAGAACCTTGATCAAGTACTTTCATCTTTGACATTACACCATTTGGTGGTGCCGTCAAATTAATCTTTTTACATTCAAAACCTGACGTTTTTGATGTAGTAATTATAATTAGCAAAATAAATATAAAAAATTCAAAGGATGTTTTTATAAATAAAATTAGCTGAAAAAACATATATTTGCTCCAATATATTTTTTTATTAAAAACTAAAAAAAACAAACAAAGAATATATTTAAAGCATTTTAATCAACTAAATAATTTTTATTTTTTATTAATGTTGTAAACTTCATTTATTTTTTTTATTAATTCACTTGGTTTCCATGGCTTAATGATATAGTCACTAACATTATATTGAATAGCCTCAATGATATTTTCTTTTTCACTAACTGTGGTCAAAATAATAAAGGGTATTTTAGAATAATTTTGACTACCTCTAATGAATTTTAACATATCTAATCCACTCTCTCCGGGCATATTCCAATCACATATAATAAACTCAACTAATTTATTTTTTCTTTCCTGAATCTTAAGCTGATCTTTGGCACAAGCTACATCCTTGGCCAAAAGTACTTCACTTTTCAAACCATATTGCTCCAGATTTATTTTTACAGCATCCAAAATACTAGGACAATCATCGATAACTAAGAATGTAGTAAGATTTGGAATAACTAAATCACTCATATTTCCCCCTTAAATATTACAGATAATCAGACTAATTAGTCGAATAAATAATAAAAAAGTTTAGTAAAAAATTAAAAAAGTAAATAAAATTGAATTATGACGATAAAATATACTTTTGTAACTTTTATTACTGCTTTTACTTTATTATTAAGTTCATGCAGTAAAATTGAAGACATCCCTGTCAAATCAACTAAAGCAAGTGAACTCGCCAGCAGATTAAAATCACGTCTACAAGTCGCAGGTTTTGATCAAAGAATGGTAAAAATAATAACCAACGGTGCCTTAAGCAATGTTTACACTCCTGTTAATATTGGTCGCTCTATCGTTAAGATAAAATCCACATCCACATCCACATCCACATCCAATGAAAGCTTTACTCCGCCCACTTCTCAAATCAACACCAACAATGTTTATGATTTTTTTAAATATATGGGACAAGGATTTATTTCCGCTCTTGGTGATAGTGATATCACCTGGACTGTGGCCCAAAAAAATCAAGTTATTGATCTGCTACTAGACGAGTGTAGTAAATATCTTAATGGCAATATGCTTGATCTAAATGACATTCAAAAAGCAAGACTCTTTTATGATTTTGTTTATCGAATGATTGGATCAATCTCTCAAGCAGGAATAAAACTTAATGCCAATCAATTAACGACTGTTTCTAAAATAGTTGGTCTGGCAGTTAAAGGATTAAAAAATGTCGGAGAGTCAAATGCATCTATTATTAAATTACTACAAACAATAACCAAGGCCGGAGCTAAGGGTGTAATCTTTGCTTTTAAAACTAATAGCTCCAGCTCTCAAGCACTTCGTGCTCACACCATTAAAGATACTAGCATTGATTTAAATGAGGCCATTGCAAAAATTAAAACAGAGGTTACAGAAAACATAAACTCACTTCCTCTTACTAAAGCAGAACGTTCTGAAGCCAATACTGAAGCAACCAAAGGTTTAAGTGGTGCTCTTAAAGAAAATGAAGATGAAATAGATGTAAAGGAAGCATATTTATCACAAGTAAAAAGCGATCTTCAATATTTGCAAGATGAAGAAATCACCTTAGCGGATACACGAGATCTTATCTTTGATGTTTCTGAAAATGCTATCTATTATATCGATGATATCGGAGCTGATTACAGTGAATACGCTGATTTTATTTCAAACATCATAAGTAAAGTCATTGAAGGGATGAAACAAGATAATGCCTTCAACAGCTCACAAATAGCATCTGCATGTGATAACATCACTCATGGTGCAATTAAAGGGCTTTTAGGAATTGAAAATTTAAGTTCCAGCGATATCTTAAATTATTCTAAACAAATTGTTAAAGGAGCTGCAAAAAAATTAAATGCAGCTGGATTAAGCACCTCTAAATTAAATGAGGCCACTGCTCAAATTACTAAAGGTGCATCCAATGCATTTAAAGATAGTGAGTTAAGTGATTTATTTGAAGAAATTTCGGAAGAGGATTTTCAAAATTATATTAGAACAGGTGAAAGTGATGGCCTCAATGCTGGCGGTGGATATTTAGAATCTGAAATTAGCGATGCTTTAGATGCCTCTACTTTTGCTATCGTTGAAGATGAATCATATGAAGATGCTAATGAAAGTTCTTTTCCTTCTAGCTTTCCAGATCTTGATGATGAGAATGAAGAAAATTACACCGAAGAAGAGGAGTAAATGTGAATTTTAGAATCTTATTAATATTTATTTTTCTATTAATAATAGTTAAAGTAGTCGTCAATGCTAACATAGCTAATAACATCGCTTTCAGCTTTGATCAGGTAGAGATAAAAGGATTTTTAACTACAGGAGCAACTAGAGGTGATAGCAACAATCCTTTAAATTATGAAATCGATAAAAAAGTAAATTACCTCTACGATACAAAACTTGGTCTTAATTTCAGTTCTATCATTACAAATCATTGGACAATAGCGGCCCAACTTTTGGCCAAAAAATGGACTGGAGAAAACGAAGAGGATTTTAAAGTAAAAGCTGACTGGATCTTTGCTAAATATCGTCCATACAACTCACTCTATTTTAAAGTAGGAAAACAAAAATTACCATTGTGGCTTATCTCTGAATATCTTGATGTTGGTCTACTCTATCCTTGGATTCGTCCACCACTAGAAGTTTACACTTTAGGACCTCTAAGTAATTTTTTTGGTGGTAGTATAAATTACACTTATGATTTTGGAACATACTCAGTAATTAGTGAAGTATTTATAGGCCAAACATCTTTTAATTTAAAGGATAGAAATTTAGAGTATAGTAAGGGAAAAACTGAAAGTATTTTTGGTAGCAATATTACTTTTTTTCATCCTCAAGTAAAAATTAGAGCTAGTGTTGTCCGCGCTCCCAGAAGTTATCAAGATAATTATTTTCAAACCAACACCAACACCTATGATAATGGTGATACTACCAGACCAGTTAGAAATTCCTACTCTCAAACTTTTATAACCACTAAAACTTTAAATGATTTCACCTTTTGGACTTTAGGAACTCAACTGAACTACTATGATTCCTTTTTATATTCAGAGTATGCTCATTTAGATGAACATGCTAAAGATTTCTTTGATGGAAAATATGATTCCTTTTATTTTACACTCGGACATAGAATAAAAAAAGTAACTCCAGTTCTTACCTACGCTTTTTACAAGGCAAATCTTTCAAATTTAATTTATATAGTTGATAGCAATCCACCACAAACAGTGATCTCCTCCACTGCTCGTATTAGCAAACAACACTCACTTATTGCCGGATTGATCATTCACACTACTGATAATTCAGATTTAAAATTTGAATATCAACGATCAGAGGTTTTAAAAACCAATGGTACATATGAGCATGGATTATTTTCGGAGACACCTGGGCCGCAACGTCCAGTAAGTATATTTAGTATAGCATTCGATTATGTATTTTAAGTATTTTAAGTATTTTAAATTCGAGGTTAAACTTATGAAAATCATAATGATAATTATTCTAGCTCTTATTACTACAACATCTTCAACAGTTTTTTGTGATACTAATATTAATACTAATACAAATTCTAATTATTTCATTGTAGTAAATGAACAAAACCCCATAAGTAAAATCAGCGCCAATGAACTAAAAAAAATCTATCTTGGATCGAAAGTTAATTGGGAAACTAATGATAAACTTATTATGCCGGCAATTTTTGAAGATACTGACGAAAAGGAATTTAAGTTTATAAATGATGTTTTGGATTTTTCGGTGGCCGCATATCGTAGTTATTGGCGAAAAAAATTATTTACTGGCGAAGGACTTCCTCCAAAAAAATATACTAACAATGATGAAGTCATTGATTTTGTCAGACACAACAAAGGTGCTATAGGCGTAATATCAGTTAACAATTTAAAAAACACAGATTTAAAATATGTTCAAATCATTAACAACTAAAATTATACGTTTTATAATATATTCTCTCACCATAATACTTAATACTTTTCTTCTAGATCGTATCTATAAAAAATTTATTCTCTGCTTTGGTTTGGTTTTTTTGGCCTATACTAGTTCAAGTCTTTTTTCATTAAGAAACACTAATGAGATAAAAAACTTTTTAGAAATAATGTATAAAGATCTGTATATGTCTGGGATCTTATCCATGAGTTCTAAGATAAACTTTCTTAAATATGAGGATAATATTAAGCGAGCACTGACCGCCAATAATTTAAAAAAAATCAAAGATTACCAAAAAAGTGCTTTAGACTATTATCAGGTATTCAAAAATGATTTGGATACTATCCATGAAAATATTAGTGATAATGAGTATAAAAAAATCATAATTAAAATCCAACTTGCAACAAAAGAGATTGATCTTTTAAATGAAAATATAATCAAAAAAAAATCATTTAATATAAGTACAAGCAAAAATGTTCTAATAGAATCATTTGAAAATAACAAAAACATTGTTAGCATTGAACATCTTTTAGAAGATTTAACTGATATTGGTATTCAACGAGGGAATCAATTTCATCAAAATTCAAAAATAATTACCAACTTTTTATTTAAGATTACTTGGATTAGTTTTGTCGTAACTCTATTAATAATCATTTTTTCTGGACTTTATTTAGAAAGAAACATTCTTCCTCACTTAAAAAAATTAATCAACACTTGTTATATGATCTCTAAAGGTGATTACAATAAACGAGCAATTATTCATTCTCCCTGTGAGTTTGGAACACTTGGATTAACTTTTAATGGCATGATGGAACAAATAGAAACACGAGATGCTAATCTTAATTCTCTTCTTGATGGACTTTCATCGGCAGTACTCTCTTTTGATAAAAGTGGTATAATAACTGAGGAAAAATCCAAAGCATCTTTTAAGATCTTTCCGAATTTTTATAACATTACAACCATAAAGCAATTTATCTCTGAATATACTTCCTTTAAAATAGAAACCCTCGACAAATTACTTAAAATAGTTTTTGATCCTAAAAGAATGCTCCCTCTCTCTTCCGCCATTGGATTATTTCCTAACAAAACTACTTTTAGAGATACAAATGGAAACGATCATCATATTTGTTTTAACTATCAAAGTGTTAACAATCCTCGCAATCAAGAACTAGAAAAACTTATTTTAATTGCAGATGATATAACTAAAGAAGTAGAGAGTGAAAATGAAAAGAAAATTCAAGAGGAACGAATAGAGCGTATTACGACAGTTTCAAAAAACAAAGAGAGTTATCAAAATTTTCTATCTGAAGTTGCTTTATTAATAAGTAACATAAATAACATGCATAACATACCTAACAAAGACACAGGAACCTCTTACAAAAAACTATTATTAGATTTACATACACTAAAAGGATTACTAGCACTATTTAGCTTCAACACATGCGCAAGCATGATTCATCTAATAGAAGATCACCTTCAACACAATAACTCCGATGAAAATTTCCTGATTTCATTTGAAAAAATGTGCACTCTATTTAAAGAACAAAAAGAAGATTTAGATAATACTTTAAGCATCAGCAATGAAGAGTATCTAACTACTATCTATAAACCAAACTTACAATATTTCAAAAAAATACTCCATAGCTACTCTCAATCAAATCAAAATTTAAGCAAAGTACACTTAAGTGAAATAAATAATATCGCTAAAACTCTTGATCACCTTCCACTTTCCGTATACATAAAAAAATACCAACTACATCTATCAAGATTGCAAAAAAAATTTCATCAAAAATCAGCCACGCTTATCCTTGATGAATCCAGTGATCAACTTAGCTTTAGTGAAATAGAAATGTTAGACAAAGTTTTTATTCATATTATAAATAATAGTTTTGATCATGGCATAGAAAATGAGGATGAACGTCTAAGATTAAATAAAAATCCTAAAGGAATTATTAAAATATCCTTCAAACGCATTCATCAGATCAAGAATGAATCAATAAACAGCAATCATCAAAGTCTAATCTTTAAAATTACAGATGATGGAAAAGGTATCGATGCAGATTTTCTTGGTAAAAAAGCACTAGAAAAAGGAATCTGGAATGAAGAAAAATTCAAAAGTGCTAGCTATGAAGATAAAATAAATTTAATTTTTGTTCCATCCTTTTCCTCTAAATCGGAAAATGAAGTATCTGCCATTTCAGGACGAGGAGTGGGAATGAGTGCGGTATTAGAAGATATTCAAAAACTAAATGGCACTTTACAAGTTAGCACTTCAGTTGGCATCGGAACAACATTCACTATAAAGCTTGAAGTTTTTAGTTAATTTATTAGTTGATTCTAGTTGATTTTAATTGATTTTAGTTGATAATACAAAAGTATCGACTAAAAACATCTCAAGGAACTAAAAAAAATGAATCCATTATTGGAAGCAACTGCCATTAGCAAAAGTTTTAAGAGCGTTAAAGCACTTAAAGGTGTAGATATTAAATTAATGTCTGGTGAATTTTTAGCTCTATTAGGACCAAATGGTGCTGGCAAAACTACTTTAGTGGAAATAATTGAAGGTATACAAAAACCAGATACTGGAACAGTTTTTATCAAAGGAATGAATTGGAAAGAACATCGTCATAAAATTCATCAAATTATTGGTATCTCTTTACAAGAGACTTTTTTCTTTGAACGTATCAATGTAGTAGAAACACTCAACCTTTTTGCTACATTTTTTAACTCATCTAAAAAGCAAGTTGAAAAAGTTCTTAATCAAGTTGGATTACAAGATAAACTAAAAGCATGGACTATGCACCTATCAGGTGGTCAACGTCAGCGATTAGCACTCGCAATTGCCATGTTGAATGAACCAGAATTATTACTTCTTGATGAACCAACTACCGGATTAGATCCCAATGCTCGACGTGAAATCTGGGATCTACTTTTCAATCTCAAAAAAACATCTCCAACATCTATGATCCTTACTACTCATTATATGGAGGAAGCAGAGTATTTGTGTGACCGAGTAATCCTTCTAAGTCAAGGTAGTATTTTAATGGAAGGAACCGTTACTAAACTTTTAAATGAAAGTGGATGCAAAAACTTAGATGAACTATTTCTTGCTAAAACTGGTAAGAGATTAGAGGAGAATCAATAATTCATGAAAACTCTATATGCTCTAATCATTATTCACTTAAAAGAATTATTTAGAACACCTGAGATTTTATTTTGGGGAATTGGCTTTCCAGTTTTAATGGCATTAGGACTAGGAATTGCTTTTTCAAGTAAACAAGAGGTGGTTCGATCAGTGGCCATCCTAACAAATGATAATTCTTACTCTAACACTCTCACGCCTATAAATATTGATGGACAAAAAATTGAACGCTTCGAAAGAGAAATAAGCGGAAGTGCTATAGGAAAAAATAGAATTATCTTTCATAAAATCCCAAATGAAGAATGGGGGCACTTACTCTTAAAGAGAGGAATTGTGGTGCTCATAATAATAATAAAAGGAACTGCAACCACGCCTACATATTTATTTGATCCCCGTAATGTTGAAGCACAGTTATCATATATGATAACTCGTGCTCTAATTGAAAACAACACTGCTGGATTAATAGATCATCAATACGTAACTGCTCTTGATGTACCTGGAACCAGATATGTGGATTTTCTTTTACCAGGACTCATCACTATGGGAGTAATGATGTCTTGTATGTGGGGAATTAGTTATGGTTTAATTGAAAGACGATCGAAAAAATTATTACGAAGATTGGTTGCTACTCCTATGAATAAAAGCTCTTTTCTTTTTTCTCAAGTCTTTGTAAGAATTCTTTTTGGATTATTTGAGTGTGCAATTTTAATTCTTTTTGCATTTTTGTTTTTTGATTTTAAAGTCTATGGAAGTTACTCTTTACTCCTGGCCCTTTATATTTGCGGTCATTTCGCCTTTAGTGGGCTTGCAATCCTGGTTGCCTCTCGAACTACTACTATAGAATCAGGAACTGGAATAATTAATTTCATCACCACTCCAATGATTATTCTCTCTGGTATATTTTTCAGTTATCAACATTTCCCCGAGTGGGCAAAAATAATTATTTCTAATCTTCCATTAACTGTATTAACCGATTCACTTAGGCGAGTAATTTTAGAGGGTGGAGGATTTTTATCTATATCTAATTCTCTTATTTGGCTAATTATTATGGGATTTATTTGTTACATCCTTGGATTAAAAATTTTCAAATGGTATTAAATTAAAACGTAACAACTTATCTTTGAGCTGCAAGAAAGTCTAATGCTTCTTCTCTAGTTTTAAAGAATTTAATATTATCTCTTTTCAGGGCCTTCAATATAAACTCTATAGTTCCTCGCATGAAGTCTTGAACTCCTATTATGGCCGTATATTTAATATGGGGTTTATTATTTGTCATATATTCTTTAAATGCATCAATCAGTTTTAATTCAACATTCATATTTGTCCAGTCTCCAAATACCAATGCTGATTTTAATGGTTCAGCTCTGATTAGAGCCTTCGAGATATCGAGTATAACAATTATTCCATCTGAACTTAATGATGAAGCATCAATGCTCAATATCTTTGATCCTTTATAATTAATAAATTTCACTCTCTCTTTTAATTGATCCATATTTGTATCTTTAGACCTTAGCGATCAACAATTGTTGTATTTACAGGAATTTCAAACTCAAATACTTTATCCGTAAACGTAGGATTCTCTTCGATATTTTTTAAAGTTAACTTTATTTTTTTATCATCAGGGTAAGTTAATTCAATCATCTCAATTGCTTTAAAAGTTATATCCGTGCTCTTAATTTGAGCATATATCTTAGCACTCTTCACTCCGATTTCAGTACCAACACTACCCTTGAAAATTATTTCAACAAAATTATCTTGTTTGTTTTTAGAATTAGAATTAGATCTCTTCACATCGTAATGTTGATTAGATTTTAATCCATCTCTAATGGTATCAAAAAATTTAACAATTTGTAATTTCTCCGCAGAGTGAATTACCACTTGGCCCTTTTCCGTTTTTTCATCAAAAGGTGGACTATAATACCAACTCTTTTTGGGATTACATACAAATGTTGTTCGATCACTATTTGGTTCTAAAATTTCTAATCGAATGTGACCTGGATACTTATAAGAAATTACCCCATTTCCTGTACGTAACTTTCTTTTAAGTGGACTAGCAAAACTCTGCTCAAATTGTGCTTTGAAAGTTTTTGGTACAAACTCAGCGGCATAGGTTTGTAATTGAAAAATAAAACTTAAACTAAAACCTAAAATAAAAATTATTCTAGTGTAAACTGACTGAAACCGCCTTAGATACGCCTGGTTCTTGCATTGTGATTCCATATAAAACATCATTTAACTCCATGGTCTTTTTGTTGTGGGTGATGATAATAAACTGCGATCCACCACTCATTTCTTTTAGCAGCTCATTAAAGCGAACAATGTTAGCATCGTCAAGTGGAGCATCTACCTCATCCAACAAACAAAATGGAGCTGGTCGCACCAAGAATGTAGAAAATATTAGACCAACGGCGGTCATCGCCTTCTCTCCTCCAGACATCAAATTAATATTTTGCATCTTCTTACCTGGAGGTCTGGCCACTACTTCCACTCCTGCCTCTGGATCTTCAAAATTACCAACAAGTTCCAAATGTGCTTCACCACCTCCAAAGAGAATAGGAAATACCTTCATAAAACGTTCATTTACCTCTTGAAATGCCTCTCTGAATTTCATTTTAGATTTCTCATCAATAAATAAAATCGCCTTTTGCAAATCCTCTAGCGATCGCTGCAACTCTGCCTCCTGAGCGCAGAGGAAATTGTGTCGCTTCTGTTGACGTTCATACTCATCGATGGCCATCCAATTTATCTCACCTAATTCATTAAGTGATATTTGCAATTCTCGCAACTTCTCCTTCGCTTCCTTTAAATCCTCTCCATATTTTCTTACAAATTGATAAGTCTCCTCGGCAATTACTTGTAATTCAACCCTCATATCAAAATCTGCAGCAACTCCAACTTCAACTTCACGATAAAATGTTTTAGTCATATCTTTAAAACCATGAAATGAATCTCTAGCACTCACATACTCTAAATCCAATTCGCAAGAGACCACTCTACGCAAATTCACTCTGTATTTTTCAAAGACATCACGAACACATCGTTCCTCTTCATCATAGCTACTATCAATTCTTGTCTTAAGAAGTAACAAATCCTTATCTAAACGATTAATCTTTCTTTCAACACTCTTTAATCCCTTCTCCTTCTCCTCCAACTCATTAAAGAGATTATTTAGCTTTGCCTTGGCCACATTTAAGCTCGCTTCATTCTCTTTCAAAACTTTGGCCAAATCAACTGTAGAAACTTTTAATTCTTCTATCTGCAGTAGCGCCACCTCAATCTCATGTTGATAATCAGCAATTAATTTATCATTGGATTCATGTCTTATTTTTAATTTTTGAATCTGTTGCTTGATATCTTCAACTTGCATCTCCAATGCCTCAAAACGCAACTTTTCACTCTTAACTTTCGCATCTCTTTTTATGTACTCCTCTTTAAATTCCTGATGACGTTCTTTAAGTAGGGTAACCTCTTCATCTAAACGATCAAAGATATCCTCTTTTTCCTCTAACATAACTTTGATTGACTTCATCTCTTGATCAATCTTTTCTTGTAATTCTATAAATTGAAATTTATTTTGGGCCACGGTTGTAACTTTTTTCTTCAGCTCCTCTAGCTTTGGTCCATCCGCCCTGATCTGCACACTTAAATTTTTATACTCTGATTCTCGAACCATTACTTTAGTTTTTAGATCTGAAAATTCACTTTGCAAGCTTTTCAAAATATCACTCTTAATATGTAAATTTTCTCGTAAATCAATTAAAGCTTTATCCAATTCCAGCACTTCACCTCTCAAAACTTCTTCTTTTTGTGATAACTCTGTAATCTCATTATTTCTGTGAATAACACCTCTGGATGCTGAGGATGCTTTATTATTTTGATTTTGATTTTGATTTTGATTATTACAAACTCTATAAACTAAAAACTCTCCAAAATTATAAACTACTTTCGTACCATCTAGAGTTGCAGCAGCAATAAAATTTTCTGATAGTGTAGAAACGTCTAATTCATCAACGAGATACAATTTCTTCAAAATCTTTAATAACTCTTCTCTACCTTTTGTTCCTTCCTTTATGGTAACAATATCACTCAATCTATAAATATTTGGAAGACTTGGAAGACTCAAAAGATTGGTCTCATTATCACTATCACTCTCTCTAGTTAATATAACCTTTGCAAACTCTCTATAATTAGAAAGTATTTCCTGTTTTCCACCTTCTTTGCCGCCAACAAAGAGTAGTGCTTCAAACCATTCGCTAAGTAGGTTTTGTACACCAACACTATACTTCTGATCACACTCAATATAATTTCCCCAAATAGAAAAATTCTCACCATCCACCGACTCTAAGAAGGATTTCAAACTCTCCACTTCCTCTTCACTTCTTCCACCACTCTTAGCAAAATCCTCCAACGAAGATTTAAGTTCTTCTAATGAATGTAATCTTGATTGAACTGCAACCAATTCTTTATTTTTATTATTGTATTCACCATTTATTAGGAGTTGATTTTTTCCTAAGTTGCTTACCTCTAACTCCAACTCATTAATTCGAGTACTACACTCTTCAAACAACGCTTGTTTCTCCTTAATCTCACTCTCCAAGCGCCTTAGTTCATCACTTTTGCGATTAAAATCTCGCTCTCCACCCTCTATTGATTCTGACAGCTCTTGCTGTTTATTAAAAATTTCCTCAATCTTGGAATTATTTTTAAATTCTTCTCTCTCTAATTCTTGATAGCGCTCTTTCTTCCTCTTGATCTCACTAAAAAGAGAGTCGCGCTCTCCACCCTTAACTTCCAACTCGTCTTGTAGCAGGGTCACACTCTCCTCTAATTTCAAAACCTCATCTTCCTCATTTTCAGCGCCACCCATCTCCTGCAACTCTTTGTTGATCTTAACTAACAGCTCATTTCTCTCCTTCTCCTCTCTAGCGATCTCCTCATTCTCACTCTTTCTCTCCTCAATAAGATCATATTTTTCATCTGTATTCATCTGCAAATAATTTAGTCGCTCCTCCTTGGTGGTCAACTCCTTGGCCACATCGTTGTAGCGTCTTTGCTCCTCTTCCACTTCAAAATTAATCTCATCTTTTACAACTTTAATTTGTTGCAGGCCCAATTCAAAAACATCTCGTTCACCTCTATGAACTTCAATCTGCTGACTCTTTTCACTCAAATCTTTTTGATCAGCAATAAATTGCTTAACTAATTCCAACTCCCTGTGAGAGTGAACAATCAGCTCATTATTTCTCAAGCGCTCCTTAATTTTTCTCGCCTTTAGCGCTTTATCTGCTTGCACCTCTAAAACTTTTAGTTGTTTATATACTTCTGCCTTTAGATCTTTTAATCGCCCTAGATTTTGTTCTGTATGCTCAATCTTTTTTAATGATTCTTTTTTTCTTAATTTAAATTTTGTAATTCCCGCCACCTCTTCGATCATCACTCGCTTCTCTTGAGGATTGGCAATAATTAAACGATTAATCTCACCTTGAGCAATTATCGAATAGGATTTGGCACCAACACCTGTATCCATGAAAACTTCTTGAATATCTTTTAATCTGCTAGGAAAATTATTTATTCTATACTCAGTTTCTCCACTCCTGTAGAGTTTGCGAGTTAACTGAATCTCTGGTGGATTGCAAACCTTATCTCCAATGTGAATATGCTTTCCATTCACATTATCGAGTACCAACGATACTTCTGCAAAAGCACCAGGTGCATATTGGGCCGACCCAGAAAAAATCACATCCTTCATTGAAGAACCACGCAAATGCTTGGCCGATTGCTCTCCCATAACCCAAAAGAGAGCGTCCACTACATTGGACTTTCCACAACCATTAGGCCCAACTATTCCCGTGATCCCTTGATCAAAATGAATAACTGTTTTATCTTTGAATGATTTAAAACCCTGAACAATTAATTTTTTAAGCTTCACTGTGTCTCTTCTCCCCTTATCAGCTTATCACCCTTATCATTAAAATCACTTTGTCATTTTACAAAACAGAGTTGTTTATGTAAACCCAACTGTTATATATGATAAAAGCAAAAGCAAAACAAAAATTCGAATCCATAAAAGATCAGACTCTCTATAAATATTTAGAGGACGATAGTGATAAAAAGTTAATCGATGATCTCTCTTCCAATTACTATCTATCACTACAAGAGCTACGACAATTAATGGAAATTTTCATTGATTTTAAGATGTGGGAGGATAATTCACTCTTACCTATCATCATGCTACAATCAAATAATCTTCATCTTTCAAAAGAACAGCTCCTAAACTCTATTCATCAAAAATATAAAGAAACAAAAGAATCCACTATTACTATCAAGGAATATCCTAACTTAAACAAAAATAAACATCATCTAATTACAAGCAATATACAAACAACTAAAACCAACAGTGGAAAAAAAATATCTGGCATGTGCCCAGTGGCATCGACTAAAACTCTATGCTGCAACTTAAGAACAATCGATGTAATTCAAAATTGCGCATTCGGATGTAGCTATTGTAGCATTCAAACCTTTTATAATAAAAATCAAATAATGGTGGAAGATAATCTAGATGAGAAATTAGATGCTATTACAAGTGATCTTAATCCTCTCAAACTCTATCACTTTGGAGTTGGTCAATCATCTGACTCACTTCTCTTTGGTAATATAAATGGCACTCTAGACTCTCTAATGAATTGGGCATTAAAAAATCCAAATATTTTATTAGAATTTAAAACCAAATCAAACAACATAGATTATTTTATCAAAAAATCCATTCCAACAAATGTCTTTGTCTCTTGGACATTAAATACTGAAACCATAATAAAAAATGAAGAGCACCTTACTGCCTCTCTTGATGAACGGCTACAAGCGGCCCGCCGTCTGCTTGATCATAAAATGAAAGTTGCCTTTCACTTTCACCCAATAGTCTATTATAAAAATTGGAAGCAAGAATACCAAAGTGTAATTTCTCGTCTGCAAGATAACTTTCATCCCTCTGAAATTCTATTTATCTCTCTTGGAACCATCACTATGATCAAACCAGCTATACAAGAGATGCGAATCAAAGGAGCAAAAGGACTTTTAAAGAGTAAGATTTTACAAATGCCTATGGAAAAAGTTTATGGTCGTCTCTCCTATCCAATGGAAATAAAGAAAGAGATGTTTACTCAAGTGTATTCCATGTTCAACTCAAACTCAAACTCAAACTGGACTGATCATATATTCTTTTATCTTTGTATGGAACCAAGGGAGTGCTGGGATTTTATTAATATAAATAAAGAATCAATTCCCTCTTCTAATGAAAATCTAGAATCTGAGCTTTGTTTGCACATCCATCAGAAAATGTTAAGCTGCTAACTGCGGGCCCCACCCATACTTCTTAGCTCTAAAGGATCATCACTCTCACCATCACCATCGATATCCACATCATCAGAAGAAGAATCCTCCTCAGCGCCACTTACCAATTCACCCACATCTAAAACATCTAAGTCAGAAGATGATGGCAACACTTCCAATTTTTTAAGTTCATCCAATCCCTTTTTTGAGAGGAGATTTTCAACTCTCTTACTGGATTCTCCTGCTTGCAACAATCCATCGATATTGCCCTTTTGTTGTTGAAAGAGTGACCATTCATTTGCTTTCAATCGATAATTAGAAGGCATATTTAGCGCCATAGGATTTACTGGCGATTCATTTTTCCAAATCTCATAGTGAAGATGTGGGCCTGTAGTTCTTCCTGTGGCCCCAACATATCCAATTATATCTTTTTGCTTAACACGTTTTCCAACCTTTAATCCCTTCAAAAATTTAGACATATGAGCATAGGCAGTGGAGAATGTATCATTGTGACGAATCTTTACAATCTTACCATAACCTCTAATTCTTCCAACATAAGTTACAATCCCATCACCTGCCGCCCAAATAGGAGTTCCTCTTGGAGAAGAAAAATCCACACCTTTGTGACTATGATTATATCCTAAAACTGGATGTCTTCTCCTTCCAAAATTAGAAGATATTCTAACTGCTGAAGTTGGAGTTTTCAGTAAAGCCTTCTTAATTCCCTCTCCCTCCTCATTGAAGTACTCATCGCTACCATCAAAAGTTTTATAGGAATAGTATGAACTAAGCGAATCTTTCAAATCAAGAGAGAGATAATAGATTTTTCCACTCTCAACCCACTCTCCATTTTCATCATAAAAAGATTCATATAAAACTTCGAAGGAATCTCCCTCCTCAATATCTCTTTGAAAATCCACTTGAAAACTATAGAGATCAAAAAATTTCATCATCACAGTCGATGGTACCTGCGCCTCTCTAAATGCTTCATATAGCGAATTTGCAATCACTCCTTCTGCTAGAATAATTTTTCTTGTAAGTTTCTTTTGAAACTTTTCCGCCACAAACTCCTTATCGGAAATTCTTTTAAGCAAAACAAAATCACGAGAGTTAACATAAAGTCGTAATCCCATAAATTTTGACATCGGAGTGTAATCTTTATCTGGACAAATTTCTAAATCAATTCTTTGTCCAGGCCGAAGAGCACGCGGCCCAAAGAGTGGGCCTAACGTATTGGCCGCCCAATAAGCATCTTCGAGAGGAAGTGAAGCCTCTTTAAAAATATCTATTAATGTCTGACCTTTTCGCACGGACATTGATACGTGATAATCTTCGAATGGAATAGAGCTATTAAAAATTGGGCCAAACAAAGATACGTAGAATTCGTTAAACTCATTTTGTTCACTCAATCCAGTTTTAGTGATATTTTTTCCAAAACCAAACCTTAAAGAACTACAAGGTCTTTCGAATGGAATATACTTAATAGTAGAATGTGCATTATCACTCCCCACCAAACCTATAATTCCAAATACAGTTATGGAGGTGATAAAAATTATTATTGCATATATTATTTTTATCATTAGTAATTTTCCTATTGGTAGTTAAATAATATAGTAGAATAATAATTACTTATTTACACGTTCCCTTGCGTAAGATGTTCTCCGAAATAACTATCATCCATTCGGATCACACTTTTTGATATAATTAAGCGTCTCTTTTGCAATATCAGTAAGTAGCTGAACCTTACTATAATCAAAGTTTATATTGTTTAGATATTGTAAAATAAGAGCATCTCCAATAGAACTAGCAGGTAGAATACCAGAGAAGAAGAAACCCATTTTTTCAAATTCAGAAGTTATTATTGCAGTTGTTGGATCTTCTAACTTTAAGAAGAGTGTAATGGAGGCCATCTGTTGCACACAAAGATTTCTAAGCAAAAGCTTAATCTCTTTTAAAATATTACTTCCATACTCATAAATAAATATTTCCACACTTCCCTCAGCACTATGTAAAACTACCTCTAATTTTGAATCCTCTTTTTCAAACTTTGGTGTCTTATTTTTATCTGTAAGATAGTGATGATCATTGGCCTTAATATTATGATACAATTTTTTAATCATCTCAAGATGATGAGAAGGTGGATAAAGATTTAAACTCTTAGGTTGATTCATATATCTAAATCCCAATGCCACAGTAATTCTTTGGGAGGTATCTCCATCTATTCCCTTAAAGTGCCAACTGGCCGGACTAGTGGCCAACTCAATTCCACAATCTAAAAAGTCATACTTAATCAATGCTTTTTGAGTGAAGAGATGATTTGTAACTGAATAAGCATAGGCACCAACTAATGGATATTTTTTAGGAGTAGTAAACAAACACTCCGTTAATTTCTTTAAGCACCCTTGACTTCGATACTCTGGATTTACAAAAGCAAAAGTAAGTTCAGCAATACTTGCACCCACATAAGGATAGAAAAACGCCACATGCCCCATGAACTCCTCTTTATCAGAGACTGCTACGATAGAAATAAGTTGTTCTTTTTTATTTAACTCCACCAACTTATCTGGAAAATATATGTTGTCATCAAAAAAAGTGTAGCCATGAGATTTATAAGCACCCTTAGAAACCTCTATCGCCTCCTCTTCTTTCATTCTGCGAACACTGTAATTTATTTTTTCGCTAATTACGGCCACTAAATCTTTATTCTTTGCTTTTTCATTTTCAAAAGCATTTGTATCTGTATTTGTACGTGCTTTATACTCATCAATATTTACCCCAGGTAAATATTTTATCATATGAATCTCTTTTCCTTCTGCTCCCAAGTTATGAAATGAGACTTCATTCATTAGATTTTTCATCAAATGCAATCCCAATCCCTCACTTGATAATGATTTCATATCACCATCGGTATTAAGAGAATCTGGAAGTGAATATTTTGGAAATAGTTTTGGATCAAAAGGTAATCCCTTTTCTTTAATTATAATTTTCAAACCAACATCTAATTCTGTACAAATGATATCGAATGTACTTCGTTCATTTTTTTCAAAAGCATGTTTGATTACATTAGTGACAGCTTCTTCGATAGCAATCTCTACCTGATTTAACTCTTCCTCATTTTTAAAACCAACTTTTTTCGCCATCTCAAAGGCAAATGCTTGTGAAATTTTCACATATTCGAGCATATTTGGAATAGTTATTTTTACTGATTTATTTGGACAGTTCGGTTGGTATTTCATCTCATTTCCCATATTATCCCCCTTATGATGAGACTTAATAAATATTACTAAATATTATTTTTTATTTCTAGGTTTTAAATATATAGTGCCCCCTAAGTATGCTTGCATATATGGTTGTAGCTTAGCTGGAATACGAATACTCAAATCCTTTTCTTGATGGTTTTCAAGGAATGGAACTAAAATTCTTGGAGTAGCAATAGCTGTATTATTAAGCGTATGACAATAGAGCACTTTCCCCTCTGAATTACGATATCGCAAATTGGTTCTACGTGCCTGCCAATCATGAAGTGAAGAACAGCTATGAGTCTCTCGATATTTTTTCTCACTTGGAACCCACGCCTCTAAATCATACATTCTCACCTTACCAGTACCCATGTCTCCAGTACAACACTCTACCACTCTGTATGGTAATTCTAAGTCGCTAACAATCTCCTCAGAAGTGGCCAACAACTCTGCATGCATTCTCTCTGATTCCTCAGCATCACTCTTACAAATTATATATTGCTCAACCTTAGTAAATTGATGAACGCGAATAAGTCCTTTAACATCTTTGCCGTAACTTCCCGCCTCTCTCCTAAAACAAGCAGAGTATCCTGCATACTTAATTGGCAGTCGTGATTCATCCAAAATCTCTCCCGTATGCAAACTATTTAATTGCACCTCTGCGGTTCCAGATAAATAGCTGTCGTCACTTTGTAAATAATATACTTGCTCTTTTCCAGTTGGAAAGTGTCCCGTTCCATAGAGAGTTTGTTCTCTCACTAGTGAAGGCATCGAAAGTAGTGTAAAATTTTTGTTTAATAATTTATCGATCGCTAAACGATGAATCGCTTGCTCTAATAACACCATCTCATTTTTTAAAGCATAACTTCTGCTTCCACATACTTCCGCAATTCGCTCAAATTCCGCCCAATCATTTTTGGTTAAAATTTCAATATGATTTAATGGAGTAAAGTCAAAATTGCGATACTCACCAACACGCTTTACTTCCACATTATCCTCTTCATCTTTTCCTATCGGCGCCCGCTCAGAGGGAATATTGGGAACAAGCCACAACATATTCTTTAAATTCTCCTCTAACTCATTTACTTTCGGTTTTAATGCTTCAATCTCATCACCAATTTCTCGGCCACGCTTTATAAATTGTTCCCTCTCTCCTGCTGGAAGTGAAGGAATCTTTTTTGAATTTGCATTTCGCTCAGTCTGCAACTCCTGCATCTTTTGCTTTACTGACAACAAATCCTTATCTAATGAGAGCAACTGATCAAGATCAAGAGCAACTCTTTTTAATTTGATAGCATTTTTTACTACTTCCGAATTCTCACGAATAAATTTTAGATCCAACATAGAAATTGTCCTCTCTTTTCTTTTTCCAAAAAAATATAAAAAAAAAGTCTGTATAAGTGCTTTAAAAAAACTTAACTTACACAGACTTTATTACTTTAATTCAAATACTATCAAATATTTTTCTAATTTCTAATTAAAAAGTAGGGGCAACTCCTGGTGGCTCTGGTGGGTTAATTGGGCCAATAACTCTTGCTTTTACGCAAAGACATTTAAAAGCGCGATCAACGTATACTGTACCTTTGTGATCTACTACCATACATTGATTCTTCAACTGACCATTGTCTGAAAAGTTATTTCCATAAAGCTCACCTTTTGCATTACGAGCATTAACCTTACAAACAAAAGTCTTTTTGGTAATATCAGAAACATACGCCTCGTTCTCTGCTCTAGCTTGTTGTTTTAAACAAACATCGAGACATGGGGTAGCAATTGATGGATACCATCCAGCAGAATTGGCCAAGAATGAACTATCTGGAAGTGGATCGGCCATTAAGCTAGTTGAGAAGATACCAACGCTCAAAACAAGCAAAAAACTTTTAAGTAATCTTTTCATTTCTTAATCTCCTTTTTTATATATTTATATTGATAAAAGATTATCCTAACTACATTCGAAGCAATCTCAGTGCCAATGAAATTGAACTAAAAGTAAAGTAATCAGGATCATTTTGTCTTAAAACAAGTATCAGGTATCAGTATGCATTCTTATTTACAAAACCCTTCCAAAAAGTAAGAAAGATAATTTTGATGTCGAGCCAAATAGACCAATTTTTTATATAGAAAATATCACAATTTATTCTTCCCTCTAGCTCTGTATTTCCTCGCCAACCATTCACTTGTGCCCAACCAGTAATTCCTGCTTTCATTTTATGTCTGAGCATATAATTTGGAATCTTATCTTTGAACTGTTCGACGAAGACTGGCCGCTCTGGGCGCGGTCCAACCAAGCTCATCTCTCCTGCCAAAACATTTAATAATTGCGGTAATTCATCAATCGAAGTCTTTCTTAAAAATGATCCAAACTTAGTTCTTCTCGGATCATTTTCCACACACCAAACTGCTCCCGTTTCCCTCTCTGCATCTATTTTCATAGAGCGAAACTTCCACATCTTAAACGATTTTCCATCAAGTCCCATTCGCTCCTGTCCATAAAATATTGGTCCTGGGGAAGTAATCTTAATTAGAATTGCTATTAAAAGTAAGAATGGAAACAAAATCACAAGTCCAATAAAGGTGAATATAAAATCAAAAGATCTCTTCACCATATAATCTAATAAACTTAAATTCGGTTCATTAATTGAGATGACCGGAATATGCCCAAAACTTCCTATGTTGTATCCAATTAAACTAAAAGCTATCTCTGGTAACACCTCGATATCGATCAAATCATTATAATTATTTTTAAGAAATTGATTTACCTTGTAGGATTCCTCACTACGATAAGCAATTACTATTGTATCCACTCTTACATTTTTTACATTTTTTACATCTAAATTATGTACTGGAATACCATACTTTTCATTATCACCATCTGAATCTATCCATCCGATAAACTTATGACCTAACTCTCGCTCTCTCCTCTTCGATAGATTAACGTATTCACTAAGTTCTTTTGCATTTCCTACTAACAAAATATTCTTGAAATATTCTCCTCTCCGCCTCATCTGCTTTATATATTTACGAATGGCATATCTAGTAGCGAAGAGAAAAAACTGTGAGAGCACAAAGTAATTTAGTAGTGCCACTCTGGAGATCTTCTCCTTGGAAAAGAAGTAAAACAAAATAACTAAGACAATAAAACTTATAAAATTGGCCTTAAGAACCGCAGTCACATTAGCATATCTTGAGTAGCTTTTATCAAACTTACTCTGTAAATAGATGCCATTTTGAGTGAATATGTAGAGTGTTATAATTACTACCAGAGGGGATATCTGCAAAAAAGTAAAGAAGAGACCAGATTGACCATCTGGAAGAATATTGAAACGAATGTAATAAGCAAAGACCCATGAGATGAAAATAGAGAGGGCATCCAAGAAAATTTGCATTTGGATTAAAGAGTGCTTTTCATGTCTTGTCATATCGCCTTCAAACAGTTAAATAGGTAGCTAATAATTTATACCCATTATACCTATGACGATAATAAAGCAATACCCTAATAATAGTAAGAGTGAACGAATAGACAAAATCATTCTGAGTATGTTCCCTCACCTCAGCAGAAATAAAATTCATGAATTGATAAAAAGTGGTAGTGTCAACTATCAAGGGAAGAGAGTGGATAAAGCATCTCTTCTAATCAATATAAATACAAACATAAATACAAATACAGATAACTTAAAATCAGAAATTGAAATCATTGATCAAGATTCATTATTTGTAGGAAGAGGTGCAAAAAAAATTCAAGCGGCAATTCAACATTTCTCTCTCGAGAAATTTATGTATGATAAAGTTATTGCCGATATTGGAGCAGGAACTGGTGGATTTACCGATTATCTCCTCTCGCTTGGAGTGAAAAAAGCATACACTGTCGACGTTGGCCATGGGCAACTCGATCCAAAACTTTTAGCAAACCCTTGCGTACAAAACTTCGAAGGAATAAATATCAAAGATCCCAACTTCTTACTTCCAGAGTTGGTGGACTTGGCAGTAGTTGATCTCTCATTTATTTCCATAACCAAAGTTTTAAAAAATATCTTCTCGCTTGTAAAAACAAGCGAAAGTTCTAGTGCTGTTATTTGCCTATATAAACCTCAATTTGAAGTAGGTAAAAATGCTTTAAATAAGAGGGGAATTGTGAAAAATCAAAATTTAGTAATGGAAAACCTTGAAAATTTCAGATTATGGTGTAAACAAAATAATTATATCATTTGTGGAGAGATACCATCACCAATAAAAGGAAAAGAGGGAAATCAAGAGTATCTTTTCTACCTTAAAATAAAAACAGGAGAACAATAGTATGAATAATAAAAATCTCTGCATCTTTTGTGGTTCTAGTAAAGGCAAAAATCCTGCCTACGCTGAAGCGGCCCAAGAAGTAGCAAATCTATTAATCGAAGAAAAATGGAATTTAGTTTATGGTGGTGGCAACATTGGAATTATGACTGAAGTTGCAGATACCATGCTCGCAAGTGGTGGCCACGTCTACGGAGTAATCCCTCAAGCAATTGTTGATTTGGAAGTGGCCCATAAAAATATCACTAAACTTTATGTTGTGAAAGATATGCATGAGAGGAAAAATATGATGTATCAGATGTCTGATGCATTTTTAGTACTTCCTGGTGGTATCGGAACACTCGACGAACTATGTGAAACACTCACTTGGTTTCAATTAAAATATCATCAAAAACCATGTGCCATTTTAAACACCTGTGGTTTTTACGATCACTTTCTAAAACATTTGGAATTTCTACAACAAGAGGGATTTGTATATCCTAGTTTAAAAGAGTGTTTGTGGGTAGGAGGTACAGTTAATGAATTAAAAAAATTTTTAAAAGATATTAAAGATATTAAAGATATTAAAAATATTAAAACAACTCAACCATGAAAATAAAGCAACTGCCACTTAGCAGTTATAAAGTAAAAATATATCTTTTCACCTCGGTAATTTTGTTATCGTTTATTCCGATGGTTGCCACCTATCTCTTTCTCGATGAGATTTTAGATTCTACGCTAAATTTTAAATTACACAAAGACACCATCCCACTCTTAAAAGAATCGCAACAAGATTTAAAATTGCTTCGCGATCTTCGTCCAGAAAAACATTTAGGATATCGTGATCGCTTCTATCAAATATCCAATGAAATAAATCTTCTCGATAGCTTTGATGTTAACAAATCCGCTTTAAAGAGAAGTTTTCTTACTTATTTTTCCATAGGAGCGGCAATTACCATTGCTATCGCTCTCTGCTTAACTCTCTATTTCAGTATGAAAATTTCCAGAAGTTATAAGCGATTACTCAATGAAAATTTAAATCAAAATAAACGTCTCTCCACGCTGGAACACTTGCGCGAATTAAAGGAGGTGGCGAGAATGTTGGCCCATGAGATTAAAAATCCATTAACTCCTATTGAGATGATGGTTCGAAACTTACTTCAAAATTCAAATTCAAATCCAAATTCAAATCCAAATTCAGATTTAAATATAAAGGAGACCTCCAAAATCATAATGGAGGAATTAAGTAAATTAAAAAAAATGCTTCACTCCTTCTCCTCCTTTTCCAAGCTCCCAAATTCTGAACTTCAAAATATCAATTTAGCTGATTATTTAAATGAATTCATAAAAAATTATCAGAGTGTATGGGAAGATGTTAATTTAAAGTTAGAAAACATTTGCACAGAAGCAGAAACTTCCTCAATTGCTGTCCAATTAGATCCATCAATATTTCGGCAAGTCTTGATAAACTTAATTAACAATGCTCAAGAGGCAAACAAAACAAAAATAGATGTTTCTATTAAAATAAATGTCAGCAAGGATTATCCTGATGATATTCCTCGTGCAGAGATTTTTGTTTTAAATAATGGAAAGAGTATTTCTCCCTCTGAGAGAGAAAAAATCTTTCGCATTCATTATTCCACCAAAAAAGAATCCGGTCATATGGGATTAGGTCTTAAGATAATTCAAACAATCATATTAGAACACAATGGAGAGATTCGTTGTTTACCAATAGATAATGATAATGGAGCGGGCTTTTTAATCACCCTACCTACACTATCAAAACAGGAGCATAACCAATGCAAAAATCTACAATCTTAATTGTTGATGATGAAGTTAATATCAGACAAACACTTAAGATGACTCTTATTGAGCATGACTATCAAAATGTCTATCTCGCAAAAGAGGCGAGTGAAGCAATGTCTATTCTTTGTGAAAGAAAGATTGATCTGGCACTTATTGATATCAAACTGGGCCCTGAAGAGGACGCTAAAGATTACGTTGATGGTATTCAACTTTTTCGTAAGATGAAACAAGAGGGATTAAACACTACAGTTGTCTTTATGTCTGGAAATGCCTCTTTAAGTGATGCTGCTCGAACTATTAAAGAGGGCGCCTACGACTTTTTAGAAAAACCAATCTCTGTTGAAAAATTATTGGTCACCATTGATAAAGCACTAGAAAATAAAACTGTTCTTAAACAGATGAGTAAACTTAAAAAATTATTTGATGATGAATATAATGGTTTGCCTCTGATAGGTGAAAACAAAATCTTTCTTAAGTTAAAACAAACTATCATGCAAATAGCACCGACCGACTCTACAGTTCTTATTCAAGGAGAGAGCGGCACTGGCAAAGAGTTGTTGGCACAAATGATTCATCAAAATAGTGGAAGAAAAAATTCTCCCTTCGTAAAAGTTAATTGCTCTGCTATTCCTGAAACGTTAGTTGAGAGTGAATTTTTTGGTTATGTTAAAGGAGCATTCTCTGGTGCCTACACTAATAAAAGTGGTTTCTTTGAAGAAGCAAATCATGGAACAATCTTTTTAGATGAGATTGGAGATATGTCTCTATCGGCACAATCAAAACTTCTTCGCTGTTTAAACAATCAAGAGATTCAAAAGATCGGTTCCACTACCACCATCAAAATCGATGTGCGCGTGATCTCTGCCACTCATCGTGATTTACAAAAAATGGTTGAAGAAAAACTTTTCAGAGAGGATCTCTTTTATCGTATTAACGTGATTCCTATTGTGTCTCCACCTCTAAGAGAACGAAGCGATGATATAGCAGCACTCTTTACTTTCTTTGCTCACAACTGTTGTAAAAAATATGAGCTTAGCTTAAAAGCAATCTCCTCAGAGGTCATCAACATCTTAAAACGCTATCCTTGGCCAGGAAACGTTCGCGAATTAAAAAATATTGTAGAGAGAATGGTGATTCTGGCCCAAGATACAATTGATATTGGAGACATCCCTCAAGATATTTATCAAAGAGCGATGATAAAACTGCAACCCCAACAAGAATCACAACAAGAATCTCAACAAGAACTTCAACTCCCTCAGGAATCTCAACAGGAATCTCAACAGGAAGCTGGTCAAACACTAAAAAATTTCAAAGATGCCAGCGAAAGAAAATTTCTGATAAACATTTTAAAGCAAACTAATGGAAATATCACTTCTGCCGCCAAAGTTTTAGATATAGAAAGAAGTCTGCTTCATAGGAAAATTACACAGTTTAATATCAAAAAGGCAGAATATTTTTAAACTACTTATTTTGTAATCTGCTTTTTTGCTTTTTATCGCAAATTTTAGTACTTCTTCTGAGCTAAAGCAGTTGTTTGGTGTGAATGTCGATTTTGTTGGTGATATAACAGTATTCGATGTTGGTGGCAATAAAGTTCGAGCTATTACTAAGATTGAGTACGGAGTTAAAATTATACTTGTTACTCATGTTTTAACCCACATTGAATACGATAAAGATAAATGGAAAAAATAAGTATGAGTATTGCAAAAAAAATGATGGATACATTAAAAAAAGACATTCGTCCCTACAGAACTAATGTGGCCAACAGCTCATATATGTACCTAGTTGGACTTTTCCCTCTTCAACTTGTAACAACAAAAGAACAACATGTGGCCGCGCTTAAAGTGATTGAGAAATTAATTACTTTTATCAACGAAGGGAATATCCGAGATGAAGGAATTAAAATATACTTAATGTCCCTTTCCGAAATTGTGGCAGATTATGAAAGAAAAAATTACGACCCCCTTCTGTTTCTGAAACTGATATGTTTCTACAGATTTCTCTGAAGGAAACCAGTTAAAATACGATGTTAATTTATGACCTATACTAATCAATCCACTTAATCCTTTAGAGAGCATTGAAACAGAGGGGGATGTATCCGTAAAAACATCTAATGTCCTCTTCATTCTTACCGGAGTCATTAACTGTAGATAGTCTTCATAGCTACTATAGTCTTCCACAACTAATGAAAATAGATCCTTTGATTTATAAATTAAAAATACTCTAGCTATTAAATTTGCCTCTAAATAATTTAAATAAAAATTCTTGTCTTCACTTAAATAATTAAAAACACAAAGTCAGATAAAATAAATCAATAACTATGAAGTCCTAAAATCTGAATTTAGTTTAATAGTATATAATGGTATTTAAAATGACGATCAGGATGATCATGACTTTTGGTAAAGCATTTCATGCGAACCATCTTTAAAAATCACAGGTCGACAGGTCGTTTACAATAGCGTATTTGGTTTTGGTTTTGTGTATTTTAATTAATGAAAAAAATGGAGGAAACATGAAAATTTTATACTTAGCTTTTTTATATCTATTATTTCAGACTTTGTTATCTTCATCATCTCTATTTGCATCTGAAGAAAATCGCCGTCAGTTAGGTGATCTACCTGATGATATCATCGAAAAACTTATAACCTATGATACGAATTTATATCATACAATGTTGTTAAGTAGTAAAAGTCTAAATAGTGCTGCTAAAAATTTACTTACTTCCGATGAAACTAGCGCAAAAAAATTTGTTTTAAATCTTATTAAGAAAAAATATTTCACCCTTCATGTAAAAGATAAATTCAAGATAGATCCTTATTTAATGATACACGAAGATTGGTTCTATCAAAATATAACTCCATTATATCTAACAGATACAATGATAGAAGTTTCTGCCATCGATGCTTTTATAAAAGTATATAATAGTGATGATATTGATACAATTAAAGATAACTGGGGTAATTTTCTTTCAACAAAAATGGGTAAAGAAATATGCTTTAACATAAACAATAACATTTTTAGTCACTATTCAAATGTTTATAACGAACTATTTAAAGTCAAAAAAGATGAATTTACGTCTTCAGAGAAAGATTTAAGCTGTACATTGATTTTAAGTTTGGTCGCAGGAGCAACATCAATATTATATAATAAAATTAGTGGAACAGAAGTGAAGGAGTCAGCGATTATTTTGAAATATTTATTAAATACAATCAATGATCTGAATCCAAAACTTGCAGCACTTATCTCCTCTTCTCGTGTTTTTTTATGGGCCATGACAAGATATAAAAAAGTTTTTTCTAAGCAAAAAGAGAAAGAAAGTGGCAAAAGGTTTGATACTGCAATTTCTGCGATCATAAGTAAGGCCAAAGAATATAAAGATTATGATATTAAGAAAAGCAAAGATTGTAAAAGTTATGCTAACAGATATTCAAAAGGCGGTTATGATGGTTTTATTCCAATCATCGATCCAGATCATGCTTTAAATATGAATGATCGAGTAATGATACAAGGTGAATTATTAGGCCACATCAAGGAAATGTCAAAGGTTGAGTATTATCTACATAGTAGCCTAGATGTTTTATTGGCACCTACAAAAATAATCCGCTACTGTATGGCCATGCAAGGTCACCATTGATTATGTCTGTTTCAAATATTATTTTTCATCATTGGCACACCTTTATTAGAAATCATTATACTAGATAACAATAATTGATAATTTGATTCTTTTTTCGAAAAGCAATATATTCCGCAATATTAAAATTATTTCAAAGTAAAAAAATGCTCTGAAAATTTTTATATGTTTTATTAACTTTTATTAACTTTTTACCAAGGATTTCCAAATGAAAAAATTTATCTTAACTTTCCTTTTTTCCACATTAGTATGTGGCAACCTTTACGCTTCTCTTGCTAACCCATGTGGCGATGATAGAGATGCTCAAATTGAAGTTGTTTCTATTTTTAAAATCATCGAGGGTGAATACTCTTGTTCTTTCCCTAAAGAATTACATTGTGTAAAAAATTCAATTTGCCCAAACTTTGCTATGCCAGCAGATGATACATGTGCTAAAAAATATGGTCAGTATGTACAAACAAAAGTTACTTGGAAATTAGAAAAGATCAATGACAAATACTCTTGTTTCTTCCCAACACTACACTGTATAGATCAAAACAAATGCCCAATGTACTCTTTAATGCATCCTCAATCTTATTGCGATAAATTTGCTCCAGGTTCAGAAGCAATCAGTGGATCTGAGTTAAGAAAAATTAAAAATGACAGTAAATTCTCATGCTATCACCCAACTATTCATTGTGTAGATAAGAAAAGATGTCCAATATTCTAATTATAGTCTTCCACAAATTCAAGGTTTAGTAGTCGATTGAATGACTGCTAAAATTAAGGCCCTAAATGGGCCTTAATTTTTTTATTTCTAACTTTTAATATCCAACAACCAACTCTGAGGCCCCAAATTCCAGAGTAGTAAAACTCTTTTCCCATTGAGAAATTTCATCTTTATCATTTAAATATTGATCCAAAATTTTATTAAATATCTTTTTAAATCGTGGACCATTTCTAGTGGAAGTAGATACGACCTTCTTGTCCCCTGGACGACTACCTCCAGTCACTTCAGTGGAATTAGTTACACTAGCAGTATTATCTAATACAACTTTTTTAAGTTTTGAAATATCATCTCGTTTAACAAGATTTTGTTTTAGGGTTATTATTATCTGATATTTCTTTCCTGCAACTAAATCTGTGATGGCCGCAATTTTAGTCACATTAAAATTTTTAAACTTAAACAAAGCATCTTCTCGTTTTTTAATCCTCTCATTTTCCACCACTTTCCCATCAACCATCAATTCAAATCGATAATCCTCATCCCACAAATCATAAATCATCGAAAGTTTAAACTTAATAGTTTTAATTGCTAAATTTCCAACCATTAGCTGTGCCTCTCCTAAAATCACAATGGGAATAGCACTATCTAATTTTTTATCAACCATGCCCTGATCATACTCAACATCTTTAAGTGCAACCGCTACAAAATTATTCTCTTTAAATGCTTTAATTGAAGCAGCAGTGGCCCAAGCTTTATTTGAATGAAAAGCTGTGGTGACAATAAGAATGATCAACCCCAAACAAGAACAAGAGAGAAATAAAACAAAGTTAAATTTTTTATTCATATAATTATAATAATAAATAATCTCTAAATATTCTAAATATATTGTGGATAACTTAACTCTAACATAAGTGATAACTTCACTGTCCAAGAAGATGTGTCCATAATAATTCCTCCATCCAAAGCATATGAAGTTGGTCGCCATTCACGTGTTGTTCTTCCTGTATTTGTTATATTAAATCTAAGAGTGGGATTAATATACCAAGCAGCACTCTTAAATTCAGCACTCTCACCAAAATCCCTTTTGAAAATATTTGTATATTTACATCCTAGGGACGGCATCAACTCAATCTCATCATGAGTATCCCCTCCTTCAAAATAACGAAGAGAAAAATTATTAGCAAATTGAAAAGATAAGATATTTGTTTGGTTTAAAGCATGATGTTTAATATAATTAGAATAGATATCTAAGTATTTTCCAATCTTAAAATATCTCATGTAATTATCGTAAAGCTTAACTCCGGTTGAAAGGACTGATCCTTCGGTAGGAATAATGTGATCATTTTCAGAATTCCATCCATAATGAAAGTAGATTCCCTGCCCTACTCTACTAATACGATGTACCCACTGTAAATTTTGCTCTAATGATATATAGGAAAAATCTGCAAATCTCCAACCAAGCTCGAAATTATTTGTTAATCCAAGTTCACTAGCGCCACGTATATATCCATCTACTCTATATTTACTATAATAAGATCCTAATCCAAAATTTAAAAACCACTTTTTTGAATCTAACAAATGAGGATCTGTGTAAAGTACTGATGGACTTACATTAGTATATCGTAACTTATTAACATAATAATCATTGGGATAAGATTTACTGCTAGAAACTAAAACGGTTGCGGATAAGATTTTCCCCTTACCTAGAAAATTAAGATCAGAAACCTTCCCTTCCAGATATGTACCCTCATATGTTTTTTCCATTTTTTTATTATCTTCAAAATATTTTTTTCTTATCTCATATCCTCGTCCATAACCAGCATTCAATGCAAATTTAATATCTGTTCCCTCCTCAACCTTAATCACCACAATTACATTTCCGCGCAAACTTCCCTTCTTAAGTGATATATCAACATCATCAAACAACCCTCTAGCATCCAAACGTAATTTTGCATTTTGAATCTCATCAAAATCAACGTTCTCACCTACACTCTGATAATATTCATGAGAAATAACAGGACACTTGGTTTTTTTATTGCCTTCACATTCCACTCCCTCAATTACATAACGTGGATTAAATTCCACATCAGCTGCTGTATCGGTCGTGGCAGTGACCGTCGCCGTCGCCGTCGCCGTGGCGGTTGCCATCACTTGACTGCTCCCACCTAACCACAAGAAAACCACCACAATAAGAAGTAACAGACGTAACAAATCTATTCCTTTGATCTTTTGTTTATAAAACTTTTTATTCATATTTATTTTGCGCCTCATATTTTCAATACATCAATAATTAATCATGCACAAAGAATTATAAGCAATTTTAGTACCACTATTTTTATCTGATAATCACTTAAAAAATCAAAAAATATGTGCACTTTTATACACAGTTGTGCAGATTATGTAATCTGTGCTGAATATACAATTTAAAATTTATTGAAGATTATAATTATAACTATAGTAGGCGTGGAATAATTTCTTTGATGATCTCCTGAAATTTTACTTTGATTACATCATAATTAGGAGAATTACCATAAATGCAGTAATCAGAAGGCAAAAGCTCTTGAACAAATTCTCTCTTCTTCTTTTGCAATTCTGCCTGCCCTCCACTTACAATATCAAGCGTTTTTAAGGAAAATTGATAAACTACTTTTAATGAGCGATTCTCCTCTATTTTAAGAGAGCAAACCATAGTATCTATCGATGATAGCTCTCTCGTTGCAGGAGGTTCTAATTTAACATCAACAAAAGAACCACTCTTATTAAATTTCTTTTGCTTAATTTTAAATCTTAAAAAGCGTTCAACTGTCTCTAGAAAAAAAGCAATCATTAGGTTGTGATCTACTAACAATTGAAGATGAGATAATTCCTCTAAGTTCTCCTCCATTCCATATAATAAATAAATACTTCCGCCCTTGTCTGTGATTGGTGCATCTATTGCTAATTTAAATTCAAATTTATGCTCTAAAATCTCACCAGGATTCACATTACTTATCTTTTCCGTTTTAAATTGATCAATTACTGTCCAGGCATTTTTCGATTTGCTATGAACTTTCTTGAAATCTCCATAGCACAAAACAACTCTTAGAGCGCCCTCCACATTTTCAGGTGAGCTACCTCCATTTCTATTCTTAAGAGCTATCGATCCACTAACCTTATCTCCTTGAATCCAATTCTCACCATTTGTATTTAGTACAAACTCCAGATTTTGTTTTATAAACGTACCTTTCATTTTTATTTTCTCTCTATCTCTTTAACTCTCTTCTCTACTCGCTTATCTCTTTATTAACTTTAAATCAGCTTCCACCATGATCTTAACTAACTCCTCATATTTCACATTCGGAACCCAACCCAATTTCTCTTTTGCCTTATTTGGATTTCCAATCAACAACTCAACCTCGGTTGGTCTATAGTGGCGAGGATCAACATAAACAATTTTTTTATTTGTACGTTTATCCACTCCATATTCATTAACAGTTCCTCTCTCTCCACACCACTCTATATCAATTCCTGCTGTTTTAAACGCCAACTCTACAAACTCACGAACACGTCTTGTCTCTCCTGTGGCCAAAACATAATCATCAGCAACCTCATGTTGTAACATCATCCACATCCCACGAACATAATCAGGAGCATATCCCCAATCGCGTTTAGCATCTAGATTCCCGAGTGAAAGTGACTCTTGCAAACCATGTTTAATTTTTGCAACTGCCATAGTAATTTTTCTGGAAACAAAAGTTTCACCTCTAAGAGGTGATTCGTGATTAAATAAAATTCCATTACAAGCAAACATATTATATGCCTCTCGATAATTAATAGTTATCCAGTAAGCATAAAGTTTTGCAACAGCGTATGGACTGCGAGGATAAAATGGTGTTTTTTCACTCTGAGGAACCTCTTGAACAAGACCATAGAGTTCACTAGTGGACGCTTGATAAAATTTTGTCTTCTTTGTAAGCCCTAATAAACGAATCGCCTCAAGTAATCGCAAAGTCCCCACACCATCAACGTCAGCACTATATTCAGGCGACTCAAATGAAACTTTCACATGGCTCATGGCCCCTAAATTATATATTTCATCAGGTAAAATCTCTTGAACTAAACGAATAAGATTTGTTGAATCACTCAAATCACCATAATGCATATAGAATCTTCCCTTGTATTTTGGATTCTCATACAAGTGATCAACTCTATCAGTATTAAAAGATGAGCTTCGTCTCTTAATTCCATGAACAACGTAATCTTTTTCCAATAAAAACTCTGCCAGATAAGCTCCATCTTGCCCAGTTACGCCAGTGATCAATGCAATTTTATTCTGATAATTCATAAAATTTTTCCCTCACTTTTCATATAAATTCATTTCATTTTTTAATCATAATTTTTATACTTATAATAACCTTTACAAAAAAACCATTCTAAATAATAATATTAATACTTTTAAAACTTCAATAGAAAATACTATAGGGCCATAGCTCAGTTGGTTAGAGCGCTACCTTGACATGGTAGAGGTCGTAAGTTCGAATCTTATTGGCCCTACCACTTTCTTATTGTTATTGTTATAATAAGCTAATGCGTATTCATCTTTTTCTTATAATCATCACAATAATCATGGCGTTTATTCTTGGACGATGGTCTTATCTTTTCAAAGATCATAATCTAAATTCCAATCGTGGCGAAGAAGTAACAGTTGAAAATACTATTCGTAAAATGTTTAATACTCTTGAAGCAAAGGGTATCTTAGATATCACTCGAATTTACGGCGATTTTGAAAAAAGAAAACTTCTTGATCCCAATCTATACAAACATGGTCCACTTCCTAAGAATGAAAAAATTAATTGTTTTCAAGCACAAAAAGAAAGTCTTGGAAATATTTTTAATATCTTTCAAAAAGATCTTTTATGGCAACAATTCCAATGCTCTTACATAAATGAACTTCCAGATGTCTTTTTTGAATACCCTCCCTATATGCACTCAAGTGGCAAAAGCTATATTTATCTCTATCATAAAATGAAAGGTGAGCAATTAAGTCGTGATTGGATTGAACGTAACTTAAGTTTATTTCATATTCTAGAATTAAATGAGATTAAAAAAGAAAAAAATATTATAAAAAGTAAATCTCTCGATATACTTGGAAGTTTTGATCCTATTCGTTTACACTATCTTCTCAATTCTGAGGTTTTAATTTTACTCGACAACCATTTATTAGTTAAAAAATTAAATTCTTTGGTCAAAAGATATTATTATATATTTGATCTAAATGAAGTTCAAAAATTTTTAGAAAATGGACAATTCACTATAACCGAAAATCGCTTTGATCAAAAAAGATGCTTACTGGAGGTGGGTAATAGTTGTTGGCGCTACTCTACTCACTATCTTTTTCAAATGGTAGGAAGTTTTTCATTCTATCTCTTTATTGCAACTATTATTTTACTAATTCTTACAGTTATTGTTCTCATTAAAAATATTATTAAAGAACGGCGTGATGCTGAACAACGCAAGAATAGTTTACAAATTTTAACTCATGAATTTCGAACACCTGTAAGTTCTATGCTCTTTGAGGTTGAAAAAATCCAACAAAATTTTAATCACATTGGAATTCCATTGCAAGATTCAATGTTACGACTATCCAATGATGTTTATCGTTTGCAAAGATTGGTAGAAAAAAGCTCTAGCTACCTTAATCTTTCCAAACAGAAAGTCTTTCAATTTCAACTTAAAAAATTTGATTCCATAAATGATTTTATGAATGAAATTATTGATCACTATTTTTTAAGTAAACTTGAAAGTGAACACTTAAAAATAATTTATCTGCAACAAGATAGCTATTTCTATTTTGATCCACATTGGATGGGTATATGTTTGAAAAATTTGATTGATAATAGTTTTGCCCATGGTTCGCCTCCTGTTTCACTACGACTTAATTTATCCAACAACAATGAATTAATGATCGAAGTAAGCGATCAAGGAAGTTGTAGCTTTAAAAATATTGAACAAATGTGTGCTGATTTTGTAAAATCAAACAAAAGTAAAGGAATGGGATTAGGACTAAAAATTGTAAAAAAAATTGTTGATGATCTCGGAGGACAACTTCATTACTTACCATCTCCAACACGTTTCCAGATAAAATTAAATCGCCAAAAACTGGAGAAAATATTTTATGAATTACAAAGATTATAATATCTATCTTATAGAAGATGATCTTAATCTTGGTCAATCATTAGTTGATTACCTTAAATCATTTTCTATGAACATTACTTGGTATAAAAATCTTTCCGATGCCAATGAAATATTCAAGCTCATAGCTACCAAGGGGCCGTCAAAATCAATATTACTTTTAGATTGGATGTTGCCAGATGGAGAAGGACTTGATTTTTTAAAAAATGTACGAAAATCTAATCAACATATCCCCATTATCATGTTAACGGCCAGAAACGAACTGATTGATCGCGTACTTGGTCTTGAAAGTGGTGCTGATGATTATATGACCAAGCCATTTGATCCACGAGAGCTTATGGCCAGAATAAGAGTACAACTTAGAAATTTCGAAAATGGCAACAATGGTATCAATGCTATCAATAGCAATAATGGCAACAGTAGCAGCAGAGATGTTGATAAAAATGAAGCTGCAAATATAATTGAATTTGAACTACTTAAAATATCCTTAGAAACTAGAGAAGTTTTTTATAATAATAAAAAAATTGAACTTACAAAGATGGAATATGATCTTCTCCATCTATTGGCCGAAAATCCTAATCGTGTTTTTTCACGAGAAGAGATTTTAAATAAAGTATGGGGCATGGATAACTATCCAACGACCAGAACAGTTGATACTCATATATTGCAACTTCGTCAAAAAACTGCTGATCATCTCTTTGAAACTGTCCGCGGAATCGGCTATAGGATGGTAAAACCATAGTCTTTTGACAATCATTTTACAATCTTTTGACAATCATTTGACAATCTTTTTACAATCACCTGACATAAAAATCCTCACTCTATACGATACTAACATTGTGATGATCGTTTGATCTTTAGTTATTATTAGAAACAAAAGGAGAAGGGTATTTATGAAAGCAATTTTTTTCTTAAAAAGTCAAAAATTTTTTTATCTCAGAAATGTGACTACAAAAAAAAGAAAAAGACAACATAAAAGCAAAAAATACAGAGGTTAGTTTTATGAAGTTAACGTTTAGTAACCCAATAATAGAGTACAGGAACTAGTGGAATAGAGAGTAATGCTGAAACGATTGCTCCACTCATTAAGCTGATTGCTAAACCTTGAAAGATTGGATCGAAAATAATTACAAATCCTGCCACTAATACCGCCATGGCCGTTAAAATAATTGGCCTAAACCTAACAATAGTAGAATCAATAACCGCATCCATACAAGAACTTCCTTCTTGTCTCTTCATCTCGATAAAATCGACTAAAATAATCGAATTTCTAACCGTTATCCCTGCACCCGCAATAAATCCTATCATAGAAGTTGCAGTAAAAAAGGAGTTCATAAAATAGTGTCCTGGTAAAATTCCAATCAAAGTCAGAGGGATTGGCAAAATAATAACAAAAGGAAGTATAAAGGAATTATACCATCCAATAACTAAAATCATTATTAGAATTATCGCTATAAAAAATGCAATTCCTAAATCCCTAAATACTTCCAAAGTAATATCCATCTCTCCATCCCACTTTAAAATTGCTTTCTCACTACCACTTGGAACATTATTAGGATTAGAGTAGGTAAGATTAAATTTTTCTTTTAATTGATCTTGCATCTTTAGTATTGCATAGAAAGGACTCTCTTCAATGCCGGCCACTTCCGCCATAACATAAGAGACTGTTTTTAAATTTTTATGATATATTGGATTTTCAGTGGAGAGTTTTTTAACCTCCATTAATTTTTTAAGTGGAACCTTATCTCCATCAACTGATGGAACAAGTAATCCAAGTATTTTTTCATCCGATGACTTCACTTGATCTCTTAAATCCATTCTCATAAATACTGGTTCTTCTTCATGTGCAATATGCATTTGAAATAAATTCAAATCAGCTAATCCCATAAGTACTGTTGATGTAGCATAATTTTGAGGTACTCCATGAAGCATTCCTTTGTTTCTGTTAAAATCATATAAAATTTTATTTTGAGTTGCTTCTATACTAGTATCTGTCTCCACTACACCATCAGTATGTTTATAAATTTCTGCGATCTCCATGGTTGCTTTTTGTTGTTGTACTTTATCACTATGATAAATTTCCGCAAGTAGTGTTGACATAACTGGAGGACCAGGAGGAATTTCTAATAGCTTTATCTTTAAATCTTTTTGAAAGTCTTTTTGTGAAAAATATTTTTTAGCTATGTCTATTCGAATTTTATTAACTAGTTCATGACTTTGAATTTTTCTTAAATGCTTATCAACCAAATTAACTTGAATATCTGCTTTATAAGATGATGATCGCATAAATGAATGTTTAACCATTCCACTAAAATTAAAAGGGGCAGCAGTTCCTATGTAAGTTTGAACATTTTTTACTTCTGGATAATTATAGAGCATTCCGCTCAACTCTTTCATGAAAATTTTGGTTTGGTTTAAATTGCTTCCAGGTGGAAGATCTACTAAAATTTGAAACTCTGATTTATTATCAAATGGTAACATTTTTACTTTTACTAATTTTGTAGCAACTAATGAAATCGATGCTGATAACATCAAAATAACAATAGTAGCAACCAAGAGAGAGTTTCTCTTTTTACTAATTGTCCATGTCATTACTCTTCTAAATAATCGACTGAATAATCCAGAATTATTAACTCCCGCATTTACATGATTTGCTTCTTTTATGATTCGTTTTCCGGCCCAAGGAGAAATGATGAAAGCAATAAACAAAGAAAATATCATTGCAAGAGAAGCACCTATGGGAATCGGTCGCATATATGGCCCCATCAATCCACCAACAAATGCCATTGGCATGATCGCCACAATCACCGTAAGCGTGGCCAAAATAGTTGGGTTCCCAACTTCATCAGTTGCAGCTATTATGGCAATATCCTTTGCTTTATGAATACCAAGAGAGAGATGGCGATAAATATTTTCAACCACCACAATAGCATCATCTACTAAAATACCAATAGAAAATATCAAGGCGAAGAGAGTTACGCGATTAAGAGTATATCCAAGTAAGTAATAAATAAAAATAGTAATCGCTAAAGTAACAGGAACTGCAATTCCAACTACTAGAGATACTCGAAGACCCATAGTTAGTGCAATTAATGCCATTACCGAAATAGTAGCAATTAATAAATGCTCTAGTAATTCATTTGATTTTTCTTTAGCAGTAAATCCGTAATCCCTAGTTACTTCGAATTTTATATTTTTATCAAAATTGTTAAGTGAAGTAAGAGTGATAAGTTTATCTTTAAGTTCCGAAGCTAGAATAGTAGCATTCGTTCCTTTCTTCTTGGCATATTCTACCGTAACTGCAGGTAACATATTCGGGCCGTGCAAAACATGAGATTTAACTTGATCATAATCAAAATTTATCTTTGCTACTTCTTCAAGTTTAATACTTTTCCCATAACGATGCCCTATAGGAATATTTCCTACATCATCGATAGTTTGAGAATAAGATCCAACGGCCATAATTGGTTCTGGTGATCTCTCTCTAATTGCACCTATAACATAAGCAGAGTCTGACTTTTCAACTGCATCTTTTAATTCCACCAAAGTCACGCCTAAACTTTCTAATTTTTTTAAATCAGGAGTAATCCTTAAAATTTTTCTCTCTCCTCCAATTAAAGATAGATCACTGATGCCATTAATCTCTTGAAGTTTTTTAGCTAAAGGTAGTATTTTGTATCGTATCTCGGAAGAAGAATATTTATCTGAATAAAATGTTATTGTATAAAAGGGAACATCATCGATAGTATATGATTTTATTGTCGGATTTAATGCCTCTTTAGGTAAGATATTTTTTAGCACCATCATTTTATGATGAACTTTAACTAAAGAATTTTCTAAATCCTCTCCAACATCAAATCTAACTGTCACTAGAGCTGCATTTTCAAGTGAAGTAGAATAGACATGTTTAATTGCAAGCAAAGTAGTCATCTCTTTTTCAACAAGATTTGTTACACGTTTTTCTACTTCTTGTGGAGAATATCCTGGTACAGGAATAAAAATATCAACCATTGGTACTTTTATTTGTGGCTCTTCCTCTTTAGGGGTCATGTATATTGCAAATGCCCCCAAAAGTAGGGCCACAATAATAAATAAAAATGTTAGTTTGGAGTTAATAAACTCTTTTGCGATCTTTCCCGCCATTCCTACAGTAGCATTCATTATTTAACTCCTTGCTTGAAATTCATAATGTAACTTATTAGCTTCGATCTATATTCGGATTTTTTGCTTTGTAATTCAGAATAGTTTTGCAAATAATGGGTAAAATTATCAAGCATATTATAAAGATCAACAGAACCTCGTCTATATTGATAGTTTAAAATCTTTTTATTTTCCTCGAATAATTGGTGTCTTTTTTCCATACTTCCTATTTTGTACTCTAGTTGTTCCAGTTCATCTTTTAATTTTTTTATTTCCGAAAGCACGCTCATTTCTTTATTCTCATAATCAGTTTTAGATAGCATGAAATTGGCCTTAAAATAGGATACTGATGCTGGAATAGAGAGTCCAAAATTCCAAGTTAATCCTACTCCAATAGTTCCATCATTTGCATAATGATCAAATTTTCCTGTAGTGATATTGTATTCAGCAAACACACCTAAACTTGGCCAGTATTTTTTTTCTTCTTTGATTATAGAAGTAGAGGCAACATCCATCATTTTTTTCATTGATAGAAGATCATAACGATTTAATGTTGTGTTTTCTTTTTCATCATGCCTGCTATAGTTATAGTCTTTAGGTAGCACATTTGAGAGTTCTACACTTGCAACCCCACAAATATATCTTACACTCTCTAATATTTTATTTCTTTCTACTCTTGTAGAATTAATTCCGTCTGCAATATCTTCTAGAATTATCCTCGCATGATTGTAAGTTAGATATCTGTTTTTATTTTCGGAATTTTTTATATCATAGGATTTTGCTACACCTTCGAGAAATTTCCGCTCTCTCTTTAGAAAATCCTCCAACTGCACTAAATTAAAATTAGTGTAATAAAGAGCATAAAGATTTTTTCTAATTTCAATTTCAAGCCATTTTTTCTCAAGTTCCGTCGCACCATTTTGATTTTCAATAACCTTTTTGTTCGCACCAATACTGCCAGATATATCGATGGGAATATAAATTGATAACGTCGTTTGATGAATATTCTCAGCATCCGGTCTATTTAATTTATCTATATTTTGAAAATCAGATGCCATCAACTCTTTTTTTGTTAATTTCATTCCAAAAGCATTTACAGGATGAGATGTCGCTAGATATTTTTGTTTTATTTCAAAGGTTGGAAAATAGTAAGAATCATTAAGTTTTATTGATTTCTCCATAATATTTGACCTAGCATCACTAGGTTTCAATATAGGCGAATGAATAAGTGCTTCTTGCACTAGTTGTTCATAAGTTAATATTTTGGAATTTGCAGTTCCAATATAATAGTATGTAGATGTCATAAGCAAAACAAAAATAGCTAAATATCTTACAAACATATTCTCTCCAATTTTTTTAATTTAGGGCCTGCCCTTATTCATCTTTTTTTTCGGCGCGAACTTTATCCATATCCAGTTTTTTTATTTGTTCAATAAGACCTACTAAAGCCTGCTTTGAAACTGCTCCTGATTGATTCATTAATAAGATACCATCTCTAAATGCCATTAATGTTGGAATCGATCTAATATTAAATGCTGCTGATAAATCTTCCTCTGTCTCTGAATTGATTTTACCAAAGACTACGTCAGGATTTTCCTTGGCCACCTCTTCAAAAACAGGTGCAAACATTTTACATGGACCACACCAATCGGCCCAAAAATCCAATATGACAATTGCATTTTTTTCAACCACATCATTAAAGTTTTTTTCTGTTACTTCAATTGTTTTCATAAATTCACCTTTTTCCTTCTTAAGTTAAATAAAGTTTTTAATATTTTTATTCAATTAATCGTTTTAAAGTAAGAGGACTTTCTTGAAGACGATACGCCTTTAATCCTAACTCTCTTAAAATATTTACTCCTTCACTGGCAGACGAACATATTCTTCCTCTACAAAATAAATAGTAAGTTTTATTCTTTGAAAAAGTTTTGGCCCTACTTAAAAGTTGTTCTAGTGGTATTGTTAATGCTCCCTCTACGCAAGTATGTTCTGATTCATAAGCATCTCGAACATCTAATAATATTGCCTTCTTGTTTATTATTTCCTCTATGATTGTAGGAATATCTTTTTTATTTTTTATCTCCTCATCTACGATTTGATTGCTACTTTGAAGATAATCGCTTGATATGTGTTCAGCTAAATCAAAAAGATTTTCGATAAAAAAAGCAATCCGTTCATCCTTTAAACTATATATTCTCGACAATTTATCTTTGCGAACAGACACCAAACCATCCTTATAAAGACGACGTAGATGTTGAGAGGTGTTAGCAATTGCTTCTCCAGAAAGTTCCGCTAAAACCTCTACTGACCTTGGTGCTTGTGAAAGCAGTTGCAAAATCTTTAATCTCGACTTTTGGCCAATAGATGAGGCAATTAGTGCTACAATTTCAAATAATTTTTCTGTGTTTTCTAAATTTTTTTGTCTTTTCATGTATTACAGTATTCAATAGATCGCTTGAATAGTCAAGAAAAAAAATGAATTTATTCTTAAAAAAAATAAAAATGCAATGATTGATTGCTAACGCAAAAATAGTTGCAATCATTTATTGCAACTATTTTTGCACAAAAAAATGGAAAAAAAGGTTTTTCATAGTGAAACTTTCTCTTTTTATCTTTATAGATTTTGGCATAAGGATTGCTCATATGGAATTAAGGAAAATAAATAATAAATAAGAGATAAATAAACTTCCAGGACTTAAAAGATGAGCAAAATGGTCAAGTGTGTTCACTGTGGTGATAAGATGAGCATAATAAGAGTGAATAAATATAGCAGACCTCATGGGGCCGCATTGATTGGAATAGGACTTCTCTTTTTAATCGCTTTACCTGTAGAGGCAATCTTAAGTTTAGTTTTACTGCCATTCGGAGCGGTTGTGTTTTTTTCAAAAAAAGAGGTGTGGTCTTGTCCATCATGTTCATCTATGACTGAAATGGCCCATAGATAAATAAATCAATGCAAGCACTATCGAAAGAAATGTACAACATCTACCTCGATTACAACTCAACTACTTCAATACATGAAGAAGTTTTAGATGACATGGTACCTTTTTTTAATACACATTATGGTAATCCTTCTAGTACTCATTATCTAGGAGTAAAAAGTGATGATGCTATTAAAAACGCTAGAGCGTGTATTGCAAACTTTATCAAAGCAGATGCCGAAGAAATATATTTTACCAGTGGAGGTACAGAAGCAAATAATTTGGCATTAATGGGGTATATAGAAAAATTTCAACATGCATACCCTATTCATATTATCACCTCAGTTATTGAACATCCCTCTATAAAAGATGTGTGTGAAAAATTATCTAAAAACAAAGACCCATACAACGGTGTTGAGGTAAGTTACATAGGGGTAGACAAAAATGGTCTTCTTGATTTGCAATCTTTAGAAAACAATATAAAAAAAAATACTAAACTTATTAGTGTGATGGCCGTTGATAACATTATAGGTACCGTTCAAGATTTAGAGAAAATTGGTAGAATAGCAAAAAAACACAACATTGTTTTCCATTCAGATGCAGTCCTTGCTTATGGAAAAATTCCTATCGATGTTAAAAAATTAAATATTGACCTAATGTCTATTTCTTCTCATAAAATACATGGCCCTAAAGGGATTGGCGCTCTTTATATTAAAAAAGAGATAAAGGTAAATTCCGTTATTTTAGGTGGGGATCAAGAAAGTGGCTTGCGAGCTGGAACGGAAAATGTTCCAGGGATAGTTGGATTTGGAAAGGCATCTTCTTTAGCATTCAAAAAACTAGATGAATGGATAGAGCATTCATCTAATATAAGAAAAATATTTGTATCTGAAATAAGAAAAAATATTCAAAATATTTTTATATTGTCAGACGAAAAGTATTGTATCTCTTCCACAGTTAGTATTTTGTTTTTAGATGTTAATGCAGACACCATTATGAAAATGCTTAATTACTACGGAATTGCTGTTTCAACTTGTTCTTTATGTGATTCTCACAATAAAATTTTTAGAAAAAATGTTAAAAAAAATATTATTAAATATCCGATATTGGAAGAACTAAACTTATCATCAAGAGAGATGATGGGAGCGATAAGATTTTCTTTTGGAATCGGCATAACTGAAAGAGATATAATAAATACCGTTGAGGTTTTAAAAATAATTATTACAAACTTACGTCAAATCAAAGAATTAAATTAAATAAATTAAATTAAATTAAGCGGAGTAAATTAATGGATACGAATTCAAATTTTTTAGAGAACAGATGCAATAATTGTTTGATGCCTAAACATGCAGTGAAATTAGCATCAGATGGAAGTAATTGCTCCTACTGCTCTCCAAAAGAATTTAGAAAAGATATTACAGTTGCTGAAGATTTTATCCCCAATGACAATCGTGGTTTAACAATTGCTGATATCAAAAATTTGGCCCAAAAATCAAGAGAGGCATTTAACCATAGCTATGATTGTTTAATTGGAATTACAGGAGGCAGAGATAGTACATTTATTCTCTATTATATAAAAAAAATATTAGGATTAAATCCTTTGGCCGTAAATTTTAGTAGCATTTTTCAAACAGAGGAAGCTAGACATAATATGCGAGATGCTACCTCTAAACTTGGAATTGACTTCATAACTTATAGTATGGATAGCATTTACTTTCAAAAATTGGCCAAAGGGTTTTTTATAAAATATGGTGAATTCTGTTCTCCATGCCATAAAGGACACCATTATACGTTAGCAAAATTTGCAACTGATTTTGGAATCAAAGTAATTATTAGAGGAATCTCCTCTAAAATTGATCTCAATCGCATGGATGCAAAATACTTCAATTATTTTTGTAAAAGCGAAGATGAATTCAATGATCGAATAAACAACATCGCTTCAGAATTTAACATCAAACAAGAAGAATTGAATCGTCATTATAATTTGAATCATCTACATTCTTGGAAAGATAAAAGTATTTTAACCATCGATCTTCCAGATCTTTTACAGTGGCAATATGAAGATATTCAAAAAGTTTTAGAAAAAGAGTTTGATTGGCGATATCCAAAGGGACAATTTTTTCACTGCGACTGTAAACTTAATCCCACTCTTTGCTACCAAGAGTATTGCAAACATGGTTACAGTGAAAAACAAATAGTTATTAGTAATATGTTGTTAAGTAAAGATATTAGTTTAAAAGAAGGACATGAATTCTTATTATCTGAAGAAGTAGCATCAGCATCAGCACCTGCCAACATCGATGATGTTCTAAAATGTCTTGATATAGATAGAAAAACTTTTGATGAAGTTATTAATAAATTCTGGAATATCAAAGGGATTCACTAAGATGAATAAAAAAAATGTAGTTATTCTATACGGTGGTCGTTCAACAGAACATGAAGTGAGTTTAAGAAGTGCATGCTTTGTTTTAAAAAATTTAAATCAACACAAATATAATATATTTGCTATTGGAATAAATCATAGTGGAGAATGGATACCTCAAAATACGAATAAAATGTTAACAAACATTGAGAAATTGGATTTTTTGCCTATTGAATATTCTGAGAATTCTCAGAGCGAAAATTGGATGGAAGAAAACATTGCCAAAGCTTTACTTCCTATAATTAAAACAATTAAAGATGGTGAAAATGAAGGAAAAGAGGAGACCGTTGTTTTCCCTATCATCCATGGTTCTTATGGTGAAGATGGTTGCTTACAGGGACTTCTAGAAATGAGTTCACTTCCCTATGTAGGCGCAGATACACTCTCTTCCGCAATTTGCATGGATAAAGTAGTAGCAAAAGAGTTAGTAAAATCAGTGGGAATAAATGTTGTTCCTTATATTACATTTCGTCGGCATGAGTGGGATAAAAGACATACAGAGATAATGTTACAAATTGAACAGCAATTTAAATCTTCTGTGTTTATAAAACCTGCAAGCTTAGGAAGTTCTATTGGAGCATCAATGGTCTATGCTAATGACTTATCATCTTTAGTTACAGCAATAGAGCATGCTTTTCAATTTGATGAAAAAGTAATTGTAGAAAAATTTATCAATGCTCGAGAGATTCAATTTGCAGCATTAGGTGATTATGATCCAGAGATTTCCGAGGCAGGAGAGATAAATTATGGAGGATCTTTTTATAGTTATGGTACAAAATATCTCAATGAAAATTTTTCTCAGAGTGAAATTCCAGTTAATTTACCAAAAACAAAAGTAAAAGAGGGCCAAAATATTTGTAAAAAAGTATTTAAAGTTTTACAAATTTATGGTCTAGCAAGAATCGATTTATTCCTATCTAAAGATGATGATAAATATTATTTCAATGAGGCAAATACCATTCCTGGTCTCACTAGCGTTTCTCAATATGCACAGTTGTGGAAGCACCATGGAGTTGAACATTCTCATCTTATGGATCGTCTTATCGAGATAGCGATTAGTAGAAAAGAGCAACGTAAAAAATTAAAAAGAGCATATAAGTAGAAAATCCATGAAAATAAATAATGATAATAACAATAATGGTGTACTCACCATTAATGGTGCACTCACCATTTCGCTGATTTTTATTACAGCATTAACTCTATTTATAGGTCAAACTATATCGATCAAATTAGCATTGCTATTTCTAACTGGTACTTTGCTTGGTCTTTCACTCTATAAAACAGGTTTTGGTTTTACATACTCTTTTCATGCATTATTAACCGAGAGACGTAGTGCTGGTGTACGTGCTCAACTTATAATGTTGGGACTGGCCTCGCTACTATTTTTTCCAGTACTGGCAAAAGGAACTCTTTTTGGCCAAGCAGTATTTGGTAACGTGGCCCCTGCTGGAATTTCTGTCATCATTGGTGCTTTTCTCTTTGGTATTGGTATGCAATTAGGTGGCGGTTGCGCTTCTGGAACACTATTAACGGTTGGTACTGGCAACCCACGGATGTTCATTACACTTCTATTTTTTATTATTGGATCAGTGATAGGAACTACACATTTAAGATTTTGGCATTCGCTTCCCAACCTACCTGCAGTTTCAACTATTACATTATTTGGTCCTTACACCGCTCTGATAATTAATTTAGTAATCTTTGCTATCATATGGATTATTGTTTCCATTAATGAGCGCAATCGACATGGAAATCTGGAATCCATTTGTCAAATCGATGTTGAAGATGGGCCACCATTACCATTCTCGCTCTCACTCTCAAAATTTAGCTTTCGTGACCCCTGGCCTCTTATCTTTGGTGCTATAATACTTGCACTCTTAAATTTTCTCACTCTCTATCTTTCATCGAGACCATGGGGAGTAAGTTCTGCATTTGCACTTTGGGGTGGAAAATTACTACATTCAGCAGGAGTGGGCGTTGATAGATGGTCATCATGGTCATCACCATCGGCCCAGCATGCTCTCACATCAACAATATTTTCTAATGTAACATCCGTAATGAATTTTGGAATTATTCTTGGTGCAATGGCAGCAGCTGGTTTTAGCAATGCTTTTATCACAAAATGGAAAATACCTATCGCTCACATTATTGCCTCTATCGTTGGCGGAATATTGTTAGGTTATGGAGCTATCATTGCTTACGGTTGTAACATCGGTGCCTTCTTCAGTGGAATCGCCTCTGGTAGTATTCATGGTTGGTTGTGGATAATATGTGCAATGCTTGGCAATTGGATTGGAATTAATATGCAACCACTCTTTGATTTGTCAGTCGATAAAAATATTCTACAAATTAATAAACGATCAATAGTCATGATCATCCTTTTGCTAATAAGTTTGATTTTTATTTTTACATTGATTGGTGGCCAATCCACCGTTAACAAATTTGAAGTGGCAGGAGAATTAAAAAATAAAGGTAATTTTAACAGAGTGGTCGGAGGTAGTATTCCCCTCAGAATAGGGGATAAAATGATTCATCCAAATTTTGGCCACGATTGTCTCAAATGCCATCATCTTGTAGGAAGTGATACTATTCCTGCTCTACCTGCAATGCCAATTGCTCCAGATGCTACTCTACTTCATCCATACAGAGGAGTTTGTAATAAATGTCATACCACTACGGTTACTACTGCTCCAGTTGCATACATTAATAATAATAATAATAATAATAATAATAATATTATTGCCAAACAGAGCAAACAAGTTGTTGGCCAAAACATTGTTGGAAGAAATATTTGGGGAGCGGATTTATTAACCATCACTCCCGAACTAGCAACACAATATATTCTTCCTGTCTCCTCTGGAGTATTAATTAATGATGTAGAAAAAAATTCCTTCGCAGAAAGTGTAGGATTGATGGAAGGAGATATCATCCAAGAGATTAATAATCAAAAGACTTCTAACATCGGACAAATGCTTTTAATTTTGGCCAGTAAAAATGTTCACGATATCATTAAATTAAAAATTTTAAGAAATAAACGAAACAATAAAAATATAAAATTTGCAATGACCGATCTGGGTCTTGGCACTTCTCCGAAGGCCAGTAAACTAGGAATCATGTCTGTAGGAATAGATTTAAAATCCATCATATCCTATAACTTTACCAACGCTCAATACTTGATTGTATATGATACTAGTAACGATAAATTCTTTGCACTTAAAAATCCATATAGAGGAATGACAAATCAAGAGATATCTAATTGGGTTGTTAGTCAGAAAGTAGGTAATTTGATTGTTGGTAATATTTCGCAAACTGATCTTTTAAATTTGCAACAAGTGAACATGAAAGTTTTTTCAGGTGTTTTTGGCCTTGTATCTGATGCAATCAAGCTCTATCACATTGGCAGCTTGATCGCTAGAATAAATACTGTTTATAAAAATAACAATAATAATAATAATAATAACAATAATAATACACTAACCACAACAACTAACATTAATGTGTTGGCAATCCCAGTCGATTCTCTTAATCCTACTGACAATATTAGCACTAAAGCAGAGAATGCTCGCTATTTTATAAAAGTTGAACTTGATCGCAATAAATATGAAACAATCACCTTTCCTTCGTCAGCACAAAAGAGTGGAGCTTTATGGGCGCAATTTTTAATTGATAATGATGTAGATGCAGTTATTACAAATCAAATTAAAAGCGACACTATGATCGAGTTGAAGAAATTAAATATTGTTACTTATACAAATGTTGATCTGAATGTGAGTGATGCAATTCAAAGCTTTTTAAACAATAAATTAAATCCCTTATAAATAAAAATAACTTTTCGGAGAAAAAATGCACCAATATCGAAGAATACGAATTGCAATTGTTATTTCAACCATAGTTTTATCGATTATAATTCTAGGTGGTTTCTTCTATTACAATAAGTTTGTATTTCAAATATCTAATATTTTAGCATCAGCAAGTAACATTGAAACAGTTCTTGAACGAAAGAGAAATATTATTGTAAATCTATCCAAAATGGTTACTGACTATTCAAAATATGAAGAGCGAGTTTTATCAGAAGTTGTAAATTCTAGACAAGTTTTTGCTACTGGAAAAACGCCTACTCAAACTTCTTCCATGAACCAAATGAACGACACTCTTAAAGATATTAAAAAATATTCTACCAATGAAATACTCTCTAAACTATTTGCCCTTTCTGAACAATATCCTGATGTGAAAGTACATCAAAATCTCTTAAAATTTATAGATGCTCTCGTGATAAGTGAAAAAGATTTATCAAACGCTCGTACAGAATATAATGATTTTGTTAATGTTTATAGATCCAGCAAAATGATGTTTCCTGGTAATTTTTATAACTTCTTTTTTCGTTTTAAACTCTATCCATTTTTTGAGACATCAGATGATGTGAAAAATTTCTGGAAAATCAATTATCAATCTGACAAAATTAAATAAGATTTACTAATGTTTTTTTTTACTCTTAAAAAATGGAATCGTACCGCCAGCAATACCAGCTGAAACTGTAATTCCCAATGCATGAGCAATAGCAGGAAGACCCAAAACTGGTGCAGCAGCGACTACCAAAGTTGTTCCTAAAGCACATGTTCCTCCGTACAACAAGGATTTTACCACTTTTTCATTTTCAATAATTTGTATCTCTTGTTCAGGTTCAAACAATTCGTTACACTTATTTTTATTAGTATCTTTATTTGTAAGAGATGCTTTAATAGAAAACATCTTTTTAATTGCTTTTGGCAATTTTGATTTTGAATTGGCAGATGCCAAATGCTTTAAATGCATTCTACACAACTCTGGACTATAATGACGAAATTCACAATCATCACAAATACTCACAAAAACCTCCAATCAATCAATCAAATAAAATACTATACAAGTAAATCATCTCTAATTATTTTAAAATTTTTAAGCGCTATATATGTCATAGGAATAAGATGTACAACAACTAGTAAACCAACCAAAACATCTCCCAAAGACCAAACAAAAATAACTGGAAAAAATGGTCCAATAAAAGTGATAAATAAAAATAACAATCGAAAAGATTTTATATTATTTCCTCCTAAATAGAGAAAACACCTCTCTGCATAGTTGGCATTTGTAATTATTGTTGTAAAAGCAAAAACCATTAAACAAACAACAATAAACATATGGCCGACTTCCCCTAATTTAGAAGCATATGTCACTGCTGTTAAGTATGCTCCATTTTCTGATGGCCAATATGTACCAGAGAGAACAACCAATCCAGTTATTGTACAAACCATAAATGTATCTATTACTGGAGTTACTGCAGACATTAGTGCTCCAACAGAAGGATGATCTCTGTTTGCTCCTTGAAAAAAAGGACATACTCCAGTACCTGATCCATGAGAAAAAACTCCTCTGGCCACTCCGAATTGCAATGCTTGTAAAACTGTGTATCCAGCAACTCCACCAAAAAAAGAGTATGGAGTAAATGCATAGTAAAAAACTGAACCTAAAGCTTTTATCGTTGTAAGTGGATCAGAGATAAGAATGTAGGCACCAATTAAAACATACGTAATGTGCATTAGTGGTGCTAAAATCGAACTAAAGCGTACAATTTTTTGTAAACCACCTAAGATAACCAATCCCACTAACATTGTTAAGAGAGCAGCTACTACAAAATCTGAAAATAGAACTTTTCCTTTCATAGCATGGGCCACTGAGTTTGATTGAATTAGGTTTGCAGTAATTAAACATTGAATGAGAATTAGAGAGGCAACCATCCAAGAAATTTTTCCTCCAAACCATCTTATCTTCTGAGTAAGATACGACATAGGCGTAGCAAATGAAGGCGATGTTGTATCTGTTGGTTGACATTTGATTGCTAAATAAGTTGATATCATTCTGAAAGAGACACCAAAAAAAGCGGAAACCCACATCCAAAAAAGAGCACCTGGACCACCTAAATGAATTGCAGTTCCCACACCCGCTAAATTACCAACTCCAATAGTTGCAGCAAGTGTAGAAAACAATGCCTTAGTATGTGAAACACTCTCTTCAGAAGGATTTACTTCTGCTTTAAACAATGAATGTCGTAAAACAATAAATCCTCTACGAAGAGCAATTCCCTTAGTTAACCAAAGAAAAATAATACCTATCTCAATATAAACAAAACAAAGAACAGGATTCCACATCCATTCAGCAAAACGTGCCATCTCAAAAATTCCTCTTCTTAAAGTTAAAGTTAAAGTTAAAGTTAAAGTATATATTGCAAAGCTTTTTCAATATGTACTTCTATGCAATCAATTAATAAAATGTTCACCATGTTTTGTTTAATTGCTAATGGTAATTCTGTACAACCTAAGATTACAGCATCAACATTTTGATCAGCAAAATTGAGAACACATTCTCTAAGTTTTTTTACAGATTCTACTTTGAAAATATCTTTTACTAATTCTTGATAAATTATTCGATCTACTTCATATCCACTACTTATTTCAGGGACTACCACTTCAATACTACGCTTTTCTAATGTACCTCTAAAAAAATCCCCATACATAACTCTTTTCGTACCTAAAAGACCAACTTTAAATATTTTTTTTTCCAGCAAATGATCCGCTATTGCCTCTACAATGTTTAACAATGGAATACCTAAATGTTTTTGAACTACATCGGCCATCATATTAGTAGTGTTAGAACAAATGAGAAGAACATTAGCACCTGCTTTTTCCAAAGTAATTGCATGTTCGATAAGAATTTTTGATTCATTTTCATTATCATGAAGAAGCTGAAATGGAAGAATGTCATCAAAATTAAGACTGGAGAGAAGAATTTTTGCAGAGGAATTCCCTTCAAAATATTTATTAACAACAAGATTGATTCTTTTATAATATTCTTGAGTTGAAACCCAACTAACACCACCAATTAAACCTATCGTTTTCATAATCTTCTATCCTGATATTTTTTTATAATTTCTTATGTACTATGAATGAAGGCAATATTTGTGCCAAAATAAAAAAGATAACTCTCTCTCTCACAACATCTTTTTCGTCATAAATCAATTGCAACAAATAATTGCAACAATATACGCGTCAGCAATAAACCATTGCATTTTGAAATTTTTATTTTACAATAGCAAATCACATATAAAAAGAATATTACAAGGACACACACAATGGATTGCCCTAAAAATCATTCGCAAGATATACTTGATAGTATAACTGAAGGAGTTTTCACTGTTGATTTAGATTGGAATATTACTTTTTTTAATAAAGCTGCGGAAAAAATTACTGGATTTAAAAAAGAAGAAGCATTAAATAGTAAGTGCTATGAAATATTTAAGGCCAACGTTTGCGAATCTAGTTGTTTCTTACGTGAGACTATGGATTTAGGAAAAAATATTTTAAATAGAAGAATTAATATTACCAACAATAAAGGAGAAATTGTTCCTATTGCAGTTAACACTTCTATTCTAACTGACAAAAATAAAAAATTAATTGGAGGAATCGAAACTTTTAAAGATTGTTGTGATATTGAATTATTACAAAAGCAACTAAAACAATCTTACACTTTTCACGATATTATCGGGAAGGGACCTAAAACAAAAGAAATTTTATCAATTCTACCTGATGTGGCCCAAAGTAATAGTACCGTTCTCATTCAAGGTCCAAGTGGTTCAGGTAAAGAGGTTTTTGCTAAAGCAATACATACTCTCAGTAAACGAAGTAAGAATCCCTTTATTGCAATCAATTGCGGAGCAATTCCTCACAATCTATTAGAATCAGAATTCTTTGGACATGTTAGAGGTGCCTTTACAGATGCAAAATATAACAAGCCAGGAAAATTTAAATTAGCAGAAGGAGGTACCATCTTTCTGGATGAGATTGGAGATCTTCCTTTGTTATTGCAAGTAAAACTCTTAAGACTTATTCAAGAAAAAGAGTACGAACCAGTAGGAGGTATAAAATCCTACAAAACTGATGTAAGAATAATCTTGGCCACTAATAAAAATCTTCTTCAACTAGTTTCCGAAAATAAATTTAGAGAAGATCTTTATTTTAGAATAAATGTAATTAAACTAACCCTTCCTCCAATCGCAGAAAGACGAGAAGATATTCCACTCTTTGTTTCACATTTTATAAAAATACAAAATAATATCACTAATAAAAAAATCGAAAATATCTCTGAAGAGGTAATGCACCTTTTTATGCAATATGATTTTCCAGGAAATATTCGAGAACTTCAGAATATAATTGAATATGCTTTTATCCTTTGTAATGGTCCAACCATTGAGATGCAACATCTACCTATAGAGGTTACCTCTTTCTACAAAAAAAATAGAATCAATAATAGTATCACTAAAATATCTTCTCCAGATTATAGTGAACATAACATCTCAAGCTTTGATTCTTTTTGTAAATTAGAAGCAGATATGATAAGAAAAAAACTTGAAGATAACAAATGGAATAGAAAAAAAACCGCCAAAGACCTAGGAATAAACGCTAGTACTTTATGGAGAAAAATGCAAAAACATCAAATTTGCTAATAGTAGATAAAACTTAAATCGTCAGATATTAAAAGTTTCAATTTTCTAAAATAGTGTAATAGAATCTTTAATAGATGAACATTTTAAATCTTCTTTTCTTAAATATCCTTTTTGTAATTATTTTTTTAAATACTCAATCCGTATTTTCATCAACATCACCATCACCATCAACACCACCGCCATCACCATCAACTGAAACGCAAATTTTAAAAAACAAGGGAATCTTGCTGTTAACATCATCACTAATAAACAAACGTCATGATGAACTTGCTATTGGTTTTCTAACTCATAAAAGTATTTTTGAAAAAAAATATTTTTTCAATGCCTTTGCTACTGCCTTTATCTCCAATGATCGTGATCAAGACAATTCTGCATTAAGGACTGGTGCTCTTGGTTTTAAGGGAGGTTTATTTCTTCCAACTAATCCATGGTTTCCACTAATGGTACAATTATCATTAGGATTTGCTAAGACCGCATACCAAGAGGATCCTTGGTTTGGACGAAAATCGCAAACACTTATACAAAAAGATATGCTGCTCGCTGAAGCTGGTTTTTTATATAGTTATCATAAATTCTTTTTAAGTTGCATTTATCAAGTACACAATATCAAAACAATGCCCAAAAGAATTATGGTCTTTGTTGGAGTCAATTTCTGATGTTTAAAAATCCACTCTTCTTGTTTTTAATTTTTCTAATAATTCTAGTATTACCATTATTATCTATAACTACACCGGCGTCCACTCAAGATTCCACTCCCATTATAAATGAAACTCAACAAGCAATCACCAATCATTGGATAAATTTAAACTATAATCTTGATCTATTTTTTTCAGAACAACCATACGCTAAATCAGAGAATAAAAGTTTAATATTTGCTTACTATAGTTTTTACAAAAAAGAGGGGCAACCTGTTTACTATAACTCCGATATAAGAGCAAGTATTCACCTGCCTCAAACATCACAACGTTTAAGAATCGTAATTGAAAAAGAAAGCGATATTCTTAATCAACAAGGTAATGTTGCCTCTGGTCCTGGTCCGGGCCAAGATAGTAGTGCACGTCCAGATGCCCGAGATAATTTTTTAAAAGCTCATTTTATCGCAGGTATCTCTTACTTATTACCAAAAACAGACTTTGTGAAAATTTTTGTTGATACTGGAATGAGATTGAATTTGCCTTTGGATCCTTTTGCTAAACTTAATATCCAAAAAAACATTGAGACCAAATATATTAATATCTTTGCTTCCCAAAGATTTTTACTCTATCGTCAAGATGGATTTTTAGAAGTTACTCAGTTATCATTTTCTAAAAGATGGAATGCCATGTTTCAAAGCGAACAAGTTAATACCTTAAGTTGGACAGATAAATATGATCTCTTCTTTCTTAGAAATAATTTATCTCTTCAGCAGATAATTAATGAAAGAAACTCACTCTTTTATATCATCGGTGCCAACGCCGACTTTACACCAACTTTTTTTTATAGTGGGTATGATACTGTTATCAACTATAGAAGACTTTTGTATAGTGATTGGCTCTTTATGGATTTTTCTATCGGTGCCGATTATCCAAAATCAGATAAATTCAAGATGCAACCTTTTACACTCGCCAAGATGCAAGTTTTTTTCCGTTAGAATACAAAAAAATATAACTCTCTTTTATTTTAATAATATTTACTGTAATATAAAGTAATTTTATACTACTTACTTACTTACTTACTTACTTTAATTTTCTAGAGGAATATTGCTATGATTATCAAAAGAACAAAACCGTCATCTCAAAAGTCATCAGAAAAATTATCAGAAAAAAAATTAGAAAAACTTTTAGAAAAATATGCAGAATTAATACTAAAAAATGGTGTCCATGTAATAAAAGGGCAAAGTATTATTATTAAATCTGAACCCATTCATTGGCCATTCATTAATATTTTAATAAAGAAGGCTTATCAACTTGGAGCTAAACAAGTAGTCCCTGAACTTGTACATCCTTACGCTAGCATTTATCAAACTCTTTATCAAAAGAAAGAATACCTTGGAAAACTTCCTCGCTATACTAAAAATATTGTTGATACTTACATTGATGAACATTGGGCGCGGATAATGATTACTGGAAGTGAAAATCCAAATTTTTATAGTATTGCAAACCAAGACAACAATACCATTATCCAAAAAGAGTTGATGACTACTATGAGACCACTGTTACAAGCATCGATAAAAGGTGATTGCACATGGACGATTGCACCCTATCCTACTCCTAAATGGGCGCAAAAAGTTTTGGCCCCTCGATTTGGAAAAACCAAAATTGCAAAAATGAGCGATGAACAATTAATACAAGAATTTTGGAAAGTATTAATTCCAATATTACGTCTTAATCACAAAGATCCCAGCAAAGCATGGAAAAAACACTCTGATACCTTAAAAAAACGAGTAAAATATCTTAATTCCCTTGATATTGAATATCTTCATTATGAATCCAAGAGTGGTAAGACTGATTTAAAGATCTATCTTGCAGATAATGCCATCTGGGGTGGTGGCAACTTCAATGCTTTTGATAAACGCCCATTCTTGCCAAACATTCCAACTGAAGAAGTTTTTAGTTGTCCTCATCGCCTTAAAACTGAAGGTAGTGTAAAAGTCACTCGCCCAGTAAAAGTTTTTGGTGATGAAATTATCGATGCATATTTTGAATTTAAAGACGGAAGAGTTGTAAACTATAGTGCTAAAAAAAACAAAGCACTGTTGGATAAATATTTTTCTATTGATGAAAATGCACGCTATCTAGGTGAAGTCGCTCTCGTTGATTCTACATCTCCAATCTATCAGGCGCATTTACTTTTTGATTCCATTTTACTAGACGAAAATGCCTCTTGCCATATTGCTCTTGGAAATGGAATTCCGTCCGTAATTAAAGAAGGAACAAAACTTAAAGAAAAAGATTTAAAAGAGAAAGGATGCAATCATTCTCTATTACATACTGACTTTATGATTGGAAGTGATGATCTCAAGATCACTGCCTATATCAAGACATCGAAAAAAAATAGACCTCGCAAACAGCTTGTCATAATGAAAAATGGAAAATTCTCTTTTTAATTTTAGTGATTTTAAACGAAGTACGTAATAAAGAAATATTCTTTGAATTTCATATTAGCGCTTGTGCTAACTTAGCATATATGCTATACTGATTTTTGTTATTATTTTAAAAGGAAGTATTTATGACTAAGGCAGGAAATTTAACAGAAATAGTATATGAAGGTAGTATTTTTACTATTGAATCATATACGAATACTTCAGGGAAAAATTTGACGATAGATTGGCTCGAGCAGTTAAATATTTCATATCAAGCTAAATTTGCTGCTCTTTTTGCTAGATTGGGAGATCATGGAAAAATATTTAATGAAAGAAAATTTAAACACTTAACTGAAACAGAACAATTGTTTGAATTTAAAATAGATAGTTCTAGAATAATTTGCTTCTTTTTTGTAGGTCAAAGAGTAATTTTAGCACATGGGTTTAATAAAAAAGGAGACAAAACTCCTAAAACAGAAATAGAACGTGCTCATAGAATAAAACATGAATTTGAACAAAGGACAAAATATGAAAAAAAATAAAGGATGGGTATCTAAAAAATTAGAAGATCCAAAATTTAAGAAAAAATTTCAAGAAGAGAGTTATAAACTTTCAGTAGCAGAGCAATTGACAAAATTGAGAAAAGAGTCTGGTTTAACCCAAGCAGCTGTAGCAAAAAAAATCGGAACAACTGCTTCGGCCATCAGCCGTTATGAAAGTGTTTACTACGATAAATATGAACTTAATACTATAATGAGAATTGTTGAAGCATGTGGTGGCACTTTAAAAATTATTATTGGAAGTAAACATAGTTTTGCAAAATCTTGAGTTGTTGAAAGATTTTTTTATGTCGGTGACTCAATATAATAATAAAAAAGGTATGAGAATAACGGAGAGTTTTAAAATAAAAAAATATTTAAACGATATTATAAAATTTGTTAAAGATGTAGCTAATGATCCACGCATTCCAGAAAGGGACAAAAAAATCATTGCTGCTCTAGTAGTCTATATTCTTTCACCTATCGACCTTATTCCAGATTGGATTCCTGTAATTGGTATGTTAGATGATTTAGTGGCACTGTCTTTGATTTTAGATTATCTATTTAATGTTCTTGATAATAAAATTCTACTCTCTCACTTTCCTTGGAGTATGAAATCTTTTGCGACCATCAGACGGATCTCCAGACTCATTGCTATTCTAACTCCAAGTTTTATTAAAAATAAAATTTGGAAATATAAGAGTGATCCATACTCATAATATCTTTTACTGGTATTACCAGTGTGCCGCTAGGAGGATGTCATGCCCAAACTAATTGAATTTTTAGGACTTAAAAAAAATTTAGTAATTATTTTATTAATAGTTATTATTTTAGAAATGGGCCAACGAATGGGTGAACGCTTTTTACCTATTTATATTCTAGCTTTAGGTGGAGGTAGCGTTGTTGTTGGTTTATTAAATGGATTAAATAATTTATTAGGAGCGCTTTATTCATTTCCCGGAGGATATCTTAGCGACAAATTCGGATATAAAAAATCTCTTATTATTTTTGATATCATTGCAATGTTTGGATATGCAATAGTTATAATTTTTCCCTATTGGCAAGCGGCCATCATAGGGGCCATCTTTTTTCTTAGTTGGTCTTCCATCTCTCTTCCGGCCATAATGAGTGCTATCTCTAAAATACTTCCTCAAAATAAACAAACAATGGGAGTTTCCATGCACTCCCTGGTAAGAAGAATTCCTATGGCCATAGGTCCAGTTCTTGGAGGACTTTGTATAGCGGCCTTTGGTGAAACACATGGTATTCGTGTTGCCTTTTTTATCTCCTTTCTACTTGCATTTGCTGCTATTTTTGTACAACAAAAATTTCTCGATGATAAACATGAGAAAAATGAAACTATAGAAAAAAATCCTTTTAAAGTTTTAGCTAGAATGAATTCTGATCTCAAACATCTTTTGGTTTCTGATATTTTAATTAGATTTTGTGAGCAAATCCCATATGCCTTTGTGGTAATTTGGTGTATGAAAAATATCGGAGTTAGTGCAGTTGATTTTGGTATTCTTACCACAGCAGAAATGATTACAGCTATGTTAATTTATATTCCAGTTGCATATTTAGTTGAGAAAAATAAAAGTAAAAAACCATATATCGCAATTACCTTTACCTTCTTTGCAATTTTTCCAATTATTTTATTCTTCTCCCATTCATTTTGGATGTTATTTTTTGCATTTATAATAAGAGGGCTCAAAGAATTTGGTGAACCAACCAGAAAAGCATTTATTCTTACTCTGGCCGATGATAATTCCAAGGCAGCAATGTATGGGACATATTATTTAATTCGTGATGTGGTTGTATCGGTTGCTGCTTTTGCTGGCGGTTTTTTATGGTTAATATCACCTGCTACAAATTTAATTTGTGCAACCACATTTGGTTTTATAGGCGTGATTTATTTTATTGTTTATTGCAAGGAATAGCTTCTTTGTCTGTGAATAGCTTCTTTGTAAAAATCAATCAATATTTTAAAGTCCACATTTGGACATACATGAAGACATATTTTTATTTGCACTATTGCTACAACTATCATAAATCTCTTGGCAGTTCACAGAACTATGACCTCTACCAATAATATCATCAATGCATACCTTATAATTACTATCACAATATGCTTGTGCTGAATCATATTCTGACAAACAATATTCAACACACGAATTATCGGGATTGGCCATAGAGATATTGCTGAAATAAAAAAGTGACAGAACAAAACTTATAGAGACAAAAATTAATGATCCTTTAGAAATAGAAAACATTTTAGACTCCAAAAAATATAAAAAAGTTATTATAATTGAGCTTTGAATAATATTAGATCTATAACAAAAGTCAAGTTCATTCCTCTTCTTTTCAATCCTCTTCTTCATGAATGGCCCCTTTAGGGCATACATCAACACAAACTTTGCAAAGTATACATTTACTAACATCTACTCTTGGTGCTTCAAATTTATCTTGTAATAGTGCCTCTTCAGGGCAAGAAGAGACGGCCGGACATTTGTGATCCTGAGGACATTTTTGTTTATCAATTTTAATTTTCATTTTCATTTTCATTTTCATTTTGTTATCCATTTTAAGGCATTAAAGACCAACTCAGATATTGATTGAATTTCAATTCCTAGAGCGTATTTTTTATTCAACTCTAACAACTGGTCTGCGCAATTATGGCAAGGAGTTGCTACAATCTTTGCTTTTGTATTCCTAATTTGATCGGCCTTGATTTTACCAGATTTAATTCTTCGTTCACCACACTCACTGATGGCCAACATTCCTCCGCCTCCACCACAACAAAAATTTTGTTCTCGATTAGGAATCATTTCCACAAAATCCATAACTGCTGCTGCCAAAATTTCTCGCTGAGGAGAAATAACTCCTCCCCATCTTACTAAGTTGCATGGATCATGTAGTGTAACTTTTATGTTATTTTTACTCTTATCAAGAGTAATACGTTCATCTTTAATGTATTCTAAGATTAATTCTAAAACACTTCTCACAGGAATTGGATATTTACGTTCTAACCAATTAGCACCTTCCCAACGAAAGGCCCTGAATCCATGTCCACATTCAGAGAGAACAATCTCTTGAACCTGCAACTTTTTTGCTTCTTCAAAAATATTATTTGTTATTATAGCGGCAGATTTATTATCTCCTGAAAAAAATCCATAATTGGTAACATCAAAAAAACGACTGGCAATAGTCCAACTCTCTTTGGCACTCGCAAAGATGGCGGCCGCCGCTGAAAGTGAGAGAGGAAAAAATTTTACTTCCCTTGGGTTTACCAAGTAAAGTATCTTGGCGCCAACTTGATCAACAGGAATTTTTATCTCCTCTACGCCTGTTTCCATTCTTAAATCATCGGCAATCCAAAGAGCAGTGTCATTCAGTTCCTGCTCGGTAATCGACATTTGATTTCCTGTTTGTAATTGGTTTTGAGTAGTATCATGTAATTCAGAGGGAATTTCTTCTATAGATGCTAAAATATTTCTCCCCATTCGAACTATACTGGCAACATCAACTCCGATAGAACAATTAATACTACACCGGCCACAGCCAGTACATCTTTCAAAAACACTTTCCGCTAATTCATTTAAACTCTCTTCTGAAAATTCCTTGGCACCAACAAGAAGAGGAAATAATTTGCCACTTAATGTATGATATCTTCTAAACAAAGCGGATACCTGTTGAGCTTTACTGACAGGAAGATTTTGAACTACTGGTTCCGCCAAATAGATGTGACAACTTTGTCCACATAATCCACAACGAACACAAGCATTCAAATGAGAACTTCCATTCTTATTTAAAATATCTTTAAATACTTGTTCTGCCAGAAGTAGTTTTTTAAAATCTACTTTAAATCGTTTCATAATGGATAAACTCCTCTATGTCCCATTTTTTTAGCAAAATCCACTCGCACTAAGAAGAAAAACACTACATGTCGAAGTTTTCCAAAGGGTACATACAAAAAAACAAAAGAGGTAATTGCTAAAACAACATTGTTACTAACAACTCCAAATAGATTTAAAGAAATGCTTGCTAAAAAACAAATCATCATTGTTATTGAAAAATAATCATCAAAGTTACTAATTTCTTTAAGTTCAATATTTGTCACTCGATTAATTAACAAAACTACTGCCGCCATTGAAGTTAATAAAAAAAAGAATCCAAAAAAATGTAGCAATTGTAAGGGCAATATCAGTATCGAAGGTGAAATTATAATTAGTAAGAAGAAATAAATAAATGAACAAAATATTCCCAAATGCATAACAAGACCAATAAAAAATTTAACTGGATAAAGTTTTGCACTCTCTTTGTAGAATGGAGACATCGCCTTAGTAAAATTATATATGATTGCTTTAAAGGCGGAATCATATTTAGCGGAATCATTTTTAATAGAATACTCTTGATAACGATAACTACCACTTCTTCTTTTTTTACTTAAATAAACCTGCACAGCAAGTGCAATTAAACACCAACAAAGTGAGAATATTGAAAACAATGTAATTGTATTTAAGGAATTTAAATTCATTTCTAAACACAACCATCTGGCTTGGGTAATCCTGCTACTCTACAAGCACCTCGTGCTGGCCCAGAGGTAAATAACTTGTATAGTTGTCTAACTCCAATGCCTGCCTCTTGACAAACTAAGCGCACGGCCGGTGCTAAATTATTTTCCTTCCAATAATTGCGAATGAAATTTACCACCTTCCAATGTTCTTCTGTCATCTCTTCAATACCCTCTTCTTTAGCAATTGATTTAGCAACGATCTCATTCCATAAAGAAGGTTCCGTCATAAATCCATCTTTATCAAAAAGAATATCTTTTCCTTCTACTTGCATACTTTTTATCCTTATTAATTTTTATATCAATTTCTATCAGCGGCCACTTCTGCCACTGCTTTAATTGCTTTTACAATATGTTCTTCAGTGTTAAATGGTCCGATTGAAAATCTTACAGTCCCTCTCGGTGCTGAACCATAGTGCTGATGAATTAAAGGAGCACAATGTAGTCCTGTGCGAGTTTGAATTCCATACTCTACATCTAAAATAGTTCCTACATCACTGGCATCATAATTTTCTATCGAGGTTGACAGAGTTGCAACTCGTTTATTTTTTTCTAAAGAAGTTGTTCCCCAAATGCGAACTCCTTTTATTTTCAAAAGACCCTCTTGAAGCATTCTTAGTAAATGAATCTCATGATTATAGATATTTTCAATTCCCTTATTTAAAATATAATCAAGACCGGCCGAGAGTCCTGCAATACCTGCTAAATTTAATGTTCCCGCTTCCAATCTATATGGAAATTCCTCTAAGTGATATGGATCGGCACTTCGAACTCCGGTTCCACCTACTAAACTACTCTTAATCTCTGCATGGTCGGCACAACAAACACCACCAGTACCTGTGGGAGCAAAGAGACCTTTGTGTCCAGTGAATACTAGAAAATCAATGTTACTCTCATACATATCAATTGGTATTACTCCTGCTGTTTGAGAACAATCAACAGCAAATGGTATTCCATGCTTCTTGCATATACTTCCAATGCTTTTTATATCTTGAACAACTCCTGAAACATTGGATGCATGATTGATGATGACCAATTTTGTATTAGATTTAATATTTTTTTCAATATCACTTGGATCTAAATATCCTTCAGGATCAGGGGCCACAAAAGTAGCATCTGCCCCCTCCTTAATTTTATGATTAACTGGACGAATAACTGAATTATGCTCAAGAAGACTAGTTATAATATGATCTCTTGGAGCTACAACTCCATTAACAACTAAGTTTAGTCCCATCGTCGCATTCATTGTAAAAATCATTCGATTAGGATCTTTGATTTTATTTTTACTAACTAAACTTTGATTAAAAAAGTTGGAGTATTTTTTTCGAGTATCATGAATCATTTTTTCCGCATTCAGTGCTAAATCACATCCAGTTCTTCCAGGATTTACACCATTCTTACGATAAAAATTATAAACATATTCATGAACAACATCTGGTTTGGGGAAAGTAGTAGCAGCATTGTCTAAATAAATAATTTCATCCATAAATGAGCTTCCATAAAAATTAAAGATAAAAATAAATAAAAATAAAAATAAAAATATTTTAAAATAATAACAAAACAATTATCTATGCCATTGCCATTTTATAAGCATCGATACGTTTTTAAAAGTATTAAAATCACATGAGAGTAACAAGTGCATAGTGCGCACATTCGTGTCATAAAAGTTAATTCTGCTTTTATAACTTCGTTAATTCTAGCATAACTTAATTATTGGCAACTCACTAAACCTGGTTGTATACGCTGGTGATTTTAACTGCTGTTGCATCTTCCATGTACACAAATCTGTTGTCCCACAAGCTGCCACCTTTAAGATCCGTTCACCATTTCTTGTATTTATTTTATCCATATTTTTCATTAATAAACGATCTTTGATAGTATCTCCTTCTTCGAATAAACTCAATTGTAATGTATTTTCACTGCTAATATCACTTAAAATAACACCACATTTTTTATATTCTATCCCAGATCGATAAATTTTATCTAAAAGTTTTGAAGCTGCAAAAATCATCTTTCTTGTATCATTAGTTGCCGAAAGAAAAGAAGTACTATTAAAATTATAATACTGTTCAATTCCCTTAAATGGATTCGTTCGCACGTAAATAGTTAGATAACGACAAAGAGATTTTTGTTTACGTAGTTTTTCTGCCGCTGTGGAAATATAATTAGCAATCGCCACATTCAATTCATCTTTACTAAAGACAGGTCTTCCAAATGTTCGACTAGAGGTAATGCTTTTTCTAGGCACAAATGATGAATCAGCAGGTGATTTCTCTAATGTAAAACATACATTGCCTCTCAACTCATCTTGAATTTGTCTTCCTACCTTCGTTAATTTTTTTTGAATTAAATTTATATTCTGATAATCACGAAAATCACGAGCATTATGGATAGCAAGTTCTCTTAGTTTTTGAGATTGACGATGGCCAATTCCCCACAAATCACTCACATCAATTTTTGTTAACATTTGATCAACATCACATCGGCATTCATTATTGGTAAAATCCATTACTCCCACTGTATTCTTTTTTGCTAAACGATTAGCGGCCTTTGCTAAAACTTTAGTTGTGGCAATACCAACAGAAACAGGAATACCAATATTTTTTTCAATAGTATTTTTTATTTTTATTCCATATTCAAAGTAATCATATTCAAAGCTACCATTAGATAAAATTCCACTTAAATCCAAAAATGCCTCATCGATCGAATAAATTTCCATCTCAGGCGAGAACTTGGCCAAACTATTCATTAAACGTTTAGAAATATCTGCATAAAGAGCATAGTTACTAGAAAAGACCTCCACTCCATTTTCCTTTAAACAATCTCTAATTTGATAATAGGGTAAAAAATTTTTAACTTGAGGAATTTGTTTTGCTAGCTTGCATGCAGAGACAATACAACCATCGTTGTTTGATAAGACTACAACTGGTTTTTTTTGTAAATCTGGGCGAAAAAGCTTTTCACAGCTAGCATAAAAAGAATTGGCATCTATCAAAGCGAATATTTTTGGCATTTTATTTTATTTTATTAATAAACTTTATGAATAATATAAGTTACTACTCCCCATACTTGAAAATTGTTTTCCTCTTTAATTAATATCTCTTTATATTTTGTATTTGCGGCCTTTAGAATTGGTCTCCCATCTCTATAAAAAAAATATTTTGCAACAAATTCGCCATCTAATATTCCTAAAATAATCTTTCCTGAAGTTGCAGTTAATGAGCGATCAACAATAAGTAAATCACCATCTAAAATAGCAGGGGACATAGAATCACCTTGAGCACGAACAAAAAATGTACTCTCTGGATATTTTATTAAATGCTCATCTAATGAGAGATCCTTCTCCACATAATCATCGGCAGGAGAAGGAAAGCCACAACTTATAGTACTTGAAAAGAGAGGAATAACTTTTAATGTTGATTGCATTGATTACACTACCATTTTTGTGTTATTAAATTAAATTAAAATTAAAATTAATATTCAAAACAGCTGATAAAGACAATCGTATCTATCCTGGTTATTTCCTACCAGTAATCATTTGGCAAGACGGAGCACGAACATTAGTGCCTATGCGCTATCGAATTCGTCCTGCATTTAGCAAAGAAGAGATTCCTTCTCGATATAATCTTTTTAATGCACGTTCTGATAGTTTGTTAACTCCATCTAAGTTTTTAAGTTCTCATAGCAAGAAAGAATTTTTTGAAATTTTAAATATAAATAAAAGAGAAGATGAATTACTTTAGGCCATATGTTTCAGCAATCAATGTTAATGGAGTGGCCATATTTTTATCTGGATTTCTATCTGTATATCCAGAGAAATGAAGTCCTACCAATTCCCATTTATCATTAAAAATTGGACTGCCACTCATTCCAGGTATTGTATCACAGTTGTGATAAAATGCAGGTTTAAATTTTCTTATTACATCCTGGCCAGTAATATCACCTGTGGCCATCACTAGCTTTTCAGGAGAAGCAAACCCAACTGTATGTACTTTCGAACCCATGAAAAATGGAACATAATCCATTTTAATTAATTCTTTAGATAGATCATCAGTTGATTGATATTTGATTGAAGCAAAATCAAGGTTTCTGTCAAATCTATTAACTGCTACTAATTTTATTTCATGGTACTTGTTTTTAGCAACGAAACCATTGCAATCAATCTTTAAAGTTTTACACTGTTTTATCAAAACTGCCACATGAGCATTTGTTATTATTTCACCACTTTCAGGATCGATAATAAATGCAGTACCAATATATTCTCCCTGACTCTGAATAAAGAATATATTTTTTAAAATTGGTATCGACTCATTCATATTTACACTATCTATCTCAACCCAATCGGCAACATTTGTTTTTAAGGACATTGCAAATGATTTATAACTAAACATCATAATGATGATAAGAGCGAATATCATAGCAAACAACACACAATTTTTTTTATAAAGCAAAGAATACATATAAATACCTCGGTTAATAAAAAGCTATTAAATATATTTATATTTAATAGCTTTTTATTTGTTTAATTATTTTGGAATAAAACTCTATTAACTATCTACTACTCTCTACTCTTATCTACTATGCCACTCCCTACCTTTACTTGATGGAGGTGGTGTTGGTCTAGAAACAGGACATGTTGGTCCTTGAGAAATACCTAACTTTTTATTTCTTTCTTTTTCCGCTAATGCTCTTGCTTCTGATTCCTTTTTTAATCTCTCCTTGCGTGATTCATCACATGACTTACAAGAATCACCTGAAATAGAATCCATGGTTGAATAAACACTACCAATAGCCTTTGTTGTTACTTTCGCAATTACTTTAGCTACCACTTTATCTACAGCTTTATGTCCACGTTCTGCTTTTTCTCTCGCTTCTTGACGTTCTTTTACAGCACCTGGAGAATTACGAAGTTCATTTCCTTGCTCTAATAACAAAACTAAATCATCTTCCATTAGAAACGCTTGCTTTCCATCAACTTGAATCTCTTTTAATTCATATTCAGTTCCTTCAATCAGTATACTCTTCATTATAATCATACGTTCAGCAGCTTCAGTATTTGAAAAATCATTTATACCATAAATCAAATCACCATCCTCAGTTATAGCGTGAATAACTGAACTCATGTCTTCTTGTGATAAAATATATTTATCGACAAGATTATCTTGTACCAAATCTTGGGCCAAAACAGTAAAAGTTAAAAAATTAAAAGCTAGAGAAAGAAAAATCACTCTTTTCATAAAAAAATCCTTTGTAAAATGTGTTTATAATTTTTGAAAAACAAAATGTTTTTCATATAAGCAAGAGAGCAAGTAGAGTGCCAATTATAAAAATTAATTAAATTTGCTTACAATTCATACATTTATACAAATAATTTATATAAATAATTTACAAAGCAAACACTTACGCTGTTTGCGAATGAAATTATTTTGTTTTCATATGAAAACTGTTTTTGAATTCAAAAATTTATTTACTTTTATCTGATATTTAGAAAATCAACCTCTTAGAATATTTTGAAGAGCTGGCAATCATATTGCAATTAATTTTTCATCACGAAACAACAAAAGTGTTGTTTTAAAAATATTAAATTTTTTCTTAACAAAAGGATTATTAAAATGAAAACAATTAAGATGAAGATTGCCAATGAAAATTTAGTTTTATCAAATGAAGATTTACTCAAAGTAAGTGGTGGGACTAATGTAGCTCGTCTCATAGCGATCCGTCCAGGCAGCATGACTTCGGGAATAGTTTCACGTCCTAACCATATTGATTTTCCTTCTCGTCCAACTCCTACTACTCGCCCAAGTACTCCTACTCATCGTCCTTCAGGTCGCCACGGTCGAGATAGATAATTATTTTCTTGATCAAATATCAACGAAAAAGCATTACCTTTTGAGCTAGGCCGTTAGCAGAAGAGATATCTGATGATATATTAATCTCTACGGCCTTTGCTTTAATCACTTCCCGATTTTTAATTGAATATAGATTTAATGATTCATCATTTCGATGAATTTCATTAATATATTTTTCAAATATAAATGGAGATAAGATCAAGCTTCCTTTGGTTTTAGAAATATTATCCAAAGTAAATATCATGTAGGATAGATCAGATATATTATTGGCCACAATTTGTTTTTTACTTTTAAGATATGTACCCGATATCTCTTTAATATTTTTCTTTGCTAAATTAGGATCAAAAGATATTTGATCTATTCTGAAACCTAACTTTGATTCCACGCCTTTTACGGTTACAAAAACACCATTTAAATCGCTTATCTCAAATGGTGATATTTGTGACTTTATGATTTCCGGATTAATAACTACTGCTTTTAATTTTGAATCTTCTGCTATATCTAATAGACCATAGGTAGCAACTAATTCATTACTATTTTTATCATTATCCTTTACTGATAATTGATATGAGATATTTAAAAAACCCTTTTTAACAATTGGTGCAATTGTTTTTGAATCTGTTGTTTCTGATGCGGAATTAATTCTTACTATCTCAAATACATTTTTTTCACTGTCGTTTTCGCTTTTATTTTTAAATCCCTCTAATGATAAATTCATATTTTCAAGTTGAAATAGTTCCTTTGCTTGAAATTTCTCAAGCATGTTTTTATATTCAAACTTAGTTGTTTTTATTTTTAATAAATAAGAGATACCATTTTCAATAACAGTATATCTTATAGGACTACCTAGAGAATATTCGACTTTTAATTGTCCATTAATCTTAACTAAATTTCCTTCATATAGTTTTACTATTTTAATTATTTTATTTTTTGTATTTACAGTTAAATCATTTGATAATTGTGATAATTGATCTACCTCTACCCCCTTAATAGTTACATTTTTACCAATAAACTTATTAATCAAGTCTTCACGAATCTGGTTATTAACTTTCAAATTATATGCAACTTTTAAAGTGCCATTTGTAGTACGTATATCAAAAAATTTATATTCACCATTTGCAGAGTTTGAGGGATTATTCAAAATACCCTCTGAAAATATATATTTTTTATCAGTATTTCGTTTTTTTATTTTTTCAAATTTTTTAATCTTTATGGCCTTAATTAATTCAGCTCTATTTAAAGCACGTGATCCAACATTAAAGAAATGACCTTGTAATATAATAGTAGATTTGTCTAATAAAAGAGAATCAGCTAAAGATCCATCTTCAAAACGAGTTTGATATTCATTAATTAGAGTTTTTTCTTCATTTGGTGAAGTATAAAAGGGAACGAATTCTTTCTTTGATCCCTGTGTAACCTCAAGTCCAAATAACAAATTTCCTTCCTCATCAAATAAAGATCTAAAATTTCCTTCAAGCTTGCCATTGGCATTTAGATTGGGAGTTAAATTGGGAATTGAATTTCCATTTATCTTAACATCTGTTATTCTTATTACCGATAATTTATCGTCAGTTGTTTTTATTCCTTCAAGTGTTACACTTTTACCATCAAGTTCCACTGGATGTTTAATCATTAATCTTTTTAGTAAATCCTCATCAATTTTATCTACAATATATTTATTTCCTAATGAATTTTCAGAATAAAATTCATATGTTCTTCTTTTAGAGGGACGACTTATTGGTGGAATTGGTCTTTGTTGTTGATCATCTGGAGACATTTGCTCAATAAAGTCAGAAGGAAGTGTTTCCACTATTCTTTTACTGAAACGAACTCTAGTAAGTTCAGACCCATTATCAATCCAAAATGCATAATGTGACGATCTTTTATCTTCCATCATGCTTATTACTCGAATAGTACCAGTGAATTTATTCATCGTTTTTTTTATATCAGCAATTTCCGTATCTATAAAATCAATAATCAAATAATTATTTTTAGATATAGTGCCATTTATAGTTACATAATTATTGGCCAAATATGGTGTCCATGTTATGGATGGTAAATTAGCATTAGTATTAACATTAGAACTAGTTTTGATAATACTATCTTCTTTATGTACAATTTTATATTTTGAACCATCGTTTGCGTAAAAATATTCACCTCTTGTTATATTGTATTTACCTAGCAAAGTTGGATAATTTTCAACACTTCCTGCATATTTTTCACTACTTTCCATGCCGTTATTTATAATAATTTTTCCTTTTAGTGATACTGATTTACTCACCCATCGATCATTATCAATAGTTATGTTTTTTACAACTATTGATTTTTTAACTCCTAACTCCTCTGGTGCAGAATAAACATCTCCTTTAACGATAATATTATTTCCTAAGAGTTGTTCAACATTTGTTAACTTATATTTTTCTAATAATTCTTTTATGATCATTTTATTCATTATTAATTGATAACTCTCATTTTCTTGAGCTTGAGTTAGAACATAAATTGAGTTAACTATTTGATCATCTGTTTCCGAATAATCAATCACATTTATATCAAGTTTTCCTGTAAAAACATTTGAGGTTTCGGCCAGAGGTGGCGGTAACGGTAAGGATGAATTATCAGCAACAGCAACAATATCAAATAACATTAATCTTTTGCTAAAAAAATGTCTCTCGCTATTTTCACCGAAAGGATTATCTTGAGCTTCAATGGTAATTTTTTTCCCATCTAAATCTTCAATTCGAGAAATCCCAAATTTTTTACAAATCTGATTATATTCAAAACTAATTCCATTCAAATATGATTCTAAAGAAAAGCTAATCATTTCATCATTAACTTCAATAAACCAATCAAAGATAATATCTTCACTTTCATTAATCGCAGATGGAATTACATGGAAAATTCCTGTTACTTTTTTTGATTTTTTAACATTAATAACATTTAATACTTTCAATGCAGGAAGAGTTACATCTTTATCGGTAACTAATGTCTCGAAATATTTAACCTTTATATTTGATTGATTATTTTTTTTAAGAAAATCTAATGGATAATTAGTTAGAATGTCTATTCCATTTGGCAAATTAGTATTTTGATATAAGAGAGGATTTTTTAAAAATAAAGAAAGCTCTTCTTCTGTTTTCCCAGTTATATTTAATACACCTGTTGCAGTTTTAAAAGCGGCCGTTGGCCCCGAAGTAATAGGAGAAGTAGAGGAGATATTAGCATCAGTAGCATAATCATATACTCTAATTGAATTTTCCATTTCACCTATGTCTGATTGTACTAAAATGATTTCTCCCATAATAGTAATTTTTTGTCCCACTAAACTTAAGAAATCATCATCATAAATAATTTTATGAACTATTCCTAACTCATCAGCGTAACTAAGTTTACCAGCTGTTAATAAGTAAGGTACCTCTCCATAGTAATCATCGCTCATCTCATTAAAAATACCATAGTCGCTCATTCCTGCAGGAACTAATGGATAGACTTGACCTTCGTTGTTAATATTAATTGTAAATTGAGGTGTTGGGGTACCATTTTTAATTACATATTTAACATTAAGAATGCCCGTTATATTTTTAATTTTTGATTTAACTAAAGCTGGATCTTGCAAATCTGGTCTAATCTTTATTACCTCTATAATATTAGATGACTCATTCGAAATTAATCTACCATCAATAACAACGTTCGTTCTTTCAAACCAATAGGCACGTAGTGGTGGCAAATCATATCCTTTTTCTGTAGATAATTTAAAACTCCACTCTGGAGCAGCGGAAATATTTTTTTCATCAAAGATTAAGGAATAGATTTTTCCATCAGTTGTTTTAATTTGATACTTAGATGATAAATTATCACTATTGCTAAAAAAAATTCCTCGAACAATTATTTTTTGGCCCATTGTAGGTGGTTTTCCTGCGCCAATATAGTCAGCATTTACAATACCAATTTGTAAAATTGATATTATCGAGACTATAGATAATATAGATAGTATAGATAATATATGTTTTAAGATATTAAATCTCATTTCTTTAAACCCCTTGTTTAATCTTGATTAATCTTTATTAATTTTTATTAACATTATTTAATTTCAGAACTTTTATATTATATATTCCCGATGCTGGATTAGGATTGACGGTTTTAATTAAAAGATAATTTTTATCCGATGATGACTGTACATCTTCTATCGACCAATCCTTGGCCACCTCATATTCTAATAAGGGAAAATCAAATTTTGTTTGATTTTTAAAATCAATAATAGATATCTTGTTAGCATTGTTTTTAATTAAGTATTTTGAATTGTCTACATATTGATTAACACTATAAAGATCATCAAATGTTAATAAATTATTAATTTTTAGATCAAGAGATATGGTTAAAATATTTGTCTTTTCACTTAAGTTATCAGCGAATAAATATTCACCATCTGTAGAAAACCACACCTTTGTATAATATTTAAAAAGATTTCTATCTATTTGATTATTACAAGCATAGATTTTATATTTAAACTTTTCCATTGAATTATAATAGAGCAATAATTTTTTAGATGAAATATATGTTAATTCCTGTCTGGGTGCTTGCGGATCATCTAAATTTGATCTCATGAAGTTGCCAATAACATTTCCTAAACTATCAAAGTCAGAGCGAATGTTTTTAAAAAGCATCGAAGATACAACACTACTACTAACAATATCTAAAACCACAGCTTGATAACTATCATTAACATTTACCTCTTTATCTATTAACATTATTTCTTTTGAATTCTCCTGAGCAAAAATTACTTTAAATGCGGCCAGATTAGTATATGATTTATAAGTGTAATTATCATTTAAGTTAAAACTTCCCACTGTTCTTGAGTTTTCACCATCAAAGATAACAAGAAAATCATCTGCAACAAATCTGGTATTCTCCTCTGATAAATCAGCAAACTCTTTGCTTAAAATATTTACCAGTGAAAGATTTTTATAATCAATTAGGTATAGGGATAGTACTCCATCAAGATAGCTGATTAAATATTTTGCACTTTTAGAAATTTTGACCCATGATGATTTCGTAGGAAGTGCCATGGATTTTTTCAAGGATTCATTTTTTAAATCATAAAATATTAAATCAAATTGTACTGGTTCATTAGCATTAACAAACAAATCATCATCTCGAACTAATGGATATAGCATATAATGATAATGATCGTTACCACTCACATTATCACTCTCATTAGTTCTAACTCGCATATTAGCAAGTGATTTTGTATTAAAAAATCCATTTAATTGCAATATTGTTTTTGTATTATTAAAATTACTTATTTGTATTTTAATTTCTCCACTTATATCTGCTGATACAATATATGTTCCCTTGGGGGAAAATTTTACGATATTCGTCTCGTACTGTGTGGATAATCTTTGAACAACATTTAAAGTCTCCATGTTGTATACTTTAATTATCCCATTTGAGTTGGCCGTTAAAACATAGTTGTCATATGGAAAAAAATCCATTGAGTTAACTTTTTCACTATCAGAGATATGTCCATGAATTTTATGTTGACCAATTCTATATAGTGTCGTTAATTTATCAGTAGTAGTAGCGCCAATCCATTTTCCATTTGAGGAAAAGTAGAGTTTATTAATTTTTTCACTCTCATATGATGGTATTTGAAATATGTTTAATGGTTCATTAGTGTTGCTACTTCCTTGATTTAATATCTTCTTAAAGTTAAAAATATTTATTTTAGGATTATTAAACAAATCATATGAAACAAAATAGCTGTTATCATTATTAAGATAACCTTCGAAATTTTTATTTTGTGTGTTTTGATTATGAATTAAATTAAAATCACTATTCGCAATTGTAGATACGGAAATATATTTTTTATCTTTCAAATCATATATTTTAAATCCATCAATCTTCCCGTTATTACATGATAAAAATAAATAATTAGTATTATCATTTGAATTTGCAAGCTTGCACTTTATTTTCGAAGATACAATATTTGATTGATAAACATTATCTAACTTATCATTTACAAAATCCCATGTGTTAATAAATTCTATTTCCTCTTTGGAATTATTTATAATGTATGTTAGTTTATTCCTTTCATTATTAAAAAATAAATTCGAACACTCCCCACTCTGGCCAATAAGTCGTTTCTCCCAAGAATTATCCTCTAAATCAATTATTTTTATCTCCCATTGCATTTTAGAATTTGAACAAAATGCCACCTTCTTATTATCAGCAGAAATAATAATATTATGTTTATATATTCCATTAATAGTTTTTATTGTTTTTACAGCTCTGGTCGATTCTAATTCACTTATTTTAGTCTCACCATTTTCAGAAGAGGAAAAGAGATAGCGCTCATTATTTGAAAAAAATATTTTTTTAACAATGCCTTGATGATATATCTTTTGGCCATAATCAATTTTATAACTATAAATTTCATGAAATATTTTTTCATCACCAACATGAATTTCAAGATTATAGATATTTTCTTTCTCTGGTACCTTAATAGATATTTTCCACTTTTTTTCATCAGCACTATCAACAACTTTTGTTAAGTAAAATGTTTCCAGTTTGTTTTTTGATTTGTTTTCCTGATTATTTTCCTGATTAAAATATATTGTGATGTCTTTTGCTGTAAGTGGATAATTTTTATTAATTGTAAGTTCAACAATCCTCTCTGGATCAATTTGATAAGCATTCGTCGTCTTATTTATACCTGTAATACTTTCGAAAACAGAAGGAGATGGGTCATATTGTATTAAACAGTTTTTTTCTATCTCCTCATCAAAGATATCTTTTATTTTTAGAATTACTTTTACTTGATTGTTTTCTTTTTTATATTTATTTAAAGCAGATTTTAAATCAAATTTAATGTCTTGATCTTTGGAATTTACATCCACAAATGTACTCAATATCAAATTATCGGCCGTAATATTATTATCATCAGCTAAAACTTTTACTGTAAGTCCACCCAATATTTTTAAACTATCTAATGAAAAAGGAATTTTAAAAGTATTATCTTTAGTACTTACTATATCTGCATTTGATTTAGGATCAGATTTGCAAAAATTTTTCAAAATTTTCACAGCAATCAAATCGTCTTTTATAGAATCATATTTTTCTAATTTAATTATTTTTCTTGATGAAATACTAAATATATCAATATCATTTGACCCCTTAAGTTCACTCCAATACCCCAGATGATCTGTGGTGCTGGTTATTTTCAAAACACCACCTTCGTTGTCCTTTACAAAAAAACATCCTTGATCGCTAAGACGTTCTTTAATATCGATATCACCTATAGTAATAGACTTTAACTTATTGCTACTGACACCAGAAATTTTTTGATTATTTTGATCTCTTATTTGAAATATTTTGGCCGAAGAAGGGATTTCATTAACAAAAGAGCACTCAACTCGATCTCTATTAAAATCACCTTTGATTTTTTGTATTTTACAAGAGACCAATAAAAAACACGAACAAACCAATACTAAGATTAATGTTAATAAATTCATTTTTAAAAACCAGTAGTTGTTTTTGTTTTAACGACATTAATTACTCTGCGAGTTTTAATAGTCATATATTTTTCATTTCGAGATTTAATAAAATTAAATTCAGTCAATTCATCATTTAAAAATTGTTTTGAAAAGTTATCTGTAATCATTTCATTTTCTAAATCATAAACAAACACATCACCTCTATTTGTGTATATAAATACATATCTATTGCTAATAAATTCAAATGATCGAAACTCTTCATTTCCATATTCTATCTCTTTCATAAGATTTCCCTGGCCATCAGTAACTAATATTTTCTTTTTATCATAGCTTATGGCCATAAGAGAATTGTCTTTTGAAATAGCAAAATGATAGTTTTTTTCAATATTATTTTTTTTATTAATATTGTTATAAAAGAAAGGTATTTGTATATTAGACAAACTATTTACTTTATACAAAATCATATCTTTTTCAGGAACAAAAACCACATCTGATACTTGTTCTAAATCTATTGTTGGAATAAATATTTTTTGAGTTACTTTTAATTTTTTGACATCAAAAATTGTAAATTGATTATTGTTTAGCTGAAAAAGTAGCATGCCTGTTTTTGATGAGTAGGAAATCATGCCAATATTATTAAACATAATATCAACTTCATCTTTTAAAACTATCTCTGTTATATCCTCAATCGCAAGAGTGGCAATATTTAATATTTTAATTTTGCTTCTACTATTATCTAAAAAAATGATTCTATTATCTTCTATAAAAACCGGCGTGGTCCCAGGAGATCCACCCATATAAACATCACTCTTCCATATCTCTTCTAAAACTGCTTTTTCAAAATTTATAGTTGATAAAGTCAGCACCCCACCCTTTTTGCATGTTAGTACATACTTTGCATCAGTTGAAAGATGTTGACAAAAATCTTCTTCACTGAAAATAATTTGCTTTTGAATATCACTCGATAACTCACGAATAATTAGCACCGATTGTTTTGTTCCTGAAATACTTCTAAAATCATATGTTGTAGGTAAGATTTTATTGTTTTGAAAATATAGAAAATACTTTTCATCATTTGAATATGCTTCGCGATTTTTTTCTCCAGGCCACCATCCATAACCCTCTTTATCTACAATGTATGCTTCTGACTTCATAAAATTATTTTTTATTGATAATAATTGGCCGCCATTATCTATCATTACAATGGAATCACCATCAGCGCTAAATTGCGCCCAAGAAATACCTTTTACTGTTTTAATATTTTGAACCATATCCTTACTATTCAAATTATATACGCTTGCTTCTCCATCTGCTGAGACTAAAAGAATATAATTATTTAGTAGAGGATGAAATTGAGCGCTTACAATAGTACTTTTTGGAAGAGTAATCGATTTAAAATCTTTCTCATTTTTATTTCCATATACTCTTACCTCTTCTGCTGATACTGCTGCAATATTTTTTTCATCTGATGAAAAAGTAACGAAAGTTACATCATTTGCCAAACCATGAGAGACAACAAAAAAATAATCCTTATCTTCGGGGCCATAACTAACCACTGAATTATAATCATCAATACTTTTAAATTTTAAAACTTCCTTTAAATTAAAAATTTTCAGTCCTTTTTTAGTTCCTGCTACCCCTGCTGCCAATAGTTTTTCACTCTTTGAAATATCCAAAGAGTAAATTGCATTTGGTTTCTCTCTAAGTGAGTACACAAGAGGTAATACAAGATCTGAATTATCTTCGAATTTTAATGAATTTTCACTCTCAACATCCACGACCTTTATATAACCTCCAAAATCCTTCATTCCAAGATCATCAAGTTTACAATTTACAAAAAGATATTGGCCGTAGTGATTCATTTTTACAAAGACACATTGAGAGTATTTAATAGTTTTAGTTATTGTTTTATTGTTATTTAAACTTAAAAAATGAATAGCTAAATTTCTACTTCCATTTAAAGTAGAAAAAATAATCTTATTACCTTTTTTATCAAAAAATAGATTTTGACAATTTCTGCTACTAACATCCAACTTTCCATCAAAAAAATACTTCTCACTTGCTTTACTTTGAATATCATAAATTTCGATATTATCTTTATGAAATAATCCAATCTTATTATCATCAGAAGAAAAATCCACACAACCATTTACAATTTCATCGGATTTAAAAATTTCTTTTCCATACTTAAGATCAACTAAGCTAGCACTGTTTTTCTTAAGTGTGCTTAAAATATATTTCCCATTTTGAGACATAATTGCATTTTTAAGCGTACCTCCTAAGAAATGCTTAATTCCTAGATCAATTTTGTAATAAAAAATATCTTTATTAATAGATTCATTACCTAATTGAATCTTTAGATCATGAATTCCACTATAAGCAGATAGGTCTATTGTTAATCTCCAAAGATCATTTCCATCTTCATCTTTAATTTTGTTCAAAAAATAATTATCAAAATTTTTAATTATATTAGCATCATCTTTAACCTCAGATGATGATGATGATGATGATGATGATGATGATGATGATGATGATAGATCAATCTTTATTTGTTCTTTAGTTAATGGATAGTCTTTGTAAAAAAATAATTCAAACTTTGAATCATTCGCATTGATTTGAAAAATATTATTCTCTAACTTCTTCACACCGATTATTTTATTAATTCTTGCTCGTTCTTTGTCAAATTGCAAGAGACATTTTTTACTCTCTTTTTGAGCAAAGATATCAGTAATAGTAATCTTAAATTCAAAACTATCTTTTTTATTGGCCAAATATTTAAGCGTATCCACAGTATTGATATAAATTGAATCCTTAACCTCAGATTCAACCATAGTTTTAGAAGTTTCTTTTGTTGTCAATAATTCGTAATTTAAAATTCCACCATTTTTAAGTTTTTCATCAACAACTGGTATCTTTAGCTCATATACTGGATTATTAGTATGAATAACACTATTTCCAAACTCATCTCTACAAATATTGTCAAAAATCTTTGCTTTTATTTCCTCATTCTTAATCGAAGGATATTTTTCAAGGAATATCTTTTGATATGGCCGCACATTTTCTGTATTTACAATTATTCTAAATGCTAAGGATTTAGCATCTATGGTAATCTTTAATTCACTATTTTGAGCTAATTCATCTTCTTTTAAATAAAAGCATCTCTCTTTTGTAAATCTATCTGTAATTGATTTATTATTAATCGTTAAGAATTGTAATTGATTTTTGCTTATCTCTTCATTTGCATTATCTACATTATTTAAATTACTTACATTTTTTTCTATCTGAAATATTTTACTACTGCTGGTAATTTCCTCTGTAAAACCACACTCTACTTTTTGTTGATTATAATTAAATAGTAACTTTTTTGAGCAAGCACTACCTAAGATAAGGATCAGAAATACTATTATTAAATTATACATAGATTTAAGTTTCCGCTAATTTTATGTTACTGTGCATTTTAATTCATCTCAATTTTTGAAACAACTAATAATAATAGAAACGTCAATTCAAATGAAACAATATGAAATATATATGAATTTTTTACACGATTCTTAGAGGATTTTTTACCAATGATATCCGACAAAAATAGAGGGAGCGAAAGTGAAAATATAAGGCGAACTATTTTCAAAAGCAGAAGACCATACTCCAGCTTCAAGTTCTATACCCGCTCGAAGATTCACACTAGGTACTTCAACATGTGAACCAATAAAGGAGCTAACCCCTGGATATAAATTTCTTTTGCTTTTATGTTCTTCGATCGCTTCTCCTGAGGGTGAAAAGTAAGTACGCTCTATCTTTAAGCTCATAATTGATGGACCAATTCCCCAGACAAAATTTGTTTGTAAGCGATTATTTTGAGTGGATAACCATGAAATTCTCTCTCTTGAACCAATATGTGTACTTACAATATACACCTCTCTTTTTTGTTCCATTCTCGCTAAACTATCAGTACGTTCATCTTCTCTTACTGTTTGAAAAATGGTCAAAGTAGCTCCTATATCAAAGGTTTTCCACAAATCTTGATGAGTATAACGAATTCCAAGGCCATAGAGTGCTTTTTTTGCATAATAATCACGAATATGAGACGAGGAATAAGTAAATGTCTTAATTTTTAGATCCAGAAGATGTGGATTGTCTGGAAAGATTATCATATCTTCAATGGTGTATTCCTTACCTCCTTCAAAACGAATTGAACGATCAGTAATGGTTTTATTATCTTGAGGATCGATGATTTTAATACGATGTTTTCCAGAATCCACACTAAAACCTTTATCTAGTACACCTTTGTATTGGCCATCAACATTTACATTATAGTGAGAACGTGCAGTCCAACGATTATACACATAGGCCACATTAGAATTCTTTAATTCTCCTTTAACAATAATTGGATCCACACCCTCAATAACAATCTTAGCAGTGGGGTTCTGACGATTTTTAGTAAATTCACGAGTCATGTTTCTCGCATACAAATGGGCCTCACTAATAGTTACCGCCCCATCATTATTTAAATCCTTACGAAAACCCTCTAACAAAAAGTTAGTATAAACAGAGTGACCAAGATATGCATCTTCTAGTGAAGGTTCATTTTTTTGGGCCGAAAAAATCAAAATTTCACCCTCGGCCACCTCATCTTCTTGATAGTAATCTCCTTTTTGTTTATCAATTTCAATTTTTGCTTTTTGGGTTAGGAATGATTTACCTGTTCCTGAATAGCATGTATCTAGTATCAAAACTTTTCTCTTTGATTTTAGTGAGTGAAATATTTCTAGAAGTTTATCATATGCAAATGATGTTTTATCAACTTCATTATAATCTGTATTTGAGGTTACAATATAGCGACCTAGTTTACCAGTATCAGGATTTTCGTAAATTGTTCCATGGGTTGATAAATATACAATAACAATATCTTGTTCCATACGGTTATCATTTTTAAGGCGCTTAAGTGCTTCAAGAATATCTTTATCGCTTACAAAATTATTCTTTTCTTTATTTGCTACAAGAAGTTCTCGCCACTGAGATCTGTGCTCTTTTTCTGCCTCATTTTTAAAAAAAGTATCAAATGCAATTGCATCTTTGGCGGTAAATTTTAAATTATCCCAATGCTTATCATGAAAATTTGCAATCCCTATAGAAAGCACAAAAGTTCTTGATTCATCATTTGTGGTGTTTATAACAACAGCATTGGCATTATGCTGATTAAAAAAAATAATTAGCATCGGCATAAGCATAGATAACACCGATAATATAATAAAATATCTTAATTGAATCATGATTAAAATATCCTTTAATGAAATCATAGCTGACCTACGATTATTCTTAATTTAATCGATAATTTATCTAACCTGTATCAAAATTTTATGCAAATCTTATTTGTAGTATTTAAAGAATATTCAAAGAGGTCTTAACAATTAATTATTGTTTAATAAAAATTTTACATGGTTTTATAGAAGACTATAGTGAATTAAAGTTTGTTTTTCTTTTTCTCCCAAACCATAACATTAGCTTTTTGACTATTTACTGTTGTTGGAGGATTTTTAGACATGAAATCTACTACTTTGCCCAAATGATTAAAAGAAAAATTATTCATTAACACATTTGATGGCGTAGATTTTTCAAATTTATTGTAAGCATTTTTTAAATCTTCTGTTACTTCAAAAAAATCATTCGAAGGCAATTCACCAAGAAGAGGAGAAGATGCCTCTTTTTTTAGTAGTGGTTGAGGCAAGCATGTACCAAAATTAGTACTATTTATATTAGACAATGAAGTTTGTGATAAAACAGAGGTTAGATTTTCTACTACAGGCAATAAAACTTTAGATGCTGACTCTGATTGTGTTTGTGTTTGTGTTTGTGATTTTTGAGGAGAAAAGGAGCGTTTACCATTTTCCCTCTCTTTTATGTAGGATTGAAGTATCTTTAATATCGCAGTAAAATTATCATTTAAAAACAAATCTGGATTTAACATTAAATCTGTTTCCGATTCTTTTATGGTTTGTAACTTTTCTATTTGATCTAAAATATTTTTGAACTCAGATTCATCAAGTTTTCCTGCTAATGCTTTTTCAAATGCTGTTTTCAATTTTTCACTATCACTTTCAGCATAAGAATTGTGAGAAAAAAACATTACAGCTATTGTTACTATTAAAGTAGTAATTAACAATAATTTAATCTTTGCTCTGTTCACATACTCTCCTAAACATCAGGTTACATTTAATTTATATTTACATATTAATATCTATTTTAGATAAAATCTAATAAAATAAAAAATATAAATATCATCTTGGAAATAACAAATGAATGAGCAAACATTACAAATAACAAACGAAATTTATCAAGAGCTAAAAAATAAAATTACATGTTTTCAACAAGAAAACAATCTATCTGACTTAAATGAAACTTCTCTTGAACTAGAAATACCCTTTTCAACTTTAAATAGATTTATGAATGATTGTGGTAATCCTTCATTTGAGACTATCTCTAAGATATTTAAAAAAATTGGTCACGAAGAATTTTTTTTACAATATATAAATAAAATTAATCCTCAATTCTTAGATATCGTAGATAAATTTAATCAGCAAATTAATGAAGCAGTATTTTTAGAGGAAAATATATCTAAATTATTTACCATGAAAGAATATTTCTTCATTCTAGCACATGCATATACAAACAACGGTTGCTTACGAAAGGATATTTTAAACAAATATGGCGAGTACGGACTTGAAAGGTTAGAGGAATTATTACTTAAAAATGTTTTAGTGGAAAGAGAAGATCGAATCTTAGGAAATTTCACCAAAGTTTCAATGAAACAGCAAGATGCTCAAAAAATATTTCAACATTCTCTTGAATATAGTTATGATCCCAATTTGATAGGAAAACGTGCTAATTGGCTAACTTTTCAAACAGAAAGTGTAGATAAGATTAAAGCAATTCCTGCTATAAGAACAATTTTGGGATATGCTTTTAACGAAATAAAAACCATCTTATATGGTGATGAGTTCAAAGGAGAGGATAAGGTTTTCGTTGGCCTATTAGCAGATGAATTTAGATCAATCGATCTTGAGGCCATAAAATACGAAGAAAAAATAATTACCGCCAAATTAGCACACAAACTGGCCCATGATATTAATTCTCCTCTGACAATTATAGAAAATATTGCTTTAAATAATGATATTGATTCTGGAAGTATTCTTGATACCAATATTGTTCAAGGAGCATTAGAACGAATCAAATCTATGACCAAAGAACTTCTACACACACACCGACAATTAATGAGAAAAGATTCTGATTCTAATCTAAAAACCACAGAAGTTTCAGAGCAAGTTACGACTAAATCTTTTGATAATGAAAATATTTCTAATCGTAATATTTTTAACCTAGTAACTATTTTAGAAGAAGTATTAAAGGAAAAAGAAATTCAATATAATGAATTGATAAAAAAGAATAACATATTGGTTATTAATCTTTTTAAAAATTTTCACGGCGATAGTTTGTTCATCTATTGTGATCAAATGGAATTAAAAAATATTTTTTCCAATCTAATAAATAATTCTATTGAGGCCATAAACATAACTTCGTCTACAAATAATTCATCTAATTTAAGCAAATGGATTAACATCACTCTTATGGATGGTACTAACAATATCGTTATTCAACTTGAAGATAATGGGAAAGGAATTCCTGCTGAAGTTTTACAAAAACTAGGAACAAAAGGATTCACCTACGGGAAAGAAAATGGAAATGGTCTAGGAATATATTATGCTAAAAAAAATATTACTAGTTGGGGTGGAGATATCTTCTATCAATCAACAAAATCAACAAATGAAAATAATTCTTGTAGCTGTAAAAGTGGAACTAAGATAACTATAATTTTTCCCAAAGTTGAACATAACCCAGTAAAAATTAATAATCAAAAATTACAATCAAATAAATATATTCTCATAGATGACGATAATCTTGTTAGATTACATTGGACCAATGAGGCCCACAAAAAAAATATTTTTTTAGAATGTTTTCAAAATTTCAAAGACTTTTTTCTTAAAATAGATTCTTTTCCCAAGGACACAATTATTTGCGTTGACTATAATCTGGAAAATGAAGATAGTGATAAAGATAGTGATGAAGATAGTAGTGAAGATGGTATTCAAATCGCCAAGAAGATTTTCGATAATGGATTTAAAGAAATATATCTTTGTACTGCACATGACACTTCCACATTTAATAGCAAAGTTTATTGGATTAAAAAAGTTCAAGGCAAAAATCCGCCATGGACATGAGATGCATCTTTTTATCTCACATCAAAGATACATACTTCGTATTTATTTCGATCTTGCCATTGCAGATTTTTAGTATTGTGTATGTGTAGATTGTTAGTATTAGTATTATTTGAAATGATTAATATATTTTTATTTTTTAATATAAATTCCTTGCAACTCATAAATGGATTAAGATTAAATGTTGCACGTATCTCTACAATGAATTGCCCATCAATTTCTAAATTTTTTTTAATATTATCTGTAAATTTTTCAACATTCGCTTTTGAAGAAAATGAAGATCTTTCATTTTGATTATTGTTTAAATTATCAATATGTAGAATAATTGTGGAAAATTTTTTTCCAAAATCAAAATTAAATATATCTGCCTGAACAAATGGAATATTAATTTTTTCTTCTGCTAATTTAAGTTTAGCAATACTTAGTTCATCATTGTTTTTTTCAACACCCACAATATCTATACCCGCCAATGCCAATGGAATAGTTAATTCTCCCCTACCACAGCAAAGCTCTAACACTGATCCTCTAAATGGATGAAGTATTCGCAAAAAAAAATCTTCATTGCTTTGCAAATGATATATTTTGTTTTCATTATTCATTTATTCGCTCCATTTGTTAAAAAACCATCTTATTACTCTAGAACAACATAAATAATTCTGGATGATTCAAAATTATCAATATAAAAAGTCCAAAAGATAGTGAGAGATAGATTGTTTTCATAAATTACAATTGTTCCTTTAAAATATTTAGCAATTCATTTCGCTAAAAACATTAAAGCAACTGTTATGCCAGCTATATTTATGAATATTGATTAATAAAATGAAGATTAATAGGTGAAATTATTAAGAGTTATTAATAACTAACGATCTAAATTCAATTCAAATGAAAATATAATGTTTTCATTTGAATACAATAGTACAATAGCAATAGTGCCACTTTACCTTTGGTAGCTATATAGCAGCTAATGTACTGTTGCTACCATTTGGAGTGTGGCACATTTTGCATTTTGCATTTTGCACATTTTCAATTTTTTTCAATTTTCATTTTCCCATTTTCCGACAGTTTATCTATTTTTACTAATGTTTTTTGACATTTCTTTTCTATTTCGGAGAGGATTTCAAAGGTAAATATTTTATTATCATAATTATCTCTTATTACAGAAACCGCCATTTCTATGGCCCCCAAAGCACTTTTTATTTCATGCCTGATCTTCTCATCTTTACTTATTTCAATTTCAATTTCAATTTTATGAAAATCGCTGAGGTTACTCTTCTGTATTATCTTCTGATTCATCTATTCCATCCTTTTTTTCTAAGTATTTGTAGAATTTTCTAGAGCTAATTTTCAATTTATTCATTGTGGTTCTCGCCTTCATATTATTCTGCAAGAACACATGATTAATTATTCTATTATTAATTTTTTCTAAAATCTCTTCTAGTCCATGTGTATAGACATCATTAAATAAATCATTATTTATATAGGAAAATTGATCTGAGAGTTCTTTCGACTTTAATTCTTTTATCTCTTCAATTGTTAGTAGATTTATTCCTTGTGCCTGCCAGCGATCAACTAAAAGTTTTAACTCTCTAACGTTTCCTGGCCACCAGTATGCTTTTAAAAATTCCATCGCTTGTTCAGATATAGAAATAAGCCGGCCACTAGGATGACTTCGAATAAATTGTTGTAGTAAAAAAGGAATATCATCTACTCTCTCACTTAGAGGAGGTAATCTTAGAACCGTTCCTGTAAGTCTCTCTTTTAAATCTGGCCTAAACTTACCCTCTTTTATTAATTGATCCAGTTCCTCACATCCAGCAGTAATAAGAACAAACTCTGTTTTTATATCAACCTCACTTCCTACTGGCCTGAATTTTTTTTGTTCTATTACTTTTAAAAGATAATCTTGCAAGTTCAGAGGCATTTTACCAATCTCATCGAGAAACAAAGTTCCTCCATTGGCCATTTCAAATAAACCTTTCTTATCACCAGAGGCATTAGTAAAAGAACCTTTTTTATGACCAAAAAAAGTAGATTCGGCCAAAGTTTCAGTAATCGATGAACAATTTAATTCCACAAACTTACCTTTACTGCTGCCAATTAACATCTCATGAACAATCTCGGCCACAACTTGCTTACCACAACCGGTGGGACCTATAATATAAATCGGATTAAGATTTACTCTTAAATTTGGGATTTGCATCAGTTGTTTGATAGTATTTTTATCTTGAGTAAGATAACAAGAGAGAATTAATTTACGATCATTTTCTTCATTTAAATAAGTAAAAAATCTATTCATTAAGAAAGGAACATTCTTTTCTCGAAAGGGCTTTAAAAGATAGTCTCGACATCCACTCTCATTGGCAGTTTTAATAAATTTTTCTGACTCATGGGATGTTAATACCACTGGATATGTAATCAATTTTGAGTATTTTTTTAACAGTGAAAGACCAACTGGTTCACCATCTAAATCAATATCAAAAAATACCAATTCATATTTATTTTGATCAAGATACTTGGTGGCCAACTCTGCACTTGGAGCAATATCAATCTTAAATGGAACATTTAATAGCTCTAAATGTTTTTTTATTTTATCTTCAAGTGAGATATAATGAAGTTTTTCATCCTCAATCAAAAGAATATTTAAAAACAAACCCTTTAATTGTTGTTCGCTCATATTGATATTGCGAATACTATTAGAAGAAGACTTATTTATAGATTGATCATTCATTTATTTTGTCTCCATATTTAATAATAAATTACTAAAGTTCATTTCCTTGTTCTTTAAATTTAAATCACCCCAGAGTGATGATAAAGATAATGAATTTAGTATTGATGCCTTAACATAATATTGCTTTTCCTCAAATACATCTAATTTATCGATAGTAACACTTACTTTAACTGGCCAAGCAGATATTGTTTTTAGTGAAATATTTTTCTTGGTGAGAAGCTCTCGCGTTTTATTATCTGTAACAGAATATAATTCAATTACTAATAGAGCTGAATTATCATTTTGAATATCATTAACTTTTTGATGAAAATTAGGAGAGTAATCAATCTGTAGAGTTAACTTGTATTGCTTGAAATTTAAATTACCCTTTTGTTGTTGTAATTTTTGTTCAAGTGGTTCAGGGTCCGCTATCTCTATTCCTTTGGTGTTTATAGAGTTTTCATCAATACCTTGAGGATTATGATTATCAAGACCAGTACATCCATATAAGATCAAAAATGCAAATAATAAAATAAAAGGAAAAAGAAGGTATTTAAAAAACATATGTATACTGATCCTGTAAAAATTATTGCTTCGAGGAGAGCTTACTATAATATCGAATAAAATACTAAAGATTATAGCTCTGTTACTCACAACCATGAATAATTTACAGGCCCTATTTATTTAGTTGTACAAATACATCCGTAATTCTTTTCTTAAAGCGATTAAATTGTTTAATTCCTCTATTGAGCACTTATCAATGTTAGTTAAAACACTCTCAGTTAAAAAGCACATTATTTTTTCCATGTATCCTGCCTCTGTACCTTTTTTAGAATCATTGTAATTGCTATTGTTATTAAATTTTACTTCTATTGATGCTTTCATAATTAAAATCTCCCGTTTCATATTGGTTTAATCTATTATTATTATTATTTTATTTTCGATAACTTTGTTATTTCAGTTATTGCAATGGTAATGCCAAAAAAATTTTCTTTCGCTGAAGGAATTTATGAAGATATTTATGAAGGTAATTGAATAATGGCACGGGAGTTTAATAACTTAAGACATTTTTTGTTATTTATTATGAAAACTTTTAATTTTCATATGAAAACATTTTTTAAGGAGCAAGTATATACTTTAAGGGAGTTGAATTTGTATTATTTATAAATTTGACTTCTTCAAATTTAACATTTGGTGTTTTTGAAATATCAGAAGATGAGATATTTCTAGTAAAAAGCCCACCCTTGACTGATATATTTTTACAATCTCTGATCTCAAAGAAATGATCTTTTTCTTTTGATATATTATCTGCAAACTCACAATCTTCGAATGAAGCGTCCTTTACTTCACTTAAATTAATGATCGAAAACTTTTTATTATTAAAAAACTTAGTGCGAATAAATTTTAAATTATTTGACGTAGATACATTTATGCCACCATAAGTGCATTCACGAATTACTGAATCTTTAACAGTCAAGTCATCTACTCCCTCAATCATCAAACCATAAGTACCACTCCCATACAAGTAAACATTATCGAGGACTATATTTTTACTTGATTCAATTTGAATTACACTTCCTTCGCAGTGACCTGGAGTTGTGTGATGACCAGCTTTGATATTTTTAATCACAATATTTTTAGATTTATTTATTTTTAAAACATCTGAATATTTATCACTTACATAGAGCTCGACTTTATTATTAGCATTATTATTGTTATTTAAAGGAACTCCCTCAATAGTCAAATTGTCTATATCGTGAATGATAAGTTCATTTCCATTCTTAATTGAATAATCATTTCCAAAATAAATATTTCTTGATTTAAATCCATCTGCTCTTAATTTAGTAACAGCAGTTTCAATATCATATTCTTTCCCTGTAAGTTTTAATACTCTGTTTGAAGCAATTGATTTAATAAACTGTTCAACATCTTTAACCTCAATGGTTTTTATCTCTTTTGAATCACTCTCTTGCACCCCAATTATTTTCTTACTTTCCAAAGTTAATTTATGTTGGGCCATTTGTTCCCATGTTTTAAAGAGAACTATTTGTTCATCCATCTTATTCATCAAACATGTTTTATCCTTGCATTTGTCTCGAGATTCTTTAATCCATATTTTTTGTTTTACTTTAAAATTGGAGAGTAATTCCTGTGGCATCTGAATAGCAATCAACTTCGTCCAAGCGATATTTAACTGTTCATCTTTTTCTAGCAAAGCTTTTTCTTTGCAGATTATTTTCTCTGCATCTACCTTTGCTTTTGAGCAATCTAATGCTAAAGCCAATCCCAACCCTATATTGAAATTGCCAAAATATATCAAAATAACAGTAATAAAAGTTATGCCAGCTATCACAGTTTTAACAGAGAGTATGTGATCGTATTTCATTCTTCTTTCTCCTTTTTAGTTTTTTTCATCCGGAACATAAAAAAATAACAAATAAAAAATACCAAATAATCATATTAGTATAAAATATTGATGAAAATAATTATCGGTCAGACCAATTATACTTTGCGCGCCACAATCCATGCACTCCATCGCGCTTAATCGCAATCATAAATTTAAAAGTGATTTAATATCAAACTCTAGAAGATGACTTCCAAACTACATATAAACATGATAACCATATTATTTAAAAATCTTATAATTTTTTTTTGTTTTTCAAATCTAAATAAAGGAGTCTTTTTATGATTTCAGAGAACCATAATGGTCGACAGTTACTAGAGGAAATTATTAAAAATCAGCGAACTGTTTTGGCAGATGGAGCGATGGGCACTATGCTAATGAAAATGAATGCTCTAAAGAGTGGAGATTGTCCAGAAGAGCTTAACTTAACTCGCCCACAAATTTTAAAAGAGATTGCAAAACTCTATTTGGCAGAGGGCGCAACCTTGATTCAAACCAATACATTTGGTGGTTCTCCTTTAAAATTAAAATCATATCACCTCCAAGATAAAACAGAGACAATAAATATTTTAGGCGTAAAAGTAGTTCGAGATGCCATCGACGAATATCTGGCCAGAAGAAATATTCAAATTCAAAGTAAAGATAATCATCAAAACAATCATCAACAGAATCAACAAATATTAATTGCTGCTTCAGTTGGTCCGACAGGAGAACTCCTAAAACCAATGGGAATGTTCGAACCAGAAACAATTTATCAAGCTTTTCGAGAGCAAATATCAGCATTACTAAAGGGAGGGGCCGACATTATCTCTATTGAAACTATGAGTGATGTAACGGAAGCATCTCTGGCAGTTAAGGCCAGCAAGGATTTATCTCCATCAACTCCAGTAATTGCAAGCATGACATTTGATCAAACTCCTCGTGGTTTTTTTACATTCATGGGAGTATCAGTTGAACGTGCTTGCAAAAAATTAACTGAAGCAGGTGCTGATATAATCGGATCAAACTGTGGTAACGGTTTTGATCGCATGATTATTTTAGCAAAAGAATTCAAAAAACATTCATCCATTCCTCTTATGTTTCGCTCTAATGCTGGAGTACCTATCACTGGTGCTGGTGGAGAAATATCATATTCTCAAGGACCAGATTATTTTAGAGAGAAAGTACAAGAGTTGCTAGCAGTAGGCGTTTCTATTGTAGGTGGATGTTGTGGAACAACCCCTGAACACATTAGAGCAATGAGAGATGGAGTAATGAAAGATGGAGTTTCAAATGAGCACAGATAATATCATAACTTTCAAACCTAAATTTTTATGTTCAGCAATTGGAAGTCTACCATATGAAAATGCCGACGCTGCTGCTGATTTTATTCTTTCGATTTTAAAAGATGGAGCTCCAATTTGGCCGCAATTATCTAAGCTGGGACTTAATGAACAAATGGAAATCCAATACTCTGAGGGAATTCCTAGTGCCGTTATCGATAGAGAAAAAGGAAGAATGTTTATTGATACCGCTAGTGATTACTCTGAAAAATTTGCTGAATTTTACGAAACATATATGACAGCAATGGATCCAGAAAGTGGAAATGGTGATTGTGAAGCAATGTCGATTAGTGAAGATTTTTCTAAAGGCATTTATGCTGTTGAACGAGCTCTTAAAAAAAGAGGTGAAAAAATTCCTTGGTTTAAAGTTCAAACAACAGGTCCTTGCAGTTTTGCCCTCACAATTGTTGATGAAAATAAAAGGGCGATTTTTTACAATGAAGAATTTAGAGATGTAATTGTAAAAGCTTTGGCCATGAAGTGCAGATGGCAAATTCAAAAATTCAAATCATATGCAAAAAATATAATTTGCTTTATCGATGAACCAATTCTTTCTGCCTTTGGTAGTTCAACTTATATTTCAGTAAAGAGAGAAGATGTAGTTAATCTTTTAAAAGAGGTTGTCGATGCAATTCATGCCGATGGCGCTTTAGCGGGAACTCATTGTTGTGGCAATACTGAGTGGAGTATTTTAGTGGATGCTGGAGTAGATATCATCAATGTCGATGCCTTCAACTATGGTGAAACTATCTCCATGTATCCAGACGCTATAAAAAAACTCTTCGCTCGAGGAGGAATGATTGCTTGGGGTGCAGTTCCTACTTCAAAAGAAATTAGAAATCAGAGTGTGGAAACTTTAGCGGTTCGTCTGCAGAAAGTAATGGATATACTTTCATCTAAAGGAATTGATGAAAAACAAATAGCAGAGCAAGCACTAATCACTCCATCATGTGGAACTGGATCGATGGATTTAGAGGATGCAAGAAGAGTTTTTGAGACTACCGCTGAACTATCGCGATTTATGAAACATAAATATAAGTTTAATTAAAGAATTAAGGAATTAAGGAATTAGTGCTTATGAAGTTGGCCATATCTGGAAAGGGAGGAGTTGGAAAATCTACTCTGGCAGCAGCGCTAGCATTGCTATTAGCACGCAAACAAAGTGACGAGAGTAGTAGTAGTAGTAGTAGTAGTAGTAGTAGAGTTTTAGCAGTAGATGCTGATCCTGATTCAAATTTAGCACTCTCACTTGGAATTTCAGAGGAAAAAATACAAAGACAAATTCCAACTATTGCCAATGAGGCAGCAATGATCGAGGAGAGAACTGGGGCCAAAGTAAAACAATATGGACAAATGTTTAAACTTAATCCTGAAGTCTCTGATCTACTCGACAAATATGCAATAGTTCATCAAGGAGTTGCTCTGCTCGTTTTAGGTGGTATTGAGAGTGGAGGCAGTGGATGTGCATGCCCTGAAAATACTTTGATTCGTGCTTTAGTAAGCGATTTAATTTTACATAAAGATGAAACCTTGATTATGGATATGGCCGCAGGGATTGAGCATTTAGGACGAGCAACTGCCAGAGGAGTTGACGTTATGTTGGTAGTAGTTGAACCAGGACAACGTTCAATCGAGTGTGCTCAAAGAATTATTCGAATGTCTAAGGAGATTGGAATAAGGAAAATAAAAATTGTCGCCAACAAGATCACATCTGCTGATGATGAGAAATTTATTCAGAATGCATTTCAAGATACATTTCAAGATGCATGCATAGTTGGATCCATTCCCTATTCTCTAGAAATTAGAGATAAGGATAAGAATAAGAAATCTATTCTTGAAAATTTAAGTAGCGATTTAATATGTAGATTTGAAGAGATCTTAAAACGGATTAAGAATTAAGGATTAATAATTTATGAGTTATTTGATTGCTACTACAGGAAAGGGAGGTGTTGGTAAAACCACCATCACCTCTTTGCTAATTCAAAGAATGATTTTTCATAAGCGTATTCCAATTCTGGCGGTAGATGCTGATCCTAATACTAATCTTGATATTGCCTTAGGAATTAAAGTAGAAAAAACTGTAGGAAGTGTAAGAGAAGAAGTGGGAGAGGAAGCAAAGAAAGGATTGGCGGCCGGAATAAGTAAGCAACAACTTTTGGAGATGAAGATTGCTGAAGGTTTAGTTGAATCGGAAAACTTTGATTATTTAGCAATGGGAAGACCAGAGGGACCAGGTTGTTATTGTTACGCTAATAATATTTTAAAATCAGTGCTCTTTAGTATCTCCTCTAATTATCCCTATGTTGTTTTGGATAATGAAGCCGGATTAGAAAATCTCTCTCGAAGAATCGTACAAAAAGTTGATACCTTGTTAATTATAAGTGATCACTCTAAAGTTGGTTTTGCTACGATAAAGCGACTTTATGAATTGGCATTAGAGATGAAAATTGATTTTAAGAAAGTTGTGGTCGTAATAAATAAGTTACGGGCCAATACTAATACTACTGCTGAATTTGATATCAACGGTATTAAGGCAGACGCAATTATTGGTATTCCCTATGATGAAGAGATAGCAAAGATGGCAGAGGCCGGAAAAAAAATAGATGCTACTGAGCTAGCACAAATAAGTAAGACAGAAACAATAAAAAAAATAGATAGAATTTTGGAGATAATTTTTAATGGAAGATAAAAAAATTAAGAGAGCAGAAGAGAGAGTTTGTGATGAAGCTTCTATTCAGTTACTAAATAAAGCAGAAAAAGAATCCATTGATACCTGCTTTAATAGAATGGATACGCAACAGCTTCAATGTAAGTTTGCCACTAGTGGAATTTGTTGCAAAATTTGTCATATGGGCCCTTGTAGAATTACTCCAAAAGCACCTAAGGGAGTTTGTGGTGCTGATGCCGATACAATTGTCGCCAGAAATTTTTTGCGAGAAGTAGCGGGTGGAGTTGCAGCTCACTCTGATCATGGACGACATCTAGTACTTCGACTTAAAAAAGTGGCGGAAGGAAATGGTGGTGGGTATGAAATCAAAGATGAAGATGCTCTAAGGCGAGCGGCCCAAGATTATGGAATTGATATTTTCAACGAACAAGGAGACGGAAAAAACGGAGAAAAAAAAAGCAAAAGCAAAGAAGAGATCGCTTTAGCGCTTTCAAAGATTTTTATCGAAGAATTCTCCTCTCAAGAAGATGATGTAAAAACCATTAGCTTGGCCCCATTAAAACGACAAAATATCTGGAAAAATTTAAATGTTATTCCTAAGGGAATTGATCGCATGGTTGTAGAGTCTATGCACAGAACTACCATGGGAGTTGATCACGATTATAATAATATTCTCTTTCATGCAGTAAGGACTTCCTTGGCCGATGGTTGGGCGGGATCGAGAATTGCTTCTATCACCTCTGATATTTTATTTGGTACTCCTAAGCCAGTGGTTAGCAATGCAAATTTAGGAGTTTTATCCCACGATACAGTTAATATAATTGTTCATGGACATGAACCAGAACTCTCAGAGATGTTAGCACAAGTGGTGTTGTTACCTGAGATAAAAAAATACGCCAGTGAAAAAGGAGCAAAGGGAATTACTTTAGCGGGAATATGTTGTACGGCCAATGAGATATTATTAAGGCATGGAATTCCAGTTGCTGGAAATTTTTTACAGCAAGAATTAGCAATCGTAACTGGGGCGGTGGAGATGTTGGTTATCGATGTTCAATGTTGTATGCCTAGCTTACCTGATATTGCCAAAAATTATCATACCGAAATTGTTTCTACTACTGAGATGGCCAAAACTATTGGTGCAAAAGAGATGCATCTTAATGAAGATGATCTTTTATCTAGTGTGAAAGATTTAGTTAAGAGAGCAATAGATAATTTTACAAAAAGAGATAAGAAAAAAGTTTGCATTCCTTCTAATAAAAAACCATTGGTGGCCGGATTTAGTGTAGCGGCCATAAAACAAATGCTCGGAGGAAATTATCGGGCCAGCTTTCGCCCCTTAAACGATGCCATTATTCAAGGAAGAATTAGAGGATTAGTGGGAATTGTAGGTTGTAATAATCCTAAAAGTAAAATGGATGATTACATGAATACCCTCGCTCGCGAATTAATTAAAAATGATGTTTTAATTTTAGAGACAGGTTGTGCTGCTATTGCCGCCGCTAAAGAGGGAATGCTTACGCCTGAAACTGCACTCTCACTTGCAGGGCCTGGACTGCGAGAGGTTTGTGAAACAGTAGGTATGCCTCCTATTTTACATATGGGTTCTTGTGTGGATAACAGTAGAATTTTAGAGGCCGCAACTGAAGTATTAGCAGAAGGTGGATTAGGTGATGATTTTTGTGATCTGCCAGCAGTTGGAGTAGCACCAGAGTGGATGAGTGAAAAGGCTGTGGCCATAGGAACTTATTTTGTTGCTTCGGGTGTGGATGTGATTTTAGGACATCCATTTTATATTAGCGGCTCAGATAATGTTTCTAAATTTTTAAATGAGCGAACCAAAGAAATTTTTGGTGGTTCATTTCATGTTATTCTCGACCCACTAAAAGCGTGCGATGAAATTTTGTCGATCATTGATCGCAAGAGAGAAAAATTAGGAATTAATAAAAAAGCAGAAAGAAAACTTTTTGATATGAAAGATAGAAGGGGAGCAAATGTCTAAATTAATAGCGGCAAATGCCATTCAAGGTGCATATGATTTTGTTAGAGAGGCGGAAAATAAACTTCTTCAAGCAGTAAAAGAAAAGGGAGAGGAAGCAAAAATTACTTTTCCTAACACCGCCTATTTCTTACCAGTAATCTACTCTCTAACTGGAGAAAAAGTTTCAACCTTAAAAGATATAAAAAAAATTTTAATTCAAGCAAAAAATCTTTTACCACCTCTTATTTCTGATTATGTATGGACTCCATATCTTGGAAATACTTTGAATGCAGGGATAGCAGCGCTCTTTGCCTGTGAAATTATCGAAGCATTAAAATATTTGATTGGACCAAATCCTGTGAATGGAATTTTTCTAGGGGCCGCTAGTGATGTGATTATGCGCGAGCGTGGTATTGAGTTTGTTGATGGTTCAGCACCAGGATTTGCAGCAATAACTGGGGCCGCTCCCACTAATGAAATTGCCGTAAAGATTGCAAAAGAATTACAAGAAAAAAATATTTATGTATTTATGGGTGGATGTAGTAGTGGATCTGGTAGCGTGTCTGGTAGTGGCGGAAAACAATTTGCAGAACAGCTAGAAGAAGAGGGAATTCAATTAGGATGGGAGACTCGTCTTGTTCCTTTTGGAAGAGATGTTTCCTCTCTTATTTACGCTCTAGGATTTGCAAATCGAGCAGCACTCTCCTTTGGTGGTGTTCGTCCTGGAGATTTCAAGGCCAATTTAAAATATAACCAATCACGAATTTTTGCTTTTGTTTTAGCATTGGGAGAAGTTACCGCCGATAAATATGCTGTGGCCGCTGGTGCGATTAATTATGGCTTCCCTGTGATTTCTGATAGTAATATTCCACAAATTTTACCAAGTGGAGTTTGCACCTACGAGCATGTTGTCTCCAATGTTCCTCACCACTTGATTGTAGAGCGAGCACTAGAGGTTCGCGGTTGTAAAATTAAAATTACCAAGGTACCAATTCCTGTATCATTTGGTCCTGCCTTCGAGGGAGAACGAGTTCGTAAAAATGATGTACATGTTGAGTTTGGTGGAAATCGCACAACTGCTTTTGAATTTGTTACCTCGGTTGATTTAGATCAAATAGTTGATGGAGATATTGAAATAATAGGCCCAGATATCGATACTATTACTAGTGATAAGATTAGTTCGCAATCTCAATCGCAAGCACAACCTCCATCTCTACCTCTAGCAATTTGGGTACAAGTGGCCGGCAGAAAAATGCAATCTGATTTTGAACCAATATTAGAGCGACAAATTCATCATCTAATAAATTGTGCTGAGGGAATTTGGCATATGGGCCAACGAGATATCGTTTGGACAAGAGTTAATAAAACTGCTTTTGCTAAAGGATTTCGCTTAAGACACTATGGAGAAATTTTGCATGCTAAATTTCTCTCTGAATATCCAGCAATTGTAGATAAAGTAAAAGTCACTCTAATTACCGATGCAGCTGAAGTAGAAAGGCGAGTAGCAGTCGCACGCCAAGTTTATGATAAACGCAATCGTAGATTACAAACGATGACTGATGAATCAGTCGATACATTTTATTCCTGTTTACTTTGCCAATCATTTGCCCCTAATCACGTCTGTATTATCACTCCTGAACGTCTTGGTCTCTGTGGAGCTTATAATTGGATTGATGGTAAAGCAGCTTATGAAATTGATGAGACAGGACCTAATCGTCCTGTTAAAAAGGGTGATGTGCTCGATCCTGTAAGAGGAATTTGGTCAGGAGTAAATGATTACGTCTACATTAACAGTCATAAAGCAATCAAATCATTTACTGCTTATTCTATTATGGATCGACCAATGACCAGTTGTGGTTGTTTCGAAGTGATTTGTGCTTATGTTCCAGAATGTAATGGAGTGATGGTAGTCAATCGTGAATTTCAAGGTGATACTCCAGTAGGAATGACTTTTTCGGTTCTCGCCGGAAACGTGGGTGGTGGACAACAAACTCCCGGTTTCATGGGTTGTGGAAAAGTTTTTCTAACTTCAAAAAAGTTCCTATTTGCAGAGGGCGGACATCGTCGCTTAATCTGGATGCCTCGAGAGTTAAAAGAACTATTAAAAAGCGATTTAGAGCAAAGATTTAGAGAACAAGGTGCTGCTGATTTATTTGATAAAATTGCTGATGAAACTATTGCTACAAATGCTCATGAGGTGAAAGATTATTTGCAAAAAGTTGGACACCCTGTACTTTCAATGTCTGATATGGCCACATATGCAGAAGATGAAAACTCTAATGCTGATACAGTAGAAATAACTTCAACCAACCTTGAAGTTATCTCTCCTGTTGAAGTTAAAGCTGATGATAATATCAAGATTAATGCCGATACAATCGCCGATACAATTGCTACTTTAAAAAATCAAATAATCACAGAATTACGATCTTCAATAACTAAAGATATCGTAAATAATATTATTTCCACTTTAAAGAAAGATTTTTTCGGTGAAAGCGAGGGTGAGAAGAAATGTACTGTTAGTACTCCTAGCATTACAAGTTCTGCAGGTTCTGCAGGTTCTATAAGTTCTGCAAGTGAAAGAATATCAAAAATTAATTCCTTTAATATTCGTAAAGAAAAAAATGAAGTTCCTATTTGGACAGTAAAGTTAGGTGCAACTAAAAAAGAAGGAGGAACTCGAGGAAAAACTTTCCAAGTTGGTGGAGCAAATTGCATGCCCTTTCATTTTTGGGAGGGAAAAATTCCTCATCGTCCATTGGTAGCGATGGAAGTATTTGATGTAGTAGGAGCAAAATATCCTGCCATATTAAAAAAGATGTATAATGATCTAAATGAAAATCCAGTTAAGATGGCCCAATACTGTGTGGAAAAATTAGGTGCTGATCTTATCAGTGTTCGTTTGGATGGTACTCATCCTGAAAAAGGAAATAGAACTGCTGAAGAATCGCTCACCCTTGTAAAAGAAATTCTCAGTGCAGTTGATGTGCCGTTGATTATTACTGGTCACAATCACTTTGAGAAAAATAATGAAGTAATGAAAGCTGTGGCCAAAGGATGTGCAGGTGAAAATCTACTCTTAAATTGGGTAGAACAAGATAACTATCGAACCATTGCAGGTCTTGCAATTGCTTATGGCCACTCGCTAGTAGCTCAAAGTCCGATAGATGTAAATATTGGAAAACAACTTAATCTTCTCTTATCAAACATGGATCTCCCTTTATCTAGTATTATCATGGATCCTCTCACAGGTGCTGTTGGTTATGGAATTGAATACACCTATTCTGTGATGGAAAGAATAAGACTTACAGCTCTTAATGGTGATCAAATGTTGGCAGCACCAATGATTGTTTCTCCAGGACAAGAGTGTGCCAAGATGAAAGAGTATCGAGCAAGTGAAAAAGAATTTCCAACCTGGGGTGATTTGCAAAAGAGGGCCGCTCTCTGGGAATTAAGTACGGCCATATCACTACTCTATGCGGGAGCAGATGTTTTGATTATGTATAATCCAACTGCAGCTGTAGAATTGAAAAAAACTATTCTCAAATTGATGGCAAATTAATTACAACTTAAAAAATTAAACTTAAAAAAGTTAAAATTAAATTTAACAGGAGATAAAAAACCTTGGCAGCACTAACCGGCCTACAAATTCAAAAACTTCTTCCTAAAACTAACTGCAAAGAGTGTGGATCCAATACTTGCCTGGCATTCGCAATGAAATTGGCCTCTAAAAAAATAGAGCTCTCTAAATGCCCTTATGCTTCTGAGGAGGCAAAGAAAATATTAGGAGCGGCCAGTGAACCACCAGTGAAGAGTGTGGAGATTGGAGGAGGAGCAAGTGATAAAGATAACTACACCTATCGCATAGGCGAAGAGACTGAAATATATAGACATGAAAAAACTTTTGTTAATCGTACTCTCTTTGCAATCAATATTAACTCTGATGATGAAGTTGAAAATATTGATAAGGTAATAAATTTTGTTAAAAACTATCGCTTAGATCGAGCAGGCGAGACTTTGTTTATAGAAATGATTTCGCTTACCCACAAGGCCACAACAACAGCTACGACTAACACTTTTATTGAATTGGCAAAAAAAATACACAAAGAAACTAACAGACCTTTAATTTTAAGAAGTGATGATCTATCGGCACTAACTTCAGCAGCAATAGCAATTAAAGGTTCTAAGAGTATTCTTGCTACTATTGCTACTCCTAATACTACTACTGATAATAATACTGAGTTAATTAAGATAGCGCAAGAAAATGAACATGCATTAGTGATTTCAGGAAAGGATCTGGATTCTATCGTAAACACTACTGAAAAAATCAGGGCCAATGATTTAAATTTTAACAATCTTATTCTTGAACTTCCTACTTTATCATATAGTGAATCCTTTCAAATTAATTCCATCACTCGACGTGCGGCCATAAAAGATCAATTTAAACCATTAGGTTATCCTACTATAAAATTTATTTCTTCTACGGAAAATATTTTCGAAAGTGCAGAAAGTGCAGTTTGTGCTATCAATGAGATTACTAAGTATGGTGGAATTTGTGTTTTCCCCTCTAGTGATGCTGATCCAGCACTACTAGCGCCACTTATGACTTTAAGAATGAATATCTATACTGATCCACAAAAACCAATTCAAGTTGATCCTAAAGTTTATCAAATTGGTGAACCAAATAAATCTGCTCCTATATTTGTTACTACAAACTTTTCTTTAACTTATTTCATGGTATCTGGTGAAATTGAAAATAGTGGAATCAGCGCTTACCTCTTAGTTCCTCAATGTGAAGGCATGAGCGTTCTCACTGCTTGGGCGGCAGGAAAATTTTCTGGAGCTAGCATTGCTAAATTTATTAAAGAGATTTCTTTAGAACAACAACTAGAATCTCGAACTTTAATTATTCCAGGGTATGTAGCACAGATAAGTGGAGAATTAGAAGAGAATCTACCGGGTTGGAAAGTTATGGTTGGTCCGCAAGAAGCAGCAGATATAGAATCATTTGTTAAAGCACGATTGATGTAAGTAAGTAATATGAACAACTTTAATATAAGTGTTGAAAATTCAAATACCTTCCCTAATCTTGATATTCTTACAATAGCAAGAGACAATAAGCATGCGCTAAATTCACCTTGCGGAGGAAATGGCACTTGTGGGAAATGCAAGGTAAAAGTTGTCTCTGGAAGGGAACATATTGAAGCTGTAAATTTTGGACCTCTTTCTAAAGATGAAATTGCAGAAGGATTTATTTTAGCATGTAAATCAAAAATAATTCCTTCTCTTCCTTCTCATCCTCCTCATCCTTCCAATTCTCCTATTGAAATATTAATTCCATCTCCAACTACTAATCTTGCAACAATTCCCTATACAGAAAATGAAACTTCTGAAAAATTTGAAACTTTAAAAAAAATTGAACCGCTTACAAAAACACTTTTCATAGATGTTCTTCCTCCTGAAGTTGGTGATAGTCAAAGTGATATAGATAGATTAACCAGCAGGATCCAAAAAGAAGTGGGATTAAAAAAAATAGTTTATCCACTTTCGATTATTCAAAAAGTTGCAACTACTCTTCGTCTTCAAGATGGAAAAGTTACTCTTCGTTTCTATGAGAATGAAGATGAAGCCATTCATGTGATTAGTATTGAAGATGGAGATACTAGTAAAATAAATTTTGGATTGGCCATCGACATTGGAACAACTACAGTTGCAGTTCAATTGATCGATCTAAATACAAAAGAAACTTTTACCTCTTCCTCTTACAATCAACAAATAGAGTGTGGTCTAGATGTAATAAGTAGAATAAATTATGCTAAAAACCCAGAGCGCTTACAAGAGTTACGAGAAAAAATTTTAAAGACCATCAATCAATTAATTAAAAATATTACTGATACAACTGCTACAATAAATACAAACAATCAAAATATTTCCTGTGCCGTAATCTCAGGAAATACTACAATGATCCATCTATTACTCGCATTGAATCCAGAGTATTTAAGACTTGAACCATATGTCCCAACTGTCTATCAACTACCAATTCTAAACGCAGCGACAGTGGGTCTTGAAATAAATGCAGAATCTCCCATATACTTTTCACCTGCAGTTGGTAGTTATGTAGGAGGAGATATTACCGCCGGAGTTTTATGTACTGATATAGTAAACGATGCTGATGCTGATGCTGATGAGATTAAATTATTTATCGACATAGGAACTAATGGTGAAATCGTCGCTGGCAATAAAGATTTTTTAATCACCTGTGCTTGCTCTGCTGGGCCTGCATTCGAAGGTGGAGGTATTAAATGCGGAATGATTGCCATTAATGGTGCGATTGAAAGAGTTGAAATCGATACCACAACTGCTAAACCAACCTATTTTACTATTGGAAATGTTGAGGCGAAAGGAATTTGTGGTTCTGGTATGATCTCTCTAATTGCAAATCTCTATACCTCAGGGTGGTTAGATGCTGGAGGAAAACTTAGTCGTAGTAAAAAATCTCCATATATAAATATTAATCAAAATGGTCGATCTGCACATTTTATATTAACTGATTCAATAACAATCTCAGAAGTAGATATAGAAAATATAATCAGGGCCAAGGCGGCCATATATTCGGCATTAACTCTATTAATAGAACAAATGGAAATTACATTTTCAGAAATATCTAAAGTTTATATAGCTGGAGGATTTGGTCGATCTTTAGATATTGAGAAAGGAATAATACTCGGAATGATTCCAGATATCGCTCGAGAAAAATACTCTTACATTGGCAACTCTTCACTTCAGGGATCTGCAATGATTTTACTTTCCAAGGAAATGAGAGAGAAGCAAAAAAAGCTAACCAACAAAATGACTTATATTGATTTAAGTAGTATGCCCAGCTATATGAATCATTATTCAGCAGCTTTATTTTTACCACATACTAATTTTGATTTATTTCCTTCATTAAAAAGGAATAATTAAATGTCACTACAAACTGGGAAAAAAAATTCTATTCTTATATCTTTAGAAAAAATAAAAAATGGAAATTTATCTCTGGCCGATCGAGCTCAACTTCTCTCTTTAGGAAAAATCGAAAATGGTCATCTGGCATTTAAAGCATTTGCTAAAAATTATTTAATAAATGAAAGTGATTATAGTATCTCTTACTCTAATATTCAAAGTGAAAATATAAATGAAGTTAAAGACGATGAAAAAATATTTATTCTTCATTATCTTTTATCTGAAATTCCGTATATAAAATCAGACAAATTAATTTCCTTTCGAGAGTTTTCAGGAGGACAATTTTTTTGGAAACCATTTCTAGAAAGAACTGCCAAACCATTGTCAAAAAAAATTGGAAACAATATCTCTTTATTAATACAAAATCTGAATCAACGTTTTGATTATCAACAAGTGCATACAACTGCTAATACAGGTGACTTCGCTGCTAAAATACATGCCATTGGCAATATCTATCTAACTTTAGTCTACCATCAAGGTGATGATGAATTCCCAGCGGAAATTGATGTTCTCTTTGATGAATATTGTAAATGGGTTTTTCCTGCCGATGATGCTGTTTATATTGCTAGTAAAATTTGTATAGGGCTTCTCTAACAGAACTCTCTAATATGTGACTAATTAGTTACAGATGAAATGAGATTGAGTTCTCTTTACACATCTTACATATGGAACATCTAGCAAGAAAACTCCACACTTCGAATAACAACAAACCAAACGACTTTGATTGTTTGACATGTGAATAACGTTAGCACACTGATTGTTGGCCATAAATGTATTGCCAGTCGCTTGACCACCATTTGCAAACCAAGCTCCTATACTATTTACAGCTGGAACACAATTCACCTGACTTGGTGCTGGACAATTAAATTCAGCAGCATTGACTACTTGAAAAGCAATTACACTCAATACTAGCGCACTCAAAATTGATCTAAACACATTTTTCATTCTTCTACTCCTTTGTAAAATGTAAATAGTTAAAATTCCCGACAGAATGTTATTCTTTCTAAATAGAAAATGCAATTGGAATAATAAAATAAAAATTTGTGATTGATCAATTATTACGGTTACAATTATTAAGTCTTGTTCATAATCGACACTATTGCCATAACCCCATCTATTGCAGAGGAAGTAATACCTCCAGCATGTCCTGCACCCTCTCCTACTGGATAAAGACCTTTATGAGATAATGATTCCAAGGTATTTTTATCTCTCAAAATTGTTATAGCAGAAGAAGTCTTTGTTTCAGGTGCAAGTAGTAATGCATTTTTACTAAAACCCTTTAAAGTTTTTTCAAAATTTTCAAAAGCATTTACTAAAGAGTTCACAACAAATTGAGGAAATATTGATGTAAAAAGATCTCTGTTCACCATTACTATTCCCGAGGGAGTTGATGTTAGATTTAGAGTTGAAGTTTTTAATTTCAATTTTAATTTCAATTTCAAAAAATCTTCAATTGTTATGGCCGGTATTGCCTGACCCTTGTGATTTTTAGCTGCATACTCTTTGGATATCAAATACGCTCTATTTTCTATCTCCTCTTGAAATTTTATTCCTGCCAAAATATTACATATATCTTTTTCATCTTTTCCATTTTTTTCATTTTTTTCTAATTTTTTTTTTGCTAAAAAATCTGAAGTAGTTATTGTGACTACGATAGCAGCATTGGAAAAGTGTGCTCGTCTACGAAAATTACTCATACCATTTGTAACAATGCCATCACTCTTTGTACCAGAGGAGACTACATAACCACCTGGACACATACAAAAACTATATACTCCTCTCTCTTTAGCACTCTTAACATCAGTGTAAGACAAACGATAATTCGCACTAGGTAGAAGTCCACTGGCCGCCGACGCAAATTCTCCATATTGAAGCTGATCAATGTATTCTCGTTTATGTTCTATTCTCACTCCAACCGCAAAATCTTTTGCGACCATCTTTACATTTTTTTTAATTAAAAATTGATATACATCGCTTGCAGAATGTCCTGTGGCCAATATTACATTATCAGAATACAAACTTTCTCCTGAGGACAATTCCACTCCAATAACTTTATTTTTCTCCGTGGCAGTTTCAGTTCCAGTTCCAGTTTCAGTTCCAGTTCCAGTTCCAGTTCCTGTTCCTGTTCCTGTTTCCGTTATTAAGTTAACTACTTTAGTTTTAAAATAAAATTTTGCTCCCTTCTCCTCTAGATACTTACAAATATTTGCAATAATTTTTGGCATTAGATTAGAGCCGATATGAGGTGGATTGTTATAGAGTATCTCGGCAGGAGCACCAAAATCTACAAGTCGTTTTAAGATATAGGAGATATGTGGTGAACGAATTCTTGTAAATAACTTTCCATCACTAAATAATCCAGCGCCACCCGAACCATAACAAACATTACTCTCTGGATTTAATAATCCACTTCTCCAAAATTTAGCAACAGAACGAATACGCTCTGATATTTGCTCTCCTCTTTCAATAATAATTGGTTTTATATTATAATCATCTACCAACTTTAATGAAGCAAAAATTCCCGCTGGTCCAAATCCAATTATTATAGGAGAATTTTTATTTTCGAGAGATGGATTTTTAACATTTGAATCCAATTCACTAGCACTATCATTATCACTATCCAATTCACTATCATAAATTTTAATTTTATAATTGTATTTAGGAGTACGACCTCTATTTGCAAATCTAGCATCTAGCGATTTGGAGAGTATTTGATATTTAATACTACTATGATTTTTATCAGTTGAATATTTTTGTTGTACAAACAAATCTAAGTCTTGATCATAGTTTAACGTAAAACTTTCTATTTTTGTCATATTTGCCACTAAATAATTACTCCGCTAAAATTTTTTCCATATCTTTTTGAGTTTGCTGTAACTGTTTTTCAACCTCTTCTGGATTTTGCATACTCTTCAATCCATGCTGCTCTGGCCGATCAATGGAGTATGAAGCATTAATACTAGAAATGCTTCTGCCTGCTTTAGAATTACCATCTTTAAAATCTTTATTAAAGAATTTACTCGAATATATTTTTTCTCTAGATATTACACCTCCTCTGAAAAACATCCCCTCGGCCCTTTCAGTTACTTTTGAAATATCACTATTACTCATTTTAGAAATTTCATCCTTAATTTTTTTTGCTTCCTTTGCGCTAATTTTATCATTAGCAACTAATTGATCCAATGTTTTAAATAAATCCGATTTACTTAAATTAATATTATTTAATGAATTTGCCTTTGATGAATCACTAGCAATTCCATCATAGATATTTACTCTAATGCTTTTAATACTGTGGCCATAAATAAAATAAAACGCATTAAACAGGGTAAAGAGCAAAATAATAATAATAATCTTATTTACTCTATTCATAAATTATCTCCCCAACACAAATAAGAAAACATCAACAGATACAAACCATACTTATCTGGTCGGAATAGAAGTTTATTTCTTTAGGTAAACTTTCAGGTTCCTTAAAAGCGAACAATCGAAAGATTGAGTACGAGGAGATTCCAAATATATTATTTAGATACTCATTATATAATTATTCTTCTTTTTTTTATATTTTAATTGGTTTAAATAAAGAATCGCGATAATTTACTCAACTTTCAAAAAAATTTATTAAGGAGATTAATCTATGAAAAGAAAAAAATCGCATTCAACTTTGCTATCTTTATTATCATTATCCATATTCACATTGTTAACATTATTGCTCTCTCTTTCGTTTAATGTTTTTGCATCAGTAACCGAATCAGTACCCGCCAATAATTATGGCAATATCCAATTTAAACCAGGTTCTGTTTCTTATTATGATAATGGTCAACTTGAGGGTGGAACAGTTGATAGCGACAACGCTTCAATAAACGGATTACCATTGCTTAAAGGCCACGAACTTGAATTTTATGAGAATGGACAAGTAGCGGTTGCATATATTGCTGCTGACACTAGTATCGCTGGATTTTTATTCAAAAAATTTGTTTATGAAGAAAATATCGATAATGATGAGTGTTGTGAAAGAGGTAGAATAATTTTTCATGAAAATGGTTCGGTGAGAAGTGGTTACATCAAAGAGGATGGCATTACAATTGATGGCATAAGGGTGAAGGGTAATACAAAAGGTTTACCTTTAAGTCTCGCATCTGATGGCACCTTTAGAAGTGGTCATGTTGAAAGGGAATACTTTAAGAGAGGTGATAAACTTATTGCATGTACTGGTCACACATCTCTTGATGATGATAAAGAACTTAGATCCTGCACTTTGGACGATGATATTACGATAGATGGAGAGAGATTAAAAAGAGGAACTAAAATACATTTTGAGAACAATGGAAAGATATATTCTCATAGCGGTAACTGTCAGGCTGCCGTTCCCCATAGAACATATTAAAAACTACAAATTAACATTTTAATCTTAATTCTTAAGCAAAATTAAAATTGACGTATTCACCTAGTGAGCGTGATTTGCGAGCATCGTAATTTGTAATCTCATCTCGTTCAGCTTCTTCCTTACATTGAATACACATATCTGCAGTAGGGCGTGCGAGCAATCTTGAATAAGCAATCGGACCACCACAATCCTTACAGAGTCCATATTCATTATTTTCCATTCTCTTCAATGCTTCATCAATTTTTTTCTCAAATAAATTTTCTCGCGTACGAAAACGTAGTCTCTGAAAATTAGAGAGATCAGCATTCGCATGATCTACATCATCGCTTCTCTCCTCAGACTCTAAGTTAAACTCTTCTGTTATACAATTCTTGAAAACAAGATTTTGTTTTTGTTGCTCCAACATCCCTCTTAACATTGCTATCTGATGCGCAGTCAAGCACTCTTGTGAAACAGATGAATGTTTTGAATGTAGATGATGATGCCGAAATGAATTAGAAAGAGTGCTTCGTTCTTGATCAAACAATGCTTTCATTAAAAAATCCCTCCATTGTACTTTTCCCCAATTGCGCTCACAGAGAGAACACGACCACATAATTGATGCTTCCTTACTTATTTACTTACTTACTTAGAAAATTAGTAATTAATCATCAACTAACACAAGACCGAATCTTATCTGCAATTACAATTGCAATTGCAAAAATTGTAAATTAAAATAAGACAAAAAAGTAATTTAAAAAAATTCCCCGATATTTAAATTAATACAGATTAAATCAGATATTTATTATTTAAGCAATTAAAAATTACTCATATTTTTTTTCTTTATACTTTATTATGAGACAATTATAGGATAAAAATTTTTAAAATAAAAAAATAAGAAAGAAATAGAAAATATTTGGAATTATCTAGAATTTGGATTATAAGAAATTATATGAAAAAAAATGATTCAAAAGATTCAAGTGTAGAGCAGCAAAATACAGATACAAACACAAACGCTGAAATTACAGATGTAAAAAATACTTCGAGTGATATTGATAATATTACTAGCACTAACAACACTAACAACACTAACAACATCACTCAAAAAGTTAAACTTCCCTCTCGACACAATTTACAATTAGGCCGACGTCTCTTTCATCTTGTTAATGGTGCAACTATCGCCACAATGTATAACCTATTCTGGGAACACAGTCAGGTTGTCTATATAATCGGTCTTGGAGCTTCTCTTATTTATATTGCTGAACAAATTCGTTTAGCTTATCCAGATTTTGCAAGTAAGCTTAGTTGGTTTAGTAATTTTTTATTAAGAGCAGAAGAGGAATTGAAAGAATCGGCGGCCATTCCCTATGCAATGGCATTACTGCTCACTATAATAAGCTTTCCTAAAACAGTGGCAATAATTGCAATCTATACACTCTCTATATCTGATCCACTCTCTGCAATCATTGGCATAACCTATGGTAAGAAAAAACTAGCTAAAAATAAAAGCTTAGAGGGTTCTTCTGCTTTTTTTATCTCAACTTTTGCCATTTGCTTTTTAGTACTAATAACATCCGTTAGCAGTGCACACTTGCTAGCAATTTTTAAAGCATCTTTTTTGATCGCATTTATTGTTTCTGCTTTTGAATTAATACCACTACGATTAGATGACAATCTAACTATCCCTCTCTTTACTGCTGTTGTCAGTTGGCCGATTTTACGTTTTGTAGGAATTCCTCTCTAGCAAATAACAATTACAGATTACGACCAAGTTCCTTTGCACACTTAGGAAGTGGGAGATTCATCACTGGACATTGGACAAAATATTTTAAAAGATGATGCTTGTCTTGTAATACCAAATTTCTAAAACAAAGATTTAACTTCAAAATATCAGTGCTAGAATTAAATTCACCTTCACTAATACTTTTTTTAATTTTTACACATTCTAATTCTTTAATTGGAATTGCTTTCAAACTTTTTTTATTAATAAAGATATCGAACAACTCATATTGATTAAAATCATTTCTGTTAATCATAGAGATGGCATACTTAAGATATCGGTATAATCCGAAAGGAGCATTTTTCATTAAATTTAACAAATCTGCATTAAGTGAATTGTCTCCATAAATAATACTTAAGATTATACCCACCAATTGATAAGTATCTCTTGTATCTCTCAAATATTTTGCAACCTCTGATTTGGAAAAATTTCTATTCACTAATTTTGAAACAACATAAAGAGTGTAAGGATAACTAGAAGCATCTCCTCTATTTAATTCATCTAATTTACTTAAAATAATCTCTACATCTTGATCCGAAAAAATCACCCCATCAAATAACTCTAAAGTTAAATAAAATGATACCCATTCATTTTTATTTTCGATAAATTTCTTTATTCCAATTTTATTAATTATCTCATCCTTATTATTTATAAAATATCGATAATTAATTATACGATTAAAATTATCCTTCGATAAATTTCCAGCTAATAACTTTACTATGTCATTTCCTGGAATCTCTGGCCCAAAGTTACCAAGATAACTTATTTGTGCCATAATCTCATCTGGATCACTATTCATATTTTTTATGCTTCTATAAGATAGGATGTAACTGAAAGCAAAAAGTGAAAAGATAATAGTAAAAAATATAGAATTTAAATATAACTTAAATTTTTTCTTATTTATTTTTAAAACACTAAAATTATTATTAACTGTCAATATAACAACAAAGTTAGAAAAGATAAATAACACAAAAATTGGAGCTGAAGTATAATCTCTAAAAATAAATAAAACGAAGATAAAAGTAATGGCCACTAAAACCGAAAAATATTTTTTAATTAAAAAATCCACAAAATAATTAAATAAATAAATAATCTCTGCTGAAATTCCTTTGTTTCCTATACCTCTATGTAAAATTTTATCTTTTGATGATTGTTGAGCAATACTTACTACTGATGTTGGCAAACATGCAAACAGCAATATCAATAGCGAAATTATTGCTATCCAATGTCCTAAGCTATCGCCTTGTTGAACATTAAATTCTACTACTCGTTTAGCTTTTATCACCTCTGTTTTAATCATTTTTTTAAATTTATTTTTATCACGAAAATTAACATCTCCATTGTCCTTTTCTGATCCATGAGCTTTTATACTACCATCTACACTGCTTGCCACATTAACATTATTATCAAACACGCTCACTGTAGTATTAGTATGCGCAGAAGATGAAGAAGATGAAGAAGATGAAGAAGATGCAGAAGATGCAGAAGATGCAGAAGATATACTAGATATACTAGGTGTACTAGGTGTACTAGGTGTAGCGTTACTCATAGTAGTATGAATATTATTTTTAATTAAAACCATCTTAGTTGCAAAAGGAATAGCAACTATTAAAATAGCAAAAAATATACTTCCGAAAATAAAGTTTACTATTCGCAATTTCACATAGTACAAAAATATCTGGAATTTCTTTAATGGTGTTAGTAGCAACCAATTTAAGTTATTAGAGTATGTTATTCCCCAAGACATAAATATCACGAAATATATAAATCCAAATGAAAGCATCACCATCTGAATATCTTCCATTTGAAAATCTTCAGGGAACAACATAATCCAAGCAGTATAGATTATTAAAAAAACTAGAGTAATAATCGCCTGAACACCTAAAAATCGAAAGGAAAAAAGGTATATCATGTTACGCAATTTTTTTATCTCCTGTTTTGATAAAATAAATAAATATTTCATCAATGGTTGCAGATCTTCTATCTAAAAACTCATGAGGAATATCAAATTGATGAGCGATACTCGCAGGAAGAATGAAAGATGAAGATCCATCACTATTTTGTCCACTCCAAAAACAGCCAGGATGAGTGAATATATAGTGTAAATTAGGTTCTTTAGTACGTAACTTTACAAATTTATATGGAATCTCTTTGACTCGCTCATTTAGTTGAATCTCCCCTCTATCCAAAATAATAACTCTATCAACTACAAATTGAATTTCACTTATTATATTAGTTGTTATAAAAACTGTTCCTCCAGAAGTGGTAAACTTTTTTAACAACTCCATAAAAAATTTACGTGCATAAATATCAAGAACAGCGGTAATTTCATCAATAAGTAGTATTTCAGGTTTTATCGCCAAGGCAGCTATCAATGCTGCCTGCATCTTTTGCCCCCTTGAGTATTGAGAAAAAGCACGATCAAGTGATAGTCCGCGCTCTTTCATGGTTTTACAAAAAAAATCATCATCCCAGTTATTGAAAAAAGCAGAATATCTTTTAAAAAAATTTCCCACCGTTATTGGAACATCATAGTTAATCTTTTCAGTTACTAGACCAATTTTATTTTTTAAAGGACCTAGATCATCTTTAATGTTAAATCCTAAAATCTCTCCCTCTCCCTGCTCAAATGATTCTTGGCCCATCAAAATATTTAAAAGTGTTGATTTCCCTACACCGTTTTCTCCTAGTAGAGAACAAAATGTTCCTCTCTCCAATTCAAAATTAATATTTTGTAAAATAAAATTACCTTGATACTCTTTGGCCAATCTTCTGACTTTAAGAACTTTTTCTTTGACATTTTTAACTGTACTTTCACTATCAGCATTTACAGTAGCATTTGTACTATTGCTATTGTCATTATTGGTGTTACTATTGTTCGTCGTATTTCTATCATTTTCATTATCATTAATATTATTTTCACTCATAATTAACCCTCGATTTAAATCCACAATAATCATATCGACAACATTGTAGATAATATTGAGAAAAAAATTATTGCAAAATTACCGACTATAACAGTAGGTCTTTTTGGTCTTTTTTGGTGCCAGTACACCTTTTGAGTCGCGATGTAACTCAAAAAGTGTGCTGGCACTACTGACAAATATTTGTGTTATATCGCCACTTCTCGGCCTTACACATTTGTTCAATCTCTTTAGGATGAAGAGCGCGGTTGTATGCTTTGAAAATTCCAATATCACCGGTGCAACCATTGTCCACTGATAAACCACTGTTACCTATACTGTATGTATCTGTTCCAGCACCAGCACCGCTATAATCCCAAGCACTGGTCGCATAACCAGCACTTGCTACTTCTTGTCCATTTAAAAAGATTCTATTTTTACTACCACTTATATTCTTATTAAATATAAATGCCAGATGTTGCCAATCATTTGGTGTTTGCTCTACAGATGCTACCGCTGTATAAACTGGAGTACCATCACTCTTATTCAATTGCATTCTCAATTTATTAAATTCATTTAATTGCATAAATGCTCCTCCCTCTGCCCCACCACCAGGATCAATAGATACTCTGCTAACTAGATTACAAATACTAACGGCCGCAGAACCCTTATACCATAAAACATAAGTTCCTTCTGGAGTTCCATCTATACCTGTTGGAAGTATATTTACATAGTCGCTGTTATTAGCAAAATTCAATTTGTAAAAAGAGGAACCTACCGTACTATTTCCAGCAAAGCTTGCCACTGAAATAGCAGGATCTGCTCTGTTTGACATATTTGTGTTTGTATCTTTATAGTTCCAAGCAGAGAGATCACTAAAAGAAGTTAGTACTGGAGCTGCACCTGAACCTGGTAGCAATTTATTTTTAGCATTGGCAGCGTCTAGATGAAGTATTAATCCTAGCGTGCTAGTTTTTTCTAAATTTACTTCTCTAAATCTATCAGCAGTGGCATAGAAATTTTGTTTGATCTGTTGACTTGATAATGGTGTATTATACAAAACAAGAGATGAGATATCTCCATTAAAAAATTCTGGAGTTCCTGAAGGATTGCCACCTATAAAATCTAATGCTGTTGGTGTACCAAATGCTATAGTTGCATCTACTGCTGCTACCTCTGAACAAAAATCACCATTCAAATACAGTTTAATTTTAGACATATTTTTTACTGCTACAACATTATACCACTTGTATGACTGAATAGTGGTTGCACAAGTTGCTACTACCTCAGTGCTTTCATTTGTATTCATTCTAAATTCGAAATCTGCATCTTCATTAATTTCTAAGGATACTCCTAAGTTAGCAGTATCTCCTCTCTGAAAAATAACCATTGCAGTTCCTGCCGCTGGCGCCTCTGTTGGACGTACCCAAGCACCAATAGTCATTGCTCTCTCAAAACCAGGAGTAGGATGCAACCCAATTAAAACTATCTGATCATCTATTCCATCTAAATGATAGCGAAATGGATTTGGAGATGTACCTGGTGTTCCTGATAATCCACTTCCATGTTGGCCATCGATATCACAATTGGCAGAAGCAGGAGCAGGAGTACTAGTTGAAGTTACAGGTGCAAAAGCTAAATTGTAAATTGAAGATATTCTGCAAGTTCCATTACTGCTTGTTGGTTGAGGTTGTACTCCATCAAGTGCAAAGAAAGCATCGTAGTGATAGATGAGATTTGATGATATATTGGATGTATTAATTGCTTGCTTTGGTTTAAATGATCTAAAACGATTGACCGTTGATAAAAAATTATCTGATATGGTTGATGCTGAAGATTCGTTTGAATAAATTACAGAGGAGTTGATAGCACCACTAAAGAGATTTCCATCAATACATTTTCCTAAAAAAATATTATCATCAGCATCTATATCTTGATTGGCGGCAATAGTTAAAGTAGAACTTATATTTGTTATCTCTACGCCATTTTTGAAAATTTTTAGTGTCGGTGTAGTTTTATTCCAAGTAAAGAATATAAAATACCAATAATTTTCTGTCATAGCATTGTTGTCAGTGATGGAATAACGACCGACACCATTTGCAACATTAACAATTAATTTATTTGAACTGTTAACTCCCAAATACCACCCATTTCCATCATCCTCGCTATAATTTTTATTTGCTAAAATACATCTGGCAGTTCCTGCCGTTGGAGCTTTAAACCACACTCCAGCTGAAAATGTAGCTTGCAAGTCTGTATAACTTCCTTGCAAATCTATTCCTGCAACTGGAGTCATATAAGAAGCAGTAATCCCGCCTCCACCATATCCACTCGATACTAGAGTAGAATCTGCCTTCAAATCCACTAATGAAGTACTGGCCGTATTTTTACTTCCATCTGCTGACATATCTTTACTTCCACCAGCACCAGTGGGAGTGGCCAAAGCAAAATAACTATCTGTATATGAAAGCATATTACCTGAACTAAGATTATCTCTGACTGTAATAAAAAATGAAGATGATACAGGCGTTGGTGTTTGTACTGGATGTCCATTAACATCGTAAGCACGGAAGGTGATCTTATATGTTCCTCTTTGATTTATTGTTGGTCTCCAATTCCAAACGGCGCTCTTATTTGCCAAATCGTAAGTAGAAAAATATGTTTTTCCAATTATATAATTACCAGAACTAGAATCGACCTCAATCATTGAATCTAAATCAGCACAGCTAGAATAAGAGTCAGCATAATTTGCATCAGTTGATTGCACACTCTTGTTCTCGTAATAGCACTCGATAGAACGAAGATCACTATTACTCACAGTTATCGGATTAATAGTGATTAGTGATTCAGAGGTTTTAGGATCATTACTTCCTGTAATTGGAAATAAACTATTGGTTGTAGCATTTGTTACTACTGGATCAGTATAATATTTTATAGTCAAACTTTGAGAGGTAGAATTATTGCCAGCAAAATCATGGGCCCAACCAGCAGGGAAAACTATTGTTATGGGAGTACCGGCAGGATCACCTCCAACAGTAGTTGAAATTCCATAAACTCCAGTTGCAACTGGAGTTACACTGTTAAAAGTTAGTGAAGCTGCTGCTGGAGTATACTGAATATAAGTTAATGGATTAGGAGTAAAATAGCTTGTAGCAATTGGTTCCGGAGTTCCCGCACCAGATCCTCGAAGAAAACTTGCATATATATAAAATGAACTACTCGAGATATGAGGACTTCCATGAGCAGCTGGCAAACTATTATCTGGCGTATATGAGATTGAAACAGTTGGCATCGCCCAGACTATTCCTAATGTTTTACTTAATGTTGAAGTAACAATATTTCCCGCACGATCTGTAACTGGTGCAGCAGTAGGAACAAATTGAACAACGAAGTCACTGTAGTCGGCAACACCAGTGGGATTAATATAACCATCAATAATAAAACTTGTTGGATATAGTGTTGGTTCAGCATTAGGAGTTACTCCACTAATGGTAACTGTTCCTGTTGGTGCAATAAAATTATTACTGCTCACTCCACTAACACCCTCATTGAAATTTAAATACACTCTGAAATTATATTTGTCAGATGAAGATGGATCTTTGGTGGTATAGCGTGGAGTTGCTGAAAAAACAGGAGTGGGTTCTTTATTATCATAAATGAATGCAAATGGTGTTGGAGTATAGTAGCTAAGTGAATTACTGGCCAAATCAGTAATTGATGTAGGAGCGGCCATAGCTATAGAGACATAACCATCACTACTACCAGGTGTGGGAGTTAAATACACTGTTGCTAAATATGTGTATGAAGAAGCAGAGGTTGCGACCGCAACTGGAGTAAACCACGATGTAGAGTATGCTACTGAAGTTGCCACCACTTGAATATGTTGACTACTATTTAAGGAACTAAGAAGTAACTCTTCGTCGCTTACAAATTTAACTGTAATTTCTGGTGTATTTGTTATAGTTGGACAAACTGCAGGTGTACTACAACTAAAATCTGTTGCTCTTGGTTTTCTGTTATCAAAATAAATTGAACTCGAAACTAATCTTCCATTTAAAATTTTTTGATCATAGCTATATTTGCTCCATCCATAGATGGTCACATCTCTTCCGGTTTCACTATCTGGAGTAACCGCCAAAGCATAGGTGGCAGAAGTTGATGATGAAGATGATTGTGAACATAAACTTTGAACAGTGGATTCGCCAAAGCACATGGTAGTGTTTGTTCCCTCTGAAAGATAGCTTAGATTTAAAGTCGAGTTAGCACGTAATGCTCCACCATTTATTTGTAATGAACAAATATCTTGAGCAGTAACTGATATGGGAATACTAATATTTTGTTCAAGATTGCTACAACTAAAATTAAAAGTAGCTGAACGCACACCACTTACATTTAAACACCCAGATGTCTTCGGAGATGATTTAAGATAGATATAACAAAATGATTTTGCTTTAATTGTAATTCCACATCCATTACTACTAATTACAAAATCTGCAGCATCAGTACCTGTTATAGTAGGGGCCGTGCAACCTATGGCATCTCTGGTGATATAGTTATTAAGTTTTAATCTAAAATCATCAGAAGTACTACTAACTGGTACATAACCAAAATCATAACTATTAACATTTGCAACTAAAGTGACAGTAGAACCTTTGCCTGTACCTGAACTAGTAGAGGTTTGAGAATTAAGTTTTGGTCCGAGATTTTGACTTAAGCAACCACAAAGCAAAAACAAAATAACAATATTCAAAAGCAGTAATTGCAGTGATCGCAGTGATTGCATAATGATTACCCCCTCATAGCATCTATCTATTCATCTATCTAAACTATACTAATATTGTATCTTAAAACGATTTATCCTGAAATGAGCAACAATAACCTAGAAAATATTTCAGGAGGAGCGACTGAAAATTCTAAATATTTATTGCTAATTGGATGAGTAAGTCCGAGTGTTTTTGCATGTAAAAATGGATATGGATAATCACAAATTAAATTCTTTATCTCTTCACTATTAATATTTTTTAGTTGTTCTTTAGGATTAGCATACACGGAATCCATTAAGATTGGTGCTTTTAAGAGTGAACTTAAGTGCACTCTTATCTGATGAGTACGTCCTGTCTCTAATTTAAGTTCAATGTGATAAAGACAATCTGATTTACTATCAGGTTTATTTAAAATCTTGTAGTTGGTGATGGCCATTTTCCCTCTGCCATTCTTGGGAGTAGTAGACATTTTTATTCTATTACTCGGATGTCTTCCTATTATTGATTTTAAAACACCAGAAGTACTAGAGTTAAATTGTTTCGTAATCGCAATTGCTTGATAGATTCTATTTATCTTATGTTCAGAAAAAAGCATCACTAATTTCTCATGAGCTTGATTACTCTTTGAACAAACCATTACTCCACTCGTTCCCTTGTCCAATCTATGAACAATACCTGGTCTCTTTACACCTCCAATTCCCTTGAGATCTGGACAATGATGTAAAAGAGCATTCACCAATGTTCCAGTATAATTTCCTGGAGCTGGATGAGTAACAAGTCCTGCTGGTTTATTTATAAAAATTAAATCCTCATCTTCAAAGAGTATTTCCAAAGGAATATTTTCAGCTTCTGCATCCAAAGGAATTGGTGGTGGAACTTCAATGTTAATAATTGTTCCAACAGCTGGAAGTTTGCTAAGTGAAAGTGATGTATTTTCTGTATTGATTAGATCTTGCTCAAACAATTTCTTTATAAAAGATCTTCCATATGGCAACTTCGCTGCTAAAAGATGGTCCAAGCGCCTAAACTGCCTATGATCATCCTCTGTTATAACAACTTCTAATTCTAAAATATCTTCGTTGTTGTTGTTGTTGTTGTTGTTATTGTTATTGTTATTGCTATTGCTATTTGAAATCACTTCTTTTTAATTTTTTGTAATGATTTTACATATTCAATATATGAATTGGCCACCATGTCTGGATTTAAGCGCAAGCACTTAGCATATTGATAGACAAATCCTCTCAAGTAAGAAAGTGCAGGCAATTTAGCATATTCTCCTTCTTCTATTTGTCTTAAATATGTTCGAGATATTTTGGTAAGATCACACATCTTTTCAAGTGTAACATTTTTATATTCACGAATCTCTTTTAAAAAACTACCAGTAAATTCAGTTGTACTCTCTATCCTTTGTTCAAATTCAGCATTTGCTTCGTACTCCAAAGCAAAGCGCTTTTGGGCCGTTAGTCGAGAGATATCCATTTCATTTCGATGTATCTGAAAATCCTTATCGTTGTTGGAAGCAATAGTGTAGGTATTACTTCTTGGTGATTGTGCTGCTTGAGCTTGAGCATTACCACTCCCCATGCCTGTACTCATACCTATATCTTTTTCTCTTTCAACATCTGATCTATTACTATTAACAAATCTGTAGTGATTGCTACTATTGCCACTACTACTGTTCTTATTGTCATTAATACTATCTCTATTACCAGCAACACCACTTGCACCGCCATTGTTGCTATTCTTGTTGTTACTCTGTCTACCATATTCTTGTGATCTCAAATACGATGATTGTGATTGTGACTGTGATTGAGAATATGGTTGTGATTGAGATTGTGAATATGATTGTGATTTAGATTGTGAACGCTCATAAGCTAAGTTGGCCATCAAAGCATAATCATCTACAGCTTGGTCTCCATTTGAATTTTGATCATATGCCGATGAACTACTATGAAAAGCATTTCCATTATTTTTTGAAGCATTTTGCATGCTTGAAGATTTGGGAACTCCTATTCCTCTAATAGTATCATACTCTTTACGTTTGTGTGGTACGCTTAAGATAGAGTATGCCGCCTCAATAAGCTCCAACATTTCATCACACTCATCTTTTGTTAAGATGGAATACAATGCAAGTCCATCTCCTGAATAAGTATTCTTTGCACGTAAATATCCCTCATAAATCTCTTCTGGAGAGGAATTATATGAGATCTCTAAAATTTCATAATAATTTTTTGCATCACTACTCATACTACTACTCATACTACTACTATTAATATTATTATTATTATTCATACTATTCATGCTCAAATCCTAAAATCCTAAAATCCTAATCTCAAATTAACTAAGGAGTCTATGTACTATCCTATCAAAATTTGTAACTAACTTTGAACTTGGAAATTCCATTAGCAAAGGTCTTCTTCTCTTCACACTTTGCCAAACAACAGAATCATAATCGAGATAACCTATATAGTCCATCTCAATACCAAAATAACGCTTGCAAATTGCTTTTATCGAAAATCCAATATCAATATCAGATTGTGTTCGCACCTGATTCATAATTAATTTTGGTCTAAACTTTGTGATCTCATTTCGTAATTTCATTCCTCTTATTGGATCTAAATCAATCACTTTTTGAATAAGATCAGTTGGAATATTTTTGTGAGTGGAAATTTTAGAATTCATTACTTGATCAATAAGTGGTCTAACATCTAAGAGTTCCTCTACCATCTTCAAACGTTGATAGTATACCGAACGAATAAAGCGATATGTATTTTCAATTGATGTTGGTTCCGGAATAACCGTCAAGATTCCTTGATCAGAAGAAATAAAAAAATCCAAAGTATTTGAGGCTGTTCCTGCTCCAAGATCGAATAAAACAAATTCGGCATCCAGCGTGTTCAATTTAGAGAGAAGTTTGTTTTTATGCATTCCTTTTAGGTTAGCAATTTGCAAATCATCTTGAGCACCACTTATTAAACATAAATTGGGAATAGGTGTTTTAGTTTGTAATTCATTTAAATTTTTCACCTTCTTTGTAATGTAATCAGAAAGCGTCACCTCTGGAATGGGCACTCCAAGACAAGTGTGAAGATTGGCACCTCCAAGATCAAGATCAACAGTGACTACTTTATGTCCCATTAATGCCAGACAGATTGAAATATTGGCAGTAACCAAACTCTTTCCAACTCCGCCCTTTCCTCCACCAACGGCCCAAATTTTTGGTCCTATTTGTGTTTTCACCTCTTGAAAAGAATTCATCTTCCAATTCCTTTCACTAATATTTTTTTTGTCACCATTTGCTTCAGTGATCGTGCTCGTATTATTATTAGAAGAAGCTGGATCGCTGCTGGTGGAATCATTTTGATTTTGATTATAATTTACTGATGCTAGATCATTTTGACCTGCTTCCATTTGTGAGTTAGACAAGTTATCCCCCCATTTTAAATTAAATCCCCCTTGATTACTAAATAGTAAGAGATAAATTTTAAGTTTTAAAGAAGAAAAATTTGATTTAAAGTCATTTAAATTCTAAATTCTAAATTATTCTAAATTTTAAGTTCGAATTTAATTTTTAGATGGAGATTTTTCGACATGGATCACCAATTGAAAGATTGGCATTTAAATAACAATATAAATACAAATAAACCTGCGAGCAGTGGCAGTGTTGATACAATTGTTGATACAATTATTGATCCAATTACAAATAAAAATGCGCAGATTTTCACTGACACTGACAATATTAAAAATATCTCTTCAGGAATTTTAAAATTAACTCCTCATATGCAAGAGACCCTGTGGGGCGGAGATTTTTTTGCACAACTATATAATCTTTCTCCAGGATCAAAGATAGGTGAAACATGGGAACTCTATTCTCTTACATCGATGAACTTAGAAAGTTCTTATCTGATAAAATACTTAGATGCAAACTTAAATCTCTCTGTGCAAGTACATCCAGATGACTTTTGGTCTAGACGACATGGCCAAAAGTATGGACAAAAGTATGGACAAAAAAACAATACTGGTAAAAGTGAATGCTGGATTATTTTAAATGCTGAAAAAGGAAGTGGTCTCTATTTAGGATTAAAAGATCATATCACCTTTGAAGAGTTTGAAATGGCCTGTAGAAACGAAGAAGAAGAAAAAGAAGAAAAAAAAGAAAAAAGCTCTAATCTTCATCAATTTCTAAATTTCATTCCAGTTAAGCAAAATGATTTTCTTATGATTCCGGCCGGACTTATCCATGCTATCGGTGAAGGTGTAAGATTACTAGAAATTCAACAAAACTCAAATATCACTTATAGAATTTGGGATTGGAATCGCTTAGATAAAAATGGAATGAAAAGAGAATTACATCTAAATCAAGCACTCGAAGTAATTTCCTCAAGTATGCATCTAAATTATCTCGATGGTATTTTAAAATATCAAGATATATTTAATACACCTAGCACATTTAGTACAACTCAAACAAAGCAAGCAAAGCTATTGATCGAGCATGCTGATTTTTCTGTCTATACTTTAAAGTTAAATAAAGGAGAATCATATCAACTTTCACTAGAGAGTCCTTTAAGACCCGCAACTCTACTTTGTCTTCAAGGTGAAATTAATATTTTCAGAGGAAGAGACGAGATTAAGATTTCTTCATATGAAACTGCTTTCTTACCACACAACTCAACTAATAACATCCTTCATTCATTGATAGAAATAGTTTGTGAAAGTAACACTGCTGCTGATATCGTTATTGTATTGTAATTTAGGATAGAGAACTTAATTAATTAATGTTTTGGGCCCTCTTTAAAAACCACAATCGTAAATCATCTATGTATCCATATGCTGCAGGAACAATCAGAAGAGTAAGGAAAGTTGAACTTATTAAACCACCAATAATTGCAATTCCCATTGAAGTTCGAGAGGAGCTGACTTCACTTAATCCTATTGCTATTGGAAGTGTTCCTGCTACTAAAGCAATACTCGTCATGAGAATTGGTCTCAGTCTTGTTTTGGCGGCCAAGATCAAAGCTTCATTTCGATCAAGTCCATCTTCATTAACTTTTTTGAGAGTGTAATCAACTAACAAAATAGAATTTTTAGCGACAATTCCCAGGAGTAAAATAAATCCTATAAGTGAAAAAACATTGATCCCTTCGCCAGTTATCCATAGAGCAAAGATTGCTCCACAAACTGCCATCGGCAGGGCCAATAGAATAGAAAAAGGAGTTACAAAGCTATCATACAAACTTGATAAAACCAGATAGATTAAAATAATTGCAAAAGCTATGGCCATAAGCATGTTACGAATTAGATCTTGAAAATCATCGGCCATTCCATGAAAGGACCAACTTATTCCCTTAGGTGGTGGCAGTTCACTCTTTAATATTTTCTTTGTCTCATCCATCACCGCACCCAATGCTCCGTTAGTAGAAAGATCGCCAGTCACAGAGATATATCTGGCCTTATTTAAGCGATTGATTTGTGAAAATCCCATAGCTGATTCAAGATCTGCAACGTGATTTAAGGAGACAAAATTAAAAGTTCGATTAGGAATTTTGCTGTTATTAAATGTTTTTGCAACATCTTTAAATTTCTCATCCAATTCCACTCGGATATCATACTCTTTATTATTCTCTCTAAATTTGGATGCAATAATTCCATCCACTCGCGCTCGAAGTTCTAATCCCGCATCCGAAATAGATACTCCTCTCTCCTCTGCTTTTTTCCTATCAAAGACTACCTGATATTCGGGGCGACCAACTCGATAATCAGAATCCAATTCAATCAATCCATTTACCTTTGCAAAGCGCTCTTTAACTTTCGAAGTGTAACGGGCCAACTCTTGTAAATCATCTCCTTCAAAAAAGATCATAAATGGTCTCTCTCCCGTATCACCAAATTCATCATATAATTGCACTCGTACCAATGCGCTTGGAACTAACGGTGGAAGAACAACACGTAGAGAATCTTTTGTGGCCATGGTTGAGTTTTGACGTTCTTTTCGCTCTCGTAATTTTACATAGATTAAAGCAATGTTTTGTTTACCAGCACTTGTTCCAACTACTGCAGCAGTGGTGTTCACATCTTTATTTTCTAAAATCTTATCCTCTATTTTTTTAGATGCATCTTTAGTTGCCTGCAAGCTACTACTGGCCGGCAATTCGATTCTCACTGCAAATTCACCATAATCTTCATTGGGAATAAAGGTACTAGGTAAACGTGGTACTAACAGTAAACTGGAAATAAATATTAGAACAGATATTAAAATTACTTTCTTACGATTTTTCAGAGTAATTTTTATCGTCTGCGCATAGATGCGATTTACTAGTTCATGTCCCTTATCAAAAAAGGCCACTAATTTTCCTAGTAGTCCAGTGTTGGATTTTTTTGAAACCCAATAAGCAGAGAGCATTGGTGCAACCATCATAGCATCAGCAGTGGAAATCAAAATAGTAAAAACAATGGTTAATCCAAATTGTTTAAAAAATTGTCCAATTATTCCATCTAGAAATGCAATCGGCGCGAAAACAGAAATTACCACTGAGGAAGTTGCAATTACCGCCAAAGTTACCTCGGTAGTACCAATATAGGCGGCCTTAGCAGCTTCCATTCCATTTTGAATATGTCGAAAGATATTTTCCCTTACTACAATAGCATCATCAATTAACAAACCAACGGCCAAAGAGAGCGCCAGCAGAGTCATCATATTAATAGTAAAGCCAAAAAAATACATAAAGATAAAAGCACCCAGAAGAGAGTTAGGAAGTGCTAGACCAGTTATGATTGTTGATCTAATTGAACCAAGGAAAATAAATACCACAACAATACATAAAATAATTCCAATAGAAATTGATTCTTTAACATCATCAACACTCATCTTAATAAATTTAGCACTACTTCTCACCACTGTAATCTCAGCATCCAATCCCTTCATCTTTAAATTGCTATTTATTTTATTTAAGCGTTTGATAGCATCTTCGGCCACGGTAGTGGTGTTACTTCCCGATTGTTTAAAGATATCCACAAATATTGCTGCTTTACCATTTAAAGTGGCATAATTTTTTTCCTTCTCTTCGCCATCTTCCACTCTTGCTATTTGTGAAAGCTTGATTGGTCTATCTAACAACTTAACAACAACATCATTTATAGAATTAATTTTACTAAACTCACCAACACTTCTAAAGACTGTTTCACTCTGATTTCTTTCAATATTTCCTATAGGAATATTTCGCGAACTACTTCCTATGCTATTTGCTATTTGTAAAATGGAGAGTTCGCTATCATCCATCATATTTTTATTTACATAAACCTTTATTTCGCGCTTTCTTCCTCCTACTAAATCAACTTTGCCCACACCCTCTACTCGCTCCAATTCATTGGCAACATTATCTTTGACAACATCGTAGAGAAGAGATTTTTTTAAATTTGATTTAACTGCAAATCTAACAATTGGCAAATCGGCAGGATCTACTCTGGAAACAATTGGATCTTTGATATCAGATGGAAGTTTACTCTTTAAATTATCTATTCTGTTACGAATCTGTTGTTCGGCATCTTTGATGTCAGTCTTTAAATTAAATTCAGCAACTAAAACTGATGTTGATTCCAGACTAATGGATTTAAGTTTTTTCAAATTAGGAAGATTTCCTATCTCTTCTTCTACTAATTTGCTGACTAAATTTTCCATATCATTAGGAGATGCTCCTGGATATGGAATCTGAATTACTACAATTGGAAAATTAACATCAGGAAATAGATCAACACCAATCTTACTCATCGACATAAGACCTGTGATAATTAAGATCAACATCAGACAGACAATAAAGATTGGTCTCTTTATTGCCAAATTAATTAAATTAAAACCCACCAATCAACTCCAGAAAACTTATTTTGTTCCGTACAATCTATCACCAGCATCGCCAGCACCTGGAATAAGATAACCATTTTTATCCAATTCCCTCTCAACCGATAGTGTATTAATTGTAACATCTGGATGAGCTTTGTTCAATTTTCTTATTCCCTCTTTGGATGAGAGTATGGTGAGAAAATCTATCTTTCCTACTCGATATTTTTTAAGTTGATTAATTGTGGCCACAATAGTGTTTCCAGTTGCAAATAATGGATCCACAACCAACACATGAGATCCTTCAACTTTTTGTGGAATTTTAAAGTAGTACTCCACTGCTTGATTATTGTTGTGTTTGTCTCGATAAATACCCACATGTCCTGCTCTGGCATTAGGAAAAATCTCCAATATCGGATCGAGCATAGCATTTCCCGCTCTCATTATGGCCACTACTAAAATATTTGGTTTTATGAGTGGAGAAGAAATTAGCTCGAAGGGAGTTTCAATCTTGACCTTCTTGGTTTGAAAATTTCGAGCAACCTCGTATGCCATCAAAGTCGCTATCTGAGCAGTAACTCTTCTAAATTGATGGCAGGAAGTTTTTTTGTCTCTAAAAATTGTTGTCAGTTCTTGTAATAGGGGATGTTTGATTAAATTTAATTGGTTCTTTGATTGTTTCTTTGATTGGTTCTTTTTTTCTTGCATTTTATTATATCCTCATATTGAGCAACGCCAGCAAAACTTTCTTCCAATGCTATTATTTTGTCAAGTCATTTTTAATAATTGCCGATTTGAGCATTAGGTAAATTACAATTACAAATTACAATCGGTAGTCTCCAATGAAAAAAATTTTTAACATTTTCACTCTGATTTTTACGCTCTTTTTTATTGTCGTACAACTTTTTATGCTACAACTATCCCTGGCACAAAAAAATAATGATTCAAATGATGACACTATCCCACTCTACAAGCAAGAGTTATTAAAGATTAGAAAAAATGCTGACTTCGAATTAGACAAAATAGAGATAATTGCACAAGAAAAAATTCCCATATTAAAAAAAGAACAGCGAAAAAAAATCGAAACCTCTGGAGATAATAAAGAACAGATTGGAAAAATCATCAATGAATATGAAACAGAATTTAATACTCTTAAAGTTAATACTTTTGCTGGTATGAATATGCTCTTTCATAAATATAAGCAGAATTTGCAAAATATAATAAGTATTGAAAATAATAAAAATAATAAAGATAATAAAGAAATCGTAAATAGTGCAGGAAGAGAGATGGAGCTTATTAAATCAAGAATAAAAAACATTAGTAGTTATTTTTCAAGTGAAGTAAAAGAACAGCAAAGATTTATTGAAAAGTTAGGAGCTTTGGCACAAATAGAGAGGAAAAAAAAGTCAGATAATGAAATTAAAGAAAGTATTCGTAAAATATACCCAAAAGATCCTCGTCAAACTTCATCTCGTTAAAATTAAATCAAACAATTCCACCCATCCATTAGCGAACTCAATAATTTTATTTTAAAAACAATTCACCCTCTAATATTAGCGTTCATTCAGGTTACTTTCTATTTTTTTTAATTTCCATTTATTTTAATCAAGAATTTTTTTAAATAACCGACTAATTAAGTATAGAGTGCGCACAAACTAAAATAGCGTATTAAAGAGTAGGTAAACATGTCTTTTATCCATGATTATTTTTTAATTACCTTTTTGATATTTTTATGTGTGTATTTCAATGTCGACTATAAATATCGCAAGTTTTTACTTTTAATTACCAGCTATCTTTTTTATTTTTCTCTTGCTGGTAAATGTATCTTTATTCTCTTATTTACTACTCTAATTGATTATTATGTTGGTTTAACACTCTATCAATTTCAATATTCCCATAATAATGATCGCTCTAAGCAAAACAAAAAAAATTTACTTTTTCTTCTCAGTCTCTTTACTAACTTGTTGATGCTTTTTATATTCAAATATTATAATTTTTTTGTAGACAATTTTTCTTTCTTAAGTGCTAAAGAATATTTACCATATTCTAATTTGATTCTACCTGCTGGCATCTCTTTTTACACTTTTCAAAGTTTGGGTTACATAATTGACATTTATAATGAAAAAGCAGAAGCAGAAAAAAACTTTGTTACTTATGCTCTATATATTTCATTTTTTCCACAACTACTTTCAGGACCAATCGAAAAAGCACAAGAAATGATTCCACAACTTATACGTAAGACCAATTTTGATTTTGATTTTTTCATGGATGGTCTTCTCCGTTTTTCATTTGGTTTATTTAAAAAATTAGTGATTGCAGATAGAGTGGCCATAGTCGTAAATATTGTTTATAAAAATCCGGATAATTATAGTTGGGCAATGTTAGTGGTGGCCACTTTCCTCTATTCAATTCAAATCTATTGCGATTTTTCTGGTTATTGTGATATGGCCATCGGAATTTCCAAAATGCTTGGAATAAAACTAACAGAAAATTTCCAAATTCCATATTTTTCCTCGAGCATTAAAGAATTTTGGAAAAGATGGCATATCACTCTTGGAAGATGGTTTAGAGTATATGTCTATATCCCTATTGGTGGTAATAGGAATACAGATGGTTCACCATCTATATTCCGAGGTCTATTTAATATTTGGGTAGTATTTTTTTTATGTGGTCTATGGCATGGAGCAAATTGGACCTTTGTTGTTTGGGGAATGCTACACGCCTTTTACTATAGTATAGAAACAATTTTAGGTGTTGTTAAAGAAAAAATCGCAAATAGTATAAATGCCAATACTAATCTAGGAATTCTAAGATCAATTTATAATTCTAAGTATTTCACATTATCATCATCAACTATCTACAAATTTTCCTCTATATTTATCCTGCAAATTAAAATTGCAATCACTTTTATCTTAGTAAATATTGCATGGATTTTCTTTCGTGCAAATAACCTCTCTGATGCAGTTTTTATTTTCAATAAAATTTTTTTTAGTAATCACTCCTCCATAGAAATTAAAAATGAACTTATAATTCCTTTGCAAAATATGTTTGCATCTTCTCTAGACCTACCAATAATTATGATAGTTCTTCCAATATCTATTCTTATCACATACATCTTGATCAAAATAAAAGAGATAAAATCAAATTTTAATAGCTGTGCTTGGGTTCCACTCAAATCATCTATCTTTTATATTATTATTTTATCAATTATGATCTTCAAGGTTTCAAAATATGCAGAATTTATCTACTTCCAATTCTAAAAAAATTTTTCTTTCTCTAATTACTATTTTTATACTGTACTCACTTACTTGGAGTTTTTTATATTTTTTTAAAGAGATGTATGAGCATCCATGGGGTTTTGGTATGTATAGAGGAGAGAATCAACTAGTAAACAAGCAATATCCTCAAACACTTGATTTGTTATTAATAGGTGATTCTCGCATACAAGCAGCATTTAATCCTATTCTTTATCCTGATTATAAAATAATTAATATTACTGCAAGCGGTGGAGGTCCTATTGAAGCATACCATATCGTAAAAAAATTTTTTCAAAATAAAAACAAAGTAAAAAAAGTAATAATTTCTTTTGCCTCTTATAACTATATCACTGATTATGCATTTATAATGAAAAGTGTTCAATATGATACCTTAACCTTATTAGAAGCACTACAAGTTTATTGGTATGCTCTAATAAATGATGACCTGTCTTCTCTAAAAGATGTTAGCAGTAATGATTCGTCTGCTGACAATAAAATTAAAAATGAAGATAGTAATAAGAAAAAAAAATTTCTCACATTTGATATTTTAAAAGACATACTGTTATACAAAACAAAATGGCCAAATTACTATCAAGCAGAGCTCATTAATGCACAATTTTTTAACCGTAAGAATTGGAACATTAAGATGACAGAAGATACAGTTAATAAACTAGGTTATAATCCCTACAGTAGATTCAAAGTTAATAATAATCCAAGCGAAGAAAGTAAATTAAAAGATTTCATTCCCAGTAAAACAATTTCAATTTATCTGCAAAAAATAATTACTTTGGCGTTACAAAATTCAAGTAACGTGATTATAGAGCAAGTTCCTTGGAGTAGAACATCATCTAACCTTATCCCTGATCAATATAAAAAAAATTATTTGAACTATCTACAAGACTTACAAATGAAATTTCCAACATTGATAGTTAATAACAATGAAATGATATATGAAGACGATTTTCTTGCCGATCACTCTCATGTAACCGAAGGTGGTACTTATTTTTATAGTAGATATATCATAGAAACATATTTACCAAAAGATGCTAAATCACAATCGCCAACAACAAGTTCGAGGTTACCAAGCAGTGGTGAATAAATAGTTAATTTTATACCCAAAAGATCCTCGTCAAACTTCATCTCGTTAAAAGTAAAAATCAAGATACTGTCAAAAACATTTTAATTGATCGGCGATCAAATTTTTTGCTCGCATTTTCAAGTTGCTTAATTCCTTCCTTAACTAAAGTTAAATTCTTACTCCATTTACATTCAATCAATATAATTTTTCTATCCTTTTTATGTTCAATGACCATATCTACATCATTTTCTCCATCAAGTAGATCATAGATTATGATATCGTTATCAGGTAGACCGAGTTCATCGAGTAAATATTTTTGTGCTTTAAAATCATCCCCAGCATTTTCTGTAAGCAGAATTTTTTTAATTAAAAATTCAAATGCAGGACCTGAAAAATTTGGTATATAGTAACTGTTTTTATTTTGAAGAATGATCACACAAAAACCGAAGTAGTAATCAAGATCGAAAGATAGGGAATTCTACAAAACAAAAGTTAATTTGATGGCGAAATAGATACACTGGCGCCGCCACCTGTAATTTCTCCACCCAAACCTGCGCCAACCACAAGTGTTATCGGTTCAGATATCAAATCTGTAGCAGAAATAATGCTTAAACTTCCACCAATATAAGCGTCTCCCATAAGCTCAATCGTTTTTTTGCTCTCAAGTATAGTCTGGCATGTATTTGATGAATCAGAACAATTTATGGTTCCTAATGCTACTATCATATGATCAGAATTAGAATTTATTGTAAGTTGGCCATCTTTTGAAATAATAATCTTTCCAAAATTGTAGAAGTTACTTTGAATATTTAATACAACCTGACCTCTTAATATAAGAGTTTGATCTTTTTCTAATGTAAATGAATCATAGTTATAAGTACCTTCTGTTAGAGTTTTACTAACGATCTCAGTGTTTGCAAATGAGATTTGAGAAGCAGAAGAAATAGCAAACAAAATTGCACAAGAAATAAGGGCCTGCTTTAAAATAAATTTTTTCATCATTTCACCTCGTTTAAAGTGGTTAAAATTAATTCATAGTGACTGTTAAATAGACAGATCTGAATAAATGTTTATATTATATAGATAAAGAATTGTATAATTATAAAATTGTAAAAAAATATAAAACGAGTAACCAAAGTGTTAACTAAAATGAATTCTACTTTTTCACTAACGCCACTAAGAAATTCTCTAAAAAGCTTGGAATCGATACTAGCGCAACCAATAAATGAGTATCTTCGTGATGGAGTAATCAAACGTTTTGAATACACTTTTGAACTCTCACGGAAGACGATTAAACGTTTTTTTAAAAACATTGGTAGAGAAGATATTTTAGATGGTCCAAAACCAATAATCAGAGAAGCTGGAAAAAACAATCTCATCTCCAATGTCGAAGCTTGGTTGAACTTTCATGAAGCAAGAAATATCAGTACAGAAGTAGAGTTCGTGGTACTAATAAAAAATATTCTGATCTTGATCTCGCTGTCATTTGTAAAAACAAGTACGAATTCACACTCGCTCAATTACGAAATGATTTTGAGGAATCAAATATTACTATTACAGTTGATATTGTAGATCTGGATACCATTTCCAATGATTTTAAAAATTTAATAAAAAATGAAATGGTAAAAATTGATATTTGATATCACATCTCACATGTCACATCTTACATCTTACATCTGTCAGAATTTTGTTTATCTTTGCCAACAAGATTATGTAATTTATTAAGTCCATCGAGTGCAGAAAAATCCACAATACAATTATTATCAAGCCACAACTCCACCATATTTTGCATCTGAGAGAGTGGTGAAATATCAATAATAAAATTATTACTTAGATGAAGCATCAGCAGTTGTTTTAAATTTTGAAGATCGACAATAGATGTAATCTTATTATTTCCTAAATACAAACCCTCAAGAGATGTTAAATCTTTGATGGCCACCAATTCTTCTGAAGAGATTTGATTATTGTTTAACCAAAGATATTTCAAATCACTCATATTTTCCAGGCCTACTAATTCTTTTATTGCATTTGAGCTAAGTGAGAGTGAAGTTAAACTTTTTAACTCCTTTAAGTCAAAAATATTTGAAATATTATTTTCCGATAGATTTAATTCTTTTAAATTAGTTTTTGATCTTAATGCTGAAATATCACTTATTTGATTATGATTAAGCGCCAGCTTCTTTAATTTTAATAAATTTTCAAGTGCAGAAATATCTTTTATATTATTGTGTCTCATATTAAGCGTAGTGAGATTAGTTAAATTCTTAAGTGGAGCAAGATCCTCTATTTGATTTTCGAAAATGCTTATTTCTTTCAATGCTAGTAAATTTTCAAGTGGAGAAATATCTACAATACTGTTTTCCCATAGTAATAGTATCTGTAAATTCTCTAGCTCTCGTAAAGGAGAAATATCTGTAATTTTGTTTTTTCGCAATGAAAGCGTATTTAAACGATGTAGATTCTTTATAGGAGAGATATCACTAATTTTATTATTTTCTAAGTATAGCGATGTCAGGTTTGTTAATTTTTCAACTCCAGAAATATTTTCAATCTTCTCACCAAAACAATCTAATTCCTTAATACTCCCCAATATTTCAGCAGTAAATTCACCTTGAAATCCATCTATTGTATTTCGAACACATCTCTCCAGATTTACATCATTAAAAATTGGATTTTGATTAATCACTTGATTTGCCTCCACTTCTGTAACGATCATAGTAACAGTAACAGTAACAGTAATAGCAATAGCAACAAAGACATTAATAAATAAACAAACAAACATTTTTTTCATCAATCTATTCCCCTGTAAATAAAAAATGCATCCACACAACCAATAACCTATTAGTGTGTGGATGCATTTTAATTTTTTAATCTCTAATTATCAATTAATAAAATAATTAATAATTAATTAACAATTATCCATTAATATGTGGAGTAATTACTGGAGGACGAACTATTGGAGGATGAACTATTGGAGGATGAATTACTGGAGGACGAATTATTAATGATTTGAAATAATTTGTCTGACCAGAAATTCCATGCGCGCCTGTTGTTGGATAGTTATTCTGCTCACACCAAGTTAAAGCAGCACCCATTTGTCTTTGGTTGTCTGTAACTTGATCCCAGAAACATTTAAAAACTTCTTCTGAAGTTCCAATTCCTAAATTAACATTTCCACCAACGTAAGTACGAGTTCCTGCATGCATAATAGCTGGCTCAAGAGGATTGTTATGAACTTGACAAGAGTTATAATAAATAACTAGTCCATTAAGAGCTGTCGTTGCAAGAGCATTGAAGTAAGTGGAAGAGAGTGTTTCACCATTTGCCAAAAGAATTCCAGAGGTATTACCGTGTCCAATGTTACCAAAGCCCTTTAGATTTGGACATGCCATCCAGTTTTTGTAAGCAGCAACTGTTGCTTGATTACCAATAAGAGTACGACACTTATAACCAGCAGCTGTAGCAATATCACAAGCAGTGTTAACTCCATTAACAGCAGTACCAATATCATCACAAGCAGTTGCATATACAACATCTACAGTTGTGTCTGGACATCTTGGGAATAGAACTGAAATAATTGAAGGATCGATAGCATTTCTAGCAATAGAAATAACTTTATTTTGCTTGTTAACAGTCATAATTGCTGTTTCAAAAGAGTAATTCTCATTACTCACTAAATGAACAATAACATCACGGTTATCACCATTTTGCTTAATTTTCATATCAGCACGACGGTAATTTCCTTGTTTAATAAGATTTGCCTGTACCAATTTTGATAATTGAGCATGATCTACAATATTACCAATAGGTCTAATAGGAACACTAATAGCAAAAGTTTCGAAAGCAAGAAGCAAGAAAGAGAGTGCAAGTAAAAATCTAATCATTTTTAACTCCTGTTGTTGTGGTTAATAAAAGTAAATAACGATGATCATCCAATTATCATGACAATTTGTTAATTGCAATTGAAAGGCCACAAATTCCAAAATGATATTTTGGAACACTTTTTAGAAAATATTTTTAATTGATAATAAGGGAGCGTTTACAATATAATCAAAAAAAAATCTAAAAAAATATAATAAAGATATAAAAAAATATAGTCATCATTTGGCACCAATATAGTGGCATAAGGAGTACACATAAGGAGTACAATGAATAAAATATTACACAAGAATACTCAGCTATTGGCGTTATTAATATCAATGTTATCAATGTTATCAATTATTATTTCATTTAGCTGTTACAGCGCCACAGTAGAAAAAAAAATAAGTGTCTTCACTGGAATAATACCCATAAAATATTTTGTTGATAGAATTTCAGAGGGAAAAATATTAACTAACACGGTTATTGGTGAAGGACAAAATCATGAAACATACGAACCCACTCCTAAACAAATGGAGGAATTAAATCAAGCACAAATATATTTTAGCATTGGATTTCCATTTGAAAAAATTCTGTTAAAAAAATTTCATGAGATACATAGTAAAATGCTGGTGGTGGAATTAGAAAAATCTATATTCGAATTCGAAAAATCTTTAAATAAAAGTAAAAGTAATCACCAGGATCCTCATCTGTGGTTAAATCCACTATATATGAAAATAGTGGCCTCTAAAATTTGCGACGTACTTTTAACGGCCGATAAGAATTTAAACAATCAACTTCTTTATAAAAAAAATTTACAAAAAATTAATTTAGAATTAACAACACTTCATAATGAACTAGATAAACGAACTAAATCACTTGCAGTTAAACACTTCATGGTATATCACGAAGCTTTCGGTCACTTTGCAAAATTATATGGATTAGAGCAATTGGCAATTGAAGAACATGGTAAAGAACCTGGTGCCAAAGATCTAATGAATATTATAAAATTGGCCAGGACCAGAAAAATAAAAGTAATTCTAACTCAAAAGCAATATAACAAAAAGCAAGCGGAGATGATTGCAAGTACTGTTGGTGCAAAAATTGTTGACTTTAATCCTTTAGAATATGATTACATTAACAATATGAAAAAGCTTATCTCTATTTTGGAAAGATAATCGGATAATCGGATAATCAGATGCAAATTGAAAAAGTAATCGAAATTTCAAATTTATCATTTAGCTACGACTCCAAAAATATTGTACTAAAAGATGTTAATTTGCTTGTTGAAGAAAAAGAGTTCTTAGGAATAATTGGGCCTAATGGTGGAGGAAAAAGTACTCTATTAAAATTAATTTTAGGTTCACTTGCTCCCACCAATGGAGTAATTAAAGTCCTTTCAGAAAAACCTCAAAAGATGTCCAAATACATTGGATATGTTCCACAATTTGCAACACTAATGCGAGATTTTCCAATATCAGTTTTAGATACAGTATTGATGGGAAGATTAAATGAACGTGGTATATTTCAAAATTATTCCAAGAAAGATAAAGAGATTGCTCTAGAAAAACTTGAGATGTTAGAGATTGCTGATTTACGAGAGCGGGCCATAGGGGAATTATCAGGTGGTCAATTACAGCGAGCACTGATTGCTCGCGCCTTGGCCAGCAATCCAAAAATTTTACTTCTCGATGAACCTACTTCTGGCCTCGACTTCAGAATCGAAGCAAATCTCTTCGATCTCTTAAAAAAATTAAATAACGATATTACTGTTATTGTAGTTTCACATGATGTTGCCTTCATCTCACACTATATTAAAAGAGTAGCCTGTGTTTATCAAAATTTAATATGTCATCAAACCTCTGAACTAAATGGAATGGATATTCACAAGCTCTATGGTCATACAATGCATATTATTCCCCATCAACATTAACCACTCAAAGTGCCACTTTACATTTGGTAGCTATATAGCAGCTAATGTACCTTTGCTACTATTGGGCACTAGTCCTCTTCCTCTTCCTTTTCCTTTTTCCTTTTTCCTTTTTCCTTTTTCCTTGAAAAAAATCTTGCTTTGTATCGAGAAAAAAACATAAAATATGTTTAGAAAAGTACGTTTTGATTGCACAATAAACAGAGGGCATTATCTATGACAAATTCAATACAGTGGTTTGAAAGAGCATTGTATGACCTTGATACAGCAAGAGACTTATTAAAATCTGGTAAATATTTGTATGTGGCCTTCATGTGTCACCAGGCCTTAGAAAAAGCATTGAAATCAGTCTACTTAAACCTTAAAAATGAAATGCCTCCATACATCCATAATTTACCTAAACTTTCTGAATTAATTGGATTAAAGCAAACTCTTTCGGATGAGCAGACAGATTTTCTTCAGAATATGAATATTTTTTATATTTCATCTAGGTATCCAGATGACATCGATGATATGAAAAAAATGTGTACAAATATTACCTCCGAAAATCAAATAAAAAAAACAGAGGAATTTTTAAAATGGTTAGAACCAAAGAGCAAATCTTAGATCTAGTTAAACAATATGTTGATTTCGTCGACAAATCCATTTACGTTGAAGAGGCATATCTATTCGGTTCCTGCGCGAAGGGATTTCATTCTGAATGGAGTGATATAGACGTTGCTATTCTATCCGATGATTTTGAATTTATCCCTAAACCGGTAGGTATGAAGATATTGACAAGAATGGCCCAGCACTTTGAATCCATGATTGAACCTGTTGTTTTAAGACCTAGTGAAAAAGAAAATCCAATAATTGGCAGTTTGGCCCATGAGATTTTTAAAACTGGAATTTTAATTCTAAAAAGGTGAATGCCAAAGATGCCACTCTCCAAATGGTAGCAACAGTACATTAGCTGCTATATAGCTACCAAATGTAAAGTGGCACCATCATTAAGTGGCACCATCATTCCAGAGAAAATTGCTATAGATTTCAAAGTACAACTAAACATAAATACCTCCTATTAAAAAAATATAGCTACATAAAAAATTTGTAATTTATAGAACAATAGTCAATAGCAAAAAAATAAAATAATAAAAAAAATTTATTTATTTTTTTCACTTCAACCCTAATTGACAATTTTTTTTTCATTAACAATCTTTTTAATGTAAACAATTAATAAATATTTTTATTTTTGTATTGGAATTTTTAAATGGAGGTAAAAATGAAAATATTTGATTTCAACACTTCGCCTATCAAAGATAATCTGAACATTATTAATAACGTTAGCAATATTAGCAATATTAGCAATATTAGCAATATTAGCAACGTTGATGAAAATTCAAACCTAGAAACATTAAAAGGGATTATTAACCCTCTCTCTTGGGATAAAAATGGAAATATTTCTTTACTAAGTTTGTACACTACTAGTGGTGAAGACATTCCAATAATCAACAAAGAGAGCTTAAAAAAATATTCAAAATATATAAATAAAAAAGTTACAGTTCAAGGAGAAATTCTTGAACAAAATGAAGATCTTCGAACTTTAAATTTAAAACATATTAAAGTTATTGGCCTGTAGGAAAATCTATCGCTTATTATTACCATCACCATCACCATCACCATCATTTATTTTGAAGATATAGTTATTTTTTTTACTAAATCATCCTCTGAATAATCCAACTCTTTATGAAATTCAGGAGGGAAAATAATTGATTTACCAGTTAAATGCTCATAAATAACCTGACCAAGTATTCTCGCTGTCCTTCCATTGCCATCATCAAAGGGATGCATAATCAACAATTCTTGTACCGCGAATGTAGCAATTCTCTCTGCTGGCAATTTTTTTTCCTGCAACATTTTATTTAGCTTTACTACATAATTTGCCAGATTTTTTTTCTGAACACTACTGTCAGGATAGGAAATAGAGTACAAATCCTTCATCTCCTTTTGTGGTTTGAAATAATAAGGATTATTTTTTAATATCTCTGGTGGAATTTCATTATATTGTTGATATGATTTCACTACACATCCCAAACGCTCAAGTCTTGTTACTACTTCTTTATTTAATGGTGAATTCATCAAGATAGTTTTCTTATCTGGAATCCAATTAAATTTTTGTATTCGTGGTTTAAAATTTTTATTACTATTATTTTTCTTATAAATTATCTCTTCCGCACTTCTTCTAATATTTATAATATCTTCCTCACTAAAAGCATTTTTTTTCTTAATACTCTCATTGGCCAACTTATAAGCAGAAAATAAATTAATTCCTTTGATCATTCGCACTTTCATCGTTTCTTTATCATCCTTATTTTTCTTAACAACATAGAATCCAAATAAACCATTTTTTACAGGTTTATTATGAAAATTTCTAAGTAGCGCTACAGCTTGCGAAAGTGGCAATTCATTAAAGTCTGCTAGTTCTTTTTCATACTTATAGGGTATAATCTGAAAAGTTGTTAATGGAAATTGTACAATGTTTGTTGAATTTAATAACTGCGAATCCTTATCTGGTAATAATTTTGGTCTTAAGTTCTCATTTGAATTTTCAGTCTTTATATACGCAAATAAGTCTCTAAGTAAAAATTCCTTCGCCTTATACTTACAACCACCTATTACTTCCTGATCACTTGCATATGAAAAATTACCTATTACTAGTAAAAATTGAATCACAAAAATTGCGATAATCGATGTCGATCTCCTCATTTTTACTCTCCCCTTTCAATAATTTTTTTTAAAAAATTTTCTATGTTTTTTTCAAGCTGCTCACTCTCTTGATAAGTAATCTTATGATCATTGAAAAATTCTTGTCTCTCGCTCAAAGAACAATCCTTCAAAAAAGTTTTCAGAACTTCAGTTAATAAATTTGCTTGCGAAGATTGCGAAGATCGATACTGCTCTCGCAACTCCTTTGTTACTCTTATATAAAGTGTTTTATGATCAATACTGTATGCCGCAATAAAACTTTGATTAGGAATTTTTTTATACAATAAAATTTCATTTTCACTAAAATATGCTTTTTCATTAATTTGATCGTAAAAACGATCCACAGAGATCATACTGTTAGCTAACCTAGATGGATCAATAAAAAAAACAAGTCCTCTTTTTTTCTTTAAAGCAAAGTCCCTAGCAACCTTAAAATTCTCTGAGGTCGGATGAAATTGTGATTTTTCTACCTCTTCCTTATGTATTCCAGTGTGTTTTCCAATATCAGCATGTTTTCCTTTTTTTAAACGTCCTTCTCTAAATAATTTACTTATTCTTTGTTTAACATCTTGATCATTACTACTTTTACTATCTGATTTTAAAAACGAAGAAGCGCCGGTTGTTCCCCAATAGATAATTTTACTATCTTTTTTAAGTTGCTTTACTTCCGTATGCAATTTTCCATAGGTGATCTCTTTAATCCCCTCCTCTGTTGTTACACTTAAAACCTTCTCCTCTGGAATTTTTACTGCTTCTTGCTTTTTATTACCTCCATCAATTAAAACAATTTTTTTCAGTTTGCTTTTGCTTGTATTATCACATGTTCCTTTTTCATTACTTAAATTTAAAACACTGTTGTAAATCTTTTCTATTTCCTTGTTATCAAATTTTAAATCATTCTCTTTTGTTGGATCAGTATATTGTTTAACAACGCTCTTACATGTCTCAAACAAGTTATTTTTTAAAAAAAATGTATCATCATTTTTCACAACACAATCATTTACAATAATTTCATCTTTTTTATCAAAATATTTAAGCTCCTCTTCTGGAGTCAATGCTTGAATATTCCATTTAATACTCTTATTATCAGAAGCAATTCCCTGCATGCAACAAAATAAGTTTATCAATAAACAACATCCCCAAAATGTTAAATATCTCATTTTATCACTTCCAGTTTAATATTTTCAGTTTAGTTCAATGAAAAATATTTACCCAAATTACCGTTTCAATAGATTTTCTAATTTTATAAATACTTACTTATCGACATTATCGACATTATCGACATTATCGACATTATCGACATTCTCTTTAGACTATAGATGTTTTGTTGGCCCAATAAAAAAGAAAAAACAAAATTGCTTGATCATGCTATTCAAGTCACTGGTCTCCATCGTAAATCTATTACGAGAACATTAAAGAAAGGAAAATTGTTTATTAACAACAGGAAAGGATCGAGTGGTACAAAAATACTATATCCAACTGATCTATTATTGAAGCACATAGATTATCTTTGGCATTCAATGGAAAGGATTTCGTCTAAACGTATGAAAGAGGGATTTAATGATTGGCTTCCTTACTATAGGGAAAATGATATTGATAATCGTACAAAATATCTTCTTCAAAAAATGTCTATATCAACTTTAGAGAGATTTTTGAAACAATTAAGAACAAAATCAACAATAACAAAAGGAATAGCTTCAACATCTTCTGCAAGGTATATGAAAAATAAGGTACCGATAAATACACTAGACTCTACAGTTACAAGACCTGGATATACTCAAGCAGACACAGTTGCACATTGTGGTGATAAACTTATTGGAGAATTTATTAATTCTATAACTGTAACAGATATATTTTCTGGATGGACCGTTAATGCATCTATCTTCACTAAAACAGCATTAGAAGTAAAAGATGCTCTAGAAAGCATACAAAAGGAAATACCTTTTAAACTGATAGCAATTAACACTGATTCTAATGTTCCAGTATTTAATCATTTTAAAAAAGAAAAGGTGGTATTTACAAGATCAAGACCATACAAAAAAAATGATAACTGCTATGTGCGCGAGGATACGCGCGAACAAAAAAATTATACTCACGTTCGAGAGTTATTTGGATATCAACGAATAGATCATTTAGAACTTAAAGAAATCATGAATGATATTTATATCAACTATTGGAATCCACTTCAAAACTATTTTCTTCCTACATTCAAATTAAAAGAAAAAATTATAGTTGGTGCAAAAATAAAAAAATCCTATGGTAAACCACAAACTCCGTATAAAAGATTGATGGAATCAGTTAATCTTACAGAGGAAGATAAAGAACAATTATCATTGACAAAAAAAAGATATAATCCATTTACTTTAAAAAAAGAATTAGAAAAAAAATTATCGATTTTTTTTACTAAGTTGAATGAATTAAATAAAACAAAAAAAGAAATTGCCTAAATCAGGGCCGCTGGAATGGGCCTTATCGGGGTCCTCTTCGGCGGCCCTAGATGATGGCAACCACATAAGTAAGATCTGTAATTGAATCAATTTTCTTCTATGAAATATTATTTACACCCACTCTAGAAAATTGATTTTTCCATCTAAAAATGCTACTTTTATCATCAGTGATTTAACTAGCAATTTAATTATCGAGAGTGTTTTTACAAAGGTAGATTGAATGGAAAACTTAAATTATTCGCTTAAAAAATTAAGCAAACAACAATTACTAGATGCTACTTTATCTTTAGTGAAAAAAGAAAAAGCATGTACATTAGAATTAATCGCACATCTCGAAGAGATTGAAGATCGTCGTCTTTATGCTGAACTTGGATATTCATCAATGTTTGCTTACGTAACAAAATATTTAAATTACAGTGAGAATGAGGCCCAGATTAGGATTTCATCTATGAGACTCTCTCGTTCTAATCCTGAAATAAAAAATAAAATATCTACTGGAGAATTATCTTTAACAAATGTTGGTCTGGCCGCTGCCTCCATAAAACGCCAAGAAAATACAAAAGGAGAAAAACTAACATCATCAGAGAAATCAAAGATAATTGAAACTATAACTAATAAAAGCAC
>JADFZW010000070.1 GCA_015232355.1 Oligoflexia bacterium
ATTGAGTATGCCCCAAAATGTGGGCACTCTATTCTCCAATAAATAAAATCTAATCATCAATAAATTTAAGTTAATTATCGAATAATACACTATTATTTAAATAATAATCATTTTCAAAATGCATTTTACTCCACCTTAAAAAAAAATCTTTTACAATAAATATAATATATTGAACGTAACTAGCGTTCTTAAATTATGGAGGAATTGTAAATGCATACGTTGTTTTATTTTAACAATACAATATTCTTACTACTAACACTTTCCATATCTATTACCTTCTGTTTATCTACCTCTGCTGGCGTTGGTTTTAGCAAAGAAGAAAAGATAGTAGATGGTAAAGCATTAAGCGAAATTGAACAAAAAAGAGAACGTGAGCTTCAAATAGAAAAAAGTCTCACTAGAGTAAAAACATTTGAATTTGATCGACGTGGAATAATCAAAACAACATTGATAAAAAAAATTGAGGTTAAAAATTGTATCGTCTCCGCTGAAATCAGACATGAAACCTTAGGACCAATAATAAGAAATGTTTCCGATCTATCTAATAAAAATGATAATCCTAGAAAAGTATTTAAATTCAAACGAGGATTTGGAATTGGTTTTGGGCCATTAATCGATAATAAATTACAACCAACCATATATTTCCCCAGCTTTTCAGAGAGAAACAAAGCATTTGCTCAATTAACAGAACTAAGAAAATTATGTAAACGAGATGATTTAAAAGAATTAATCTCTATTCTTAATAAAGAGGAATTGTTAAAATCCAAAACAATTACTCCAGCTATAAATCAACAATGCCTTATTCCTGAAGGATATGGTGAAACCTCTGGTACTATTCATATGTCCGATAAAGAAAATAAAATTGCTCTCATCTCCAATGGAGCAACAGCATATCACGAAAGATATAAAGCAATTATGGCGGCCAAAAAATCTATATATGTTCAAGCTCTAATATTTTCTGCAGATGCCGCTGGTGAAAAAACTGCTGACTATTTAATACAAAAAAAGAAGGAAGGAGTTGATGTAAAAGTAATCTTCGATGCTCTTTCAGTAATAGATGTATTAAAAGGGCCCGAGTTTATTAAACGTTCACAAAAGATATATGATCGTATGTTGGCCGCTGGTATTCCAGTTCTTGGTTACTCTACCCAAGGGTTAAAGGGATTTATCAAGAATGAAACTAGAGGATTTGAAGATATCGATTACATCCAAGAAAGATATCACGATAAGATGCTAGTTATTGATGGTGATGATCCTACCTCAGAAACAAGTATAGCTTTTGTGGGAGGAATGAACGTTGCTAATGAATATTTAGGTCTCAGTCAAGATGGTACAAACTATTGGAGAGACCAAGATGTTTCAATTAAAGGACCTTTGATAAAAGATATTCAGGAATCATTCAAACGTAATTTAATTGAACTTTCTATAGGACAAAAGACTTATAAAAAGGAACAAGAGAGCTTAAATCCCTTTGATCCAATTAAAGAAAAGAAAGAGTATGAAGAATTTTTTGAAGATAATGATCCCGATCTACCAAAGTTTTCAAAGAAAGCATTAATAAAAGAAAATGAAAGGGCATTACAAAAAACAGAAACACTAGAAAAAGGAATTATAACTATCCTCCCTTATGGTGTTAAGAAAATTGATTTAGAGGTTCCAACATTAGATTTCAAAAAAGTTGATGCTTCAAGATGGATTCCATCTCGACCAAAGATGCAAGAGACATATATTATTGATGCCTATCTCGATTTAATAAATAACGCCAAAGAGGAAATCTTAATTGCTAATGCTTACTTCATTCCTAGTACTAAAGAATTTCAAGACGCCTTAAAAGCAGCGGCCAAAAGAGGAGTCAAAATTAAAATCCTTTGTAATGATGATAAAACCAATGATTCTAAAATGGTGACTTATATTGGTAGAACCTATTATAAAGGTCTAATCGAAGATGAAATAAAAGAAAAAATGAAAGATGCAAAAGGTGGCAAAGGAAATAATTATATTCCAACCAACATTGAAATCTATGAATGGACTGGTATCGCCAAAGATGACAAAACAAAAGAGATAGTTAGAGGTACTATGCATGGAAAGTATATGGTTGTGGATAGAAAAGTTTCCTTAGTAGGATCACATAACTTGGATCCTAGAAGTGGCCTATCTAGTAATCGAAATAAAACCGAAGATAACAAAAAAGTTAAAGAAAAATTTTATCCTGGTCTTAATTCCGAGACAGCAGTGGTATTTCAAAATGAAGAATTGGCAAAAAAAATGGCAGAAGATTACATTCAAGAGATAAATGCCTTTGCTCATAAAGTTTCTTATTCTGAAATGGATTACTATGCTAAACCAACAGGTAAAAAACTAGGAATTGTTAGAGGAAAAGGTGAAGGTAAATTTAATATTGCCAATAAGTTTCGATCACTCTTTTATAAACTTAAAGTCAAACCATATCAAAATCCATTAGTAGAATCTATGCTCTAAAAATAGTAAAATCCAGCTAGCAAATATTCATTATTTTTTAAATTAGAGTTAATCTCTGCTGATAATGCAAAATTATCCATTAAATTCCATCTCAATTCAAAAATTGAAGAATAAATATTTAACGGATTAGTTGTATTGAAGTTTTTATAATATCTAATAATTTGATGTGAAAGCTTGGCAGAAATTCTACCTTCAATAAAATCAAATTTTAATCCTATAATTGGTCCTATTCCTGGCATAAATGCTCTTTGCTTTGATAATAATACAGAGAAATCCAAATCCACTAGTCCATAGATCACAGCTCTATCTGAGAAAAAACTAAAAGAGATTCCCATCCCACCATCCATTCCTATCAAACTCAAACTCAAACTAGAACGATCTACAATTCGTTTGTAACCTAAAGAAGCACTCCATGAAGGACGTATCATAAATTGATCTACTGGTGCTAATGATAAAATATCGAAGAGTTGAAGTTTATTTAGATGAAAATTATTTGAGTTTAAATTCATACGAAAATTAACTACTCCAATTTTTAATGAAACGTTACGAGGATATCCATCCACTCTATCTAAAATATCATGAAGAGCACTCTTATATTCAAATTGCAAAAAACTTGATCGCTTGTCATCTCTTCCCATGCTCAATCCCAATCTGCGTGATCCATGCCCATTATGAGGTAGTTTACTCTCATCAATTTTTTGATCTATCTTATTTACAGGACTGACAACCGCCATCTCTCCTCTCTTAAGAAGATAGGGTGCTTTTAAGATCAAGATCTCTTTATCTTCCTTTAACAACTTTTTAAAAAACTTAAAATCAAAATAATCTAAACTGGCATCAAGAATTTTAACTTTTGAAGACTGCTCTAAAAAAGTATATTCATTTTTATCCAACAAATATGGATTGTTACTCTTTAAAATCTCTTTTAAAATACTTTTTTCAAAATCACTCAATGTTGCCACTGAATTATAAAATCTAGTATAAGCTGATGGCCTAAAGCTCACACTTCTTACTAATCCTTTATTTAAAAATAACTCTTTTATTGTATCTGAAGGAATTACATAAAAAGGAAGATTTTGGGTTAATTTTAAATCTACCTTGGCCGCCTCTAACAAAGTTAATATATGATAAGAACAATTTTCGCCTAGAAAGTAATAATCAAGATAGGTATTCCCTACTTCCCAAATATGATCTAACAATCGCTCTAGTTCATCTGCGCTTAAATTTAATTCATAACTTATTAAATCACGTGACTCATAATCATTATACTCTCTGATCTTATAGTAATATGGAATAGCAGAAAATGTTCCTTTAAAATATCCACTAAGTCCTCCTAAAGCATAGATGATAGGATTGCTACTAGTTATATCCGCCCCAAAATTAATTGCATAATCTAGTAATTCTTCTGCACGAGATGCTATTCCTTGACGATTTTTTCTTTTGTTCAAACGTAGAAAAGTATGACCAAATGCTGAGGCAGGGTTATTAAGATAATAAGAAGAGAAAACCACACTTACTGATTCTGCTCGCATTCTCTCTAAAAATGCATGATATTTTTCACACTCCAAATCTTGGGCCACATTCAGATGATCTCTTAATACTAAAACCCCTTTGCTTTTTAGCCATTTATAACGGGCCGGAAATCTACATCTCAGATTTGCATTTACACTTACATTTGAATTTGAAAAATTTCTTACATTTGCCTGCAACTCCAAATAAGGATCAAATTTTCCATTGGAGTCTAAAAAAAAATCTTTCCCATCCACTTCGCTTTCGAATTTATTTTGATAAAATAATTTCTTCTTATAGTGAAGTAACCTCATCCACTCTTCACTATAAGATAATTGCTGTAAATCAAACGCAAACAAGTGTTGAGAAAAATTTAGAGCTGTCAGAACTATCAGAGCTATCAGAGCTAAAATCAGATGAGATTTTATTTTTTTTTTATAAATTAGGGCAACTATTTGAGAGAACATCACTTTTACTAATTACTTTATCGATATTTGAAGATAATTCAGTCGCATCGATATCAACTTTGGGAACAATTTTCTTATAATTTTTTTGTAACTCTTCTCCTAATTCTAAAGGATCTTCACAATTATATACATCTGAAATAGTCCAAATGATTTCACCACTTCCTTTAGCCAAATCATTTAAGGTTGCAGTTTGATTACCTTCAACCAGTCCTTTAATTTCTTCACTTCTACTTACACCACTCAATCCCTTCTTTTTGATTTTCTTATCTGGTACACAATTAGAAGTTCCTGAGGATATACCAAATGTTTGAGTACCAGTTCCGTTGGTGGTTATTGCCAAAACTTGATTGCCATCTTTACCCATCATCAATGAACCAAGTCCACATCCACCAACACCAAATTGTTTCTCGGCCGAGTTTGCTGCTATCGAAAACGATAAGATCACAAAGAATTTTAGAAAAATTTTCATATTAAGTATCCCTCATTATATTTATATTTTATTTTTACAGTTATTATAAAAATCTGGATTAGAGTTTAGATTCTTAAAAATATTATCAGTAATAACTGGAGCTGAACTCTCCATATCTCCATTACTTTTTACAAATATCTCTCGATAATTTTTTTGAAGTGTCCTTGCTAACTCTTCCGTTCCATTTCTATCACACTTTAAAATAATACTTAATGCTTCAATCGATTCTCCTCCACTTCTAGCGGCATCATTGAATAAGGCCATTTGATTGGCAGCTATAAATATCTCTGTATTTTTTCTAGTCGAAGATGTTTGTGCTTCATCCGTATTACAATTAGATGTTCCAGATGAAACACCAAACGTATTGCTACCAGAAGTATTATTTGTAGTTACTGCAATAACTTGTGCCCACTTATTTTCATTTTCACCAAAAATTACTGAGCCCAAACCACAGCCGGCCATTCCATATCCCTGTCCTGTAATTTGATCATGTATTGCCTTCTTTTTCTCAGCTCCCATCACAACATTAATTATATTCCATGAATTATTCCATGAACTAACTAATAAAAAACACAATGAAATAATCAAATATCTCATCATAATAAACCTCCAATTAAATACCTATGACAAATAAAGCTACAAAATATGATATAATTATAGTAAATAATCCCAAACATCATGTAAAATGGAAGTTACATAATGTTTGCATAATAAATGAATTATAAATAAATTATTAATGAATTAAAACTAAACGAAATAACTAAACGAAATGAACCCAGAATCAGACAAATCAGAAAAATTAGAACAATCAAACAAACTAAAAAAGAGTGCTGCCGTAGTATCAATAATCTCCAACATAACTCTGATAATATTAAAATTAGTAATTGGTATTATCATGAATTCGGTTTCAGTTTTATCAGAGGCAATCCACAGTGCAATCGATCTCCTGGCAGCAGTGATCGCATATTTTTCTATCAAAGAGGCCAGTAAACCAGCAGATGAAATTCATCCCTATGGCCATGGAAAATTTGAAAACGTCTCTGGAATGATCGAAGCGATCCTAATTTTCTTGGCCGCCATATACATAATCCACGAATCAATAGCTAAAATAATCTCTAAAGAGGTAATTAAAGAAGCTGAACTTGGTATTATTGTTATGTTCATCTCTGTTATTGTAAACTTTTTTGTATCCAGATATCTATTTATTGTGGCCAAGAAGACAGATTCTATGGCCTTAGAAGCAGATGCGTGGCATTTACGAACAGACGTTTATACCTCACTTGGAATCTTTGTTGGGCTTATCTTAATCAAAATAACTGGCAATCATCTCCTCGATCCAATTGTTGCCATTATCGTTGCTGCTTGGTTGATCATCATCTCTTTTAAATTAATTTTTGCTTCTCTCAAAGATATTACCGACAGTAAACTCTCTGATGATGAAGAAAAAATTATCATTGATATTTTAAAAAACAATTCAGATTTATTTATTGAGTATCATAAATTACGAAGTAGAAAAGCTGGTTCTGAACGTTTTGTTGATTTACATCTCGTGGTTCCCAGACACTGGAATACAGAAAAGACTCATGCCATCTCTCACATGTTAGAACATAAAATTGCTGAATCACTTTCTGGTACTCAACTTATAATCCACATTGAGCCCTGTAAGAAGAAGAGCAAAAAATGCATTCAAAAATTTAATTGCACTGAATGTACTCTTTAAAAAATTATGTCAAAAAAATTATTTATTTTTCTTACCATTATTTTCATTTAAAGTACGATTAAGATTTTTCAAGGTATTCTTCCAATTTACACTCTGTTCATTCGAATCTTTTTGATCTTTCTCTCCTCCACCATCCCCATCTATACTCTCGCTACTACCATCTCCTGTAGCTATACTGGCAATTCCACGGGCCGCAGATGCTGCTGCCTCAGCGGCCGCCGAGGCAGCAGCGGAATCTGGTAGCTTATCATTAATGGCAACAATCTTATGTAACGATAAATATGGTCCATCACTACTTTTTTCATCATCTGCTGATAATGTTAATTTTTTCACTTCTTCATCTGTAAGTTGCACAACACTTTCGGTTGCCTTTTTATCTTTAACGTTGGCCAATCCTACAAAATGCATTCCCGCTTTCAAATTATGTGTATTACTACTATTTTTATTTAAAAGATCCACCTGACCTGAAACCACTGCTACTTGAGTAACATCATCTTCTTTTTCGTTACTATAAATATTTCCTAGAAGTGTTGTTCCTCGAACTCCCATGGAAGTCACTCCCACCAATAATTTTATATCATCTGCTCCTTTATTTTTATTTTTAAAGAAAGCACGAAACTGTCCTTTAATCAGTTCATATGTAGATTTGCGATCATTTTTTGTTTTAAAATCAAATTGATTAAAAGTAAAAACACTATTTTCAGATATAGTAATAATGCTCTCATCTACCATTACTACTTTGACCATAGATTTCTTCGCAGTTCTGATAACTTCATTAACATAAAGTTTTTGTCCCTCTGATACCAAAGCTCCTTTACCCTGCTTTTGAAACTCCTCTTGAGTTCCCTTAGTAACTCGTCCTTTGATTATTAATACCTCTCCAATATAATTAGGTATTGCCAGTGAGCTCTTAGGATCAATTGTATAATCTCCAGAGGAGAGATCCTTATTGTTAATGTTATTAATGCTATTATTATTGTTTGTATCTTTGGCATGAGCGGAGAATGCAAACAGACTTATTACAAATACTTTTAAAAAAATTTTTACAAAAGATTGAATTAAATTCATAATACATTCCATAGATGATTTTATATTTTATATATTTTATATATTCCACTTACTACTTTTTATTTTCGTAATAATTTCTATGAAAGTACAGTGCAATTTATGTCCTAAAGAATGTCTTATCGATGACTCTCAAAGTGGTGATTGTAGGATAAGAATGAATATTGATGGTGAACTAAAGAGTGTGGTTTTTTCTCATCCATGTGCAATCCATATGGATCCGATAGAAAAAAAACCTCTCTTTCACTTCTTACCAGGATCAAAGATATTATCTATCGCAACTGTAGGTTGCAATCTTCATTGTCTTCATTGCCAAAATTGGGAGATATCTCAAGCAAATCCAGAAGAGAGTGAGGCGTATTACCTTAGTACTAACGATTTAATTTCGTTGGCCCAAAAATATAATACTAAATCTATTGCATATACCTACACTGAACCTCTAGCATTCTACGAATATACTTTAGAATCATCTCGAATCGCTCATCAAAATAGTTTTGGAATAAAAAATGTTTTGGTTACCGCTGCTTATATTAATAAAAAACCATTGCAAGAACTTTTAAAATTTACAGATGCTGCTAACATTGATGTTAAAGCTTTTTCTGAGCGTTTTTATCGTGATATATGCAAGGCAACTTTAAAACCTGTATTAGACGCTCTAATTTTAACTAAGGAAATGGGCGTTCACGTTGAAGTAACCTACTTAATCATTCCAACTTTAAATGATGATCCTTTAGAAATTAAAAATTTTATTAGGTGGTTTAAAGACAATTTAGGTGTTGAAACTCCTTTACATTTTTCTCGTTTTCATCCTAATTATAAATTAACAAATCTTCCACCGACTCCAGCGGAAACTCTAGATCGGGCCAGAAATGAAGCACTAACAGCAGGCCTTAAGTATGTTTACATTGGAAATCTCTATAGCAAAGATAGTGAAAATACTTTTTGCGGAAATTGCTCTAAACTTTTGATTGAACGAAATGGTTATACTATAATTAGTAATATTTTAAAAAAGGAAGGCGTATGTCCATATTGCAATCACAAAATCTATGGTGTGTGGAAATAAATGAACAGACGTAAATTTTTAAAAATAATACTTTTTTCAATTGTAGCTTTTGTGGCCAGCTTTAACTGGCCATTAAAAACGATTGGCCAATTATCTAAATTAAACTCGAAATTAAAATCTAATTTCAAACCTAACTCTAACCAATTTAAATTTAACCAGTTTAAATTTAAAAAGATATTACCACTCGATTGGACAAAAATTAAGGAGCATGGATTATGGTCAGGATGAAGAAAATTTTTCTCTACCTTTTCATATCACTACTTTCATTTACTGTAATAGGAAGCAATCAGGAGAAAAAAAGCATGACTAAAACATCACTTAACACAAATACCGACACTAATATTAATATCAATAAAAAAATTATTAGTGTTAACCCTAGATCTGGATGGTATCCACGTGATCAAAAATCCTTAAATGCTATGATGGAAAAATTTTTTAATGATAGTAAAATCAAAAATACTAACGAAGATATTTCAACAAAAGTATTAGCAATTATCTCTCCACACGCCGGATATGTCTACAGTGGTGCTATTGCTGCTCAAGCATTTTCTTCACTACTTACAGCTACAGCTGCATCCACATCCACATCCCCAACCTATAATCGAGTAATAGTAATTGGACCTAGTCACTATTATGGATTACAAAATCAGATCGCTTTTCCAGATGGAAATATCTATCAAACACCACTTGGAAATATTCCACTAGACTTGGAATTTATAGAAAAATTGTTATCCATTAGTAACACTACTTTCATAAAAACAGATGAACCATTTATACAAGAGCATAGCGTGGACAATGAGATCCCCTTTATACAATATGTTTTTAATACTAAATTCAAGTCAACACCCAAGATTGTCCCCTTGATAATGGGGCAATTTACAAAAGAAAAAATTAGAGATGTTGCAGATAAAATGATTAAATTAATTGATAACAATACTCTAATAGTAATCAGTTCTGATTTCACTCACTATGGTGAAAATTTCAACTATCTTCCCTTTAAAAGTGACAACAACGTTGAAAGTAACTTGAAAAAATTAGATATGAAAGTAGCAAAACCCATAGAGCAGTTAGATTTTGATAGCTTTATGAATGTTATCGAGGAAACAGGGGCCACCGTTTGTGGACATAATCCTATCGCCCTTTTATTAGCATTGTTTAGTAAACACAATAATCAAAATAATCACAGCAATCAAAAATCACATCTAGTTAAATATGAAACGTCTGGAAAGATGACTAATGATTTTAAAAATTCTGTTAGTTACTTATCATTTATCTTTAGTGGAGAATGGAAAATGCAACTTGAAACTGAAAGCAAACACCCTACCCCCCCTACTACGAATGAAATGAGTATTAGCAGTGAAGAAAAGCATACACTTTTAAAGATTGCACGGATGATGATTGAAAATTATTTAAAAAATAATAAAACACTTACAATCTCTCAACTAGAAAACGAACATAAACTATCTATCACCAACGGACTAAAACAAAAGTGTGGTGGTTTTGTTACTCTAAAAAAGAGAGGTGATCTTCGTGGCTGTATTGGAGAGATTATGCCTAGAAGATCAGCAATAGAAGTTGTAATGGAAAGAGCTATCGATGCAGCTATCAATGATAATCGTTTCAACCCTGTAACCTATAATGAATTAAAAGAGATTGATATTGAAATATCTCTTTTAACTCCACCTAAAAAAGTTAACTCTTATAACGATATTATTATCGGCAAACATGGGATGGTTTTAAGTAAAGGATCAAATGGCGCTGTCTTTCTTCCTCAAGTTGCACCAGAACAAGGTTGGGATTTAGCAACTACCCTAACATACTTATCACAAAAAGCAGGACTGGCCAGCGATGCTTGGAAAAAAGGTGCTTCATTTGAAGTCTTTGAGGCAATTGTCTTTGCAGAGAAAGAATAACAATCAACAATCAACAATTATTTGGTAGTGGAATATTTTTTCTGTCCAAGCAATTGCGTTACAACTTTTTATAAGTTAAAAAAGGAGATGTTTGGATGGAGAATTTTTTGATGAGTATTATTAAATTTGAATTGAATGTACCAGAGG
>JADFZW010000071.1 GCA_015232355.1 Oligoflexia bacterium
TAACTTTATCTCTAGCGGCCACATTTCCTGCATACAACACTGGTAATTGGTAACCAATTCCAAGACGAGGTTTTGGATCTGCAGCTGCAATATATTCTGCTAATTCCACCACGTGAGTAACAGTTCCACCATCTGTTCCACCAGAGAGTAAAATCATATCTGGACGAAGTTGTCTGATACGTTCAATCTTTTGGTGTGGAAGTCTTTTATCATTGGATGCCAACACATCCATCACAATCGCTCCCGCTCCCAGCGCTGCTCTCTGCGCACTCTCTGCAGTCATCGTCTTAATAGCTCCTGCAACCATCATCTGAAGTCCACCACCCGCACTACTGGTGGAGATGTAAGCGTCTACTCCATAATTTTCTTTTGTACCTAAAATAATTTTTTCTCCATCCAAAATCTTTCTACCTGAAAGTTCCTCTACCTCTTGGATTGAATTTAAAACTCCTTTAGTCACATCTTCAAATGGTGCCTCCACTGTAGTTGGTGCTTCACCTCTGAATGTCTGTCTGTAAACGCCATCGATTTTTTCGATCAAAATAGCTTTGGTAGTAGTACTACCACAATCTGTAGCGATGATCACATTGATGTTTTCTTCAGATGGAATTGTTGAATGCATTCGCCATTTCTCCTTCTTTCTTGCTATTATTATTTACTATTATTACTTACTATTATTACTTACTATTATTATTGCTGTAATTTTCCTTCAGTTCAATTCTCTCAACTAAAACCTCTACCACACAACGCTTTTCCAATAATTTTTCTAATCTCTCATAATCGAAAGATTTAAAAAAATTTCCAATCATTGGTTTGAAAAAAGTAATTACTGAACTGCCAATAAAATTCAAAGGTTTTAAATTTTCCAAAAACATTATTGCTGGAGTGGCCAGACCTCTTTTGACAATTATCTCTGCACACTTATCTAAAAATTTAAAATCATCTTCGGTTAAATCTGCTCTTCCATTTGAAATATAGAAAGCATGATTTAAATATCTTTTAAATCTTTTGAAATTATTTTCCCAATTCACTATCATCAAAATCATACCTTCTTGATTTTATTTTGAACTAAAGAAATAATCTTTTCTTTTAGTTCTTTCCGTTCTTTCAGTTCTTTATTATTATTTCTATTTCGCTCTCTACTAAATCTCAAAAATTCTCCTCTGAAACTATCCAATCTCGAAGGAACTACAAAAGGAGACAAAAAGATACCGTCATCAAAAATGTGATAACGAACAAATTGCTCCCAATTGCGTCTTTTGGAGAATAAAAAATACCTAATAGTGAATCCTTTCTCATCCAAAATAAAAGTTGTTGCTAAAAAGTAACGTCCCATTGAAATGGAAAGCAAAGCAAATGCCAATAAAGAATACTTAAGATCAAAAACAAAATAAGTTATTATTGAAGTAAAAAAAATTAAAATAATTAACGCCAAGGTCTGCTTGAAATTCCTCTGCGTTAACGGATGATCTTGCCAAATCACACTTTTGCTTAAATTATTTTCTTCTCTCTTCTCTTCCATCTCAATTACTATTCAACTCTTCAATTACTATTCAATTACTCTTCAATTAAATAAATGAAAAACAATATATTGCCGTTATAAATCAAAATGATTAGAGATAAAAGCAAAATATTATACTGATCTTCTCTCGTATTCTTAAAATTCTTAAATTGTATTCTTAAATTGTATTCTTAAATCCTATTCTTAAATTCCTCAATGCAAGTAATGCATTCTGTTTTTATACGGCGTTATTGATCACAAATAATTTCATAAAAAATATCATACAAATTTAATTGTAATTTCCTCATTATTTACCTAGATTAGTTTTAAAATAAATATTGGTTTCAAAATAAATAATGAAGGGAGTTTTATGAAGGTATACGAAGAAAAACAGATCCGTAACGTAATTCTTGTTGGCGCTCCTCGTTCTGGAAAATCTACTCTTGCAGAAGCTATGCTTTTTGAATCCGGAATAATTAAGAGACGCGGTACTATTGAAGATAAAAATACTACCTCTGATTTTCACGAAATTGAGCACGAGAGAGGAAACTCAATTTACTCTACTACTATGCACGCTGAATGGCGCGATCATAAGATAAATATTCTCGATACTCCAGGACTTGATGATTTCATCGGCGAAGTTATCTCCTCAATCAGAGTATCAGATGCATCTCTACTTCTATTTAATTCACAACAAGGAATGGAAGTTTCAACAGAGATTATGTGGAATAAAATCTCCCATTTAAATAAACCAACTATATTCGTAATTAATCAAGTTGATCATCCTAAATCAAATTTTAAAGCTGCACTCGAATCAATAATTAATCGCTTTGGAAGCAAAGCAATTCAAATACAATATCCACTAAATGAGGGCGAGGGATTTAACTCTATAGTAGATGTTTTGAAAATGGTTATGTACAAATTCCCAACCGATGGTGGTAAACCACAAAAACTTCCTATTCCTGAGAGTGAAAAAGAGCAAGTAGAAAAACTAAGAAGTGAACTACTAGAGAAAGCAGCAGAAAATGATGAAGCACTAATGGAAACTTATTTTGAAAAGGGTTCGCTTGAAGAAGCAGAATTAATGAAGGGTTTAAAAATTGGAATTCAAAAGCAAGATATTTATCCAATCTTTTGCATCTCTGCTCACAAAAATATGGGTAGCGGAAGATTAATGAGCTTTATAAATAGTGCTGTTCCTACTCCTTCTGAGTGCGCTCCAGAAAAAAGTGTTGATGGTAAAGAGATTGTTTGCGATCCAAAGGGACCAGCAACTCTATTCGTATTTAAAACAATCATTGAACCATATCTTGGAAAAGTTAGTTTCTTCAAAATATGCTCTGGAGAAATCAAGGCTGGAATGGATTTAGCAAATGCTACTACAGGTGACACTGAAAAAGTTGGCCAAATTTTAATCATGGATGGAAAGATTCGAAGTACTGTAGAGAGAATGGTGGCAGGAGATATCGGAGCAATGGTTAAGTTGAAAGGAACACTTACAAACCATACACTTCATTCAAAAGACACTGATAAAGTTGTTGCCCCAATTGTATTCCCAGGTCCAAGAATTCAACTTGCAATTGCAGCTGAAAATAAAAATGATGATGAGAAATTAGTTGTAGGTTTAAGAGAAGCACATGATGAAGATCCTACTCTACATATTGAATACTCAAAAGAGTTAAAGCAGATGATTCTTTCTGGTCAAGGTGAACTTCATCTTGAATTAGCACGCTGGAGATTACAACATCTTTACAGCATTAAGACTGAATTTTTACGTCCACGAATTCCTTATAGAGAAACAATTCAAAAAGATGCATCTTCAAATTATCGTCACAAAAAACAATCTGGTGGTGCAGGACAATTTGGTGAGGTTTATATAAAAGTTGTTCCATATAAAGAAGGAATGACCGAACCAGAAGGTTTTTCACTCAGAAAGAAAGAAGTTCATGATCTTCCATGGGGTGGAAAATTAGTATTCTACAATGCTATTGTTGGTGGAGTTATTGATGCTCGCTTTGTTCCCGCAGTACTAAAAGGTATTATGGAAAAGATGGAAGAGGGCCCAATCACTGGTTCATACGCTAGAGATGTTTGTGTGATCTTATATGATGGAAAAATGCACCCAGTGGATTCAAATGAAATCTCTTTTAAAATTGCTGGTGCTATGGCCTTTAAAGAGGCTTTCTTAGAAGCAAATCCTCTTCTTCTTGAACCAATTTATGAATTAGAAGTTATTGTTCCAGAAGATTTAGTAGGCGACGTTATGGCCGATCTACAAGGAAGACGCTCTATTATTTTAGGTATTGATACCCAAAATAATTACCAAGTAATTAAAGCAAAAACACCACTCGCTGAATTACATCGCTACTCTACTTCACTAAAATCTATTACTCAGGGACGTGCAGGATTTACAACAAGATTTACAGAGTACACTACACTTCCTGGTGATATTCAAAAGAAGTTAGCTCAAGAGTATGTAGCTTCTAAAGCTGCTAATTAAGTTTGCTATTTAAGTCTGATAATTAATTTAGGAAATTAATTTAGGAAATTAATTTATGATAACCAACTTTGATAATCTTATAAAAAAGCTAAAGAATGCCGCTCCCAAAAAAATGGCAATAGTCTCTGCAGAGGATGAAGAGGTACTACTTGCTATAAGAGAGGCGGCCGACCATGGAATTTGTGAGGCAGTTTTAATTGGTGATGAAAATGCAATTAACAAAATTGCAAAAGATCACAATATCTCTCTCAAAGGTTTTGAGATTGTAAATGAACCTGATCAAGGTCGGGCGGCACTTTTAGGATGTGATTTTGTGAGAAGTGGACGGGCCGGAGCTCTGATGAAGGGCCTGCTAGACACTTCAAAGTTTATGCAAGCAATTTTAAATAAAGAGCGCGGTCTAGTTAATCAAAGTGGTGGATTACTATCTCACGTTGCTGCCTTTGAAATCCCAACGTACAACAAACTACTACTAGTAACAGACGCTGCAATCAACATTGCTCCTGACTTAAATGAAAAGAGTAAGATGATTCAAAATGCAGTCTCCATTGCTAAACTTCTTCAAATAGAAAAACCATTAGTGGCCGTTTGTTGTGCAGTTGAAAAGGTAAATCCCAAGATGCCAGCAACTATCGATGCAGCGATATTATCTAAAATGAGCGAGCGTGGCCAGATTACTGGTTGTATTGTCGATGGCCCTCTCGCACTTGATAATGCTATCAATGAAGAGAGTGCAAAGATAAAAAAGATTAACAGTCCTGTGGCCGGAAGAGCAGACATTATCATGTGCAATGATATTGAGAGTGCAAATTACCTCTATAAATCTCTTGCTTTTATGGCCAATGCTAAAGCAGGTGCAATCGTTGCTGGAGCTAGCGCTCCTATCGTTCTTACTTCGAGGGCAGATTCTCACAACAACAAATTTCTCTCAATCGCAATGAGTATGCTGACTTCATAATCGTTTAATCTCAATTTTATCTCACCCTCACATCCAACTTATATTTTTCACCAACCTCTCTTACTATTTTAAACATTGCACTTCTGGGAACTAAAATATCAAGAACTGACAACTGAATCTTTGCGCTGAGTACGCAACCACTTCTGCAAGCAAAACAATTTGTCATTAAATCCACCTCTTCAATAGGTACAATATTTTGTAGTGAGGAATACCACTTGAAAAACACTTGTAAGCAATCCTTTGTTCTATTTAAAACCTCTTCTTGTTTATCATTAGCATGAAAGAGGAATCTTGCATTACTGATATGTTTACCATTAACAAACAAATTCACAACACCATGGTCTCCTAATACCAAAGTATTATTCAAGCATTTAGGGCAATAGTCCATAATCCCTCCAAAAAATCAAAAATCAAACTATCACTAATAAATATTATATCTAAATTTTACACTTTAACACTTTAAATAAAATGATATCATATCATAGAGTATCACTAAGAATAATTAAGGATTATTAAGGATTACTATTCATGATAACCTTTTCACGAGAAATCACACTATCAGATGATACTAAAATCTATGCAGAGATTTTTGAAAAAAACCATCCTAGTTGGTTGATTATTACTCATGACTTCGGAGAGCACTGCGGGCGATATAATAATCTAGCAAAAGTTCTTAACGAAAACTTCAATGTGCTCACCTATGATTTAAGAGATCATGGCAAAAGTAAAATCAAAAACACTCCACTCTTAAACTTCTGCCAATACATCTGCGACTTAGAGGAAATTCTGATATTTCTAAGAGATGAATACCGGATGAATCAGTTTATTTTATTAGGTCACTCCATCGGTGCCCTGATCACTTTAGGATATGTACAACAAAAGCAATTCGATACCAATGCTCTCTACCCTCAAAAAATATTTGTTAGCGCTCCTCCAGTTTCAACTAAACTTCCATTTGCAATAAATTTATTCTCAATAACTCCTCTAACAAACTCTATCTTTTTAGGTCCCAAAAAGAGACTTCGTAGTATTGCAAGCAAAGTAATCAATCTTTCTTTCTCACTCCCAATGCAAATATCACTACCAGTGGCCATCGAACGAATAATAAATCCCAATAAACTAACTCACGATACACTTACCTCTGAAGCGTTAATTGCGGATACTCTTTCCAAGAAAAGTATCGACCTTCGTTTGTTAATATCTATGGTTGATTATTCTTCCAGGGTATTTTCTAGGCCAATCAACCCACATGTACCTCTGGCAGTCACCTTTGGCAGCAAAGATGACTTTGTAAAAATCAAAGCAATCAGACACTATTTTGCAGCAATCGAAAAAGAGGCACACCTTAAAGCAATCGATGGAGCCTATCACGATCTACACAATGAGATCTCCAGATTCAAAATGGAATACCAATCATATCTACTAAATTTTTTAAAAAGCTGATACAATAAACCTATTATAATAGTATATAGCGGTCATATCGGTATAAATAATGTGTACGTTTATTACGTTACGGTATCATCAAAACACGTTCGAAATTTAATTTAATCAAGGAAGAGCAAATATGATTACGCAAAGTCGTGTTCATTTCATTCCCTCTTTAAATGATACTGATCCAAAAATTTTATACATAGATTTTTCTAACCTAAAAACAATATCAGAATTCATTCGTGTAATTGATATGGCCAAATCAATTATACGATCTTCCCCTCAAAAATCACTTCTTACCTTAACAAATTTCACGGGAGGAGAAGCAGATAATGAAACACAAAAAATTATTGCAGATTATGCCAAAGGCAATACACCCTATATAAAAGCTGCTGCCGTTATTGGGATTACAGGCGTCCGAAGAGTCTTGTATTATATTGTAATAAGACTTAGTAATAGAAACATTCATTTATGTGACAACAAAGATGAGGCCATTAAATGGCTTTCATCACAGTTGTAGTGACGATAAATTACCGCAAATTATCTAAAATTCTCTAAAATTAAAAGTCACATTTTTCATCCGACAACACCTCTTTGTCATCTTTGCTTTCGGCAAGAGTGTGTAGAAATAAATAAATAAATAAATAAATAAATAAATAAATAAATAAATAAATAAATAAAATTAAATTGGAATAATTACAAAAATACAATATCTTAAAATATACACCTAAGATATTCTTGGTTACATTTCCGCAATTAGTCCCACAAGTGGAGTGTCACTTTTTTCTTTCTTTTTTCTAATTAGTAATTAGGAAGGAAAAATCAATGATGTTAATTCATAAAAAAACTAAAAATATCACCTGGGCGATTAAAGCACAATTGTTGATAGTTTTTTGTTTTTATACATCTTTATCTATAGCAACTGACGAAAAGCATGAGCGATGTTTAGATGGCGAAGTGAAATTAGGTAGAATAGGTACTCTCATTCAAAATTCTAAAGGATCATTCACTTGCGATTTATTTAATTCTATTTCAATTACATCGAGGGAATGGTGACACGCCACTTGTGGGACTAATAGAGTTAAACTAAAAATTTAGGTAGAAAAAATAAAAAGAATTTAATGAATATTTGAAAGCTTATAGTTAAAGTATAGAATATAGATTGCTCTAGCTCTAATAACTTCTCTCAAAAATAGGATGAAAATATTTTTCTTGTAATCCTTTTTTTGTCTGTTGAAAATAATTGTCCAATTGTTATTCATTAGGCCAAGAAAATATTTTTAATCTATCTTTAGAAAATACAACTTCTATTTTTTTAAAATTATCTTTTAGATATTTAGATTCTATGTTGGAATTTAGTGAATTGTATGGATAAGATTCCACTTTGTTACATATGTTGGCCCTGATTGGATTTTGATAAATATATTGATAGACTCTCAATAAATAACTTTCACTCTGAATAATAGACCATTTATATCTAGTCCCAAATATTCGATTTATTCGATTCGATTGTTTGCCTATGGCCAAACTCATTTTGTAGTTTAGATTGTGAAGTGCTTTGTCGATATTTAGATCAGGTGTCTTCAGCAAAACATGATAATGATTATTCATCAAGGTAAAGCAATAAATATCGAGATTGTGCTTAATAGAGGTTTCTTCCAGATGAGAAATAAAAATTTCCCATACATTCTCAATTGGAAGATAGAACCATTCCCTATTATTGGAACGTACACGAATATGATATGGAAAATCATTTGTTCTTATTAGTGGTGATCGACTCATGAGAATATTTATATATATTATTCTCTATATTTTCTAAAGATATATCGATGTCGGATACTTTTACTTTGATATTTTTCAAATGTAAAATATCAAATAAAAAATATACGAGATGAAATAGAAAGTCGAATTGAGGATTGATAAATTTTTTGATGTTGTGTTGTTAGCTTAATGTTTTTTCATTTTCATATTGAGATTTTGTTTGTTTATTAACTCAACCAGTCCCGCGAGTGGCGTGGCACTTTTTTTTCACCCAAATTTGACAATTTATTAAATAAATATAACAATGATTTAAGTAATAAGTAAATGATTTAGAGAAGTGAGTATTTAATATGACATCTATTAATAATGGCAATAATCAGAATATTCAGAATATTGATTTAAGATGGAAACAGCGATTTTCTAATTTTAAAAAAGCTTTATTGCAACTAAATGAGATCGTTCATCAAGAAAAATTAAATAAGTTTGAAGAGCAAGGATTAATTCAAGCGTTTGGATATACCTATGAACTAGCATGGAAAACTTTACAAGATTATTTACGCTACAAAAGATACAATGAAATCGCTGGACCTCGTCCTGTAATAGAACAAAGTTTTCAAGATGGAATAATAACTAATGGTGAAGAATGGATGAAAATGTTCAAAGATAGAAATTTAACTTCACATACTTATGATGAAATTTTTGCTAAAGAAATTTCTCGAAAAATCAAAGATAACTATTTTACTCTTCTCGATGATCTAGGTAAAAAATTAGATTCACTGGCAACAACATCAATTTCTTTATGAATAATAATCAAAATGTTAAAACTCAATATGGGATTTCAATTGAACAATTAAATAATATTATAAATCAATTTAAGTTTTTTAAAAATATTTCTAAAATTCTAATCATCGGATCAAGAGCATTAGGTAATTTTAGAAATAATTCAGATATAGATTTAGTATTGATAGGAGATGATCTTTCTTTAGATGAACTCTCTGCTATAAATTTAAAATTAGACGAGTTGTATTTACCATATAAATTCGATTTGTTAATTTTCAGTAAGATCAAAAACAAGGATCTTATCGATCATATCAATCAATACGGGAAAGTTATTTATAACAAGAAACAAGACGCCACAAATGGGACTAGTTATATCAGCTGACTGAGTCCCAAAAGTCGCGTGTCACTTTTTTGCTTCTC
>JADFZW010000072.1 GCA_015232355.1 Oligoflexia bacterium
AACGTTCATAACCACAGACCTTGCAATTATAGTGTTTATGATTAATGTCTATCTCTTTTTTTGTAATTCTCCCTGGACAGTCAACAGTTTGGCAATCAAACCCCTCGTGAGGAGCAGGAAAAAATTTATTATGATAAGAAAGCAAAGTCTTGAAGTGAATAAGCTTCACAAAATCCTGATTAAACCCTAGCGTGGAAGTGCCTTTCGATGGACATTCAGTTTCATCAAAAAGTTCAGGCGAAACAAAGAGCTCTTTTTTACAATTAGAATTAGCACAACTAAGAGGGTAGTTTTCGGACATGCTTGCTTCTCTTGCTAGACAATTGAAACATTTTATAGTCCCACATTCACTACAATGAATAAGCTCTTTTTCAGACTTTTCATCACAGCAAATTGGACATCCAACAGTGCTAGGAATTTTCTTTGTTCGATTCGGACGCTCTTTTTTGAGAAGTTCAATTCCCTTTTTTGAAGAAGGATCAAGGAGTGCATACATCTGGTAGGGAGCATCTCTTATCTCTTTGGATGAGAGTATTTGTGGCCGCTCCTCTAGATCTTTAGCAAATTTATCAACTGCAACCGAGTTCTCATTCTTTCTTATTATTTCTAATTTTTTTTGTACGGTTAAGAGAAATTTCTGCAAATTTTTATTTGCAGGCATAAAACCGCTTTTTAAGAAATCAAAGAGAGAAATGATCTCACTTCGAGTATTGATACGAGTGAAAGCATCTGACAAGGCAGTATGGATCTGATCTAGTAACTCTTTACTTTCTTGTTGATTAAAATCGTAGGGACCTGTGTTTTTTAAAATTAAAATGAGATCTGAGAGTGAGTAAGGGATTCCATTTGATGTAGTTCCTCTTGCTCGTACATCGTCGAAAAATGATTTCATAAATTTTCTTTTAGTATCAGAGGTAAGCAGAAAATGTTGTAGATCAACGATTTCTTGTATCTCTGGATGTGGTTTTTTAGGATCTTTCCAAAAATGTTGTGGTAGATTTTCTAGCAAAACATTATCTACATATTTTACATACTGAGGGACTTGAGTAGTTGGAACAAGAAAATTTGAAAAAAGATCCACAAAATCTTTTGATGTTTTGATGATCCCAATATTTAGTGCCAATTCTTTTGAAGCTTTAATTACGGGGAACCCTTTAAGCTTATTTCTTATAAGTGCAATACTACGAGGACTAATTTGATCTTTATTTAGAGCATAGAACGTAGGCAAAGCATCTGTAGCAATAAAATTGGACCAGTTATTTAGTAATTTATTACTGAGTTTCGAGATATCAATGTCTGTCACATTCGTAAAATCATCCAATGTTTGAATAAAATTTTTATCGATGGCAGTTTGTATTAGCTCTTGAAAAGTCTGCTGCGTTGATTGTGCTAACTCATGAAAGTTTTTCTTATAATTATAAGGAACCGTGAGCAGTTGATTTAATTGCTGGGTATTTTTTATTACATTATTTTTTACTGCCGCTACTAGCACTTTAAGACGTGGATTAAACCACCGAATTCCATATCCTCCGGTTTTCAATGCTTTTTGCAAAGACTCTAAGGAAAGTTGAGGAGTAATGAACTTCTCAATATTATCTTCTATGAAGTTGTACCATTCCCTTCCTCCTTCCTCCCATTCTAGCTTTGATTTATCAAATTCAATCGCATCCATAAAATCATCCAGCGTTTGAATAAAATTTTTATCGATGGCAGTTTGTAATAACTCTAAAAAAGTCTGCTGCGTAGGTTGTGCTAATTCAGAAAAGTATTCCTTATAATTATAAGTAGTCGTGAGCAGTTGATTTAATTGCTGGGTATTTTTTATTACATTATTTTTTACTGCCGCTACTAGCGCTTTAAGACGTGGATTAATCCACCAGAGTCCATTTCCCCTGCCTTCCAATACTTTCTGCAAAGACTCTAAGGAGAGCTGAGGAGTAACGAACTTCGCAATATTATTTTCCATGAACTCTTTCAATTCCTTTCCACCTTTCTCCAATTCTAGCTTTGATTTATCAAAGTCAATCACATTCATAAAATCATCCAGCGTTTGAATAATTTTTTTATCGATGGCAGTTTGTAATAACTTTCGGAATTTTAAATGGTGATGTTTTTTAAATTTTATAGCAGTATCTTTGAAATTTATTTCTTCAATTAGAGATTTATAGAGGATTTTGAAATTGTTAATCCTTCCTTTTTCAACTTTCATTTGCAGCTTATCTAATGCCTTCGATGTTGAATCAAATAGATTAAATATATCTATTCCAGCATGAAGATCGCTAACGGAAAAGCATGCTATAAAGAAATAGAATACGAAAAAGAATATCCAGCAAGAACTGGATCTAGATTGATTTGGAATTTTCATTTACGTTCCTTCATCTATAAATTTTATAAAAATTAAATATAAAATTTATTAAGTTTTATCCAATTATTATTCGTTTGAGTATTATTCTAACAAAGTTGAATTTTACCACTTAATATATTTTTAAATATTTTTCATAAAGTGTATCTTATTAATTATTTAGTTCATTCAAAGGTAAAATAAATTGAATTAAATAAGTGATGATTGCAGGAGGCATACTAATTTTATTTATGTATACTAATTTTATTTACCCTAATATTTGGATTTGGATTTGGAGTATATTCGGAAATGAATATTCGGAAATTAAGCTGTTCGGAAATTAGCACATACTCAATAAGTTAGGGTAAATAAAAAAAATTCAGCAAGCAGGTAACAGTATCAGCAAACAGTTGCGGTTAGCAGGAAGAAGTTTTACCGTTCCCTCCGAATGAAAATTTTGGGGAGGACCATTACTGTTAACTGCTCCTGTTTGCTGATCCTGTTATCTGATTACTGAAAAATTTTTATTTACCCTAGCTTATTGAGTACCCCCGGAAATTAAGCTAATCTCTTGATTCTTGCAATCTTTTGAAAATATATTTGCGAATCTCTTCCTTGGCATCCTCTGATATTTTCTTAAATTCCAATCCTAAATAATATTGATCATTGCTACCAATGTGTTTCAATGTGGCGGTTACTTTGAAGGGTTTTTTTCTTGGTAAACTAATAATACACTCTAATGTTGTATTAATAATATTGGTACTATCAATAGCGGAGACATAAAGAGATATTCCATTAAGGGAGATATCTTTGGCGCGTACAATATCTACTTGTTCATCTTTTATAATATCTACTCTTATTGGTTCACTGTAATCAGGAGTTACTCTTACACCACTACTTCTCATATCTTCAAGAATTTGTTTATTCCCTTCAATTCGACTGCGTTTAATGGCAATTCTTGTTAAGATGTATTCTTTTAAAAGAGTCTGATAATCATTTTTGGGAATATAATTTACAAAACGTAAATTAGGGGCCGGTTCTCCTGGGCCCACATAATTTGATAGCAATACCACTGCTTTTGGTTGAAAATCCCGATTAACAGATTTAAGTGCTTTTAAGAGATCCATTCCATTAACAATAGGAAGATCAAAGTCTGTGATTAAAAGATCATATTTATTTTGACGAATCTTTTCTAATGCCAGATATCCATTAGATGCTATATCCAGTTCGATATCTTTTGCAATTTCTAAGATAAAATCCTCTAAAATTTCTAAAATACTAGCATCATCTTCTACTAAGAGAATCGACAATTTTATATTATTGCTATTGTCGTTATCATCATTATCAAAGATGTTTTTTGCACAAGTCATAGTCTGCCTTTACCATCATTGCAACTAAGTTTTCAAAATCAACGGTTGCTTTCCAATCAAGGAGTTTATTTGCTTTACTTGGATCTGCTTGCAAAGGATATTCTTCAGAGGGACGAAATAACTTTTCATCAACGTGAACGTGATCATTATAATTAAGTCCAAGCTCTTTAAATGCAATCTCTAAAAATTGACGTACACTATGGAGCTTTCCTGTTCCAATTACAAAGTCCTCAGGATGATCGAGCTGAAGTATCTTGTAAATTGCTTCCACATAATCACCAGCAAAACCCCAATCCCTTTTTGCTTCAAGATTTCCAATATGCAATTCTTTTTCTAAACCTAACTTTATTTTGGCCACACCTAAAGTAATTTTTCTAGTTACAAACTCTGGTCCTCTTCTTGGAGATTCATGATTATATAATATACCAGTGCATGTAAAAAGATTATTTGATTCTCTATAATTTCTTACCAACTCGAATCCCACCATCTTTGATATTCCGTAAACTGCTCGTGGATGAAATGGAGTATCTTCATTTTGAGGAGAATTTTTCACTCTACCAAAGATCTCTGAAGAGCCAGAGAAATAAAAACGACATTCAGGAACAATATTTTTAATTGCAGATAATAGATGATAAGTACCATTTATATTGGCATTCATAGTTTGGTATTCATCATCGAATGAGTAGGATACAAAACTTTGAGCAGCAAAGTGATAACAGTAATTTGGTTTTACTTTTTGCAAGATTGCATAGATAGAGGGAAAACTTTCCATCGATCCTACATGTAAATTAATTTTTGATTCAATATTTTGAATTCGCCAGAATTTAGTGCGATCTTCGAGAGTAGTTCGTCTTACTATTCCATGAACCTCATACCCTCTTTCTAATAACAACTCTGCAAGATAACTTCCATCTTGGCCAGTAATACCTGTGATTAATGCTTTCTTATTATTGGAAGTCAACAGCATCCTCTCTCATGATTCTCTTTTTTAAGAGACGTAGTAGAGTTATTGCACTCATTATCATCTCTTTTTTATTTATCTTCGACACTCCTAAAACTCGATCAGCAAAGACAATTGGGAATTCGGTTACTTTTTTTGTATGTCTCACTATATAATAAAGAACCTCAACTTGGAAAGAATATCCAGTAGACTTGATTTTATCTAGAGGCATTCTTTTAAGAAGTGTTGTTTTAAATCCTCGATATGCAGTAGTACATTCATGTAGAGGAATTCCGGCCATATTCCTGGCACCCCAATTGGCCACTTTACTTACAATTGTTCGATATACTCCATACTGACATTTTCCTCCTGGAATATATCTTGAGCCAGTTACAAAATCATTTTGTTCAAGCAATTTTGAAATTATTGGCAACTCTTTTGGGTCATGAGAAAAATCTGCATCCATAATAATTATTGCTTCAAAATTATTTTCTGTAGCATATTTCATCATGGTTAGGGTGGCGGAACCTAAACCTAATTTCCCAGGTCTTCTGATAATTCGTAATAACGGATCTGTTGTCATAAGACGCAAAACGATTTGAGCTGTACCATCAGGAGAGTTGTCATCTAAAATTAGAACTTTCTGATTTGGAAGATATCGATGAATTTCACTAATAAGTCGCTCTATATTTAATGCTTCATTGTAAGTAGCAACACCAACAACAATATTCACTCTTATTCCTTGTTTTATATTTTAAAAAAAATAGTTATAAAAATCTTGCTATCACACTCTTTTTATTTTGAAAAACCATAAAATAATAATTGGTGTTACCCATACAAAATAGTGAGTGGGAGTCATCTTAGAGGTGATTAAAAAAATTATAAATGTTAGTGTTGGTAATGCCAACCCATTTTCAATGTTAAGTCTACTCTCTTTATTTATTGTGCCAATTATGCTTAGTGTGACAATGATAATAATACCAAATGCAGGGATTAATTTTCCAATCATGGCCGGAAGATAGGAGATAATCGATGTCTCTCTGACGGGTCTTACAAGATTAAACTCAATTGCCTGAGTCATAAATGAGTTAAAGTCAGAGAGTAAAAATGGTACAACTCCAATAGCTAATATGATCATACTTAAAAAGACTATTCTATATTTTTTTTGAATAGTTAAAATAAGAACAAGAAGTGCTCCAGGAAATTGTTTTATTAGGAGTGATATTCCAAGCATTACTGCGGATAATTTTGTTTTTCCTCTTTCAGAGGAAGAACAATATATTAGAGAGAGTAGTAAAAAGAGAGTTGGGAGCGAATCATTGGTTCCCTTGTTAAATGATAGGGTAAAGAAAAAGTCCGTAGTTAAAAAAGCGATTACCCCCATGCATCCATTAACTATGCTTTCATTACTATCTTTACTATCTTTACTATCTTTCTTTAGATAAAAAAAGCAAATCAATGCTATCAAAATGTAAACGATGAAGTTTGCTATATAGATTCCCTTCAAATCAAAGAGCAGAGTGAATGGAGCATAAAAAAAGAGTTGTAGTGGCATGTATTTGTATCCGGAATAATAAACAGCTTTGCTTTTGATTTTGTTGTTATCTTGTTGATCTTTGTATTCTATATCAACACGGTATGGATCTATCTCTGCGCTGTAGGGATTTTTTCCTTCGATAAAGAGTGCATTTATTCCTTTTATGTTTAGTGTAGCGATATCTTCGATGTGAGTGGTGTCGCCATTTAAGCGAAATCCAAATTGAATAATTCGTAAAAGAATAATTATTAATGTGATAGCAATGATCGCATTTTGAAAATATCTAAATCTAAATCTAAATCTAAATTTAAATTTAGATTTAGATTTAGATTCAAGAAGAGATAGCTTATCTAGAGAATCGATGAATTTTTCATCAATATTTTTTTTATAAAAAAAATAAAATATTAAAATTAGTAGTGCTAAAATTTTTACCCATGGATTTACAGTATGAAAACATTGTTGAAGAACTGTATAGATTGCTAGCGGGGTTAAAATAGGAATTAAAAATTTCATCATTCCTCATGATCTGTATCATTAGTGAAGTCAATAATGTCGATAGATGCATTATTTTTTTTCAGTGCCTTAACTCCCGCAGGAAGTGCATTTATAATTTCTTCTTCAAGTGAATTTATAATTCTTTCTTTGTGAAAACTGCGAGCATATACAATGGAAATCTCTCTTGTAGGAATTGGTTTGATGAAATTTTTTACATACTCTTTTTGCATTTTTTCAGGGAGATCTTGTATTAAAAGCCATGGCAGAATAGTAATTCCGCCACATTTTAATACCATATTTTTTAAAGTATCAAAACTGCCACTTTCATAGGAGATTCGTTTATCTTTTAATTTTTTATTTTTTGATTCCTCTGATGAACAAATATTTATAACTTGATCTCGAAAACAATTGCCTTTATTTAGTGGCCAAATTTCATCTACATTCAAGTCGGCAGGGTTAATTTTACTTTTGGTCGATAGGCGGTGTTCTGGAGAAACAAATACACAAAATGGTTCATAGTACAAAACTCTCTCAATTAAATTGTCTTGATAGAGTGGAGTGGCCATAATGGCGGCATCTATCTTATCCTCATCTAAATATTTTAAAATATCCTCTGTTTTGTGTTCTTCAATTGTCAGTCGTAACTTTGAATGTTTCTCGGTAATTTTATTAACAAAAAGAGGAATTAAATATGGTGAAATTGTAGGGATGACTGCTAGTTTGAAATCACCTGTCAAAATACGCTTTTTCTCCTCTAAAATAGTTGTTATCTTTTGTGATTCTTTGATTACTAGACGTGCTTGTTTAAGAATATCTTCACCCTCGAGAGTGGGAATAATAGGATTTTTTGAACGGTCGAAAATAATTATACCTAACTCTTCCTCTAATTTTTGCAGTTGCATGCTAAGTGATGGTTGAGTCACTGAATTTGCTTTGGCCGCCTTGCTAAAGCTTCTATACTCATCAACGGCCAAAATATATTCGAGTTGTGTCAGTGTCATGAATATTTCTCCATAATTTTATAAATTTGCTTGAATAGTTTAAAGTTATAAGTTTATAAACACAATTGATTTTACTTATATAATATTTTAAACGATATTAAAAGAGGAACAAGAAATTAGAAATATTTAATAAATATTTTATAAACAGTTTATAGTAAGGAGATTTGTATGACAAAATTAGTTACAAAAGAAGCACCAGATTTTAAAGCAACAGCAGTTATGCCAGATAATTCTTTTAAATCCATCTCCCTCTCAGACTATCGAGGTAAATATGTGTTGTTGTTTTTTTACCCATTGGATTTTACATTTGTCTGTCCATCTGAAATTTTAGCATTTAATGAAAGTTTGCATGCCTTTAAAGAAAAAGGAGTGGAAGTATTGGCAGTCTCTGTTGATTCGGAATTTACGCACTTAGCGTGGAAAAATACTCCAATTGATAAGGGTGGAATAGGAAATGTTCAATATCCTCTTGTGGCCGACATAACAAAAGATATTGCTAGAAAATATGAATTACTTTTTAACGATGCTGTTGCACTTAGAGGTTTATTCTTAATAGACAAGAAAGGTGTTATTAGACATGCAGTTGTTAATGATTTGCCACTTGGTAGGAGTGTTGATGAGGCACTAAGAATGGTAGATGCACTTCAATTTAATGATCAATGTGGAGAGGTTTGTCCTGCTAATTGGAAAAAGGGTCAAGAGGCAATGAAGGCAACTCAAGATGGTGTGAAAAATTATTTAGCAAAACACCACTCAAAATAATCTATTCAACATAATTCAACTTTATTCAACAGTGTTGTCTTCCAGCGATTTTGTCAGTGGTTTATTTTTCACCGACTTTGTCGTTATGTTTTTCACTCAAGCATAGAAATAATTTTTTGACTTTAATTATCTACTTTTTCCTATCGATAATTTCAAGA
>JADFZW010000073.1 GCA_015232355.1 Oligoflexia bacterium
TAGGAAAAAGTAGATAATTAAAGTCAAAAAATTATTTCTATGCTTGAGTGAAAAACATAACGACAAAGTCGGTGAAAAATAAACCACTGACAAAATCGCTGGAAGACAACACATACTCAATAAGTTAGGGTCATACCGTATGTTCAATTATAATTAATTTTTAAATAAAACCGATAAGACTAACAAAGTAGTTTTTATTGATAATCAATTTTTATTTTATTTTAAGATTCGTGGAGTAACTATGTTTTTGTCTTTTTACATTTCACGTTCATTAATATTAATTAATATTATTTTTATCTTAAATATTATAATTCCCATCAACCTAATGTCTTCCGAAAATAAAAAAGATTGTTTGACAGATAAAAAAGTTTTGCCAAGTACACTATCTAAAAAAAATAACATTTTTCTAGAATTTGTTAATCTCTTTTCCTCTCCATTAGAAAAAGATGATAATGATAATGATGATAAAGAAAATAAAGTAAACCCTCCAAGCATTGATATAGTAGAATTTGTAAGCAAATTGGCCGACATAGATTCCGAAACCTTCAATTACAAAAATGTTATTGAATTAAACAAATACCTTCACTCAAAGTTAAATAGTAAAAAAATGAATGAAAACCGTAGATTTCGATATGCTCATTTTCTAGACAATATAATTAACAATCAATTTCAAGCAAATAATTGTCTTCGCGAGGCAGTTGCAAATGCCATTGATTCCTATTATCACACACATTCTCTAAAAACGGATTTACATAAAGATAGAATAGTAAATATAACAACTGGAATAGATAGTGTACGAATTGAAGATCATGGTGTTGGAATGTCCTTAAATGATATTACTACTCACTTACTTTCACCTAACAGTTCTGGCAAAGGAGTTGTTGGCGAGGGCCACTCAGAGAAAAAAACTATTGGGCAATTTGGCCAAGGTTTTTTTTCGCTCTTGGGAATGTTAAATGGTGATGATAATGCAAAAATTGTTATTGAAACTAAAAAGCAAGGGCAAAGCGCCTATCGAGTTACTATTTTTAACAATAATAACAATAAAGATAAAAGTAAAAACAAAAGTAAAATTGCTCTTACTATTGAAGAAATTTCTAAAAATAATATTGGTACGGCCATTACAGTATCCTCAAAAAAATTACCTAAAAGCGAAGAACAAAAAGATCTTTATCAAAAATATTTCAAATACAATACAAATGCTCAAATTATTTTACATCAAGAAAATAATAAATCATCACCTCCTAGCACTATAAATTCACTTGAAACAATTCAAAAAAATACTTTGCAGTTAACTGCAGTAACTGTATTTGATAAAATAAGCAAAGAAAATTATATAAAAAAGGAATATCCTCTTTCACTTATTAAATCTGATTTAGCAGAAGATGGTCATGGTGTAGTTAACATTAATATTAATGGCGTCTTGATAAAACAAATACCAGTAGAAGGCATTAATGTTTTAAAAGAACTCACTCTAAATTTTCCACCCGAAACTCCCTTAACTACTGGACGAGATCAAATTGATTTTAATAATAAAACAAATATTGAAGTATTTAAACATATCTTAATTCAATTAAGAGAAAATAAACAATGGTCAGCACTAAATACACTTGTCCCTTTGTTAAACAAATCTTATTTTGATAAAAATCTTTTAGAAAATATAGGATTTAATAAAAATCTCATTAAAGATAATGAAAATAACATCTTTTTCATACCTGCAGTAGAAGAGCTAGTTAATGTCGGTGTCCAAAATTGGAAAACATATAGCAAAGATAGAGAGACAGTTTTAATTAATCCAATTTTTTTAGATAATCTTAATCACTTTCATTCCAACCAAGAATATCAGCAATCAACTTTTAAGGTTTTTGAAATTCCTAAAAATCAAGAGAATAATACAAAAATACCAATACTCTATGAGCATAATGGTATTAACCATTTAATTGTTGAAAATAAAACTTTAGATTCTGAAAGCAATAGAGAAATATTAAATCAGTGGAGTAAATTGTGGCCAAAGGAAAAACAATTTCATTTATTTACACCTTCACCACCTATCGTGACTTCTTCATCTAACACTATCACATCAAATAAAAAATCATCTTCTGTTAATCTTTCAAGTACTTTAGAATCCAATATTTTAAAATCTTTTGATCAATTTACCATCAATAGTAGTAATCAAAGTAATTTTGAATTTTATAAAAATAGATATCAAAGATTATTTACCTATTCAATACAAGCAAACGAAAAAGATGAAAAAGTAAAATGGGATGCATTCATTGATAATTTAGCAAAATTTCATTTAATTAAAAAAGGAAAATATGATTGTGAAGATTTAACCAGTGAATATTTATTGGATAAACTTAAAAATTATTCCTTTGCACCAGAAGTTCTTCCTGATAAAAAAGAAGAACAAGAAATATTATCTGATCTCTTAAAAATAGATAGTTGTATCGTTAATCTTGAAAAATTCAATCTTGGCGAAAAAATATGCAGTTTATTTTATGCTCATCAAGCAAATATTATCAAGAAAAAAAATAAACAAATATTAGATCATTGTAATCAAGATGCTATAGAAAAATTTGAAAAATTAATAACTACCTTCTCTTCTGAACTAAGCGATGATACTAGTAATTTTTGGATAATGATTGCAGCAAGAAGAGTAAAATTAACAGATGTCACATATTTAGAGGATTTACTAAGTAAAACACCTATACAATATCACAAAGTAATCTCTTCTAACATAGAACAAATTTTAGCTCATAGAGATCTCATACTAAGTTTAGCTAGTTCCAATGATGAGCAAGAAAAAAAAGAGTGGTCCTTGATTTTACATTTACTTAAAAATGAACAGAATGAATCTTCAAGAAATGCAATTCTTACCAATCTTGATCTTATTTTTAAATTAATAAAATCTGATCCTCAATTTGCTGATAAAATACTTCAGCATACAAAACCCATAACCGAAGTATTTCGTTTTATTTATAGATTAACTAAAAATATGAATAATGATTCCATAAAACAGAGAATACAAAAAAATGCTTTTGAAAGTATTAAAGATTTATTGGAGTTATTAGAAAATAAAGAAATCGATGAACCTAATTTTAAAATTAATGATATAACTAATTTCTCATTCACATATGTTACAAATAATGATAAAATATTTAATCGTCTTAACAAAGAAGGAATAGTTAATAATATTAATTTACCTATCATCATGAGCATACTCTTTGGTCAAAACAAAATCACTTACCAGAGCAAAGAATTTTCCTATAAAAGTAAAAATATTGAATATCCTCAAAAAAGTGGCGAATGGATAAACGTGGCCGAAGATCCTGAAGTACAAAAAATAATAGCTAAAAAATCAACCACAAAAAAACCAGGTCAAAAATCTAAAGTTGATACTCAATATATTTTAGCATGTAAACAAAATTTTAAAAAATTTACCTGGGTTAATGAATTGATTAAAAACTCTAAAGAAGCAGGAGCAAAAAATATTGACATCAATATTCATACAAATGATGAGGGAGAAATATTTTATGAAATTATTGATGATGGAAAAGGAATGTCCACAAAAGATCTGCCATATCTTTACATACCTGGTTATACTAATAAACCACCTAAAGATGATGATAAAAATTTTGGTTGGGGATTTTTTACTATTTTTGCAGAAGCAAAAGAGTTGGTCGTTACTACTCGTAAAGAAAATGAAAGTACAGAAGAATTATGGTTACGAAAAGTAGATAACTCCGATGATAGAGTAATGGAAATGAAGAAGAAAAAACTAAATAAAAAAATAGAGCATTTAAAACATAAAAAAAATTTCACTCAAATCGTAATCAAAGGTCAAAAAAAATCATCCATGCTAGATCCAATACTCTTATTTTCTCATCTTTTAGGAAATGAAACCAAGGATATAAATATAAATTTTAATGGAGAAAGTATTAAAGAATGGAAAGATAAAATGCATAAAGAAAGTAAGTTAGTACAAAGTCAAAGCTTTCAGACAAAAATTGGCGACAATGGATATTTAGATAAAATAGAAGTCTTCGTTGATGAGCGCGAAGGAGGTGTTTTATATAGAGGGAATAAAATCGATAAGGATTTAAATGATTGTTATAAAGTTATTCCAGATAAAATTTTAAATGTCTTTAATAAATTAAATAGAAATATAACTATTAATATCGAAGGAACTCTGGCACAAAATACTAATCGTAATGATTTTCTAGATGCCTCTAAATTAGATCCATATATAAAATTAGCATGTATTAAAGGTGCCTGGAAAGCACTTGCAAGTATTCTTTTTGTAGAAGATAAAAGTAAAACTAAAATATCAAAAGATGATTTAAAAGATATTCCCTACGATTTTTTCTATAAACTTAGCTTTCATTCTGCTAGAAATAATAGCAAAGTAGATACAGAGGTCTTAGAAGAGCTCAATAACAATGGGTCCATTAAACTAAAAAACGATATACCCTCGCTTGTAGAAAAAATACAAAAATCATCTGCCAATGACAATTATTTCTTTCAAATACTAAAGGAATTAAACATCCCTACAATAAATGATAAATTTGCACTATCTCTCTGGTCAGCAAAAGAAAAAGTTAGGCACTATCTTATTAAGAAAAAAATAATTAATATTAATGGAGAGTATCTTAATGTTTCAAATATAAAAAAAATAAATTTAAATGAATTATCAAAAGAAATTCCACCTACACTTTTAAATGTTTTTGAAACCAATCTCAATCAAAACATAGAACTAATTAATTATCAAAGCGAACAACATAAGAAAAATAATCACAACAAAGATGATAAAGAAAAAAATCATGATGATAAATTATCTATCATGGATTTCGATATTAATAGTAATGAACGTGATATTGCTACAATCCTGGCACCATTAGATGATTCTTATAAAAACAAACATGCAATAGCTACAATGAAGTTAATGAAAAAACTCTCTGAAGATCTTTTGGCCAAACTCCAAACAGATAATATATCTAGCAATAAAAATAAAATAGATATTAAGTTTTATTATAACGTAGACGGTTCCATGGCCCATGCAATTCAATCAGGAGAAACAATTTCATTTAATTTAGCTAGCTCTTCTCTCTTTAAAGCATTTACTAATTTTTATTATAAAAACGAAAATATAATCAATGATCTTACAATTAAATCTCTACAAGAATTTGATGCTCAAACATATGCCCGTTTAGTTGAATGTCTTACCCATGAATTCACCCATATTTTAGAACAAAGTGGCAGTGAAACTCATGATGAGTTATTCTATAGAAAACAAAGAAAACTAATCGTACAGTACTTATACTGATCTAAAATATTTTATATTGTTAATCAGTGAACAATCGTATTAAACAATCGATAAAAAAAGTTGTCAGTAATAAATTAAAATTCAAAATAATAATTATTTAATAATTTTCGTATATAGCTTAAATTCTATGACCATCAGATTTTTTTAAAGATCTTATGATTTTTTCTTTTCATAAAATATACTTATATCCAATAATTAAATCTATCAAATACACTTTAATAGGAGGTGAAAATGTATATGATCAAAAAAAGCAGTACTGCCAGTACTGTCAGTACTAGTAGTACTGGACGATATCTTCCATTATTTAGAAATATCGGAAAATTATTGGCACAAATAAGTTATCCCATTATTCGAGCAATAGGCAAAATGATGGGTTTTCATGATATTCATAGCAAATATGCAAAATTAAAAGGGCAGCAGTTAAAAGAAAAACTTGATCGAGGTGAGCGTGTTTATATTATGGGGATTGGGGCCGCTGGACACAATTCTACAGCAGCACTTATTGAAATAAGTAAAGAAAAAGGAATTATTCCATTACAAAATAATGAAGAGGAACGTTATACGGCCGTACGCCATGATGATAGTTTCCCTATTAATTCTTTAGATGAAATATTTTCATGCTTAGATAGACTCAAAATAAAACCATCAGAAATTCATGCGGTAGTGGGTGCCTGGAATTATATGATGGGAATTTCAACTTCTATTCGCACATTAATTGAGGAGGCACCAGCAAGTTTTTGTTTAGCAACTAAAAAAGCTTGCCCTCAAATGAATTTTTGGCATTTTATTTCTGGAATTCAAACTCCATCACGTTTAAAAAAATATTTTAATTCAAATATCAATGTTCCAGTGATTGGTATTCGTCATCATGATAATCATGCATCTTTCCCTTATGCTGTTTCTCCTTTTGCTCAAAATGATAAACCAACTATGATTGTTGTGGTAGATGGTTTTGGTGATGATGGCTCTTTATCAACATTTATTACTAAGAATGGAAAAATTGAATTAGTAAAAAATTTTCCTTGTATATTTGATTCTTTGGGACTTCTATATGCAGTAATCAGTTCTACTCAAGGAGGATGGACTCCTCTTAGTAGTGAAGGTCGTTTTATGGGTGCAAGTGCTTGGGGAGATACTGATAGGTTAACCAATCCATACTATAAACGTTTAAGGCAAATTCTTTATTTTGGCCCTGATGGTGAAGTACATATTAATAAAACAATGATCAACTATAATCGCTATGGTCAAACTAATCCCTATTCTGAATTATTAAAAGAAATTATTGGTGAACCAATTACTCCTGATCAGTTGTGGAATCCAGATAAAGTATTAAGGATTGATAGCAAGGAATTAGGACCAGTAACTCAAGATAAAGTTAACAAAGCGGCCGCTTTGCAATTAATATTTGAGGATGCAATTTTTCATATTGTCGATAATCTCATTCGAAAAACAGGAAGTGAACAACTAATTATGAGTGGAGGTGCATCTCTAAATTGTCTTACTAACATGCGCTTACTAGAAAAATTTAATGAAGATTTTTATCGTTTTCATTTTAAACGTGAAAATTCCAGATTACATCTTTGGATTCCTCCTAACCCCAGTGATACTGGAGCAGCACTAGGAGCATGTTACTCTTTTGCCTTAAACTTTTCTGCACCTTTGGGAGCGACTTTAAAACATGCATTTATCTGTGGTAATGGACCAACCGCCAAGGAAGTAAGTGAAGCTATCTCTCAAGCAAAGGATAACGATGTTGCAAGTAAAGTAGTAGGAAATATTAATAATAAAAAAGATAGAGAGGAATTAGCAGATTTAATTGCTTATATAATTTCCAAAGATGGAGTAATTGGTCTTTTTCAAGGAGCAAGTGAAACAGGACCAAGGGCCTTAGGTCATCGTACAATTCTGGCCAATGCTTGTAATCCTCATACACTGGAAATTCTAAATACTCATGTAAAATATCGAGAGTGTTTTCGGCCATTGGCCCCCATGCTTACTCACGAGGAGGCCAAAAGATTTTATGAGTTGTCAGAGGGTGCTTCAGATGACAATTACAATGCTTACAGATACATGACCTTAACTGCAAAAGCAAAAGAAGAAAGTTATACAAAAATTCCAGCAGTAATTCATAAAGATGGAACTAGTAGAATTCAAATTGTTTGTGAAGAAACTAATCCTCTGATTTACAGTGTTCTTAAAGCATTCGGAAGACGTATGGGAGTTGAAGTTATGGTAAATACTTCTTTAAATGTCGGAACACCAATTGTTCAATTTCCTGCTCATGCTATCAGGGGACTTCAACTTTCTAGAGGAATGAGTGGATTGATCATGATTGATAATGATGGATTAGCACATTTGATTTGGCATGCAATTGATAAAGCACCTAAAGATTCTGGCCGCAAACTACTTATGTGGATAGAAGAATGGAAAAAAAATATTCTATAAAAATATTAGTTTTTATATTTGTGAATTGATAAATAAGTTAGTGTACTTTTCAAAATTATGGGTATTCAACAGATTAAAATTCCCAACTATTTCGCTCTATAATTAAATCACAATCTGATTATCTTGATAACTCTCCAAATGATGATAGCGAATTTGATTTTTTTAAATTAAAATAAAAAAAGTACTAATGTATCTATATTAGAATTAAGGAGAGTACAATAAACGCTTCAACCGATTTAAATTCATTAAAACCCAAATTAAAAGAACACAAAATTTTTAATGGAAATAATCGCTTTATTGTAGAGGAATGTCGTAGTGGATGTTCGCTGGCACTTCCCATGGATTATCAACCATTAATGGAGTATTTTAATGGTGAACACTCAGTAAAAGATATTACCTCTCTACTCTATCAAAAATATGGGCGAGTTAGTTTTAATTCCATCATGACCGCCAT
>JADFZW010000074.1 GCA_015232355.1 Oligoflexia bacterium
GTAGATTTGACCCAAAAATTAATCTATTTTTAAGCCAGACATTATTTTTAAGAATATGATCCCTCTTTAATAATTTTTTGAGGTCATCTTCTTTTACCTTTGCGACTCTAATTCCAAATTCTACAAAATCTTCATCAACGCCTTTTCTGGATATAAATAGCTCGTCATCTCCTTCTTGAAAATGAGGCGGATTTTTACCAAAAGATTTTTTTGCTTCGTTAGTTATCGCCTTAAAACGAAAATCACCTTTAGCTAAAATCTTTTTTGATATGGCCGCTAATAGGGCCAGTTCAAACGGAGATAGTTTTTTAGAAAGTGATTTTAATCGCTCGACATGAATCAAATCATGATATTCAAAAATCCATAAAAGCATAAGTCCGAACATTTTTTTATCATTCGGAAATTCCCCAGCCTTTATTGTATCAATAATTGCTTGCTCTGGATTGGTATTCCTATGTTGACCATCCCCTATGTTAAAGGCCACACCAAGAGATGCCCATTTATTACAAAGAGAATCTGATTCTTTATTCATACCCTAACGCCTTTTTTACTATTTCGAATTGTTTATCGACCCATTTAAGCCAATCAGGATTACCGTCTTTGGTATTGGTATAATTAGATGTCTCTTTATCAATCTAGTTTTTCTACTTCCTTAAAAACAATTCTCTTTCTTGAAACCCTTCAACTTTCTTTCTCTCAAAAGCCTCTTTACTGTAACTGAGATCAGGGAGTTTATCTTTTTGTCCAATCGCAGAGAGTAGCTCTTCCAAAGAAACACCAAAAATCCCCAACTCTAGACTGGCCAGGGCCTTGATCGCCCGGGTATCTCCAGTGCAATATTTATATTCATCAAATCGCCCAGTTAATAGCAGAGCGAGGGCCTCTTGTTCTCCATCATCAATACGATTAAGGAAACTGGGGTTAACTTTTTTAATAAGGGATTCGATTTCATCAGCGGTTGCAGTAATCTCTTTAATTTTTCCAGAGGTGATTTCTACAGTAAGATCGATGTTCACTTGCTGTCCATTTTCGTCCGTATAAAAGTAAACCTCATTACGGAGAACGATAGAGTTTATGGATATGTCATACTGGGAAACAAGGGATTTCCAAAAATTCTTCTCAAAGGCCTTTATTATGACATTAGCATCAAGTATTACTAATCGTGATTTCATTATTAAGAACTTCCGCTAATCCAAAGTTTTTTAAATAATCTGCTATTGCCGACAACGACTGATTTAACATCTTTGCCAGACGAGCACGACTGATTTCTCCATTTTCACAAGCGAGATAGGCCAGACGAACAAATCTATTGCTTAAGTAGTATGGGGCCTTTATTTCCGTGCGAATGATAGAATCCAAAGATCGAAGTTGTTTATCTGTGAGTGCCTTCTCTACAATACTGTTATCAATAATATGAATCCTTGCCATTCTCCAAAGAAGTGCCTCTAAAGAAACTCCAAATTGGATTGCTATAGAGACTATTCCAGCTCCATTTAATTTAGGAAGAGAGCGGATCTCTTTTTGTAGGGACTCAGTAGGAACTAATAGACCGGCGGCAAAGGAGTTAGCAAGTTTTTCGTTATATTCTCTGAGTTTTTTATCACCGTCAATCTGTTCAATGAGTGAATCATCCCAAGTGATAATATGGAATAATTCATGGGCAATACTAAAATGCTGTCTCCAGGCTGGTTCGCTGGAACTGATTAGAATACAAAGGCCATATTCAGAAGCACTGGAGGCGGCAGAGCCATTCCCGCCCAATTCATTAAAGAAAAATTTTATCCCATATTTTTCTTCGAGGATTTTAACTAGAGATGCAGCCGGATAATCACCTACACCTAATTGCTCCCTTACTTCTTCTGCCAGTGCATAGGCATCAGAGTAACTGAACGTACTGAGATCAATTTTTTTTCTAGGTAACTTTAGAAAACGATCGGAATCAATCTTATTCAGTTCTTCCACAAATTTGTAATCTTTGCAGAGGCAAACAAATTCCGCTTCTAATCCCTCATGGTTCTCTGGTTTCTCTCGCCAAAGAACAATTGGCCTTTTGGGAGCAATGGGAGGAAGAGTTTCTGGAAAAAAAACAGGCAAATCAACATGGAGAACTTTGGCTATTCTGGCCAGTTCCCATGCTTTCAATTCACGCTCACCCTTTTCGATTTGACCAAGGGTCTGCCTATCCCAATCCAGTTGGGCCTTGTTAATAAGCTCTTCCTGAGTGAGGTTTTGCCGATTACGTTCTTCCTTGATACGTCGGCCGATAATGTCTTTCATCGCCGATTTCTCCTATTTTCTTTTCTTTAATCATACCTATCGGACTAAGGCAAGAATTTATTACTTATATTGTCTTAATTATACCACTTTTTTGATTCTGGGTAATATTTTATTACATTATAATTAAAAAGATATGGAGCCTTTTAAAAAAATATTAACACTACGTGTTCGTTAATACTCAATTTTCTATCAATATAAATAAATTTTGTTTGTAAAAGAAACTATTTCGAGTAACAAAACTGATTTAATGTGAGGTTGGGATGATAAGTAGGTATATTATGAATTTTCTTATTTACTTTGGGATGGAGACTCCCAATCATATTTAGTTTTGGTCATCTTCCTTGTAAGTGTAGTCAGTGGCGGCAACCCTTTGCTCAGTTTGATAACCAAATCCTTCTCCAATGCTTGATAGAATTTAACCGCACCAGTAGTTGCAGTGATAACAAAAACAAATCCAATTATAAGATCAATTATTGCTTTCATGAATTATATTTCTCCATTTAAAATTTTATAAAGTTAAAAAGTTTTTAGTGGTCGCGCCCTTATTAGGGTGGCCATATAGATGGTGAGTTAGTCCTCGACACAAAATAATACAAAATACAAAATTAAAAACTCAAAATAAAATTTGCACATTCTTTGCACATTTTGTTTGAGGAATCACCGGGAAGAATGATGAAACAAGGAGAAATACCACTCGACATCAAGCTCTTGGAATCATTCTAAAATGTTAATATTATTAAATAATTTTTTAACGCACTCGATCCCTGTACTGTCCACCATTTCTTTTTTAATTCATTGAAATATTTGAACTTCTCAACAGAAAACTCAAACTCGAACATATTTCGAACATTTTACTCGATACACAACCGTGCGTCCTAACACCATCCTAACATCCCTCTGTAATTCAAATGATTTAATTGCGATTAACTATTCTCTACTAACGAAAGACCTCTTCCCTCTCCACTTTTCTTTGTCTTCAACATAAAGTCCTCTAGTTTTTCTGATGCTTCCATCTGAAATTTATCTGCTGAAAGAGAAGCGTAATGCTGAAGCATCTTAAGATCTTTATGACCTGTCATTGCAGCAACATAATCAAGACTTCCAAACAACTCACGCGTAATAGTTGCAGCACTATGCCTTAAGAAGTGGGTAGAGCGAAATCCTTGCTGGTAGAGTCCGGATGTTTTTAAAGCACGGTTATAAGCGTTCTGACATTGTCGATAACTAAGAGGTTTCCCTCTAATGTTGAAAAGGTAAGAGCAATTCTTTTCATTTTCAGTCAACCTTCGTCTCAATATCTCTTCCAATTGATGAGTGATGTTTTGAACTCTGATTTCACCATTCTTTGGTGGCTTCAACTCTATAACGTGCTTATCACCTGTATGATCAAAAACAGCATTATTCTCAATTGTCACTGTTCTCTTCTTGAAATTGATACTGCCTATTTGCAAACCCGCTACCTCTCCAATTCGAGTCGCAGTAAAAAATTGGAATTGGGCCACATCTCTCCAAAAAGGTTGTAGTGTAGAAAAAAAGAGAATCAGATTTTCTGGAGACATCTTTCTATTTACCTTCTTCAAACGTCTTACAACCCCTAAGTCATAATGTCGCTTTAAAATGGGAAGATAAAAAGTATGATCATAATTTTCCCGATACCAATTAAATACTGTTTTTATAATATCCAACTCAAACTCATAATTGTAGCGTCTTAAGGGCAATGTACGAAGACACTCTCTTTTCATGCGCTCGATATAGAGATCGAAATAATTCGGATTTAGGTTGGCCATTTTTTCATCAAGCAAGCGATTCATAAAATGTGATCTATCGATAACTTTGTCTCTTCTGGCCGTAGATAGTAATGGAAAACGAAATTTTTGATATAGCTTCCAAACCTCTTTGAAGGTAATAATGCTATCTATTCCGTTGGCCCTTCTTATCTCCATTTCATGAGGTGAAAATTGTGTTGCTTGCGATGAAGGTGAAGTAGAAGATGAAGTAGATGCCTGAACTGAGTCTGAACTACTTTTGTTGTTAGTTGGACTAAATTCATTTCTCCACTTTATGGCCTCTACTAATGAAGCAAACCGCTCTGAATATCTAACTCCATCAATCGACTTATACGCCTCATAACGATCATACAAAAGATCCTTTCGAATTCCTGTATGTTTTTTTAAAGTCAAAAACCGCTTGTGATTTTTACTTGAAGTTTTATTATTGCCATTGCCATTTTCATTTTTCATTTAAATCTCCTTCTAAAATCCAATTTTGGATTTTGGTTGGAATGAAAAACAAAAACTTACCTCTCTTTATAAACGGTATCTCTCCTCTTGATGTGAGATTATAGATATGTTTTATAGAACACTTCAAATAATCTGCAACATCTTTAACTCGCCATATTTTATTGTCAAAGAGCTGTTCAGAATCCTGTTCATTTATTCTGATCGAATCAATACTCGATGTAATTATCATAGCATTTTCTCCTCTGGTTATCTATTAATTTTTTTATTTTTCTAGAGGGAAATCATTTATTTTTCACTTACACTGAGCTATTTATTACCGCTTCATTGCCTATCATTTTTTTTATTTTTTTCTGCTTCAATCCATTATCTTCAGAGGCTTTTGAAGACTTAACAATTCCTTTTGTTACACCCATTCCGCCGATGCCGCGCAAGTGAGCAATCGCTTCTTCCATCTTTTGAATTAAATTCTCGTCATTTGCTAGGCCCTTAAGATATTCATTGATGAACTCCTTCTTATCAAAAAATGCTTCTATAAGCGCCTCCTTTTCCTTTTTAAAATATTTTTGATGAAATATTTTTATAATCCAATTTCCTATTTTACTTGGAGATATCTTTAAATGTTTTGAATCATTTTTTATCTGGTTTTGAATATCAATAATTAATTGATAAACATCTTCGTCTAAATTTATTCTCCAAAATTCTTTGTTTTGATTATTAGTTTTGCTCATTTTTGTTCTCCTGTTGTTTTTGCTCCAATTGATCTTTTTGTACTTGTTGCTCTTTTTTATCATCACCTTTACTCTCTTTTTTATCTTCTGATTTATTTCCCCACCTTGCTTCATCAGTTATCACCCACTGGTAGTGACCGGAAATATATTTATGCCCTTCAATTCTAGGTTCGATCCATATTTTTTCAACTTTAGGATTCATCACAGGTGGCGCATCTTTATCTTTATTGTTTGGAATTGCTATAGTTGGATGATAACCAAAGTTTTCTAAATTAAAGATAGTATCCTTTCTAATCTTCTCATCACGCTCATCTAATTTCTTATGAGTAAAGTAACCAGCTACTCCTCCTAGCGCGGCCCCAACCAATGCTCCTATAACAAGTGCATCTTTTTTATTTTGTTTAACAATTCCAGGAGTAATCACTGCTCCACTAACAGCGCCAGTTAGAAGTCCTACTGTTACGGTCTTTTCTATTGATGAACAACCAGCGAAGTGGCCAGTAAATAAGAGTAAAAATATGCTTGATATTAGTAAAAATTTTGATTTCATCGTTAATTCCCCTATGTATATACAGTCATTTTGTTTATAAAAATTTTCTTTTTTCTAATAGGTTGAAATTAATAGCACACACTAGTTTAACGGCAACAAGAGCATTCCACTGGTTAGAATTGCATTTCACTTCACTAGTGGAATGCCTGTTTGTACTAAACTAGATCATATAACAACCTATTGAAGAACAATCTTTTGTCCAAAATAGTTTTTAAATATTACCTCCTTTGGTGAAGAAATAAGTTCATCAAAAAGAACAAAAAAGATTTTTGGAGCAAAGTTTTTGGTAATATTTTTAGTAATATTAACCAATTTATTTAAAACATTTTGCTCGTGAACCACATAAAGAACGGAATCAATTTTGGAATTAATGTAATACTTCAGAAAGATACTTTCATAACGTACTTTTGATTTTGGGATATTTTCATATTCAATAGGAATATAGAAACGGCCACCATTAAGTTCAACATCAATTACACCATCAGGATTAATATTTCCTAAAAAATCCCTTAGTACTATCCTTGAATGATCATCATTTGAGCGAATATGGTTTTCAGTATAATAATCTTTGACCACTTGAAATTTTTTAAGTCGATGTTGAATGTCTAGTAAGCGGAGATCATGAACAACTTTATCGCTATTTATTTGTAAACGTAATCCAGTTTTATCATCATCACCACTGTATTTTT
>JADFZW010000075.1 GCA_015232355.1 Oligoflexia bacterium
TGCCTCTGGTACATTCAATTCAAATTTAATAATACTCATCAAAAAATTCTCCATCCAAACATCTCCTTTTTTAACTTATAAAAAGTTGTAACGCAATTGCTTGGACAGAAAAAATATTCCACTACCTGTTTTTTTACAACGACCGAATTAATCTTTCCTTAATTTCCACTGACTCTCGTTAACAGTCAAATTTTTTTTTGCACATCTTTTTTCTATAAAACTCATCTTTAATTTCGACTTTTATTGCACCATAAGTCAGTCTGGTCATGATTGCTTCCGTTGCGACAGTGTCATTGATAACTTCTCTTCAGTTACTTATAGGTAATTACCATGGTCGCTTTGTTAATGTCAGATAATTAGTGGCCCGCAAATAAAGTTGCCATCGACTCGCAAATAAAGTTCTCATGCTCATGATGCGATCAAATCCTATTTCATAAATCAACAGTACGCCTAGATTGAGTTATCTATCTAGTTTTTGAAAATAGAAGAGAATGTACGGAAAAAAAATAAAGAATCGCCGTTGTAGAGGATTTAAGTTCTGTTCTCGTCTTGAAAAAATAATATAAATACTTTAAGGTTGTTAAAAATCATATTTTATCTGATTTTTATTTAACAATATTAATTCTTAAGAGAGATTCGTAATGAAACTTAACGTCGGCATTGCTGGCTATGGAATTGTTGGAAGAAGAAGAAGATAGGTTATTGATGAACATCCAAATCTAAAAACTACAGCTTACTGTGATATTAAAGTAGAAAAAAATTACACAGAGGATGATGGATTGAGATGCTATTCCAGTTACAAAGATTTATTAAAAGAAAAGCTTGATATTTTATTTGTGTGTTTACCAAATTATTTGGCGTCAGAGGTTACTATTGCTGGTTTGCAAATAGGTATTCATGTTTTTTGCGAAAAACCTCCTGGAAAAAGTTTAGAAGATATAGAAAAAGTGGTTGAGGAGGAGAAAAATTGTGATGGTGTAATTTTAAAATATGGATTTAATCATAGATATCATGACTCTGTTAAAGAGGCACTTTCAATGATTTCATCCGGGGATTTTGGAGAGATAATAAATTTACGAGGCGCACATATGGGAAAAGTAAGATAATTCCTTTTTCGAGCGGATGGAGGGCAACCAGGAAATTATCAGGCGGAGGCATATTGCTTGATCAAGGCATACATATGATAGATTTGATGTGCTTATTTTTAAATGATGACTTTGTAGAAATAAAGAGTTTTGTTTCAAACAATTATTGGAAGTGTGACGTAGAGGATAATGCTTATGCAATTATGAGAGATAGTAAAGATAGAATCGCAATGATTCATTCGAGCGCTACACAGTGGGAGCATTGTTTTAGAATTGAAATATCTTTAACTCAAGGATTTATAAATTTAACTGGAATATTATCCGGAACAAAAAGTTATGGAGAAGAACGTCTTGTTTACGGTAGGCGATCGGAAGAGGAAATAGGAACGCAATCCATATATATATAAAACTATCTATATGATAATTCCTGGAGAGATGAAGTTTTTGAATTTGCAGATTGTGTTCTCAATAAGAAGCCATTAAAATGTGGTAAAAGTGCTGAAGCTTTGAAAGCAATGAAAATTGTATCAGAGATATACGGTGCTGATCTGCAATGGAAAGAAAAATATAGCTTGTAAAAGAAGGTGATGGCATTGTTATGGATTTCGACAAATTTTATTTGAAGTACTGTGAAAAATTAATTTCTTCTATTAAATCTGTTGATATCAATGCTGTAGATCTTTTTGCTAGAATGGTTATGGATGCCTATTTGAAAGAGAAAAGAATTTTCTTTATTGGGAATGGTGGTAGTGCTTACACTGCTACTCACTTTGCTTAAGATTTTAGTGAGATACCATCAAAGAGCGGTGTTGCAAAAAAGATCAAGGCAATTTCTCTCGCAGATAATATTGCTAGAATAACAGCTATTTCAAATGATTATGGATATGAGTATATTTTTGAAACACAACTCGCAGAGCAATCTCAACCTGAAGATATTGTTGTGTTAATTTCTGCTAGTGGAAATAGTAAAAACTTAATAAACGCTGCTTATTATGCAAAAAGCGATGGTCTTTTTTCAGTAGGTGTTGTTGGCCTTGATGGTGGAAAATTAAAAGAGATTTGTGATCATGTCATTCATGTACAAACGATTAAGGGAGAGTATGGAGTGGTTGAAGATATTCATTTAATGTTTGACCATCTTGTTAGTGAATATCTTATAAATATTTTTAAAAACAGAGAACGATAGTTTTTTATCTTCAAGATAAATCTATGAAGAACTTTATTGATATATATTTAAAATTAAGATGTACTATTTTTCAAATGGAGATAAAAGATTTTAGATGTTTGTTTAACTCTTTTTTTTGGCCCACTGATCAGTATTTGGGAATTACATACGGCTCTAAAGCTTTTATAACATCTGATCAAATCTCGAAACGTGATTACGTTTTACTGCTAAGTAGATTGTTTTATAATATTTGGTATGTGTGCTTTTTGCTTTTCAATAAACTATTTATTAAGGCACAAAAACGGGAGACCATTTATTCCAATCCAAACAAAAACGTAAATTTTTTAATATTCACATGGCTTTACAAAGATCAAATATCTGCCTTTATAAGTGATAGAAAGAGCGTCTATTGGGGTGAATTTTTTTTGGAGGCAGAGAAACATGTACAGATATTGGTTTGCGCTGTTGATTATCAGAAATGGAATGATGCGGATATCGAGTGTTTAATTAAAAATGGCTGTATGATTATGGGATTGGATAAATCCTTGCATCTCGAATCTCTTGTGACCTCTGTAAAAATATCGCTAATTCCTTTTTTGAATCTATTATTTAAAAGTAAAGATATATATATGGCATTGTTGTTTTTATCTTCGATTTTAGATAAAAGGTATCTTTCTTCGTTAGAGATATATTCAAATTTAAAAAAAAAATTGAATGGTTTTAATCTTAATTTAATCACATTGTGGGAGGGGCAACCGGAGCATAGAGCAATAACGGCAGCGTTTAAGGAGAATAATTTACTTGTCTTTGGATATATACATTCAAGTTTAAGTATCAATCCATCTTTCGCATCAAAAATTGACATTGGAAATTTAGGTATTGCATTTCCCGATAGGGTATTTATCCATGGATCTGATCATATGACTGGTTTATTGAGTATTGGTTGGAGTCCTGAGGATATACATATTGTAAAATCTGAAAGATATGTCAGAATGAATAAAAAAGAATTTTTTGAAGGGAATTTATATTTACCTTATTCGGTAAATATTTCAAAAAAGTTTTTATCCCTATGGTTGAACATTTCTTTACATCTAAATTTTACAATATCTTCAATTAAAATACATCCTGAAAGCAAGGATAATCCTGAAATTAGAGCAATGCTGAAACGAGTTCCTCTTGAAGCAAACTCAAAAGATGTATTTGTTGCAGGTTTTTCGACAGTTTTATTTGAAGCACTTGAGTCAGGTTGTGAGAACGTATACCAAATTATATTAGATGATGAGAGTGGATTGATTGATGAAAAAATTTATCCCTCGTTGATTCAAAGAAGAATTGATAGAAATGTGATTAAGCTATATTTACCAAAAGAGAATATTAGAGGGAGATTTATAAAATATCATTGTGAAGATACCATTCTCAATCACTTGAATACTTTGATTGAGTCTAGGGTGTCAAATCATGCTCGATCCGAGATTGGAATTGGGAAGAGGATTAATAGTAATCTTTGAGTGATTGAATTATAAAGTTGACATCCTGGTCAGATAGCCCAAAATGCAATGGCAATGTCAATATTTCATCAGAGATATTATTTGTTGTTATTAAATTTTCACTACGAAAATTTTTACAGATAGTTTGTGTGTGACAAGGAATATAATGAACACCTGTAGAAATACCTTGAGAATTCAAAAAATTCATTAGCTCAAATCTGTTATTGTTCAAGACGCGAACTATATAGGTGAAAGTGGCCATTTGATTGTAGTCAGAATAAAGAGTCATAATCTTGTTTTTAAAAATATCACTACTAAATGCTTGGTCATACTTTTTACATATTTCATTTCTCCGAAGGATGAAAGTCTCAATTTGTTCTAATTGTTTACATCCTATGGCCGCATTTACATTGCTCATGTGGTGTCTGTATCCACGCTCAACTACATCGTAAAACCAACTTCTCTCATTCTTATATCTACTCCATGTATCCTTATCGATGCCGAGTATTCTTTTCTTGCGTATTCGTTCGGCCCATTCGCTGTTATTAGTACAGACGGCTCCTCCTTCACCACAGGTTATCACTTTTATTGGATCAAAACTAAAACAAGTTAAATGCCCAAAACTTCCAATGGGAGCAAAGCTTCCATCGTAGGAACGATATTTTGAGCTAAATGCATGAGCTGCATCTTCAACGACTGTAAAATTATATTTATTGGATAATGATAGCAACTCTTCCATGTTACATGGAAGACCTCTGTAGTGTACTGGCACTAAAGCTTTTGTTTTAGCAGTGATTTTGCTTTTTAAATCTTCAATGCTGATATTAAGGGTTGTTGGTTCGGCATCACAAAATACTGGTGTGCCTCCTGCTTGTATTATTGCTTGTATTGTTGCAATGAAAGTCAGAGACGGTACAATGACTTCATCATCTGGTTTGAGATCTAAAATGTCGAGGGCCAAGTGAAGTGCATTGGTGCCAGTGTTCGTGGCGATACACTCAATCGCCCCGATATAGGAGCAAATTTTATCTTCAAAAGTTTTTACCCATGCGCCCATTCCAAGCCACCCACTGTGAAAAACTTTTTCAATTTCATTAAGCTCACTTGTTCCGATAAAGGGTTTTGATACTTGAATCATTGTTTTACCGACTCGCTATTTATTTTATGAATAAAATTTTTCCACTCTTTAAACCAGGTGGTTGAATTAAGAGCATATTTTTTTACATGTTTTTGAAGAGCTTTTTGTACTTGTGGATTCGACCACCAAAGGTCAATATTCTCATATATACTGTTAACATGGGCGGCTGCTTTTTTGGGGTCATGAAAAAAGATGTTGACTTGTCTTAATTCATCCATGTCTTTTTCAGCTTCTTCAAACATTAAAAAGTAATTGCGATCATAGTGGATTATCATTGGCATATTAAGCGCTAGTCGAAACAAATATCCAGTAGAGCGGTGATCAAATATCATTAATTTATATTTGTTCATTATCCTGTAGATATTTCCCCCAGTTAACAATTTTAAATTAAACCCAAGTTCATTTTGCATAAATTCATCATCATTACTACCAAGGTCATGGATATATGGACGATATGTAAATTTGTTGATTAGATGATGATCTAGGGATTTTATAAATGAAACTTTTTGTTTCATCCAATTAAGTTGTTGTTCCGGTAGTAACCAAGAATTATAAGTGTATAAATATTTTCTATCTGAAGATGATACGTAAAGCAATAGATTATTTTTTATTGACGTACTTCTTTTATATCTTATTGCTAATTTCGATATTAATGGCGAAGGTAAATTTACAAATTTATCGCGAGGATATCCAAGGTGATTTGACCAACCCCAATTTGTAAAGAAGTGGCAGGTGTCATATTCGTTTTTAGAGCATTGGTGACTAGCTGATTGGCCATAAGCTCCACCATGCTGAGATCTTATTATTTTACTTCCATTTGCTGAAATTGCAGCTATTTTTGAGTGTGTTTTGATATGAAATAAAGGATTTTGTGCAAAAAATATGTTTATCTTTTTGCCTATATATTTACAAATAGAATAAAAATCATCTGGTATATGTTGTGGTAGTAAATCACATACAATTTTTTCAAAGTTATTTTCATAGCAATCAAATTTAATCAAATTAATATCTGGAGTGTGTTGCTCAAAAATAAATTTTCTTTTTCTAAATAACACAAGTGGATCGAGAGACAATCCAATCCTGGTTTTGTCCCAAATAGATAATCCATATGTCTTGCCTATGAAAATTTTAGAATCAATGAAATTTATCAATCCGAACGAATGGATAAGGTCAATAATTTTTTTATTTCTTGTTTTTTTATTGTTTATTTTTGAATACCTTATTTCTTTTTTTACCTCCATTTCAATCAAAACAAAAGAATCGAAAGTACCTTGTCTTAGGATTTCTGACATTAGGGGCCGTCCCGAAATTAAATGTACATTTCCCTCGATAAAACTTGCATTTACGAATGAAAAATAAGTGAATTTTGTTGAAAAATACTAAAAAATAAAATTTTGATTATTTTCATTTTTTTTGCGGA
>JADFZW010000076.1 GCA_015232355.1 Oligoflexia bacterium
TCCATAATCAATAATGACCTCGCCTCTGCGATCAGTACAAAAAGTTTTCTATTCAGTAGTGCCGATGTAAGAAAGTATGGCAATCAATAATTTTTGGTGGCGGCACTACCAAATAGAAAACTATACAATATATGTATACTTTTTTTTGAATTCATCTCTCAACTAACTATATATTGCCGAAATAAAGGGGATAAAAGGATATACCCATTCAAATAGTATTTAGAACTAACGTATCGAAAAAAATCATAGATAAAGAAATGGATTTTTATCCTCTTTAAAACGGAGGATCAGAAGAATTGCGTTCTGAAGTATCGTTTATTGCAACGATTGATATGAGCATATGACTATTAGTGATGTCTACTCTGTTATTTAAATCATCGTTTGATTGTTTATCATTTTCTAAATTGAGTACAGTTAAAATCTTTTCAATAACTTTTGAGTTGGTAATCTCTCCAACAATATTCATTCTGCCACCACATTTTTTACAAATTAGGGTTAAATGAGCAGAGCCTCCACGGAGTCGTGTTGTTGACAAAATAGCTACACTAATTTCATTAGTGTTCATAACAAGAGAACAGAAAATCGATGGTTTTCTTTGCATTCTCGAATGAAAAAATCATTTAAGATTCATAATTATCCCAAGATTTATTGCTATCGATTGCTGGTAAGATAAAATGAATACTTTGATTATCAGCAGTGTTTAATCATAATACGTTCAAAAATCTTCTTGGCATTTGAAGAAAATGCAGCAGGATTAATATTGAAAAATTAAAATTTAAAAATATTTTTATAGAGAGGGCATGATTTGTGGTTAAGCGATTATCAAAACTTAAATTGTTATCTAAAACAAAACGTTTACATATTTTAACATCAGTTGAAATAGAGGATTTATACTTACGTCCAAAGTTAAGTGCAGATGAGAGAACTTGCTTGTTTGAATTGAATCAGGAGGAGCAAAAAATATTATCTTTTGACATTTCAACTGCTACCAAAGTAGATGCCATTATTCGCCTGGGATATTTTAGGCAAAAACAACAATTTTTTCAGTTTGATTTAAGTGAAGTAAATGACGATGTTAAACATATTTTAGAACGCTACTTTTTACCAGCAGTATTGGACAAGAAAGCAATCGCTCGTGAAGTAAAACTTAGTAATCAACAATGGGTTTTGCAAATTACTGGATATAAATTTTTTGACCAAAATCAACATCTTCCAGAACTGATAAATAAAGCAAAAAAATTATGTCAATTATCAACTGATCCAGTTTTTATTTTTAGAGAGCTATTAACATCTGTAAATCACCTGAAAATAACTAGACCAGGATATAGTGCTTTTCAAAAAATAATTTCCCATGCATTGATGTCAGAACAACAACGAGTTAGCAAAACTTTAAAAGAACACTTATCCTCAGAGGAGAAATGGCAGTTATTTAAATTGCTTGAGAGAGAGGATAATTTCTATGCCATAACCTCACTAAAGCAACAACCAAAAAATTTCAAACCTACGGCCATTCGCCAAGAGATAAGATATTACGAACAATATAATCCACTCTACAAAATTAGCAAGAGAGTACTACCACTATTGGAAATTTCCAAGATAGGCATTGAATACTATGCCAGTTTAGTTGAACATTACACCGTCCGGGCCCTCAGTCGCACAAATCCAGATCAGGCATCTCTGTGGTTGCTTTGTTTTATATCCAATCGTTATCGCCATATGCTCGACAACCTAGCAACAATGTTTATCTATACTGCAAATCAATACCAAGATGATGTTAAAAAGCAGGCCGAAGTTTTATTGCTAATTCATTCTCTTACGCCAGATGAACAGAAAAGGGCAATGGCCAAACTACTAAGAATTTACACCGATAAAACTGTAAATGAAAATCAACCTTTTAAAACAATCAAAAAATTTGTTTATTCTAATATTCTACCTCCTGAGCAGATTAACAGAGTGGCCGATGAACTGGATCACCAGGAACAACAAAAAATCCACCAAACTCAATTTACTTGGCAAGCAGTAGATGAATATGCCAATACATACAGACCATTACTACGGACCCTGTTGAAGGTATTGGTATTTGAAGGTCCTCAACATACTACTTTACAAAAAGCATACCATTTCCTGAATGGTGTTTTTGAGTCGGAACAACCACTATCTGAAATTCCATTTAATAAATTTCCTACTCAATTTATAAACATTAAGATTTTTGATTTTATTTTTGATAGCGAAAAGAAAATTATAGATACTGATCGCTATGAATACGAATGCTATCAACAATTGGCCACACATCTTAATGATCGATCTCTCTTTTTGCGTGAAAGTATCAATTACCAGTCACTAACAGACGAACTTTTACCTGAGTGGTAAAAAAATAAATGTACTATTCTCAGAAGGGTGAACAGACCCCTATTAAATCGATCCCTGAATAGATTTATAGAGGAGAAGGCCAGGCCGTTAGATGCAAAAATCATTGCAGTAAATGAGGCCATTGCGAGTAAAAACAATCCGCATGTTAATCTTAAACAGAAAAAAGATGGTTCTACTATCTGGACATTGCCATATACAAAAAAATCACTAGAACTCAATAATCCGTTTTACGAGAAGCTACCTCAAGTTAGTATTATCAGAATTCTACAATTTGTTAATGAGCAAATTCAATTTATGAAAGAGTTCACTCACATAAAACCCTACTATGCAAAATCACAATCAGATGAGATGGCCACATATGCCTGTTTACTTGCCAATGGAACTAATTTAGGTATTTTTAAAATGGCCAATCTGTGTGATTTAAATTTGGGATGCCTACAAACTACTGAAAAAAATTATTTACGTCTATCCACTCTGCGTGCTGCCAATGATGTTATTAGCAATGCCATAGCTAAATTGCCTATTTTTCGATATTGGAACTTGCAACCCAATTTGTTACATGCCAGTTTGGATGGACAAAAATTTGTAACAAAAAAAGATAATTTGTTAGCAAGGTATTCGCCAAAATATTTTGGTTTTGAACAAGGAGTGGTGGCATATTCCTTAATTGCCAACCACATCCCGATTAACACAACTATCATCGGGGCCAATGAACACGAAAGTAGATTCTTTTTTGATCTAATCTATAATAATAGTTCAGACATTAAGCCAGATATTTTTTCAACCGATACGGAGGGAAGTAATAAATTAAATTTTCTATTACTTCATCTTATTGGACGATTGTTTGCTCCTCGCTACCGATCGCTGAGAGATAAGAGTAACAATTCAATTATCTCATTTTCTGATTCCAGCAAATTCAAAGACTGTATAATTAGGCCATACAAAAAACTGAATGAAAAATTGATCCTATCTGAGGAAGATAATATTAAACATATTCTGGCCTCTCTATTAATGGGTGAAACTAAACAAAGTACTATTGTTACTAAGCTAAGTTCAGAAGAATTTGCAAGTAATACAAAAAAAGCATTATGGGAAATGAACGCGGTTTTAATGAGTGATCACCTTTTAAATTACGTTTGTGATTTAACATTTAGGCAGTCAATTCAAGGAGCTCTCTGTAGAGGAGAAGCATATCACCAACTACGTCGTCACATAGAGAAAGTTAACGGAGGACATTTCCGAGGAACCAATGAAAATGAAATTACAATTTGGAATGAATGTGCTAGATTGTTAGCTAACTGTGTACTTTACTACAATGCGAGTATGCTAAATAAATGGATGGAACAATGTGATCGTCGAGGTGAAAAGCAGAAGAGTGAGTTTATTAAGTATTTGTCACCAGTAGCGTGGACTCACATAAACTTTCAAGGTAAGTATGAGTTTTTGGCACAAAATGAAATGCTAGACATTGATGATCTGCTGGAAAAAATATTTATTAATGAAGCAGATTTTAGAGGTAAAAGATAAAAAATAATTTTGAATACAATGCCGGCAATATATACTTTGTATGGACTGCTCATTTAGGAGATGATTTTTGTTGAAAGTTTCTATAATGCTGAAGATGTTGAAAAGTATAACAGTTCTCCTCTTATAGATTCAGGTTTAGTTCAGGGTAAGAATTTCAAGAGATATCTATAGGAAAAAGAGGTGTTCTATAGTGTTGTAGAATTTTAGTCTTTACAGCTATTACACTGTATGGTATACTGGAATAGTTATATTTACCAATATATGTGATAAAAGGTACCAAAAAAGAGATGATCGATAATTTTGGAAATAAAACAGCGTTGAGTATTTGGGAATCAAATAGTGCTAAGGATCTTCCACGAGATTTGTGGATCAGGGCCAAGGCATTGTTGACGATAATGCATAATACATCAATCTTAGATGATTTGAGAATTAAAGGTGAGCCTCCTCATATTCGACTACACAAATTGAAAGGAGATAAGAAAGAATATTGGAGTGTCACCATCCGACTGCCTTGGTGTATTACCTTCAAGTTTGAAGGTGGGCATTTTTCGGAAGTTAAAATAGAGAACTATCACAAGGGATAATAATATGAAAAAAATAATAAAAAATGCAAACCCTCTCCATCCTGGCATTGTTCTAAAAGAGATCTATATGAGCGAAATGGGGCTTAATCAAACACAACTGGCCTCCATGTGCGCTTGTTCTCCTCGAAAGATCAACGAAATTATTAATGGAAAGCGTGGCATCTCTCCTGAATTTGCTATTACATTGGAGAGTGTTCTAAGCACGAGCGCTGATATGTGGGTAAGAATGCAGGCTGAGTATGATCTGGCACAGGCCAGACGCCAAACTAAAGCTGCTTGATGAATAAGCAGAATGCGGAGAATGCAGCAAGAGAAAGGGTGATACCTATAACAGAGTTATTTTGTCAACAACCCGACTCCGTGGAGGCTCTGCTCATTTAACCCCTTATACAAAGATTTGGAGGAAGTGCTGCTAACTTAAATGTGCATTTCCATACTTTGTTTATGGATGGAATATTTTATGTTGATAAAAACGGGAACACAGTTTTTAAAAAGTTAGTTGCACCTACAAACGATGATGTTGAAAAAATAAATAAAAAAATTGAAAAGAGATTCATTCGTGCATTAAAGAAGAAAGGTTTTTTAGAGGATTACCAAGAAGGTGGTATTCGATTTAATTATGAGAATGATAATGAATTAATGGCAGCAGCGAGAGCAGCTTCAATTAATAGAAGAGTTGGGTGGGGCAAGAACAGAGGTAAACGAATTGAAAGAATTGGTGCTAATCGAGAAGTTGCATGGCAACCCATGAAAGGGGCAAGGGTCTCACATATCAATGGATTTTCTTTACATGCAAATGTTGTGATAAAGGAAAAAGAGAGAAAGGCACTGGAAAAATTATGCCGATATACTGCCAGACCAGCATTGGCCAACTCTAGGATAACTGAAGATGAAAAAGGAAATATTATCTATGAATTGAAGAATCCTTATACAGATGGTACTACTCATTTAAGATTGACTAAAGAAGAGTTTATTGAAAAGTTAATAGCAATCATACCACCACCATGGTCAAATTTGGTTAGGTATCATGGAGTATTTGCACCGAACGCAAAGATACGTAAGGATGTTGTACCAGGTGATAAAAATAAAAAGAAATTAAATGATGAAACAAATGATTTGGCCAACCAACTTAAAAATAAATACTGGACACCTTGGGCAGAGTTACTAAAAAAAGTATTCAAGATTGATGCATTAATTTGCAAAAAATGTAATGGTAGAATGAGTATTGTTGGAGAGATTACTAACTCAAAAGTTATTGATAAGATTTTGACTGTACTCAATTTAGCTCATAAAAAAAACAATAAACAATCAAGCAATGATTTAAATAACAAAATAGACATCACTAATAGTCATATGCTCATATCAATCGTTGCAATAAACGATACTTCAGACTGCGATTCTTCTGATCCTCCGCTCTAGAGGGGGACAAAAATTCATTTTCTTTATCTATGATTTTTCCTTCGATACATTAGTTCTAAATACTATTTGATTTGGTATACCCTTTATTTCGGCAATATATAGTTAGTTAAGCAAAAAACAATAATCACAGAGGAGAATTTGGTAAATAATGTATAGTTTTCTATTTGGTAGTGCCGCCACCAAAAATTATTGATTGCCATACTTTCTTACATCGGCACTACTGAATAGAAAACTTTTTGTACTGATCGCAGAGGCGAGGTCATTATTGATTA
>JADFZW010000077.1 GCA_015232355.1 Oligoflexia bacterium
TCTTGAAATTATCGATAGGAAAAAGTAGATAATTAAAGTCAAAAAATTATTTCTATGCTTGAGTGAAAAACATAACGACAAAGTCGGTGAAAAATAAACCACTGACAAAATCGCTGGAAGACAACACGTACTAGATAGCGCAACTAGATAGCGCAAGGACTGACTTTCCAAATATCTCTAACATATTCTTTGATAGTTCGATCGGATGAGAATTTTCCAATACGAGCGGTGTTGATTATGGATTTTTTAGTCCACTCATCTTTGTTTGTATAGAGCCTACTTGCTAACTCCTGGGTTTCAACGTAAGATCTAAAGTCGGCCAATAAAAAGAAACGATCACGATACATCATTAAAGAATCAACAATGGGTTTAAAAAGATCACGTTCATTGCTATTAAAATATCCATCTCTGATGTCATCGATAATTCTTCTTAAATCGGGATCTTTATTATAGAAGGTGTGCGGATCATAGGTGTGGCCCATGCGTGCAAGTTCTTCGGCGGTATGACCGAAGATAAAAATATTATCACGCCCTACCTCTTCCATGATTTCAATATTAGCTCCATCTAAAGTTCCCATAGTGAGAGCGCCATTTAAAGCAAATTTCATATTAGATGTTCCCGATGCTTCCATTCCGGCAGTAGAAATTTGCTCTGAAAGATTAGCAGCAGGAATAATTTTTTCGGCCCATGATACTCCATAATTAGGAACGAAAAGTATTTTAAGTAAATTTTTTGCCTTGGCATCGCGATTTACGATGTGAGAGACAGAGTTGATAAGATTAATTATTAATTTGGCCATATAGTATCCTGGGGCCGCCTTTCCTCCAAAGATAACTGTACGAGGAACAAAATTTTTAGTTGGGTTATCTTTGATCTGATGATAGAGGTGAATACAATGAAAAATATTTAATAGCTGACGTTTGTATTCATGAAAGCGTTTAACTTGAACATCAAGAAGAGAAGCGGGATCAAATTTTACTAAGCACTCATCATAGAGATCAAGGGCCAAGGATTCTTTGTTTTTTATTTTTACACTGGCCCAATCAGAGACAAAAGCGCTGTCATTGGTAAATTCTTCCAATTTACGAAGCTCATCTAAATTACAAACCCAACTACTACCAATTTTACTGCTGATTAATTCACTTAAAGATTTATTGCATCTTCTAATCCAACGTCTTGGAGTGATGCCATTGGTTTTGTTATTAAATTTTTCAGGATACATTTCAAAAAAATCTTTAAAGACTCGCTCTTTTAATAATTTAGTATGCAGTTCCGCCACTCCGTTAATGGAAAAACTTCCTACCATTGCTAAATGTCCCATGCGTACAAAACGTGGAGAACTCTCTTCGATAATCGACATTCTTTCAATTCGTTTATAATCTCCTGGAAAACTAATTCCTACTTCATCTAAAAATTTAGCATTGATATCGTAAATGATTTGTAGATGCCTTGGAAGAATTCGCGCTAGCATATCAACTGGCCATTTTTCTAGGGCCTCAGGTAAAATAGTGTGATTGGTGAAAGCAAAAGTCTTTTGAACAATCTCAAAAGCTTTATCCCATTTAAGTTCATACTCATCTAAGAAAATTCTCATCAGCTCTACAATTGCTAGAGTAGGATGAGTATCATTTAATTGAATCACAACTTTTTTGGGAAAGGAATCAATAGCATCACCACAGTTGTTAAATCGTCTTAAAATATCTTGAATGGTGGCCGATACCATAAAGAATTGTTGCTTTAATCGTAACTCTTTTCCAAATTCATTATTATCATTAGGGTAGAGTACTTTAGAAATTGTTTCAGTACGATTTTTTTCATTAACTGCTCCAATGTAGTCTGAAGCATCGAAACTTTTTAAATTAAATTCTCTAGTGGCCTTAGCACTCCATAGGCGAAGAGTATTAACATTGTTAGTTTGATATCCAGGAATAGGAATATCGTGGGCCATGGCCATAATTTGTTCACAATCAACCCAATCATAGTGAATATTGCCACTGCTATCTTTGTTAGAGTGAACTTTACCTCCAAAGTTTACTACATACATCTCATTATTTCTTTCAATCTCAAAGGGGTAACCGTAGCGTAGCCAAGTATCAGCAGTCTCATGTTGTTTATCATTTTGAATCTCTTGTTTAAACATTCCGAACTCATAAAAAATTCCATAGCCATAGCCAGGTAAATTCATTGTGGCCATAGAATCTAAAAAGCAAGCGGCCAATCTTCCAAGACCACCATTACCGAGTCCTGCATCCCATTCCATCTCTTCCAGAGCTTTATAATCAAGTCCCATTGCTTTTAAAGTGGCAATAGCAGTATCTTCCATGTTTAAGTTGATTAAAGCATTTCCCAGCGTTCTTCCCAGCAAAAATTCCATAGAGAGATAATATATTCTTTTTGGATTTTGATCATAATAGGTAGTTTGAGTTTTCATCCATTTTGAAATTAAAAGATCTCTTACCGCATAACCTAATGCTTTATAGCGATCTCGATCAGAGGATTTTGGTAGATAGACCGCCAGAGATCTTTCCATTCGCTCTTCAAATAATTTTTTAAAACTCTCAATTTTTTCTGCTGTAACAATGTTGTTGTTGTTGCTTTGATCATTAGAGATTGACATAAGTCCTCACTTGCTAATTGATAGGTTATATCTGTTTACATTAGAGTATAACATAGATAGTATACCTGGATTAAAAAAAATTAAACTATTAAGAAATTATAGTTTATAGTTATAGGAAATTTTAAAATGATAGTTATTCCAGAAAACATTTTGACCAAATATCAGACAAATGCTCCAAGATATACAAGTTATCCACCAATTACAAATTGGAATTCTATATCTGATGGTAATGGTAATGGTAATGAAAATATAGCAAAAGAGTGGTTTCATTCTTTAATAAATAGAAGCGAGAGTAATGGTAATGGTGAAATTGAATTGCAAATTTACATTCACATTCCATTTTGTAAATACAAATGCAAATATTGTGGTTGTTATAGAATTCCCAATATGAATCCGTTGCCTATTGAAGCTGAAAATTCATATATTCAAGCAATACTTGAGGAATTTGAAATTTATATAAATAATTTATCCTCTTCTTTTTCTGAAATTTCTTTGGCCGGTCTTCATCTAGGAGGAGGAACTCCAAATATTTTATCAAACGCTACACTTACACATCTTATCTCTTCAATTTTTTCAAAGCTAAATGTAAAGTCAAATGCAAGGTCAAATCTAAAGAATAATGATTTTTTAGCATCAATAGAAATTGATCCAAGATTAGCGACTCCTGAACAATTACAATTACTATACAATCTTGGAATTAGAAAATTTTCTTTTGGAGTACAAGATCTTGATCAAAATGTTTTGAAGATGATTGGTCGTGAACAAACTCAACAAACTCAACAAACTCAACAAACTCAACAAACTCTAGAAAACTTGAAAGAGTTAATCAAGTATTTGCGAGAAATTGAAAACACCAGTATAAATTTTGATTTAATTTATGGATTGCCAGGACAAACAAAAAAATCAATGAAAGAGACGGTAGAAAAAGTATTAGAACTATCACCCGATACCATTGCTTTTTATAGTTATGCTCACGTTCCTTGGCATGCTTTCGATCAACAAGAGTTGGAAAAATTTCCGATTGCTAGTGGAAGTTTAAAGCGAGAACTTTTTGAAGTGGCGACCGAGATGTTAACATCTGAAATGTTGTCAGCAAATAAATCTTATATACCAATAGGTATGGATCACTTTAGTAAGCAAGATGATTTATTATATATCGGATACAAGAAACATAATTTAAAAAGAAGTTTTATGGGTTATACATGTAATTTGGCGTATGTTACGTTAGCTTTAGGAGCTTCTGCAATTTCATCATCTAATAATTTTTTTGTACAAAATGAAAAAGATATTGATCTCTATAAAGAGAGTATTCTTAAACAAAAAAAACTGCCACTAATAAAATATTATCAAAAAAATGCTGAGGATATCTTAGTTGCTAAGGTTATTGAAGAGTTGATGATTTATTTAAAAGTATCTAGCGACTTGCTTGAAAAATTAAAGCAGTGTAGTTTTTGGAATGAAATAGATAAAAGATTGCAGGATTTGAAAAGTGATGGATTAATCTCAATGCAGGAGTCAGGTCCAAAATCAACATTAGAAGTAACAGAACTTGGAAGAGTTTTTTTACGAAATATTGCTATGGCATTTGATTATCGATTGCATGCACTTTCTATAGGTACTAAAAAATTTAGTTCAACAATATAGTTACCTATTTTAAATATATTACCATCTCGAGCATTTTTTCCAGATGTTCGCTGTCGACCCAATAATTGCCACCTTCAGGTGTGTAAACCGGATCAAGCTCGTTATTAAGCCGACCATTACCAAATGAATCTCGAAGTAGATAGGAGCAACTAGCGCTTTTTTCATTAAATTTTCTGCCAATAATAGAAAGTTCATGACGGGAATTTTTATCTGGTGTTTGTGTATGATCTGTTAGCAAATTTGCAAGAATTTCTATCCCAACCATATTACTTTTTTGAAGTTGATCATTGATCATGTTAAATTTTATTTTATTATAGTTGCTGTAGCTGCAAACATATGGGAGATCATCTTTTGTTAATTTAAAAGCACCTTTACCTTTTCTTGCATTAATATCCAGCAAACGACGCATAAAAAGCATTGACTTAGGATTAGTAGCTTTAAATAAATTTTTATTCTTAAAAAGAGTTAGCAAATCATTTTTATTAATATGGGGAAACAGTTCATTAATTTTAGTAAGTTGATTTTGATTGAATTTTTTATTGAAATAGATCTCATCTAAAACTGGTAGAATATTTTTGGTATTAATATTAAGAGTAGAGTCACTATCGTAGAGTAATTTTTCATTTTTGCATACGATATCTATTGTATCTGCAGGTATGCCTCCCCAGTTGGCACCATCGCCAGAAAGCTTGGCAGACGGAATTTCTTTTAAGTTATATTGAATGGCGATATCTACAGGTGAAAATGTGTTGTTAGTACATTCACTTCTATATTTGTAGCTTATTAGATCAGAAATTTGACAAGCATAACACCAACTAACTTTATCTTGATCCCTGTTGCTTTCCAAAAAATTTGCATTTTTTCTTAGATCTACAGAGTAACAATTTTGTCTTCTTTTCTGAATACGTTGTTTTTTTACTTTTTCATTATCATTACAAAGCTCAAAGATTTCTTTAGACTTAGAAAGAGATAAAAGGAAAACATCTGTTGACAGTAGCATCTTTTTATATTTTGAGATATTTTCACACTCTATAGTTGTCTCCCTTCTTTCAGTATTACTTTTTATTAGTTCAAGATATTCTTCTAATATTTTTTTTACAATTTCATTAGTAATTTGCTTACGACAAAAACGATTTATCTTGATTGTACCTAGGCCAACTTCTCTAAGTAAATTTTCTTTAGGAGTAACATCCCATTTTAGGTTTACTTCATATTTTTCTACTAAGTTAACAAATTCATTGATCTTTTTTTTTGTAGTTTCTGCCAAAGAAGGATTATAAATACACTTGTCTATTATTTTTTCAATAGAGGAATCTTTTGTTTTTTTATCTTTTTCGTGATCACTAGCGAATACAATTACAGACATCAAAGGATAGCAAAGTAAAAATATTGTAAATAATAAAATTAATCTAAAATGTAGACTACGACTATGTCTATGATGCTCTATCTGTAAAATTTGCATATTTAATAACCTCAAAATAATAAAATAAATAAAGTTAATTTAATTATAATGAATGTCGATAAATTTACTTTAGATCAAACGTAGATTAATTTGATATTTTAAAGGATTATAACTAATTAGGTATGATTAATATATATTCACAGATAAGAGCTAAGGAGTAATAGCGCCTATTTTACTGGGCATACTCAATAAGTTGCTTTCCACCGATTCTGTCAGGATAATTTTTCAACGACTTTGACAGTAAAACAAATTGATCTACCTTTTAAGAAATAAACTTTATCTAAAAAAGGTGGGACGGATGGTTTTGTCGATGTCAA
>JADFZW010000078.1 GCA_015232355.1 Oligoflexia bacterium
AATTATGATTACATTTCCAAACTGACAGATCAGGATTTATAATAAAACCAATATCGCTTTCACAATAAGAATAGTTTTGATAAAAATTATCATATATAAAAACTCCTCTTTCTTTTGCCAACTTGTAAAATGGAGTTAAATCAATTTTCTCTTTCCCCTTAAATGAGTCGATACTATAAATTGATCTGAAATAAACTTTAATATTTTTCTTTTCTGGTTCACTAAAATCATTAAAAACGAGATCAATATCATCAAGAGTATCATTCAATAAATTGAATTTTACTATTATCTCCATATTTTTTTTGCTATTTATTTTTTTTTGAACTAATAATTTTATTACATCAATCACTTTATTATAGGAGGGATATTTTTCTGCAATTAACTTTCGTTGGTCGTGTTGTTCTTTGGCCCCATCAATAGTTAATTGGTAGATATTACAATCATACTCATCAACTAATTTATTGATCCGATCACTGTTAAGTAGAGTTCCATTGGTAGTACATGAACAAGTATAAGTAAAACCAATTTTCTTTTGCAGTTGTTTTATATGCCCAAGGAGATCGATAAGATCAGTATATTTTATTAATGGTTCTCCACCGAAAAGTGCCAAACTCAATTGTTTTTTATCTGAGTTTAGGATGCTACTGAAATATGCTTTCAATATTTCCACTCTGTCCGATGTCCACATTTGAAATTTTTCTTTTTGATAGCAGTAGGGGCAGGACATATTACACTGATATGTAGGTACCAGGACTATCCTGTAGAAATTATTATCGGTTCTTAATTTGAAGTAATTATTTTTTAATAATGATAACTCGTCCATGTCTTCGCCAACCAGGAATCCTTCTTGCGTAAGTTTCTCAGTAAAAGCAATACCGTTATCATCTGTTTTGTTATTAGGTTTATGGAGAATGGTCTTTACTTGGCCAAGATGTTCCTCACCTATGGATGCGATTGATCTTCTAAAAGTATTTATAAGATAATTTTTGTACCATATATTATAGATGCTTGGTTTTAATGTTTGGTTGGTGTTTTTCATAATTTTTTTCCAGATAAAAGGCCAGGAGATCGTCATTACTAATCTCCTCCTGGCCAAGATTGTTTCGATTACATCAAATGCTAAAGCTAATGCTGATGTGAATGCTTATTAAGCACCACAAGCGAAACCGCAAGTGCCGTTACCAGCAATAAATTGTTCTACTGTTTTTACATCTGATGCTTTTCTGAGGATCTTCATAAAATCTCCAAGTTAAAGTTAGTAAACATGGGCCTTATGCCCCGAACTGTTCAAGAATTTTTCATTCTCATTTGTTTCATACATTTTAATAAAGCAAGGTGAGGGCCAGACTAATTTTTTTCTATTTTTAAGATAACTGCTGGAAATCTTTAAGTGAAAAATTTTCAAAAAAAACTCGTTGACAGACAATACTACTCTAAAGTAGAAGTACGCATGTCCTTTTGAATAAGACGCAAAGAAATAATGTTGTTTTGAGCAATTTCCATGGGAAGTGAGATTTATGAGCAAAAATTATGTTGTTTTAGTAATTGAAGATAATGATCAATTTCGAAAGTTCATATCCAGAACTCTATCCCCGCTATGCCAAGTGATGGAGGTAGATGATGAACCGGCTGCAATGGTGCAAATAAAAAGACATCATTTTGATGCTGTCATTATTGATATTAATCTACATGGTAAAGAGAGCGGATTTGATATTTTAAAGAAGGCCAAAGAGAAAGGACTCTTCACAGTCATGCTAACCGATCAAGACAATGAAGAGTCTGTTACTAAAGCATATAAGATTGGATGCAATCACTATCTAACAAAAGATCGCTCTGAAAATATTTTAAAATTTATCATTAAAGAGAGGATTTCAGAACTTGAAGGACATTTTACTCCTTCATTTTTTCAAAGGGAATATATTACTCAACACGTTCCTTTGATTAATGAAATAAGCTCACTTAAAAAACGATTAATGGATAATAGATCTTTGTTGATTCTGGGGCCTACTGGTACAGGAAAAACTCGTTTAGCAGAAATAATTCATACTATAAGCGGCGGCAAACCTGAAAATTTTATTGCTCTAAACGTCTCTGCAATCCCAGAAAATCTTTTAGAGAGTGAATTATTTGGTCATGTGAAAGGTGCATTCACCGGAGCAGATAGAGAAAAGAAAGGTATGTTGGAATTGGCCAATGAAGGAACTCTCTTCTTGGATGAAGTTACTTCAATGCCATTAATGATTCAGCAAAAATTATTAAAGTGCTTGGATGAAAGGTGTTTTTATCCTGTTGGTGCAACAAAATCTGTAGTTGTTAAATTTAGACTTATCACCGCCACTTGTGAAGATATTTATAAATTGATTCAAGAAGATCAATTCAGACTTGATTTATTTTATAGAATTAATGGGTTAATAATTAATATTCCTCCACTCAAAGATCGCTCAGATGATATTCCTTTACTTGTTAAATATTTTTTAAAGCTGGGATCAAGACAAGTGATTATAAAAGAAGAAGCGATGATGCTTTTAAAAAAATATTCGTGGTCCGGTAATATTCGAGAGCTAAAATCTGTAATTGAACAATTGTCCACTATTGAATCTGGGGAAATTCATGCTCATGATTTACCAGAACATATTCAATACAATCAGATTTTGCACCAAAAACAGCAACACAAAAGATTTTTATCTGAAGAACATGTGAACTATGTATTAAAACATGGAATTTTTCAGTACATGGATAAAGTTCAAGCAGAGATGATTTATGAAATATTAAGCAAAAGCGGACAACGACCAATGACTGCACAAAAAATGTTAAAAGCGTCTACTGCTGGTTATTACAAGATGTTCGCCAAGGCCCAAAGATTTAGAGATGACTTAAAAAGTGATGTGGTAGCGGAAAATCAAAACCAATTGCAATAAATTTTAATAGGAGAAAAATTTAAAATGGATACAGAAATACTTTGTGAAGAGAAAAATGATATTTCAATCAAGAAAGCAACACATAGACATGATTTAAAGGGAAGCATTAGAAATTTAAGATTTATCTTAGATGAACTTGAACATGATGACGTAATTAATAATGAGGCCGCAATAAATAAATGTTTTAGTGATTTTAATGTGAATTTAGAAAAGATAAAAAAAACTTGGAAAGATTACCAATCATTTTTAACAATAAAAAATAGTTAGAATATGAAATAAATATATTACAAATACATATCTAATAAAATGGATGTGTGAAATTTAATAACAACAAAAAATGGAGCTACATTTATGGAACAAAAATTAAAATTAGCATCAATTCTACTTAGCATTGGATTATTTTCAACAAATGCCGCTGCTTTTGATTATGTAAACAAATTAGATGAAACTAAAAAAATGAAACTTATAAGTTTACTGGTAACAGAGGATGAATTTAATGCCCTCAATAAAAATCCAGGTTTCAAAAGACTCCTTCTGTCCGCTAGAGCAGCGATTACGACTGATTCAATTGCCAAAAAAGTAAGTAGCGCAGAGATGGAACGTCTTATACTGGAAAGTAGAAGAGATGTTGTAAATCCATCAACATTTGAAAGCAGACCACTAGATATAAGTAGTGAGGATTTTTCTTCTCGCATTGAAAGCAATACTGATCTTGTAAGGGAATAAATGAACTCGTTAATTACTAATTTTAAAGAATTTCATATTTCTATTTCGTACAAATGCAATTTTAAATGTGAGCATTGTTGCCAACACTCATCGCCTGAAGATATTTTGACAATAAATGATTCAGATAAAAATAATATTGTAGATGCAATTAGAAATGCACAATTTGATAAAATATTTTTTTCCGGTGGAGAACCATCTCTTTGCTTGAAAGAAATGGATGAATTTATTTCAATAATTAAATCAAGCATTAATTCCAATAGCAAAATAGGTATCATAACTAATGGATGGTTTGTTAAAAATGATCAACTACTTAATCAGATACTAGAAAAGGTAAACATCTTATATGTTTCAATTGATAAATATCATCTTAAATATATCACTATTCCAGAGATAAAAAAACTTTGCGATGAATGTAATACTAGAGGTATAGAATTTCAATGTATTTCTACCGTTGATACTCCAGAGGATCTTCTTAATATTTCTGATTGGGAAGAATCTCTTGGATATAAAATTCAGTTTCAAGTTACTCTTTCAGTGGGTAGGGCCTTAGATAACAATATTGTTTCGAATGAAAATAGAGTTTTTACTCAAGATACAAAATTTGATTTATATCATTGTCCTACTTATGGCAAAGTTTTATATGATCCTCGATATGGCTTCAATAGCTGTTGTTGCAACCTCTTATACGATAAAGATTTAGAAGAAGACAGACATCAAATATGTTGCAAGAACAACATCAAAGACTTTATTAAACTTGATTTTTATAATTTTATTAATGATGATAACTTTTTCGATCCAGCTATAGTGAATGAACTTATTGAACTAAAATATCCTATTAAAACAACCCCCATTTGTACATATTGCAAATATAAATTTACTAACTATTTTCTAGCAAGAAAAAATATCAGGAGCGTTTAACATGAAAATAACCAATGTTAATGATACTGAAAAAATTAAATATCTCAAATCATATTTTTGGCCAGTTTTTACAGATAAATCCAATTTATTTGACAGTGATAATTATATTTCCTTTGAAGAAAATGTAAAAGATAAAAAAATTCTCAATATTTTTTATAATAATAATGATCAAAATGTTTCAACATTTTTAAAAACCAAATTAGCTGATCTGAACAAAAATAAATCATACTTTCATATTGTTTTATACCCTTCAAATACTAGCAAGGAATTTGAAAATTATATCCTAAATAATTACTACGGTTCAGTTGTACTATATAGAGAGGATGCTTTGCCAAAAAGCAAAGAGGATATTATTGGTGATAATTTTATTGTAAAAAGAGGTCCTCTAAGCGATCAAAATATTAATGATATTTGCAAGATTTGGAATGACCTTTTCCATATACCATTTTATTAAGAAATTAAATATTATGCTGAATTTGATGAAACAAAATCTCTTTTGAATGATGCTGACAATATCTTGTTTTACAAAAATAATGTACTTGTGGGGCATATTACACTTAAAAAAAATCTAAAACCATTTTACAAGGATAGAAATATATCTACTGAAATCTTCATGTACCTTGTTGATCATCGAGTTCTAAATAAAGACCAGAGAATATTAATTCATAAATATTCAAATAATTTATTGGCAGAAGAACACTTACCTTACATGGTCGCTGCCATTTCTAAAAACACAAAGGCAATTGAACTTTATAAAAAAAATGATTTTATACCAAAATTTTATACTTACACTTTGAGAGATTAATTTATATGAAAACAAAACAAAATTTCATCCTATTATTTTTTGTGTTCCTAATTTTACCAATTGTAGCAAAAGCGGAAACCTATAAAGTTGTAGTTCCATCAATACCCGATTCTTTGAGTTATAATGATTTTAATTATACCCAATATTATTTTATTTTAAATCAACTTCACAAACGAATGTTTTCAAATGTTACCGAAAGTTCTTACGACACAGAACTTTTCAAAACAGTAAAAGTAAAAGAAAATCATAAAAACTTTGATTTTTGTTTAAAACCAGATATTAAATTTTCTAGCGGTTTATCTCTAACTCCTTCAGTTATAAAAGAAAATATTGATTTTTTTCATAAAAAAGGCATCATAAAACAAAAACCAAATAAATATAACATCTCTAATGATTGTTTATCTATATACTTTCCCAAACCTTATTTTGATTTTATTTTTGATCTCTCCTTTGAGCGGGCCGTAGTTGCCGATCCTATGAGTTTCAATGATAAGTTTTTAATTGGATTATCCGAGTACAAAATTTTAAATTTTGTTAAAGGGAAAAAACTTGAATTAGTTGCATATAAAGAAAAACCATTCATTGACAAGATTATTTTTTACAAGTGGACCAAAGATCAAAAAGAACAACAA
>JADFZW010000079.1 GCA_015232355.1 Oligoflexia bacterium
TTCTAGATACTACATTGAAGGAAGAAAAAAAGAAAAGTACTTTTTAAATCACTGATGAGGATAACATCAAAAAAATTTATTTTATCTTTGATTTAATCATTTTAAATTTTGTATAAGTCAGTGATTTATGTAATGTGTGATTTATGTAATGGCACTTTATTATTGCTTATTTACTTTGCTAAAGCATCCATTAATATTGGATTAAAATGTTTTGATCTGATTTGCTTGAGTATTGTATTGCATTTTTTTGCATTGGAACTCGAAAAGTGTGCTGGTACCTACTATATCTTGATAATCACCTGAAAAATGATTATCATAAAATAGTATGAATAAAGAATCATTTCAATTTGGCCCAATTACTACTCAATTTTTTGCTTGGATTCAGGCAAAAAAGATCAATATTGTAAAACAAGGTGATGTTACTAGAGTATTAAATATCAGTGATAACCAAGAAAGAACGTTACTATATAGGCTTAATAAAAGTAAATTAATTATTAGGTTATTTCGAGGTATTTATTTAGTGCCGGATAGAATCCCTCCTGGAGGTAAATGGTCCCCAGATAGATATATTGTTCTTTTTCAGTTTATTCAAAACATGGGTATAAAAAAATATCAAGTGACTGGTTTAGAAGCATTTAATCGACATGGGTTCACATCACAAATTCCACAAATGATAAGTATTTACAATGATAAAATTTCAGGAATAAAAACGATTGCAGAAAATAAATATCAATTTATAAAAGTTACCCCAGAAAGAATTGGGAACACTATAGATATTCAGTTGAAAAACGAAGGAGATAAGATACTTATTGGATCGATGGCCAGAATAATTTTTGATGCAATTTATGATTATTATCGATTCTCCTCGTTGCCAGATGCTTATGACTGGTTAATTGAAATAAAAAAAAATAAAGAGGTAATTTTAGAGTTAGTTAATATTACCTGCAATATAGGAAATGTGGCCTCTAAACGTAGAGTTGGATTTATAATAGACAAGGTTTTGAAACTTGATTTAAGAATTACAAATAAATTAAGTAAATCATTAACAAAAAATGTTAAGGCTATACAGTTAGTGCCAAATAAAAAGTGGTCTGGGAAGATAGATAGGAAATGGGGAATAATAGACAATGTATAAATTTTATCATCAAGATAAAAATGCTTTTATTGATGCTCTTAATGCTACATCGGCCCGTAGTGGATTTTCATCTCGCTTATTGGAAAAGGATTACTTTTGTTCTTTAATATTAAGAGAATTATACTCTAAAAACAATAGCAATAATCAAATAGTGTTCAAAGGAGGAACTCTTCTTAATAAAGTTTATGCTGGTTTTTATCGACTAAGTGAAGATCTAGATTTTACTATCAGCACACCAGCAGATTCAACCAGAAAAGAGAGAAGTGATAAAATTAGGCCGTTCAAAGAAATTTTTAAAAATATTGCTAAAGAAGTGTTGAATTTATCAGTAACCCAAGAGTTAAAGGGAAGTAATCAGTCTGTTCAATATATTGGTAAACTTGAGTATGAATCCGCTACAGGTAATGGAGATATTAAAGAAAATATTTTATTCGAAATAGGGATGAGAGAGGAAATTATTATTCCTCATAACAAAGGTAAAGCACGAACACTGTTGATTGATCCTTGGACTAAGTCAGCAGTTATTCCAGATTTTGAAGTGATCTGTCTTGCAGTGGAAGAGGCGTATGCAGAAAAAATTAGAGCGGCACTCACCAGAGAGAAAGTTGCTATCAGAGATATTTATGACATTGATTACGCTGTTAAAAAAGGGATCATTAATTTAAAGAGTCCCATTTTGATTAAATTAGTGAAAAGTAAATTAGCAATTACTGGCGATAATAAAATAAATATAACGAATTCGAGAAAAGATGATTTCAAAAAACAGTTAAATACTCAACTGTTGCCGGTACTTAAATCAGGTGATTACGCAAGTTTTGATTTTGAGAATGCTTGGAATTATATTTTAGAATTAGGTAAAGACTATTCCTAAAAGAATATTTAATTTAATATTATTATTTACGAAACAAAAAGAGCATGGCGCTTTTGGCTTCTTGCTTTACGTAGCACCTTTTCCCTTATGCAGCTTTTAAATTTATTTTTAATCGAGGATATAGAATAAGTACATAGCCAATCAATCTTTCCAAGGTAAAGTTTTCTATTTTATAGTGAAGAAGTTCACTCATTCTTGGTTCATCAATATTTAAAATTTTGGCCAGCTCTTTTTGCTTGATCTCTGAAGAATGTCGATAACGAATAATCATCTCACATGTTTTATATTTCACGATTTCTATAGTGGTGGCATTACTCGGAAGTATTGAACTTCCTAGTATGCTACGTTTAGAAAGACGTTTACGAACTTCATTTACTTTCTTTTGTCTTGGAAATTTTTTTATAATGTCATTTTTCATTTTTATTTTCTCCTAAACGCATTAATTACACCGATAAACATACAATGATCTCTAAGAAGCCATATTAGACGATAATTTTTACCATTGAATTCAACAGGATCAGTCTTAAAGTACTCAAAATCATCATCCCTATCATCGACTTCAAAAAAACCACCATCCAATTTTTTCACTAATTCCAATATAATTTCATCATTGATTGATTCTGAATGTTTTATCCGATAGTGAGGGTCAATAATAACTTCATTAATTTTTCTATCATTTACGGTTATTGATATTTTATAACTTTTTCTTTTCATACTTTCTTAATATCAAAACTTGCCAAACATAGCAAGTTTATTCATCCAAGCAATAAAGAATAAAGAAAGATAATAAAGTAATTATAAATACCTCCTAAAAATAATTTTATTAAATTTTAATTTAATAAAATTCAAATAAACTCACTTCAAAATAATTACATCACATTGTATCTAGCAGCTTCGAAAGTGAATTCTTATTTACTTTACTAAAGCATCCATTAATATTGAATTAAAATGTTGTGATCTAATTTGCGTTAGTATTGTATTGCATTTTTTTTGCATTGGAACTCAAAAAGTGTGCTGGCACCGTAAACTCTACTCAAACTTCATTTTCTATTTATCCTTTTTTATCTAATCAATAGCATTTATTCTAGATATTACATTGAAGGAAGAAAAGAAAAAAAGTACTTTTTAAATCACCACCTACTATCTTTATAAAACATTGATAAGAAGTTTGTTGATGGATAAATTATTTTGCTCATTTAGTGAGTATTCAAAAATAAGTCGGCCGGCACCTTTTCGGCTAATTTAATTGGCCTCTCAAGTGACAAATTCATTGTCCGTCTCCAAGATACGTTTTGCGTACAATTAACATCAATAATTAACAATAGTCAGAAATCACCTTTCATGCATGATCACTTCTCTTACTTTTGTAAGTAAACTTAATAGAATATCACCAATAATTGTTTACCATTTATACCAATAAATTGATACAAATTCCTATTTTTGTATCGATTTATTGATAATTGAACAAAATCTCTTGAAGTCGAGAGCTATTGCCTGTATTATTATTAATAAAATGACATAAAAATTCTTATTTGTATTAATTTAAAGGTAGTTATGAAAAAAGCAAACATATCCTCCCCACTAACAAAAAGGCTATTAAAAGGACTAGGTGAAAATATCCGTTTGGCCCGTTTAAGACGTGATCTGTCTCTCAGGGCTGTCGCAGAAAGGGCCGGATTATCAATAAACACGGTAGTTGCTATTGAAAATGGAGAATCTGGAGTTAGTATTGGTGCAATTGCCAACGTACTTCACTGTTTAGGTCTTGCTGAAGATATTACTCTTATTGCAAGAGATGATGTTATTGGAAGAAAACTTCAAGATTTAGAACTTGGGCCTAAAAAGCGAGCAACCAAAAAGAAAAATGAAAAATTATTAGTAGGTAAAAAATGAAAAACATCGAGGTGTGGGCCCATTGGTATACAATGAAAGAACCACATAAAGTTGGAATTTTAACGGCCGCTACTACAAGAGGAAAAGAGGTATTTTCTTTTGAATATGAAGATACTTGGCCTAAAAGTGTTTATAAATTTCAACTTGATCCAAAACTACAATTATTTAAAGGTAGATATCATGCTCCTCCTCATTCGGAGAATTTCGGAGTATTTTTAGACTCCTCTCCTGATCGCTTTGGAAGAGTTTTAATGTTAAGAAGAGAAGCTCTTTTAGCAAAAGAGGAAAAACGGCCCATAAAAACATTAATGCCTTCCGATTACTTATTAGGCGTCTATGATCAAAATAGAATGGGTGGATTAAGATTTAAAATTGATAATGGACCTTTCCTTCAAGTTCATAATAAGCGGACAACACCGCCTTGGACATCATTAAGAGAATTGGAACAAGCAAGTTTGTTTTTAGAAAACAAAGGTGCTGAAGATGATCCTAAATTTTCAGATTGGTTAAAAATATTGTTCGCACCGGGATCATCTCTTGGTGGTGCAAGACCTAAAGCAAGTGTCATTGATCCTCATAAAAATTTATGGATTGCTAAATTTCCGAGTAAAGAAGACATTAAAGATGTTGGTGCATGGGAAGCTGTTGTTCATCAATTGGCAAAAAATTGTGGAATAAATGTACCTGAAGCACATGCCAAAAAACTTAGCAGCAAAAATCATACTTTTTTATCAAAAAGATTTGATAGAACATCCGACGGAAAAAGAATTCATTTTGCTTCGGCCATGACGTTACTTGAACATATAGACGGAGACAATGCTACTACTGGGGCCAGTTACCTAGAGCTTGTTAATTTCATAATTAGCAGTGGATCTCCTGGCAATGTTAAAAAAGATCTTGAGGAACTTTGGAGAAGAATAGTTTTTTCTATTGCAGTTTCAAACTCTGATGACCATCTTCGAAATCACGGCTTCCTTCTTGTAGGTGAAGGTTGGGTTCTCTCTCCTGCTTATGATATCAATCCTAACGAATTTGCTGATGGCCTTAGTTTAAATATTTCAGATGATAGCAATGCTCTTGATTATTCACTTGCAAAGGATGTTTCTCACTATTTTAGATTAAAAAAAACAGAAGCAGAAAAAATAATAAAAAAAATAAAACATGAAGTGGTCAAATGGAGGGATATTGCTTCAAAACATGGAATTGTTCGAAGTGAACAGGATAGAATGGAGAAGGCCTTTCATGTATGACAAAAACTTTAGAAACTTTAGAAACTTTAGAGGCTATCAAATTAAGGATCTCCCAATATCGATTTCAACTTTTTGGCCACGGAAGCACCATCCTTAGTTTTTTTGAGTGAACAAGGAAATTCTCTTTCACAGTTCTCATCACCATCATCATCGTCATCTTCACCACTACCATATTTTTCCCAAACAACTTCGAGTGGTCTGAAATCACCTTTCATAATCACTTCTCTAACTTTTGTAAGTAATCATACAAATAAACTCACTTCAAAATAATTACATCACCTTGTATCTAGCAGATTCGAAAGTGGCTACATTCTTCATGCTACTTTAATTAAGATATTTCTATTAGTGATTGCAAAAAATAATTTATCGAATTTAGTAATTGATATTTCAGTACGACCTAATTCATATCGGGCATATGAATTTCTTGATTTG
>JADFZW010000007.1:0-42828 GCA_015232355.1 Oligoflexia bacterium
TTTGTTGGGGGTATAATGGCTATAAACAATCAACCCCGCCAGAGGGACTTAGAGATGTTAAAAGTATTGCGCTTGGAGATTGTCATTCTTGTGCTTTAAAAAATGATGGGACTGTTGTTTGTTGGGGGAGAAATCACGAGAAGCAATCAACTCCGCCAGAGGGACTTAGAGATGTTAAAAGTATTGCGCTTGGATATGCTCATTCTTGTGCTTTAAAAAATGATGGGACTGTTGTTTGTTGGGGGGATAATAACTACAAACAATCAACCCCGCCAGAGGGACTTAGAGATGTTAAAAGTATTGCTCTTGGAGATTATCATTCTTGTGCTTTAAAAAATGATGGGACTGTTGTTTGCTGGGGGAGAAATGTATATAAACAATCAAGAATCCCTTACGATGGAAAAATGTTCTCGTTTTTACTGGGTAGACGTCTTAGAGATGTTAAAAGTATTGCTCTTGGAGGTGAACATTCTTGTGCTGTAAAAAATGATGGGACTGTTGTTTGTTGGGGAAGAAATGGCGATGGCCAATCAACCCCGCCAAGAAATCTCAGAGTAAAAATCGATTAAAAACAGAGGTAGTAATTATGATTAACTTAATTTTAGCATTGGCTATGAGTACAATGTTTTTTATTGCAAGCGAAGTATGCGCCAGCAATGAAAATCACAAAATCATTGATGGTAAGCTTTATGAAGAAGTGAGCGCGGAGGATACTAGTGGATGTGAAATAATTCTAGAGCAACCATCAAAGCAAATAGATAATTTTCTAGAGGGTGTAAGCTGTGTTGTCTGCAAGGAAAAAATTGCTAAGACATCAGCGTATTGTACCTTAAATAAGTGCAAGCACTCTTACTGTGAAAATTGCTCAAGTAATTTTGGTATAACAAATGGAACGATTACTGAGTGTTTGTCTGATGGTCAAAGATGTACTAATAAAAATGTTAAACTAAATGAGATAACCATAAACAAACCTTCACCATCAATTAAAAAGAAGTATCGCGTTTTAGACTTAATTAAAAATAATTATAAAAATCTTAAGTTAGAGAAAATGAACTTACGAGGACTAGAAATAAGTGATGAGAATTTACGAAACAACAACTTTAACAATTCAATCATGGATGCCAAAACCAGGGATCGTTTTTTGAAGTTAAGGTTTAATTTTAAAAGTAGTATTTGCAAAGATGCCGTTCAATATATTAAGTTTATAAATGGATTGCAAATAGCGGATAACAACGCAAAGATTGATAGAAAAATAATTGATGACTTTGTTCGAGTGAGCGCTTCTAAATGTATTTTAAATGACAATAAGATATTAGACAATGATTCGTTATTGGCAGCACTTTTGAACTCACCATCTGTTGCCGGCAGCTCGCTTTTACTTAAGTCTATTATTCAAGAATATTTTAAAACACACTCTGTACTACAGCTTAATTCTCTGCTTGAAAAAATTAAAAGCGAAGAGACTCATCTTTTATTTAAAAGAGAAGGACTAGATAAGCGTGCTAGTAGTTACGAAGACTATCTACTGTTAATGACTCCGGTTAAAATGCCAGATCAAAAAGATCAAAATACACTAAAAGAAAGCTATGTTGAAAAATTAAAAAAGCTTGTTAATGAGACTAAAGATTTTATTTTAGATAAAAGTGAGAGCAAAAGATTCGAAAATGATTGGGAGAAGAAATATCGTAGTTACGGTGATGAAGAAAATACAGTCTTGGCGCTAGGAGGTTCTCATTCTTGTGCTTTAAAAAATGATGGGACTGTTGTTTGTTGGGGGTATAATGGCTATAAACAATCAACCCCGCCAGAGGGACTTAGAGATGTTAAAAGTATTGCTCTTGGATATGCTCATTCTTGTGCTTTGAAAAATGATGGGACTGTTGTTTGTTGGGGAGGTAATGGCGATAATAAATCAACTCCGCCAAAGGGACTTAGAGATGTTAAAAGTATTGCGCTTGGAAGTGCTCATTCTTGTGCTTTAAAAAATGATGGGACTGTTTTTTGTTGGGGAAATAATTACTCAAATCAATCAACCCCGCCAGAGGGTCTTAGAGATGTTAAAAGTATTACTCTTGGATATGCTCATTCTTGTGCTTTGAAAAATGATGGGACTGTTGTTTGTTGGGGAAATAATTACTCAAATCAATCAACTCCGCCAAAGGGACTTAGAGATGTTAAAAGTATTGCGCTAGGAGGGGAACATTCTTGTGCTTTGAAAAATGATGGGACTGTTGTTTGTTGGGGGGATAATCAATATAAACAATCAAGAATCCCTTACGATGGAAAAATGTTCTCGTTTTTATGGGGTAGAGGTCTTAGAGATGTTAAAAGTATTGCGCTAGGAGGTGCTCATTCTTGTGCTTTAAAAAATGATGGGACTGTTGTTTGTTGGGGGGATAATGACTACAATAAATCAACCCCGCCAGAGGGTCTCAGAGTAAAAATCGATTAAAAACAGAGGTATTGTAGAGGTAGTATAGCAACTTACGTAAAGGTGCCGGCCGCAAGTTAGTATGCTGCCAACGATAGGAATTTCAAAGGGTGTGTTACGAAGAGATTACGTTACTTAAAGATCTTTTTTTACAATAGTACTGCTCGCTTGAGCATTTGGAAAAATTATTACATCAGCAATATTAACATGCTTTGGTCTTGAAACCATAAAATAAATTGTCTCCGCTACATCCTCTGCGCTTAATGGATCATATCCCTTATAGACAGAATTCGCACGCTCACTATCTCCTTTAAAGCGCACTAAAGAAAATTCTGTTTGTACTAATCCCGGATGAATAGCACTCACCTTTATTCCATACTTATGCAAATCCATTCTCATTCCTGCACTTAAAGCATCTACTCCATGTTTAGAGGCACAGTAGACTTGACCATTGGGATAAACTTCTTTGCCTGCAATGGAGCCAATATTTATTATATGTCCACTTTTTCTCTCCACCATTTGCGGAACAATTGCTTTAGAGACATAGATAAGACCTTTAAGATTTATATCTATCATCATCTCAAAGTCATTTAAATCTGCATCTTCAAATGGATGAAGTCCGTGAGCATTGCCAGCATTATTAATAAGAATATCAATTGTTGCAAATTCTTCAGGAAGATTTTTAATTGAATCAAATACTCTTTGCTTATCACGTACATCAAAAGTTAGGTGATGAACCTTAACAAGTTTACTTAACTTATTTTTTAGCTCTAACAAACGCTCTTCTCGTCTTCCACAAATTATTAAGTTGATACCATTTTGAGCAAAGATCTCTGCTGTAGCTTTGCCGATACCTGAAGTAGCTCCAGTAATTAGTGCTAATTTTTTTGTGTTCATATTATTTTCATCCTTTAATAGTGATAGTTAATAATTGCAATTTCATTTCTAGCATTTAAACGTATAGGTGGCCCCCAATAACCAGTTCCAGTAGTAACATAGATTTGAGATCTATTGTAATTGGAACTGGAATTAACTTCTATTTGATAGAGACCTTTCAAGTAATAATTTTTTATCTTCGCAACTAAATTAAATGGAAAAATTTGTCCTCCATGAGTATGACCTGATAGTGCAAGCGCAATCTGCGACGGCGACGACGACGTTGGCGACGATTTATAATATTTTAACACAAACTCTCGTGCTTCTCGAGGTTGATGAGCTAACACAATTGTGGGTAGTGAAGGCATTCTTTTTAAACTATCCACCATCTCATCCAGTTTTGGAAGATAGATGCCATAACGTTTTCCTGCAGGATCATTTAATCCCAAAATACGAATAGGTTTTTTTCCAATTATTATATTTTGATTAAGTAGCATTTTAATATTAAATTTCGGGGCCACTCGAATGAACTCTTCCGCGTTCATGTAGTGCTCATGATTTCCTAAAACCATGTATGTTCCAAAAGTGCTCTTCAGATTTTTTAATCCATCTAAATCTTGTAAAATTTCTGGTATTTTTTTAGGGTTTTGATCTAATAAATCGCCAACAATAAAGACTACATCTGGATTTTGAGAATTAATCCTTTCTACTATTTTATCTACAGTATTCTTCTTTATTGTTGGGCCCACATGTAGATCAGAGATCAAGGCAATTCTAATGGAGCTCTCACTCCCAGATTTAGATGATAACGATAAATATAAATCCATTTTATTAATAGTCGGTAGTAACGTTCCAAAATAAAAGCAAGAAGCAATATAAATAAATGATAATGATAAAAATAAAATATCAATGATTTTATAGTGCTTACTAAAAAAATCATAGTAATAGCAAAATTTAATCAACTCATACGCCATACCTACAATGAAAAGTTGAATAGATAATCCCATAAGAAGAGAACTAATGTAAGTAATGTAATAGTTGTTGATATATTGTGATGATATGAGATAGGTGATGGGTGAAATCAGTAACAAAATACAATAAAACAGTATAATTTTTTTTAATTTCGGTCTGGCCAATAGAGCAGCAGAAAAAATTTTAATCGAAAATAAAAATTTTTTAGCTATAAAGTAAGCAATTAAAAAATTTATCGCTAATATAATTAAAGTAAATGATATCTTCATTATTTTTTACATTCTCTACATTCTTTACAGAAACGCTTTAGTATTGGGAATGGATCACTCAACTGTTTTGCTATCGTATGCGTATATTCAGGATGCCATTGAACTCCTAAGATAAAAGGATATTTGGAATTTTTAGAATTTTTTTTATCATTAGCATGTGAATACGCTTCTATCAATCCATCAGGAACAGAGAGTGCTTCCACTTTCAATCCTTTTCCTAAAACTTTTATTCCTTGATGATGAACTGAATTTACTAAAATTGAGTCTTTTTTTCTATCACGATAACAATAATCAAGTATTCCTCCTGCAACTAAATCTACTCTATGTTTTATACGATCAAATTTTTGATAGTCTCTATGCTTAGGAACGGGAACTATCTCCTCATTAGTAAATTCTGAGAGTGAAAATTGAGATGGAAGATCCTGATACAAGCTACCTCCGAAGTATACGTTTAATATCTGACAACCTCGGCATATGGCCAAAATTGGTTTGCCATACTTTATTGCCAAATCTATTACCATAAATTCGTACTCATCCCGTCTGGGATCTCCTGGCCAACGGACAGGATCTATGGCCCTCTCTCCATAGTTTTTAGGAGCAACATCATCACCACCAGTTAAAATTACACCATCTAATTCTTGAATTATTTTTTTTAAATACTTTATATCTAAATTAGGTATCGCAATAGGAAGAACGCCAACACCAGCTTGAACAACAAAAGAATACATATCCTCCACTACTTTTAAAAAACCTTTTGGTGAAGCAGTGTCTTTTTTGGGATAGATAAACCCAGAAGATAAACCTATTTTAAGCATATCTTTCATTTCATTTCCTTCTTTCTTTTTTTTCATTTTTAATGTCGTATAAATTAAGATAAATTAAATTTAAATCAATTTATCAACCTACACAATACCCAATATCCAATATCCAATATTCAAGAGGTGCAAATGTATCGTCGATATTTTAATTTTATAGTCAGCACAATCATACTATTCAGCGGCTGTGCTGGAGTAAAAAGAGAGATTGGAGAATCATTTTCTACCAACAATGATCACATGATTATGTCTGTACTCTGGACTCAAAAAGCAGCTGAGTATCGGGCCCTTTGTTATCAAGCGTACAACATGGCCAAAATTAAATTGGATCAAGAACTACAAAAGTTAAAAAGAGATAAAACAAAAACAAAATCAAAACCAGCAGTAGTTTTAGATTTAGATGAGACAATTTTAGACAACTCTTTTTATCAAGCAAAATTAATTACATCAAATACATCTTACCCTGATGGATGGAAAGAGTGGGAAGCAAAATCATTGGCAACAGCAGTCCCTGGTGCACTGGAATTTCTAAGATACGCAGAATCAAAAAAAATAAATATCTTCTATCTCACCAATAGAAAAATTGAGAGTGAAGAATCAACAGTTATTAATCTGACAAAACTTGGTTTTCCTATTAATAAAGAGAGTCTGATAATGCGTTCGGAAAAAGATTCTTTGAGTATGAAGAGAAGAAGAGAACAAATTGCTTTAAAATATCATATTGTTTTGTTAATAGGAGATAGTTTAAGTGATTTTTCTGAAATCTTTGAAAATGCCAGCGTGACCGACAGATTCAAAGAGGTGGATAGAGTCAGTGGTGAGTTTGGTAACAATTATATTATTTTGCCAAATTCCATGTATGGTAGCTGGGAAGGGGCCATTTACGAATATAAATCAAACAAGTCTGACAAGGAGCGTGCGCAGGATAGATTAAAAGCATTGATTACATACTAACATATTGCTGATATAGTATTTAAAAAGTATTTAAAAATTAAAGTTCATTTTAAATCACAAAAAGGATGGTTATTTTATGTTTGAAAGAAAAACGTTTACAAAAATTTTCGGTCTTCTATTAATTGTTTCTTTGGCAACAGCATTTATCGGTTGTCAAAAGAAGGGTGAAGTTAAATTGAAGAGCGAAGATGATAAGGTTCTCTACGCTATGGGTGTTATGTTCGGTGGTAGAATGGCCGACATTAAGTTAACTGAAGCAGAATTGGATATTCTCTTAAAAGGTTTTAAAGATTCTTCTCTAAATAAAAAACCTGAAATTGAAATCAAAGATTATCAAATGAAGGTAAGAGATTTCTTCATGAAGAGAATGCAAGTTGGTGCTGAAAATAATAAGAAAATCGGTATAGATTATTTAGAAAAATTTATTAAAGATGAAGGAGCAAAGAAAACTGCATCAGGCCTTGCTTACAAAGTTTTAGTTGAAGGTAAAGGCAAGCAACCTGCGGCCACAGATACTGTTGAAGTTCACTACAAAGGAACTTTGATTGATGGTACAGTATTTGATTCATCTTATGAAAGAAATCAAAAAGTAACTTTCCCACTTAATCGTGTTATCAAAGGTTGGACTGAAGGTCTTCAATTACTTAAAGAGGGTGGAAAAATTAAATTAGTTATTCCTCCAGATTTAGGTTATGGCGATGCCGGTGCTCCTCCAAAAATTCCTGGTGGTTCTGCTCTAGTATTTGAAGTAGAATTATTTAAAATTGTTGATGCTGCAAAAGCAGCTCCAGCTGCACCAGCGGCAGCTCCTGCTGACAAAAGTAAAAAGAAAGGCAAGTAATTTTTAATTTTATTCTTCCTTTTTCCTCTTACGAATTCCTTTAGATTCTTTTTCTTTCGCTTTATCACGTTTTCTTTTAAATCCAGTTTTTCCTTTCTTTAATTCTTTTTGTTTATCAATTAAATTTTGATAATAATCTTTTAATTTTTTCTTTCCCTCTTGTGATTCAAAGAATTTTTGAACTGCTGTTATGTATGGAAGATCATCCCAATCTGGTTCTTCTACATAACCTCCTTTATTTTTTTCTATGAACTTTTTCTCGAATTCATTTACCTCATTATCATTATCATTTGACGAATTAAAGGGAACTATATTAGCACCTAACTCCTGATTAATTGTTTTAATATAGCTAACTATCTGGCGCTTATTCCAATTATCAAGAACATTTGCATTTATTCCGCGCGGACCCTCATCCATTCTCCAGGTAGTATTTGAACTATAGGGATGAATAAAACTATCAATAACATTTCCCCAATCCTTATCCTTAGTATAACCACCATCTTGTACGCCTATATTCTTATCGATTAGAGGAGAAATTACCTTAGAAACTACATCAACAAAGTGAGAATCGGAGTTATCACGATATATAATTTCCTTAGGATTAAGATCAGTATCAAAACGTTTTAACATATTTTGCGAATTAGGAGTCAACATCTGCAGACCATATCTTAAGAGATGTTTTGCTTTACATCTTCCCATAGCATCTGCAAATTCTCTTCCCCAAAAATCTTCAAAACTCTCATTTTTATATTTAGCAATCTCTGTTCCAACATAGGGAATACTTAAAAGAGGTACATAGATATTTCCGTCTTGAAGTGGAGTTAAATCTCTAATTAGATAACCCTCTTCTGATTTTTTCAAACTAATATATCCAAGTTCTTTTAAAAATTTACAATCCTTTTCTTCTCCAATTAACTTATCAACCTTCTCCATATAATTGGTTCTCGCTCGTCCATATTGTCCATCTAATTTCATCTCTGCCTTACAGGGTTGATAAATATTTTCTTTAACAAAGTTAGTTCCTAGTTTAATTCCAAAGGGATTTACGCCTTCAGGTACACCCACCTTTGATCTAGATGCCAAATTTCTCATTGGCATAAATTGCAATTTTGCTTTATTTTTTTTACGCCATCTTTCTAATCTTGTCTGACCAGCAACTTTGGGATCTGTATTTAAAGGATGTATTGGAAATAAAACTCGGTGTCCTCTACCGGACTTAACCTTTAAGCAATTAAGTAGATCATCAGGAAAAGATTTATCTAAATCCATATCTACCATATGAAAAGGATAGGTCACTACTGGTGCTTGAACTGTCTCTGTACCCTGGCACATTTCAGGAACATTATCCACCTCTTCCATAGTTACTTCCATCTCAAATGGATTTTGTATATTTGGAAGAGTCTTGTCCTCACTTCCCATTCCACTAAAAAAAATCTCCTTTAATTTTTCTTGTTTCTCCTTTGGTAGTTCAGGAAGAAAAATTTTAGATTTAAATTTAGATTCATTTGAAGCAAATAATAAGTTCGAGTACAAGAACGAGTTGATTAACATAAAAAATAAGATAATAAATTTAATTTTTTTCTGATGTTGTTTCATTTTTGTTAGCTCCTGTTTATTTTCAATAGAATCAATAATCACCTATCATTATGAATTAAAGTTATCATTTAATGGAAAAATATTTTTAAATAATTTTAATTAAAATACTTTTAAATTGAAATTTAATGAAAGCTTCCAATGATTTGTATTACTTATTGAAAAAATAAAATTCGAATTTATCAATAAATTACATTTGATTTTGATTTCTAATTATTTAATGATTGCCAAAAAAATTTGTTCGTAAATAAAGATTATTCAATGGTGGGTTTATACCAGCAACGTGATCGCAGTCCTAAAGTAAATCCATTTCTCTTAGTGCAAGTTCCTTTAGTAACATCTGTATCACTTACATCTTCATTTTCATTAGCAGCACATACAGCACCTTCAAGATAAGTATCTAGACGACATTGAGCTGCTGGATGAGAATCATTGGTTTTACTTACTACTGTTGGATCGGGAGTGGAAAAATCAACTTTAGATACATTACCTAAGACCACAAATAAATCAGCAACTGATTTTCCGGCCATTGCTCCACGCTTACATATGGCCACATCTTCTCTGTTACTATGAGTTTGTTCACAAAGTGATGTTACATAAGCAGGAACATTTAAATTTGCTACCACTTGTTCGTTGTTATCTTTTTCAAAATATTTTCTTAAACATTTAAGTGTGGCAAAGTAATCTGATTGTCCCTCATTGGTGGCCCAAGAATTAAAGTAGTTTTGTATCTTAGGGGCACCACCGAGATGGTGTCCTAACTCGTGACATATTACAAGAGCAAAACCATCAGGAGTAATCGTTTCATGTCTGGCCAATCCACCAAAAAGATTTACCTTCCATGTTTTACCTGATCTTGAAGCATAAGCATTTACTGTACCATCATTCCAATCCCCAGAGATTGAAAGTGTTGCACCTTTAGCACTAACTACGGGAGCATATATTTTAGTGACATCAGCAATAGCTTGATTAAAAATTTCTGCTGTTACTGATGATACTTTCTTATAACCAACAGGAATGTATAAATTATTTTCTTCTACAATACTACGTTTGGAATCATTATTAATGTTTTTTGTAGCAGAAAATGCGGACCAAACAAGAGTGCAGGAAAAAGTTGCCAAAAGAATACTTGTTACAAATAGTTTTTTCATTAAACCTCCTCCATGAGTTTTATTTATTACCATTCATTTTTTTACTATTCTTATAATAGTGATAATTATATTTTGATTGTCATCTGAATAATTGTCTAATGATTATTCTTTCATTATCATTAATGTAAGCAAATGTTGGCCGGATTTAAAATTATTAATATTTGGATAGCTATAGCATAATGATTAATAAAAATATATATAGGCAAATTGAACACACACTCGATTTTGATAACAAATTATTTCAACTCGACTTAGAAGTTGAAATAGCTCAAATTGAGAATACACTCGTTGGTGAACAAAAATATGTTCTTAAAAATCGTTATAATAATTATATTGTTATAAATGAAAAAGATAAATTTGTAATTGATCTTTTAAAAGAACGCTGTCACTTTACTGATATAATAATTAAATTTCTAGATAAATATTCACTTTTTGAAGATCACTATTTAAAATGGTTTTTACAACATCTTTATTTGGCCGGTTTTATTAAGGAAAATAATCTTCTCTATCCACAAATCAACAACATAATCAAAGAAGTTGATCAAAAAATTCTATACCATAATAAAAAAACATCCAGTAGTTCGAAGAATATTTTTTCGTCACTTCACACGTTAATGCTTAAGTTTTATAGCAATTTGCTTTATATCCCTAAATATGAAAATATTGTTAATACTATTTATGATTATGGCAAAATTTTAACTAACCCATATTTAAATATTATTTTTATATTTACTATCATTTATGCCACACTACTCTTAATTGATAATTCAAAGTATTTTTTATTTTTTCAATCAAAACTTTTCACTATTAATGGTTCCTATGTTCTAGGATTTATAACTTTTTTCTTTATTAAGACAATAATCTCTATGATTCATGAGTGTGCTCATATATTGGCACTCAAATTTTACGATCGCAAAGTTAATAACTTTGGTCTTGCATTTTTTCTAGGCATACCATATTTTTACGTCGACAGTAGTGATATCTGGATGAAATCAAGATGGCCCAGAATAGTTGTAACTTTATCAGGAGTATATTCTACTCTAGTGATAACATCTTTTAGTATTTTGTTTTTATATTACAGTGATCTATTATACGATTTATCTTGGGCCCAATATTTACTTAAAATTGTCTTTTGGGGTTACTTAAGCGTATTTATAAATTTAAATCCATTTTTCAAATTAGATGGATATTATTTATTGATTGATCTTTTTAACTATCCTCATATGCGAGAAATTGCATTTCAAAAAATAAAAGGAATATACTCTATATATTCCATTAAAAAAAAGGGGCCAAAAGCACAAGATGTTTTGTTAATAATATATGGATTACTCTCAATTGGATGGATGATCTATCTACCTTTTTGGATTTTGCAATCACTGGGAATAAAATTTCATGAGTTGTGGAGTGAATATTGGTTATCACAAAGTAATTTTATACAAATTCTTTCACTGACCATCTTACTATTAGTAGTAACTCCTCTTATTTTAATGATAACTATTTCAACATTAACCTTCTTTAAAAATATTTCAAGCAAGATAAAAAATTCTATTTTCAATTCTCCGCTTTATTTTAAAATATCATCTTTTATTTTGGCCAGCATACTACCAATATATCTTTACCTTTATAATAAACTTATTTCAAATGATAAAAACAATTGTATCTTACTCTTCGTATTGCTAGTGGTAATTAACATTGCAATACTTAAAATAGCTCATTTAAAAAGAAGATCCATTTTTAAAAAGACCGAACTCAACGGACTATTATTCACGCTTGTTGGATTACTTCTTCCATTACATCTCTATGCTACTTACAAAATTTTTTTCCCTATTCTTTTTTCAATAATTCCAATAGGGATTTGTATTCTTTTTATAAGAAAAACCAAGAAATCGCTCTTATCTTCTATTTTTATATTAATTTTATTTGAATATATTATAAGCATTTTAAGCTCCTCCATCCTTTTAGATCTTTTTGGAGTCACATTTCAGCTAACATTATTTGATAGATTATCTTTTGTTATGCTGTTAATACTTTTATTTCTTATTCAAAAAATCAATTTCGATCTCTATAGATTAAATAATTGTTTAAATGATAATAGAATGCAAGAAATATTTTTACTCTTAAAAGATGAAATAGAGGTACATAACAAGTCCAGTGGATACAAGTTATTTTTAAGCTTTCTAAATAAAATTTTAATGAGAATATATGGAAGATATATCGCTAGTAACTATCTAAGCAATATGAATAATATGAATTATATGAATAATATGAATTATGATCTAACAACATGGTCAGATGAAGATTTGGATAAACATCATCATTTACTTCATACGTATTTCTATAGTGGTTATTTGCATAAAAACGAGATTGATACTATTATGTTACGATCATTTGATTATTTGATCATAGATCCTATGGAGGTAAAAAAATGAATTGCATACAATGTAACAGACCAGCTCACGGTGTTTGTAAATTTTGCGGCCGTGCGATCTGTAAAGATCATTTTACTACCAGTAATATCATAATGGATATTTATCCTAGAAAAAATGATCAAGAAAAAGATCGAGTATTGGTGGTGGAAAATGTTTTGAAGTGTAGCTATTGTAAACCAATTGAAAATTTATTAGAAATTGATATAAAAATATAAAGGAGGAAATTATGTCTATTGATTCTGTAAAAAAAATTGTTAATCGAGCGATTAAAGATGAAGCATTTAAAAAAAAATTGCTTTCTAGTCCAGAGTCTATTTTAAAAGAGTATGATTTAAGCGATGATGAAATTTCACGTTTTAAAAACATTAAAGCTGAAACTATCAGTTGTTATAAAAAAAATTTAGATAAGAGATTTGTAAAAGATGGATCATATACTGTAGGAACTCAAAAAGAGGATGATTGGTGGGTAGAATCTGTTAGTGACTAGGTGTCCACGCGATTACCAGCTTAGGTTTGGTGCTAATATAACTGATGTTTCACTAAAAACACTTTCTCTATTTAGCTTAAATAATTCCCACTTAATACCAAAGTCTATTCCTACAATTAACTTTTTAAAATGAAAATTTCTTCCTAAAATAATCTTTTGAAAACTGGTGATTTTTTCAATTCCCTTACGGACAGTTGCACTTTCAACAGGTATATTAAAAATATATTCAACTTTAAAATTTGCCAACAAACTCTTATCTAAATGAGTTGTCCAATCACGAATCATTTGAAATTGAACGGCATCGAAAAAAAGCGGATTTTGATTGTAGATATAACCTATCTGAAAACCCCACTTTTTTTGTGAATCTTGGGTACTATTTGTTCCTTTAATTTTATAGGAGTATTGAAACCAATAATTTTGTTTTTGATCCATTCTAATTAATTTCTCATTACCTACCGTAAGCACATGGCCCATAATAGCGCTACCGGTTTGTTGCGAACTAGTGTTTGATGGATCTTTATCCACAAACGTAAGTATCTCCCCTAAAAAAAAAGAGAGCGAATAGGGATATTCATAACGAGTAGTAAGTAGTTCAATAAAATTCAAATGGGTTCTTTGTAATCCGACATTTTTATACTTGAAATCCATTTCAAAATCATTATAAATATTTTTCTCATGTTCATAAAGATAAAGACCTGCAGATGTCAAAGGACAAAAATCCAATTCTATTAAAAAGTATTTCGGAGTAAAACTCTTTTTAAATTGATTTAAGTAAAATAGGAATTCATTTTTTATATCGATTGTATCATCAATTTTTTCAAATGAGTGGCGCTCCTTTTGAAAATTGATATAACCACTAAGAAATGATTTGGATAAATCAAGATTGATTGTACTGCCTATCTGATATCCAAAAAGATCACTAGCAATACCTTTTTTATAAATGGCCGCTTGAGCACTATTATTATGAGTAGTGCTCAAAAGCAATATTAAAAAAAATAGTAATCTAAGGATCATCATGATTAATAATCACTTGTGATTTAATAATCACTTGCCAATACTAGTTGGCACTTTAAAAAAACTATTATCCAAGCGATGCAAATTCAAAGTTGATATCATTCTAATTATATCAAACATATAGCTTAATAAAAGAATATTATTATTATCGTACTATTTTAATTAGAATAGTTTTATGAGATAATACGCAACTACTTTTTATACCTAGTAACTTTTATGAATTACCAGAGGAATATCAACATGATTAAATGCTTATGCTTTTTTTTAATATTGATTATCTCTTACAATAACTATTTCAGCAGCTATGCTTCTGATGAAAAATTAAAAAATCTTTTCGAAATAAAAAAAATGAGTATTGCTCCTAAAGGAGTCTCTACAAGCTATAATCCATCAAATGTCTCTCTTCTAACCACTCATCCATTTGAAATGAAAACACCTCTCTCCGATTTAATCGATTATAATGGAAATGAAAATAGAGATTTTACCTTAGTAAAATTAATAGATCAGGCCACCAAAGAGGTTACTCCTGAAAATTGTGTGGATGGTATGTGTGAATTCATTCATAAAAATAATTTTATCGCCGATGCCAAACGCTGGGAAGGAACTTGCGATCGTTGGGGTGCCTTTCATGAAAGTGATAAAGCACTTAAATTAATTACCTCAAGTAAAGGATATATTTGTGGCAGCATCTATATTGAAAGTGTAGATATCGCTGAATATTTAACTGCAGTTTATCCTTCAAAATCAGAAGAGAATGGTTATTTTGGAAGAAAAACCACATCATATTCAAAGAATAAAAAAACTGATGAACTATTTAATAAAATGCTCGATATCGCAGGACATGTTGGACTTCCTCCTCACATTGCAGATCAAGTATATGAAGAATATATTGGCATTAAAAAAAGAAGAGTAATCTCTGATATTGATCCAACATCTGAAGTGTGGAATCAACCTACATTTGCTTTCGAAAGATATGATGTTAGAAATCTTCCACGTAAAAGTGAACAAAACCAACTACCCATGATGAATATGTTGGTAGATGGTAAATACTATGGCAATAGTTTTTTCTATGAAGGAGCAAACGAAAAAGCAAACGATCTACTAAAGGCCATGGATAGTATTGATAAAGCAATATTAAAAATTGTTAAAGCAATTATTCCCTCTAAACCAGAACGCCCTGATTTTGAAATCCCTATGGATCTATCATTTCCAGACTTTATTCAAAGAATAGTTGACAAGGAGGAGGGAAAACTAAACAAAGTTGTCACTCGACTAGAAAAAGAAAAAAATAAAATATTTGATCTTATTTTAGAGGAAGGTGGCATAAGAATAAAATCTAATTTTGAAGCAGTTAATGTTTTATCTCAAATTGAATATTTACTTGAAGAAAATTTTCGTGAAGGTTATAAACCAAGAGTTGGCAAAAGCAGATTATCCTATTTTGTTTTTCGTGATAAGGATAGCAAAGAGATGTATTCAAAATGGGAGGGGGATCGAAGCTATGGAAACTATCCCGATTTTATCTGGATTCCAAAATGCCAAGATCAACATTGTGATATAGAAGCACAAAAATATCGAAAACCATTCTCTAAATCTTCCATGGACAAAAAATTAAAATGGGAGGATATTGGAAGAGAAATCGCAACAGATAATTTATTTAAACTCTTAGATAAGTGTTTAAGTTTAGATGAAGCAACCAATGCTATTCCTCAACTATTAAAAATGGCATCTAAAATTAATCACATCTCTGAACTCTCTGAAAATGAACAACAACAATTTTTAAAATTATACAACAAAGTAAAAGTAATCAGTAAAGTTAAAATCAAAGGTCTTGAAAGTCTTGAGCGAAAAGGTTTAGATGAAGCTTTGATAAAAAAGATAAATACCACTACCAACTAATCACATAACTAATAAATGTGGTCATGACATTTCCAGTAAGATCTGTGTATCCACCATCTTCTCCATCTTTGGGTCGATACATTTGAGTGTAGGTATCTTTGAAGTTAACTATGTGATAGAGTGCTTCGACTCCTAGATATGATTCTTTAAATTTTATTGGAAATTCTAATCCTATTCCAAATGCAGCACCAATGGCACCGCCGGAAGCATTAGGAATATCTGCGTGATCAATAAATTTATCCGTTTGATCCCAAAACTCAATTCTAGTAGAAAAAAATGGATTAGCATAAGTCATTGCTGTTCCTAACTCAGCAGTATCGATATAATATCTGTAAAAGAAAAATGTTCTAAACATATTCACCTCTACCGCTCCTGGACCACCTGGCTGATCAAATGCTTTAGTGGGAACATCAATCAACATGTAATGCTTAGAATATTCTACTCCTAAACCAAAGGCCATTCGAAAATTCAAAAAATAAAATAGTGAAACTCCAAGTGAAGGATGTTTATCTTCATAGGCATTTCCACGATTACCAGTATAAGTCGTAACTCCGGCCGCGGTACTAAAAGAGTAAAATCTTCCAAAACGATAAAATCTTTCATCCTCCAAAACCTGACTGGCCTCAAGATCTTCATTGAAATCAGAAAAAATATCTCCACTAATATTTAAATCATCTTCATCAAGATCAGGTGCGGCCATCTCTGCATACTGTGCTTCTGCAGGTCCGTTAAATAAAAATAAAAATGAAAATAGAAATGAAAAGAAAATTATGAATAAAATTTTGTGAATTAATATACTATTATTTTTCATGCGGCAATTACTTCCTTGTAATTTTATTAATCGAGCTTTAAACATCGATCTTAAGACAACATATTTTCGGGATATAACAAATAGACTTTAAAATTTTTATCAAAACAATTTACTCATGAATTTTTTACCAACTAGTATAGTATTTTTAAATTTGTTTTTTTTGATTTCATGATTTTTATTTCATACTTTATTGATTTTGTAATAATCAAATTAAATCTATCCACTATATGATGAAAATTTTTCTCATCTAATCTTTTCCTTAAAATTTGTTCTAATCATATCTATAGGCATATCCGTAAAGATAATGACTATTCTAGAGTTATTTTTAGAATAGTTTTTGATTTTTTTTGTCGGATAATTTTATTTTTGTTAACTAGGATTTAATATTATGTTTTCATTTTTAAGAAATCTCAAAATTGTTTCTTCTGTCACAAATTTTCTTTTACAATCAGGCGGAATCGGTACGGCCATTACTGTCGCTGCTACAGTAGGAACAATTACTGCAGTAAAAGTCACTACAGATTATCAAAATGAAGTAAGTGAATCAGTGAACAAAGATACCAACATAAATGCAAACATTGATCAAAATAAAAATACAAATGATTATTCGAAACGCCAACCATCTTCGACAACAAACAACTTCAACATATTTAATAATCCAAATAACATCGATTATACCAGAAATGATGTTCTTAATAATTTATTCTCAGATAGTTTGAATAGTAATAATGCAAACAATACAGAAAATACAAACAATAATAAACCGGCAGATACTAATAGCAATACAAGTGTTTCAAGATCTTCTAGCATTTCATCTGTATCTCCTGCAGGAAATGTTACAAAAAGTGCATCATCATCATCATCTCCTTCTTCTTCTTCACCTTCTTCACCGACGTCACCAGCTTCACCTGCAACAACATCTAAAACATCCGCGTCTGCTCCAACCACAGCAGCAGCAACAACAGCAACAACAGCAACAACAACAACTGCAACAACTACAGAATCAACAGCAAATAGATCAACTGCCTCTACAACAACCAACACTGAAAATACATCCAGCACTTCAAGTGCTTCAAGCACTTCAAGTGCTTCAAGCACAGCGAGTACAACAAATGCAGTTCAACCTCCATTTACTGGAGGAGGTATCGCAAGTAGAACAGATACTGGATCTAGCTCTGGTTCAAGTTCAAGTTCAACTTCAGGAACAAACACGGAGAAACGTCAAGATACAACTAGTGGAACATCCACTGATAGTACGTCATCATCAACATCATCGTCGTCGTCTTCTTCTCCCTCATCATCTTCACCAAGCTTTAGCTCAAGCTCCAACCCTGGAGTATTTTCTAACATTCCTAATGTAACTTCACTTTTAATCAACGGCGGAGATCTTTATACAAATTCGGACACTGTAACTTTAACAAATGAAGTAGCTGGAAACAACATGATGTTTATGTGTTTAACCAGTTCAGCTGATTGTGAGGATTGTCGTTCGAATGCTGCTTGGAAGAGTTATAATAAAAATAAAACTTTCACACTACCTAACAAAAATTTCTTGAATGCTATCTATGCTCGATTTAAAGATGAAAGCGGCCAGGTTTCAGAGTGTGTTAGTAGAAGTATTATTCACGATGATACACCTCCAACAGTTACTATCACTCGTGCCTCTGGACAAAGTACTCCAACTAAAACTTTGCCTATTACTTTCAATCTTCAATTTTCTGAAAGTATAAAATCAACTACATTAACTAGTGATGATATTTCACAAGATGGAAGTGGAACAGCAACTGGAGTTACTTGGAATATAGAAAAAACTAGTGTTGATAAGATTTTCACTCTAACTGCAACTGCTGCCACCACCGATGGAACAATTCATCCTTCAATTGCTAGTGGACGCTTTAGTGATTTTGCCAATAATATTAATACATCCTCAGCATCCAGTTCTGAAAATGTAACTTTAGATAGAATCGCCCCTAGTGGATATGGAATCGCTTTTACTGCTTCAATAACTGCTCTCAATAAAACCACTGCTGCTATAAAATTTTCTTCAGCAGAAATAGGAACAAACTATATATATACAATTACCTCTTCAGGAGGAGGAACGGCCATCTCTAATTCGAATACTGCTAGCACTGCTCGCACTGTCAGCACTATCGACCAAACTATCTCTAATATAAACGTAAGTGCATTGGAAGATGGAATTTTAACTGTCTCTGTTTACTTAATTGATAGTGCAGGAAATATTGGAACTGCCGTTACAAATACAACAACTAAAGCTGCTAATGGACCTTCCAACATGTCTATCGCAATTAAGAATGGAGCAGTTTATACAAAGGCCACTATCAATGATATTAATTTAGCGGCCACAGATGCTGCAAAATTTTACGTCACCAATACAGAAGGTTGTTTATCTGGTGGTGTTTGGGATGATTACGATTCCAACAATCCTAAAAAAGCAAATTGGGAATTAGATCAGACAAATGGAACAGCAACTGTATATGTAATGTTTAAAGATCAATATGAAAATAAGAGTTCATGTTTAAGTGATACTATCATTCACGATGGTAATACTCCCTCCGGTTACTCTATTAGTTTTACGGCCGCCACCATTAATTTTTCCAACAGAACAAGTACTTCCATAAAATTTACTTCCGCTGAATTAAATACTACTTACAACTACACTATCTCATCTTCTAATGGTGGAACTAACGTAACTGGAACTGGTACTATAAATGATAGTGGCATGACTATCTCAGGAATAGATTTAAGTGGATTAAATGATGGTACACTTACACTAACTGCTACATTAACCGATGCTGCTGGAAATGTTGGTGCGCCCTCGGCCCCCGCTACAGTAGAAAAAGATGTAGGAGTTCCTACTATAACTTCTGTCACTACTACAAATGCTAATACTAGCAATAGTTATTTAAAAGAGGGACAAACAATTCATGTAAAAATAAATTTTTCCAAAAATATTACTGTTACTGGAACACCAAAGATTTTATTAAATATGGTCGGAGTACTAGATAAGAATGCTTCTTGTGATGTAGTTGGTGCTAATTATCTAGAGTGTGATTATACTATAGAGGCCGGTGATAATAACGATACAACTGCCTCTCCAGGAATTGATTATGTAAGTACATCTTCTTTTGATCTTAATGGAGGAAGCATAAAAGATGCTACTAACAACGATGCAATCCTTACTCTACCAGCAACTAATAGTGCTAGTTCTTTGGCCGCAAAAAATATTGTAGTCGATACTACTAAACCAAGTGGATATTCTATTGCTTTCACCAATACAAAAATAAATTTTCATAATAAAACCGCTGCTGAAATTTTATTTGCTGGAGCAGAAGTAGGAATAACTTATAATTATACTATCTCTTCTTCTGGAGGTGGCGATGATGTCACGGGTACTGGAACAATTGCAACAGCTACAGATAAATTTTCAAATATAAATGTTAGTGGATTAAATGATGGAACCTTAACTGTTAAAGTAAAATTAACTGATAAAGCAGGAAACGTTGGCGATGAAGTCTCCGGTGCCGCTACTATTAATAAAAATATTATTCTACCTACAGACACGTCTATCTCCATTAATGCTGGGGCCACATACACTAAAGCTACCGATGCGAAAGTCACTCTTACTCTAGCAGCAACTGATGCAGCAGAAATGTATATCACAAACACTGCTGGATGTAGCGGTGGTGGAAATTGGGAAAATTATGCTACCTCTAAAATTGATTGGCCTTTATTACAAACAAATGCAGAGGCAACTGTATATGTAAAATTCAGAACAGCTGCTGAAAGTGAGAGTGCTTGTATCAATGATAAAATCACTCACGATAATATTAAACCAACTGGTTACTCAGTTGAGTTTACTACAACAAATGTTAATAATGCCAACCAAGAAACGGCAGGTTTTACATTTGCTGGAGCTCAAGTCACCGATCCAAAAACAACTTATAATTATACAATTTCCTCATCAGGAGGTGGAGATCCTCTCACAGGTAGTGGAACAATTACTACAGCAACAGATACTATTAATAGAAACGTAACTAGCTTACTTGATGGCACACTAACCGTGAAAGTCACTTTAACTGATCCTGCAGGAAATGTTGGAGATGAAGTAAGCAATCAAATAACTACAACTAAAGATGCCACCGCACCTTCAGGTACATCTATCTCAATAAATGCTGGCGCCGCTTATACAAAAGATGTAGATGGTAATGTTACTCTCACTCTTGCTGCTACCAATGCAACTAAGATGTATATAACCAATACAACAGATTGTGGAGGTACAGTTACTTGGATAGATTACAATACAAGTAGCGCTTGGACTCTAGGACAATTAGATACAAATAATGTTCCTGTATATGTAAAATTTAAAGATGCTGCTGGAAATGAGAGCGCATGTATAAGTGATACTATCAATCACGATAAAACTCTACCTTCATTAACCTCTATTACTTTTGTTACCGATCCAATTAATAATTCCAATAAAGGAGCAGTCTCTATTCAATTTGCGGGAGCAGAGACCACGGCCGGCACAACTTATAGTTATTCAATAGTATCTAATAATGGTGGAGTTGCTGTAGCAGAGACTAATCAAGAAGTAGCAGGTGATGCTAATAAACTTATAGAAAATTTAGATGTTAGTGGATTAGTTGATGGAACATTAACTGTAACTGCAACCTTAAGAGATGCTGCTGGTAATGTGAGTGCAGAAAAAAGTGATACAGTAAAAAAAGATATTGTAGCTCCCGCTAACCCATCTATCTCTATTAATGGTGGAGCTCTTTACACCACCTCAACTAGTGTTACTCTCACTCTTGGTGCTACTGATGCTAATACAGTTGCTAAAATGTATATAACAAATGTCAGCTTAGCAGATTGTAATTCAACAATCGCTGAGGGATCTTGGATAAATTATGCTACTACTTACAACAATTGGACTCTGGCAAATTCTAATCAAGCAAACACTGTTTGGGTAAAATTCAGAGATGATTCGGGAAATATCAGTGCATGCACAAGCGCTTCCATCACACACGATAACTCTGCTCCTTCAGGATACACTGTTGACTTCACCACCATATATATTAATTTTAATAATCTCGCGACCGCCGCTTTTAAATTTAATAATAATGGTATAGTCGGTGCTTACTACAACTACACCATAACATCCTCTGCAGGAGGAACAGCAAATCCTATTAGCGTAACCCACGCTGGCCCTCTCACTCAAGCTGATCAAACTATTGCAGTTGATTTAAGTGGATTAAATGATGGTACTCTCACTCTTACAGTAACTCAAACTGATGATGCCAGTAACACTGGAGCAAATGCTACTAAAACAATTACTAAAGATATAGTGAAACCAGTTGCAAACTCTATTGCTATCAAAGGTGGGGCATCTCATACTAAATTTGTTAATAATGATGTTACTCTCTCTGCTACTGGTGCAGATGAGATGTATGTAACCAAGACTGCTGGATGTGGCGCTGATGGAACTTGGGTCGCATACAATACAACAGAAGCTGCTTGGCCACTCCCACCCACTCAAACAAACGCAACTGCAACTGCCTATGTAATGTTTAGAGATACAGCAGGAAATTTAAGTTCATGTATAAGCGATACTATCATTCATGATGATATTTCTCCTGCTGCTTTTAATATTAGCTTTGTTACTAATCCAGTTAATAGTAATAATCAAACATCAATCTCAATTCAATTTACAGGAGCAGAGACTACTGCTGGAACAAATTATAATTATTCAATAACATCATCTGCAGGAGGAACTCCAGTAACAGGTAGTGGTTCTATTTCATCTGCAGATCAAACTATAAATAACATCGATGTAACAGGACTCACAGATGGAACTTTAACTGTCTCTGCTACATTAACTGATTCTGCTGCAAACGCCACCAACAGTACTGCTGTTGCTGGTAGTACAGTAACAAAAGATACCGGCGTTCCAATAGTCAATAATATTACTACTACAAACAATACCGATACTTATTTAAGAGCAGGACAAACACTTCACGTTCAAATAAGTTTTTCAAAATCCATTGATGTTGTGGGAACACCTGATGTAAGCATGCCACAACTTTTCTTAGATATGGTTGGCGTAGATAAGTATGCATCTTGTGTGAAAAATACTGCTAGCTCTTTAGAGTGTGATTATACAGTTGCAGCTGGTGATACTTCAACATTACCAGAAATTGATTATGTAAATATAAATTCACTGGAACTTAATGGATCAACTATTAAAGATGCTAACGGTAACGATGCTAATCGCACTTTATATGCTACTCATTCTGTTAATTCACTTTCAAAAAGAAATATTATTATCGATACTACTAAACCAAGTGGATATTCTATAGGATTTACCAACACAAAAATAAATTATCAGAATACAAATGCAGCAGAGATCTTATTTGCTGGAGCAGAAGTAGGAACAACTTATAATTATACCATCACCTCTTCTGGAGGTGGAACTGATGTAACTGGCAGTGGAACAATTGCTACAGCTACAGACAAAATCTCAGGAATAAATGTTGGTGGATTAATTGATGGAACATTAACTGTTAAAGTAAAATTAACAGATCTTGCCGGAAACGTTGGAGACGAAGTGGCCGGTGCTACTATAAATAAAAATACTGTAAGACCTACAGTAACATCTATCTCTATCAATGCTGGAGCAGAATACTCTAAAGCGGCAGACGCAAAAGTAACTCTCACTCTCGCTGCTACCGATGCAACGGAGATGTATATAACAAACACTGCTGGATGTAGCGGTGGTGGAACTTGGGAAAATTATGCCACATCAAAAATTGATTGGCCTCTCTTACAAACAAATGCAACCGCCACTGTCTATGTAAAATTTAGAACTGCTGCTGAAAGTGAGAGTGATTGTATCAATGATACTATCAAGCATGATTCTATCAAACCAACCGGTTATTCAGCTGCTTTTACTTCTTCTTATTCTTATATAAACAATACTAATCAAACAACTGCTGCCTTCCAATTTAGTGGGGCAGAAGTAGGGACAACTTATAGCTATATAATATCTTCTAGTGGGGGTGGAACTGATCTAACAGGCAATGGAACAATTGCTACAGCAACTGATACTATTACTAGAAATGTAAGTAGTTTGCCAGATGGTGTTTTAACTTTAAAAGTAACCCTAACTGATCCGGCCACCAATGCTGGTGATGAAGTAACTATAAACAATGCTGCTACTAAAGATGTGGCCGCACCTACAGACACATCTATCTCAATAAATGCTGGTGCCGCTTATACAAAAGATGTAGATGGTAATGTTACTCTCACTCTTGCTGCTACCAATGCAACTAAGATGTATATAACCAATACAACAGATTGTGGAGGTACAGTTACTTGGATAGATTACAATACAAGTAGCGCTTGGACTCTAGGACAATTAGATACAAATAATGTTCCTGTATATGTAAAATTTAAAGATACTGCTGGAAATGAGAGCGCATGTATAAGTGATACTATCAATCACGATAAAACTAAACCTTCAGGATATACAATTGATTTCCACAGTAATAGTAAACCAGTTAATCTATATAACAAAGATGCCATCTCTATTCAATTTAGTGGTGCTGAAACAAATCCTGCAGGAGCAACTTATCACTACACTATAACATCATCTGTGGCCGGAACTCCTGTAACTGGAAGTGGTAATATCTCCTCTGCAACTGAACTGATACAAAATATAAATGCCTCAGGATTAAATGATGGAGATTTAACTCTCTCTGCTTACATTACTGATGTGGCCTTAAATCAAGGAGATAATTACATCCAATCTACTACAGTTAAAAAAGATACAATTGCTCCAGCTGACCCATCTATTTCCATTAATAGTGGAGATCTTTACACCACCTCAACTAATGTTACTCTCACTCTTAGTGCGACCGATGCTAATACCGTTACTAAAATGTATATCACAAATATTAGCTTAGCAGATTGTAATGCTGTAACAGCAGAGGGATCTTGGATAAATTATACTGACACTAAAGCTTGGACTCTCGCCAACTCAAATCAAGAAAACACAGTCTGGGTAAAATTTAGAGATACATATGGAAATATCAGTGCATGTGTAAGTGATTCCATCACACACGATAACTCCGCTCCTTCAGGATATACTGTTGACTTCACCACCACATATATTAATTTTGATAATCTCGCAGCGGCCGCTTTCAAATTTAATAACAATGGTGTGATTGGTGCTTACTACAACTATACAATTACCTCATCAAATGGTGGAACTCCTGTTACTGTAACTCACGCTGGTCCTCTCACTCAAACTGATCAAAATATCGCAGTTAATTTAAGTGGGTTAAATGATGGTACACTCACTCTTACTGTAACTCTAACCGATGAAGCTTCTAATACTGGAGCAGAGGCGACTAAAACGATCACCAAAGATGTTAGTAAACCAGTTGCAAACTCAATCGCTATCAAAGGTGGAGATGCTTACACTAATACTACAGATAACAATGTTACTCTCTCTGCAACTGGTGCAGATGAGATGTATGTAACCAACACTGCTGGTTGTGGCTCTAATGGAACTTGGGTAGCATACAATACAACAAAAGCTCTTTGGCCACTCACTCAAACAAATGCAACTGCTACTGTCTATGTAATGTTTAGAGATACAGCAGGAAATTTAAGTTCATGTATAAACGATACTATCATTCACGATGATACTCCACCTACAGGATATACTATAGACTTTCATAGTAATAGCAAACCAGTTAATAATTCTAATCAAAATGCAATTTCAATTATATTTAGTGGAGCTGAAACAAATCCTGCAGGAGCAACTTGCAACTATACAATCACATCAAGTGCAGGAGGAACTCCTGTCTCTGGAAGTGGTTCTATCTCCTCTGCAAATCAAACTATTAATAATATAAATGTCAGTGGATTAAATGATGGAAACTTAACTGTCGCTGCTTACATCACCGATGTGGCCCTTAATCAAGGAACTCCATATGTTCAAGCTACACCAATTGTAAAAGATACAAGCGCTCCAACTGGAACATCTATTTCTATTAACAATGGTCTTCCTCGTTACACAAACTCAACTAGTGTTACTCTTACTCTGGCCGCTACCAATGCAACTAAGATGTATATAACCAACAATGCAGACTGTGCAGGCGACGATAACGAAGCTAATTGGACTACTGACTATGCTACTTCTTCTGCTTGGACTTTAGGACAAACAAATGGCGAGGCCACTGTCTATGTAGAATTTAGAGATGCCTCTGGAAATAAGAGTGCATGTATTCATGATCATATCACTCACGATACTACTCCTCCATCTGGTTACACTGTCTCTCTTGATCCAACTCCTAATTATGTTAACTTTAATAATCAAGGAAATATCTCATTCACATTTGCAGGAGCAGAAACAAATCCTGCAGGAGCAACTTACAATTATACAATCACATCAAATGCAGGTGGAACTCCTGTATCTGGCAATGGAACAATAACCTCTAGTAATCAAACTATCTCTGGTATCAATCTATCAAGCTTAGCTGATGGAAATTTAAATCTATCTGTTTCACTAACTGATCTTGCAACTAATATTGGAACTCCTGCTACAGATTCAATTACCAAAGATACAGTTAAACCAGTTGCTACCTCTATTGCTATCAAGAATGGAGATTCTTACACAAAAACTGATAACAATAATCTTACTCTCGCTGCTGCTGGTGCGACTAAAATGTATATTACTAACGTCGCTGGTTGTGGTTCTGGTGGAACTACAGAAAATTATGCTACAACAAAAACTCCATGGAATTTAGATCCAGGACAAGCTAATACAACTGCCACCGTCTACGTGAAGTTTTTAGACGATGCTGGAAATGAAAGTTCTTGCATAAACGATACTATCATTCACGATAATATCGCACCCTCTGGTTTCACTGTTGAGCTTAGTGCTGCCTCATTCAACAACGACAATGTCACAAACAAAGATGTTGATTTCCAATTTACTGCAGCGGAAACCACCCCAGGAACAACTTATAATTATACTATCACCTCAAATGGCGATGGTAATATTAAACAAGTAACTGGTTCTGGCACAATTACCTCTGCAAATCAAAGTATTACTGATATCGATATAGCAAGCTTGGATGATGGAACACTTACTCTTTCTGTTACACTAACTGATCCCGCAACCAATGTAAGCGCACCCGCAACTGATACTGCAACTAAAGATACTTCTGCTCCAACTGGAACAACTATTTCTATCAATGGTGGAAATGCACGAACTAATTCAACCAGTGTTACTCTCACTCTTGGAGCTACACTCGCTACTAAGATGTACATCACCAACAGTGCTGGATGCCCGAACAGTGATCAAGAGGGTAATTGGAATACTAACTATGATACATCCTCCGCTTGGACCTTAGGACAAACAAATGGGATAGCAACTGTCTATGTAATGTTTAGAGATGTTTTTGGAAATAAGAGTACATGTATGAGTGATACCATAATTCATGATAGTGATGGACCAACGGTAACTATAAATCAAAAGAGCAGTGATCCTGCTCAAAGTGATCCTACAAATAATAATGAAATCAAATTTACAGCAGTATTTTCCGAAGCAATTGATCCAGCAACATTTACTTCTGCTGATATTAAAAAGAATGGAAGTATTGATAATGCTAATATCTCGTGGTCAATCACAACCAGCGATAATACAACATTCACTCTAACCGCCACGATTTCAAATCCACCAGTAACTAGTGGAACAATAATTCCAAGTATTGATGCTAATTCAATTTTAGATTTGGCCGGCAACTGGAATAGTGCTTCGACAAGCACAGATAACTCTGTCACCTACGATGCCGTAGCACCAACGGTAACTATCAATCAAAAAACTAGTGATCCTGCTCAAAGTGATCCAACCAATTCTCTACCCATAATTTTCTCTGTAGTATTTTCAAAAACAATTGATGAAAATACTTTTTCCACTGCAGACATTTTACAAAATGGAACGGCCACAGGAATTACTTGGAGTATAGGAGATGCAGGCGATGCTGATGCAAAAACATTTACTATCTCTGCAACTGCAATCACTGGAATTGGTTCAGTACAACCATCACTACCAGGCACTGGTGGAAAAACTATTACTGATTCTGCAGGAAACACTTGTGCTGCTTCTACTAGCACTGATAACTCTGTTTACTTTGATAATGTTGCTCCAACTGTGATCCAAGTTTCCTCTCCTGATAATGGTCGCTTAAACACAGGTGACACTCTCACTGTAACAATACAATTTTCTGAAAATATAATTGCCACTGGATCACCAAGAATACTACTTGATATGACTGGAACTGATCGCTACGCTGATTGTGGGGCCGTCACTCAAGGGGAAGCAAAAGATACACTCACATGTACATATCAAATTCAAGCTGGTGATACCTCTGCAGGAGCGGCACTTGATTATGTAAATGTTAGTTCCCTAGATCTAAATAGTGGTTCTATAAAAGATTATTATAATAACAATGCCACTCTTACTCTACCATTAAATGGTGAAGACGAATCCCTATTCGCTCGTGGAATTATTGTAGATACCACTGGACCAACAGTTATCGTAAGTTTAAAAGAGGGACAAGCAGCTGCCACTAATTCTCTACCTATAAATTTCACTGTAACATTTATTGAAGACATAACTAATGGTAGTTTTACCGCCGCTGATATAACTCAAAATGGAACTGCCACTGGAATTACTTGGACGGTAACAAAAGTAAGTAACAGCGTATACACTATCGCTGCTGACCCTGTAACTGGTGCCGGCACAATCACTCCATCACTGGCAGCTGGAGTAGTTACTGATCTCGCAGGAAATTCTAACGAAGCTTCCAATAGCAATGCTACTGTTACTTACGATAACGTTCCTCCTACTGTTTCACTCTCAACGGCCGCAGTTGCAACTGTCTATGGACCATTTACAGTTACAGTTACCTTCTCTGAAAATGTAACTGGATTTGATGTTGGAGATATCAGTGTTACCAATGCTACTAAAACAAGTTTTACAACAGTAGACGCCAAAACTTATACTGTTAGTATCGTGCCCTCTGCACTCGGAGAAGTTACAGTAGAAGTAAACTCTGATGTATGTGTGGATCAAGTAAATCAAGGTAACAGTGCTGCCTCATCGGGAATCACTCGCACTTACTCTCTAACAGGAACTACTAATGCTGATACAATGACTGGAACTAGTGCCGACGATATTATCACTGGAAATTATAATGGAGATACCATCATAGGTGGCGCTGGTGATGATAAAATATATCCTGATGGACAAACATTTACATCTTCTTCTATCGCTGGAACTACTCTGCTTCTATGGTTGAATGCCTCTAACATAGATAAAATAACTAAAGATGCTTCTAATTTAGTCAGTCGTTGGGATGATCAGAGTGGTAATAACTATTACGTTTACGATCTTACCTCTGGAACAACCACAGACAGACCAACCTACAGTACTGCCGTTAGTGGCATTGGTGGTCGTGCAACTCTCTCTTTCGATGGAGGAGATTTTCTGAGTGACAATGGTAGTGTACCTGCTGTCACTCCTAATTTAAGTATATTTGCGGTGTCTGCAGTTTTAGCTATGGAGATGACAAAAATATTTGTTGCTCAAACTGGTGGTGGTTCTAGTACCAACGGATGGAATTTATTCTGGCATGATTGGGATAGCGGATACCACCCAATAAATATGATGATCAACAAGGGGGATTGGGGATCCAACTCCGCACGTAGCTACTTAGGAGGAATAACTGTAGGAACTTTTAACGTCCACGCTGGTATAGTGAATGGTTCTGTGACAAGCGAAAACACAGGTGGATACTGGGTAGATGATAATGGTAATAGTGGAGCAATCGCTTATGGAGCTAATCCTAAATTAGAAATCGGATCTGCTAATGGTGGTACTACTCTCCCATTAAACGGTTATGTCTCTGAAGTTCTCTACTACAACAGCGCTCTCACTCAAGCGCAGGCCGATTATGTTCAACAATATCTCTCTATGAAATATGCACTCTCTCTCAATGGACTCAGCTTTGGAACAGACGTGCTAACTGGTGGTGAAGGCAATGATACATTCTATTGGAGTGATAACTCCATTTCTAATTCAAGCAATCGTGATCGTATTACTGATTTTAAAGTTAGTGGAACAGATAAAATTGATTTCACCGGATTCTCACAAACTATTTACATTCTAGGTAATACTGCATCTTTTACTGGTCTTCACTCTGGAGAGATGCTGTGGACTGATGATGGATCAGGAAATACTCTAATTAAAATTGATTGGGGAACAGATGGCGTATCTGATTTTGAAATTCGATTGGATAATTTTTCGGCATCCAATCTTAACAATGCTAGCGATTTTATTTTTAATAAAGTTAATGGAGCAATAGATACTACTGCTCTCACTCTAACTGGTAGTAGTAGTGTGGCCGTTAAGATCACAGGAGGAATGGGTGCTGATACAATTACTGGTAGTAGTTTAGCTGATACTTTAACTGGTGGATATGGTGGTGATACAATAAGTGCTGGTGCTGGAAATGATATTATCTACGCTGACAATCCAGAATTTACTACAACAACAATATCTGATTTAGCAGTATGGTTTAATGCCTCTGATCCTTACAACGATAGTCGCTTGATTGCGAATGGATCATTAGTTGATACTTGGAAGAGTAAAATAAATGGTCATCAAGTAATTCAAACTGATTCTACTAAACAACCACTCTATATTACTAATTCTATAAACAATAGACCTGGTCTAGAATTTGATGGTGTTAACGACTTCTTAGCTAAAGGTTCTTCAATAAGTGATAGTAACAATCACACAGTAATCGCCGCCATTCGTCCGCACGCTTACTCACACACTGATCAATTGTTCATAGTGAATGGACATACTGGAGGAAATGGATGGTCTTACGGATATTATAGTAACAAAAAGGCAACATATGTTTGTGGTAGTATTAGTCAGTCTTTTTCTACTACTACTTTTCCTGATTCTACATCTACAATCTATTCTGGTGGAAATAATACAGTTGATACTAATCATCGCCATGAATTCCTATGGGCCAATGGTACTAGCTATGCTCTAGATAATCCTGATTGTAACTACATTACTCCGGCATCCGATTTGCTCATCGGCCGCGGTGGTGATGCTGATGAAGCAACATTTGATTCTTCAATTGGAGATATTTTATTTTACACTCGCTTTTTAAACAATTACGAAAGATCAATTGCCGAACAATTTATTTCCATGAAATATGGTATCGCTTTAAGTGGATTAAATTTTGGTCTAGACACTCTAACAGGTGGAACAGGAGCAGATACTTTCATTTGGACAAATGCTTCTCACTCTGGTGCTGGGGCCGGTAATCGCGATACTATCAGTGATTTTAATCGTGGCGAAGGTGATAAGATCTCTCTACAATTTGATTCTCATTTAACAATTCTAGGAACTGGTGCTGGTAGTAGTTTTACTAGTAGTGGACGAGCAGAAATGCGTTGGGATGATGGCACTCCTTGTGTGATTCAAATCGATTGGGGTGGTAATGGAACTTCTGATTTTGAAATTGCAGTAACTAGTGATGATAGCAATCTATTATTAACTGATTTTATCTTTAAAAATGCAACTGCTACTTCCGCTGCCGATATTACTCTCAAATCAGGCGATTCTAATTCTGTTTTAGTTGGTGGTTATGGTGGTGATACAATCGTTGCTGGTGCAGGTAACGATACAATTTATCCTGACAGTACAAATTTTACTTCATCTACTATTGCAGGTTCAACTCTACTTCTTTGGTTGAATGCTGCTAATATTTCTAGCATTACTAAAGATAGTTCTAATTTAGTCAGTCGTTGGAATGATCAGAGTGGAAATGGTTACTATGTTTCTGATCTTACCTCTGGAACAACAACAGACAGGCCAACCTACAACACTTCAGTTAGTGGAGCTTCTGGCTCTGGCGGTTTGCCCGCACTCTATTTCGATTATACCGACTGGTTAAGCGACAATGGAAGCGTACCTAGACCGACAACTAATTTAACTATTTTTTCAGCAATTTCCAGAGTGAATACACGTGATGGAAATTCAACTATTCTTGCTCATGCCACTGGCGGTGCAGATGGATTTAACTTAGAAGTAGGCGGTCCATCAATGATAGTTCTAAAGGGTGGTTCATGGATCGATAACCGAGCGGTTAGTGCTGATCTGACCAATGAAACTTACTATGTATTTTCTGGTTTAGTGAATGGTTCTGATACTAGTGTGTTCAAAAGTGGAGTCAGAACTGATGATGCTTCTGTAAATGCAGGCGCTATCCTCTATGGTGGTACTCCAACATTACAAATAGGAACGAAGAATGCGGGAAACACGGCAACTGCATTTTTAGACGGTTACATCTCTGAAATTCTTTATTACAACAGCGCTCTCTCTAATTCTCAAATAAATAGCGTTCAAGAATATTTATCTATGAAATATGGAATTGCTCTTGATGGATTAAGTTTTGGCAAAGATACTATAACTGGTGGTGCAGGCACTGATACTTTTGTTTGGTCAAATGCCTCTCATTCAGGAGTAGGAAGTGGCAATCGTGATATCATCACTGATTTTACTCAAGGGCAAAGTGATAAAATTGATATATCTAATCTCTCAACAACTTTAACAAATAAATTATTATGGATTGGGCCGATTGATCCAACAGCAAACCCACTAATTTCAGACAAGATTCCAAACTTTGGATATGAACAGGGTACAGGAATCACTCTAATAAAAATTGATAAAAATGGTGATGGAACTGCTGAGATGGAAATTGAATTAACAGCAGCAACTCCAATCTCTTTAACTTCGAGTGATTTTATTTATACTAGTGGTGATCAAACATATACTTCTGGTAACGACATCCTAACTGGAACTCCAAGCGTACAAAATATATTATCTGGTGGAGACGGAGATGATGACATCACTGCCGGAGATATGGGTGATTATATTTATGGAGGAAGCGGGGTTGATTATATAAAAGGTGGACGTGGTAATGATCTTTTAGCAGGCGGAAGTGGTAATGATGTTTTAGTTGGTAGATATGGTGGTGATACAATCTATGGAGATAGTGGTGATGATCACATTTATCCAGATGGACAAAAATTTGCTTACAACACTGTTACTGGTTTGCAATTGTGGTTAGATGGAAATGATGTAAATGCTACTGGAATATTACCTCTAGAAAATTCGAAAGTTAGCAGTTGGATTGATAAATCAGGTAATAGTAATCGCAATGCTAATGTAGTAGTTGATTCTCCAACTTACAAAATGAATGCAAATGGACAGGGTGGAAGATCAACAATTTACTTCGATACAAATGATTCACTAAAAAGTAGTGGCACTTTTGATTTAGCATTAAACAATCTAACTTTTTTCACTGTAATCAAACCAAATCTAACAAATTCAGGAAACCAAAATGGAATATTCGCGCTATATGGATCAGGAAGTATCAATGATTGGAATAATGAAGATTCTGTTGTATTTAATTATACTGGTTCTAATGGATCACAATTCTATTTTGAAAGATCACTCACTGGTGGAAATCTAGGTACATATACTAGAATTACTCCGACCAGTGGTTATACTACAGTTGGACTTAAAATGGATTCTGGTACATCTCAAGTTACAGAGAGAGGAACAGTAAAAGATGGAGGAGTTTATGGTAACACTAACACAATTAATTCTATCGGGTATATTATAAATAACAGATGGACTAGTGGTAATCCTGGCAGTTTATTCGGATCAAGTAATTTCGCTGAAATTTTAATTTATAATGGAGCTCTCTCAAGTACTAATTATAAATTAGTTGAAGATTATTTATCTTATAAATGGGCCATCCCTCTAACTGATTATAGTTTTGGTGCCGACACATTAACTGGTGGTGCAGGAAACGATACTTTCTATTGGGGCGATAACTCCATTTCTAATTCAAGCAATCGCGATCGTATTACTGATTTTAAAGCTAACAGTAATGCAGATAAAATTGATCTCACTGGATTCTCACAAACAATTTACATTCTAGGAAATACTGGCACATTTACAGGAGTTAATCCTGGAGAGATGTTGTGGACCAACGATGGATCAGGCAACACTTTAGTAAAAATTGATTGGGGAACAGATGGCACGCCAGATTTCGAAATTCAATTAGATAATTTTGCCGCTAACACTTTAACAACCACAGATTTTATTTTTAACAGAGCAAGTGGTGGTATAAATACTTCAGCACTCTCTATAAATGGAAGTAGTACATCCTCTGTAACTTTAACTGGAGGAATGAGTGGCGATACACTTAACGGTAGTAGTGCTGTTGATATTTTAATTGGTGGTTACGGTGCTGATACTATAAATGGTGGTGCAGGAGCGGATACAATCTATCCAGATGGACAAACATTTACTTCTTCTTCTGTTTCTAATTTGATCATGTGGTATGATGCCAGCGATCCATCAGCTAATGGAACTTTGTATAGTGACGGAAGTGCAGTTACAACTTGGACTAGCAAAGTTGGTAACTATGCTCCTACTCAATCAAATGCTTCCAAAAAACCAATATATTCAAAAACCACTTACGCAATTAATGGTATGCCCGCTATCTATTTTTCTGGTGGAACTCAAGGGCTATCAATGCCTTATGTGGATATATCCTCTAGCACAGTGATGATGGCCACTACATGGGTGGGAGGTAATTATTGGGTGCTTACTAATGGAAATTCTACAACTGAGACTGGGTGGATGTATGGACATTGTTGTGATGGTGGTGGATGGCGTACTATTGCTAAATCGGGAGGATGGCTTCAACTTAATGGTAGTGTTTTCGGATCAACTGAAATTTTTGAAGCAGCAATTAATCCTACTAGTAATGCTTATATATGGACAAATGGAGGCCTTATCTACACACTTGGTTCTGGTGCTTATACTGCTTACTCTGGTAATTTTGTAATTGGAAACAATCAACCGATTAATGCTGGAGCAACTTCTAAAATTGGAGATATACTTTTATTCGATTCTGACCTAACAGTAACCTCAAAAGCTTCAGATAGAAAAACAGCAGAACAATTCCTCTCCATGAAATATGGAATCGCTCTCTCAGGAGTAAGCTTTGGAAAAGATACTCTAAGTGGTGGAGATGGAGCTGATACTTTTATTTGGTCAAATGCTTCTCACTCTGGAACTGGCAGTGGCAATCGCGATATCATCACTGATTTTAGTCAAGCAAATGGTGATAAGATTAATATCTCAAATGTTCAAACAACATTAAATAATAAATTATTATGGCTTGGACCGATTGATCCAACAGCAAACCCACTAAACTCAGTAACTATTCCTAGCTTTGGATATGAACAAGGTTCAGGAATCACTCTGGTTAAGATTGATAAAAATGGTGATGGAACTGCAGAAATGGAGATTGAGTTAACAGCAGCAACTCCAATCACTCTAACCGAAAATGATTTTACTTTCACTCATGCAGATCAAACATATTCTGATGGTAATGATACTATAACTGGAACTCCAAGCGTACAAAATATAATGTTTGGTGGTGACGGAAATGATACAATCACTGCAGGAAATGTTGGCGATATTATCTCTGGTGGAAACGGAACTGATACTCTAAGAGGTGGTCTTGGAAGTGATCTGATCGCAGGTGGAAGCGGTAATGATACTGTAATTGGTGGTTATGGTGGTGATACTCTTTATGGAGAAGGTGGCGATGATACACTAAATGCTGACAATCCAAAATTTGATGCCAAAACTTTATTTGCTAGCAATCTTAAAATGTGGTTGGATGCCTCTGATCCTAGAGGTAATAATTTTGGTATTAGAGGTGGAGATCACAACAGCGATGTTATAACCTGGTATGATCGATCCACATCAAGTAACAATGTGACAGCACCAACACCTACAACTGGATCTGCAACACTTCTTACAAGTGCTATTAATGGAAGACCTGCATTTGATTTTGATGGAAATGATTATTATGAAATTGCTTACAAAGCAGAACTTAATAATGCAAATATGGCAGTTTTTGTAGTTGCAAATACAAGTGGCGGAAATGGAACAGAAAGATCACCACTAACAAGTAGAAGCTTCACAGGAAATGTTCCTAAAGGCTTCATGTTTTATGCTAATACTTCAAATCTCTGGCGAAATATGATTGGTGATGCTAGTACATGGAACACATCCAGTTCCTCTGTAGCTGCTATTAGTGGAACACCAGTTGTAAACGCGATAACTACAAATACTAGTACAAACACATTCACACAATATGTGAATGAAACTTCTTATTCCATTTCTTCTTCTACTTATGAGATAAATACAGAAAAACCATTGAGAGTTGGTGCAGGTCAAACTGAAGGAGTACCTAGCTTCTACTTTATTGGAACAATTCCAGAGATAATAATTGTTAATAGAGATATCACTAGTAGTGAAAGAAGTACTGTCTCTGAATATTTATCAATGAAATATGGAAGTCTATTAACCGGATATAGTTTGGGCGTAGACACTCTCACAGGTGGTCCAGATGCTGATACATTCGTATGGACAAACTCTTCTTACTCTGGAGTTGGAAGCGGTAACAGAGATAAGATTACAGATTTTAATAGCTCACAAGCTGACAAGATCTATTTAGATTTTGATCAACCATTAAAAATCATGAGTACTAATGCTTTCTCTAATACCGGTATCGCTGAAATTCGATGGACTAATGAAAGTCCAAATGTTGTAGAAATAGATTGGGGTGGTGATGGTGTGGCCGATTTTCAAATCGAGGTGAACACTACTTTATCTGCCAGTGATTTTAGATTTAATTACGTCTCTGGTGTAGCTTCTTCTGATATCACAATTGCAGCAGCAGCTACTCCTGCAATTTTAGTTGGTGGTTATGGTGAGAATACAATTTACGGTGGAAGTGCCAACGATATAATTTATGCTGACAATGTTAATTTTACTGATACATCAATTTATAAAATGAGAGTGTGGTTTAATGCCAGCAACCCACTAAATGGAAGTAGTGCACCTGCAGATGGATCAACTATTTCAACGTGGTATGATCTAGCAGGAACTCCTGATAATGTAACTCAAGCAACATTTGCTAAACAACCAATATATACTCATAATCAAATAAATGGATTGCCAGTAGTGCGCTTTGATGGGGCCCTTACTAATGGTGATTATTTGCAAGGACAATTTGCCAACGCTAATACTCTTCCGTCTGGTACTGGTATCTCTTATGTAGTTACTGCCAATGCAAAAAGCACAGTACAACCTACTCAGTGTTGTAAAGGTTTTATCGGCACCTACGCTTATAGCGGAATCATCCACATGGATAACAGTAATCTTTTCTTACTCGATGGTAGCGGTGCTGGTGATACATCCAATACCTCAGGATTCACTCATAACTTAGATACCTTCCATATTTTAACAGGTGTATACACAAGCTCTTCCTCAACTAGTAACTCCTTCCTATACATGGATGGAGGTAGTACTTCTGGAACAAACTATTACAACTATACTGGCGGAGGAGTCTTGGTACAATCACAGAACACATTTGAGGTTGGTGGTCGAACAGTAGGGGGCCTATATGATAGAGTAATAGAGGGAGATATTGCTGAAGCATTTATTATCGATGCAATACTTGGTACTGCTAGTAGAAATACTATTCAAGAATACTTGTCATTAAAATATGGGATCGCACTCGCAGGTCGAACTTTTGGTAAAGATTCTCTAACAGGAAATGGCGGCGCTGATACTTTTGTTTGGTCAAATGCCTCTTACTCAGGAACTACTGCGGGCACTCGTGACATCATCACAGATTTTACTCAATCAGATGGCGATAAAATTGATCTTTCAAATCTATCCACATCTCTTGTGAATAAATTATTTTGGATTGGAAGTATCTCACCTACAGCAACACCATCTCCTTTACTCTCAAACAAAATTCCAAGTTTTGGATACGTAAAGGATACTAATACTACAGTTAAAATTGATAAAAATGGTGATGGTACTGCGGAGATGGAAATTCAATTAACTGGAGCTATCGATCTAACTGCTAGTGATTTTATTTTTAATAATAGTGTAAGTAATTCCTACAATGAGAGTGACAACACTATCGTGGGAACACCAACAACAGCAAATATTTTATTTGGTGGTGGTGGAAATGATACAATCACTGCCGGAAATATGGGTGATTACGTCTATGGTGGAACAGGAAATGATATTATCAGAGGTGGTTTAAGTAGTGATAACTTAGCAGGTGGAAGTGGTAACGATACGATTATCGGTGGATATGGTGGTGATACAATCTACGGTGAAGATGGTGATGATACTTTGTATGCTGAGGATGAAAAATTCACAAAAACAACAATATCTGACTTAGCACTCTGGCTTGATGCCAGTGATGTAAATAACGATAAAGGTTTAACTAGATATGCTAACAATGCCACTGTTAATATTTGGAAAGATAAGAGTGAAAATGGATTTAATCTAAGTAAAGTTGGCACTCCTCTTTATCAAAATACCGGAAAAGGTAATATTAAATTTGATGGAACAGATGATTGTTTTACTAAAGCAGCTGTTTCAGCGTTTTCATTTATGCCAGTGAATTATAATACATCACTTTTTCTCACCTACAATATCGATACGGATGATACTACTAACTCACTTATTTTTTGGCAAGATAATGAACCTACTCCTACTAAGCGGTTTGGTTATTCATATGAAGGAGCAGGTCTTAGTATTGATATTCCTTCTACAGATACTCGCTTGAGATATAGTTCTTATTCTTTTCTTGGATCATGGAATGTCTCGTCTACTATTTCCAATAAAGATGATAGTACTAAAAAAACCAGATTGATGATGAACGGAAGTGAACTTCTTTCAAATAATTCAAGCACGGCCGATATTACTAATTTAAGTGGCATATTCGCTGTTGGTTGTATTGATCATAGTATATCGACTACTTATGATTTAAAAGGTTATATGGCCGATGTTCTACTTTATAAAAAATCACTATCAAGCAGTGAAGAATCAATCGTAAATAGTTATCTGTCACATAAAAGTGGAGTAGCACTAACTGGATACTCATTTGGAAAAGATATTTTAACTGGTGGCCCGGGTGCAGATACTTCTATTTGGACAAATGCTTCTCACTCTGGAGTTGGAAGCGGTAACAGAGATACAATCACAGATTTTAATCGCAGTGAAAATGATAAGATCTTTTTTGACTTCGATATCTTTATAAAAGTAATAGGGACAGCAAGTTTTTCAAGCACTGGATTTCCTGAAATGAGATGGACTGATGGTAATCCAAACATAATACAAATAGATTGGGGTGGAGATGGTAGTGCAGATTTTGAAATAGATGTTGTAAGTAGCACCAACACTCTCCTTATCTCTGATTTTAAATTTAATTATGTCAAAGGATCAACTACTGCCGATACTACAATCACCGTTGGAGATAATGATTCAATTTTAATTGGTGGTTATAGCGGTGATACTTTAGTTGGTGGTGCAGGGGCAGATACAATTTACGGTGATAATTCTAACTTTACTACAAGCTCTGTACCTGGATCTGGAATGAAAGTTTGGCTTGATGCCTCTTATATCGCTCTCTCCTCTGGATCTCTCCTCACTACTTGGAGTGATCGATCTGGTAATGCAACCGATGCTATTGAAGCTACTCTAGCTAGAAAACCTACTTATCAAAATGATATTTTAAATTCACTTCCTGCCGTCAAGTTTGATGGTAGCGATGACAATCTCTACTTTCAACGAACAATTGCAGATGATTTTTCTATCGTGGCCGTATTTAAAACTAACACTGCAGGCGTGGGAGCTGGTCAGTGGTGGCAAGGTTCAGGATTAGTAGATGCCGAGGTTGCTGGATTCGCAAATGATTTTGGAACATCACTCTCTTCTGCTGGTGCTATATATGCTGGTACCAATCTTAATGGTAGTGGTGATACTACTCTTACATCATCAACTAGTGGTCTAAACAACAATGCTGGACATATGTTTACCTTCACTCGTACTAAAGCAACTGGCGCTCTCTCTCTATCTGTAGACGGTGCTCCCACTCCAGTTACTGGCACAGGTTCTACGGCCTCACTAACTTCTTCCTCTTGGATTATGCTTGGTTCACTCGTGACCAATACTAATTTTTACAATGGTAATATCGCAGAGGTAATTTTGTTCGATCAAGCGATAAGTGGAGAAAATAAAAATAGTGTTGATCAATATCTCTCATTTAAATATGCAGTCCCACTAGCAGGAACTCCTGCCAGCGTTGCCTTTGCTGCTGATACTTTAACTGGTGATGCAGGTATTGATACTTTTGTTTGGTCAAACAGTTCTTATACAGGTCTATGTGCAAACTCTACTTGTGATATCATCACTGATTTTGTTTCAGACATAGATAAAATTAATCTTTTAAATTTCACAACATCACTTGCAAACAAACTAATGTGGGTTGGAAATCTCTCTCCGACACCTTCGCCTCTACTCTCAAATAGATTCCCAAGCTTTGGATATCTACAAAGTGGCGGCAATACTATAGTTAAAATTGATAAAAATGGTGATGGAACTCCTGAGGCCGAAATTCAATTAACTGGTTTAATAAATTTAAACGAGAGTGATTTTACCTATAACAATAGCGCAGACCAAACATATACTGCTGGTAACGACACTCTAGTCGGAACTCCAACGTCTAAGAATTTACTCTTTGGTGGCGACGGAGATGATACTATCACCGCAGGAAATATGGGTGATAATATTTTTAGTGGAAGTGGAAGTGATACTCTAATCGGTGGACGTGGCAATGATAATCTCGCAGGAGGAAGCGGTAATGATATTATCAGAGGTGGATATGGTGGTGATTCTCTCTATGGAGATTTAGGTGATGATAATTTGTATCCTGACAATACCAAGTTTACAGCAAGTTCAATTAGTGGATTACAAGTATGGCTAGATGCCTCTGATCCAAATAATGATCGTGCTCTTAGTATATTCCCCTCAGGAAATACTATTAGTAGTTGGAAAGATAAATCTGGGAATAATCGCAATACCACTGGACATAACAACGGAGGATATGTCGCCACTTATAGAGGCAGTCAAGCTAATGGTTTTCCAACCATTCGTATGAATGAAGCAGAGTCTGGCGGAACCAATTACAGCTACCTATCAGTACCATATGAAATCACTGACACTGTTGTTCCTAATGTAACTCTTGCAACTATGTTCAAGTGGAGAAATGAGGGTAGCACTACTGTTCAAGGATTATTGGGACAAGATGGAGGTTGGGGTCGCTTTACTCTTCTTGCTTACAATAGCACAACATTAGCATGTTTTTCTGCTAATAGCACTGGTTGTAGCGCAGACGTTGCTAGTCTTCGTCCAAGAGATACTTGGATGAACTATACACAGATCTACCAACGTAGTGTTGCTAATGGAAATATACCATATGTAAATGGTGCACTTGCAGGAACACCTATTACGGACAATGCTAATAATGGTGGAACCTCCTCTATCGCTCTCGGAGCAATAGTCCCAGGAGCGAACAGTTGGCTTGGACATGTTGATTTTTCTGAATTTTTAGTTTTCAATTCTGCTCTCACAGCTGCTCAATTAGCAATTCTAGATGAATATTTATCTTTCAAATACGGCGTCCCTCTAACAGGATATAGCTTAGGAGCTGACACTCTCACAGGCGGTACAGGTGCAGATACATTCATCTGGACAAATGCTTCTCACTCTGGAGTTGGAAGCGGCAATCGTGACAAGATCATGGATTTTAATCGAGCAGATGGAGATAAAATTTTCTTTGATTTTGATAAATACATAAGAGTAATTGGAACAGAATCATCATTTACATCCTCTGGTATTACTCAAATGAGATGGACTTCTACTGGTACTAACCCATGTATTATATATATTGATTGGGGTGGTGATGGTTCTAGTGATTTTGAAATAGAAGTTTATACCAATGATGGATATCTATTAGCTACTGATCTTAGATTTAATTATGCTCTTGGATCAAGTGCTAGCAATACTACAATCACGGCAGCAGCTACGCCTGCAATTTTAATTGGTGGTTATGGTAGTAATACTTTAGTTGGTGGTGCAGGAGCAGATACAATTTATCCTGATAATTTACCATTCACTACTTCAAGTATAGTTGCGGCCACACCAATTCTTTGGTTAGATGCCTCTAACATTTCTAAAATTACCAAAGATAGTTCAAATCTTGTTAGTCGTTTTGATGATCAGAGTGGAAGTAATTACTATGTTTCTGATCTTACCTCTGGAACAACAACTGATAGACCAACCTACACTACCTCTGCAAGTGGCATAGGAGGACTTCCTACACTATATTTCGATGGTGGAGATTGGTTAAGCGACAACGGTGCTATGAACGCTATTAAACCGACAAATAATGTAAGTGTATTTGCAATGGCATCTATAAATAGTACCAACGCTGCTCCAATGTTAGCAAGTCATGCAAATGCTGGTGTTGATGGATGGAACTTGTTCTGGTGGGTACCAAATAGAATGTCTATGATTATCTTGAGAAGTGGTGGAGGATGGGCAGACAATGCAATTGAAATTCTTGGCACTCCCGCATGGAACAATTTTACTGTGATTGGTGGTATGTCAAATGGTTCTGCTACTAGTGTATTCGGTAATGGGAAGAAGGTAAATGATGCAAGTCCTGGTGGTGGTGGTGCTACCTCATATGCTGGTACTGCAAAGTTTGAACTTGGATCTAAGCAGGGAGGTAATAGCATTACACGCCTAACTGGAAATATTTCGGAATTTATTTACTACACTTCTGCTCTCTCTGATTTACAAGTTGATCAGGTTCAACAATATCTATCTCTAAAATATGGAGTCGCACTTTCGGAATCAACTCCAGCTGTTAGTATTGGAAAAGATACTCTTACAGGTGGAGATGGTACTGGGGCCGATACTTTTATTTGGTCAAATGCTTCTCACTCTGGAACAGGCAGTGGTAATCGCGATATCATCACTGATTTTAGTCAAGCAGACAGTGATAAAATTGACCTCTCAACTTATTCAACATCACTTACAAATAAATTAGTATGGCTTGGACCTGGACCGATTGATCCAACAGCAAATCCACTTAGCGCAAATAAGATTCCAAGTTTTGGTTATGTACAAGAGAGTGGAATCACCTT
>JADFZW010000007.1:42864-183869 GCA_015232355.1 Oligoflexia bacterium
ATTAACAGCAGCAACTCCAATCACTTTAACTGCCAGTGATTTTATTTATACAAGTGCAGATCAAACATTTACTTCTGGTAACGACACTCTAACCGGAACTCCTACTGTTCAAAATATATTATTCGGAGGAGATGGTAATGATACTCTCACTGCTGGAAATATGGGTGATTACATTCATGGTGGATCAGGAAATGACTCTATCATTGGTGGTCAAGGGCATGATACTCTAGCAGGTGGAAGTGGTAATGATACTTTAACTGGTGGTTATGGTGCTGATTCTATAACTGGAGACACAGGTGATGATCACCTCTATCCAGACGGACAAACTTTCACAAACACTACAGTCTCTGGATTGCAATTATGGCTTGATGGTAACGATCCATACAATACAGGAACAATACCTTCCAACAACACTGCAATTACAAATTGGATTGATAAATCTGGAAACAGCGGTCGTAATGCCAATACAACGACAGGTTCACCAACCTTCAAACAAAATCAAACAAACATAAGTGGACGATCTGCTATTTATTTTGATGGTGTTGATGATTCGATAAGAGGATTAACCAATGCTCTTACTTTTACCAATGCAAGTATGACGTCATTTATTAGTGTTGACATTAATGCTGCCAGTACAAATAATTACAGGGGTATTTTCTCTCTCTATGGACCAAATAACGTAAACGATCACAACAATGTAAATAGTATAGCAGCATTTCAATATACGTATGAAAATGCTACTCCAGGAGCAGTTGGAGCTGCAAGAATTGTTGGCGCAACTTCCGTAGTGCCGCTCTATTATCCTCAAGATAATTACACTAATTTGGGTCTTAAATTAGATAATGGTACTTATGCTGTAACAGAAAGAGGAACCAGCAAATTTGGCCCGTCCTCATATAGTGATAAATCCAATATGAGTATAGAAGGATATATTTTGAGTTGCAGATGGGGAGGTGGGGCCCCTAATGGTGAATATGGCCTAAACTCAATTTCAGAGGTTCTTGTATATAATGTGGCCCTAAGTACTAGCAACTATCAAACAGTAGAAAACTATCTTGCTTATAAGTCAGGTATCCCTCTAACAGGCACAACTTTTGGAGTAGACATGCTAACAGGTGGAGCAGGAGCAGATACTTTCTATTGGAGTGAAAACTCAATATCTAATTCATCTTCATCTAGTCGCGATCGTATAACTGATTTCAGTCAGGCTCAAGGTGATAAAATTAATCTCGCAGGATTTACTCAAAAGATTTATGTCTTAGGAAATACATCTGCATTTGATGGTAGATATCCAGGTGAGATGATTTGGACTCAAAGTGGAAGCGACACTATTATTAAAATTGACTTCGGAACCGATACTGTTTCTGATTTTGAAATTCAACTTGATAATTTTAATAATACTACCACTCCTTTATCTGTTAATGATTTTGTTTTTGCTACTAACAAAGTGGCCATGATTGGAACTACCGCTGGCAATTCTTTATCAGCTGGAACTAACAACAATTACGTTTTAATTGGTGGTTATAATGGAGACACTTTAGTTGGTGGTACAGGAGCAGATACAATTTATCCTGACAACATAAATTTTGTTGCAAGTTCTATCTCAGGATTGCAAGTGTGGTATGATGCTTTTGATCCTAATACGAGTGGAAACAATTTAATCGCTAATAGTAGTGTGAGTTCATGGAAAGACAAATCTGGAAATAATAATCATGCTATTTCTAGTGAAACTGCAAGACCTCTTTATTCATCCAATACCTTTAACAGTAAATATCCAACAATAGTCTTTGATGGTGTTAATGATATTTTGGGATCTACATCAAATATCACTCTAGGAGCTCATACTATCTACTCTGTAGTTAGTTCTACTTTCGAAGATAAGCAATATCCGATAATAATGGAACTTGGTCCTAATAGTAATACTAACGATGGTCTTTATTTAACTGCTTTTAATGGTGGTACTCTATATGTTAGGAAAGGTGGCGTTGGTAGTGGCAAAAACCATAGTGTCTATTATTGGTTAAAAGGCGCCGGTCCTTCATTTGTTACACATGCATACAATGGTACTCATGCTAGTAATCTATTCTACATTAACGGAGAAACAATCAGCTTGACCGACGGTCCTGCTAGTAATCCAGGAACAGGATCGACCAGTAATATTTTGTATCTTGGAAACAGACAAGCGGTCACAGGTTATGAGTTTAAGGGGAACGCTTCCGAATTTATAGTTTACAATGGTTCACAAAGCACGGCCGTTCAAAAATCAGTCGAAGAGTATCTCTCTTTCAAATGGGGAATTGTTATGGCCGGACTTAGCTTTGGTAATGATGCTCTAACTGGTGGTAGTGGAGCAGATACTTTTGTTTGGACTAATTCTTCTCACTCTGGAGTGGGTGAAGGAAATCGCGATATCATAACTGATTTTAGTCAATCAGTTGATAAAATTGATATCTCAAATATTCAAACAATACTAAACAATAAATTATTGTGGCTTGGACCGATTGATCCAACAGCAAATCCATTGAGTGCTAATAAGATTCCAAGTTTTGGTTATGTACAAGAGAGTGGAATCACCTTAGTTAAAGTTGATAGAAATGGTGACGGGACTGCTGAGATGGAAATTGAATTAACAGCAGCAACTCCAATCACTCTAACGACTAATGATTTTATTTACACAAGTGCAGACCAAGCATATGTTGCCGGTACTCCTCTCACAGGAACACCTTCTGTTTCAAATGTATTATTTGGTGGAGATGGAAATGATACTATCACTGCTGGAGATATGGGTGATTACTTATTCGGCGGAAGTGGAATCGACACTATAACAGGTGGAAAAGGAAATGATCTTCTCGCAGGCGGAAGTAGCAATGATACTTTAACTGGTAGTTATGGTGGTGATACTATTTATGGAGACACAGGCGATGATACTATTTATGGTGATAATCAAAAATTTGATCCAAAAGCTTTATTTAATAGCAATCTCGTATTGTGGTTAAATGCCTCTGATCCGCGAGCTGATAAATCTGGTGTAATAGTTGGAGATCACAATGCTGACTTCCTCACATGGAAAGATAGATCTGCTTATTTAAATTCAACTCCAGTTGCAACTCCAAATAATTTAACAGCGCCAAACACAACAACAGGAAAAGCAACGTTGATGTCGAGTGCAGTTAATGGAAGACCAGCATTTGATTTTGATGGAAATGATTATTACGAAATTGCTTACAAAGCAGGACTTAACAGTGCAAATATGGCAGTTTTTTTCGTTGCAAATCCAAGTGTTTCTGATGGAAATCCTAGATCACCATTAACAAATAGAGCTAGCTATCCCTTTAAAGGTTTTATGTTCTATACGTGGTCATGTACTATTGGCAATTATGACGGTTGGAATAGCTCCCCTTACTCTGTACCTGCTACTCCGGGAATACCAGCTGTAAACGCACTAACTGTAAGTACAAATACATTCACACATTATTTCAATGGAACTTCGTACTCTATTCTTCCTACTCCTAATACTACTCCTTATGTTGTACCTACAGCTAATCCTTTGAGAGTTGGTACCGGTAACACTGAGGGAGGAGCGGCATATTTTATGATTGGAGCAGTTCCAGAAGTAATAATGATTAATAGAGCGATAACGAGCAGTGAGCTCGATACTGTTAATAAATATCTCTCTTTGAAATATGGAATTCCAGTGCAAGGAACTCCAATCGCTTCGATCTTTGGAGTTGATACTCTAACTGGTGGTTTGGGTAATGATACTTTTGTATGGAATAATTTTTCTTACTCTGGTGTAGGCAGTAGTGCTAATCGTGATAAGATAACTGATTTCACTCACAACATAGGTAATGCGAATGCAGAAAATGATAAAATCTTTTTTGATTATGATGTTCCAGTAAAATTAGTAGCAACTCCAGCATCTACTCCTAGTAATATGCCAGAGGTAAAATGGACTAATGGCAATCCAAATATTGTATCAGTGGATTGGGGTGGTGATGGTACAGCTGATATGGAAATAGAAATTACTAGCAACACTAACACTCTAGTAGGAAATGATTTTATCTTTAATTATGTGTTTGGAACAAGCTACTCTGATACTCTCATTGGATCAAACAATGGAGCAACACTTGTTGGTGGTTATAGTGGTGATACGCTGATTGCTGGAAGTGGTAGCGATACCATCTATCCTGATGGACAAAGTTTTACTGCTTCATCTGTTCTTAATATGATTTTGTGGTTGGATGCCTCTGATTATTCTACATTAACTTATGATGGTAGCAATCTAGTCAGTCAGTGGAATGATAAGAGCGGAAATGGATTCTATGTTTATGATACTACCTCTGGAACAAGCACTGATCGTCCAACATTTGTTCGCACAACTGCAATTGGAAATTCTCATCGTTCAGTCTTAAGATTCGACGGTGGTGATATGTTGACAGATAATGGAGGAATGAGTGCTTCTAAACCAACAGATGCATTAACTCTGTTTGTATTAGGCAGAAGAGGAGCAGATGGAAATGCAACTAAGTTCCTAAGTCATGGAGCTGGAAGTGATGGACGTGGTTTTGAATATTCATATTCGAACACTGGGGTGCTTTCTTTTTATCCAAGAATTGCTAATGCTGGTTGGGGCGCCAACGCTTCCACTTCATCACCAGATGCTATGGCCTTAAATCAAATGTATATCACCATGGGGCTGTTAGATAAGAGTGGTAGCAATGTAATCACTAGTACTGCTTTAGATGGAGGAACTGTTCATAGTTCTACAGTGGCCAATGGTCCTAATAATATCTCTTATTCTTCTCCTAATGTTTATTTGAGTGTTGGAAGTCACCAATACGGTGATACCGGCGGAATAGGTTTCTATACTACTGGTGATATCGCAGAAATAATATACTATAGTCGAGCACTGACTTCATCAGAGTATTCTATAGTTAATCAATATCTTTCTTATAAATATGCTATCCCTCTTAGTGGTTTAAGTCTTGGAGTTGATACTTTAACAGGTGGAACAGGAGCAGATACATTTTTATGGACAAATGCTTCTCACTCTGGAGTGGAAGCAGGAAATCGTGATATCATCACTGATTTTAGTCAAGCACAAGGTGATAAGATCAACATAAGCACATTAATACCTACAGGATTTGTATGGCAAGGAACTAGTGCTCTTATCTCTACTGGTGTTCCTAGTTTTAATTACGAAAAACCTGCTGGTGGTCCAACTGTTGTTCATATCGACTTTGGTGGAGATGGTACTTCCGATATGGATATTGAGTTAACTGGTGAAATCACTCTAACTAAAAGTGATTTTATTTTTAACGAAATTCCAACAGTATTGTCTGTAAGCGCTTTGAATGATGCTAACGAACATCCTCCTTATCCTAAAATAAAACTTGGTGAAGAAGTACATGTTAGAATACAATTTAGTACAGCTATATCTATAACAGGAGAAGTACGACTTCTGCTTGATATGATTGGCGTTGATAGGAATACTGATCCTTGTACCTTAGTTACTACTGATACCCTTGAATGTAATTACACTGCTACATCCGATGATGTTTCTAATGTTCCATTAGATTACGTCAATGAATATTCATTAACTCTACTAAATGGTGCTACAATTAAAAATAGCGCTGGAACAATATCTGCATATCTAACACTACCTCCTCCTGGAATACTCGGATCACTCTCAGATAAAGGATTATCACTTGATGGACAAGTACCTGTTCCAAGTATCACAATCGCCACACCAAGTTCTCAAAATTCTCTTGTTACCGCAACTCTTACATTCCCTGAGTCTCTACAAGCAACTCCATTAACTCTCAGTAATTTTGGTGGGGCCGTTGTAACTAATGGAGAAGTTGTTGGTGTAACTATGAATAGTACTAATAATTACACTCTAAATATTGTTCCTCTAAATGAAAATCTGATTACAGTTTCTCTACCTGCAAACTCTGTAAGCGATTTGTGTGGAAATAATAATGCAGCTTCAACAATGCAACTCTTCTCATCACAATTACTTGCGACTATGCAAGATGGAGTGGCCACAAATGGAACTACTATTAATTATCTCGCATATCCAATTGATATCCATGTAGATGATCTATTTTTGTACATCATTGGTGCAGGAGATGCTGGATTAACTATGATAGATATTAGCGTTCCTGCTACACCTATAGTACGAGGCCAATACTCTGTGGATTCAACTCCTGATGCCTTTAATCTGGGATTAAAAGATGGATACGCCTATATTAATCATGTTACTGCTAACAAACTTCATACATTAAGTATTGCTGCAAATATTGCTACTCCACTTACTATTGTTCCAGTAGCAACGCCAATAAATCTAAGTGAGTCTGCAAACATATTCATTTATGGAAATCAAGCTTATTGTACAGGAAATGCAAACGGTACAATAAAAGTTTTTGATATAAGTACGGCATATGCTCCATCTTTAACTAGCACTTATACCAACACTAACTTGTATAAAACAAACGGACTTGAGGCAACCTTAATTCGTGGCCATAATCTATATCGAGCAGCAGATAATAGTGGTTTAGACATCATAAATATTTCCAACGGAACACCAGTTAGTTTTACTAGTATAACTGGTACTCGTAGTATTTTATTTAGCGATAAATATGTAGCTCTAACCAGACCACCAGATAAGTCAGTTAGTTTTTATGATATTAGCAACCCAGTTTCTCCAACTCTGAGTAAAACTGTTTCTATTCCAAATGCGGCCGCCAACACAGCTTATGGCGAAGCTCTCTATCAAACATTGCCATTCCTTTTTGTAGCTAATTATCCAGGTAGCGAAATTCAAGTTGTAGATTTTTCAACCATGGCATCTGCCTATGTACTAGATCATAAGATAAGTACAACTGGAAATCCTCATGCTCTAGCTTATAAAGATGGTTATCTCTACTCTGGTAATTACAGCAATAGAGCACAGATCTTTAAAATATACGGACCAGAGAGTGCAAAAATTGGTAATCGTAATTTAGTCTTTGATGGTGTGAATGATTACGTTAATATTCCTCACCATAGTGATTTTAATATTGGCAATAATTCTCCTCTCACATTAGAGGCATGGGTAAAAGCGTATTCCTTCCCTCGTGACTTTAATAATATTATTGATAAATCTAGCAGCGATTCTGATGGCAACTATAGGTTTTGCGTTTCTAGTGCTAGAAAAGTAGTTTATTGGGGTTATGGCACTGGAGTCGCCACAGGAAATACCGCTTTAAATCCTTTCCAGTGGTATCATCTAGCCTTTGTATCAAATGCAGATGGAAGTAGCACTATCTACGTTAATGGTGAAGTTGATGCTACTTCAGCACTCACTACATCAAGAACAACTAATACTGCCCCAGTAACTATCGGATGGGATCGTTGTCGTGCCAGCAATCCTACATGTCCAGCTGAAAGATTCTGGGATGGTGAAATTGATGAAGTTCGCATCTGGAACGTGGCCAGAAGTGCAAATCAAATTAAGACCAACATGAACAGACGCTTAAGTGGAAGTGAGAGTGGACTTGTAAGTTACTATCGCTTTGATGAACCAGGAGGTTCAACTGTTACTCAAACTATTCTAGATAGTAGTCTCAAAGGCCATGACGGTACACTCGGTGCAAGTTCTGCGGCCGCCACTGATGATCCAGTAAGTGTAGAATCAACATCCAATATGAAAAATTATGGAGTCTATTTTAGTCCAAACACTGGTGCTTTCCTTCTACGAAATGAAAATATTATGAATTCTACTACCAAGAGTACTACATTCGAAGGATGGTTTAATATAGCTAAAGCACCAACTAGTAGCGAATCAATGATTTCACTCTATTCTAATCCTAATAGTATAAATCTATACTTAAATACTGATCGCACTCTAAAATTATGTTCTACTCACACGACCACTCAATGTAGTAACGTAATCGCCACTAGCTCTGGAACTGATGTCTTACCAATAGGCGAGTGGACTCACTTAGCATTCTCCTTCCGTGCTGGCAGTAGTGAAAATACTGGTCGTATCTATCTCAATGGTAGAAAAATTGCCAGCGGTACTAAATCTACAAGTGGTGATCTTATTTCAGGAACTGATGCAATCTACATGACTCAAATAGGGAGTACAGCTGCTCTTACTGTTAAAGATGTACGCTTACTTAAACGAGTAGTTCCTCTATATGCAGACAGTGCTGGAGCAATTCAAGAAGAGATGAAGATTAGAAAAGAGATGATTGAATTCCAAGGAGCGGCCGCTGATCTACTTGCTTTCTTCCCAATGAGTGAAGGTAGTGGCCAATATGCTTACGATGTAAGTGCCAATCTATCAAGTAGCTTTATCTTCGGTTACAATAATGGGGTGGAAGCAACTTACGATCCTAAGTGGAGAACTATCTCTGAAAAAGAGACACGCTTACCTCGTCATCGTGGAATATATTTCGATGATAGTGTACCGAAATATGCAAAACTTGTTGGTGGCCTAAATTTAATAGACAAAAGTTTTTCAATCTCCATGTGGGTAAAGGCTATAACTCTCTCTACTGGTTATGAGTGTTTCTTAGGGATGGGTTCATCAGGAACAGCAAATAACAAATTAGTTTTATGTTACGGAGATGGTGATCGCAACAAATCTTTAATATTTGCATTCTATGCCAATGATCTTGATAGCACTTATAGAAATGTTGATAGTGAATGGCATAATCTATCTTTCACTTACGATGCCACTACTAAAGCAAGAAAAATCTACAAAGATGGTGAACTCTTTGCTAGTGATACATCTCCTAATAATTACACTGGTAGTGGTGACCTTATTATAGGATACGATGGAGCTAGTCCTAATTTCAAAGGATATATAGACGACGTACGAATATGGAGTGATCGAGTTGTAAGTGCTAGCGAAGTAAAAGAGTACATGTCTCGTCCTCTACGCTCAGGAACAAGTGACTTCACTAATTTGGCCGTATACTATAAAATGGATGAAGAGGGTGGACAATATCTAGTCGACTCCTCTGGAAATCGTAGACACGCAATACTTGGAAGTGGAGCAACTCTTGATTCCAATGATCCTGTTCGATTAATACTAAATCCATATGATAATGATAGTGGACCTAGCGGATTTAGTGTTGCCTTCGTTAATACAACAATTTCTAATTCTAACAAAACGGCAGCAGAATTTAATATTATAGGTGCTGAAAAATACTCTAGCTATGATTACACAGTCACATCTTCTGGTGGCGGAAGTACAGTCACAGGTAGTGGTGTGGTTAGTTCTTACACTCCTCCTCATAGAGTGACTGGAGTTAATCTCTCAAGTCCTAGTGATGGAACATTAACTCTTGCGCTTACTCTTACTGATTTGGCCGGTAATACCACTGGAACACCAGCGACAACAACTATTCAAAAGAATACTACGGTCCCAAGTGTAATTCTCACTAGCAGTTCCAGTGCTCTCGGAAATAATAATGCCGTTCCTGTTACAATAACTTTCTCTGCTTCTGTTACTGGATTAACAGAGGGAGAAATCACAGTCACTAATGGAACCAAATCTGGTTTAAGTGGTAGTGGTACAACTTATACTGTTAATATCACTCCAACTAGTGCAGGAAACTTTACTGTATACGTTCCAGCAGATGTTGTTACTGAGGGAAATAGTGCTTCCAATACACTTACTCTCTCTCGCGGAAATCGTAGTGCGAACACTATCACTGGTAGTACAGGTAATGATCTCATCATTGGTGGTTATGGTGGTGATTTAATAAATGGTGGTGAAGGAGATGATACACTCTATGCTGATGATTATGTCTTCAGCACCTCCAGCGTTTCAAGTGCAAATATGCAGATGTGGTTCGATGCAAGCGATCCTTACAATAATGGATCTGTACCGGCCAATAATGTACTAGTAGGAAGATGGAAAAATAAATACACTTCAGATGCATCAAAAGATTTTAGTCTCAGCAGTGACTATACTTCTATCAATACGGCCCCAACCTTCAAGCGCAATCAAGTGAATGGACGACCAGTTTTTAGTTTTGACGGAACAGACGACATTCTTTACTACGCAGGAGGATCACTATTCTCTTTTACAAGACTTAGCGTTTACAGTGTCGGTAAAATGAAACACATTGAAGGCGTAGATTACGGCACATATATGAGTTTTTCACCTGCAAGTGGAGATCCTATGCAGACTGAAGATGGTTTAGTTTTTATGGATAACAAAGATTCAGGAGGTATCACTGCTGTTAGATGCTGGCTCTGCGGTGATGGTAATGATCTTATTGCCGGATTTGCTCTTAATGCAGATTACGTTTTACACTCTCAACTGTTTGATAGTAGCGTGGCCAATAATGGAACTTACTACGTTTACGAAAATGCTCTACAAAAAGCAACCGATACATACGCCAATACCAATAGTGTTGATCCGGTATCTTTTTCTCTAGGATTTAGTCTCAAAGATGGACGTCCAGATTATCGTCGCACATTCGCTGAATTTGCTGAAGTAATTATTTTCGACAATGTATTCACTGTCGGAACACAAGAAAGAGAGCGCACAGAAAATTACTTAGCAATGAAATATGCTCGCGCTCTTGATGGTCTTCCTCTGGGAGTTGATGTACTAACTGGAAGTTCAGGTGCTGATACTTTTATTTGGACAAATGCCTCTTACTCTGGACTTTGTGCGAGCTCTGCTTGTGATCGTATCACTGATTTTAATCCTGTTGAAGATGATAAGATTCAGCTCGAAGGTTTTAGTGAAGTAATTCACATCATCGGTACTAGTGCTTTCAGTGCCTCTGGAAATACTGAGCTTCGTTGGTATTACAGTGATCCTCATACTATTATCGCTATCGATTGGGGTGGTGACGGCGTCTCTGATTTTGAAATTAGATTAGATAACTTCTCTAGTAGTTTAGGTGCTAGTGATTTCAAAATCTCTAAAGTAGCATCCGATGGTGGTCGCTCACTCTACGGTACTAGTGGTGATGATGTTTTATATGCTAACTATGCTCACTCACCAAATAACTTTGCACCAATAATGATTTCTGGAGCAACTATGTGGTTCGATGCTAATGATCCAAGTACGCTCTCAACAACATCTGATGGTGCAGCTGTCTCTTCATGGACTAACAAAGGAGTAACTGTAGCAGAAGGAACCGTTCTTAGTAGTATTACTCAAGCAACAGAAGCAAATAGACCAGTCTATCATGCAAATGAAAGAAATGGTCGAAGCGCTCTCTATTTTGATGGTGGTGATACTTTATCACAAGCAACAGTCAGACTCTCTAGTATATTCTCAGCTAGTGAGAATACAGGATTTACAGTTCTAAAGAACTCCACACTGGGTGCTAATCATACTGTACTCTCAACTGGCAATTCAAAGGTATATTGGTATCTCCCACATACCGATGGTAACAGTCGTGTTATTTACGATTATGGAGATGGTTGGCCGGCCGCTCGTATTCAGCCAATAATTGCTGACTACTCCGCTGGAAGTTGGGATCTCTTCGATCTATATCGTAAAAATGGCAATGCTGAAGTATTCTTAAATGGAACATCACAAGGAACGGGCACTGGTTTAACAGGATGTCCTTGGACTACGACTGTTGATACTTCTCTCACCATTGCAGAGTATGCTTTTAATGGATTTATCTCAGAGATAATTTCATACAATACCGCCCTCTCAACAACTCAGCAGCGATATGTACGAGAGTATTTATCCTCTAAATATCGCTTAACTACAACATCTCTTCCTACTCGCGAAGCTGAAACTTTGCATGGTGGAGCAGGTGCTGATACATTTGTCTTCACTTGGCATGCAAACAAACGCACTGGTGATTTAGAAAATCGCGATGTGATTGCTGATTTTAGCTCTAGCGAAGGAGATAAGATCGACTTAAGCGACTTTGGATTAAAATGGAAAGGGAATAGTGATACATTCAATGGTGGCGGATCAAAAGAGGTTCGTTGGTACGCTGATGGTTCAAATGTAATTGTTTACATTGATAGTGATGGTTTAAATGGTACAGATTTTGAGATTGAACTTACTAATGTCTCTAGCTTATCAGCAAGTGACTTTATTCTTTACCGCTTGGATTTTTCATATGCAAAAGCAATTGATGGAGGATACTGCGCGGCCGTTACCGAGGGTAGTGAAAATGCTATTCGTGGTTGGGAAAATAATTATGTTTGTTCAACCTCTGATATTGGAATCAGTTACTCTGAAACTGGTGTTGTTGCTGGCAAACCATATTGTCTAAATATTGGTGGTACTGATACTGGATGGGATAACAATTACATCTGTTATAATCAAGCAATAGGTGGAGAATTTAATACTGGAAATAAAGTAACCGGTAAACTTTGTACCTCTATGAATGAACCATTAGATGAACACTCTTGGTACAACAACTGGTTATGTTGGGGAACATCTAGTGCAGGTAATGTTACTAAACAAGCTGAAAGTTCTGATAGTAAAAGTGCTAGTGTTACTAACGAAGCAACTTACGCTTCTTTCACTGAGAGTGGTGCCTATGCAATTTATAACAGCATAGACTTTAATGGAAAGAGCAGTATTGATATTAACTATGCTAACGACAGTGGTGGTAATGTAACTGTAACAATAAAAATTGATAGCGCTGGAGGTACTACCATTGCAACTAAATCTTTGGCCACAACCGGCGGGGCCACTACTTTTACTACTGTAAATGTTCCAATTAGCGTTGTAGATAGCACTCATCATCTCTACATCGAAGTTACTGGTGCAGGTGCAATTAATATTGATTATCTAACGATCAAGTAAAGGAGGAATAGCTATGGATCAACAACTTTCGGCGCAGGAGCAACTTATCTATAAGATGATCTCCTCGCATATAAGAGTGCTCTCGCGGGATAATTTGGCAGAAGTTTCTAAAGTGCCAAATATCACTTTAAATGATTTAAGCAAATTAAATAGTAAAAATCAAGATAGTGGAGGGAACGTTTGTTGGAACTTAAGTCTACTAATAAAGATGGATGCAATTCAAGTCGTCTTTGGTTGCTATTTTAGTAATTCAGCAGAGAAAGATTTAATTAGTAACCGATATAAAATAAATGCAGATGAAAAAGCATCTGAAACCCACTACAAATTATTTGGAGAATTTTGTAATCTGACTGGAGGTGGACTAAAACGATCAATCCACGATACTTTCAAGTGTGTATCTACCAACATAGATAAAGACAATAATGTCCCCTTAACAATGTCTAACCAATTTCAAGAGCTAATGAACATGAGAAAATATCATGATGCTGATTGCTGGGTACTTCAGTGGAATAATCAATACATTGTTTGCTACTCATATATTGATATTAATGGAACTAAATTAGAAGAAATGGTTAAAGAAGCACATGATAAAAAAATTTCTTGTATGGTAGCTGCAAAAGGTGGAGAGATTGAATTGTTTTAAATATTTTTTATTAAAATTTTATTATAAATTACATTATAAATTATATTAAGGGAGTTTAGTTATGAAAAACAAAGTACTTTTAGTTGATGATCACAAATCTGCCACACATGAATTGGCGACTTTATTAAAAAATAATGATTACGAAGTATTTGAAGCTCGTGATGGTTTAGAGGGATTAGAGGCATTAAAAATCAATCAAGATATTAAACTAGTAATCAGTGATCACTATATGCCAAACATGGACGGATTAACCATGTGTGAAAAGATTCGTGAGAGTAAAGATTTTGGTTCAGTAATTATTTTTGTGGCCACCACAGAGGTCTCTCCAGAGGCAAAAACTAGAGGGAAAAATTTAGGAGTAAAAGCATGGATCACCAAACCCTATGATCCAGAATTAGTTTTGAAAGTTATTAAGCAAATAGGACTCTAATTGTTTGCTAATCGTTCACAAGAGGAATTTGTAAATAAAAAGAACTTCCTTCTCCTTCCTTGGTCTCAAAAGTTATCTTTCCTCCTATCTCTTTCAATGCCGAATGAACTAAACCAAGCCCTAATCCTGTACCCTTGCCTGGTGGTTTAGTAGTAAAGAATGGATCAAATATTTTATTTTGGATATCCTCCGCTATTCCGGTTCCATTATCTTTGATTTTAACTACTAGATTATTTTCTTTATCATTTTTAGTTTCAACAAGTATTAATTTTTTGCGCTCTTGAGGATTAGTTTCCAAAGCATCCTTGGCATTATTTAATAAATTCATCAGACATCGCTTAAATGTTTCTTCATTTGCTTTAACAAATTTATTTTGAGCATTCATACTAACTTCAATATCAATATTTTTTTCATTCTTAAATATATCTTTTACAAAATCAACTGTCTCGGTAATCACCCGATGAATATCAAGTTTATCATTAACTGCTTCTACCTGCTCATTTTTTATTTGTAGTGACATCCCTTTAACAATGTTAACAATTCTATTACAAGCATAGATTGCTTTATCCCAAACTCCCATTGCCTCTTCATTACCTGTAAAATATTTTTTTAATCTAAACAAATGTCCCATTAAAATCACTGTAGGATTATTTATCTCATGAGAAACACCCGCTGTTAAAAGTCCTATTGATGCCAATTTAGAAGAGATCATCACTTCTTTTTGTAATCGTTCTCTCTCCCTTTCCGCTTTTTTTGCTTCTGTAATATCCTCATAAACTCCAAGCACACCAATATTATTAAGTTGATAATCCTTTAAAGGAATAATACTAATTTTTTGCCAGCACTCCGTTTCATTTCCCTCTTTTAAACTATTTTTCAACTCATGATGAACTATATTTGTACTAGAGTTCAAAACCTGTTTATCAAAATCAGTTAATCTTTCTTTATATTTCCATTCAAGCTCTTCATCACTCTTATTAACAACCTCTTCTGATAATTTAAGATTTAAATCTTTAGCATAAAGATCATTACATCCCAAATATTTCAAATGGCGATCTTTCCAATAAACTCGCACTGGAATAGTATCTAATACATTTCGTAGCATTTGCTTTGATTCAATCAAATTGCGATTTGAATCCTGCAATTCCTGAGTTCTTTCATTAACTTTTCTCTCTAAATCCTGATTAATTCGCTCTAACGATTGTTGAGCAAAAATTATCTCTGAAATATCTTGACCGGTTAACATAAACATTTTTAATGGCCTGCAATTATAACTGCTAACATAGCTAACGTTCCACAAATAGATGATAGGAGCAGATGTCTTAGGATGAATTTGATTAATACTTAAATTAAAAGTAATATTTTGTTTTAGCTGATAAGTATTATCTAAATATTTAAAAAATGTTTGCCAACTTTTTTGATCAAATAATTGCTGTAAATTTTTACTGATCAATTCATCATTATCCACGGAAAATAGCTTTGCCAAAAATTCATTACCCTTAAGTATCTGACCATTTTCTGATATTATGGCCATAACCACCGGAGCATTATTAAAATTAAGTTCCTCTTGCTCCTTAGAAACTTCCATTATTTTAATAATATTATAGGTTGCTTTGAAATCAAAACTTGACATAAAAACTTCCCTCTTCTTTATTTATATTCTTTATTTATATTTATTTTATCTCAATTTTTATTACAAAGATAAAATAAATTCATTTATAATAAATACTAATGAATACTTTTTTTAATTCTCCTCAAATCGACCCCTTTATAAATGAATGCAAAAAGCTGGCAGCTACTATAATATCTAGGCAGCTCAAAACAAATTTCGATATCACCTCCAATTTAGAAATCGATGTATGTAATAAAGTTCTAAAAAATAATATGAGCTTCATAATGATTGTCAGTACTCACGGCAATCTCTTATTCAAAGTAATGTATTCCAAAAGAGAGATTGAAGATCATTTAAAACAAACCATGGCCGCCAATGCCGAACCATCAGGATTTTCGGTTGATGATTTAATGAAAGAGTATTGTAATTTATTTGCTGGCTCTCTAAAAACTCAAATGGAACTATTCTTTGGTGATAATTTAGGATTAAGTTTTCCTATAAAATTATCTGGTATTGATGAATTGTATTTCCCTTTAAATAAACTCAACACCTATTACAATCTATGGCAGATAGGAAATAACAACTTTAATATTATTTGTGCTATAGAATTAGAAGTTCCTAAAATATCTACTATCGAAAACTTTAATCGCTTAAACTTCGCTACTGATAACATCAACGAAACTAAGATTGAATTATTTTAATTCTATACTTTACTTCTTCAATTTCTTACTGGCGGCCGAACCAGCTGACTTATCTACCTTTTGTAATTTTTGATAGAGTTTTTTCCTCTCACGATCGCGTTTATTAAAAATTTCTGCTAATTTATCACCAATTTCTTTAAGCTCTTCAATTAATTTTTGTTTGATCAATTCCTCTGATTTGGCCACACTTAGATAAGTTTTTAATTTATCCTTATCTTCAGCAATCATGGCCGTACGCTTGTTAACCTCTTCTTGAGTTAAACGATATATCGCCATATCTGCTAAATAATCAAACTCTTTAAAATCTTTCTTCGCCAAGTAATCGGTAAATTCTTTGCGATTAGCACACTGGCGAGCGCGGATATAATGTTTCTCCTCTATAAAACGAATAATCTCTTGATTGCGATTTAAACGTTCTTTGGTTTCAATCGCCAACAATTCATAGCGCCTCTTCACCACTGCTAATCGCTGTTTAGTAAAAATTTCTACGATCTCTTCTGCCGAGGTGAAAATCTTCACTCCACGCTCAGAGATTAGAGTGTAATTGGGAGTAACACTACTTTGCACTCCCATCACCATCTCCACCTCTTGCAGAGTTGGTCTGAAACCTTTTTTAAAAATTAATTCAATATTAATATCATTATCAACAGATGAGTCGATAAAATCCTTGATAAAATCCTTTTCAATAAATTTTCCTAAATGCTTATATATTCTTTGAGCATCAAATCCCTTTGGCAATTCAGTAATAAAAATACTGCCATCAATTTCCTCAAAGGTCATTTCAGTAATTATTTTTCCCTTCTCATCAAAGCTTAACTCTTTTTTATAGTGACGAACCCATGGTTTTATTTTTTTTGATCGTCCACTCTTTACCACTGACACCATTGAATCAATGATCTCTTTATGATTAAAGCTGGGAATTACAGAGGAGAAACCAGTTCCAATGCCTTCAGCACCATTTAAGAGCATCAGTGGTAATTTAGGTAACAGTCCTACTGGCTCCATTACTTTTTCATCGTAATTAGGAATCATTTTAACTTGATTGATATCATCAAACAAAAGTAACTCTGCTACCTCTCCAATTTTACATTCAATATATCTGCTGGCCGCCGGTGCGGTCTCCATTCTCTCTCCAAAGTATCCTTTCTTGTCAATTAACGGATAATTATTAGAGAAGGTAAAATCTTGCGCCATATTTGTAATTGATGATTCAATTGATGGTGGTCCATGTGGATGAAGAGTTAAAACAAGCCCGGTTGCAGAGGAAACTTTCATCAAACCCTTGCTAGAATTTTTCCATAGAGTGAACAAAATTCGCCGCTGGCAGGGTTTTAATCCATCCTCTAGATATGGAATCGCTCGATCCATCAGAGTATAAATTTGATAATTTTTATACTCTTGTTCTACCACATTTTCTAATGGTACTTCTGTTAATGAGTGATATGATTTTCCTTCTAATTCCATCTTTTTTTTCGCCTTCTTAATGTTCAATCAATAAATCTTTTCTTAAGTTAGAATCTTTACCAAAACAAATGTCCAGCATTCTTCTGGCCTTCTCTATTCCTCCGCTAACCTTGATCTTGGTAAAATCTTTTCGCGCCAATAACTCTTTAAAAGCTTCTGGTGACATCTCTCCTAATCCCTTATTTCTTTGTACTTCTTTAATTTTTACACCCTTTTTCTTTATCTCTTCTAGTTCATCTAAAGTTTCGGCGTAGAGTTTTCCACTATCAGTAATCACCTCATAAAGTGGTGCTTTAGCGATTTCAATCATTCCTCTCTCAAAAAGTTCTGGCCAAAAAGCAAAGAAGAAATTTGTAAGTAGAGTATTTATGTGTCCACCATCAACATCTGAATCTGCTAAGAATACAATTTTTGAATATCGAAGTTTTTCAAAATCAACAGGGGAACCCAAGCTAAGTCCGACAGCGGCCATGATATCGCAAAGTTCTTGATTGGCCAAAACATCTTTTATCGATGCCTGAGTGACGTTCATCGGTTTACCCTTGAGTGCAATTCCCCCTTGATATAATTTATCACGAGCAGAACGTAGTCCCCCTATTGCCGAATCCCCTTCGCAAATAAAGAGTGTACACTTATTACGATCTTTACGTTCGTTAGCATCTAATAACTTTTCTACTCTGGTTCTTTTTTGTTGCTTGGCCTTCTTAGTAGCATCTTTTAATTCTTCAAAGCGCTGACGATAACGAGCACGTTCAATCACCACTCCCATATAACCTTGGCCAAACTCTTTTTTTAAAGCTCGTTCACCATATTTCGCTAAAAAATCACCCAGTGCCTTTTCTAAATAATTATCTCTCACTAGTTTGCGTTTTGTTTGTGATTCAAAACGTGGGTTGGGCATGGTAATTCCCATTATAAAAGTCATTCCAGTCAACACATCATTATCAGTAACGCTCACTCCTTCACGCTTTCCCACTCGCTCTAATTTTTCCTTCACCATAGTAGTAAATATTTTTTTCAAGCGCTCATGATGAAAACCACCATCATAAGTTGGAGTGGAATTTACAAAAGAGATAATGCGTTCACGACTGCTCTCTTGCTTTCTAAAATTAACTGATATTGTGATATCTATTTTTGCCTTATACTTTTCTCCCTTAGCATTTACACCATCAAAGATAAAACTATCATCTCCAATGTGATATGAGACATTACTTCCTATGCTAACTTTATTGGCATCCGTAGCTTCTAAATTTTCATCTTCTTGCGAGTTGACACTCGCATTTTCACTCTCACTGCTCTCCTTCTCACTCACATTTCCATTTGCCAACCTCAGTGCCAATTCCCATAAACCCTTCTTAAATAAAAATTTTTCTCCATTAAAGTAAAAAGTAAGGCCAGGATTATTATAGGCCAAATCGATAATTCTTTTTCTTAAAAGGTCAGTATCAATCTTATTATTTTTATAAACCTCTTTGGCCAAAGATAATTCAACTTTTACTCCAGAGGCACCAGCAAATGATTTGGATGGAGATTTTTTTACCTGAAGCGCACCATCCATAAAAAGAAAAGTTTGCTCTTTCTTTGAAAGATAGTGTCTGACAGTCACTTTAAAAAAATCTGAAGTCAAGCAAGTAGCGGCCGCTCCCAATCCATTTTGTCCCAACGTTCGATATAAGAAACCATTTTCATCAACTTCTTCATCTTTAAACTTTGAACCAGTTCTAAATTCTGTATAAACAGTTCGAATCTTATCTAATGGAAAACCAATCCCATTATCAGCAACCGTAACGATTGTTTTATCCTCAGAAAGAGTTGTATGAATTTCAGTTATATTTCCTCTATAAAATTCATCAATACAATTATCCAAAATCTCCTCTATCGCTTTAGATTTTGCCTGATGAAACTCTATGGTTTTAAATTCAACTCCATTTTCTGTGTATATGTATGTTTCCAGATCTTCAACATCATTACTTCCAAAAACTAAAGTCACTCGATTCCGACAATGCCAGCGCTGATCTTTACTTTCAATCTCTGCATCCTTCAAGTCTTTCTTTCTCTTCACCACTCCAATATTATCCATATTACCCATTTATTTTTTCTCCACCTCTTTTAAAAATATAATTTCAAATCAATAATTAAATTAATGATAACAACATTCATCTCAAATATACCAGTGATAATAATATTCGTGCTAATCAGCACCGCCGAAGCTGCATTACCAGAGGGAAATAGTCTAAATAATCATGCTCTATTAAAAAAACATCTCTCTTATATCGAACAAGGCAATATTTTATCCTACGCCAATGTAAGCGATAATTCTAATTCCATTATTCCTTTATCAATTTCCAAGATATTCAAAAAATCTCAGGATGAAAAGGCCCAAGCACAACAAAAAATAGAATTTCTCGTATCAGGTTTGCATAAAAGTAGTTGTCAACAAGCACTACCACATATGAATAAGTATGAAGATTACCAAAAATATATTGGGGTAATCTCTGAAAGTTACTATAATCAACAAAATAAAAATTTAGTATTTTTATTCGACTTTAAATTATTACCATATCAATTAATGTTACAGATGCAATTAGATCGAATAACCAAGAGCGGAAACTATCCCTATATTTTAAAGGGAGGAATATTTCCAGATTTAGGTGGAGTGATCAATGTTAGTGAATACAATAAAAGATGTCTCTTTATAGTTTCGGCAAATTGGCAAGGACCAAAGAGCAATATCCCAAATTTTATTCTCGAGCTTTTCTTAGAAACTGTTGCTAAGATAAGCCTAGAAAAATTATTTAGAATCTCTGCTCCTTGAAATTATAAACAAAAGATAGTATTAAAAAAGAGAATATAAATTCCAAAAAACAAAAAAATAAAAAAATAAAAATGCATGTTCTAAGAATACAATCACAAGACGCCTATCCATTAAGAGATCAATTGCTCGCTCCTAAAGGGCGATCTGATTACTCAAGATTTGATGGCGACATGGATGATAAGACTTTTCATCTTGGAGCCTTCATTGATAAAACCTTAGTCTCAATTGCATCTTTTTATTTTAATAAACACCAGGATATAAGTGCTCCTTATCAATATCAAATTAGGGGACTGGCAACTCTTCCTGAATACACTAACAAAGGAATTGCTTCCACTCTAATTAAAACAGCATATCCAATAATAACTCAAAACCAAGCAACAGTACTTTGGTGTTCAACTCGTATAAATAGCGTAGGATTTTTTATCAATTTAGGTTTTCGCCCCATTGGCGGGCCATATGAAGTAGCAGAAGTTGGCCAACATCAATTAATGTTCAAAACGCTCCCTTAGTGTCTGTACAAAAACTATCAGTAACACCATCACTTCCAAGAACCATTCCTTTTTTTTGCTTTTCAATACATTCACTCTCTACTTGATAGGATTTTATTGGAACACATTTTAAATTTTGTTCTCTTTTATTTTTTGCATTTTCTCTCCACATTTTACATTTATCAAAACTCGCCCTATCAACACAACCCCAATGTTTATCTTTGCAATAGTAAATTAAATGCATCCCTCGTGCAAAGTCATTTGATATCTCTTCAACATCTCCTCCAGGTTCACCAATAGGAATCGCTTTTCTTTTCGAATTGATTTTCTCTGTTCCTTTCTCCGTTCCTTTCTCCTGAGCACTAGTTTCTAAACCTAAACCCACCTCTTCACTAAGTGAAGCATCACTCTTCTCTTCCTGTACATCGTCCTTGGTCACATCATCTTTGGTTACATTCTTGTCAAAGCTCAACACCTCTCTTGCTTCACCTGAACTAACTTTGTAACTATTGTCACTCTCAGAAAAATCCAAGCAAAAAATCAAAAGACAAATCAAAACTACTACTGCTTGCTTTTTTAAATCTCTCATATTTGTAATAGTATCAGAGTATGCAAGTATAAAATTACATGATATTTACTTAATTAATATTTACTTAATTGTATCTAAATGCCATTGAAGGAACAAACAGTATGAAGAGAAATTTTAATGATCAGATCAAATATAAAATTAGCTGTCTAATATTTGATTTAATAAATCAACAACTGCAAATTGAAGATATTTACAATAATATTACTCAAACACCCAATCTAACTATGGGGCACTATGCATTCCCTACATTTTTACTCTCTAAAATATTAAAAAAATCACCAAATCAAATTGCCTCTGACCTCTCGAAACTTTTTGAAAATAAATTAACCACTCCAATAAAAAAGGTCAACAATCTAGGCCCATACTTAAATATATTTATAGATCTCGAGCAAACTTTAAATCTAATAGTTCCGCAAATTTTAGATAGTAAATCAACCTTCTTTAAAATTAAATTAGCAGATGAGCTTCCTAAAACCATGATTGAATTTTCTCAACCCAATACCCACAAAGAATTGCATGTGGGACATATGAGAAATCTCTCTCTCGGACAAGCACTAATATTAATTTATCGTTACTGTGGATATAATATCATCAGCGCTACTTTTCCAGGAGATGTGGGAACTCATGTTGCTAAATGCTTATGGTATTTAAAATACCACTGCTGCAAAGAAGAGATCCCTACAAACAACAAAGGTGCATTCTTAGGGAAAATATATCAATTGGCCCATGCTAAATTAGAGCAAGAGAAAGGAAGTGATAAAGAGGAAAAAAATCGCGATGACTTAACTCGTATTCTTGCTGAACTTCATGATCAGCAAGGAGAATTTTTTGATTTGTGGACAGAGACTAGAGAGTGGTCACTACAACAAATGAGAGAACTCTACACTTGGGCCAATGTTTCCTTTGATCAGTGGTATTTTGAATCAGAAGTAGATGCTCCATCTATCAAGTTAGCAAAAGAGTATTATCAAAAAGGAATATTTATTAATTCCGATGGTGCGATTGGAATGGATCTCTCCTCTGATGGTCTTGGATTTTGTATGATGATTAAATCTGACGGCAATGGACTTTACGCCACCAAAGATTTAGAGTTAGCGAGAAGAAAATTTGAAGATCATAATATTGAAAAAAATATTTACATTGTTGATGTTCGCCAATCTCATCACTTTGCTCAAGTCTTCAAGGTGCTAGAAAAAGTTGGTTTTAAAAATGCGAAAAACTGCCTACATCTCGCCTATGACTTTGTGGAACTACCTGAAGGAATAATTAGCTCTCGTAGTGGAACCATTGTTCCTGTTGAAGAATTGATTGCGGAAATGATTTCTACTATCACTCAAAATTATCTTGAACAATATAGAGGTAATTGGAGTGATAAAGAGATTGAAACTACCGCCAATCAAGTCGCTTTAGGTGCCATTCAATATGGAATGCTTAAAGTTGATCCTCAAAAAAAGATTGTCTTTGAAATGAAGGAGTGGTTAAAACTAGATGGTGAATCTGGCCCCTATCTTCAATATGTTCATGCACGCATAAACTCCCTCTTAAAAAAGGCAAATGAAAAATTTAAAATTGATTTAAATACGTATACGACAAATCTAAATATCAACTTTAGCATGCTAAAACATCCAGCAGAGGAAGCACTAATAATAAATATTTTAAATTTTAATAACGTGGTAACTTACGTTTGTGAAAATAACAAGCCATCTTCACTATGCGCTTACCTCTATGATCTATGTAAACTATATAATAGTTTCTATTCTGAGTGTCCGATCCTTCAGGCAGCTGAAGGCGAAGAACAATCTTATGCGCGAATTATTTTATCAAAGTGTATGCAGGTAACTTTAGGTAAAGGACTTGAGCTCTTAGGAATTCCTACTCCTGAGAGGATGTAGATTCATCTGCATCTGCAGATGCAGATGCAGATGTAGATGTACTCTTAATTAAACCTATACTTGAGAGAATCCACACTATCAAACTAACTGCTATAATCCCTAGATAAAATGATTGTGATAAAACCACTCCCAGCTGCTTACAAATGGCAATAACTATAGAGATAGAACTCTTGCTCACTCGATGACAAAAGATATCGATAAACTCTTTGGTTCTAAAGCGCACATCATCTGGAAATGGAATATATAAAATCTCTTTGGCGGATCTGAAGATCGAATACTCGGTGGCCTTGAAAATTAAAAATGCACTAGCAGCAGCGGTCACACTGGGATAAATAAAAATAAAAACCAGTGTACAAATATGGAGTAGCGGAATAATTAAATGAATAATTGCTGGTCTGATTTTACTTAAAAGAATTGGTGCCAATATCAACTGACTTACAAGCGCGAAGGTGTTTGCGTAAGCGTAGAAGAGTCCTGCAAAAGATGTCTGCTCATCTGGTTTAGGATACGCTCGTTGCATTTCCGCTTCAAAATTAAGATAGACCACCACTGAATAGAATTGGCAAAATACCACAATCATAAAAATCCAAAACAAAGTTTTTTCTTGCAAAATAAAAGAAATACCAAGTCCATCCTTCTTGGCCGGCAACTCCTTCTTCTTTAACACTGTAATGGATGTACGAGAATAAGCAAAATATGCTGGAATAAATGAGAACATAGTAATCAGTGCAGAGATAATAATAAGATTTGATGTCCCTAAAACTTGCGAAGAGTTGTGAACGGCCAAACCACCAGCAATTCCTCCAATCCCAGCTATGGCCATAATAATTCCATTAAGCTTTTTAGCATCCCTCCTTTGAATAGAACTATTAATAAAAGACCAATACTGTTCAACTAATAAAACTATATATCCCTCTCTAAAAACATAGAGCATGGCCGCAGGCCAACGCCATTTAAATTGCATTAACTGATGTAGCACTAAAAAAATCAGCGCCGACAAGAGAGTTGATAAAAATAGTGTCTTCTGAGGGCCAAACTTTTTTAGTAATAAATTGTAAATGTACAAAAGTGGTAACAACACCAGCGGAGTTAATGCTAAAACGTAAGGCAAATCCTCTGTGCTGTAAGCATTTTTAAAGAGCACAACTGTAGAACTTCTAGCAAACTCATATCCAAAGAGTGTGATCGCCGCTGTTAAGGCCATCAAAATACAATTGAAGACATGCTCTTGTTTATAAAAAGACATCCTAAATAGGTCTATTAAATTCCTTATCTTCATATTGTTTAGATCCCCCTTATATAAAATCTATTTAATTAGCTTTAAATAGCTTTAAATAGCTTTAAATCACCAGCAACATTATATAAAATTTATTTAAAAGTTAAAGTATTTAAAAAAAATACCGATCTATTTATGTTCAATAATGTTTTAAACTTTTTTAGGAGGGTATTTATGAGTAAAAACAGCGCAAAAAAATATGATTATCATAAAGAAGAGATAACCGACAATTCAGATGCAGATAGACCAGCACTACGACTTATTAAAAGCGCATTAAATATCAAAGATGATGAACCAGCAACTTCAGCTACAACTACAACTACAAAAACCATTTCAACTACTGCACACTTAAGAATTGTAAAGAGTGAAACAAATGAAAATGAAAATTATAATGAACATAACAACGACAGTCCAGCACTGAAACTTATCAAAAGTGCACTCAACATTAAGGATGATCAAAATGATTATCAAAAAACTGTAACTACAGTCGCAACTGAAACAGCAATTAAGAGTAAACAGCTCAGTCGCTTTCACTTAACAATTATTTTGCTTGCTATTTTAGTACCATTGGCAATAGCACTTACTACTAGATATGCACATAATTACACTGATGATTTAGATTTGAATAACATCAAAGTTCGTCATGGTGTGAAATATATAAATAATTAATAATTAATTAATCAAGGTTGCGCTACTAAATAGCAATTCCAAGAATCACAATTCTCTGCTACCTCAGTGATTACAAAATTTCCATCACCACCACCATCTTCATCATCACCCTCCCAATAACAGTGTACTTTACTAAATCCTGCCTCTAATAACAACTCCTTCAACTCAGCTATACTCCATAAACGCCAATCATACACAAACACATCTTGATATCTCTTATTTTCACTCCCGCTTCCACTCTGCTTTGTATAGTGAATCTTATAAATTCCCTCATTAGTAATAGGATTAAAAGTGTGACATTCCCAATGATAGATAAATTTATCATCGTCATGTTCTGTATCCTCTTCATTAGGTAACTGCGACTGCTCACCACCAAATGCATCCATGATAAAAAGCGATTTAGCATGCATGGATTTCTTTACTGATGAAAAATATTCCAACAAATTTTTCCTCCTCTTAAAAAAACATACGGCATAGTTTAGGGCCGAAACAATATCTGCTTTATGCATATGCAGATGATATTTGACTACATCCTGTTCAATATAGTTTAATCGCTTGCGCTGGTCTGGATTAAGAGACGCTAGATGGTGTTCTTTACCATAGCTAATTGGAAGAGGATCAATATCAACTGAATTGGCAACATTCTGAGGGTGATTTTTTACCCATTCACAAGAGAAATTTCCAGTTCCACAAAAATCCTCACAGAGAATTCGTGGATCTGATTTATAAAAATATCGATATTCTTTAACAAAAAAATCAATATCAAATTGTGGATATTGAACTGAATTTTCATAAAGCCAATACTTTTCTTTCGCGCTTAAAACATTCAACCGATCACTGCTCATGTTAATTATCCTCTAACAAATGGGTTATATTTTTTTTCTTCACCAATAGTAGTAAAATCTCCATGTCCAGGAATTACCACTGTATTCTCTGGTAAGGTAAATAATTTTTCCTTTATTGATTTTTGGATTTGGCCAAAGCTTCCGCCAGGCAAATCTGTTCTACCTACTGACTGCTGAAAAAGAGTATCCCCACTAAAAAGAATTGGAATAGAAAAGAAATTACATAAAAAACATAAATGCCCTGGTGTATGTCCAGGAGTATGAATAGCATTCAGCAATCCTTTAAATTCTTCACCCTCAACTCCATCAACTCCATCAGACAACTCTAACCCCAATTTTTCTCCTTCCTTTACAAATTGATCTACTGGATTTAGTTTGTTCAAATTCTCTCCAGTAGTCATCAACACCTGCTGAGGAACAAAACGATAGACTGGCATCTCCTGTTCATGAAGGTAAAGTTTAGCATTAGTAAAACGAGAACGAATCACATCCGCAGAGGTAATATGATCATAATGGGCATGAGTATAAACTAACTTTTGCACTTTTAAGTTAAACTTTTTTATCAATCTCAAGATAGCATCATTATCATTACCCGAATCGATTATTATCGCATCTAACGTTTTTGGTGAATAAATAGTAATACAATTATTTGAAAGCGAACCGATCACATGTACACTAATAGTCAGCTTATCATTCTGAAAATCCTTAATATTAATACCTGAAGAAAACATAAGTAGATCCTTACTTTTTCATGATTAGATAATTTGATAAATAAGCATCAGCTTAACCTGATTTAGAAAAATGTGCTAGATCTTTTTTTTTATTTTTTTATTTTTTTTTAAGGATATGAATCATAAGAATCATCACTAATATTTTGATACATTTTTTGTAGTCTCTTTGATTTAAATAACTGATCCATTTTCCTATCCCAAATTTCAATTAACTTTCTTCCTCTTGCATTGTCATGAAATCCAATATGAGAATTTGGACCTTGAATTATATTAATTTTACACTCTATTTTATTTGTTAAATTTAGTTTTTTGATAATATCATTCATTTGAGGATAGTCTATTATATAATCAATTCGTTCTCTTGCCAGCATTTTAATCGCACTTTCAATATCGCTAATTTCAAATACCTTCACGGGAACTTTAATAATTCCATATCGATCTAATCCGTATCCTCCTTCCCAAGCAACAATCTTATCCTTCAAATCATTAATGCCATTCCATTTTTTTACTTTGTTTTTATTGTAAGCAATTGTTAATTTATCATTTCCAAGATAATATTTAGGAACAATCACTCTTGATTCAGCATAGGACCCCAAAAGAGCATCAAATTTTTTTTGCACTAAAAATTCCTGAGTTGCTCGCTTGTATGGTTGAAGAACAACCACAACCTTAATCCCCTCACTCTCAAACACCTCTTTTAGTAGATCAATGTACAACCCTTTTCCTCCCAACGTATAATCTCTCCATTCAGCAGTCACTACTGTAATCTCTTTAATTCCATCAGCACTCTCCTCTTTAGCAATATTTTTACTAATGCTAACAAAGGGTAATACTAACAAAATAATAAAAAAAATTTTGTTTATCATTATATTATCAATTTGCTCCTGTATTTCAAATATCTCCCATCCCTACAAACTGTTCGGAATAATTCTCTATCCACATAAGTAGTATCACAGACTAATACATGACAATCGACTCATTAATTCCTAAGCTAAAATTATTTAGTTCTTTAAGCGCGTACTACAAAAATAGTAAAATCAAGTAGCAAAAGATAAACTTTTATTTCACTCTCGCCGATAAGGATTTGTGTAAAAAAAAAGTAAAATAAAAAAAGAAGAAGGTTTTAAATGAAAAATTATTATTATTTATCAAATCATACTCTCTCTTTTAATTATAGATTTTGCAGCACTAGTTTTTTCATATTCGTTTTCTTACTACTTAACATTTTAATATTTCAAACAACAAATAAAGCATTCTCTACAGATCCAACAACACCTAACAGCAGTAGTGTAGAATATGAAGATTGCCGAAAGAATGTAATTGGAGACAAACTCTGGCATACAGAAAATCACACAGAAATAAATAAACAATGGAAGTCGTTTATAACTAGAGCAAAAGATGTTAAGACCAAAGAAAAACTTCTATCTTTTATTGAAGATGCTACCGCCACGGCCGAGAAACAATACAAATGTTATATACTTGATGCTTTGACCTCAGTTGATTCTAGTCTAGAGATACCAGAGAGTGAACAATACCAACCCAAAAGCTCAGGAATGATGATGATGGCAGGAATGGGTGGAATGGGAGGAGGAATGGGTGGAATGGGTGGTGCATCTGCAATTCCTGGACAAGCTGGAGGAATGAATCCAATGATGATGATGATGATGAGTGGAGGTTTATCTTGTAAAAGCAAAGGAAGACAGACTCAAGATTACAAATATTGTAAAGAACTCCTTCAATTATATGATGTGATTATGATAACACAAATGGGTGCTCAACAAATAGAAAAGACAACAATGGAGTTTCAAAAACTAGAATCACAAAAGCAAGCTATGGCCGCCAATGGAACAGATCCAACTATCGCTCTTAAACAACTTAGAGATCAAATGAAAACAGCTGCCATAATTGCAAGCACGCGGGCCGGCCAAGAGATGTCGAAATCTGTAGCTCTTGGTCTTGCGGCCCAAAGACTTCCAGGTAAAAAGAGACTCATAGATACATGCAAAAAAACACATACGTTAACAGCGGCCCATGATCATATTGTAAAAGAATATAAAAAAGCTATTGAGGAAGCAAGAAAGTCGTACAACTGCTCTAAGGAAGATAAAAAAGATGCAGACGAATGCAAAGATTTCGCCAAAAAGCAAACACCGCCAAAGTTAGTCCAGTAGGGTGCCGGCCTTCTTAAAAAAATAAATACACTTAAATCAGGTTAAATAGTATCTTCTTATTAAAAATATCCCAAGAATGCCGATATAACATAACAATATTATGGAAGGAAATTATTGTTATCATTTTCATTTGATCAATTTGATCGTTTTGATCAAGAGGCATAAATGGATATAAAAATACCTGGACACAAAATAATCAAGAAAATTTATGAAGGAAAAGAAACCGCAGTCTATAAAGCGCAAAATGAAAATAGTGGGGAGATGGTTATATTTAAAATTGCCCTTAAAGATAGTGAGCAATTTAGAGAACACGCTATTTATGAACATGAAAGTAATATATTTAAGAAACTTAATAATTCAGTAGTTGAAGGTGTTCCCCGCTGGCTTGCTTTGGAAGAAGTTGATGGGCATATGGCGCTCGTACTTTGTTATGGAGGAAATTCATTAGCAAGTTATATTGAAAAGAAGGGGCCATTAAACATCGAAGAATTTTTAAATTTTGCCATCAAAATTGCCAATATCCTTGGACGAATTCATCAAAATAATATTATTCACAAAGATATAAAACCATCCAATATTTTATTTGATGAGGATAACGGTAAAATTTATATTATAGATTTTAATATTTCTACATTACTTTCTAGGGAAAAAGAAAGTATCTATAATTCAAAAATATTACAAGGATCACTTCAATATATCTCCCCTGAACAAACCGGAAGAATGAATCGTTCTATTGATTATCGCTCTGATTTTTATTCACTAGGAATAAGTTTTTATCAAATGCTTACAGGAAAAGTTCCTTTTAATTCAGAAAATCCACTTGATTTAGTACATGCTCATATTGCTAAAAAATTGCCTGCAATTTCCGAATGCAGAAAAGATGTACCTGAAATAATATCGGCCATTATAAATAAACTTACGGAAAAAAATGCAGAAGATCGTTATCAAACAACTTTTGGATTAATTAAAGATCTTAGCGATTGTCTATCTATGTGGCAAAAAGATGGAAAGATAAACTCTTTTAAACTTGGATTGATGGATAGATCAAATCGCTTTGAACTTCCTCAAAAGTTATATGGACGAGATGAACAAATAAAATTGCTACTTAATTGTTTCGAAAAAATTTGCCATGGTAATATTCATTTTCTAACTGTCAGTGGCCCTTCTGGCATAGGTAAAACCTCTTTAGTAAATGAAATTCATCGTCCTATTGTTAGTAAATTTGGCATCTTCATTTCTGGTAAGTTTGAGCAATTTAAAAGAGATGTTCCATTCTCTGCTCTCAAACAAGCAATCAAAGAACTAGTTAAACAACTCCTAGTAATGGAAAATGAAGTTTTAAAAGACATCAAACAAAATCTAGAAAAAAAACTAGGTATTTACGGAAGAGTTATTACTGATTTTGTACCTGAGATGGAAGTCATCTTTGGTAAATTACCTGAACTTGAAAAACTTGCACCATCAGAGGCCATTAATCGTTTCAATCTAAATATGTTGCGATTTTTTCAAATTATTGCTACCAAAAAACATCCAATTGTAATGTTTATTGATGATCTTCAATGGGCCGATTCTGCCAGTATGGATTTATTTAAAACATTACTTTTTTCAAATGAGATAAATCATCTCTTATTTATCGGTGCTTATCGTGATAACGAAGTAGATTCACAACATCCAATAATTAAAATCATTAATAATTTTAAAGAAAAAAATCTACCAATGGATTCTATCGATATTGCTCCTTTAAAAAAAGAAAATCTTATAGAAATGATTGGAGAAATGTTTCTTAAAAAATCAGATGATTCGGGATTATTAAAAATAGTGGATATTACCTTAAATAAAACTAAGGGTAATCCTTTTTTTGTTGGTGAGTTTTTAAAGTCTCTTTATCGAGAGAAAATTATAAATTTTGATATTACAACTGGAGAATGGAATTGGAAAGTTGAACAAATTTTAGATCTCAAAATATCTGAAAGTGTAGTGGAATTAATGATCACTAGAATTCAGCAATTTGATTTAGAAACTCAAAAATTGCTGATGCTTGGAAGTTGTATCGGATGTAGATTTTCTCTTAATATGCTTTCAATGATTTCTAAAATGTCACCTCGAGATGTTGCCTCAAAAATTTGGCCAGCGATAGAAGAAGGATTGGTAGTTCCTATCGGAAATGATTTCCATTTAATTCAAGGTCAACTGGATCAACAATTTTTTCAAAATGCAGATGAAAAGGATTTTATCGATCTTGAAATAACCTATCGTTTTGTTCATGATCGTATTCAACAGGGGGCCAATCAACTAGTTACGGTGGAACAAAAGCAAGTAATTCACTTGGAAATGGCCCGCCTTTATATGAGTAAACTTTCTCCAGAAGAACAACAGGAAAAATTTTTTGATCTAGTTAATCACTATGATCGGGCCATCCCCATTATCACTTCCAAAGAAGAACGCTCAATGGTTCGCGATTTAAATTATCAGGCAGCAGTAAAAGGAATTGCCTCCATGGCATTCGGACCAGCATTAGTTTATATCAAGACTGCTGATTCGCTTGTTGATCCAGGTAGTGATCCATGGGAAATAGATCATCACAAAGCATATTTGCATGCACTGATAAGAGTTGAGAGTGAATATTTAAATTTACACTTTGAAGAGGCCAATCATCTGGCACTAAAAAGTATTTCCAAGTGCCCTGATCATTGGGAAAAAATTGAATTTGAAATTCATTTAATAGTAATGTACACAATTCAAGCAAAAAACAAAGAAGCAACTATTCATACACTTCGTGCTCTAAAATTATTAGGTATAAAGGAAAATATAAATGCTGGTAGAATTCGTTATACCTTTATTTTAATTTGGACTATGTTTAAATTACGTAATTACGATCCAGAAAAACATGCCGAGGAACCAGAAATCACCGATAGAAGAATTAACAAAGCACTAGAAATTTGTTGTATCATGGCCCCAGCAGCTTATTTGCACAGTTTAGAATTATTAATGATATTAGTTATGAGAATTTTTGTTCCCAGCATTCCATACGGAGTCTCTTCAAAAATAGTCTTTGCTATCTCTGGAACGGCCTCTATCCTTCTTAGTTTTTTTCTTATGTTTACTAAAACAAAAAAATACTTAGCGGCCGGTGAACGAATACTTGCTCGTCTTCCAGATGAGAAAACCAAGGGTAGATTATATCTTATTTATAATTTTACTACTATTCATATGTTTTATGATCATGAAGATGTTTTAGATTTGGCCCATCAAGCAGTTATTGCAAACTTAAACAGTGGTGATAATATGTATGCAGCAACCAATGCCACTGCCTGCGCTTATGATCAATCTTTTATTGGAGTTTCAGTGGCCAGAGTGGAAAACCTAGGTCAACAAGCACTCGATATAAGTACCAAATTAAAAGTCTATGATATGCTTTGGGGTAGTAAAGGGATTGTTGTAACCGCTCAATGTTTAACGGGAAAAATAAATGATCCCGAAGAAGTGGCCAAGTGTCTTGGATTTAAAAAATCGGAATTTGATAAAGCATTGGAAGGAGCAGATCACAGAGGAATGAGAATTTTTTATTCTACAGAACAAACTCTGTTGGCGTTGATATTTGGAGAGTATCAACTGGTCTTAAATACTTTTTTAAAATATTGGGATTGGCCTTTAATAGTAACTGGCTCACTTGGTATTCCATTTAACATTGTCAATATGTCCATTTGTATGGGGAATTTAGCACCTCAAAAATCATTTGCTACTCGATTACTTTGGAAAATAATACTTATTATTTTCCATTTCCCTTTAAAAAAATATGCTGAATATCACCCTAAGAATTTTAAATCATTTTATCTTTTAGCACAAGCTGGTTATTATTTACTTTGTGATAAAAAAGAAAAAGCAGAAATCGCTCTCCGAGATGCCATTAATCATGCTGAAAAATTTAATTATAATCTACATATCGCCTTGGCAGCAGAAATGCTTGCAAAAATTTCTCTGGCCAAAAATGATTGGTCACAAACCAAAAATGATTTTGATAAATGTGTTGGTGCCTATAAAAAGTATGGGGCCAAAGCAAAAATTAAAAGATTACAGGAAACCTATGGCCATTGGGTAAGCACTAACAGTAACAATAATAGTAATAGTGTCTCTGAAACGATTATCGCAACAAATGAATCTGATGTAGCTACCAACGATAATAGATTCATGCTTGATCAACAAACAGTAATTCAATCTTCTCAAGTTATTTCAGGAGAAATTAAATTAGAAAAATTATTTGCGAAATTGATAGAAATTTTGCAAAAAAATGCTGGTGCAAATAGAATTATTTTTTTAGCACCAATCAATGTTTCAGAGTCAGAGGCAGAGGCAGAGACAGAGACAAAAACAAAAATAAAAATAGCATCTGTTGATGAATTGGATATTGAAAAATTTTTCATTCGCGCAGAAGTTGATAGTGAAGGATTAGTTCATGTATTACATGATCGCCCTCTTGTCAATGCAACAGATTTGTCTCATTCGGTGATTGGTTATGTATTTAAATCAAAACAAATGGTTATTGAAAATAATATATCTGAGGAGGGAAATTTTTCCAATGATCCTTATATAATAAATAAAAAACCTAAATCTGTATTATGTATGCCAATCATTCATCGCTCAAAACTTCGCGGGATTCTTTATTTTGAAAATAATTTAGTTACTAGTGCTTTTACTAGTGATCGCTTAGAATTATTAAAAATGCTATCGGCACAAATGGCAGTCTCAATAGAAAATTCCACTCTATATGCTAATCTGGAAGCAAAAGTACTAGAGCGTACACAACAATTACAAGCAAAGAGTAAAGACATTCGCAATATGCTGGAAAATATGAAACAAGGAGTGTTCACCATAACTAAAAATATGTGTATTCATCATGAATATTCAAAATATTTAGAGAGCTTATTTAAAGGTGGCAATATTGCTAACATGCCAATTATGGATGTTTTATCTCGAGAGAGTAAAATAAATATCGATCAGCAAAGCCAAATTAAAAGCGCTCTCTTTTTAATGTTAGGTGAAGATAAAATTCAGTTTGATTTAAATTGTAGTTGTTTACCACGTGAACTTATTTCTAGCAATAATGACAAGATATTGGAGTTGGATTGGGAACCAATTGTTAGTGACAACAATGAAGTTGATAAAATGATGGTGATTGTCCGAGATGTAACTGAATTGCGAGAGTTACAAAATGAATCAAACAATCAAAAACGTGAATTAAATATGATTGGCGAAATTTTAAATATCAAAGCTCACAACTTTGAGACATTTATTAAAGATGCCTTTCGCTTACTTGAAGAAAATCGTCAACTCATTGAAAATAACAAAACAGGAGATAAGTTAAGTATAGAGACTATAAATGTTTTATTTAGAAATTTTCACACCATTAAAGGAATAGCTCGAATGTATAATCTCTCTTTTATTGTCGACACTATTCATATGGCCGAACAAAAATATGTTGATCTTCGTGAACAACATGCTGAATACAGTATAGAGATACTTTTGAAAGATATTGAACAAACCAAAAAAGAGATTCAACACTACCTCAATGTTTATGAAAATAAATTATTGGCAGTTTTATCCAAACATAACAGTGATTCTTCCGTAAGCGTAAGCACAATGGAGAATAATAAAATCAAAATGGATGAGTTGATTAAAAACCTTAGTCAAAATATTAAAAGCTGTGCTGATAAATTAGGAAAAGTTGTTCCTAAGATTGATTGTCAAGTTTTTGGAGATTTTACTATCGCTTTAGAAATGGAGCAATTTTTTAAAAATATCTTTGTTCATCTTATTTCAAATTCTATTGATCATGGAATAGAAGGGAAGGAAGAACGTCTGCAATTAAAAAAACCAGAACAAGGAATAATCACGATTATCTGCAAACAAGATTCAACAAAAATGGAGATAGAGTTTAAAGATGATGGAAGAGGACTTAATATGCAAGCACTTAAGGAAAAAGTAACAAAATCAGGTCATTTTTCCAATGAAGATTTTGAAGATTCACAAAAGTTAGCTGAAATGATCTTTAAACCAGGAATAAGTACCTCTGAAAAGACCAGTACAATTTCTGGAAGAGGTGTAGGAATGGATGCAGTAAAAAACTTTATTATAGAAAAAAGTGGAACAATAGATCTTGTGCTAGAAAATAATATTAACAACAATAACAATACCAATAAATACAAAAATTTTCACTTCAAGATCACTTTACCTCTTGCTTAACAAACTCGACAAAAATCTCCCTTAGAAGAAAGGGCCGTACTACTTGTAATTTTAACTTCAACCCATTTCCATTTAAAATCAAAATCTCTATCTTCTTCTCTAGGATTAAAGTGAACTATTCTTAAATTTGAAGCTCTTCCTCTCCACATTAATGAATCAGCATCGTTTCTTTTATTTCGACCATCAACTAATACTCTCTCTACTTCTCCAATCATCTCTCGTCTCACATGCTCTTGAATACTTAATTGCTGTAATTGCAGATGATGTAATCTTTTTGATTTTTCTTCTCTACTTATACTCTTACTCTGAGGTAAATCGAATGCTTTTGTTCCTGGCCTTGGAGAAAAAGCATAGGAATAGATAAAATCAAATTGCGTCTGCTGAAGAAAATTCAAAGTTTTCTGATACTCCTCTTCACTCTCTCCGGGATAACCTACAATTATATCAGATGAAATCTTTAATCGAGGATTTGCTTTTTTTAATTTTTCGAGTAATCCTAGGTAGTGTTCTACACTATACCCTCGATTCATTTGTTCTAATACTACATTGGAACCAGACTGCACTGGTAAGTGCAGATGATCTGCTAATTTTTTTGATTCTCCATGAAAGCAAATTAATTCATCACTAACATCTCTGGGGTGACTGGAAGTATATCTTAGAAGTTTAAGTCCTGAGATCATCTCTAGTTTTCTAAGTAAGGAAACAAAATTCTCACTACTATCTTTATTTTCCTTATTTTCCTTTCTTCCAAAAGAATTTACATTTTGTCCAAGCAACATCACTTCATCAATTCCATGAAATTCGACCAACCTCTTAACATCATCTACTACTTCCATCATCGGTCGCGACTTTTCACGTCCTCTGGTATAGGGAACAATACAGTAGGAACAATAATTATCACATCCCTTCATAATAGTAACATATGCTTTAGGATTGCCATGAACAAATTTTGTATCTTTAATAGAATATGTTGAAGAAGTATCAAAACTATTATCAAAAATCTTTTGTCTCTTTTTATTTTGATGAGAAACTGCCAAAACCATCTCAGTAATTTTATGAAGATTATCTGGCCCAAATGCTATATCAATATGTGGATAACGTTTAAGTAATTCCTCTCCCTCCACTTGAGAAATACATCCTCCAACTGCTATAATAGTGCTTGGCCTTTTTAATTTTAAGGCGCGAATCTCGCCGATATGAGAATAGAATTTAGCATTGGCATGATCTCTGATTGCACAGGTATTAAATAAAACAAGATCTGCCTCTTCTTTAATGTTTGTTGATATAAAATCAATTTCCTTTAAGTTTGCCAACATTCTCTCTGAATCATGCTCATTCATCTGGCAACCATAGGTTTTTAAAAAAACTTTTTTCATCTCTCTTCCATTCTTTTTCTCATCTGTTGCTGTCTGAGATACTGATTTAATAAAAATTTTTCTTGCTGTCTCTTTAATTTATTTCTAAACAAAATAAATTCTGCAATCATAAATAAAATAAAAACAATATAAAATCCAATCGTCTTAAAAAAAATCCATTGATCACTGCTACCCCATAGAGCAATCACTATCATAAATATTCCATAGAAGAGACAAAGGTATCCCATATCTCGTTCCATCTTTTGAAACCACCCTTTTAATCCATTTAGGCCAATTATTTGAATGAGTGGGTGATTTTTCCCTTTTAACATCTCCACCATCATATCTCCCATCACTCCCTTACCTTTTTTATTTTGATAGATAAAAAAAAGAGCAATGGCCAAAGCAGTAATCCCCGGCACTAATTTAAACCAAATACCTTTGTTATCAAAAAAGGAGAGTGCACCCAATACAACAATTAAAAAGAAATTAAATTTAGATATAGTATGAATCTCTTTGGTAAAAAATTTTTCCAAAGATATTTCTACTATTGAGAGAATTATCCCTCCTGTTACTGCCACCTTTATTGGGTAGTATGCTTCCAAATACCAGTAAGCAAGGGCCGGAAGAAAAGAGATTAAAAAGAAATTTTTAGAAAGATTGTTCATGTATTATTTTAAAACCTAAAATAGTGATCAAAAGCTAATGCGTCTGTTGTTTCACTCTTATAAACATATTCCCTCTCGTTTAGCAATATCTTATAAGTTAAGGCATGTAAAAAAAGTCTAGAAACTGATGGATCAGGTGATGGACCAGATGAACCATAAAGATTATCACCCAATATTGGATAACCTAACGCTCTCAATTGCACTCTGATTTGGTGTCTGATACCAGTATGTAATTCGATTTTTAGTAGTGAGAGATCCTTCTCTTGATTATATTCAAGTATGCTTACATTTAACGATGCCTGTGCTGCCGTAGGTGTAGATGTTGCAGTTGCAGACGCCACCATCTTGTGACCATTTTTACCTGTTGGTTTTAAAGTATGACGGTGAACTCCTGGTCGATCAAAATGCCCTCTAACAATTGCAATATATATTTTTTGAGTTACTACTTTACTGTAATTCTCTCTTAAATATTGATAGAGCTGATCGTTCTTAACATATATTAAGACGCCAGAAGTTTCATAATCCAAGCGATAAAGAAGTCCTCGCTCATGTTTAGTTTCATTTACACTTTGTAAACAATTTCCCCATTGATATGGATATTTATCTCGCAGAAAACTTAAAATATTATCCTTTTCAGAGTAAGAGAGTGGATGTCCATGCACATTGGGTGGTTTATTTATTATCAAAAAATTTTCATCTTCAGCTATTATTCTAGGCGTACTCAAAGTGCTAACGCAAACAAATTGAGGATTAACCATATTTCTATTTACAAAATCAATCGGCAACGAAATTTGATCTCTTCTCTGTACTCTTTTATTTAAATTAGGAATATCATCTTTCCATTTCTTAATAAAAGAGTTGCTGAGATTGTCTTTCAAAACAGCAGTAATCGCCTCCAGTTTACTTGGATAATCATCAAGAATAGAAAAAGATATCATGGCAACTTTCTCACTCTCATCACTCAACACAACTCAACACCACTCAAAGCGAGCAGTAAAATGTCTTAGCACTTTTGGTTTGTAAGTAAAACGAACACCTCTGATATTAGAGATCTCTCCTTTAAATACTGACATTGCTTCTAATAAATAATCCATGTGTGCTTGAGTATATACTCGTCTAGGAATCGCTAAGCGCACGAGCTCTTGAGTATGAGGAATTTCTTTAGTGTTGGCGCTGGCGCCAGTGCCAGCATCGCCACTATCTCTTCCAAACATTACTGAGCCAATTTCTACTCCTCTAATTCCTGCAAATTCATAGAGTGCAGAAGTAAGTGCCTGCGCTGGATATTGTTCCTCTCGTATGTGCGGAAGAATGGTTTTAGCATCTAAATATATAGCATGACCTCCTGGCGGATTTACGATTGCATAACCTAACTCTAAGAGATGTTGGCCAACATAATTTACACTCTGTAGACGATATTTTAAATACTCATCATCTACTGATTCATTAAACCCTATGGCCATCGCTTCTAGATCTCTACCGGCCAAACCACCATAGGTAATAAAACCTTCAGTAAGAATTAAATTGTTCTTACAACTTTGCGCCCACTCTTTATTATTCATGGCCAAGAGTCCACCAATATTAGTCATACCATCTTTTTTCGCAGAGATGGATGTGATGTCTGCAAGTCGAAAAATTTCCATGGCAATCTCGCGAGAGCTTTTATTTTCATAACCTGCTTCTCTCGTCTTAATAAAACGAGCATTCTCTGCAAATCTACATCCGTCGATTGTATAAACCACTCCATATTTCTTGCACAAATCTCTAACCGCCTTTAGATTTTGCATTGAAACCGGTTGGCCTCCACCCGAATTATTAGTAATGGTCATCACTACCATCGCCACTCCCTTCGCATTTTGTTTCAACTCATCTTCTAAGCGATCTAAATCAATATTTCCTTTAAAGGGTGCAGGTTTCATTGTGTGATAAAACTCTGCACATGGAATATCCAAGGTCACAAGGCCGGCCGCCTCTGCATTTGCACGAGTAGTATCAAAGAGCATATTGGAGACTACTTTTTTTCCCTTCTCACAAAGAGCGGTGAACATAATTCTCTCTGAGGCGCGACCTTGATGAGTTGGAATAACTTCACTAAAACCAGTTAACTCTTGAATGGTTTTTTCTAAGCGATAAAATGATGGTGCTCCCGCATAGGATTCATCTCCTCTCATTATTCCGGCCCATTGATCAGAACTCATAGCGGTAGTTCCAGAATCAGTTAGTAAATCAATTAAAACATTTTCTGATTTAACTAAAAATAAATTAAGTCCTGCCTCTGCTAAATACTTTCTTCTCTCCTCTCTGGTGGTCATTTTAATAGGTTCAACTACTTTTATTTTAAATGGTTCAATTATTGTTTTAAATTTGTAATCTTTCATCTTCTTTTTCTCCATACAATATATAGATTGTTATTTAGTTGATAATTTAATTCTAGCATCTACTGCTATTACATCATCTTTTGTTCCTAGAAGCGGATTTAAATCTAATTCTGAAATCTCAGGAGCGACAACCAAAAGCTGTGAGAGTTTAATTATCGCTTTAGCAAACAAATCAACATTCACACCTTGTTGGCCTCTCACTCCCTCTAAAATTTTATAACCTTTAAGCGATTTAATCATCGCCATCGCCTGATCATAAGAAATTGTATACGCAGCAGAAGTGATTGCAGCAGCAGTATCATGTAATACCTCTATAAAAATTCCACCCAATCCGCAAAGAATAATATGACCAAAATCACCCTCTCTCTTTGCTCCTAAAAATAATTCCACTCCTTTCAACATTGGTTGAATAAGCACTGAAGTTGCTCCTTCAATTTTCATTAACTGCTTAAAATTTTTCTTAATCTTCTCACTATCACTACTATCTACTCCTAAAATTACTCCTCCTACATCCGACTTGTGAAGTGGACCAATCACCTTCATCACTACCTTAGAAAAACCACCTTTTGCACACACCTCCACTATCTCTACTACTTCCTCTATATTTTTCACCTCCATCTCCGCAACTCGATAAATTTCTGCACAATCAAGAATGGTTTTTATAGATGCTGGGTCGATATATCCCTCAAATTTTATTTTACTCTCAACTACTTGACGAATCTTTGCTTTATTCGCACTACTTATACTTAAATTTAAATTCTCCTCACTGCTTCTGCTAATAAGAATATTATTATTTAAAACATTAACCAATGCTCTTCCAAATAAAACTTCATCTGTAAAAAAGAGATTTCCTAACCTCAAATTTTTAAAATACTCCATCGCCTCTCCCGCACTAGTAGGTGATGGGAAAATAGCAAAGAGAGGTTTTTTTGTTGAACTCATCTTTTGACTTATTAATTCATATGGTTCTTTTAAATCAGTAAGTCCTGTACTTCCAAAGATCACCGCCATCATATCGATATTATCAAAGCGAGTATCAACATAATCGATGATTGTTGAAAGTTGCTCTGTCGTTCCGGTGGCCAAAAAATCAATTGGATTGTGAACACTCGATCCCGAAAATAATTTACTTAAAAGTTCATTAGCATCACTACCTTCCATTTCCGGAATTTGTACTCCACCATTTGATAAAATATCAGTAAGTAAAACACCTGGGCCACCAGCATGAGTAATAATTGCAACTCGCTTATTCTTACTTTCGATTTTAAAATTTTTCTTTGAGGATAGAATAGAAAAGATAGCGGCAGTATTAATCAAATCATCTCTACCAAAACATCTAGCCACTCCTGCCCTCTTAAAAAGCGCATCCACCGCCACATCAGAGTTTGCAAGAGCACCAGTGTGTGATGAAGCTGCTCTTCCTCCTACCTCTGATTGACCGGCCTTCACCGCTGCAATCATGCAACCCTTTGCTATTAACGAACTAGTATGTTTTAAAAACATCTCTGGTCTTTTTACATTTTCCATATAGAGCATCTTCACTCTCGAGCTGCTCTTAGGATCAAAGGTTTCATCTAAATATTTTAAAACATCCTCCACTCCTATTTGAGCTCCGTTACCAACTGAAAAGAGTGAAGCAAAAGTTAGTCCTTGCTGAATTCCTCTCTCAATTGTAAAGCAAGCAGTTGCACCTGAACCACTGACAAAATCTACACCCTTAGGATCAAGTTTTGGAATTGGTCCAGCAAAAATTCCTGCATAGTTTGTATTTAAAACTCCAATACAATTTGGACCAATTAACGATCCATCAATCTCATCAATAATAGAAACAATCTCTTGCTCTAATTTGCGTCCCTCATCACCCATCTCACTAAAACCAGCAGATAAAATAATATATGCTTTAACTTTTTTTTCACGAACTAACTCTATTACAATCTCTTTTATAAACTGGCATCTTACTGCGATGATTGCTAAATCAATTCCTGCAGATGCAGATGCAGGCAGATCTTTAACAGTTGCAACGCTAGGAACTCCCTGAATAACATTCCCGGTGGCCGCACTCTTAGGATTTACCACTATTAATTTTCCCGCATAATTATTATCAGTTATATTTTTTAAAATTTTACCACCAGGTGTACTAACGTCATTTGAACCACCGATGATCGCTATAGAGGAAGGATTTATTAACTCTCTATTAATTCTATTAATGCTATTTATATTAATTGGCATTTGCCTCTCCTTGCTAATATTGCTATTAATCTGCTATTATATTTTAGTATTTTAATAAATTAGTAAAGCAAAGAGGTAATTAAGTGAACACAAAATCTGAAAATAAATCTGAAAACAAACCTGAAAATAAAAATCAAAGCAAAAATCAAAATAGTAAAACTCAAAGTAGTAAAACTCAAAATGCAATATCGCCTACCAGAGCAGAAAATTATCCAGAGTGGTATCAAGAGATTGTTAAGGCAGCTGACCTAGCAGATCAATCACCAGTTCGAGGATGCATGGTGATTAGACCATGGGGTTATGCAATCTGGGAAAATATTCAACGTACACTCGATAAACGCTTCAAAGAAACTGGTCATCAAAATGCTTATTTCCCTCTATTCATTCCAAAGAGTTTTTTAGAAAAAGAGGCCGAGCACGTCGAAGGTTTTGCAAAAGAGTGCGCAGTTGTAACTCATCATCGATTAGAGAAGGGACCAGATGGTGGATTAATTCCGGCCGGCCCATTAAGTGAACCATACATAGTGAGACCAACTTCGGAGACTATTATAGGAGCAATGTTTGCAAAATGGATTAGATCATATCGTGATCTTCCTCTCTTAATTAATCAGTGGGCCAATGTTGTTCGCTGGGAAATGCGAACCAGACCATTCCTGCGAACAGCAGAATTTTTGTGGCAGGAGGGTCACACTGTTCACGCAACTGCAGAGGATGCTCGTGAAGAGACAATGAAAATGCTACATGTTTATCGTACATTTTGTGAAGAACAGATGGCGATACCAATTATCATAGGAGAAAAGACTTCATCAGAACGCTTTCCAGGAGCAGACAACACTTATTCGATGGAACCAATGATGCAAGATCGGAAAGCATTACAAGCTGGAACATCACACTTCCTTGGACAAAACTTTGCTAAAGTTCAAGATATTATGTTTCTCGATCAGAATGGAAAACAAGTTCATGCTTGGACTACTTCATGGGGAGTTTCTACTCGTTTGATTGGGGCGCTGGCAATGACCCATGCAGATGATAATGGAATGATTGTTCCTCCAAGAATTGCTCCCACTCATGTAGTAATTATACCAATGCTTAATAAGGCGGGAACCGAAAATGAAGTTTTAGAGTATTGTCACTCTCTATGCAAAGAACTTCGAGAGAAAACTTACAATGTTGGATCAGGAGCAAATTCAACCGTACAAGTAGAAGTTGATATGCGCGATCTTCGTGGTGGTGAAAAAGTTTGGTCGTGGATTAAAAAGGGCGCACCTATTTGTATGGAAGTTGGTCCAAGAGATGTGAGTAATAGAGCGGTATTTTTTAATCGCAGAGATAACGATCCCTCTCAAAAAACTTCGATGTCTAGAGATGAATTTGTTACAAACATTGCAAACATCTTAGATGACATTCAAAAAAATCTTTTTGATCGCGCTTTAAAATTTCAAAAAGAAAACACAAAAGTAATTGATAGCAAAGAAGAGTTTTATAAATTCTTCACTCCTAAAAATTCAGAACAACCAGAGATTCATGGTGGCTTTGCTTACACTCACTGGTGTGGTGATCCTTCTGTTGAAGAAAAAGTTAAGGCAGATCTTGGAGTTACTATTCGTTGTATACCAATTGATTACAATTTTGAAAACAGCGATGGCCCAGGCACATGTCCATTCACCGGTCGCCCAAGTGAGCGCAGAGTGATTTTTGCTAAGTCATATTAACAAAATTCTTTAAAAATTCTTTAAAAATTCTTTCAAAAATCTTTCAAAAATCTCCACGGTAATAAATTCCAAATATTGCTTCCATATACACCTAGGTTAGAATTGTTGTATAGATCGCAATACTTTAACTATTTTTTTACACTGAAAATTTTATTTATATGATTAAATTAACCCGCTTAAATGGTCAGACAATTACAATTAATATCGATTTAGTCAAATATATCGAAGCAAATCCTGATACCCGAGTAGTATTCTTAAATAATGATTTGCTGATTGTGAAAGAAAAAATGGATGAAGTAATCGATAAAGCAGTAAAATATAAACAAGAAATATTTAGACAATTTACAACGACAACAACACAAGCACAAACACAAACACAAACATAAAACCAAATGGGAGATAGAAAATCATGCTTGATATAGCAAGTATCGTCGGAGTAGTCCTTGGACTTTTAGCGGTTTTTGGCGGTGGTATAGCAGAGGGAATTTCTATAGGATCACTAATACAAATTACTGCCTTCTTAATCGTTATGGGTGGTACCGTAGCTGCGATGTTAATTAGTACTCCTATGGATACCATTCAACTGGGGATGAAATTAGCAAAGGATGTTTTTATTTTTAATCCGGGGCAAATGAAAACATTGGCCGAGGAAGTGATTAAATATTCAGAGTTGGCGAGACGAGAGAGTATTTTGTCATTAGAAAAAAACGTTAACGATGCTCCTCACCCCTTTCTACAACGGGCCCTAAGATGCGCAGTCGATGGATACAGTCCTGATACTATCTCTGATGTAATGGAAACAGAGATTGCCTTAACTGAAGAAAAAGAGACTAATGCTGCTAAAATGTTTGAGAATGCCGGCGGTTTTGCTCCTACTATCGGAATTATTGGAGCGGTTTTGGGTCTTATTGTGGTTATGAACGGTTTGGCCAAAGGTGGTGGTACTGATGAATTAGGAAAGGGTATTGCAGTTGCATTCGTTGCTACAATCTACGGATTATTGTTTGCCAATATTTTCTTTATTCCTTTTGGAAATAAATTAAAAACTAGAGCTGTTTTTAACAAAAAATTAAAGCAGATGATGTTAGCTGGTGTTCTCGGTATTGTTGGAGGATTAAATCCTCGAGTGATTCAAGAGAGAATTCGTGCTTACTATGAAGATTAAAAAAAATTAGGAGAGATAATTAAATGAGTGAAGCAGAAGGCGATAAGCATGGTTCGGGTGGTGAAAATGCTGGAGGTGGTGGAGGCGCACATGGTGGTGGTGGACATAAAAAACACAAAGGTGGTGGTCATGGTGGTGGTGGACACGGAGATGGAGTAAACCTTGAACGGTGGCTTGTTTCCTATGCTGACTTTATGACTCTACTATTTTGCGTGTTTGTGTTGTTGTATGCAATGTCTGTTGTAGATAAGAAAAAAGTACAAGAAGTTGCAATGGGTGTAGTGAAAGCTATGGGTGGTGGACCTGATAAAAAAGCAAAGGATGAAGTTGATATAAATAGAGGTGGGCATATGGATGGTGCCTCTGGAATGTTAGAGCAACGAGGACGAGATATACTTCCTGATTATCATATGAAAAGAGTTTCTGATAATCAATTCGAATTAATTCGTGCTGAAGAATTGGCAGATCAAATAGAAAATTCTTTACAAGAGACACTACCTTCGGAACAATCCAATACAATAAAAGTATCTGCTCTACCTGGAGTAGGCGTGAGAATAACTCTTCCTGATGAACAACTATTTGAACATGGTACTTTAAATATCTCTAAAGTTGGCTCAGTTGCGGTAGATACTTTTGCTAGTATCCTCGAGCAATCTAATAACACTGTGGTAATAGAAGGTTATGCTGACAGATATGATAAGATGTCCGGCAACTATAAAAATCTTTGGGAATACTCTGCCGCTAAAGGAATGTCTGTTCTCAATTATATGTCTTCTAAATTCAATATAAATAACAAACGTCTTTCCATGCAAGCATTTGGTGAATATTTTTCTCTCTCATCAGCTCAAAGTGGTGCTGCTGAAGCAGTTAATACTAACACCTATAAAAATCGACGAGTAAATGTCATTATTTTAGGAGAGAAAAAAGCTGATGATTTCTAAATCCTTTCTAATTTTTTTCTTTTTCTAATTCCAGCTTACGTAACACATCCTTCTTCTTACCTTTGATCAATCCTATTAGCTTATGATTATTATCCTTTGTAGTAGCAGACATCCTTCCATTTAAATTTATCGACGTAGAAAAATCATTTTGATCGACAGCAATGTCTAAAGCAGCATTTAAAATATCCTTTGAATTTACTGCTTCAACTTTTTGTAAGTACAAATCAATTTTACTAAAATTTATTGCATCTGAAGAAGCAATGAATTTCCCACCCATCTCCTCTATTAAACTTGTACATATTTTAAACTCTGTTTCTTTAGGTGTAATTATATTGTACGATATCTCCACAATAACAACATTTCTAACTACTTTACTAGCTATGGTGATCAGTTTGTTTTGCTGTTCTTTATCAAAAAGTGAAATAATATTAGTAAACAAATGATATAAAGTTTTATTTAAATTATTTTTATCACCTCTTACAAAGGTATTATCATCAACATCCATCTTTAAAACTATTCCATTAAGAAATAGTTTTTGCGAGAATACTTGCACTAATTTTGTTAATACATCTGAAATCCCAATACGCTGCTCTTGTTGATCCAATGGTAAAGCTGGTGGTGAGTCATGATCATTACTGCTATCATGATCGTTACTGCTATTATTATCATGAACATTATTTTGAGTTTTAACTCTATTATCTTCTCTGGAATTATTAAAAGATGTAGACGATAGTAAAGCATTTTCCAACATATTCGAATGATACTTGTTAAACAGCTTAGAAAGATCATTTAATCCATTATTTTCCAATCCTTTTTTAACTATTTCTTCTACCCTAATACCAGTAGGAAATTCATTTACTATCTCATTTTTCGCTTCCATCTCCAACTGTATATTCTGACTCTTATTTTTAATTTTTCTTTTCAACTCAAGCAAATATACAAAAGCAAAAAATATAATCGTTAAATAAGAAATAGCATTGATCCAACTAACTTTTATTAATTGTTCTCTCTTTAAAGTATTTATCTCATCATCTAATTTAAATTTCAAATCCTCGACCAATGCATATTTATCAAAAATTTTTTTATTTCTTTCTTTCATGAATATATGTGATTCATTTGGGGTAGGATTAGGATTAGGATTAGGATTAGGATTAAGTTTAGAACTTTCACTCTTTATTACTCGCTGAAATTCATATGATTCATTTCCTATACGATTTACCAATGCCCCTAATCTTTCCACCATAGAGCTATTCTCAATTTCATTTATCAAGTCAGCAAAACAATCTTGAGTTGAAGTTAAAAAATCCTCTTTTAAGTATGTTGACTTTACTACTCCATCATTAGTGGCCGATAACAACGTTTGTACTACTCGATTGAAACAAGTATTTACCCCATCATTTATATCAGTAATTTTTTGTGAAAAGTGAGTTATTCGATAATGAATAACAACCGAAGATATCAGTAATAGAAATGAGACTGATGCTAAAATATTTAGGGTGTAATTCAAGTGGGGAGATATCTTGTTGTTGCGCCGACTCATGCAAATGCCTTTATTACTTTCAAGTTGGGTTTAAGAGAATATATATTGCAATTTGTGTCTATGTTTTATATAAAATCCTCACTGAGATAATAATCAGAAGTAGTCAATTATTATCTAAATCATTATCTTAAGATAAAAAGATAAATAAAGTGAGAATAACATTTTAACATTTACTAAACGTCCTTACAAAAATTTTACTACGACGATTTCTGACGTCAAGAAGGTAATAATATATTAGTATTGAAAGAGAATGAGAAAAATTTTAATCTTTTTTACAGTATCCCTTTTAGCACACATATTTTTATTTATGTTGCTAATCGTTTTAGAGATTTTAGGGTTTAATGCTCTCAATTCTTTCCATAATCGTTGGGCCACAAAAAAACCACCAAAAAACAAAATTACTATTACTAGAGTAGAAAAGAAAGATCTTGAGCAAGTAAAATTCAAAAATTTAGGAAAAGAAAATGCTGTAAAAAATATTTTTAATGCTCCAATAAATAAAAAACTCTCTGATAGAGAGAGTGATTCTCTTCGTAAACCTACTCAGGTTAGTTCTACTCAATCGAAACAAACTGAAAATAAGTCTGAAAATAAATCTGAAAATAAGAGAGAGCTATCACTCTCCTCTCTTAGAATTATTAAAGAGAGTAATGGTAAATATCTATTCGATGACAAACGTAAGAAGCGAGACCAAATTGTTATAAAAAAAGCAATCGACAAAGAAAAGACTGAAAAAATTCTAGAAGAGATGCAACGAGAAGAGAGTAATCATAAAAATTTCAATTCCAAAACGCTCTCTTTTGAAACAAAAACAGGTCAATTACTACTTCCCAACTCACTTACTTCTCTACATCCAAGTCGCGAAGATCTCTCAGCACTACCCTCTCTTATGGAAGATCTCAATTTGAGTTTACGTTTTGAGGTTCCTCAGGGGGTAAGCTATGATAAATTAAATGAGCAAGATTTAAAATTTTATAGTTTTAATATGAGAGTATTTAGGTCTTATATAAACGCCATCTTCCGTGCTTATGAGAGTTTTAAGAGGGAAAATCCTCACATTGATTTGAATTTTGTTGAAAAGCAAGTATTGGTTGCTACTGTTTTATACTCTGTCTCTGGAAAAATTGAACAAATTAGCTTCATTCAAAGTTCTAATAACGATAAAGTTCAGGGGATTTTTCAACGAGCTCTGGAACAAAACAATGTTTTCAACCCTCCTAGAGAAATAGTGAAGGATGGTCATTTCTACTTGAATTATCAATTGATTATCAATCCCTGATAATTGATTTAAAAATTTTTTTCAACTTATCACTCACTAATGAATGACTTGTAGATAACGTTGATGACTTTGATGACTTTATTGTTGTATTTTTATTTTTAAACAACATCTCTACAATATCTTTGACCTCTCTTCTGATACTTTCCAAAGCTTGATCACTTATCTGTCTTCTGGCAATATTTTTTGATATTCTTTTAATAATTATTTTCTTTTCTTCAAAAGTTTTTTTGCAACAAGCACACTTTTCGATATGCTTATCCATAAATAATTTAAAATTCTCATCATGATTTCCCTCAATATAACCATGTATTTTTTCAGAAAAATAACATTGCTTATGTTTAGACGGTTGAGGTTGATTGCTTGATTTATTTAAACTCTTAAATTGATCCTGTTCAACAAACTCTTTCATTTGAAATGATTCCATTAAATTTTTCTCTAGCTAAATTAATTTTTTTCTCCAATATTTCGACATTGATCTCTAATATTTTTGCTATCTCTTCATAGGAAGAGATAAAGACTTCTTTTAAAAACAATATACTTCTTTCCTCCATCTCTAAAGAATAGAAATTTGAATAGATTGGATTCTTGTTGTCTAGATTATCTGAAAAATTTTTAAAATTTTCTGCCAATTGAATATGTCGTTTACTTGCAATCCGATAAACATAGCTATATAAACTGAGCTTCAATTGATTATAGTTATGTTCTATCAGCTTTTTTTTACTTTCACTCAATATGTTATCAGCATAAACGCAAGAATCTATCAGCTGACGTTCGTGTAACGAAACGACTAACAAAGCATCTATTACTACCTGTTCTGCCTGTAAGTCATCTGGAATAATCGCCCATGCAAAACTGAATAACTCTGGTATATATCCTGTCAACAATAATTCAAATTCTTTTCTTTTCACAGATTATATTTTAGCAAGCTTTGAGATTACAATCAATAGTTGCAATTGTTAGTTGCAATTTTTAGTTCCAATTGAAATTGTTAATTCCAATTTTTCTCTATATACCTATAGAAATCAATCAATGATAATTTCATCTCTGATTTAATTTTAGCAATTTCGTCAAATTTTCTTTGGTAAGTTAATAGTGACACAAAAGAGGCATTATTCCACTTCTTATCTAAAAAATAGCATTGTGAATTTTTTAGTGAAAACTTTTCACATAATTTCTTAACTTGCGGATAGAAATCATGCTGTAAATAAGAATCAAGAATTTTTTGTGCCAATTCCTTTGTTGATGGTTTTTCTTTACTATAGCGATCTTGTAGAATATTAACCATCTTTACAATCTCTGATTTTATCTGATCATAATTATCTTCCATCCTCTGATGCTTGGCCAGTTCTTCTACATCTTTTTGTTCTTTGCTGAAGTATAGTTTAACTAATTCTCCTGCAAAAAAATTTGCTAGATTTTCATTTAACTCTACTTTGTTCTTTACAAAAAAAATGGAATGAAAAAGTTCATGAAATATTAACTCTGCCAATTGATATCTATCATAATTAAAAAATGATGATAAAATAGTATCTTCAAAAAAACCTAGAGTAGAATAAGCATTCACCGGATACACGGTGGTAACATACTCCTCTTTTTCTAAATCATTTGCATATTTATAAGCACTCTCTTTGCTAAAAAAACCTAAATAAGGAAAGCATCCCACAAATGGAAAACACTCATCTTTTGCTTTAATCTCATAAAATTTAGAGGCCACTACTAAATAAGTTACATGTTGATCGTCTAAAATAGTAGTCTTCGAATAAATTTTGCTGTTTGCTTTGGAAAAGAAATCATAAAAAAACTTTTTATACTCTAAAATCTCTCCTATTTTTTGTTTATACTCTTTTGAAATTTGCGGATTCTTTAATACCACTTCATTATCTTTAGCACTATTTTGTAATTTTAACTGTCCACGCCCCTGTTCAAAGATATATTGAATTCTGGCACATGAACTGAAAATAATACTAGCACCAGCGGCAGCAGCAGTAGAAAGACAAAAAATAATGAAAATGCTATAGGCCCTAAAATAGCAACGAAAATCCTGCTTCATACTTTATATAATCCTCGGCCTCAGAGAATCTGAATGCTCTAAAAACGGTCTTTACTGATCCATTTAACATAAAATACTTTGTTGCTCGAATTTTGAGTGCAAATGTAGCATAACAATTATCACTTTGATCCTTAGGCCTCGTAGCATAGAGAGATCCTTGATTTCCATACAGATCCTCTAAAATATATGTAGTCCCTCCAGATTGAATCTGTCTTGCATATCCTAAACTAATCGCAGGTACAATGAATGAAGAAAGAGGCGCCAAAATTTGTCTTACTCCAGCACCATACATTCTAGTATTAATCTCATTGTATACAGAAACTATATATACTCCTCCACCAAAATAATGGCGATCCTTTTCACTAATTATATCTGTGGTATAACTATAATTAAGCTCTAAACCTGTATAGCTCCAAATATAAACTGCTATACCTCCAGAATAGGTGGTGGACTTCATAGTATTATGTTTGTCTTCACCATAAGCCTGCTTACTGTAACTATATCCTCCTGAAAATTCCATCACCGCAAATGATTCTTCAATCACCAGAAATAAAATCAGAAGTATACATAAAAGAGAAAAAATTATTTTATTTAAAAAAGAGATCCTCATACAATCAATTGTACGAGCAATTTAATCTTGATGAAATTGGGTAAATAAATCCGATAGTGAATCTGTAAGATTAATCTTTAAATTATTTGCATATCCTACGTTGAGTGATTTTTTTTGCTCATCCATATACAACGAGCGGTTGATTTCAATTTGAATAGTGTTGGTATTAAAATTTCCAACTCCATTATAACCAAAATACTTTGTTATATTTCCTCCGAAATAAGGATCATTAATTGCTGGTTTATAGGAAAATGCTCTTAATTTATCATAAACAAAATTTATGTATTCGGGAACACAGGTGCTACCTTTTAGATCAGAGATACAAAAATCAGCTCGCGTGGTTTTCTGATTTGGATTAAGCTTCAAATGATATTCAGTTGGTCTTGAAGGCATGGAATGCAGATCTACAAAAGATATTCTTCTTTGCTGATACTTTTGTTCCATCTCTCTTATTAGGTTGCTTAAGAAACCATAGTAGGATCGATGATATTTTTCTAACATCATCTCTCGTTTATCAACATCCATGTTAGCAACTCTTATCTTTACCCCTTTTGTATTTTCCTCCCAATAAAGAACCGCTGTCTCCTCTGGTCGATTAAGATCGACGGCCACTCGATGAATGTTGGCCACCACTACTCCTATTCCCAACTTTCGAAGTGCTTGGATATCAATCAATTCAGAAACTTTATAATCAACATCCTCGTTGTATGCTTGAAGATCACCTGAAAGATATTGATTGAATTCTGGAGGTATTACTTCTCCAGAATGTGGAATCGACAAAATACCTTTCACTTCATTATTTGATGAATTTAATGGTGAATAATAATTAATCACGTAAGAATCAGGCACTTTGATAGATTCAAACATAGATACTCTCCCTTAAAAAAATTTGTATTGAAAAATCGCCTACTATTGAAGCACAATTTAATTAATCATTCTAAGTTATTTAAACATGAATTACTAAAAATTGCCAAGAGTAAAGACAAGGAAACAAGCGGTGTCAATAATATCAAGTTTTCCAGAAACATTTCCAGAAACATTTCCTGAAACAAATGGTATTAATATAAAAAATGAAAAGTCGCTTCATCAAGATATAAAGAAATGGTACTATCAAAATGGTGATCGATTAGAGGTAAAAGTCAGTGGAAAAATTATTGATATCGTTAGAGATGATTTGCTAATTGAAATTCAAACTCAAAATTTAAGTGCCATCAAAATGAAAATTGCCAAGCTTATCGATCAACATAGAATAAGGGCCGTATATCCTCTTGCTATAGAAAGTACAGTGATCACCTTGGCGCCAAAATCTTATGAGATCTTAAGAAGCAGGAAATCTCCCAAAAAATTAACTTTTATTGATATCTTTGATGAATTACTTGGTATCGCAAGTTATTTAGCACATAAAAATTTCTCCCTGGACGTAATTCTTATTAAACAACAAGATGTCAGAATTGATGATGGACATGGGTCATGGAGGAGAAGAGGAGTCAGTATCGTAGATAAACATCTTCTAGAAGTAGTTGATCGAAAATTTTTTGCAACAGCAGAGGACTATCTTCAAATACTACCAATCAAAAAACTACCTACTTTATTTACCAACAAAGAATTAGCACAAATAATGAATCTTAAGTGTAATAAAGTTACAAAAATTACATATTGTTTGAAAAAGATGAACTTGATAACTGTAATTGGTCGTCGAAAGAGATCGTTACTTTATAGCTTACCAGATCCTACATTAGATCCTACCCTGCCTTCTTTAATTTAATAACAAAAGTAGTTCCATGATCATTCGCACTCTCTTCTACGCTCTTTGATTCTACATTAATAATTCCACCATACTTTTCTACATAACTTTTCACTAGAGGCAAACCAAAACCCGTTCCCTTTTCTTTATCAGTTCCCAATCGACTTGTTTTAACATGTGCTTTGAAAATATCTTTTAACATGGTAGTTGGAATTCCAATTCCATTATCTTGAAGTTTTATCTCAAAGATATCACCCTTATCTTCAAAATTAATACTAACATTTTGGCCTTCATGACTAAACTTAATTGCATTTGATAGTAAATTAGCAAAAACTTGATGAATTAAACTAGTTTTATCTGCTAAAACCATTATATTTTCAGGTAACTTACTGTCATCAACACTGAATTGAATATTTTTTTTCTTCCATCTATCTTCAAACATAAATTTAATTTCTTCTATCACATCTAATAATTTAACTGGAGCTATTTCTAAACAAACTTTTCCATCTTCTATCGCACTAATTTGGCGTACATGATCGATGATGGAAAATATCTGGTCCACTCCTCTAATTGTCGCATTAATGTATTTTTGAATAATTGGATCTGATTTATATGCTTCACTTCTAACCATTCTTTCTAGATTTAACTTTTGAGTAGTCAAAGGATTATTTATATCATGACAAAGTAATCTTACTAATATTCGATTGCTCTCAGAACTTCTTTCTAATTGAAGATTCTTTTCTCTTATCTCTTTGTTTAAAACACAAACCTTCAGCGTATTATTAATTCTCAAATTAAGCTCATATGGATTCATATCTTTGTTTAGAAATTCAGTTGCACCAACTTGCAATCCCTTTTCCAAACTTTCTGTATCATTTAACGTAGTAATAAATACAACCGGTACTTCCTGCAATCCTTCAATCGCACGAACTTTCAAGCACAATTCAAATCCATTCATTTCATCCATCTCAACATCAAGTAAGAATATATCTGGCATTATTTTAGGTACATTTTCTAATGCCTCCAATGGACTAGTAAAACTAAAAACCTCATATCTATCTTTGGAAAGATATTTTTCCAACACCATGATATTTGTTCTCATATCATCTACTAAACATATCTTAGGTTTTCTTACTGATTCTTCCACTTTAATTCTCCATTGTTAATATTTTTAAGCAATCTTTGTCTTTTCATTTTTCTTGTTAATATTTGCAGTAGTATCTTGTGAATCAAAATTAGATCTTATTAATTTATCTAATTGCAATGATCTATTTTTTAAATTTTCTGAAGAAGATGCTATCTGTTCAACTAAACTTGCATTTTGTTGTGTTGTTGAATCAATAGTTGAAATTGCAGTATTAATTTGCTCTATCGCTGCATATTGTTCTTTCACCGATGATGTCACTTCACAAATAAGGTCTGACATCTTAGTTATTTCTTTTGAAATCTGTTCTAATTTTTGTTTATTAGAAACAGTTAAAACCTCTCCTGATTTTACCTTATCTAAACTATTATTAATAAGTACACGAATATCAACAGTAGCACTAGAAGCTCTTTGTGCTAAATCTCTTACTTCAATTGCAACCACGGCAAATCCTTTTCCATGTTCTCCTGCTTTTGCAGCTTCAATAGCAGCATTAATGGCCAAAATATTTGTTTGAAAAGCAATCTCTTCAACTAACTTTAAAATGTCTGCTATTTTATTACTACTATTTGAAATATCATTCATCGATTGTTGAGTTTCAACAGATATCTTTACTCCATCCTCTACACTCTTAACTGAACTATTGGCCAGATCTGCAACTAAATTTAAATTATATGTCGTTTGTTTAATGGTAGAAGTTATCTCTTCCATGGTGGAAGCTGATTCCTCTAAAGATGATGCTTGCTCAGAATTTCTGCTAGAAAGATCCGTATTTCCATCAGCGATCTCTTTTGATGAATCATATACAGATCTACACATTCCCATTATTTCATAACCAACAAGTTTTAAATCTTTATATATTACATACGTAACTAGCGAAATCACTATCAAAGCTATCAATGCTATTAAGAGTAAATTGTAAATAAACTTGTAGAGTGAAGCATAGATTTCATCATAGTATGAACCAGCAGCAACGATCCAATTTGTCTCAGGAAGAAATTTGAATTTCACTACTTTATCTCTTATGCTATTTTCCCCTGGGTTTTGCCAAGGATAGGTTATTTTGCCATCTCTTTTGTTAATTATTTCTTGAATAAAGTAATTCCCATTAACATCCTTAGCATCGTACAAGTTTTTTCCTTCTAATTTGGGATGCACCTTAAGAATTCCTTTAAGATCTAACACGTATACATAACCAGTTTTTCCCACCGTATGTTCCAATATCTCATTCCTGACTGTCGAAATATCAGGAGTTGCACTCTTTTGATATAAAGAAGCATCCCTTATCGCCATATATGCTTCATTAATATGTCCATCTAAAATCTGTTCTACCATTTCATCTATGTTACTTTTAGTCGCAAAAAAACTAATTATAACAAAACTAAATAATGATAAAACAGATACTAAAGCAAGAATAAGCACTCTGCTGCTTATCTTCGCATTGCTTGAAATATTTTTTGAAATATTCATTTTTTTATCCCTTATTAATTCTTCATGATTACATAAAAGTTAAATAAAATAAAATTTATACTATATTCTTTATCGGCCATTTTAAAAAAATCTAAAGTATGATTTTTTAAAATTTATATAAAATATCAATAAAACTTACTTTAAAACTAAAAAATATTTATTTAGAGAACACAAAAATAAACTATTAATCACAATCAATTGAAATACGATAAGAAGTTAGGATAAAAGTAACTATACAAAAAGGATGAATATTATGGCCATACCAGAAAAAATAGAAAATCAAGAATCTAGTGAAGCTACTATCCCTGCTTCTAATGCCACTACCTTAATACAAGGAAATTTTCCTAAAAAAAATCTTCCTTACTTTGTACGAGATAATTCATTAATCTATCTCTTTGTCATTATGTTCTTTCTATCTTTTCTTTTATTTCTTTCTGCTTGCAATAAAAAATCAGAGGTGGTTGGAGTAACACAAAATCAAAACTTAGATTCAAGAGTCACAGAGCACTTTAACGAAAGTGGCTGTTCTGAGAGTACTATTATCAGACCCAAAGTAGATTTTTTATTCTTGTGGGATAACTCTTCTAGTTTTAATTATATTAATAAAGATACTAAAAATTCATTAAGAAGTACTATTAATCAATTTTCTACTCGCTTTGATTATCATGTGGTTCTTGCTCCTTTAGTTATTGATGAAAGCAATCCTAAAAATAATCCTCCTCTTTTTTTAATGTTAGATAATACAACTGGAATTCATCCTGATATAATAAAAAACTCTGATCCAAATGTTAAAATTATTGCTAACGATAGTACCAGCAGAATGGATATTTTTAATAGTATTCCCAATAGCAGAGGCGCTAAAGAACACGGATTACGTAGAATAGTTAGCATAATAAACGATACTAATATACAAAACGGCCTATTTAGAAAAAATGCATACACCATAATAGTTATAATCTCTGGGGGTAACGTTAATGACTTTCCAGGCATTGTAACTTCCGTAATTGATTCAGGCACACGAAAAACAATGGAAACTGAATACGCAAATTTACTAAAAGAAATCGGCACAGTTAAACTTACCAGTGAACAATTTAGATTAATCTCCATTGTTCCTGCTTCATCTAGTATTGATTACTCCACTTCTTGCCCAAAAGTTGGTATAGAAAAAGGAGTAAGTTATATAAATGTTTCTGAAAGCATTTATGCAAATCTTCCATCAGCTGCTAAAGATGCTCAAAGTGATCAAAATAAAGACCACTATGATTTATGTAAAAATAATTTCTCTCATATCTTTGATGGCGTAAACCAAACAATCCAAGATATTTTAATAAAACATGTTTATAATTTTTGGAGAATAGCAACTACTACCAATAAAGCTTTTGATCCTAAAAAAATAACAGTTACCAAAAGTACAGGATTATCCTTAATTCAAGATGACTCCAATGGATTTCGTTATATCGGGTTCAAAGAAAATCAACCTACTCGTAAATTACCAACAGTAGGTGATGTGCGAACTGGACACTTCATCGAATTATTTGGCAATGGTGTTGTCACTTATCCAGAGTGTTTACGTATCGAAACTCAAGAACCTGCAGATTATTACAATTATATTGTATTAAATGAAAAACCTAATGTGGATACCATTGAAATAGAGATTAATGGAAAAAAAATTCCCAAAGGCCAAAGTGATGGTTGGTGGTATGAAGATTATTCTATTTCAAAAAATATTAAGGTTGAATCACCTTCTAATCCAGTACCCATCGAACCAGGTGAATTTAAATCTGGTTATATGATTCGCTTAAATGGAAGTGCGGTATACACTAACAGTTCTAAGATTAAATACAGTTATAAACGTGCGGCCATAGATTAATGAATTAATTACCTACTTAACTGACTTTAATACTTCTGTAAAAGCATTAATAATAAATTGAACTGCTAATGAACAAAGAATAATTCCCATAATCCTATCTAAAACATTAAGACCTGTTTGACCAAAGATTTTAATTAGGACAGATGAAAATCGCATCGCTAATCCTGCTAATAAGTAAGCTAAAATCAATGCTACAAAAATAATCAAATAATTTTCAATGCTGTCATAGCGAGAAGCAAACATGATAGTAGTGGCAATAGTTCCAGGGCCTGCAAGCATAGGAATTGCAAGCGGAAATACCGATACATCATTTAAGGCCATTGCTTCTTCTTTTTCTTCTGGAGAGCTTTTACTTCTACTAGGACGAGCATAGATCATCTCTAATCCCACTAAAAATAGTAACACACCTCCAGCAACATAGAGTGCACTTGGACTAATTTGAAGATACTTAAAAAGTAATTTCCCTGCTAATAGAAAAAAAACTGAAACAATTGTAGCAATTGTAATCGACATCAATATAATTTGTTTATGTTTTATTTGTGGAAAACGATTAGCTATTGGAAGATAAACTGGAACCATGCCGATTGGATCCACAATGGTTATCATAGTGATGATCACTGTAAAAACATAATCCAGACCAATTTGATTCATATCGAGAACTCCATGTTCATAATTAATAATCCCTTAATTAATATTTTTCTATATCAATAAATACTTTATTAAAATAACAGTCCATGCAGTTATAAAAAAAACAAAAATATTAGCAACCACTCCTAGAACCCCACTCATAATATTATCTACTTTAGGGGCAACTCCCATCTTTTGCTCCTTACTATAATACATATAATAATGTGTATTAGCAGTGGAAGCAAGATAATAGCAAACTGGAATTCCCACCAATATTGTTAGTGGTTCAAATCCTAGAGCTATTGAAAGACCAAAAAAAGCATGCAAAGGTAAAGTAAAGATTGCCCATCTCTGCCACATTCCCTTATAAGCATACCAATAACTACTGAAAAAAAAGACCCACATATTAAAATAGCATCCCTCTTTCTCAATAATAGGAAAAATTTCCTCTTGATAGTAGGGATCTGTTTTTAAAGTTTGAGATTCAAGTACTTTTTCATAATACTCATCATTTTTAATCAATGTAAGATGAGGTTGATCTGAAAAATTTTTTTTATGCGAATTTCTCTTTACTAGATTACTCATTCTTTTACCTCCTTAGCTTTTGTAATCATTGTCTAATTATTCTAATTACTCAATCTAATCGGTCAAGAATAGCAAAGCTTTAAAATTATAAATTAACTAATTTTTGTTTATTTAAATTTACCTTTAGGTCACAATAATTCTTTAAGAAAATGTGTGGCAGGGCAAATACGAATTCCATCTTTAGATAAATAATCTTTTTTCCCATGTAAGGATATTTGGTAGGCAGTAGTTTCAGGAAATTTATTTTTTAAATAAATTAAATTGCTAGATATTTGTTCATCATTTAGTTTACATTCAACCAAAATAGATGGTTTTGATTTATCTAAAATAACAAAATCAACCTCTCTTTTTTCAAGATCCTTGTAAAATCGTAGATCTAATTTAGCACCTTCTGTGTCTTGATAAAAAGAAACATATTTCAAGAGGTGGACTGCTATAAAATTTTCAAAGCGGGCACCTAGATTAGAAACTAAATTCCAATCATAGTGATAATGTTTTCGTTCTTTTTTCACGGCCCTTAATTTACTAGCATTGAGAGGTAGAATACGAAAAATACTGTATAAGCGTTCAATGATATCAAGCCATCGACTGACAGTACGAAAATTAATTTGAAGATCCTCTCTTAGTGAATTGATCGAAAGTGGTGAACCAACACATTCCGGTAAACGCTCAATCAACAATTCTAATGTGCCCAAATCTTCAATGCGTTCAATAGAAGTCAAGTCTTCTCTTATAAACCTTGTAGAGTATTCGGCAGTCCACCGATTAGCTTTTTTTTGAGAGTTTTGATAAAAAGGTTCAGGAAAACCACTTAGTAAAAATAAATTCATAATATCATTTTGATTTTGTCCTCTAATCTCTTTGAAAGAGAGAGGAAAAAGTCTAAGATAATGGTAGCGCCCCTGCAAGGAATCTCCTGAAAATCGATAATAATCTAGTCGAGCACTTCCAGTTATAATGATTTTTCTTTCTTTTTTATAAGTATCATATAATCCTTTAATATAATTTCTCCATTTCTTATACTTATGTATTTCATCAAAAATCCATAAAGGTTTATGTTCAAATTCATATTTTAAAAGCTTCTTCCTGTGTTGATCATTATCCCAATTAAGATACATTTGTTGATCAGATGAAAAAATACTTTGTGATAAAGTAGTTTTTCCCACCTGTCTAGGTCCCCCTATAAAAACCATTTTTTCCAAAAGATCTTCTTCGATTTGTTTATGTAGATATCGATGTATCATAAAATTTATCCTCAAGTGCAAAATTTAGTAGTATATTTTGTATTATTGTACAAAATTTAGGATTAGTCTAAAGTTATTATATGGAAAAAAGGTAATGCAAAATAAGGCGCACAAAAGTACCGGCACAAAGCAGACCCTAAAGGCGGGAATCAAAAATTTTTTTCATCGTCTTGAAATTTTCTTTCCAAAAACCGACATGTTTTTCATTTTTAATTTTTTCGAATTCCTCTGGAGTATAAATCAAAATATCAAGTTCATTAGTCCATTCAAATATTTTAGGAAACAAAGTAAAGCGTTCAAAGAATGGAAGATTAGTTTTACAAACTATTATTAAATCCAAATCACTATCAACAGTGTAATTTCCCTTAGCATAACTTCCAAAAATATATGCTTTTTCCGCTTTTCCTTGAAGATAAGAACTAAGGTTTGCTATATAATCATTTAATGATAGACCCTTGAGAGCATCAACGCTTTCGATTTTAACAAAGATATCATCTTTATCTTTTTTGTCGTTACTCATATTAGTATTAACATCTATTTTATTAACTTAAGAACTTTGTTTAGTATTAACTCTGCCTTTTCTATTGCTTGCTTTGCTTGTTCCTCTGTGAATGCCTGAAAAGGAGCTCCTTCTGGTAATCCATCTGGATAACGAGCACTGATATAATATAAGTCGAGTATTTTAGCTGCTTCTGTTACTTCACTATTTATTTGTAATTTTTCAGCTAGCACTCTCACTGAATGAGTTTTCATAAGATCATATCCATTACGAAAACCAAGTGCCTTTAATGCTTTTTCCGATGCTTGTTGTGATAAAAAACAAATTTGAGAATAATGTTGTAATGATAATGATTTCTTGGCAAATTCTATATCATCTTGTGCTTGTAAAAACCAATCTAAAAATCTGTTTTTGCTCATACATAACATCCATATTAATTATTTATAATAATACATATAAAAACTCATGAAAAACTATAGTTAAAAGTTGTATAAAATTGTATCCAAATTTAAAAGATATGCCAATAAATAACTTTGCTATCTAAACATCATTTGATACAAATCTCTCACTTTTAATTTTTATAACTCTTTCACAAGGAATATGAATTATGCATATCTCTTCTTTTACTTTCTTTCGTACGTTTACTCCCGTTTTCACTCTATTTTTCACTTTTTTCACTTCATTCACTTCATTCACTTTAACCGCTTCTGTCGCACCAACTAAAAATAAATACTCTATTCAAGATTTCTTCAAGAATCCAGAAAAGGCCGATTTCATGATCTCACCAGATGGAAAATACATCTCTTATATGGCCCCCTATGAAAAAAGATTAAATATCTTTGTTCAAAAAATTGATGATCTTGGTAAAATTGATGAGAAAAATGTTATTCGCTTAACAAGCGAAACTGCCAGAGACATCGCTGGATATTTTTGGAAAGATAAAGATATTCTTTATATAAAAGATGCCAATGGTGATGAAAATTATAAACTCTATGCTGTTTCCTTTGCAACTTCACTTAAACTTAAACTTAAAAAAGATAAAGAACCTCAGCAACCTCAAACTCGTGCGCTTGTAGATATTCCAAAAGTTAGAGTAGAATTTATTAGTAGTTTAAGAAGTATCCCCGGTGAAATTCTAATTTCTCACAATCAAAGAGATGCTAAAGTTTTCGATGCCTACCGACTTAATATTAAAACTGGCAAGCTAAAATTAGTTGCTAAAAATCCTGGTAACATAACTTCATGGTTAGCAGATCATAAAGGAAAATTAAGAGTGGCCACCACATCTGATGGTGTGAATACCAGCATACTATACCGAAAAACGGAAACTGAAGAATTCAAAACCATCTTAACAACAAATTTCAAAGAGAATCTATCTCCTGTTTTTTTTACTTTTGATAACAAACGACTCTACTGTTTATCTAATTTAAATAGAGATAAAACTGCAGTAGTAGAATTTGATCCAGCATCAGCAAAAGAGTTAAAAGTAATCTACACCAATGATAATTACGATATAAGAGATCTATCTTACTCTAGAAAACGTAAAGTACTTACTTCTTCTTCCTATATCTCTTGGAAATATGAGGATCATTTTTTTGATAAAACAATGAATTTAATTTACGATAAAATACAAGCACACTTAAAAAAATTAAGTGTCAGCAACAATGGTGTTAACGATAACAATCTATATTTTGTTAATGTAAATAAAAATGAAGATAAATTTATTGTCGCCACATACTCTGATCGTTCACAAGGTCGCTACTATCTCTATGATGTTTCAAAAGACAAATTACAATTTCTTGCAAACGTAACTCCATGGATTGATGAAAATGATATGCTTGAAATGCGTCCAATAGAATTTAAATCTAGAGACGGGTTAACTATCAATGGATATATTACATTACCAAAAAATTCATCTCTAGATCAAAAGACAATTCAAAATCAAAGCATTCCTTTCGTTATCAATCCACATGGTGGTCCATGGCACCGGGATGTTTGGGGATATAATCCTGAAATACAATTCTTGGCCAGCAGAGGATATGGAGTTTTAAATATCAATTTCAGAGGATCAACTGGTTATGGAAAAAAATTCTGGGAAGCATCTTTTAAAGAGTGGGGTAAGACAATGCAAAATGATATCACTGATGGTGTTAAATGGGTGATTGAGAAAGGATATGCTGATCCTAAAAGAATTGCAATCTACGGAGGAAGTTATGGTGGATATGCTACTCTAGCAGGTGTTACCTTTACTCCAGAATTGTATGCTTGTGCTGTTGATTACGTTGGTGTATCCAATCTCTTTACATTCTTAAAAACCATTCCTCCATACTGGACTCCAATGTTACAAATGATTTATGAAATGGTTTGAGATCCTGTAAAAGATAAAGAATTACTAGAATCATCTTCTCCTGCTTTTCATGCAGATAAAATCAAAGTGCCATTATTTATCGCTCAAGGAGCACAAGATCCAAGAGTAAATAAAGATGAATCAGATCAAATGGTGAAAGCACTTGAAAAAAGAAATGTGCAAGTAGAGTATTTGGTAAAAGATAATGAGGGCCATGGTTTTAGAAATGAAGAAAACAGATTTGAATTCTATCAAAAAATGGAAGAATTTTTATTTAAATGTTTATTGAAAACCGAAGAAACAAAGTAAAACCTCTCACATTCTATAAAAAATTTTTCAAAAATGTGATTGCATTACAAACCCTAATGCCATTCTTATTAAGATAATCCTTATTACCTATGGCCGAAATTTGATAAAAATCTGCTTTTGGAAATTTATTCTTTAACAAATTCAGAGATGGGTTGATCTCACTTTCGGCCCATTTGCAATCTATAAAGTGAGTTGGTAAATCATCCTCTGTTATAACAAAATCAATTTCTCGCCCATCCACATCTCGAAAATATTTTAAATCAACATCTCTTCCTTCTGTGTCTTGAATAAAATGGCACCATTTTAATAAATGAAGGGCCAATAAATTTTCAAATTTCGCTCCCTCATTTTTTACCAATGTCCAATCAAAGTGATAATGCTTTTTTGCCTTAGATAGATTTCTTAAAGTTTTATTACCAAATGGATCAAGTCTAAAAATAGCATACAAACGTTCAAAAATTTTTATCCATTTATCAACGGTTTTGTGGGCCACTTGCAAATTCTCTCTTAAAGAGTTTATCGATAGAGGAGAACCTACATATTTTGGCAAATGTATTAACAATTTTTCCAATGTATCTAAGTCCTCAACCTTCTCTAAACTGGCCAGATCTTCTCTAATTAAACGAGTCCTATATTCTCTAGACCATCTTGCAGATTCGATTTTTGATTGAGAAAAGAATGGTTCCGGAAACCCTCCATAATTTAATAGTTCTTTGAGATCATTTATATTTGATATTTTAAGTTCTGCCACAGAGAGTGGATACATTCTCAAGAAATGATATCGACCTTGTAAGGAATCCCCACCTCTTCGATAATAATCCAATTTAGCACTTCCAGTTACCAAAATCTTTTTTTCTTCTGCAAATTGATCGTAAAATCCTTTTAAGTAATTTCTCCATTTTTTATATTTATGAATTTCATCAAAAATATAAAGATCACCAGCAGGTAGTTCATCTGAAAGAATTTTTTCTCTGTCCTTAGAAATGTCCCAATTAAGATAAACAAAATTTAAGTAGTCATTTTTTAATGATTTGGCAAAAGTGGTCTTTCCTACTTGGCGTGGACCACCAATAAATACCATCTTTTTTTTCAAATCTTTTTTTACTTGTGTTGAGATATATCGTTCGAATATTTTCATAATTCTATGCTACGATTTTTTTAACCAGCTGTCAAAAATATTAGCGATAAAATTTGCCTGCTGTTAAATTTTTTAGTACAAAAGAGAGTGGGGTTACATTGGGCCACAGAGAAGGAGATAATATATGCCAACATTACTATCAATATTTGCTTCCGTTATTTCAAAATTAATTGGAATTGGAGTTGATTCTCATATAGAACAATCAAAAGCACCACAACCACATACTACTATACCAGCAAAAACAATGGAGGAGAGAAGATTGCAAGTTACTCTTCCTAGTCCTAGTGATACCAACGAACAAGAAATTATCAGATACGAATACACAATGGAATTAGTAAATAATACAAAAATTGCCCATAGAGTTTTTGAATATGAGAGTGCAGTCACTTATATGGTAGAAGCAAAAAGAGTTTCTGGATATCACGGAACCGTTAAGGATTTGTATAATGAATCGATAGACTTATATTTAAAAGATACTCAAAAATTAAGTGACTGCGATTTAATTAATCAAAAAATTTCTTTTGTAAAAAAAACCATCCCCGAACAACTCGAACGATTCAAACCATTGACCAACAAATGTACCGTCGCTACTGTTCTCCCTACTCCGACTATTGCAGCAACTATCCCAGCAACTGTCCCAGCAATTATCCCACCAACTATTACACCAACTCCTTCAAAATAGGTGAATACTCTTTATAGCTAAAGCTTTTGTTTAGATAAGATTACCTCTTCAATTTCTTTTTTAATTATATTTTCTTCATCATCACTTAATTCAAAACAAGGATCAATTTTCAACGACTGTAAAGTCTTGCTTTTCTTAATTGCTTCTACAAGTAATTTTGCGCCTACATAGTTAAAACGGTTATATGATAAGTCCAACGACTGCAACTCGCTTTTTTCAATTGCCTCAGCAATAAATTTCACTCCCTCATTTTTAATTCTATTAACACTCAAATCTAATGATTTCAGCTTGCTTTTTTCAATTGCCTTTGCAATTGCTTTCACTCCCTCAATTCCAATATTGTTAGTACTCAAGTTTAATGACTGCAACTCACTTCCTTTAATTGCATCTGCAAGCAATTTTACTCCAGGAGCTCCGATCGAATTTGATCTTAAATTTAATGATTGTAAAGTTTTACTTTTTTTAATGGCATCTGCTAGTAATTTTGTTCCATAGTTATATTTTTCAAAGTATTTACCCACTTCATGGTCACCATGATAGATCTCGTTGTCTTCTAAATTCAACACTCGCAAATTAGGAAAAACTTTAATTAAATCTAAATAGTTTATATTACAATCATTTAGACTTCTATCACAATAATCATAATACTCTACCTTACCAATAATTTTTAAATTTATAATATTTTTAGCAACATATTTTACTAACTTATGTTCAGGATCATAGGACTCGGACTCATTATTTGACAACACACTTGTTAAATTTTTCATCTGATTCCATATGCTTGAAAATATCTGATCAACATATGAGCAATTGTTTTTATTATCAATATTTTCAATACTATCAATGCCTGATCTACGTATAAGCGAAGATAGTTCTTTCCTATTAGCAATATAGTACATCTCATCTAAAAATTTAGGGCCAATTATTATTTTACTATTTTCTATAATGTAGTTTAATTTTTTGCTAACAGATTTCAAGTTATTAATTTCTTTTCCCGAACCAAGATATTCCAAAATATTTCCGACACAATCCTTTGATAGTGTTTGTTTTTCATGTTTGTTTGCTATATTTTTGCTATTAAAAACTTCAAGCTCAATAGAATAATCAAATGTACTCAACTCATTTGTATTTTCAATTGTTCTAGAAAGTTCACTGCTAGCAAAAGTATTAGTTGAAATTAACGTAATCACAACCAAAAGAAAAAATATTTTTTGTTGTATAAAATTCATACATCTATCCCCCAAGTATATATTGTAATATTGAATATTTTATATTATTGCTTAATTTATTCGCTATTATAGATAAAACAACTAAGTTAAAAATAATATTTTTTTTATTTTAGTTATTTCACAATGATATTCTTCTCTAAAAGAAAATTATTTTTTGATTGTTTTTTGTTTATACGACAACTTTAATTATCGATTTTCAATTTCAAGATCAGCTTTTTGAATTATCACTGAAAAGTTTGTACGAACAATTTTAGCGGCATATTCATAATTAAGTCCATCTGGTTTATCACAACTGCGATGATAGCAAGGAGTGTGAGTATCCCACTCCTCGATTGATAAATATGATGGCACTTTAGCATCAAGGTAAGGAACGTGATCGCTACCCCATGCTGGCATGGTAATTATTGGGTTAAGCTCTCCATAAAGAATGGCCTGTTTTCCAATCCAGTTTGCTAGTTCTTCGTATTCTTTATTTGTTTCAATTTCAAAATTATTGTTACTATTATATGCAATCATATCCATATTTATTGTTAAAATAATATTACCTATCTCTCCATTTTGGGTTAACAATTCCACATACGCTTCACTTCCCACAAGACCATCCTCTTCACCATTATTTGCAACAAATAAAATGTTTATATTTGTTTTTATATCTTTTAATTGTTTTGCTAATTCTAAAACTCCTGCTGTACCACTGGCATTATCATCTGCTCCCGCTTTAGAAAAGTTTACTGAATCTAAATGCCCTTGAACAATGATTGTTTGCTTACTATTGTTGGCAGCTTTTTTTATTGCATATACATTACATTCTTTGGCATACTTTCTATTTTTATAACAATGCAAGTTCGAACTATAACCCCAACTCTCGAAATATGATTTGATCATTTTTTGAGTAAGTTCATTCCCTGCTGCACGTGCAGAATCTAGTGAACCAGTACTCCTATTTCCTTGATCAACAATTTTTAAAACAAAATTTTTAATTGAATCAGCAGTAATTTTTTTTGTTAATTCTTTAATCCAAGGAATTGGGGTTTCAACTTGTGTCCCACTTTGTGAAAGTTGCAATTGATATTGATTAATTTCTTCTAATTTTATTACCCTTAAAGATTTTTTAATTTTTTCTGTAAGCTTTGCGTATGGAACATTAAGTGTTACTACATGAATACGACCTTTGTTTAACACCGTAGTAGAGATTTCATTTATTTTACTCATGATTTGCGGATCTTGATTAATAATCAACCAATTATTTGCATTTGCGTTTGCAAGAGTAAAAGATAGAAAAAAAACAGTAAACACCAATATAACTTTAAACATACCAATCCTCCAATGTTAAAGATCATTACTTAGGGCCTGTAAAGAACGTCAAGCTCCATGACAATGTTTATATTTTTTCCCGGAACCACATGGACAAGGATCATTTCGTCCAACTTTTTTTTCACTCTCTTTTTGTTTTTGTATTGTTTTTTGGGCCACACCACCTTGCTGATTCTGATTAGAATCTTGTCCTTTTCTATACATTCCCAATTGGGCCGCTAAATAAGCTTCCTGCTTACGTTTTATCTCTGCAATCTCTTCTGCTGTATAAAGTGTTACTCCAAAAATAGTATGGACAACTGTTTGTCTGACCTCCTCTTTCATATTTTCTAACATTTGAAAAGCTTCTCTTCTATATGCGATAAGAGGATCTTGTTGAGCATATGCTTTTAGAGATGCTCCTTCTTTTAAGTGATCTAAATTAAGCAAATGATATTTCCAATGATGATCAAGAGAGGCCAGCAGGATTTCACGAATAGCATTCTTTACTTGCTCTACTTCATATTTTGAAAATTTCTCATCTAAGATTTTATTAGCAAGCGCCACTTGATATTCAATAACCTCGCCACCATAATCTCTATCACATTCAAAGCTAGAGAGTTCATGAGTGGTATGAAAAATAGTTTTAAATTTACTTTGCAAATCCTCCCAAGTGCAAGAGGCACTATCATCATTTCTTCTTGGATTATAGTCTTTAGAAATAAATGCCACCACATCGGCAATCATCTCTCTTATCAATTCCATATTATCTTTATTATCTAAAATATCTCTACGTAATCTATAGATGGATTTTCGTTGCTCATTTAAAACATTATCATAATCTAACAAATGCTTTCTCATGTTAAAGTATTCAATCTCCACTCTTCTTTGAGTATCCGCTATAGCATCTGTTATCATTTGATGTTCAATCGGCCCATCATCTTTTAACTTCAAAGTATTCATAATACTCTTAATTTTATCGGGCCCAAAAATTCTCATCAAATCATCTTCTAATGAGATAAAAAACTTCGACATACCTGGATCTCCTTGACGACCAGATCTTCCTCTCAACTGGTTATCAATTCGACGGGCATCATGTCTTTCAGTGCCTAAAATAAAAAGCCCTCCTAATGCTACAGTCTCCTCTGTTAATTTGATATCAGTACCTCTTCCGGCCATATTGGTGGCAATGGTTACTCCTCCCTTGCGACCTGCTTTACTAATAATCATTGCTTCCTTTTCATGTTGTTTGGCATTTAAAACCTCGTGAGCAATTCCGATTTTATTTAAGCGCTGAGAGACTAACTCTGATTTTTCAATAGATGTTGTGCCTACTAGTAGTGGCTGACCTTTTTCATGAACCTCTTTAATCAGATCAATAACTGCATTGTATTTTGAATTTATATCTTTATAAACAACATCATCTAAATCCTCTCTGATCATTGGTAGATTAGTTGGAACCACCACCACTTCTAATTTGTAAGTTTTTCTAAACTCCTCTGATTCCGTTTCAGCAGTTCCAGTCATTCCTGCAAGCTTACTATAAAGTCTAAAATAATTTTGAAAGGTAGTTGAGGCCAATGTTTGATTTTCTGATTTAACTTCCACTCCCTCTTTCGCTTCAACCGCCTGATGAAGACCATCTGACCAACGTGATCCCTCTTTTAATCTTCCTGTAAACTCATCTACAATGATTATTTTATTTTCTTTAATTACATAATCGATATCTCTCTTAAAGAGTGTCCAAGCTTTCAATGCTTGATTTAGATGTTGAAATAAAGTTGCATGTTGAGCTTCAAAAAGATTTTTTATTTGTAGTAACTCTTGAACTTTAATTACACCTGAATCAGTAAAAACTGAGGATTTATGTTTTTCGTCAACTTTATAGTGCTGCTCTTTCTTAAGTAGAGGAATAATTTTATTTGCTACTTGATAAATATTATTTCCAGCTTCCCCTCGACCTGAAATTAATAGCGGAGTTCTCGCCTCATCAATCAAAATGGAATCCACCTCATCAACAATACAAAAGTTATGATCTCGTTGAACATAATCATTAAGATCAAATTTCATATTGTCGCGAAGATAATCAAAAGCAAATTCATTATTAGTTCCATAGGTAATATCTGCATTGTAAGCATCTTTTCTCTCTTCCTCACTCATATCTGCCACTATCACACCCACACTAACACCTAACCATTTATAAATTGCTCCCATCCACTCAGCATCTCTTTTCGCTAAATAATCATTTACTGTAACTAAATGAACTCCTTTTCCTGTTAGAGCATTAAGATATATCGGCATAGTAGCACAAAGAGTTTTTCCTTCTCCTGTTTTCATCTCAGCGATTTTCCCTTGATGAAGTACAATCGCACCCAGTATTTGAACATCAAATGGTCTCATCGCTAACACACGTACTGAAGCCTCTCTTACTGTAGCAAATGCCTCTGGTAACAAACTATCAAGTTTTTTTCCCTCTTTTAAAAGTTCTTTAAATTTTATTGTTTGCGCCTTTAATTCATCATCTGACATACTCTTCATCTTTTTTTCAAAGTTATTTACTTTGTCCAAAAGAGGTTGTAGTGCCAGCATATCGCGTTCGCTTTGAGAGCTAAAAATACGCTTGATTATATTTGTAAACATTTTTTCCTCCAAAATAATATACTTACGATTTAAAATTTAATATTTATATAAATATTATAATCTCTTGATCTTGGTCAGGCCATTTTAATCCCTAGCTCTGCTATTATTTAATAAGTTACAAAACAACAAAGGAGAGTTCGATGAGTGAAAAAAAACTAAGAACAATAATTAAAATTGATGAAGATTTATGTAATGGCTGTGGAGAATGCGTAAGTGGTTGCTCAGAAGGAGCATTGCAAATTGTTAATGGTAAAGCAAAACTAGTACGAGAAGATTTTTGCGATGGTTTTGGTGATTGTGTAGGCACATGCCCAACTGGTGCTTTAACTGTAGAAAAAAGAGAGAGTATCGCATTTGATGAGTTGGCCACAAAAGAAAATCTACTTAAAAGCAAAGGTATCGAGGCGGTAAAAAAAATGGAGGAAGCTCAAAAACGTCATCATCATAAACATGAACATCATGGACATCATGGACATCATGGACATCATGGGCATCATGGACATCATCATGACGGAGGCGGTTGCCCTGGAAGTAGAATGATGGAATTAAAAAAAGAAAAAAATAGTATGACCACTAATACGGCACCAACAGCTATGGCACCAACAGCAGCTACTATAAATGTAATTCCATCTGAACTTACTCAATGGCCAGTGCAATTACATTTAGTCCCTACCAGCGCGCCCTTCTTTCATGATCGAGAGATGGTAATTTTAAGTACATGCTCACCTATTGCATCTGCTGATACTCATTGGCGCTATTTAAGAGGAAGAAGTGTAGTAGTCGCTTGTCCTAAATTAGATAGAACCGATCCTTATGTTGATAAATTGGCACAAATTTTTGATAACAATAATATTCCTAAAGTTATTATTGTTAGAATGGCAGTTCCATGTTGTGGTGGTCTTACTCAATTAGCTCTGCAAGCAAAAGAAAAAAGTGATAGAAAAGATTTAATACTAGAAGAGCATGTAATCTCAATTGAAGATGGAAGTGTTCAAAAGATTAATGTTTTATAATCTCATAAAAGTAGTGTGTTTATAGATATATTAAATAATTTCTCCAATCCACCTTTAGTTTTTACAGAATCAAATTTTGGCGACCATTCAAGATTAGATAGAGAATCACTAATGGTAAAGGCAGTTGCGATCTCAATTTTTTTATAAAGTGCAACTGCAAAGAGTGCTGAAGCTTCCATATCTACTGCTAATATTTTTTTTCTTTGATACCTTTTAATTTTATTTATGGTTTCACGATAAGGAGCATCTGTCGTCCAACCAGGGCCGAAATGAAAGGGAATTTTTAATTCTTCACAAGTGGCCATCATCCTTTTAGTCAAATTTTGTGAGGGAAAAGAGAATTGATTTTTGCTTTGGGCATTTGTTAAGTAATGAAATGATGTTCCCTCTTCACGAAGCGCTTTTTCAATAACAACAATATCACCAACATGAACTTGCTCTGCAATTGCTCCGGCAGTGCCTACCGATATTATTCTTTCTATATTACCTCTGCCTAAAGCTGTGAGTTCCTCTAATATAACAGAAGCTGCAGGTGCTCCTATTCCAAAACCGGAAGCAACCGCCATAGGAACATTTTTATAGGAAAAAAAGTAAAGATCCATTCCTAAAACTCTAATTTTTTTTGTTTCAAAATTATTTTCAAGAAAGTTTGTAAAAACTTTTTGATAACTGATAATTATTCCTTTAGGTATCACCAAATCTGGAAATTTTTTTTCAATCTTAATATACTTTATTAATTTTTCAGCAGTAACTATTGTTTGCGAATTAAAATCAGATTTTATTCTATAGTCATTCATATATCTTAATCCCTTAATTCCTCAATACCTCAATCCCTATTCACAAATGATATTAATTCATCTTTAATTTTTTTCCACCCTGCAGTCCCCATAGAGAATTCATCCACTATCAAATGCTTTGGAAGATTTTTTCTCTCCGCTATTCTATCAAGCTCCTTATCTTTTATCACCTCTACAACTTTCCATTTATTTAAAGACCTTTTTTCTATAAATTGTTTGGTCTTGCTATAATCAATCAATTCATCATCAGGGTCCATAAGAAGTAAAGATGGAATATTAAGCGCCCCCCCCATTTGCTCCATCTCTTCAATCTCATTTATCACTCGAAAAAGAGCTTTATATTCAGCAATATATGTTCCACTCTTTTCAATATAATCCGGATGATTTCTACTAGTGATCATCATCTTATCACCAAAAATATATAGTATTTTAATTAAACTTGTATACCATTGTAAAGTAATCGCCGGGGCCAACAAAATCATCTTATCATAAATGTAATTACGTTTAATATTCAATCCAGGTCTTAAACCAAGTTCTAATCCAAGTGCAGCTCCTAATGAGTAACCAACTAGAATTAATTTTGGATTATTTTTACTTGGAATTGTTGCCATCAAATTTCTAGCAGTATTATATCCTTGTTCAACATCTCGACTCCAATTATTAAAAACATCGTCACTACTATTTAAATTTGAATTAAATTTAACTTTTATAACTATTATCTTTTCATCCTCTAAAATCTTAGAAATAGCATCCATTTTTTGAAACTTAAGATTTAGGCCGGGAATAAATAGTGCCACAGCTTTTGCTTCATTAATTGCTGTGGTGGTTATTATATCTGGATTTTCAATTTTAGGATTATTGATATTTGTGACAGCAGTAGTACAACCAAATAACAAAACTACGACCATCAAATTAAAAAAAATGATTCTTTTCACTTTAATCACTTTAATCACTTTAAGATTTTCACAAGATTATTGTGAATTTTTCCATTGCTAATAACAATATTTTTTTCATATATATTAGTCTTTTTATTTTGATAATTACTTATAGTAGCACCAGCTTCTTCCGCAATGATAATTCCGGCGGCCACATCCCAAGGGGCCAGTCCAAATTCAAAAAAGCCATCGTATCTTCCACAAGAAGTGTAAGCAATATCCAAAGCAGCACTACCAAAACGTCTTACATCTCTCACTTTGTTAGAGACTTTTTCAAATCGTACAATCTCTCGATGAAGCTTTTTTGATCTCATATAATAAAAACCGGTGGCCAAGACCGCATCCTTCATCTTTTCATTCTTAGAAACATGAATTTTTTTATAATTCAAATAAGAACCATTTCCTTCATAAGCAGAAAACATCTCATCTAAAACTGGATGGTATATTACTCCAGAAATAATTTTTCCTTTATACAAAACACCAATTGAAATAGAAAACCAACCTATTCCTGAAGCAAAATTAGTTGTACCATCTAGAGGATCTATTACCCACAGTAAATTATCCCTTGATAATACCTTTTTTCCCTCCCATGCTTTAGATGGATCAACTGATTCCTCTGCAATGAACTCGCTTTGCGGATATTTTTTTAGGATCTCTTTTATAATGTACTTTTCTGCTAGGATATCTGCCTTAGTAACAACACCATAATTTTTTTTATCCTTTATTTTATTTTTTACCTGCATTTGACTACGAAAATACTTTAATAATATCTTAGAAGTTGATTTCGCTAATTTCTGAGTAAAAAAATTTAGTTTTGCTACATCCAGATTCTTCGCCACTTTACAATCCTCCAGTTAATTTGCAATTCAAGGACCTGATTAGGATCGAGAACTTAACAAGTTCTCGATCCTAAATTACTATATTTATATATACGGCCCAACATATTGTATATTAGGATTATCTTATGAGTGAATTTTTTTCTGAAAATAGCAATAATCTGCGATGGATTTCAATCCATTTAAGCAGCATCGAACCCGATGTTGAACTGCCTGCTCCCTTATTTATTTACATCAATGGAAAATTTTTGGAGTTCAAAGGCAAAGGAGATGTTATCTCAAATGAAAAGTATGAGCAGTTCATCTTAAAAAAACTTCCTTATCTTTTTATCATGGCCCACAATGCAGATATTTTTGATGAATGGTTAGAGAAAATTCGTATCAAAAATTTAGAATCTATTGCTGTAAACGCAGGAATAGAAAATAAAGAATTGATAAGCATTAAGCAAACTATCAAAGAGCATGTTTCTCGAGTATTTTCAGGTGATATGAGTGACAAAGCAATTTCCAATGTAACCTGGGAGACCAGAGCATTTGTAAAAATCATTGGTGAAAGTCCTGTTGCCAATGTTAGTTTTGTTAAATTATCTGAATCTTCAAAAAATATAATTGAACATTCAATTAATGTGGCCATACTTTCAGTTTATCTGGCCCATCATCTTGGTTATAAACAATTAAAAATTCTAGAAAGTGCATTTTTAGGTGGTCTCTTTCATGATATTGGTAAGACCACACTAGATGTACAATACTATGAAGAACACAATCTAGACGTACTAAAACAAAAACTTAAAGAGCATCCTATAATTGGCAGGCAAGCACTTCAAAGCAACGCTAGCATAGGGGAAGAGGTGTTGCGAATTATTGAAGAACATCACGAGCATAATGATGGTAGTGGCTACCCATACGAAAAGAGAGGGGCGCAATTATATGATCTCACCAAGCTGGTTTCAATTGCCGATGCTTTTGATAATTATGTAAAAAATTGCCCTGGAAATTTAGCAGACAAAAGCCAATATGCCATTCAACAATTAGAAAAGGATACTGGTAATATCTTTGATCCTCAAAAGTTGCCAAAAGCAATTCGGGCCCTTCGCTTAGGAATAAAATAACCTAATATTTTATACTCAACTGGCCAGTAATTTTTACATAAAAAAAAATATTTTAAATTATAAGTTCACAAATCACATATCTTTAAGTTATTTAGCATCTAGCACTCAAACGATCTTAATAATACTTATTCTTATTCATAAAAATATTGATGCTACTTAAAAAAAAGGGTTCTAGACATGTTTAGTATAATTGATGATAACAACAATAATAATATCTTGCCTTTTCCATCTCATATGACAAAAAAAACAATTCAAATGTTTAAAAAAAGGAATTTCAATATTGATGAATATAAAAAATATCTGAGCAACCTAAGCGAAGAGGAACTTATTAACGAAAGCAAATATCTCAGTAATGAATTGCAGTCCTCCTCTGTAAATACAAAAACAGATGATCATAGCACACTAATGGCCAATCTTGTTTTAGAAGAACTTTCCAAAAGAATTATATTATAAGTTGTAATAAATAATCTTAAAACTAAACTCATTTTCATCTTGATCCCATAAATGTAGGCCACTGGAGTCCTCTATAATCATCAGTCACTTGACGAGTTAAAGTGGAAATTTTACTTTCAGGATCATATCCTAAGATAGTGCAAAGAACTTTTATCTTCTCAATCGTCTCATCTTCATTGTCACAAATGGAGATTGATAAGAGTCGTAGTAAAAAAGTTATATTATAAGCAAAACTGGATATATATTTATCAGCTGTAATTTGCAAATCCATGCTTTGATCAACAAAAGCAGCACCAATATTTTTTGCAAAGATTTCACCTATAGAAGTTGTAGCTCCTGCCCGCCTTACCGTATGTACACGAGTACGCAAGATGTGACGTTTGCAATCTTTTATATTAACCAAGCGAAGTTTACTTAAATCATCACTTCTTATAACTGGCATCTCGGGTATATCAATTATGATAGGAATAATATTGATCATTGGATAATTTGGTAAATTAGCGATTAATATCCCTCCTTTGGATATATTGGATAATTGGGCCTTAAAAACATATCCATCATCTTCATATAGGATCATCGTTTTCAAAGGTGCTCTTAAATGTTTTCTTTGATACTTCTTTGTATCTTCCGTCATAGTTAATCGTTATTTTAATCGTAAAATTAATCTTAATTACTAATTAATAATAGTTACTATAAAAGTTTACTGGCCACCTCTGAAAGTTGGGAACGTTCTCCACAAGTCAAAGTAATATGGGCCACACAATCTTGATCTTTTAATCTATCAACAACATAAGACAAACCATTATTTATTGAATCCAAATATGGATTATCTATTTGATCGCAATCACCGGCCAAAACTACTTTTGATCCTTCTGCCACTCTGGTAACTATAGTTTTTACTTCGTGAGGCGAGAGATTTTGGGCCTCATCAATAATAAAATACTGTGCTGGTATTGATCTTCCTCGAATGTAGGTAAGCGGTTCTACTTGCAGTAAACCCTTCTCTTTTAAAGTACCCCAGGCAGCAGGACCAGTTTCTCTTGATTTATGTTTTCCAAAGAGAAAATCTAAAGCATCAAATATTGGCAACATCCATGGATTCATTTTTTCTTCAATAGTTCCAGGTAAAAATCCAAGATCTTTACCCATTGGTTGTACTGGTCTTGATACTAGTAAACGAATATAATCACCATGACTGATAGTTTTTTCCAGAGCTGCTGCTATCGCAATTAAAGTTTTTCCTGTACCCGCTTTTCCAGTTAGAGTTACAAGTTTTATGGAATCCTCTAATAGAGCATCTAAAGCAAATCTTTGTTCTAAATTTTTAGGATATATTCCCCATACACCCTCTTTGATTCCCGCATTTAAAGTTACAATACCTCCACGCTCCTTCGAATAGCGAGCATAAACTTGCTTTTGTTCTGTAGGATCTTTAATAGTTAAATATTGATTTGGAAAAAGCTCTTGAGAATCGAGTTTTCCATTGGGAATAGCGAGGAAACCATTTTTATTAAATTGTTCTATCTCCTCTAAAGAAATATACCCTTCCATATGTCCAGAATACTCATCTTCACTTTCTGATTTTCTCTGTCCATAATCATCTGCTCTTACTTTAAAAACATCTGCTTTCAATCTTAAATTAATATCTTTGGTAACTAAGGTAACATCTTTTCCCTTCTCTTTCAATGCTATGGCCATACTAAGAATTATATTGTCACTCTTGTCGGCCACTAAATTTTTATTTATTAGATTTTCACCACTGGTATTATTTATTATAAGTGTAGATCCATTATCTAATTTCACTCCGTCTGCTAAGGATCCTTTACTTCTAAGTTCATCAATAACTCTAGAAAAATACCTAGCATTCCTTCCATTTTCATTTTGATCTTTCTTAAAACGATCTAATTCCTCAATACAAATAAGAGGAACATGGACATCATCAGGTCCAAAGTTATAAATTGAAAGTGGATCCAACAGTAATATATTTGTATCTAAAACAAAAGTTTTCAAATTGTTCTCCTCTTAATTACCATTCTTGTTATTATTTTGTTATTTATCACTATCCCCCTATTTGACTACTATATCTTTCTACAATCTTTCTTACTTCATCCATTTGCTTTGGTCCTAAATTTGTAAATTTAATACCAATACCTTTTGGTCCACGTTCATTTATAGAAACAATTTTTCCAGTACACTCTACCATTAGAGGAACAGTACCTGGCATAATTTTAAGATGAATTTCTGCTGCTAACTCAAAATCTGAAGGTCGCATCTCTATAAAACAACCACCCTCACTAATACTTGAACAAGTTCCTCTATAAACTTTTCCTCTATAAGTAATCGCGGCCGGACCTAAGTAAGATGTTCGTTTATGTTTTCTGGGAACAAAAATCTTTTCTACAATTCTACCTTTATCTGTAACTATCTTTCTAATAATATTTGTATTAAATTCATAGATCTCTTCTATTCTTTTCCACTCAGTTGCATTTTTCTTTTTAATATGAGCATTTTTAGATATCACATTTTTTTGTAACATCTTTAATACTTCCAGATAACAAAATGGTCCGAGATTTTTTTCTCCCTTTTCAATTATCCAAACTGGATCATTTTTTATTTCATGGCCATTGGTTGTAGAATTAGTTTTTGTGTGACCATCATTTATCATCTCTGGTTCTACTTCTGCTTTAATATTTCTCTCTAATTTATTTGCTCTTCTATTGGTTTTAGTTGCATTGTTATTTTTAACTAGTACTGGTTTAACTGTCGGAACATCAGATGCTGTCGCGACAGATGCTGTCGAAGCGACAGCGCCCACTTCTACGGTCGATGCGGGATCTGCTGTTGACGTTACAGAAGGACTCAACTCCTCTTCTTCTTTAAGGTCATTCACACCAATAGATGAATGATTCTTTTCAAATGGCAAATCTCTTATCACTAAAGATTTTATACTTTTAAAATCCTCTTCAAAAATATCTTCTACTTTAATTTGCAATGAAGAATCTGTTTCCACGATTTGTCTGGAAGTATCGGTCGTAACATCAAAATTACCACTGATATCAATTTGATTACTCTTTATAAATGGAATCAATGTTGGGAGCTTAGGGAGTGAGTCTGTAAAATTTGATAACTGCTTTATCCTCTTCCATACACCAGTCTCCTGATTAAAAACGAAATCGAAACAGCTTATATCCTGATGATTCAATTTATTTACAATCTCTGATTTAGTAAAAGGACCTACAGTTACCTCTTTAATACAAATATAAAAAATTGGTTTTTCAACGACCATTTCTGGTTTTTTAGGTAGATAAGAAGAAAAAGATTCAATCTCTCCCAATTGAAACCATTTTTTCTCATCTAATAGATAGACAAAATTACTCAAATTAATATGTCTCTCTTGAAGAAGCCGAGCAATCTCATTTCTTTCCAATGGACCATATAATTTGTTATTTACTTTTAAAATATAGTTCTTTGAGATACTCTCCTCCTTTGTACTTTCGCTTTCCTTTACTATATTTTAAAACGATGTTCTTTAAGCATCAAATGAAATGTTTAGTAGAGAAACATAAATGAGTCCACGCTGGCCCTCTTCTTGTCTATATTCTCCTCCTAATTCTATACTATAGAAACCAGCAATGACTTTAATAGGCCAAATTTCCAAAGCAGCACCATAGCTAACATATCCACCATTCCATCCAAACATAATACTCAAGAATGGTATTCCTAGTTCTACTCCAAAGTGAACCATTCTTCGATAATCAACGGCGCGATTAATTGGATGTAAGTCAAATGCTATAGTATAGTCGACTATTGTAAAATCTTGAGAAAAAGCAGAACCAATATTTACATTCATCTCCTGTTTGGGAACCAAATTAGTTCCCTCATCTTTAACAAATTTAGTTCCACCCATATCCAATATAGAACCACCAACTGTAAAACGAGAACGATTAGTAAAATAGGTGTATTCTACTCCAGTATCTACACCCCATCCACTCCCCTTAGAATATCCCAATTCTTTTCTAATAGCAGTTATATCAGAGGATTTTTGATTGGATATTATATTAAGTAAACGTAGGCCAAATAAATCATAACTATCATTTACACCTTGGCGATTCATATTCTTTACAGCAAGTCCAATGGATGTTTTATGACCAGCTGTCTTTGCTTTTTTTCTTTTACTTCCTCGAACTTTTCCTCCACCAAAAGTCGCTGCATATCCTATAATAAAACCACGATCATAGTGATAATCTACATCGAGTGAAGGATGAATAGCATTTCTTAATTCTATATCGGTGTTTACGGCAGCAAAAAGATTTAATCCAACATTTTGTATTTTAACTCCAGGAGTACCACCTAAATGCAAGTGAAGAGGTAAACCCATCATACGATCTGCAATAGCAACTGGATCATTTTGAGGAAAATTTTCAAAACGACTCTTCTCGGATAAAGCATTTGTTACGCTAGCATCTGGATTAATTACAAATACTGAAAGTCCACTATGACGGCCAAGAGCTGCTGGATTATAAAAGAGAGTGTACTCATCATCAGCAATAGCAGTATATGCATCTCCCATTAATAATCCTCTAGGACTACGTAGAAGATATGTTATTGGAGAAGCAAACAATAAATTGCAGACATTAAATTCTATTATTAGAAGTGTAAGTGTTAATATAAATTTAAATATAAATTTATATGTAAATATAATTCTCATATAAACATCTTCTCATATACCATATAAAAATATGCCTCTAATTTATCTGATTCTGGTTGACTACCATAATCCGTCTCACAAATAGTTTGATCTTTAACTGCACAAATATCTCCTGTAAATGTTGTACTATTACAAATGCTAGTAAAGGTATCTGTTAAAGATCCAATATCTCCAGCATCCGTTGGCATTGTAGTATTACCAACAACATCTACAAACAAATTAAATAATACCACTCCCTCACACATTCTCTTAATTGTATTAGCATTGGGAATAGGTTGTAATTTAGAGTGTCCAGTAGCAGTAGCAGTACAGCTACCCAAGAGTGAATTAGCACGATCATAAGTTATCAGAGCTCTTAAAGCATCATTACTTGGGTTATAATTATAAAAACAACCATTGGTTTGATTATTTGGATTACCGTTACCGACACTACCAGCACCCTTAACTCCATTTATAGGATCAGCATTCCCATAATAAAAAACATATTTCCCCAATTGAGTAAGCATCATATAGAGAAGAAAAACATTAATATCATCTGATTCTTGCTGAGAAAAAACTTTCAATCGTTCAGCGGTAGTAGGAATAGTTACACCACCAGAATATACTAAGACATTTATGGCCTCCTTCAAACTAAGATAACTTGAATCAGAAGGATCAGTCATAATTGATGTCGAAAATTTTGTTAAGGAAGGAAGAAACCCCGTTTGAGTAGCAACAATTTTAGTCATGTTGGTTCCATAAAAAACCGAAGAAGTATATCCAGATTTACAAGCATAAGCAGAAGCAAGTACTCTCACATAGACTGAATTTTTCATATCTCTAACTGGTTCAAGTGCTCCCAATGCCAGATCACACTTGGATTTTATCAGATAAATTCTTGCTGATTCAATCGCATTCCGCAACTTTTCATCTTTATCCCCAGCACATCCAGAGAGAAGAGTAAGTATAAAAACAAAAAAAATAATTGATATTGATTTAGACAACCTATTATTCCCCTCTTAAAAAATTTGCCAGAATCTTCATTGCTCTAGTAAATATCTCCTCCTCTAAAACTAAACTTAGTCTACCACTATTATGAATACCAAAATCAGCTCCAGGTACCATTGCTATTCCATGTTTTTCTAACAGATCACTACAAATTTGAATGCAATAATCATTGCATTCATCTCCATTGCTAGTGCTAGCACTAGCACTAGCACTCGAACTCGAACTCGAATATCTTTTAAACACAGGAGCTGAACTAAAATCCACTAGATAGTAAAATGCAGAAGTTGTTTGATACCATATATGAGATAAACCCATCTCTGAAAAAATTCTACGAATTGATTGGGCATTTATCTTTAAATGATTTCTTACTGGATTTAAAAATTCTGGCATTTTTGCAAAATCAAAGCTCACCAGAGCTCTTTGAATTAAACTATTTGCACTAGAAGTTGTTTGCGCTTGAAGTTTTGAAATCGCATCTGCAATCTCTTTAGTAGTAATACAAAATCCAATTCGAAGTCCTGTGGCCGCAAAAGATTTTGAAATTCCTTCAACTATCATAGTTCTCTTTAATAGTTTAGAATCATACTGATAAAAATATGTTGGTTTGGGATCAAAATAACTTAGCTCATAATATATTTCATCACTAATAACCAATAGATTTGGAAAATCATTAAGTAGTTTAGCAAAATCATTCATCCATTGATTTGAATAATGAATTCCTGCTGGATTATTTGGACTATTAACTAAAATAGCTTTTGTTTTGCTAGTAATCTTTTTCCTAATATCATCCATTGTCGGAGTAAAATTGTTATGTTTATTACTTTCAACAACAACAGGAATTCCACCCCAACACATCACCATCTCAGGATATGAGATCCAATATGGAGCTAAAACTATTATCTCATCTCCTGGATCAGTAATGCTGCCGATTATATTATAAATAGAGTGTTTTGCTCCATTACTGATAACACAATCAAAATCAACTCCATGTCCATTAAAAGAAATAGATCTATTATTTTCAACATATGCTTTTAATTTTTTTCTTAAATCTGCGAACCCTGCCACTGGAGCATATTGATAACTCTTAAGAAAATTTAATTCCTTTTCAATAGATTTAACAAAATCATCCATCGGTCGAAATGGCAACTGACCTGCAGTTAGATTATAAATAGTGTTACCTTTCTCTGCTAATCCGACAGCTTTTTCATTTAGTTTTAAAGTGATGCTCTCCTTTATGTTAATTGCTCTTTTACTCAAATACATAACATTTTCCTCTTGTTTCGCTTTTAATTATCTTAAAGTTAAAATAAAAAAAATAAAAAAATAAAAAAATAAAAAAATGAATTATAGAGTAGTTATAGCAATAAATTTTGAACCTTGAAAGAATAACTTGTTAATCTTCAAATTTAATTCTTTCAATTTTTCTGGAGTTATTCCTTTTTTGGTATCACTTTCAATCCACATTTCTAAATTAGAATTAGAAATTGAATTTGAAGTTGAATTATTAGAATATTTTTTGAACACAGATTTCAAAGTATCAATGACATTCAAATATAGGGTAATTTCTTGATAGGGAGGATCAAAGTAAAAGATTATTTTATTTATTTTATTTACTTTGTTATGACTTAGCATATTCTCGACAAAATTACTTTTAATCCATTTCTCAACTCTATTTTTTATAATATGAATTTCTCTGACAGCAAATTCTTCTGCAAATTGAATTTTTATCTTCTGTAAATTATCACTTAATATTTTTATATTCGTAGTACTATCTTCAACTAAAAATATCTCTAATGCTCCTCTAGACCAGGCCTCAATTCCAATTGAACCACTACCAGAACAAAGATCCACAAAATGATAATCTTGCAGATTTTGATAGCAATCAAATACCTTGCGTTTAAGCATCACAGAGGTAGGTCTAAAACTAATTTCCCGAGGAGTCTTTAAAGCAAATCCTTTTGCAATTCCACCCAGAATTTTTATTGACATTTTTTAAATGGCATAACAAACTTCATACCTTGCGACAATTCAATAATAAGTCCTTCATCTTTTTCCACTCTCAAATTTACATCATGTCCACCAATATTGAAAGAGAGTTCTACATCCATTTCACCAGAAACACAAAATTTCATCTTTGACTTATTAGCAGCATTCGCAACATCACTATTAGTTTTTTTAGCAAATATTTCAGAAACATTATCAGAGTTATTTATACTCATTTGATTCATCTCTTGTTTAATATCTGGTTTAATATTTGGTTTTACTTCCTCTTTTTTTAATTCTTCTTTTTTTACTTCTTCTTTCTTTACTTCTTTTGGTAAAGTATCTTCAGCAGTAACATCATTGATAAATGAAGCCATTGGATCATCATCCATCATAACATCAACTTTTTCTTCTACTTTTTTATCTTCTATTTTTTTCTCTACAACTTGTTTCTCTTCAACTTTTTTCTCTACTACATCATCTCGAACTGTCATTTCAGCATCAATATCTGATTGCAATTTAGTTTTTTCAACTTTATCAACAATCTTTAACTCACCCAGATTTTCTTTTGAAATTTCTTTATCATTTAAACCAAGTTCACTACCTAATGCATTTTCAAAACTTAATTCTTCATTCGATTTATTTTGTACTGGTTTTGGTGGTGGTGCTGGTGTTTGATCTGCTTTTACTTCTGCAATCTTCACCTCTTCTTTTTTAACTTTTGGCTCTGGTAATATTTTTTGATTATCTTTAATTTCTAAATTTTCTTCCATTATACTAGACATCTCTGTAAATGCTGCTTTCTCATCATCAGTAATCTTTGCTTCTTCACTTGCACTCGTACTTGCAACACTATCAACAACATTAGCATTTGATAGTTCATCAGTTGGTGCTTCTTCCGTTATTACATCTTCCATTACATCTTCATTTGGTACAACTTTTAATTTTTGTTTTTTCGAAGCATCCTCTAGAGATGCAATCTCATCATCTAATTTTTTATTTTCTCCAGCACTTGCAACTGATCCTTCTTCAGAAGATAAACTATTATCATCCATAAACTCTTTTTCTAAATCTTCTATCTCACTCATAATGCTGGCCAATTCTGAATCATCAAAACCTTGTTCTAAAATTGCTTTCTCTGCCATAATATTCCCACCTAATTTTGTTTAGTATTAATAGGACCGTTTGCATCAGTACGTACGCAAAGATAAAAAAATACTCAAATACTATCTTATATTCTATATGATATCTTAAAAACACTAATAATTGAGTGTAGGAAAAAACTGACGCTTGTTTAATTTCGAAGATTTTCAAAGAAAAAAAATAATTTTTTTAAAAATTTTTTTTAAATTTTTTTTTATTTTTTTTTCCCATGACTTTTTGTTATAAGTTTTGTAAAAATTATTTTACTGTTTATCTTTTCTAAACAATTTAATTAACAAAAATTTATATAATTTTTTGCCGCTTCTTTTGGAATGCATTTTGAGCGATAAGACTTTTAACGTTATTTCTTGGCTACAAAAGGAGAGTTTCAACTCTTTTGGAGTGAATTATAGTAAATCACTTAGGAATTTTTGTAGAACGGATAACAAGAAAAATGAATTATATGAATACAAAGGTCAACTAAGTTCTTTTGATCAATCAACATCTCCTTTTAATACTTTTTCAGATGATATCTCTAATACAATTACTGGCGCAATTGCTGGCACAATTAGTGGCCCTGATAATATTAATTCCAATAGCAATCAATTACCACTATTCTTAAATGATCTACATATCGATGTGATAAAACAATTTAGATCTCTAACTGACTTAAACAAATCACTCAAGATTTCTATCTATGATGAATTCATTTCATATGCTCATTCAAAAAATCTTCTTTGCATAGACTTAGATAATTACCTTTCATTTTTTTCACACCTCAATTCAAAAAACAGTAATTACCGTAGAGAACTTGATGAATTTGTTTTGATTTATTGTTTTAGAGTAGCAGTACTTTTTTTCTTTAAAATTAGGTTCATTGCTATTTTAGGAAAAGCATGTAAAATAAATATCTCTCAAAAAGATATCGTAAATTCCGGATCTTTTTTATCACAAATTTTCAAAAAAAGTGGATTCACTGAACTCAATTCAGATGCTCTTTGGTCTAATCAATATACATGGTATAGACCTACAAATTTTGAATCCAATAAGTTCGAATTGATTTTAGATAATATCGAAAGTATCCCCATCGATATTTTAGTCAACATTTTAACCAATGAACTTGATTACAAAATTGAAAACAAAATCACAAATAAACTTGATAATAAGAATTACCGTGATTGTCTCAAGAAATTCTTTATTGATTTTCCTAAATGGTTGAGACAAAAAAATACTAATAATGATTTTTTAAAAATAAATGATTTCTTTACATCGTTTAACGGAAACTCTGGCCAAGAAATACTTTTATGTAAGTTCTCAGGTGATGATGTCGATGGTCTATCACTCTCCTTCTGGAATTCCTTTTATGATGAATTACTATCACTAGATGAAAGCAATAATTACAAAAGTAGTAATCCAATAATATTTCCAGATTTTTGTGCCGATGACTCCTTTAAAGATCGCTTTACCAAAATTTGCCATGAACTGCTTTTCCTTACAAATTTAGTTTTTATCTCAATCCAAAAGGGCGATAACCCTATAAATTTTATTTGTAAAACTTATAAGAATAAAAATTCAAACGATGATACTTGGATGGATAATGGTCAGATATCCATGTTTCCGGATTATCAATCATCTTTCTCTGGCAAGTATGACAGAATTATTTTGAACTTAGTAGACTTTCCAAAAACTAATCCACACTTTTATCTCTTGAACAAAATAAGTGGCCAAGAAAAATATTTGCGCGAAGATGGTATCATTTTAGTTTGTTGCTCGAGAAAGCTTTTTGTTCCAAGCCAAAAGGAAAAAACTGAAAATCTACTTCGTTTATTAAAATTAGAAAGTTATATTGATTTCGAAAATTTAGATAACAAGGGAAATGTCCCTTCATACGTCTATATCTTCTCAAAAGTCAAAAACAGTAATCTCATCTGTAATAGCACAAGTAGTGGCATAAGTAGTAGCATAACTAGCAACATAGATGATAGCATCAATAGCGATATTGAATGCAATTTTAATAATAATTTTAACAGCAATTTTAATAGCAATACTAACAACAACATCAATAACAGTGAAACATTTCAAAATTTTTCTAGCTTATCCAACTCTTCTAACTCCTCTAACTCTTCTAACTCTTCTAACTCTTCTAAAATGTCTTGTTATAGCTTTAGATTTTCAGGATTTCTACATTCTTCATATATTTATATCAAAATATCAGAGGCAGTAGAAACTTTATTCAAAAATAGAAAAATTGAAAATACTCCATTTTATCACACTGAAATTGCAAGTGATGTTACCTTTGAGTTCTTTCAAGATGCAATTATAAATGGTCGACTAATTAATTCTACTTCAAAAGATTCATCCAATATCACTCACCCATCTTTTTTTAAAAATATATTAAAGACCTGTATTCCTTTTGATAACTTCTTTTTTATCGAGAATCTTAAATTTGAAAATAGAATGGCCCATAATTTATCCACTGAAGATCATTTACACTCTTACAACGAACTTTTGCCAACACTCTCTAAAGTTGAAGATAGACATCCTTACATACTGGTAATAAACAATAATAATTCTTCAAATCATCCTTCTATTGATATTATTTCAAACACCCAATTTAGAAGTAAGATCGAAGAATATGGAACCGCTCAATGCAACTATTTCGGTCTAACTCCTAAACTTGCAAATATCAACATAAACCTCTTTAAAGAATATTTCGATTCTATTTTAGGCCAACAAATTATATCTCTTTCTTTAGGTCTTGCTGGTAACAACATCGCTTTAACAAAACTTAAAGCAAAAATAACATCTATTTTGATTCCCAAGTTTTTCTCTCGTCCTACAGAACTAGATCAAAATATCAGACATCAATTTAAACATTTAACGGCCACCTATTCAAAAATAATGTCAACTCATCCTAATGAGATTTTAAATGAGTTTCAAAACAGTCGCAATTCTTTACTGGAATTATCCAGGACTCATCCATGGGACATACTAAGTATACTCTCTTATTTTAATGCCAATTTACAAACTGCTATTAACTCACTCTCAACAATTGGAAACAAAAAACATTCATTTAATTTTTCAAACCCAATGATAATTGATTTGCTCTTAAAATGCCGTCCAAGGCCAATATATCCTAATAATGGTGAGTTCTATGTCGAATTAAAAATCAGCAATACTAACGAAATACGTAGTCCATTAACTTCTATTAATCTTGTTGTAAATCACAATAACGAAAACAATTCTGATCGTGATTCTGATCGTGATCAACGACTTGATCTAATCTCAAATAATAAAATTATCCTCTCGATTTATTCCGACATGATAGCATTAAATTTCTTAAGCTATATTTTAAATTCCACTATTGGAAAAAACATCTCTATAGCAAAAATCATCACCAGTGTAAAAATTCCTGGTCTTGATTCACTACGAGCGATAGTTTCTAATTTTCAAAATTTACAAACAACTATCAACTCTGTTAAAGACGATACTATCAAACTTATTAATCTAGTTATTCGTGAGCAAATTTTAAATAAATGCTAGTAAAATTTTCCTTAATCATTAACCCTCTTGAGGTTTACATTTGAGATTTAAATCACAAATTTTTAATTTACACGAAAAAATATTTGAATCAACTGCAAAGCGGGCCCAAGAGCTATTTGGCGAGAGTTCCAAGGACTTGCAATCCTACCTCAAAGAACAAAAAAAGATGGGAACACGTGAATTCGAAATCATTCCAGAGAGTGAAATATTTCAAAGTATTGACGATTCCAATATTATTTTTGTAGCAGATTTCCATACTTTTGATAGAAATGTACGTAATTTGCATCGAATACTACAACATCTAATCGAGAAAGAATCTGAGTTTGTTTTAGCAATCGAAATGGTTTCATTTAATAATCAAAAATACATCGATTCATTTTTAATGAATCATCTTACTGAATTGGAATTTCTAGAATCAATAGACTACAATCGCAGTTGGCGCTTTCCTTGGGCCCACTACCGTATAATCTTTGAATTGGCAAAATCTCACTCTCACCACTTTAAGATAATTGGCTTAAATTCTCATGGATCGTTAAAAGAACGAGATATCTTTGCTGCAAATATTATTTATAATAATTTGATAACAAACCCACAGATAAAAATTGTTGTCTTTATTGGTGAATTGCACGTTCTCTACAACAAATTACCATTCAATGTTTTACAACAACATCCTAAAATAAATATTACCATCATTCATCAGAATATTGACCAAGTATACTTAAAATTAAAAAGTAGAAATCTTGAAAATACCGTTATTCGTTTCAACAACAGCAACAATCATAACAATAATCATAACAATAATTTCATTGAATATTCGATTCAAACCTCCCCACCTTGGATTAAATATGACAGCGTAATTTATTGGTTTGAAAATTTCACTGATGATCCTGACTTTAATATTCATGAATACATTATTGAAAAGGGATTTAAAATATTTGGTGGTAGTACCATTCAAAATTTTCAACTTATCTTGAATGAAATCCAACACTCCTTAAAATTAGACTATTTTCCAACAGACAAACTAAGCGATTTTGATTTATATGATCACACTAATCTTGAATATGTACAATCGTTAACTGAAAAAATTGATCATCCTAAACTTCAGGTCTTATATGCTTATCTTTTAGATGAAGGTCAAGGACTTAAACTCTATCATCAAAATAAATATTACAGCGTTTACTACTCAGTAAATCGTTTTGCCTATCTAGCGGGCATTCACCTATTCTCCCTTTTAATCGAAAATAATGAGAATAATCAAAGTATAGGAATTTATTTGGAAGATAAATTCATAGAAAAGGATCGTACAAAAAGATTTTTAGCATTTTTTCAAATGAGCATGATCTCCTATTTTTGTACCAAGATAATCAATCCTCATCGCAAATGTGATATGTATCTCGATATAATTAACAATTTAAAACTACCAAATAGCAAATTTTCCAAAAGACACAAAAAATACCACCTATTATCATTAAGTATAATAAACAACAATGTAGATTTAAATCAGCTTTTCAAAGATCATTCACTCTGTGCCTATTATCAAGTCTCGCAAATTGTAGGACATTTTTTCTCGGAATTACTATTCGAAAAGATGTGCAATATTGACTATGAATTCTCTATTAAATTTATCAAGATAATATTGTTCACTAAAGTCATCGACTATGAAATTTTTATTTATCTTAAAGATTTGTTATTAGTTGATTTAACTTATAAAAAAACTCAAAAACGTGAATTTTAATGTTTTTATTTTTTTCAAATATCGGATTTAAATTATGAGAGTAGTAATACAAAGAAGTATATATTCCTCTGTAACCGTAAATAATAAAATAGTTGGAGAGATTAATTCTGGCATGGTTGTTTTAGCATGTTTTGAAAAACTTGATACTGAAGAGAATCTAAAGCGTGCCATACATAAACTAGTAAACATGCGCATGTTTGAATGTCCGCAAACAAACAAAATGAATTTAAATATCAAACAAACAAATGGAGAAATTCTTCTGATAAGTCAATTCACTCTCTCCTGGGATGGTGGCAAGGGACATCGCCCAGGTTTTGAAAACTCACTTGATCCAACTAATGCTAAAATTCTCTATCAAAAATTTTGTGAAGGAATTGAACAAGAGGGAATTAAAGTGGCAAAAGGAATTTTTGGTGCTTACATGTATGTTAACATCACCAACGATGGCCCAGTAACTTTTTATTTAACCTTTTAATCTATATTTGTTAAATTATGGAGGAATTATTATGTTTAGAAATAATAGCAGCACTTTATTAAGATTAAGATTTTTTCTTTTTTTTTCACTTATAATACTTTGTTTTAACTTAAAATCTAAAGCATCTGATGATGCCATCAAAACAAATATCGAATGGGAGAAAAAGCTTATTGAAGAAATTAAAGCAGATCATCTAGATAAATTTAAAATTAGTGAAGATGAAAATTATAGAAATAATAATAAAGGAGCGATAAAACTTATAACTAAGAGTAACATAGAAGAAGGATATGTAATAAAACGCTTTCAATTTAGAGAAAAATTAAAAGAGCGATATAAAGATGATTCAAATAAATTACAGCGTGCACTTGATATTTTTGATCAATTAAATTACAACACAAAAATTATTTATGGTACTTCAGAGTATGGTTCTGTTATTAAAAATAGCAAAATCATGCAAAATCATAAGACTAAATTAAAAGAAAAACAACTAAAACAAAAATTCAATGACAAAAACGGGTCAAAATTTAGAATAATTACTAAAATTGAAAGTGGGAATCCTTGCGGATTTCCTAAAAATGTAACTGAAATTGACCTTACTAAAGATGGTTCTATTATGGATTCAAAAGTTGTTCCCTATCGTTCGCAAGGAACTAGTCCAACTTGTGCCTCAGTAGCGGCCAGAGGTGTTTACGAATCAATATTAAAAGATGAAGGAATAATGCCTCAAAATTATCAAGTTTCTATTTATCACACAGCTATAACCAATGATAGTAGCAGAGGTGGTCATCAATGTTTCATTTTAAATAATTTATTTAAAAATGGTGTTTGTTATGAAGATGAAATAGAAAAAGTTATCTCCCACTATTTTAATGGTGATACAAATATGAGTTATGCTCAAATCGATGCCCTACTTGAAAAAATTTTTAATAGCAGAAAAATATCAAACTTTAACATAAATGAAATTCTCGACAAATATAAAAAAACCACATGCCCAACTTGGAACGAAACTGATCAATCCAACCAAGATCTATTCTTTAAACACATTGCTCTTACTTTATTACAATTCCCCAAAAATCAAAAAAATGATACTCAAAATTACAACCTATTTAAAAGAAAAATTCTTGAGTTTTTCCCTTGTAATTTAAAACATATCACCACTTCTGATAAAAAAAACAAGATCGCAGATATATTTAACTGTAATGAATATGACTTTAGTGTAATTCCTGAGTTTGAAAAAGATAAAGATTCTGACTCAACTACATTAGATAATGCTATGACTGAAGTACAAAAAATAATATTCAAAAATTTTTCTCAAAAAAAGTTAGATAAAGACACAAAGATATATCCAATAATGGCGTCACTTTGTGCTGGATATGCTGAAAGATCTCCAAAAGAAAGTGGTATCATTACAACTAATAATACTCATAAAGGTGACTGTAAAAAAGGCCGTCGTCATGCTGTAATTATATCTGGATTAAAACAAGATGGTGAAGATAATTGTCTTGTTAAAATATCCGACAATCACTACCAAAATGATAAATGGTACCCTATTGATTTCATCATAAAAAATGGACAGAGCATTTCTTTGATTGAAAAGAAACATTGATCGTATTCGTTCAAAAAAAAATTCTTTCAAGTAAGTTACAATTTATTTTTTTCCCTCTATAAACAAAAATTCTTTAGCGGATGTTTCATCATAAAATGGTACAATATTTCTTTTTATGAATAAGTTTAGTCCAGTTAGCATTAATTTGCGAAAACCTGTAACCCCTATAATGGCCGCTCGTTTAGTTTTAGGAGCGATATATTGCTTGCTTATATTTTTTGCCTCTACCATAAATTCTTTAGAGAGATTGCAATCACAAACATCTACTAATATTAATACTGAAAATTCTTTATGTTTTGCGAGTATATCTGCTTGTTGTTGCAACATCTGTAATTTTTCTTTATCTGTTGTATTTTTATAATCTACATATAAAATATTTATTTGTTTGTACTCTATCCATGTGACAGGCATAATCTCATCTCCTTTTTTTGTAGTAGGGTTATTATTAGGTTATTATTAGGTTATTATTAGGTTATTATTAGGTTATTATTATAATATCATTGATACTATAATAATAGGTGCAATCTTGTTGTATTTGTCAACTTATTGAGTATGCCCCGAATTTGGGGCAATCATCTTACTCTGCTTTAAGCATAAATTACCTCATCCCTGTTAAATATTAATTATTTATAAATTATTTTTATTTAGTAAGAATCAATATCCATTATCTGTATTACAATTTAACTTAATTTTTAACCTTTAAAAAAAATAAAAGGATGTTATTTTTAGTTTTAAATTTAAGGAATAATAAAATGATTAATAAAAAAACAACTCTTACAAAATTAAAATTACTCTTAGTAATTTCATTGTTTTTCACAACCACATTAGCTCAATCCTCTTGTTATAAGAAAATCAAAGAAAAAGAGTTAGAACTTGAGCAAAACAAGGAACTCATCCAAAGCAATTCTCAAAGCAACTCTCACAAAGCATCCAGTTTATTAGAAGATGCTCAAGTGTATCACAATAGCAAAACAAAAAAAAATAAGTATAAGAATGTAATTATTGGACCAACATTAAGCTTGTTTTTTATAGACACTACTGAAATTACCCAATTATCTATGGATAAAACAGTTGAGCTCTTACTAAAGAGTAACTCCATGGAATTTATTTGTGATGATAACTACAAATCAATTGTGGATAAAGTAAACACCGGTCATCTACAAAAATTACTAAAATTTCCGGCCCCTCAAACATCTCAAGAAAAATTACAGCTTGAAATAGAAAAAATTGTATCTACAAATAATAAAAATGCAAAAAATGAAGAAGAGAAAGAAAAAGAAAAAACAGCAGACAAGGACAAAGATAAAAATAAAATTGAAAAAGAAAAAGAAGAAGATGATAGCGTATTTATGAACATACTAGGTGAAGTTGGTTCTATGATTGGTAAGACTATTCGTACTACAACTAAAATAGCATTCTTACCAGTTACGATACCGGCCACCCTAACTTACAAAACAGCTCGCGCCGTATGTAAAGGCACTATAGGTGCTGTCAGTGGAACAATCAAAGTGCTATCTTTGGCCAAAGATGTTTTTAATATCATACGTGAGACAGAAGACCAACAATCACAAGCAAAAACACAATCAAAAGAAATTGTGAAAACTTCAGCTTCTGCTCCTTTGATAAAAGAATTAGATGATAATGATGACAAAGAAAGCGAAGATGGTAGCGATAATTCAAATTATAAAATTATCGATCCAAATATAATTCGCAGTAAAGCTATTAAAGATTTAATCTCTGAAGCAGATGAAGCAGAAAAAATGCTGAGAGATGAGTGCAGGGGATCTATCTCAGAATATTATTTTAAACTTCACAAGGATTTGCAATAAAAAATTACAATAAGAATATATTGTTTTTTAAACAAGTACTCTTCATTTCATCTGGCCAAATACTACATTGAACCTCTCCTACGTGTGCCTTTCGCAAAAAGAACATACATAAGCGTGATTGCCCAATACCACCGCCAATTGTAAGCGGTAACTCTCCACTAAGAAGACGTTTATGCCACATTAATTTTCTTCTCTCTGTTGCTCCTCTTAATTTTAATTGTTGTGATAAACTATTTTTATCAACTCTAATACCCATTGAAGAGAGTTCAAAATTTTGTTCTAATATTGGATGCCAAACAATTATATCACCATTCAGTCCTTTGTAATTTTTCTTAAGGTTGTTTACGGTAATCCAATCATCGTAGTCAGGGGCACGGCCATCATGAGGTTCTCCACTTTTAAGATTAGCACCTATACCAATAACAAAGACTGCTCCATATTTTTTGGCCACTATCTTCTCACGCTCGGATGGTAGAAGTTTGGGGTATTCTTTTTCCAACTCTTCAGTATGAATAAAGGTGATCTCCTCTGGTAAAATTGGTTTAATTAAAAATCTTTCATAAAGATAGATCTCTGTTCTTCTCATTACACTATAAATTTTTCCTACAATGTATTTTAGAAAATCTAAATTTCTATTCTCTTTTGTGATGATCCTTTCCCAATCCCACTGATCAACATAAATGGAATGCAAATTATCCACATGCTCATCTGGTCTGATGGCATTCATATCAGTATAGATACCTTCACCTGGATTCATAGCATACTCTTTTAAAATCATTCTCTTCCATTTTGCCAGAGATTGTACAATCTCTGCTTTACATTGAAAGTTACCACCAGTTTCAATACTTACTGGTTTTTCAATACCATTAAGATCATCATTTATTCCTGTACCACTCTTTACAAAAAGTGGAGCACTCACTCTTAAAAGGTTTAAACTATCAGATAAATTTACTTGGAAAAATTCTTTAATCTGACGAATACCCTTTTCGGTCTCCTTTAAATCCAAAATCGATTTGTAATTTTTAGGAAGGATTAATTTCTTTTGCATCTTTCTTTATTCTCCTGTTGTCTGATTGCTGATTACTGATTACTGATAGCTGTCTTTTATCAATTATCACATGCTTCTTCGATATTGTCCTCCAACTCTATAGAGTGCATTAGTAATTTGTCCTAAAGAACAATACTGGCCAACATCCATCAACTTTTCAAAGATATTCTCATTTCTAAAAGCAGTCTGTTTTAACTCCTCTAATTTAATAGTGGCAATTTCATGATTAAAACGATGGAGATCGTGAAGAGTTTTAATTTGATTCTCTTTCTCCTCTGCCTCGGCCCTAATTACTTCACCGGGAATGTTGGTATGTGATCCATTTGGAGATAAAAAAGTATTTACTCCAACTATTGGATACTCTCCATTATGTTTTAGTGTCTCATAGTGAATAGATTCATCTTGAATCTTCGCTCGCTGATACATTGTCTCCATCGCTCCCAAGACTCCACCTCTTTCTGAAATTCTCTCAAATTCCTGCAATACTCTTTCCTCAACCATGTCGGTCAGGTATTCTAAAACAAATGAACCCTGCCATGGATTTTGATTTTTGGTAAGTCCCAATTCTTTGTTAATAATTAATTGAATAGCAATTGCTCGACGAACAGATTCTTCTGTTGGAGTTGTTATTGCTTCATCATAGGCATTGGTATGTAATGAATTACAATTATCAAAGATTGCATAGAGTCCTTGTAGCGTAGTTCTGATGTCGTTAAAATCTATCTCTTGAGCATGCAGAGATCTACCCGATGTTTGAATATGATATTTTAACATTTGTGAGCGGGCATTTGCTCCATACTTTAACTTTAAAGCTTTAGACCAAATTCTTCTCGCCACTCGACCAATCACTGCGTACTCTGGTTCCATTCCATTGGAAAAGAAAAATGATAAGTTAGGAGCAAAAGCGTTTATATCCATTCCTCGAGAAAGATAATATTCAACATAGGTAAGTCCATTGGCCAAAGTAAATGCTAATTGGGTAATCGGATTTGCTCCGGCCTCAGCGATATGATAGCCAGAGATTGAAACTGAATAAAAATTGCGAACATTATTTTTAATGAAGTGCTCTTGCATATCACCCATCAAGCGCAAAGAGAATTCTGTAGAAAAGATGCAAGTATTTTGTGCTTGATCCTCTTTTAAAATATCCGCTTGAACAGTTCCTCTAACTTTCGAGATGGTGCCCTCTTTTATTTTATTATAAACCTCTAATGGTAAGACTTGATTACCAGTTATCCCAAGTAACATAAGACCTAGTCCATCGTTACCTTCAGGAATTGCGCTCGCACCAGTTCCTCTATAGCGTGGAATATCTACGCCTCTTTCAATGTAAAGTTTTTTTATTTTCTCTTCTACTTCTTTTGTTAGACCATTATTTCGAATATAAATTTCACATTGCTGATCGATAGCTGCATTCATAAAAAATGCTGCCATAATGGCCGCCGGCCCATTTATTGTCATCGATACTGAAGTTGAAGCATCTTTTAAATTAAATCCAGAGTAAAGTTTTTTAGCATCATCTAAGCAGCAAACAGAAACTCCTGCATTTCCAATCTTACCGTAAATATCAGGACGATAATCAGGATCTTCTCCATAGAGTGTAGGCGAATCGTAGGCAGTAGAGAGTCGTTTAGCAGATTGACCTTTAGATACATAATGAAAGCGTTTATTGGTTCGCTCAGGCCCACCCTCTCCTGCAAACATTCTTGTTGGATCCTCACCTTCTCTCTTAAAGGGAAAAACACCGGCAGTATATGGAAATTCTCCAGGAACATTTTCTTGCAAATTCCACTTTAAAATATCTCCCCAATCTTTGTATTGAGGCAATGAAATCTTGGGAATTTTAGAGTGAGAAATAGTATCTATTTTTGTTTCTACTTTAATTTCTTGATCACGAACTTTATATGTAAACTCATCTCCTTCTAAACATTTTACCTTCTGATCCCAATTATCTAATATTTTTTTACATTGTCCATCTAAGCGATAGCTCATCTCCTCTTTAACTTTTTCTAGATTTATTTTGGTTTGATATTTCACTTCTGCTGACTCTAAAATTGTCTCATCCAAGAGATTGATAGATTTTTCTAAAGCATATACTTTGCTTGCAATTTGTCTTTGATCTTCACAAAATTTATTATATCCACGAATAGTCTCTACTACCTCTGATAAATATCTACTTCTTGCGGGAGGAATGATTTGCTTTTTTTCTGAGGAAGTAGAGGAAGTGTCCAGAAATTTTGCATTCTTATTTGATGTCTTGAATATTTTAGATATAACCTCCGCATAGAGTTGATTAGTGCCTGGATCATTAAATTGAGAAGCAATGGTACCAAAAACTGGTAATTGATCATCTGATAGATCACGATTATTATCACTATCCCAAATATTTCTATTACGTTTAAATTGCTTTCGTACATCTCTCAAAGCATCCAATGCTCCTCTCTTATCAAATTTATTTATGGCCACAATGTCTGCAAAGTCTAACATATCAATCTTTTCTAATTGTGAGCTAGCTCCATATTCAGGAGTCATTACATACAAACAAACATCAGCATGATCAGCTATCTCTGTATCCGATTGACCAATTCCAGAGGTTTCTAAAATAATCAAATCAAACTCTGCTAACTTTAAAATGTTTACTGCTTCTCTTACATATTTTGATAATGCCAAGTTTGACTGTCTCGTCGCAAGCGAGCGAACATATACACGGTCAGTGTTAATAGAATTCATTCTAATTCTATCGCCAAGTAAAGCACCACCAGTTTTACGTTTAGATGGGTCTACCGAAATTACTCCAACAGTTTTACCCTCACCTCCTTCATCTTTAAAGTTGGGATCATTTAAAAAGCGACAAATAATCTCATCAATCATTGAAGATTTTCCGCTACCACCTGTACCTGTAATTCCTAATACTGGTATTTTATTTTTACTTTTGCTTTCAGTTTCAGTTTCAGTTCCGGTTTCAGTTTCGGCGGTTATCTTCGCAAGCAACTCTGTTGTTTGCTGTGGATAATTTTCAGCTGCAGAGATAAGTTGAGCAATAAGATGAGACTCTTTCACTTTAATCTTGTGATGGGAAAGATCAGAAATATTTAAAATATTTTTTCCTGTTGGAAAATCACATTTTTCTAGTAGATCATTAATCATTGATTGCAGTCCCATTGATCTACCATCATCTGGGGAATAAATTCTAGCAATACCATATTCATGTAGCTCTCTCGCCTCATCTGGCAAGATCACACCACCACCTCCACCAAAAATTTTTATATGTTCACATCCTCGCTCTTTTAGAAGGTCATACATATACTTAAAAAATTCCATGTGACCACCTTGATAGGAAGTCACTGCTACAGCTTGAACATCCTCTTGAATTGCACAATTAACAATCTCACTGGCAGAGCGATTATGACCTAAGTGAATTACTTCAGCACCAGAGCTTTGAATAATTCTTCTCATAACATTTATAGCGGCATCATGACCGTCGAAAAGAGAACCTGCGGTTACAATTCTAATCTTATTATTTGATTTATATATAGTCATAATACTATTCTCCTTTATTTTGCTTTATTTTGCTTTATTTTGCTTTATTTTTAATACTAAATCGCCATGAACAAGACCACTCTTCTGGATGTTTATCTGGCGGACAACCTATACACTCAGTAACTATCCTTGAATCAATTGCAAAAGCAAAAGAACTATACTCTACCACTCCCGCTGATTTACATGGATAATCCTCTAATCCCTTTCTCTTTCTTGCAGATTGCACTCTACACTCATCCATTCTAAAAACAAAAGAACTCTCACTCTCCTCTACTTTCTCCTCCACTATTGATTGCTTATTTATAGAAGCATACAATCTAAACTTCAAAGCACTCTTCAATCCCTCTAGACCAGAGTTGTCTTGCAACTTTAAAAATTTCTTTATTGATGCTGCTTCAAAAGGAGAAAACTGTGCCCAACAAGAGTCATTACATCTTTTGGCATCAAACATTCCACAAGCAGATTTTAATCCACTACCATTTTCATTTTCATTTTCATTTTCCACGCTCTGAAACCATATTCCATCAAGCGCAAGCCAGTTGATGGCCACACTCTCTTTTAATTTAAGCAAATCATGATGTGAAAGATTTAAGAGATATTTTGGAATAGCGGTCTCTTCATCTAATTCAAAACCCAAAGTTTTGGCCAAACGTTTTATTTGCAACTTATAACCTTCTTCACTTACATTTTCGATTATTTTCTCTGCACGCTCCTTACCTAATTGACGATATACCTCTGCATACCACATTCCATAGTGAATAATAGTTCGATGAAGTAAATCAATAATTAATTTACTTAAATCCACTTTACTTAAATGATCATCATTTTGATAGACAGTTTCATTTTGCATTTCACTTTCTCCCTCTTATATCTTTCACTCATATCTTAAAGCATCTATAGGTGCTAACTTAGAAGCTTCTCTCGCAGGATAAATTCCAAAGATCACTCCGATCGAAGCAGAAAATAAAAACGCCAGCAGTATCGAAGATAATGTTATTGATGTGGCCCAACCAACAAAACTAGAGAGAATAAAAGTAATAAGCCAGGCCAAAATTATTCCGCATGCTCCTCCAATTATACTTACCGTTACTGATTCAATTAAAAATTGAAACAAAATATCTATCTTCATTGCTCCGATTGCCTTTCTTAATCCAATTTCCTTTGTACGCTCAGTAACTGATACTAACATAATATTCATAATCCCTATACCACCAACCAATAAAGAAATTGCAGCAATCGCCGATAAAAGTATAGTCATCGTCTTTGTACTTGCAGAGAGTGCCTCTTGAATTTCCGCCATATTTCTAACTTGAAAAGCATCATTCCTCCTAGTAGGAGGAACTTTATGACGATTTAACATCAACTCCATAATATCATCTTCAATTTTATCGGCATTCTTGGGATCACTCATTTCAATATCCACAGATTCAATATAATTTTTTCCAAAGAGTCGATACATCGCTGTTAACACTGGTACAATTACAATATCATCTTGATCGCGAAAACCAGAGGCACCTTTTTCAGGTAACACTCCTATGATTTGAAAATTTAGCTTATTAACTTTAATCATCTCTCCTATAGGATTTTGACCATCAAAGAGTTCTCGTACAACAGTTGTTCCCACCACTGCCACTCTTGAGCGTTTACGATTTTCTTCTTCACTAAAAAATCTTCCCATCATTGGTTCAGCTGAACGAATTTTGGTGTAGGGAGAAGTTACTCCAAGAACTGAGGTATTCCAATTTTTATTAGCGTATGTAAGTTGTCCTTTTCCATTTATATTCGGAACTGCTTCACTCACTCCATCTATTTTTTCTTTTATTATTGTAGCATCCTCAATAGTAATTCTAGTTGTTGCCCCTACTTCACTTCTCACTCCTCCTAATCCTTTATGAGCACCAGCTCGTAAAATTAAGAGATTTGATCCCAGTGATGACAACTGATTCTCAATTGCTTTTTGAGCTCCTCTCCCTAATGCTAACATGGCCACCACTGCTGCTACACCAATCATAATTCCAAGCATAGAGAGTAGTGTGCGGACTTTGTTGACTGCTAAAGTTTTTATTCCTTGTTTTAAATGTTGATAGAAATGATCGAAGAATATTATTAAAGATCGCGATGCTACTTCCTCAATATGATTTTTTTTACTATCAATTTGAGATTTTCCTTTTGACCACTCTAATTTTTGATCCAACCTTTGATCGGAAACAATCAAACCATCACGCATACGAATCAAACGTCTGGCCTCTTTCCCAATCTCCTCTTCGTGAGTGACAATAATAATTGTAATTCCACTCTCATTTAATTTATGTAATATCGTCAATATCTCTTTTTCACTAACGGAATCTAAGTTTCCCGTTGGTTCATCTGCTAAAATGAGAGAGGGTCTATTAATTAATGATCTAGCAATCGCTACTCGCTGTTGTTGACCACCTGATAATTCATTAGGACGATGATTAGCACGATCATCTAATCCAACTAATTTAAGCATCTCCAATCCGCGTTCAGCACTCATTTTTCCCTCTGAATAGATCAGTGGTAGTGCTACATTTTCTTCTGCGCTCATTCTTGGTAATAAATTAAATTGCTGAAAAATAAAACCAATCGTTTTTCTTCTAAAAATTGCCAACTGATCATCATTTAGTTTAGCAACCTCAGCTCCAGATATTTTATATTCTCCCTCCTCTGGAATATCCAAGAGTCCAATCACATGCATAAGCGTAGATTTACCTGAACCAGAAGGACCCATGATTGCAACGAAATCTCCCTCTTCAATAGTAAGATTAACTCCTCTGAGAGCAGAAATTACGGTATCTCCCATCTGATATTTTTTGTGAATATTTTTTAATTCGAGCAAGCAACTCATTCTTTTTATCTTTTTATCTTTTTTCTTTAGGACGTTTACCCATTAGATTAAATGGGTTTCCTTTCTGTAACGAACGATCTTTCGACTTAGCATCCATCTTCATCTCTGCCACCAACACTACATCACCTTCAGCAAGACCACTTATCACTTCACTATTTTTTCCATCACTTATTCCTGTTACAATTTCTCTATTCATATTACTACTACTTCTACTTAATAAAACCATCTTCTTTCCATTTTGTATTTTGATTGCTTCATTTGCAATAACGAGAACATTCTCTTTCATGGCCACAACAAAAATCACATTGGCAGTCATTCCACTACGCATGTATGGTGGAATTTTAGAGGGTAAAACATCTACCAAATATGTTGTAACATTATTTACTGTTTTGGCATCATAAGCAATTTTATCCACATTTGCAGTGATGGTTTCATTTGGATAGGCATCCAATATCACTCGTGCATTTTGCTTTAAAACTATCTGTGAAATATCTGTCTCATCAACTTGCGCTTTAACTGTAAGCATATCCGACATCACAAAAACACTCTCATTCGTAGTGAAGGTCTGGCCAACTTCAACATTTCTTAAAATTATTCTACCACTTATTGGAGCAATAATTGGTACTGCTTTATACAATTCCTCCCAACGTTTTAATTCAGCAACTCCTTGTCCTCTGGCGGAATCCAAAAGTGCTGCTCTCTCTAATGAACTCATCATTGCTAAAGTTTGTCCACGACGAACGAGATCTCCTTCATTAACAAAAATTTTATCTAATCTACCTGCGATGGGTGGTTTTATTTCCAATCTATTCTTAGGTTGAATAACTCCAGTACTAAGTATGGTTACTTCAATATCATCTTTCACCACCTCTTCTTCACTGTAGGTTATCTGCGAACTACTATCCTTCTTATAAAAAAAATACCAGCTCGAACAAGCAACAATAAGGATGAATGGTATTATTACAAATAGTATAATTTTTTTAAAATTAGATTTTATGGGATCACCCCTTTTCCTTGCACCTCTTGCCAGTGTGCCTCTGCCAATATTCTTTCCTTATAACTTTGTAAAACATTTTTTTGTCTTGTTATTAATTCATTTTCAATTAAATCCCAATCATCAAAAGAGATCAATCCGTTATTATATTTACTCTTAGCAATTTGCGCTCGGATAATGGCCGCCTCTAAAAAACTTGAATCCACCTTTAACTTCTCAACTGATAATAAATATTTGCTATATGCCTCTCTTAAATCACTTTGTAGTTGCATATTCAAATCTCTTCTCTTCGATGAAAGAATTACTACCTCTTCTACTGCACTCTTAGTTCCATAATAATCTTTTCCTCCAGAAAATAGTGGGAAAGTAAGAGTTACTCCTACAGACCAACGATCCCTTTGTGGTAATAAATGATCATCTTGTCTGCCAAATCCTCCATTCAAATTTAATGAGGGATAGAATGCCGATTGTGCTAATTTCAAATTTGCTTTTCCCACTCGCTCTTCCGCTACTACTTGCAAATAAGCAGGAGTTAATTTAACTAAATCTTTCACATTAACAGTGCTTTCGACAAAAGATTTCGCTAGCGGTTCATTAGTTGGAACATTTTCATCAACAATAAAATTAAAACTAAGCTTATCTTCTCGTCCTAAAATATTTGCCAACTTAGAACGAACCACTTGAATATTTTGTGTGTTTTGAAGTAAATCATATTTCGCCTGATCTGCGTACGCCTTAGATAACAAAACCGCTCCCTTATTTTCTCTTCCACCCTCAAAACGTAATTGAACAAAAGTATAATTTTCTTTTCGTCTTTTGATTATATCCTGATTAAGTTTTAATAATTTTTGAGTATAAAGCAACTCCACATATGCCGACATCAAATCATAGCTCAGCTTTGCCTTCAACAAATCATATTTTATTTTAGCGATATTTAAATTAGCATCTGCCCTCTGAATTTTGGCAAAATCTTGCAATCCTGAGAATAGATTTTGAGTTGCAGAAAGAGTCATGTTGTAATTTTTATTGGTATTGGTAATAATGGCAGAAGTTACTGAATTCTTATTCTCATACTCCTCATAGTTATAACCTAAATTGGCGTTCACTTGCGGATAGAGTCCACTATAGGATCCTTTAAGTAAAAATCTATTCGATTCTACATTCTTAATCTCTGCTTGCAATTGTTGATTATTTTTTATCAACTCATCAACACAATTCTTTAGCGTGAGCAATTCATCATGTTTTAAATTGTGGTTTACATCGTATTTTACATCGTGGTTTGCAAAAGTATCAGAACTAAAAATATAATAAAAATAAAAATAAATATAAATAGCAAAAAAAATAATCATTACTCTATTCCCATAACATAACCAGTCAATCGCTTACTAAAATGTTATTACTAAAAGAGAAGATTTTCAATTGAAGTAATGATATATCAGAATAGATATTCTTAAGAAGTAAAATAGCAAACACAAAACAAAATAATAGAATAATAGAATAATAGATCATATGATTCACATTGTAATAGGAACCAAAGCTCAATTAATAAAGATGGCCCCTATCATGCGCAAGCTTCAAGATAAGGGCATTATATACAACTATATTTCCACCGGACAACATAAATTCACAATGGACGAAATTCGAGATAATTTCACTCTCAAAAATCCAGATCATATTCTCTATAATGGAAGAGATATTACCTCAATTATTCAAATGTTTTTTTGGGCCATTAATATTTTATTAAAGGTTCTCTTTTTCAAAAAAAAAATTTTCAACAACAACAACAGCAATAACAATAAATCCGGAATTGTTTTAGTTCATGGTGATACCTTCTCAACTCTGCTTGGTGCTTTGATGGGCAAACTTGCAGGATTAAAAGTAGCTCACGTTGAATCTGGATTGCGCTCATTTAATTTGTTTCAACCTTTTCCAGAAGAACTTACTAGAATTGCAACTTTCTGGCTTGCAGACTATATGTTTTGTCCAGGTGAAATTCCTTTGAATAATCTAAAAAAATTTTCCAAAGGAAAAGTTAAAGTAAATACTCATGCAAACACTCTGCTCGATTCGCTAAACTTCGCTCTTCCTGCAATATCTAATCAAGATGGAGTGGATATCCCAAATGCTTCGAATACTTCCATAGAATATGGAATAGTCACTCTCCATCGCTTTGAAAATTTTCAAAATAAAAAAGCAACCGAAAAGGTTGTAGAAGCAGTTTGTGCTATTGCGGAAAAATTTCCACTGCTCTTTATTCTACATAAACCAACCCAAATTAATCTTGAAAAATATAATCTCTTGGAAAAATTAAAGACACATCCTAAAATTGAGTTGCGACCAAGATATGATTACTTCAAATTTATAAAACTTTTAATTCATGCAAAGTTTGTAGTTAGCGATGGAGGAAGCAACCAAGAAGAGTGCTTTTACCTGGGAAAACCAGTACTACTACTTCGAAATGTAACTGAACGTTGTGAAGGACTGGGAAAAAACGTTATCTTGAGCAAATTCGATTCTCAAATTATCGAAAATTTTCTTCTTCAGGTCGACAGCTACGCACATTCTAGAGTAGAGATTACCAATAAACTTCTTTCCCCTTCGGAGATTATAATTAATGAGTGTCAGAGATACATTTAAACTTCTCATTAATACTTACGACAACGACAACGACAACGACAATCACTATAACTATTATACCTACAACACAATTTTATTTATTATTTTTGTCGGTTATCTGGCCCAACTACTCTATCACGCAATTAAGTTACGCTATCTGGGAATTATTCCAGATGAAGTAGAACACTACGCCCACATCCAACTCTATATAAATAACCTAACACTCTTTCTTCAAGATGGGCCGCAAACCTATCCCTTCGGTCCAGTAAGAACAACTCCATTTTTATATTATTATTTAATGGGTGGATGTCTTAAATTAAACTCTCTCATAAATTTAAATCCCATTCTCTTCTTACGAATAATAAATGTGATAATTGCAATAATCAAATTTCATTATATCTATCTACTAACAAAAGAGATCGTCAGTAGCAAAATCATTCAACTAACTATTATGATGGTTGCAACTAACATCTTGATGTATGTCGCTCTCTCGGCCGGAATAACTTATGACAATCTTGTTAATTGCCTAGCAGTTTGCTCATTCTATTACTTATTGAGATTTTTAAAGGGAGAGAGTGGTGAACGATTATTCAATCTAGCAATTTTTATTTTACTTTCTCTTATTGGAAATCTCACTAAGGTTACCTATCCCCCGCTCTTTCTCATGCAACTTATCTTATTACTACCATTCTATAAAACTATGCCGCAAAAGGTGCCGCCGCGAAAGGTGCCGGCCGACCTTTTCCGCCCCAAATGGTTGTTAACAATTTCATCACTGGTATTCTTTTTAGTTTTGAATTGCACTCTATATGGAAGAAATCTAATTCTCTATGGTTCACTGGAACCAAGCTGTCCGCAAGTGATCAATGAAAAAATTTGTAGTAACTATAGTAGCTCATATGTAAGAGATGCTGATCTACAAAAAAATGTTAATCTTAATCCTCATAAACTTCCAATTACTCTTAATTTTTGGAACTTCTTTGCAAAATATGTAGAGGAAAATTTAGGAAGTATCTTGGCCATTCACACCTATCAGTCAATATTTAAACACTACAAAGATCTTTATAAAGAAAATACTCTAATGATTTTAGCATTGCTGATGTTATTTTTAGTTAATTTTAAAAGATGTTTTTATAACTATTCATTTAATGTATTATTTTTTAGCGCACTTGCTTATTTACTCCTCTTATTCACTCACAATTATTTAACCTATCAAAAATTTCATGTCTTTGGCATTGCACTTCAAGGACGATATACCTTTCCTGTGATTATAAATATTGTTATAGTACTTACATATGGGGGAATGACTGGACTTCATCGCTACTTAAAGTGGCCACTCTTTCTCTTTGTCTCCTATGTTTTTATTAGGGGAAATTTTTATTACTTTAAAAAGTTTGCTGATTCATTATGGTTTAATTAAAGTTTAATATATATATGAATACCAATACTAATCTCACTCCTACTATCTCCTCCATAAAGAAAAAGGATGCTATCTACTACTGGTACATGCAAAACTATAAAAAATATCTTGACCTCTACAACTCCAATAAAGAAAAGGAGCAGCATGGACTTTTTGTTGAATTGGGATCAGGAAGTGGATTATTAAAAGAAATTATTCCTCAAATTTTATGTACCGATGTTTTCTCTCATACAGGTATCGATATGGTTGTGGATGCCACCAAGATGCCATTTGCAAATGAATCGGTTAATACATTTTTTATGACAAATGTTTTACATCACATACCAGATGTTGAACGAGCATTCGCTGAGATTGAACGCTGCTTGATTCCTGGAGGAAGCTGCTTGATTATTGATCATTATCCGCAAGGAGTGATCGCCAAATGGATTTTTAAATATTTCCATGAACCATTCGACGAGAAAGCATCTAACTGGTCTCTTCCAACAAATGGTTTATTGTCTTCTGCTAATAGTGCACTTTCATGGATTGTTTTTTTTAGAGATCGAGAAATCTTTATAAAAAAATTTCCACTACTCAAGATCAACTCTATTTCTCCACACGGTCCTCTTCTCTACTGGCTTGCTGGAGGATTAAAGAGTTGGAGTTTACTTCCTAATGGAAATCTTTTTGCCTTTCTCAGACGATGGATAATTTATTTTGACAATTTTCTTATTAGTAAATGGCCAAACACTGGCAGCTTTATGGATATTTTATTAAATAAAAAGGATGATTTTTAAATGTCCACAATTCAAACTCAAATCCAAACTCAAATCGATCAAAATGCTCTTAGAAGAGATTATTGGATTAATAAAAATCGCTATTACTATAAAGATTTAAAATCTCTGCTCCAATACACAATACCCAAAGGTGCACGAGTATTAGAGATCGGCACAGGAACTGGAGATCTACTTAATGCTATCTCTCCTTCGTATGGTGTTGGTGTTGATATCTCATCTCAGATGATCAGCGCGGCCAAATCAAAATATCCTCATCTTCACTTTGTCTGCACGGCCGCGGAAAAATTAAATATAAATGCCAACACTGAAGAAGAAAAATTTGATTACATTATTATCTCGGATACATTAGCATATCTAACAGATATCCAACAAACGCTACAACAATTAAAAAGATTAGCGAAATCAAGTGGCGATACTCGAGTGATATTTACATTCCATAACTTTTTTTGGGGACCAATTTTAAAAGCAGCAGAGTGGTTGGGGTTAAAAATGCCTCAAGAGCGACTTAATTGGTTAAATCAAAATGATCTATTAAATTTTTTATATCTAGAAGGATTTGATCTGATCAAAAGCGGTCAGCGATTTTTATGCCCTAAATATATTCCTTTTCTCTCCAACTTTTGTAATAAATATTTAGTTCAATTGCCATTTTTTAGAAGATTGAGCATCTATAGTTATGTGGTAGCAAGAATTAACTCCAACTCCAATAACCACAATAACCACAATAACCACAACTACAGTGTAAGCGTAATTATCCCCGCTCGTAATGAAAAAGGAAATATTGAAGATGCTGTAAAACGTGTTCCACTGATGGGTAAACACACAGAGATAATCTTTGTTGAAGGCAATTCTACTGATGATACCTTAGCAGAGATTAAAAGAATTTGTGAAAAATACAAAGATTACAAAGACCATAAAGATAAAATTGATCTCAAATATTTTGTACAAGATGGAAAAGGTAAGGGCGATGCCGTTCGCAAAGGATTTGAAAAGGCCACAGGGGATATTCTAATGATATTAGATGCTGACTTAACAGTTCCTCCAGAGGAGTTACCTAAATTTTATCATGCGATCGCTTCTGGCAAAGGTGAATTTATAAATGGTTCTAGATTAGTTTATCCTCTAGAAAAAGATTCCATGCGCATGCTTAACATTTTAGGAAATAAGTTTTTTTCTATGTGCTTTACATGGCTTCTCTCGCAAAATTTAAAGGATACACTCTGTGGAACTAAAGTTATCTTCAACAGACACTATCTACAATTAATAAAAAACCGTAGCTACTTTGGTGAGTTTGATCCCTTTGGTGATTTTGATCTGATCTTTGGGGCCGCCAAACTCAATCTCAAAATCGTAGAAATTCCTATTCGCTACAAAGCACGAACATATGGTGAAACTAATATATCCAGATTCTATCATGGATTATTGTTACTAAAGATGGTTATCTTTGCCATGAATAAGATTAAATTTATCTCTACACACCCACACATAGCAAATAAATAAATGAAAACAAAACAATTACAACTACTAATTATTGGTATTGTATTGCTAGCAACTCTTCTTCGAATGGTTGGAATTGGCTGGGGACTTCCAAGCAAAGAGATTTCTCATCTGCCATTTCACTGTGATGAAACTGCTGCAATTCATTTTCTCTCGAAGATGGATTGGAAAAAGGGAGATTTTAATCCTGAAGATGCTCATGCTGAAGGGACTTTGAGCGTTTATATTTGGGCCCTTGGTGATCATATTTTAAAGGGACTAGGTATTTTAAAAAAACGTGGCGATCAATTAGAAGGATATGATGAAAATTATCGCCACTATATAATCTATGGAAGAACTTTGAATGTGATCTTTGAATTACTTTCACTGTGGCTAATCTTCTTATCTTTGAAAAAAATTACAACTAGTTCCTCTTCCATCAGTTCCTACGCCCCATACTGGGGCATTCTGATCTGGGCGATTCTTCCCTTTGAAGTAATCCATTCTCACTACATGCGCGCTCATAATATCGGCAACACGCTGATGCTTTTAATTATCTATTTCTCTGTGCCAGTGCAGGTGCTCTTCGCCGGTCTCTTCGTAGGCCTTGCGGCCGCCAACAGATATACTTATTTAATTATGATCTTTATCCCATTATCACTTCTCTACTTAAACAAACCAAATCTGAAATCTTGGTTTAGCTTTGATTATAGAGTTATAATTATTCTTCTCTCCACTCTCTTTGGTTTTTTCATTGGAGATATGCCACTATTTTTATCCTATTCAACAGTCAAACCATTTATCGAATATCAAATGTCTTTTAGTTTAAAAGATGTTCCCTGGTATGATCTCTCTCGCACTTATTATTATATCGTAAATGTAATTCCACAGTCACTTGGGCCACTATGGATAATTATCTACCCTGCAATTTTTTATGGATTATTTATTAAAAGATATCGCTTGATTTTTATCTCTTTTCTCACTCTAATAATTTTTTATCTCATTCCATCAACTCAGCACTATCCTGTCTATGCTGGACGCTTGGTTTTACCACTCTTTCCTCTCTTTACTATTATGGCGGCACTAATGCTCGATCATCTCTTCGTCTTTGTCCAAAATTGCAATGGTAGCAACGGCCAAACAAAAAAAATTTATATCCCTCTAACAATAATTGTTGGTTTTATTTTTATCACCACTACACTCTACACTTGGTCTATTGTCTATGCCATGTCTAAGAGAGATCAAGATCCATACGTTCAATTCTATTCTTATTTTAAGGAATTAAAATTAAAATTAAAAGAACAGCAACAACCCCGGCCCAAATTTGGAATGATCACTAAGGGCTGGGATTGGTTTCAACCAACCAACTTTGAATTCATATTAAATTCTATTCCCTTTGAGCGCTCAGGTGAAATTAAAAATAGTCAAAAAAACTATTTGCTACCAGAGGAAATGGTGGATTATTTAATTATCTATAGATTTGAAAAACCAACTGATGATTATATTATGCAAAGGATGGATGAACTGTTGAATTCTAATAAGTATAAGTTGGAAAGAATATTTAGCAATAAAATTACTTTTGCAAATTTCGAACTAAACTATCAAGATTATCCTCACGATTTTAGATATATTTTCCCTCAAATTTATCTACTTCAAAAAGTGCCGACCGACCGCCGCCCCCCCTTCTCCACCGAAATTAATCATTATCCTCTATAAATGCATCCTCATCATCAATCTTTTTCAATCCATTTTCTAACAGATCTAAATTAAGAGTATTATCATCGTTGTTAGTTGGAATTTTTATATGTTTACTATCTGTTACTTTTGTTTTGTCTGTATTGCTATTATCGTTATTCATAAGATCTTTAAGATTGGAAACATTATTTTTAAATCCTTTGAAATTTATTCCATTTAACTCTTTAGTGTTATTTTTATATCTACCTTTTATTTCTGAATATACATTAAGTAATTCCCTAGTCCCAGGTTTGTAATGTCCACTAAAATTATTTACTTCTGTTATTTTACCATTCTTATTAATGTGAATTTCTCCTGCACCTGCTATCGCCAATCCACTCGACAAGAATGAATGATGAATGTGCTGTTTAGAACTGTCTTCTGTCTCGTGCAAATATATTCTTCCCCAAGCATCCATCACAAAGTTATAAATACCAGAAAGAGGTTTTGTATTGCCTTTACGTGTACATGTAAAATCATCATTAATCATTAGTTTATTTTGTTTTCGTTTTTGATCATTAAAATATCTTTTTTTGTTAAACTCTGAATCACTACCCTCCGAATAAAAAGAAAGGGTCATTGATTTTAAAATTTTAATATCAAATTTAGGTTTACTATCTTCTATAACTTTTTTTGCAAATTCACTCTCCATTACAACTAAGCTTTTCCACATATCGGTTGGCCAAGACCATTTTGAATCAATCCTTTTAGCATACTTCATAAACCCTAAAGGTTCTTTAGGATTAAAAATAATTTTCTTATCATTAAATTTTTCCTCAGATCCATAAACTAAATTTGTAGAGATAAAGTTTATTGTTGTTATCTGAATGAATAAAAAAGCTAAGAAACTCACTATAATTTTCATTTTGATACTCATAGATGAATCCTCCTCGTTTTTTCTTTTTTTATTTTGGTATTAATTATTATAAACTTGAATTTAAAATTCGCTTGATAAAAAAAACAATCTCTATAAAAACTATTTTTTTTATAGGTCATTTGGAGCATTTATCTTTCTAGATTGAAAATTATTTAAATTATTTAGTGTCTGGAAAACTAGTCACATGCTAATGGCCAATGCTAATGGCCACATGCTAATAGAATCTAGCATAGGTCACAAAAATTCCTTGAAATTCTATTTCAACTTCTCTCCAGTTTAAGAATTAGTAGTAGATTATCATCAGTCCTTTACAAGAAAATGCCACCCCTAAAATTCCTAGCAATATAGTTCCTGTAAACGCAATATTTTTTGCTTTCATCTTTTTTACTAATATTCCAAGAGCACCGATTACCAATGCTAATTGAAAGAAGAGTGAACTGACATCAAATTTATCACCAGCACGTCCAAGTTTTTTAAGTTCACTCTCAATTTCCTTTGCACCTACTACTTGTCCCAACTTTCCATCTACATCTTGCACCCAATTTTCTTTTCCAACAGCATTTGATCCCATTAAGATCTCTTGTTTCTCTTTTTTGTAGCGTTCAATATTCTTTGATAAACTATCTCTTTGTTCCTTAAAGAATGGAACATTTTTCGGATTAATGGTCTTGGCCCTAATTAAAGTATCCAGCATATCAACTTGTCCTTTCACTACATACTCTTTGATACTTTTAGATTGATACCATAAAAAAGCGCTGCTCTTTTCATTTGTAAGCATGATCTCATCATCACCAAAACGTCCGGCCACTAAATCATTGATCGCCAAGCAAGCGGCCAAAATTGCAAGCCAGCAAGCAAAAATATTTTCACTACTTGATTGCCAGTAACTTTCCGTTTTGATTTCAGATTTGATTTCAGATTTGATTTCAGATCTTGTTTCCATTTTAGTTTAACTCTTTAGTTTAACTCGCGATTAAATATTAAGACACTCTCTCCGGCATTTCCTGACATTGCTTTAACGGTAGCACTAATCACTTGCTCATATCTATCCATTTGAGGGGCCACTCCAGAATTGAGAATGGAGTTCTTAAATCTTGCTTTAAAGTTGTACTCTCTATCATGTTCCCATCTGAAATTATTTTTAAGTATGATATCTTTACTTGCGCCAACAAATGAATCAGAGAGCAGCACTGCCGCCCTCAAATTTTGTTTTATAGTTAATAGAAATGAAGTCTCTTTCGTTTCCGTTGGTATAGAAAACCCTTCAATTATAAGAGTGTATTTTTCATTCCCACCGCTACCCCCACTACCACTACCATTAGAAACAGGCAATATTAGTCTAATTATCTCATCAGCAGTAGGTGATCCAGAAGAGCCAACTTCTTCGCCCTTCTCATTTAACAAACGAATATCGATATCCATCTTCTCAATAATACCTACATACTTGGTGTTAATAATAAGTTCACCAGTCGCAGGATGAACAGTAATTGGAATCTGCAAAGACTCTTTATCTTTTATCTTTAAATTCTCTTTATGTCTTAGTGCTGTTAGTGCCACTTCCGCAGAATTAATTCGTAAATAGGAACCGCTATTTTTAGCATTTTCCAAAACTACCTCTATGGATTCACCATCAGATGTAAAATAGTATTTAGGAACAGTCAGTGAAAGTCGTGATGATTGTAATTCATAATAAGATCCATCAACACCATTAAAATCATAAGCGGCATTAACATCTGCTTGCAAGATCACCTCATAGAGACCTGCTGGTCTATCTGAGAAAGTATATCGTAAACGATTTCTCCCCTCTCCATAGATAGATGAACTTAGCGCCCACATAGCTGGCGCTTGAAACTCTTTAAATGGTACCTCTAGTCCCTTGTAATAAACTGTCATAGAAACATCACCTGGATTATTATCAGTGACAATCAAATCTGTTAAGAGAGCATCTTGATCTTTACTAATCGGTAAGAAGAAACGTGCAAAGTGACCAACAGGAATAAATCCTTTAGCTGCAAAATGATCCTTATCGATGATAGGATCAAACATAGTATCGTATCCAATAATGGTGATTGGAAAAGCAAAATCAAAAAGTTCCGAACCATTAATGCCAGCACCTCTTTTAGCATTGAATGCTTTGATAACGGCAGTATGTAGACCACTCTTTAAACGATTATTTTGCATTAACTTTTCAGTTCTAACATAAAGGCGAACGAAAACTTTTTCAGCTGCAAATAAATCTATGTAGCGTTCCTTTATATTTTCCTTAGCATCAAACGACAACCAATCATTTTCCTCTGGGATTCTTAGAGTGAAACTCTGATGATCGGTCATATTTATGAGTTCGTTCTTTTGATCGAACTTAACTACAAAGTCGATAGTTTGTGGAAGGCGATCGATTGCAAAGTATCCTACGGCCGTAATTCCTGTATATCCATTAATTAGTGATGGTGTTTCAGTACTATAAAAATGAATAGGTTCATTATAAATTTTTTCTATAATTTCAAATGCACCAACAGCATTCACTCTACCAGCACCACCTTCGATCCAAGCTGGTTTTTGCATATTACTTTTTAAAGTGCTACCAACAGTAACTAGTTGAGGATCATATTCTAGCGCTGAATTTTTTAAAGCAGTAAAAATCTTATCTAAAGCAATTGGTGGATATGGATATGTAACAGCAGTATTCGTATTCGTACTCGCATTCATCTCTTCATTGATTAATTTTGCCTTTACTGCTCCATCATAGAGTAGTGCGATTACTCCGGCCAAATTTGGTGCGGCCATTGATGTTCCTGACCAATATTGGAAGCTTCCATTCTTATCACTTCCTAATAATCTTGAAAAAGTTCTCACTCCGACGGCCCATCCAGGAGAACCTATATCTGGTTTAAGAGCACCATCAACAGTTGGTCCACGAGAGGAGGAATTTTCAATGAAGAATTTATTATTTTGAAAATTTCCTGTGCCATGAGTTTCACGAGAATTTGTAGAGTAATAATTGGCAACACTAATAACATGATTTGCAACAGTAGTTCCATGAGACTTCACTCCCGGTCCTTCGTTTCCTGCTGCTTTAACAAATACAGCTTGGTATGTACGAGCGATCTCATCATAGACTTTAGACATTTCAGATTGAGTGTCGTTATTGGAATCATTACTTCCAAAACTAAAACTAAAAACAACATTTGGATACTTTTGAATAGTTTTAATTAATGTATCAGCAAACTCAGCTGAATCTCCACCGCCGCCTAAGAAAGTTAAACCTACAATCTTTGCCTTCGAGGCACCAGAGTTAAATTCAGATGCTGTTTCAAAATTTCCTGCTGCCAATCCAGCACAAAAGGTTCCATGTCCGTGAGTATCGAACCCGGCCAATCCCACTCTGTATAGCTCTTTTCCCTCTACTGACATACCTACAACTTTAAAATTATCTCCCTTTGCTGTTAATTCATATCCCGCTTCCATATTAAGGGCCATATTCATTACACCCTTATTTCTGTCTGTAATTAATTCCACACTACTTGGATTAACATTTTTATTATTAATAATATCTAATCTTGTAGTGTAACGATAATAACTTAATGATGGATGCTTCTCATCTTTAACAAAACGATTTGTAGTCGAAGTCGAAGTCGAATTAAAATCATAAAGAACGTTTTCATCCTCTATGGAGTTATCGCCCTTTTCTTTGTAAGTTAATTTATCATTAACGTTTATGTATGCTTGAAAGATACCTTCATTATTTTTAAATACTACAATAGGAAAAATTGCCGAATCCTTTCCATCTTGATTGAAATCATAATTAGTATGATCATCTTTTAAGATTGAATACTGTTTCTCACTAAAATAACCAATATAATAATCTCTATTACTATTACTCTCATCTGATAATCTTTTGCTCTTTAAGATTTTAACTTCCAGTCCATTAATCTTCGCCCATAAATATTTCTCACCATCAATCTCTTTAACTTCCGCTTTAGTTATCAGAGCACCATCCACCATTCTTAGACTTCGAAGTCCTATAATTCTATCTTGAAAAGCATCCGTGCGAGCAATATCTAATCCAGTATCGGCCACAACCACAGTTACACTACTACCATCTAATTCCTGATTATATTTATCTTTAAAATATTTTTTTAGCTCAGGAACCTTCATCATCTCGGTAGAGTAGATATTAGTTCGTCTGCTATCTTTAATAATTTTATTTTGTCTTTCTAGTTTTTTTAACTTCAGTATATCACTTTCTAACTTTCGTAATTCATTTTCTTTAATCTTGTATGGTTTATAAACCATCTTTTTACTGATCATAAAGTTTTTAATACTCTTTAATTCAGAGGAGAGTAGATTAAATGCAAGTTGTGTTGGGTAGTTGAAATGAATGTAACCGAGACGATCATCTTGAAAGATAATTTCTCCTCCATTATCAACTATTTTCTTTGCAAGCTCTAGTGTATTCGTATTCGTATTCGAATTTACCAAAATCATAAAGTTATCTTTAGAACTACTACTACTACTATTTTTAGAGAGTGCTGTTATCTTAGATAAATCAGATCCTGATACCACTCCACACTCTTTGATCTTATCAATCTCACTTTGTGAAATTGATATAGTATTTGTAGAATTTTGATCCTTTGACTTTAAGAGATCTTTACTACAACCGTACACAAAAAATACAAAAAGTAGCATCAGCAAACACGACATAAACATTCTAACTGTCGTTACATTAAGTTTAAGCATCATAGTTCCTCCTCGATTCTTAAATTAATTAAAGTATAGCTTTTTACTATTTTATTTTCTCTCTCATATGTAAAGACACATATCTTCAAACATCCATCAAACGATTAAAGATATTAACTAGTGACCGAAGCAGTGATACAATTTTTTTAGGTATGCTTTATTCTAAAAGAAAGGAAATTTAAATGAATATTGAGGTAAGAGTAGAAAAAAAAATTGATATCGCATTACGAGAGCAGATTTTCAAATTATATATAGAGGGAGAATGGTGGAAACCAGAAGATATAAAATCAATTCACCTGATTGATGAAGTAATGAAAAATTCCTTTTGCTTTGTAGGGGCATTCTCTGCTGAGCAGAAATTAATCGGTATGGGTCGGGTTATTTCAGATGGATTATCCGATGCGTACATTCAGGATGTGATTGTGACTAAAGAATATAGAGGGAAAGGAATAGGCAAGCTTATCATTCAAGAGATTTTAAAGTATCTTAAGGAAAAAAAAGTTGCCTGGATAGCACTTGTGGCGCAACCAGGAACTAGCGCTTTTTATAAAGATCTTGGTTTTAAAGAGATGAAAGATCATATACCTATGGTATTTGAGAAATGAGAAACAAAAACATAAGTAATAGAGATTATATTTATGGATATTTATGGATGAATTAAAATTAAATATTAACGATTTTAAAAAATTCGACATAGAAGATAGGAAAGAGTTACTACCTATTCTCGCAGAACTCAATCCAAAATTAAGCGACTATAGCTTTGCCAATTTATTCATTTGGAGTGAACAATTTGGATTAAAATGGTTATTTCATGAGGGAAAGTTTTTAATCTATGATTCATTCAGAGATTATTCAGTTATTGCCGACAATTTTTCTGATGTAAGAATATATTTGAATATTTCGGATCAGATGATCCGCATAGGCAAGTCTGGTGGTTTCTATCTCGTTGATTCCAACATAGTTGATAGAAGTAGAGAGGAATTTGCTCGTCACTTTGAAATCAGCATTGATGAATCATTTAGCGATTACATTTACGATGCTCAAAAATTAGTTGAACTCAAAGGGGGAAAGCTATCAAAGAAAAAAAATCTGATCTCCCAATTTCAAAGAAACTATCCTAACTACTTTGTAAAAACAATTGAGAAAGATGATGTAGCAGAGTGTATTGCTTTGGCAAATCTTTGGTGTAAAACAACAGCGAAATGTGATGATCAAAGTTACAAAGATGAAGAGTTTGCTCTCAAAAAAGCACTTCTATATTTTAAAGAGTTAGATATGGGTGGATTACTTCTAAAATCCACACAAAAGCAGATTCAGGCATTTTCAATCTTTAGTAAGCTAAACGATAATACAGCTGATATTCACTTTGAAAAATCTGATATTAGCATTCACGGTGCCGCTCAAGTAATAAACTGGGAGACAGCAAAGTATCTTTGCGAACGTTTTAAGTTTTTAAATCGAGAGCAAGATTTAGGAGTATTAGGACTTAGACAAGCAAAAAAATCATACGCACCAGAATTTATCTATCACTCATACATTCTGAAACGTATAATGAACGGAAACTAAGTTTGAATTTTAAATGATCAACCCTTTCCAAAGTTCTTCTAGAAATTTTTTAAAGTATAAAATCCTTATTCCATTTTCTAATTTACGAGAAGACTCATCCATACAAACAAGAATTGTTTGCAATGGATGATGTTCTTCCATCAAGGCCCGCAATCCATTTGTATGTTCATTTCTAATTTTATCACTTGATTTAAATTCAATCGCCACTTTCATCTGGCCAACAATTAAATCAACTTCCAATCCAGAGGTTGTTCTCCAATACGAAAGACCCAAAGATGATTGTTTATAAGAAAGATAGGCACGTACTTCATTAATCATCATTGTTTCAAAACTATTTCCAAATTCCTGGGTTCTAGAAGAAATGCTATCAATACCCTTTAAATATCTAATTACTCCTAAATCAAATAAATAAAATTTTGAAGTTTCAATTAATTTTCTAGTCTTAACTTTAATCCAAGGATTAAGAGTAAAACCAAGCAAGGTATCTTCAAGAATCTGATAGTATTCTCTAACAGTTTTGCCCGATACACCACTATCTGAACCCACACTTGCATAATTTAGCAATTCTCCATTCATTAGAGCAGCAACTTCCAGAAAGCGATGAAAAGAAGCAAGTTTTCTAATCTGTGACTCTTCAACTATTTCTTCTTGTAAATATTGTTCTATGTATGACTTTAAAAATTTTTGAACATTTTGTGTATTTTTTGAAGAGTAGTGCTGAGGAATTAGTCCATGATTTATCGCTTTTATCAAATCAAAATTTGGAATCTCAATGTAAGTAAGAGGAAATAGTTCATATTTAAACGCTCTTCCTCCTAAAAGATTTGCAGCTCCTCTTTTTAGCTTTCTCGCAGATGAACCACAAAGAATAAATTCAGCGTCGCTATTTTCTAAACACCAATGAACCTCATCAAGAAGAGCTGGAACTTTTTGAATTTCATCTATGATATATAATTTCTTTGGTGAATCTAACACCATCTCTCTTAGTTTGCATGGATGCACTTGAAATTCAGCTCGTTGATCAGATTTCAAAAGATCAATATAAATTGCTTTTGGATATTTTTTTGTAAGATACGTGGTTTTGCCAACTTTTCTTGGACCAAAAAGAATGGCAGATCTTGCTTCGTCAAGATCAATAGATAATATCCTTTTGTAAGATGATAATCGGGAGTTCATATCCCTATTATAAGATACTATCGGGATATAAACAAGCAATTTTTCCACTGATTATATTTTTTAGGTGGTGATGTGGTGTTGAATTAATCAAATATATGTTTTATCCTTCCTGTAACTTTTACCAGGAGATCGATTATGATTCGGATAAAATTTTTGTTTGCATCACCGCTTCTATTACTATTACCACTATTATTAATATCAATATCACATGCCCATAGTAGTAATAAATCGATAACTCCAACAGGAGAGAATCATGGAAAATGGCTTGTAACTACCTCGATAGGAGGAGGTTTTATTAGTGATGAAGCTATTCTAGCATTAAGGTATCAAATGCTAAATGTTTTTAATAAAACACAAGGAGGGTTATATCAACACGCAATTGATATTGATAATTGTTGTAATTTAGATCAAGGCAAACCTACTAAAGAAAATATTCTATCACTATTTGCCAATTTAAAATCGCAAATTGCCGAATATAAGAGAAACAATCCACAAGCAAAGACGATGGTTGTATGGGGACTGGTTGGACATGGGATCATTGATTCCACTACTGGTATTTACAACTTATTATTACTAACAGGTACTCTTAATGGACAAGAGATCGCCGACATTATTAATTCTTTAAACGTTGATGAAATGATATTAATTGTACAATCCTGTTACAGCGGGAGCCTCGTCGATCTATTAAAAGAGGATATATTAAAGTCTACCAAAGGAAGAATCTCAGTGATAGTTCCGGTTTCTAAATATTTACCCTCTCCTTCAGAGGTGTGGGAGAATGATATTTTGGCATCTTCTTTTGATGATAAAGCAGATGTAGATGGTGATGATATTATTAGCTATGAAGAGTGGAAAAATCATATTTTACAACTTGCTTGTCAACATAATGACTATATACCAGCAAGGTTGATAGAAGAATCTACAATGGGAAGTGTAGTTTTAACCACTCCTCTTATGGATATGGGCATAGATCCATCATTCTTTGATAGTAAAATGCCAGGTCAAACACCTCTGCTACTTACTTCTAATGGAGTAAAAAAATACAAACAAAAAATATTAAAATTACCTACCACTCTTGATATTGATCTTGATTCAAATAGTGCTCCCTCTAAAATTTGGAAGACGACTGAAGCAATTTGCAATCAACATTATCAATTACTCAAAGATTTACATTCCAACAATTATACACAAGAAAAATTACTACAAAAAATACAGATTGAATTAGAAAGGGCAAATCATGTCAACATAGCATATACTGTATTTCAATTATTTTTACGTTACTCTTCCGCTTTTACATACGAAACAAAAGATACTCTTAAAAATATTTTGTTTAACGAAAATACAAATACTAGCTCCTCTATATCTGTAAAACAAAATATTCTTTCCGCTCTTGTTAAATTAAATACCGATATAATAACAACACAGGAAAAATTTAAGATATTAAAATATTTTGGTGAACGTTTTTATCAACAAGATCTTAAAATGCAAATAGCATTGATACAATTGTTTGGATTTTTTAAAAATAAGGATGGATTAACTATTTTGATAGATATAATTAAAAATAAAAACTCTCCCTATCATCCGTTTTTGCGAGCAGAGACCATAGTTCAACTATCAAAATCTTTTGAAGATGAAAAAGAGATGATAGCAATGCTGCTTACAACTGTCTTAAAAAGTGATGCTGATGAATTTGTTCGAGCTAAAGCTGCAAAGGGACTTGGTGATCTTATGCTAGCAGAAGTTGCCGACCATCTCTATTTAGCGGCAAAAAATGATGTCTCTGCTCTTGTTCGCGTAAAGGCTCAAGGGGCGATATCTCTACTACAAATGAATGGTATTATTCCATAAAGAATTTTTTTAACGTGACACGCCACTTTTGGGACTCAGTGGCCGACATGGTTTGTCCCACTTGTGGCGTGGCACTTTCACACTTTCACACTTTCACAATTGTTCATAATAATGTACAATCATTAAGATATTTGTACATTAGAACGTTCTATTAATAATTACAGAATAACGATAAAAAGATAACAAAAGGTAAAAAATGAAATCTAAGCAAAACAGTTGTATATTAAAAATAACCCCTGGAGTAAAGAAACTTCTCTCTGAAATTGCAGATAGTTTAATAGCAACAAGGAAAAGACGACGAATATCTGTTTCCATGGCCGCCAAAGCAATTGGTATTGATAGACGAACAATATCAGCAATTGAAAAAGGAAACCCCAGAGTATCGTTAGGCGCTTTTTTACTTTATATAAATTATTTTGATTTCAACAAAGGATTTTTACTTATATTTGATCCGTCACTCGATTATACTACACTCAGAAGTGAAATTTCTAGGGCTAGAAGAACAGGAAAAATCAGCAAAGGAATTGATAAATCCAAAGTAGATTTTTAATGAATAATACAAAATGATTAAATGATTAAATGATTATGTTATTAGGATAGAATTAAATGAAGAATCCTTTAAAAGATCTATATGTCTATATCTTTTTAAAAAATACCTGGGTTGCTTGCGGTCTAATTGAGTATCTAGAAAAAGGTAGATTTTCTAGTTCTATTTTTCGCTATGGTAAGAAATATTTAGAAAGAAGTGATGCTATTTCAATAGATCCCGTGGCACTTCCATTATCTGATGAAAGCTTTTTTACAGAGGAAGGAATGTATCTCTTTAATGGTATTCGTGATTCTGGCCCAGATAAATGGGGCCGTTATTTATTGGATAAAAAATTTAAACGTTCTCTATCTGAAATAGAGTATGTAGCTAGCATTGGAGCAGATAGAGTTGGAGCGCTAGCTTTTGGCCCAGATCATTTCTCAGGTCCCAAACAGTATACCCCTAGTGGATTCAAAGAAATTTCTAGTACTATTAAAAGAATTTCTCTTGCCACTTGCTTAGGAGCAATCGATGATGCTTTCAAGGAAGAAGAAAGCAAGCGACTACGTCTATATCTTGAATATGGTCCAAGCTTAGGAGGAGCAAGACCAAAAACTACTGTTGATTGGAAACAAGGAATCTACCTTGCAAAATTTTCTTTATCTTTTGACAGCAAGAATGAACCTTTGATTGAATATGCAACTATGAAAATGGCCCAAAAATGCGGTCTAAATGTTCCCAAAATAGATATAACAAAAATTGGAAGAAGAGATGTGTTTTTAATTGAAAGATTCGATAGAGATAAAAATGGTAGACCGATCCCTTTTTTATCTGGACTCGGAATTACAGGATTGGCCGAAAATGATTATTCAAAATGGAGTTACTTAAAACTTTGTGAGGCCATCAGAAAATATTGTTATAATCCTAAAGACGACTTAAAAGAATTATTTTCCAGAATGGTTTATAATATTTGTGTTTACAATAATGACGACCATTTAAGAAATTTTGCATTTCTTTATCATAAGAACAATAAATGGAAATTATCTCCTCTCTATGATGTTATACCAGGAATTATCAACTCAAATACCTACGCACTAGCAATGGAATTAGGAGAATACGGAAAAGATGCTTCCATAAAAAATGCCCTCTCATCTTGCGAACAATTTGATTTAAGTAAAAATAAAGCAAAAGAAATATGTGATAAAATTTCAGAAATTGTTGCTAAATGGGAAAAATATTTTTCAAAATTAGGAGTAAATAAAAAAGATTTAAAGATGTTGCAAAATAGTTTCGTATTGAAAAGTTAAACAGAAAAGTTAAACAGAATACGTATTATTCCAATGTTACAATGTTACAATGTTATTTTCACTACTTCTCATCATTAACTTTCAATAAACCAAAGCGAATTAATTCTGCTTTTGCAAAAGCGCGAATTAGTTGTGAACTTTTCATGTAAGGATTAAGGACAGAGATATAATCTTCGTTTATACGCCTGCTAATCTCATTGCTATATTCTTTGATAAGCTTTTGTGGTGTATATTTATTTTCTAAAATATTTTTTTTAATTTCCGCAATGTTTGATAACACAAAACTATAAGGAGAATTTTGAGGAGCAACTCCTAATCCATCTTTTGCTAATTTATCCCAAGTGCCATTGTAGTATGAGTTGCCTTCGCTTAGTTTTCTCCCCTCTCTTTTCTCAATCTCAGGAATTGCCTTTGTTATTTCTTCATCAAGGATTATTTTCTTGAGATTATTGGCCATAACATATGCTTGAGCATGCAGATCTTTTTTTGGATAAGAGTATTCTCGATCTTTCATTGATTCCTTTTCACATAGAGTTTTATAGATTACATTTATCTCATTAATCTTTGCATCTGAACAGTGGGCCCCACCATGCATGAACGATTTGGCGACAGTTTTTAATTGTTCAGGATCAAAATTTTTGCTAGCAATAACTAATAATTTATAATTGATTTCATCTTTAAAGCTTTGTGGTCGACTACGATAAGCATCTGCATGCGCGCCTACTCCAGCGTGATCTGCAATGAAATTATTTATTCCAGTAATCTCGTTAAAAAATTTAGCGATATCACTTCGTTTGTGATTACAATCATTATTATTTGTACTATCAGCGGGATCAAGATAATCTAAATTTGTTAATATTGATTTTCCATTACCATTCACTTTAGTTAATTTGTCAAAAAAATCTCTTAATAGTTTATCTTTTCCTTTTTCATCTAGTCTCAACTCGGCCAAAAGTTTCTTCAAAAGTTCAGAATAATTTATCTCCTCAATCTCTGTTGCAAGTCCATCTGGATCAATTGCTAATTTGTCCTCTGCTATTTCAAAATACTTTTTGTAAACATTTATCGAAGCAAGCAAATGAGTAAGCTTTTTCCTTAATTCAAGAGAATCACCTGTATAGTTGTGATTACCTTTTAGATCAGCTAGAAGATCTTCGATCTTCATTATTTTTTCCATCATTATCGCATCCTCAAAGATTATTCCAAAATTTTCTTTTTTATTACTAAGATTTATTACTTGAGAATAAATTTCACCCTCTTTTCTTTTCTCATCTACTTCTAGTTCTTTTACTTTTTTTGCAAGCTCATCATGAAATGATTTATCAAAAGCAGTACGCTCTCGATTCATATACTTTTTATTTACTTTATCTACTTTATCTACTTCTACTGCATCTAATGTTAGTGTTGTAGCGGCAGGCCTGTTGTTACTAACTACAATAGCTCTCTCATAAACACGAGCATTCCCAGAGACCTCAGCATTATCAAGTACAGAAGCATTTCCACAAATTGTGGCCCTGATGCCAATAAATGGTTTGTTTGTGTTAGTAGGAATAGGAGTAAATAAAAAGTTGGTTTTTTCAACAAAGACAGTATTTTGAACATATCCTCCTTTATAAGACCTATTTTCGTCTCTTTTACTGTTGGTAGAACATTTTCCATTCGCAAGTGCCTCCGCCTTTGTTCTAAACCCACAGGGTAAATTATTCTCATCTATGCACCAATCATTGCGAGCATAGGCATTCCCAAGATATGTGCTGCTGTAGAGTAGAAGTAATAAAATAATTTTTATTACATATTTAAAATTGTTACTCATGAAAATTAAAAATGATTTTTCCATTTTTCCTCTCCTATATTGAAATCCAATGTTAAAAATAAGACCATCGATTTTCTCACGGTTGGTTCTCGATGAGTTTCATCGTTTCATTAAATTTAGTATAAAAGAAAATTTAAAAAAAAATCGCGAGTGTACTTTTTTTAACAAAAAGTATACTTAGAAGTGTCTGATCAAATTTCATTTAGTCTTTTTTGTGCAACAAAAAGGTGCCGCCACAAAAAGGTGCCGGCCGACATCTAAACCGACATCTAAATGGAAGGTAACCTAATTATAAAATCTGTTCCTTTGTTGATCTCAGATTTAATTGCTATATTCCCCTTATGATTATCAATAATTTTTTTTGAAATAGAAAGGCCAAGGCCTGTGCCTTCACCTGCAATTTTGGTAGTAAAAAATGGTTCAAATATTTTATTAAGAATCTCTTGAGGAATCCCACCAGCATTGTCTGAAATTTCTATAACAACAAATTTTTTATGCGCAGGTGATTCTAAACTTTCTAAACTCTCTAAGCTCTCTAAACTCTCTAAACTCTCTTCTATGCGCGTGCGGATCTCTATTTTTTTATCTGCAATATCTTTTCCTTTAAATGCATCCTTGGCATTGCCAATGAGATTAACAATCACTTGCTCAATTTGAATAGAATCGATCATAATAGGTGGAATAGCTTGATTAAGATTCAAAACTAAATTGATATCAAGAGAGGATAATTGTTGAAAAAATAACTTGCATGCTGATTCAATTGATTCATTTACATTGTGTTTTTGTAAAAGAAAATCAGAGCGTCTTGTGAATACTCTCATGTGATTAATTATCTCAGACATTTTATCTACATGATTTTTTATATCGATTAAACCTTTCTTTAACTCATCATTGTTTAATCTATCTTTATCAATATCTCTGGCAATTGATTGGGTAATGATTTTAATAATATTTAGTGGTTGTTTTAGTTCATGAGTTACACTAGCAGTAAGTTCACCTAATGCATTCAATTTTTCTGATTGAACAAGCTGAATTGTAGATTCTTGCAAACTAGTTCTTATCTCTGCAATCTCTTTTTCTCTTTGTAATAATTTTTTTTGTTCGCTAGCATCTCTAAATACAATCACCACTCCAATCATCTCTCCATTAACATCATTAATAGGAGCACCACTATCTTCTATAGGTATTTTAGTTCCGTCTTGTCGAATAAGCAAAGTATGATTTGCTAATGCAACCACAACCTTCTCTCTTTGAATCTTTTCAAATGGACTTTCGACTTCTTTTTCAGGCATTTCGCTTTCGATATTAAATACTTTTTTTAAAGGAAGACCTTTGGCCTCTTTTTGAGAAATGCCTACTAATTCTTCTGCAACTTGGTTCATCAGTATAACATTACCTTGCTTGTCAGTAGCAATAAGAGCATCTCCAATCGAGTTTGTCATTACTCTAAACCACTCTTTAGCATTAGAGATCTCTCTTTGCTTTTTTTCAATCAAAGATGCATAATTTTCAAACTCATCATTTCTTGCTTTTTGCTCTTCTAAAATCCAATAAAAATCTTCTTTAATCTTGCTGATACTTTTTTCTTTTGCTTGCAAAACATCGCTAAGTTGATTAATAGATTTTGCAAGTGAATTAAGTGAATTAAGTGAATTAAGTGAGTCAGATGAGTCTTCAACTGTAGGAATTGAAATTTTTTTAGAATAGTCTTCAATAATAAATTGATTTATTACCTTGTGAATTTCATTGATAGTGTTCGTAGTGTTCATAGTGTTTATATTTTTCATTTAGTTAAATATTTTGCCATCTTCAATCATCATATTAGTTGCTGTCTTAAATTTATTTGCTTGAAGCATAAACCTCTCCGCCAAATCCTTCTCAATTCTTTCATTTAAAAATACTATCACCGTAAAAAAGATTGTAGTTCCCAAGTAGCATCCACCAATTCCAAAAACTGTCTTAACTAGAAATTGATTCACAAAATCCTGTGCTGAAATAATTTTTCTACCATGAACATCCACCTCTGTTGCAGCATCAGCAACATAGAAGACACCACTCATACTTCTAAATGTTTTGGCCACAAGCTGAGTATCGGTACTATCAATCCAATCAATAGATGAACCAAGTTCTTTTAATAGACGAGACATCATAGGAATTTTATCAACAAAATTTGCAGATACTAATGGTATACCAACATGTCCTTTAGATCCTTGCCTGGTATTCCACTCTTCTTTTGCACCTTTAGTTCCTAGCAAAGATAATACTAAAGTATTTTCTTTGATTAATTGATCAACACCATTAGATGCTCCTAGATTAGTCACAAATTGCTTGTTTGATTCTGGCAAATCCTTAAATGGTATTGTGGCAAATAATCTTGCAAGTACTATTGATTCTGAAAAATTATTATAAAGAATTGTCATGTACTCTTGGGCCGCATCCTCTAAACTTTTAGCTTTGGATGTCTGTTGAGCAATACTATTTTGAATCTCAGAAAGTGCGGTTAAAGAACATTTTGAAAGTGATCCCATCTTTTTATCCCTCCTAGTTTTTATTATTATTATCACACAATTTTACAATAAAATAAAACATCGAAGGTGATATTAATTCTCTAATGTTCTAATGTTCTAATGCCAGAGCAGGAATGTCTGGTAAATTGTCATTACTAATTCCTTTTATCTCACCATAAAAGCGAGCAGTGCTGACTAAAATTCTTTGATAATCAATCTCCCTTTGGGCCCAAATCTTTTCATAAGCAGTTCTCTCTTTATTTAGATTTTCTTTTAATTTAGTTACTCTCTCTACTATTACTTCAATTCTTTGTTTAAAAGTTGGACTAGTTAAATAATCAAAGAGTTGTCTTAGATTTTCATCTTCATTTTTTAAAGTATTTTTTAATTCATGATGCTTAATCAGATGTGTTCGTAATGTGTAGGCAAGTGTAAAGGCAACTGAAAAGTCACTGGTAACAAAGATACCATCGCGAACAGAAAAAATTGGTGCTCCCACCGGCAATACTTTTGAGATTAAAACAGCATATGTAGCCTTGTTTTCCCTCTGATCTTCCTTTAATTTTTCAATCCAACTATTTTGCCAACTAGCTGTGTTCTTGGCTTCCCAAAGTATCGTTGAAATTTTAAATGAGCGATGGAATATATTTTGAATTATATCTGCACCCTTTTTCCCCTTTTCAAATCTAATAATTTCATCCTCAACAAATTCCTCTTTCAAACGTTGTTCTAAATCCTCCTCGAAAGCATCTCCTTTAGCAACGGAAGTTCCTTGCTCCGCCCTTCTCTTTGAATCCTCCAACTGTTTGGCAATATCACTTAATTTTTTATCCTTCTCTGCTAATTTCAAATGATAATCTTCTGCAATTCGTTTACTAATCTCAGATTCAATAGTCTGTCTCTCTTCATCCATTTTTCTTAACATATCAAGTTCGATTCGCTTTTCTCTCGCCTCCAATTCCGACCTCTTCTTTCTCAACTCGATCTCATTCTTATTTGCCTCTTCTAACTCCTTTTCTTTTGATTCAATTATCTCCTTCAATGCCTGCATCTGCGCTTTAGATTTCTTCTCTTGTTCACTACGAATACTCTGCTCGAGCTCACTCTTTACTCTCTCTCTCGTCTCCTTCAGTATCGCCTGATGTTCAGTTTCAATTTTCTTCTTTAACGCTTCATCAATAGAAATACGTTCGCTGCATGATGGACAGATTAGATAATTATTTTCGCTCATATTTTTATTTTTCCCTTAGGCATTTACATATTTTGTGAGTAAAATTATAGTTACATTAAGTCTTATGAAAACAAAAAAAATCAAAGTACAAGTAGTCTATAGAAACTACATACCACTTAATAGTCCGTATAGTTCCTTCTGGACTCATCCACCAGAGGGAATTGAGTTCATTATTCCAAAACCAAAGAAGTATTTAAACATGTTATTTCCAATTTACCAACGTTTTGGAAATAATTTCTTAGTTAGCAGATTAGTTAACGTGGCCCAAAAGATATTCTTTAACGAAGAGAGCAATAATAATAAGAAGAATAATGACATCGACTATTACTTTTATGTTGGAATGTTACCATCAAAAATTCCTGATCGACCATTTTTTATAGATATCGAACACTCATATGCTCTTTTGAATTTTGTAAGGACTTCCAGCTCTTCAGATTTACACTCACTAAATTTGATATTAAAAAATGTATTTAACATTTTGAAACACCCGATGTGCAAAGGAATTGTTCCGATAAGTGAGGCAGCAGCGGCCACTCTCGCTTCCTATTTTGGAGAAGAAGAATATAAACAAATCAAAGATAAAATTAAAGTAATATATCCCGCACTTCCTCCCTATAAAGAGTATTATGCAAATGAGATTGATTACTCAATAATTTCTAATGATCCAAAATTTTTTAATATTATTTTTATTGGAAAAGATAGTTATCGAAAAGGATTGCAAGAGGTTTTGCCAGCAATTGATATTTTATCTAAAAAATACTCTCATCTACGTTTGTGGGTAGTAACAGATGTAACAGCTTTATCAACTTTAACAACCAAAGATTATGTTCAAGATTATGCTAACCATCCTGCTATTCGCTTCTTTCCATGCAAATACTCAAGCAAAGAAATAATAACAAAATTTTTTCTACCAGCACAGTTATTTCTAATGCCCACTCATGCAGATACCTTTGGGATGGTTTATCTTGAAGCACTCTCCTCTGGAATTCCCGTGCTTCTAACAAAACAATTTGCTACTCCAGAGATAGTAAGTGATGGAGTAAATGGACTTTTTCTCGATCATCCACCACTCTTTTTAGATCGAATAGACCACTCAAATCGAATCAATTCACTAATACCAAAAGAGCGAGCAGGAAAAGATTTTATTTTGCCAGAGGCAGATCACCAACAGTTGATTGCTGATATAGTAAAAAAGATCGAATCTCTTATCAACAATCCACAACTGTTACAAAGCTTGGCCCAAAATGCTCCGAAGGAATTTGAGGGAAAAGGAAAATTTTCTACAATGACAAGAAATATTAAGTTACAAGAACTATTTCAACTAAGTTAAGGAAACAAATGTTAAACAATAAAACAGTTGCTGTCGTTGTCTCCGCCTTCAATGAAGAGACTCAAATAGAGATGGTATTAAATACCATGCCATCATTTGTTGATAAAATTGTTGTTGTTAATGATTGTTCCACTGATCGAACACTAGATGTTTTAAAAAAATATATTGAAAATAATCTATATTCATCACCTTCTTCTACTCCTACACCCACTACAAATTCTACTCTCTCAAATTTCTCCAATTCACAATATCGTGAAGCAGATCGAATTGTGTTGGAGATGTACAAGAAAGAAGTTCAAGCACTAGTTCCCTTTGAAATAATTTCTAATATCAAAAATCAAAAGATTGTAATCCTAAATAATAAAATAAATGGCGGTAAAGGAATGTGCGTGGCCGTGGGATATAGTTGGTGCAGAGACCTTGATTTTGATTGCGTGGCCACTATGGATGGTGATGGCCAAATGGATCCATCAGAGCTTTATTCACTTTGCTGGCCGATCGTTAGTAGTAATGATAACAATGGTAGCAATGGTAATAATGATAATGAGAGAGTTGATTTCGTTAAGGGCAATCGTCTAATGCATAAATCAGCATTCTATGTTATGCCTAAAATTCGTTTTATTGGAAATTCCATTCTCACAATTCTAACCAAGATTGCCTCTGGTTACTGGCATGTCTCCGATACCCAAACTGGTTATGCCACAATTTCTAAGCGAGCACTAAAATACATTCGCTTAGATAAATTGTACGCTCGCTACGGTGTTCATAATGATATATTGGTAAAATTAAATATCGCCAATTGTGTAATTAAAGAAATTGAGATTCGTCCGGTATATAGAATTGGTGAAAAATCCAAGATGAAAATTGCCAAAGTCATTCCTCGAATTAGTTGGCTTTTAATCAGAAGTTTCTTTTATCGTCTATGGTTTAAACATTTCTTTCGTGATTTTCATCCGCTCTTTTTACTCTACAATCTTTCATTTTTATTATTCTTAATCATCTTACCTCTCAGTTTAAGTATTTTACATGATGTTTTTATACAAAACATTCATGTGCAAACTGGTAGTTACATTGTATTTGTTATTTTATCACTAGGTTGCTTTCAATCGCTACTCTTTGCCATGTGGATGGATATTCAAAACAATGAACGCCTCTACAAATAATCAAACAAATAATCGAAAAAAAATTTATTCACTGATAATATATCTGCTGTTATTTGTAGCAATTGCAATTTTCATTTATAAATATAAAAATGATTTTTTAAATCTTAAATTTGATAATTGTAATTATGTTCTTTTACTTCCACTGGCCACTCTGATGATTCTATTGCAAATCAGTAATGGGCTTTTAAATAATTTTTGGTACCGTATATTGGGCGTAACCTTGACCACCAAAGAGTGGTTTGGTCTATCAGTTATCAATGGACTAGGAAACTACTTACTTCCACTTCGTGGCGGCTCTCTCTCCAATGCCATCTATCTCAAGAAACAACATAATTTTACCTATACTAATTTCTTAAATATCTTTGCGGCCACCAATTTGATTGTCTTCTGGGCCAACTCTATCTTCGGTTTACTCTCTGTTCTTTTAATCTATCTCTTTTACAATCAATTTTCATGGTTAGTCTTTGTGATTTTTTTTAATATGTTTATAGCATTCACAATAATTTTTTGTGGGCCAGATTTAAGTAATTTCAGCGTGGAGAATAAATTTACCCGCGCACTAAAGGGATGGAGTGAAATAAAAAAACATCGTCTGGCCATCATGCAAACACTTTTGATGGCGACCATTAATACTCTACTCATCTCTCTTATGACCTTTTTGGAATTTAGATTATTAGGAGTTCAAGCATCGCTACAGCAAGCATTTTTCCTCTCAATATTTTCTAGCTTTGCTCAACTACTTAGTATCACTCCAGGAAATTTAGGAATCAGAGAGGGATTTATGTTGTATGCAGGAACTGTAATCGGCATTCCAGCAGTAGAGATTGTGGCCATCAGTGCAATTGATCGGGTGCTGATGTTTTTGTTAACATTACCTCTAGGATTTTATTTTGTAAGATTTTTACTCTCTAAATTGAGGAATAATTAATATGTGCGGTTTAGTAGGATTACTCTATAATAATAAGCAAAACAACAATACCTCTGATTATACTTATGCCAAAAAGATTGTTGATTTTCTCTTAAAAAAATCACAATCAAGGGGAAAAGATTCTTCTGGCATCGCTGTAAAAAGAGATCTACTTAATTCCTCTATTACTGTTTTAAAGGATGCCATTTCTGCTGAAGATTTAATCAAGACTGATGCTTACAAAGAAATCTGGTCTCCGATTTTAAGCGGATATTTTAAAAATAGTTTTGCAGTTATCGCTCACACTAGAATGGAAACTGACGGATCATTTTCTAAAGCAGAAAACAATCAGCCAATCATAACAAACGGTGTAGTGCTAACTCATAATGGAATTATTGTTAATAATAAAAATTTGTGGCGTGAACATCAAGATTTAAAACGTCAATATGAAGTAGATAGCGAAATCATTGCATGCTTCCTTAAAAAGTATCCACCACCACAAATAACCTCAGTACAAAAAGGTTTACAGCAACTATATGGTTCTTACACCATCATGTCCTTGTTTGATTTTTCAAATACACTTTTACTTGCAACCAACACTGGTTCGCTCTACCAACTTCAAATACCCGCACTCCCCAATTTTATTATCTGGGCATCGGAATATCATTTTTTACTAGAATTGCTTAAGATGCTAGGAATGCTAGAAAATAGTGTAAATATAAACATAAAACAAGTTACAGTTAATCAACCACTCATCTTTAATATTGGCGAGAATACAAATGCAAATACAAAAACAAACACCGCCAACAAAATAATCACTATCACTCCTTCGAAAATTAAAAAGATTAACAAGATTAACAAAGATGTACGAATAAGCAACATCACCAACATCAAACACTTTAGTGCTCTAGAAAAAATAGTATTTGAAGAATATGAACGTAATTGCCAGGTGATAAATAAATTGCCTCGTTGTAGTCGTTGCGTACTTCCTGCAACTATGCCATTTATTAACTTTGATAAAGATGGTGTCTGTAACTATTGTCATGGATATAATCCAATAGAAACTAGAGGGAAAATTGCTCTACAAGAAGAATTAAATAAATTATCCTTTTCCACTTCAAAAAATTTAAAAAATAAAAAAAACTCTGCTGACTGTATAGTTGCATTTAGTGGTGGCCGTGACAGTAGCTACGCCCTTCATTACGTAAAAAAAGAATTAGGACTAAATCCCATTGCCTACTCCTACGATTGGGGCATGCTTACCGATTTAGGTCGTCGTAATCAAGCAAGAATGACTGGAGCACTTAATGTTGAACATGTTTTAGTCTCGGCCGATATTCAAAAGAAGAGAAGATACATTAGAGAGAATTGGTTGGCCTGGCTTAAAAAACCACATATGGGAATGATTCCACTCTTTATGGCCGGAGATAAACAATATTTTTATTACTTCCAAAAGTTGCAACAAGATACAGGAATTGATTTAAGAATTTATGCTGCCAACTCACTCGAAAATACTTACTTTAAATATGGGTTAGCAGGAGTTAAGTTAGATTTAAAGAAAGAGAAACGTGCATATGCCATTGGCCTACAAAAATCATTAAAGCTACTCTCTTTCTATGGCCAGCAGTACATACGTAATCCTCTTTACATTAACAGTTCACTTCTTGATACACTCAGCGCCTATTGGTCCTCTTACTTTGTTCCCAAAGATTATCTCTATCTCTTTAAGTACATTCCATGGAATGAAAAAGTAATTGAAGATACTTTGGTTAATGAATATGATTGGGAATTTGCAACTGATACTAAAAATTCTTGGCGTATTGGTGATGGAACTGCGGCCATATATAATTATATTTATTATACAGTTAATGGATTTACCGAAGAGGATACTTTTAGAAGTAATCAATTGAGAGAAAATGCTATTTCTAGAGAAGAGGCGCTTAGGATGACAGAGCAAGGTAATAGGCCCAGGTTAGAATCAATTATCTGGTACTGTGATACTATCGGGCTTGATGCTCTTAAAACTATCGAGGCGATTAATAAAATCCCTAAACTTTTTTCTCTTCCTTCTTAACTTCTTTACTTCCGACCTCTTTCGCATCTTTCTTCACATCTTCTTTCTTCACATCTTCTTTCTTCACATCTTCTTTCTTCGCTTCTACTTCATCTTCGATATCAGCACCTACACCATGCTTGATCAATAAGTTATTAAAGATACGCTGTGGCCTTGTAATGTATTTAGGATCAGTATTTTTACTTCCTAAATTAGAATTGATCACTTCCAATTGAGCTTCCAACATACACTTACTAAGAATAAAAGAATTAACCGATTCTGGAACTTTCAAACCTACACTATTCATAAAATTTAGAATTGTTTTTAGTCTTGTTCCACTATCCTCATTTTCTAAAAGCGATTGTCTTATAATGGCCGCATTCTCTAGTGGCTGAAGACAAAGTGCTATGGAAGTATCAATTACATCTTTATATTGAGAGTAAGTACTATTTCTTCCACCTTTCCATTTACTTAGTAATGCCAATAATTGGCCTCTATCTGTATCGTGAAACACACAATGCTTTAGTAAATCTTTAGCGATTTCTCCACGTACATCATCTTGACTGCCATCAACTCCTAATATTCTATAAATAGCACCGCTTATTTTATCTCTATCCATTACTCTTTTGGATGTTGCTTTTAACAAATCTATTATCGATGCTCTTTGAACTGGAGTAAGAGTGTGAGCATTTCCAAAGTCTATTAAAATTAATTTCCCAGTCTTCATATTATAAAACATATTACCCTTATGTAGGTCACCATGAAAAAATCCATTTCCAAATAATGCATTTTCATTAAAGTAACTATATAAATCCTTCATGGTATCGTAAAATTCAAAGAGTTCTTTTGATTTATCAAACCCAATTAGATTTTGATAAGTAGTATCCACATCACTTCCACCTGCTAAATTCATAAACATAAGATCAGGATTTCCCAATCTTGCTGGAAGGCCAACCGCCATAATATTATTATGGTTATATACTTCCACTCCCATCTCTAAATTTTGTTCCTCTTTTGATAAATTAAGCTCTTCTAAAACGTTAAACTCTAAATTTTTTAAAAGCATATTCAAGCTAGCATCGTACTCACCAAATTTCTTACCTTCAGAGTTGAAAATAATATTTCTAAGTAACGCAACCTCCTCACTCAAAACTTCCTTTACGTGTGGTTTGGTAAATTTAACAACATACTGTTCACCATCATAATCTACCAAATAAACTTGACCAACAGATGCAGCTCCTAAAAGTTTTATCAGCTTTAATTTTTTAGGATCTCTAAATTGACTATTACCACTCTTTAAAAGACGTTCTTTAATTATTTCAAGAGCAGTTTTATCATCTATTGGATCAATTTTTTTCAAAACCTTTTTTAAAACATCTCTAACAAAATCTGTAAGTCCCGCATTTCCTAGAGCATCGTTTACTCTTTGAAGAATTTTTTGAACAACAGGACCAGATGCTTGAAACATTTGTGATATAATCTCTCCACTAACAGTATCTTTTTTAACACTAACATTATCTTCTAGGGAATTAACTGCTCCGATAATACTTTTAAAAACTTTTATCTTATATTTTGGAGGTAAGTCTTTATAGTAATTTTCAAAAAGATTTTTTCCTCCTTCCTTTTCAGGAACCAAAAGATTTTCCAAATGAGGCGACTTATTATGAAGGGCCATAGTTTGAACTCCTTTCTCGGGGTCAAACAGCATCTTCATTGGTTTCCATTTATCAAAACTTATTTCACTTAAAGCTTCATTAATTTCACCTACCAGTTCATTTTTAGAAGTTAGATCATAGTCCACATCTTTAAATGCCTCTGAAATTGTAGTAAATACCTCTTCTGGAAAAAAATCCTTATACTCTTTTGCTTTGGCCGCCATTTCTCCTTTTTTATCCACAAAGAAATTATGCAAGTACGTTAACTCTTCCATATGGCGATCACTTAAATATGGTTTCACATTATATGCTGTAAGAATTTCAAAAAAGTTACTCAACTGTGCTAAATACTCTTTGGCACCCGCCACTTTCTTCGCACTCACATTTTCACTCTCATCACCACTGGCATAAGCTAAAGTAGTAATTCCAAGAGAAGTAGAAAGCAGGAAGAAATTAAGTAACAGCATAAAAGTTGTAACTTTTATTTTTATTGCTCTTTTCATTTTATTATCCTTTCCTTTTTATATTTTCTTACCATTTTATTATTTTTTCTCATCACTTTTATTACTACTACCACCAAACACCTTATCACTCTCTTCTTTCTTCTCTTCTTTCTTCTTTACTTCCTTCATATCTTTATCTTCATTATCACTATCTTCGTCATCTTCATTATCAGTTCTTTTGCCTTTTACACCTAATCTAGTTAATTCATATTCAGGATTACGTTTGTCATCTCTATCTAGTGCTCGTTCAAAGAATCTCTCTTTTTCTTCATCAGATAATCCTGTAACCTCTCGGATTTTGTTTTTAACAAGATAATCTTCGATAGAATCAATAAAGAATCTTTTTATTGCACGATTATTAAACATACTACGATTAATATTAGGTCTTGATTCAACCTCGCCTTTACCTCCCTTGGTAAGATATGTTAACATATTTTCAACTGTAAATTTCTTACCCTTTCCTGCAGACTGAACTACTCGATCTAATCCCTTTTTAGTTAAAATCTCTAATAACCATCTCTTCTGATTATCAATTCTAGAATTCTTAAAATCAGGTAAAGTTTTTTGTATAGAATTAGCTATATCATTTTTAGTAAATCTTTCTACAACTTCCTTTTGATATTCATTAAAATCATTAGCATCTATCTTCTTTTCTCCTAACTGACTTTGCTGTCCTCTTAAGAATACAATCTTTTTAACAATATCATTAATATTTCCATATAAAACAGATGCAACGTCATCTAAAACTTTTGATACTGTAGAGTAACAGTTTTTAGGTTGATCACCAATTTCTGGTGTTAATTTATATGCTTCCTCACTTTCCTTAACAAGCCAATCGATAAGGAACATAAAATCCTTTGTATCTTGATTTGCCTCTTGATAGATTGGAAATTTTTCTGCTAACTTATTTTCATCAACTGCTTTGGTTGCATAATCTTTCGATTTCTTGAACATATCAGCAACACGAAACTCTTCATTTGTTAAGTTACGTGCTATCTCTCCCTTTCGCTCTTTTGCAACTTCCTGAACTTGCGCTCCTACTTTATCAAGTATATTTTCTTTAATCTTACTAAATAAATCTACCATGCTGCCATTATTTACTTCATGAAGCTTGATTTTTTGTGCTTGTTCAATTCCCTCTTCAAGTCCTTGTTTTATTCTTGCTAACATCATTAATTGTTGAAAATTTTCAGCTCTTGTTCTTAAAAGATTAAGTACACTTGGCCCCTCTGCTATTTTAAGAGCATCCATTATTCCCTCTAAAAATCCTTCTTCTGCAAACATGCTACAATATGATTTAGTTGCATGCTTAGAAACACTATCCATTTCATCCTCTGTACTCTCTTTACCTTTTACACCCTTTTTGCCACATAAATTTTTTGATTTCATTGCTTGTTCATGTTCACTCTTAATTTTTCGAGCAAGCTCTTTAATTTCTGCTACTAATTTACTAACTTGTTTAGATGTTTTACTATTACTGTTACTAATTTGTGCCAATCTTTCTTGAAGTTCAATTTGCTCTTTTCTTTTGTTCTCAATCTTTAAAAGTTCTTGTTTAATTTTTTGATCACCTTCTTTTTGATTATCAATCATCTTACCCATTAAATTATAATAGTGGGCCGATGCCTCTAAAAGTGTATCTTGTTTACCTCGTACACGCTGTTCTTCTGGAAGTAGAATTTGTTGTTTTAAATACTCGACATTATCTTCTTTAATATTAGATTTTTTGGCATTAGCGTATGCTTCTGATCTTTTAAGAATTGCTTTAGATAAAACATCATGAACATTTTCATTTGATAAATCATGTTCCGCTGAATCCCAAGCATCGTTATCAAACAAGAATTTCTTTAGATATTCAAATGTATCATAGTAACCAAGAGCTGCGGCCATAGTTACTGGAGTATAACCTAAATGATTTTTTGTCTTCAAAGCAATCAGTTTATCATCAATTTTTCGTTCAGGTGAAGTTAAAATAGCTCTTAAAAGTGCTTCATTTTTCTTATCGGCCATGTCTGCATCAGCATAGTTTGGATTATACTCAACAAATTCCACAATACTCTTTAATGGAGTGCCCTTTACTACTGGTTGAGTAAACCATTCCTGCTTTAAATTAAAGGATAAGTGTAAAACGTTATTCTTAATTGCATCAGTGATCGATAATGCACTCTTTGAATTGGCCAACAGTAATTGCACCTCTTCGGTTGATTTATGAAAAGCAGAATACATCAAAGCGTTCCACAAACGACTGTTTTTGCTTTCAAAAAGTAATTTGTCTCCATCATATTTTAACATCTCTTTTTGAGTATCAGTATTGTTAAGAGCATAACGAATTAAATCTAGTGCTGTCCCCTGATGATAAGCAATGGTACTTAATTGTAATAAGAATAAGTTTCGATAATTTCCCATTTTAGCATATTCAAGAATTCTTTGTTTATTCTTCTCACTAATTGTATATCTCTTACTGCCACTTTTTACATCTTTAACAAAGTCAGCAGAGAAAGGATTCTCATTTTTTCCATACTCTCTCATATACAAATCTGTATAGGAAATTCTGGTATCCACTTCTCCCTCAACTGTCTTATCTTTAATAGTTACTTTTTGATCTCCAATTTCTTGCATCTTTTTTAGAATCTTTTCCAACACTGGAGCATTGTACTGTCCATTCTCTCTGTTAGTTGTGGCATTTTGTACTTCCTTTAAAAATCGCAAATCCAAATTCTCATAGTTATCAAGAATTAATTTAAAAATTGCATGTTGATCTTTATCTAAGATAGTATTAAAAATTGATGTAGTTAAATCAACTTCAGAAAATGTTTGCTTTAAAGTTTTCACCTGATCTTCTGGACGTAATTTATCATTATTTTTATAAATCATCTTTGGATCCATCAGTTCTAATAATATTTTCTCTTTAACCTCATCAGAGTAACTAGAACTTAAAATCACTTTCACTGGATTTACAGGATCTGTTTTTACGTTATCTAAAGGTTGTTTTGATTCATGGATTTTACCATCTTTCTTTTTAGTATAAATATTTAATTGTGAGTTTTTATCAGCACCAAAGTTAAGCATGGTTTTAACTTTTTGATCAATATCTACCACCTCTTTATTTTGTAACATTATAATCATTGGAGCTCTTAGCTTAGTATCCAAACGATTCATAATTCTAATTTTAAAATCAGAATTTACTCTTTCCTTTTTTTCTTGAATCTTTTTATAATCAATAACTACTTCCTTACCTTCATCATCACCAATAGTTATATCCTCTTCTTTTTCTTTTGATTTCTCACTTTTTTTCTTAGACTTCTTGTTAATCTCTTTTTGTTTTGCGGCCGCAATCAATGCATTTTCAATAGCTACTCCGTAATCATCATAAATATTTGTGAATTCGGTTGCAAATTCATCTCCGCTCATTTCTTTTTTATCAACTAATTGCAAGATCTCATTATACGTTTTTTCTTGCTGTTCCGTTATGATATCGTCTAATGTCTTTGCCAATAAAGTTTGCATCGATACTATTAAAAGTAACAATGGCAAAATTACTCGCAAGCACATATACATATGCATATGTCGCATCTGCCGGCCAATATTATTTTGTTTAAGATTACTCATAACTTTTTCTCCTTCCTTTTTATTTATTTAATTAATTAAGGCCCATCAAAATTGATTTAAGCACTAAAAGTAATTTAATTATGAATTGTATTTATTGATAAATAAAAATAGAATGAGTTTTTTTTGATTTTTCTTTGTGAATTAAGGAGTTAGCTTATTGTAAATAAATTTTATTTTCTAAATTTTCTGCCAACAATTTTATACATCTTCTAAATTTCTTCTCGACTAAATAAATTTATTTTAGATTGTTAATTGACTAATCGGTAGCAACTTAACTACTCCATTAGCTTTATTTTCATTATCGAGGTAAGATACTTTTGCAATACCATTGCTAAAAACAATTTCAACTTTTGCTTTCTGACCAGCACTATCTTTTACTATCACACCTGCTTTAAAATTATTTACACTCTCAACTTCCTTACCTAAATCACATGCATCTTTAGCAACACTTTTGGCCGTACTTTTATTTAGCACTACTACTATTCCACTATCAAACATATCTACAATACTTACATTCTCTAAGGAACTCTTATCTAAAAGAACATCACTTGCATCAAATGTTACCTTAACACCATTACAAACTTGATCTAACTTTTGAACTATTCTGGAAAGATTTTTTATCTTTACCTCTTTATAAGCAAATCCATTAGCATTATCACCATATTTCATCTCAACCATTTCCTTTCCATTAAAGTGATTCACTATTCCTAACTCACCAGAAGTCATATCAAGCACTCTTTCATCGAGATTAAGTGGTTTTTGAGCAAACTTCTTTTTCAAACAATTATTTACATTGGCCTCAACATATCTATTAAAAAATGAGGTATTGATATTTGAATCATACAACATAAATTTATAAGCAGTCCTTGGATTTAGTTTTAAAAGTCTTCTAATATGATCACCAAAAGTCATCTCCCCTAATGGATGAACAAAGACAGTTATCTCATCATAGACTGGATCAGCTAATAATTTATCAAGTTTTTTTACAAACTTTTTATCTTCAAAAATTTTATCGGCCATATCTTGATTAAATTGACCATCATTTGATTTAAATTCTTCTGGTTTATATGATTCTAATAGTTTTTGTGCCTTTTGATTTATTTTTGTATAATAACTAAATGATCTGCTTGCTAAATTCGCGGCCGCTTTTTCACTTACTTTGGTAATAATATAGTTTTCACCTCTATCTGCCTCTGAATCAAGCATATCTTCTCCACCCATATTTCCAATATATCCATTAAATCCAATCAACATCATTCTTCCTTTTTTGGCCATATTTCCTGCTGACTGATCTGAAACATAATCTAGTGGTCTATGAGTTTTTTCCCGGCCAAAAAATGGATTGTAAGATTGGGCAACTCCACCCCATGGACCTAGTACAATTTCATCTTTATTAAATGAGCAGTCCATATTTTCATCACCAAATGTCTCACAAATTCCAGCTAAATTTGCAATTTGTAATCCCACTGCACACTCTGCTTTACATTTATCATTGTAAAAACATTTTATTGCTTCTGATGGTGAGGTCTTGGCCAAAATACAAGATGAAGAACTTGCTTTCCAATGAGTATCGGGAGCATCACAAAAATTTGGACTTCCAATACCAAAAGTAAAATCTTTGTTACCATAAAGTCCCTTAGATGCTCTACTTAATCCAGTTGCAACTTGCATTTTGTATGCACAAATACTAGATTTTGACTCTAGATACTTTGGAAGATTTGCTAGCAATCCAGCTGGATTATCTTTATCATAATTAATTACTAGCTCACCATTATCGTTTGCATCTTTAACATCATCTCGATCACAAACTTTATTCTCAGCAAGTTCCTTTAACCTATCTCCTGCTTTAACTTGAAATCCTAATTTCTTTAATGTCTCTAATTGACAATTTTGAAGAGGATTTGCTACTTTTTGTATTTCCTTATACGCTTCATCACTTGCAGATACTATGCCTACATAAAGATTTGCCAATAATCCTGTTGTAATTAATAATTTTAAAAAAGATAATAGAAATCTAGAGGGAAATTTTAAATTACCCATGTAATCTCCTTTAAGTTAGATGTTTTTATATCTCTATAACAAATACCGATCTCTCTTAATGTTTTTTACTTTTGATTTTTGGAACGAAGGCGAATTATAAACTATAAACAAATATTATTTTAAATTTTTTTTTATTTATTTTTGCGATTATTTAAAACTGTTAGGCAAGGTATTGATTTTTAAAAGATAAAAATAAAATAAATATTATTTTTAAATATTTTTCATTTTTTTATCCTACTTCAAACTTTTCAAACTGCCTCAAAAAGTGGGCATACTCAATTCAAGCTTGTTGCTATCCACCGATTCTGTCAGGATAATTTTTCAACGACTTTGACAGTAAAACAAATTGATCTACCTTTTAAGAAATAAACTTTATCTAAAAAAGGTGGGACGGATGGTTTTGTCGATGTCAATAAATTCTA
>JADFZW010000080.1 GCA_015232355.1 Oligoflexia bacterium
TGCCTCTGGTACATTCAATTCAAATTTAATAATACTCATCAAAAAATTCTCCATCCAAACATCTCCTTTTTTAACTTATAAAAAGTTGTAACGCAATTGCTTGGACAGAAAAAATATTCCACTACCCTCCTTCTTACTCTGATAAGCGAGGGAGATCCCCCTCGCTTCGCTCGGAGGATACGTCGCTGTCGCTTTTCGCGACAGCGACTAGTTAGTTGTCAGATTGCTGTTAGATTTCTGGCGTTTTTGCCAGTAAAAATATTTCAGGAGGGTATAAAATGAACGGGATTTATTGTGGTATTACGCTAATTGCTTTGTTACTAGTAAGCAATAATATTACCGAAGGATCTGAGCAAAAAACATTAGTATACAAACCGCCGACAAATACAGAAGAGAAGGCATTTACAGATTATTTTAATATATCTTTTGTTTCAAAATTAGATTCAAATAAAAGTGTTCGAGAAATTAAAAAAGATTGGATAGAGAGTGCTAAGAAAAATTGTGAAGATAAAAAAATAAACTATACTACAAAAAATGAATTAACTGTTCCTGTTATTGACAAATATCCTCGAGTAAATACATTAAATCTAAGGTCTAAAGTGTTTGTAACAACAAGTGATGAAGATGCTACCAATGAAGAACCACGAAAAATTATTATAAATAATGGAATTGTTACTATTAAGGTATATAATCGTAAACCTATTATCTATGATAGCAAAAATGAGAATGATAGAAATTTGGTAGAGATGATTATGCAAAAATTTGAAAATAAACTTGGTGAGCAAGAAATTTCTGATACTATGTTTGAAAAAAAAATAAGTGAAAAATTAAGTGAGGATTTAATTTTTTTTACCGAAGATGAGATTGTTAAAAATCATGGAGATTTTATTGGTAAGTTTAGAGGATGTAATTTTAGAATATCTTTCCTTAAAAGTAACAGTAATGCTGATTTTAAAACTAAGGCTTCAGCGCTTATTCCAGCAATATGGTGTCCTAGTGGGCCTAATGATTGCAAAGTTTATTATAAAGAAACAGAAAATGGTAATATTATAGAATTAAAAAATATTACTGTAACAAATGACCTTTATGATAGAGCAAAAAAAGTTTATGATAATAACAACGATAAAAAAACAAAAATAAGAGCTCAAAATAATGGTTTTGTAGCAGATTATGAATACTGTGTTAAAAACATTAATAATGGTAAATTTCCTACTGGTCTTCGTTTTGATATTTTACGCTATGTTGGCACAATACCGCTACCACCTGTTCTACCCATCACAAAGGAAAAAGAACCAACGTTTTCAGAAATAAAACCAATACTACCTTCTTTTAATATGAATGTACCAGAGTATCCTAATATACCAAAGAAGCATGAGGATCTTAAATTAACAAAAGTACCAATAAAGAATGTTGATTCACCAATGCAAGAAATAAAAATAGGAGATAAACCGGGTTCGTTACCACCTTATAATCTTGATGAAATAACAAAGCTGCCTTCAACATTAAGAGGATCTTATGGTTGTGAAAAAGCATTAGCAGTAATGAAAGATAATGATACAAAATGGAAACTGATAAAAGAGGCAAATAAAAAATTTAATAAAGATTATAAAAGATTTTTATACAAAATGCTTTTTATGGAAAGGCAAATGTATATGGGTGCACCTAAATCCTTTAATGATAGAAATACCGATAAAGGATCATTTACAAATAAACATCAAGAAGTGAGTACTGGTGATGGATTTTTTCAACATATTTTAAGAAATGAGATTATTGATATTCCAGAAGCTCCTCCATATATAACGACTAAGGAACAGAGAGTAGTATGTCTTATGGAGTTAGTAAGAGATTTTGCTAAAGAGATAGCAAAAGGTAAGAAGATGTTGTCTACTTCTAGTGTGTTCAATGACGAAAAAAATAAAGTAGGTTTTAATACCAAAGTTGCTGAAGGAATAGTTGCTCTTAATTTGAGCAATGGTGATTTGAAGGCCTGGCAATATTGGAATAATCTAAGCAAAAATCCTCCTGATAGTATTGATTATCCAAAAAAAGTTGGAACACATTATAGAAAACTGGTTAATACTTCTACAGGAATAGTGCCTACGCTGATGAAATATGCTGTTGCTCAGTTTGATTTTACAATACTTAAAGATGGTACTCATTGTCTTGAGAGGAATAAAGGAGAAAGAAGTGGATCTAAAAATTATTGGTTGAATAATGTAAATGGATCACAATTATCAAAAAAGGAAGTTAGAGGAATTATAAAGGAAATTGATGGAGAGGAAGGTTATAATTCTTTTAAAGATGCTAAAAAACGAAATGAGCTTATTCAAAAATATAATGGTTTTTTAGATAAACGGATTAGCGAACTAAAAGATAAGAAAAAAAATGTGTCAGATATTTATGATCAATACAAGAAAAGCGTAGATGATTATAATAATACAGTTAAAAATTATAATATAAAAGTTGATGATTATAAAAAATTATATGATAAATATGTTCAAGAGTTTGCTAATGAAAAGAAAAATCGCGAAGAGGGAAATAGAAAAATAGATGAGCAAATTAAATCTTATAATAAGGATGTAGTTGCTAAATTTAATGATAGCAAAGAGGTAAAAGATGCTATTGTTAAAATTAATAAGTACAAGAGTGATGTAGAAAAATACCAAAAAGATTTTAACCTAAAAAAAGAGAAATTTGAACAAGAGTATAAAGAATTTTTTCAAAAGAGAGATAATTATAATGGTAAATTAAAGAAGTATGAAGATGATGTTGCTGGTTTCAACAAGAGAAATCAAAATAAAAAAATTGATTTAACAAAATTAACAAATAATTATATGCCTGCTGATAATAAGGAGATACCTGAAATTGATAAGAGAAAATATCCTGATCCTAATGAACTTAAAGTTGCACCTGATGTAAAAGATATAAAAATGAATGAATATGATATTAAAAAGGGAGAGGAATTTAAAGCAGAATCTTTAAAAAAACCAGAAGTAGCACAATCTTATGAAAAAATTCCTGAAAGTAAATTAGTTAATATTACATTAAGCAAAGATAAATATTTAGAAAACGTGGATAATGCTATAAAGGAAACAGTAAACATACCAAAAGTTAAAGAAGTTACAGATAATGATAAGGATAATATTATTAATGTTAAGGATTTTAATCTAGATGGTTCTTCGATTAATGCAACTTTTTAATTAAGCTAGGGAAAAACACACTTATATTTGGTTCTTTGGTTCTTTCATTCTTATGGCATTTGCCATTTATGGACGAGTACGAATAACCAAAGGTCATTAGTATATAAAATCTAAATAATAAATTTTAAGAAGATAGAATTTATCGCCAGCACACTAATTAGTCGCTGTCGCGAAAAGCGACAGCGGCTAATTAGATATCTCTACTATCATTTTTTCAGTTATTTTTACTCCAGCATTATTACTTACTGATATGTTAATTTGATATAAACCATTTGAATATTTTCTTGTATCTACAAATCCATTATCTTTGTCATTTTCGTTTGTAAACTTACTAGTTAAATTTAAAAAACTTTTTCGTCCAAAACGATCACCTCTTGAATGTATGATCACATTACTTTTATTATTTACATTTTTCATTATTATATAATTTAGATAAAGTTTTTCTATTATCTTATTTTGTGTTTTACTCTCAATTCGATTAAAAGTTGGTGTTTTACATGTATAAAATATGCGATCACTTCTTTCTTGATTAAAATGCATATCTTTGCTTTCATTTTTGTTCGAATCTGTATTGATGGCCATAATTTCAATTTCAGCTTGATAAATTCCATTTTTAAATGGCGATTTTTCCATTACATCATAGGCATCTATGGCCACTGTAATATTGCCATTTATTTTAGGAATACTTTTCTTTTGCAAATTTTCAACTCCTCTATTTCTAGAACGTATGTTATCACTTAAAATCACTTTTTTTGTCTTAGGATTTAACAAATAGATTGTATCTATAACTGGTTGAGTTTTCCTATGGAAATCAAAAAATGGTGCTATATCGTAAGCGATTTCTTGTGTATTACAACCATTATCATCATCATTTTCATCTTGATTTAAGTTGGATTTTACTTTTGTTTGTTTAATCTTACACTTCATGTCTAAGTGAAGATGATTGAATAGTTTATTATCAGAAATATCTATTTGATCAGGACAAAAATCTTCTCCATTAAGCCATTTAACAATCTTTCCTATATATGCTCCCTCTTCTAATATTATTCCCTTATCTTTAGCATTAATAATTTCTTCAGGAATAGAATTTGAATCAATATGAGTGTATCCCCATTCACGTCCATTTGGATGGCCATTACTATCAACTTCTACTACATGTAAAGATGTATGATATTTAGGACATAGATGTGCAGTTACTTTTCCTGCTTTTATTAAATATACTGGCGTACCTTCAGGCACTCTAAAATCTAAACCACCATGAAGACTTGCAGTTGTTTCTTTAACTTGATCGGCATTTTTTCCACTATAGTATCTTGTATAATTAGAAAAATTTTGTCCCAGCTCAATTACTTCTCCTTTATTACTTAGTTCTTCTTCATTAAATGGCATTTGAAAGATGGCACTATTTTTATGTTGATTAAGTTTCTTTAATTCATTGGCAAAAAGACCAGTATTAAGATCCAATATGTTTTGTTCATTTGTAATATTTTGATTGATATCGTTACTATTATGAGCTTCTACATTTGTAACGATTGTATTTATTAACAATAGATAATTAATAGTAAGTAGAATAAATAATCCAGATGCCAAAATTATTTCTTTTTCTTTGTGGAAAAATGTTTTTAGAAGTTTTGTACTCATTCTTATTCCATTTATTAAAATAATTTAGATCAATATTTATTGAATAATTTTTAGAAAAATAATTTCAACTCAATTGTTCAATTGTAAAATATATTTACAAAGATTAATTAGAAATAAAAATTGGTAGAGATGCTATTAATTAATTTGTATCTATAATAAAATCAATAAATTCATTAGGTAATCAAATCATTTGGACAAAAAATAATCGTTTGGAGAATAGTTTACTTAAGTTTCTTAAGTAAACTTATGCCATAAAAAGTGGGCGTACTAGATAGCGCATGTTGCTTTCCACCGATTCTGTCAGGATAATTTTTCAACGACTTTGACAGTAAAACAAATTGATCTACCTTTTAAGAAATAAACTTTATCTAAAAAAGGTGGGACGGATGGTTTTGTCGATGTCA
>JADFZW010000081.1 GCA_015232355.1 Oligoflexia bacterium
TTCTGTCGTTTTTTATTTATAATATTTTTATAGCGGGGTGGAGCAGTCTGGTAGCTCGTCGGGCTCATAACCCGAAGGTCGATGGTTCAAATCCATCCTCCGCAACCAAATAATTTTAGATACTTAACCACTCTTCGGAGTGGTTTTTTTTTGTCTACTGTCTACCAACTGTCTACAGCCTAAAAAAACTACTGTCTACCGAGCTGTCTACGGCCAAACGAACGCTAACAGAAACCACCAGTACATTATTAAACATCAGATATAATTTTGTGGTTTTACGGCCTAATTATTTACTACTAGCACAAACAGACAGTTGCGTTTTATTGTCAACATCATCATTACCACTATCGCTATTGATTACGCTTGGAATTATGGCGTGCATCCTGCTTACATTCTTAATGCTATCACCGAGAAGATGGACATAATTCATCGTAGTCTTAATATCCTCATGACCACAAATTTCTTTCACCGTCATAATATCAATTCCAGCGGCCACAAATAATGTAGCAGCAGTATGGCGAAGATCATGAAAGCGAATTATCCTTCCACAACCCCATCTTTTTTGATCACGAAGAAATCTATCTCCAAAAGTATTATGATCCATCGGTTTCCTATCTTTAGTTTGAAAGATGGTTTCATCGCTTCTAATATTATTTTTACGGATTAATTCTTTAAGCTCATGTAGTAGGACAGGGTTACAGGGAGCGTGTCTTGTTTTAATACCACTTTTACTTCTCTGTTTCCCTTTCAGCGGTCCGAAGTCATGCATGACAGCGTTGAATTGCCTCCGAATAAAAAGCTATTCTCCATCATTGGGAATATCTCTGGGTTGCAATCCCCATATCTCTCCCGCTCTTAGACCTGTATTTAGGGCCAGGAGATAGACAACATAAACCCAGCGATATTCCGATTCAGGTGGATATTTTTTATTAGTAAAATTTAAAAAGGATATAACCTCTTTCTTCTCCCAAAAAGCTGTCTCTTTGCTATCCTTGGGAAACTTACTAAATCCTTTGGCTGGATTAGAGGAAATTCTTCTCATCTTCACCGCAAAGTTTAGTACTGCCATGATTACTTCTGTTTTCCTGTTTACTGTCTCATTCTTAGGAATTTTGGATTTACCATTTTTCAATCTAATCTTTTTAGATTTCAAATCAGTTTGAAATTTAGTTAGAAAATCAACAGTAAAATAGCTTAATGGGTACTTCCCAATTCTAGGTCCAAGCTCAACCATTATTCCTCGTATTCTCTTTATGTGCCCATGTGAAAAAATAGTTTTGTTACTTTCAATCCAAAAATTGCACTCATCTTCAAAAGTGCTTTCTTTAAGATAATTTTGACTCTGACTTTGATATTGATTCAATGTCGTAGTAGAAGTAGCAGAATGAGCATACTTGTCTAAAAAATCCATCTCCCACTTTTCAGCATCTACCTTTTTATCAAAGTATTTGCGTATTCGCTTTGATCCTCTTCCATTCTCCCAAATATCCACCAACCAAGAAACTTTACCTGTTTTACTTTTTTCTCTTCTTATGGACATAATCTCTCTCCTTTCCTTTAAAATTAATTACATTAATTTTTTTATTAATATTAAAAATGTTAAGGATTTTGAGAGGTGATCCACTTTCGAAGCACCGATGTATTCAAGTAGAGTGTCCGGTTGATTTTCAAAAAAAGATTGGCCGGAATATTTCTCGTCTCCTGCCGATATCTCCAATCGTAAATGGTCTTTATAGAAACATCTAAAATTTGAGCGGCAGTTGTAGCACGAATCACTTCTGGTAAATTGTTAAAGAGCATGTCACAATCGAGCTTTTGGGCATCGATTGGACTTATTTTATTAATGTCTAACATATCATATTCTCCTGTAGGTTACTACGTTTTTTAGAGTGAAAAACAATAAATTTCTCTCTGAAAAGTTATGATTTTCAGAGAGAAATTTAACATTAATTTAATTAAAAAATTGATGATTTTAGAATATTGAGTTAATAATTTGCGAGATCATTAATTCAAATAAAATGCAATAACTTATTGTTCCAATAGGGCCATTGATTTAGTTAACGAGCTTTTTTTAGAACATAAATTTGTTTTGGAGAATCGCTAGTAAATTTTGATTCATCAAAATTACCAAATTTATGAATAACCTCAAAACCATTATACTTCAATATTGCATCCATCTCTAAAGGCCAAAAACACCGCATATCCAGCTGTTCAATTGTTTCTTCACCATCTATCGAGTGTTTCCATTTTACACGATTAATTTCACTGGCAGCATCGTAATTGCATTGCTCAGTAATCTTAACCTCTTTTCCATTATCCATTTTAAAGTTGATCATATTTTTCCATCCAATTGAGCGATCAATCATTATTTTGATATTCGGATTAAAAATATCAACGATAAATAATCCATCATTGGCCATATGTGCTTTCACTTGTTTAAAAAATCTTTCTAAATCATCCAGAGAGTAGAGACATTGAAGCGAGTTAAATGGAATAAAGATTAAGCAAAAATTTTTATTCAGGTGTTTCAATTGAAGTTCTCTAATATCTTGCTGAACAAATGTTATTGCAATATTTTTTGCTTGCGCCTTTTCACTTGCTCGTTTCAACATCGATTCTGTGTAATCAACGCCAACAATATCAATTCCAGATTGGGCCAAAGGAATGGTTAATCTCCCAGTTCCTGAACATAATTCTAAACAAGTGCTGTCAGTGCTACCGTTGTTACTATTGCTATTGCTTGTTTTGGATTTTGAGATTGAACACCACTTTTTATAGAACTCCAAATCGTCATCAGATCGATTTATATAATCGTAGAGTTCACCATTATGAACAAGGTCACTAATCTTATATTCACTAGGATTATTAATTTTTGTTGTCATATTTTTTAGCTCCATTGTTTTAATTGCTATTGTTACTTATTTTACTAATGCTTTTGTCCACTGTTTTTTTGTTCTTTAACTTATCACTCTTATTTACGGCCCTACTATCAATTTTAATATTATCAACCCAATTTTCTTTCATCGTAATTAATGCTTCTTGAATTTTCTGCACCATGTTTTCACTTGGATCAACATTGTTTAGCAGGTCAGAAAAATAATCCCTTTGATTAAAGTGATAACTCATAATTTTGGCCCTTTCAGTTTCAAAATACTTTTCCCAAAAACATCTTACAATCCATGAAAGCAACTCATGATAAAGCGACTTTTAGTTGTAACTAAAATATTAGTTGACAGCAACTAAGGTTTTAGTTATAATATTTAAATAAGGGAGAAATTTGAATGAAAAAAAGTAAAACAACAACAACAAATAATCAACCGGAAGGTAAAATGTTAACAGATGTTGAATTAGAACTTATGACAATACTCTGGTATATTGGCGAAGGGTCGGTGACTCAAGTGATGAATGAACTTAGTCAAGAACGTGAGCTGGCTTACACTTCCGTGTCTACTATTTTACGAATATTAGAGCAAAAAGAAATATTAAAAACTCGTAAAGAAGGCAGAGGGCATGTTTATATACCTCTAATGGCCAAAGCCGAATATGAGGCTAAAACTGTAAAACATGTTGTTGATCGTGTTTTTGAAGGAACACCAGTCTCTTTAGTTAAAAGACTTCTTGATACAATTGATATCAGTGATGAAGATCTTAAGGATATAAAAAAACTCATAGCTAAAAATGAGAGGCGAGAAAAATAAATGAGTTTGGCCCAAGCACTTTCGACATATGTAACATTAAATATTTTAATCATGATAGTTCCGCTATCTCTTTTGCTACTAATTTTTTTTATCAATTATAGCTATAGTAAATATAGCAAATATAGCAAATGTTCAATCTCAGCAAAATCACTTCTAAATTTGCACTATAAATTACTAGCATTAATAATTGTTATTACAATTATCCATCCCCTACTACCACATAAAGATTTTTTTAAACCAAGAGTCGCAGCGAAGGTTTGGTCGGCACAATCGATAAAAACTTTTTCTAAAGATTATACAGCAACAGAAAATGGAGGTTATTTAAGTTTATTTAACCCCAGTAAAAATGCTTCTATTTCTGCCAATCATATAAAGATGATTTGGATAATACTAGGAAGTATCATTCTCTTTAGTGGAATAATCAAAATTGTATTTGATCTACATAAACTTTTTATTATAAGAAAAGATTCTTATCTGATAAAAAAATATAAAAAAATTTCAATACTCGCACACGATGGAATTAAAGTACCATTTTCTTATTGGCTACCGGGACAAGCTAATATTATAGTACCTACTTCAATATTAGGAAATAAAAATTATTTTAAAATTTCTCTCTTGCATGAATTACAACATCATCGTAATGGCGATACCAGATGGATTTATGTGATATGGTTTATGAGACTGATAGCTATTTTAAATCCATTTATTCATTATTGGAATCGCAAAATATCTGAACTTCAAGAGTTCGCTTGTGATGAAGCTTTGGTCGACCAAAAAAAAGTTGATTCCCAAGCATATGCACGCTGCCTTTTTGAGGTGGCAAAATCAGCGTTAGATCAAAAAGGTATCCCTGTATGCGCAACAGGACTCACCTTATTGGTTGGACGACAATTATTAAATAGGAGAATTGAAAAAATGTATAAGAAAAATTCATTACCAGTATCTTTGTCAGTTAATTTTATAGTCACACTTTTAATTACCTTTTTTATGGCCACAATAGCTTTTGCTTCAAGGGAGTTGGTTCAAGATCGAAGAATATCCAAGGTACAAGCATTGAAGATGGTAGAAGAAGTATCAAAAGCAAATCCCAAATTTCCAGTAATAGTAAATGATTTGGTATTAAAAGAATTAAATCGCTATGTCGGTACACCAGAGGGTCGTGAGTTTATGAAAAATTCACTTATGAGAATGGAAAATTACAAAAAAAGTATTGAGCTAAAATTTGAGGAGTATGGAATTCCGGAAGAATTTTTGGCAATTCCTATTGTAGAATCTGGATATCAAAATCTTGCACAAACAGCTAATCAGGTAGTGGAATATTTTTTCTGTCCAAGCAATTGCGTTACAACTTTTTATAAGTTAAAAAAGGAGATGTTTGGATGGAGAATTTTTTGATGAGTATTATTAAATTTGAATTGAATGTACCAGAGGC
>JADFZW010000082.1 GCA_015232355.1 Oligoflexia bacterium
AAAACATCTTGGATGCGTGGCCGCTGCTGAAGGACTTTATCTAAATAAAATCAGTTACAGCGAATTTTAATTATTATTAATAATAATTAAACATAAATGTGTAGAAAAATGCACATCTATATCTAATTCTATACAAACTAAGAATAATGTCGGTGGCATCAACCTTGCTTCTATTATTATAAAAGATAAATTCATTTTTAAATTATAATAAGGAATAAAGAATATGAAAAAACATATCTCTACAAAAAATTCTTTAATCATTATATCTATACTAATTATACTACTTACATCCTCATGTGCTTCCGTTCACCCTGGTTATGATGTTCTACCAACAAAAGAAATTGCATTAAAAAATATTTCTATCTCCTCTGAGTTCCCACACTCTCTGCGAAGTGAAAATTATTTATACGCCACATTTACCTTCGAAAACATGGGAAATGATTGGACACAAGTAAAAGATGTAAAAATAGATTTAGGAGATGAAAAATTAAATCGCGAAACTCAAATTCTTCTTGGGGCACCACTGAATGCATGGGCAAATGGCATAAATCTTAAAAGTGCTGTTGATGATTACAATAGACAATTATTATATACTATGATTTATCTTGGTGGAATGGGAGTAGCGATCGCTGGAGGTATGAAGGGTAATAGTGGAACTGCTATGACCGGACTTGCAACATCAACTGCGGCACTAGGATTAAGTGTGGCCGATTCAATAAGAGGGAAACTGCTTGATATTGAAAATACTTCCAGTTCTAGTTCTAATAATTATCTAATTAATTCTAGCTTTCTCATCCCTCCTAAAATGTTTATTCGAAAATGGATCGTTTTATATAATCCTCATAACGAATTTCCAGACAATTTTAAAATGAATATTCGAGCTTCTGATGATAAAGTTATGGAATATCTTGTAATAAGAAGAATGCCTCCACAAAAGCAAGAATATAATGCTATTTAATACTCTTTAATACTATATTCTTCCACCCTTAATATTCATTCATCCTATATTCAATAAATACATACATAATAGGATGAAAATAACATGAAATTTATCGGTCGAGAAAAAGAACTATCATGTTTACTCTCACTAACAGATGGTAGTAAAAATAAAACAGATCATATCGCCGTTATCTATGGTCGTCGTAGAATCGGGAAGAGCGAATTAATAAGGCAGGCATTCAAAAATAAATTCCTCCTTTATTTTGAGGGAGTTGAAAATCAAAGTAAGGGCCGACAGATTGAACATTTTCTGCTACAACTACAAGAACAAATAAACGAACAAACTCACACAAAAACACAAAATTACAATAACAATGATAGCAAGACAGCAAAAAGTTGGGCCAAAGCATTGCTGCTATTAAAACCTGTTGTAAAAGGGAAAAAGGTTGTCATTGTATTCGATGAATTTCAATGGATGGCCAACTATCGTAGCGAGTTGGTTTCAGAACTTAAAATGGTTTGGGAGTTATATCTCTCCAAGATGGCAAAATCCATTACGCTTATTCTATGCGGATCAATTGCTTCCTTTATGATTAAAAAAGTTGTCAATTCTAGTGCCCTATACGGACGAATTGATTTGGAACTTCCAATAAAAGAACTCGCTGCCATTGAAGCAAATCAACTACTGGGAAACAAAGGACGAAGCGAACTTTTTGAAGCATATATGCTTTTAGGAGGTGTTCCTTTTTATCTAAACTTAATAAAAGACAAATCATCCATCAGAATCGGGATAGATGATTTATGTTTTCGTAGAGAAGGAGCTCTCTTTAATGAGTATAAAAAAATTTTCCTAGGTCATTTTGGAAAAAATCCTCATTATCAAAAAATTTTATCCACATTAATTCAAAGACCGTATAGTCTTCTACGCACAGATATCATCGATGCTCTTCAAGTAGAAGCGGGAGGAGAAATATCTAAATATCTTTTTGATCTCGAATCAGCAGGATTAATTATGGGACTTACACCTGTTGATAAAGGAGAAAACTCCAAATTGACAAGATATATGATAGCAGACCCGTTCATTTCTTTCCATCAATCCTTTATTGATCCTAATAAGAAAAAAATTGAGTTAGGAATAGAAACAGTTTTTAAAACTATTACCTCTGGTCCTAAATACTACTCATTTCTTGGAAGAATGTTTGAACTTTTTTGTATAAAAAATGCTAAAAAACTCAGTTCCATTCTAGGATTTTCTGATGTTGAATTCAATTACGGGCCATTTTATCATCACAAGAAAATTCAAATTGATCTGATGTATTTAAGAAAAGATAATGTAATTACCATGGTTGAAATAAAGTATTGCGGATATAAACAAATTTCTCTTGCAGTAATAAAAGAGGTAGAAAAAAAGGTAGATTATTTAAGAAAAATATTTCCTAGTAAAACCATCCAAACAATTTTAGTAGTAAATAGTAATGATGTTCTCCCTAAAAGCATTCTAAGTAATAACATCTTTTATAAAGTAATTCATTTTGATAATTTTTTTATATGATCTATTTATGGTCATTCACAAATGATTAGAAAACTAAAAGGTAACACCTCAGAACCTTCGGTAATCATAATAATTTAAATAAAAATAACTTACAGACAAAAATAATTTACTCAAGAAAAATATATTTTCTGTCGATACGCTTCGAGAGATAGTGGATCGTAAAAAATAGCAATCGCTATGCTCAAGCGATGGAAGACGAGAAGAACTAGCATGTTTAATCACAGAAATCCCCTTGCTTGTATAAATTTTAGTTTGTTACATTTTGATCTTATTTGATATTTTATCAGTAAAATTTAAATTTAAAATCGAGAAATATTTATATTCCTAAAAATCTTTGGCGTATATAAAATTTTTAAATGCAATATAAAATATCGCCTTGGCAACGTAGATTGTAGCATCCTTTGTTATCCAACAATGAATCCACCACAGATCAAAATTCTATGAGTAATGATCAATAAGCAATGAACAATTTTTTTCTTATCTCTGCTTTTCTTACAAATTAACACTTTTATTTGCTTCGATTCTCGGAAACACTCATCAGATATGAAGCGATTGCAGTTGTTTTATGTCTATTAGTTTTTTCGATAGGAGTTTCTTTATGTCTTATGGCCTTTTTGTTCTAATAATGCCAAAGGATTAAATGCTCCGCTAAATATTTCTTTCACTTTATCTAATTTTTCATCTCTAATCGCATTCATGAAATATTTTTTCTCTTTTGCAACTATTTTTGCCTTTTGAGAGAAAATTTTCGGTGACACCACTTGTGGAACTGATTGCGGAAATGTAAACAAAAATATTTTAGATGTGTGCTTTAAGATATTTAGTATCTGCTATTATCGAGAGTTCTATTTCTTCTAACCGCATGGAGGTAGTCCCAAAAGAAAGTAGCGTGGCACTTAAAATCTCTTAAAATCTATAAAAGACTCCACTTCGGTTAAATAATTTTTCCGCTCCAAAGTTCTGATAAGAATTTTCTATAATTTAAAACTTCTATCCCATCTTCAGTTCGTCTGCTGCGTTCTACGATGGAAACTAAAATACTTCTTTTTGGTGAAGATTCCTCTTTTAGTGCTCGAAGAGATCGAAAATGTTTGCTACTTATCTCTTTTGTGGATTTTATCTCTATAGCAATCTCCATATTTCCTAGAATTAAATCCACTTCAAACCCAGTGCTTGTTCGCCAATAGGAGAGTGGAAAATCTTTACTAGAGTAGCTAGCATAGTATTTCACTTCATTTATTATAAAATGTTCAAAGGCCCTACCATATGCTGGAGTACCGGCAATAGGTACAACCTTTCCTTGTAAATAATTAACGATGCCGATATCGATCAGATAGAATTTAGCAGTCTCAATAAGACGACGATCTTTTCTTTCTTTCCAAGGATCCAGCTGATATCCAAGAAGAGAGTCAATTAAAATTTGATAATATTCCCGAATCGTTTTTCCGGATACCCCACACTCACTTCCTGCATTGGCGTAATTCAGAAGATCTCCATTGGTTAAAGCTGCTACATTTAAAAATTTGCTAAATGGAGCGATATTTCGAAGCTTCGATTCTTCAATGATCTCCTCTTGCAAATAATCACTGGTATACGATTTAAGTTGTGGCCAGGGATTTTTTGATAAGTAGTGCGAAGGAATGGAGCCATAGGAGAGTATTTTATTTAAGTCGAATTTATCAATACCTACTTCCTTTGAAGTTAAGGGAAAGAGCTCATATTTTAAGGCACGTCCACCCAAGAGATTTGCGGCCCCACGCTTTAGTTTACGTGCACTAGAACCACAAAGCACGAATTTGGTAGAAGTATTTTCTAATAACCAATGAACCTCATCTAAAAGTGCAGGCACTTTCTGGACTTCATCTATTATTACAAATCGTGGTCTTTCACCAAGAACGATCTCTCTCAATGTGGATGGTTTAGATGATAGCTCAATCCTAGTATCAGTATTTAAAAGATTAAACCATAATCCATTTTTGAATTGTTGTTTGAGCAAAGTTGTTTTGCCAGTTTTTCTGGCCCCCCAAAGAAAGACGGCAGCGGAACCAGTTAAGGGATTTTCTTCAAAGAGAAGCTTTAATACTCTTACAATTTCTTTTATTTTTGATAATGAGGATAATCTGGAGTTCATATCCTCATTATCTAGTTAAAAGGGAGTTCAAGTCAAGTTATTTTATCTAGAAGGAGCAAGGCCCCCTGTGGAAATCGCTGTTAAATAAAAATAATTTACTCAAGAAAAATATATTTTCTGTCGATACGTGAAGAAGAGATAGTGGATCGTAAAAAATAGCAGTCGCTATACTCAAGCGATGGGAGACGAGAAGAACCGGGGTCATCGGTAAATTTCATGGATGAGACGTATATCAACGGTTACATG
>JADFZW010000083.1 GCA_015232355.1 Oligoflexia bacterium
TTTAGAATATTTAATCCATACCAATTTTGTTCACTTTTTATAAAATTTTTTATGAAAATCTTACTTTTTTCAGAGTGTGCAGATTTTTCATAGGGAAACGTACAGTTAATTTCGGGACGGCCCCTTAATATTAGCATATGAAAAACTTCAATCAAATAAATTTATTAGGCGCCGATTTAATGTATCCCGAATTACTTAACGTAGAGGATATTTGTTACACCATAAAAAATGAGATCTTTCCTCTTATTTTGGATTCCGATTTCGAAGATATGTACAAAAGTGGAGGACGACCTCCTGTGAGACCTAGTATTCTTGTTTGTGTTACAATTATGCAATTTTTGGAAAAGCTATCCGATAGAGCTGCATGCACTAATTTAAAATTCAGAATGGACTGGAAGATTGCATTCAATCTACCAATCGACTTTCTCGGTTTTCACCCCACCACATTACATTACTTCAGAGACAGATTAGTAGAGAATAAAAAGGCTTCATATGCATTTGATAAAGTATTAGATCACTTAGTTGCATTAGGGCTGATCAAAAAAAATAAAAAGCAGAGAATTGATTCCACTCATATCATTGCAAATGTAAAAGAATTGAGTCGTTTGGAATTAATGACCGAGACACTGAGAGTTTTTTGTCAAGATATAGAGTTTTGTATTGATTCACTAGACGCAAATCTCCAGTCTTATAGAAATCTATATTTGGAAAAAATGTCTATAAGAGGAATTAGCGATGCCATTCGCAATAAAATGATCGTCGATGCAGGTATTGCAATGAAGGCGTTTATCGAGTTAAAACACCTCTCAAAAATTGGAATAAAAATACAATCGCTAAAGAGCTACGGGATACTCAAGACGGTGTTTGAGCAAAATTTCATTATTAAGACCAATGAAAATGAATCTGAATCGGATTCTGTCAGCTTGATTAAAATTTCAACCGGTAAAGAACATATATCTTCCCCACATGAAAGCGAAGCGGAGTACGCAAACAAAGGTAAAAAAGGATGGATCGGTTACAAAGCACAAATTGCCGAAACTATCAGTGAAGATGATAATATTAATTTTATTACCCACGCTGAGATTACCCCTGCTACAACCTTTGATGGGGATGCAATTATTCCTGCAATTGAAGATCTTCAAAATAAAGGAATCACTCCCTCTGAAATATATGGAGATACTCACTACAATACAAAGGACAATATTGAACAAGCATCAAAGGTAGGAGTTGAAATAAAAGGTCCAGTGGCCCCACATCCAACGAAAGAAACTCAAGAAAAAAATAAAGGATTTAGCTATGATAAAGCAAGAGATGTAATTGTATGTCCTATGCAGATTGATTCAAAGAAATGCACAGTTCGTGAAGAGACGATTATTAATGGCAGTTTTCCACAAAAAGAATGCTCTCAATGTGATAGAGCAGATATCTGCAAACCAGAAATCAGAGGGAAGCAAATCCAGTTTAGGGATGAGCATGATATTCTGAAAGCTCGCAGAGAAATGATGGAGACAAGAGCTTAGGAAAAATAATGATATTCTTAGTTTCTAAAATTCAAGAGTATTAATGATCATAAAATCCAACTTTTTTAATTTATATCAGATAAGTCCTACTTATTGGCAAAATTTCTCATGTGATTGTTGTTTTTTTGCTCAACTATCAATATATTGCCGAAATAAAAGGCATACCAATCCAACTAGTATTTAACTTAATACAATCAGAAGAGTGGAAATATGTGTTTTTTACTTATTCATTACTTTGGAGGGTCAACAGAATTATTTTCTGAAAAGTCCGAATTTATTGCAACCACAGATATGGCCACATGACTATTAGTAATATCTATTTTAATATTCGAATCATTATTTGATTCTCTATCATTTTTTCCATGATCTAAATTTAGTACGCTCAAAATCTTCTCAATAATTTTGGGGTTGGTAACCTCTCCAACAATACTCATTCGGCCGCCACACTTCTTGCAAATTAATGCATCAATCTTGAATACTTTTTTTAGTAGATCTGCCCAAGGTGTCCAGTATTTTCTTTTAAGTTGGTTGGCCAAACAATTTTTAAAATCATCTTCGTTATTTGATTTCTTTTTATTTTTTTTCTCTGGTACAACATACTTGCGTGTCTTTGAGTTCGGTGCAAATGCCCCATGATACCTAACCAAATTTGACCGTGGTGGTGGTATGATTGCTATTAACTTTTCAATAAAATCTTCTTTGGTCAATCGTAAGTGAGTAGTACCATCTGTGTAAGAATTTTTCAATTCGTAGATGATATTTCCTTTTTCATCTTCACTTATCCTGGAGTTGGCCAATGCTGGTCTTGCTGTATATCGACATAGTTTTTCCAGTGCCTTTCTCTCTTTTTCCTTTATCACAACATTTGCATGTAAGGAAAATCCATTGATATATGAAACCCTTGCACCTTTTATTGGTTGCCATGCAACTTCTCGAAAAGCACCGATTCTTTCAATTCGCTTACCTCTGTTTTTACCCCATCCTATTTTTCTGTTAATTGAAGCTGCTCTCGCTGCTGCCATTAATTCATTATCATTTTCATAGTTAAATTGAATACCACCTTCTTGGTAATCTTCTAAAAAGCCTTTTTTCTTTAATGCGCGAATAAATCTCTTTTCAATTTTTTTATTTATTTTTTCAACATCATCGTTCGTAGGTGCAACTGAATTTTTAAAAACTGTGCCACCATTTTTATCAACATAAAATATGCCATCCATAAACAAAGTATGGAAATGTACATTTAAATTAGCAGCACTTCCTCCAAATCTCTGTATGAATGTTACTGCTGCTGTCTCTGGATCTTTAATTTTTTGCTTTTTCGCTTTAGCAATATAAAAAGTACTGACGGCCCTAATAAAAATAGCTAATAATTTATTCAACATCTCTTTGTTATAGGCCAAAATATATCGTATTTGAAAAGGAAATGAAATCACCCATTGCCTGATCTGTCCAATCGGAAATACATTTTCTACAAGATGTTTGCTTGTGTCCAACATTCTTCTGGCACCACATACACTGCATATTCCCCTCGTTTTGCAAGAAAAGGCCACAAGTTTATTAGAGTTACATTGAGGGCAGTGAACTCTTAGGAACCCTTTTTCTAAAATGCCACAGTCTAGAAATTTCTTAAACTCATTTTTAATGTAATAGGGTAATCCATCTCCATATCCACTATTTTCAATAGAACTAACAACTTTTTCAAAATTTTCAGACACAACTTTATAAAGCGTTGTCTCTTCAGGTCTTCTTCCTTCATAGGTAAATGAAAATTTATTTAATGTTCCAATATCAATGCTTGATTCCATAAGCGGAATCGTATGCAATCCAAACACGATTATTGAGCTTGTTATCTTATTGAAAAAACAAATACATTATTTAGTATAAATTAATTTTTGATCCAAGATATTCTTTTTAAGGAAGTTGCTCTAAAGCAGTGATATTTTACTAATAGAGAATAGTATTATGATCTGGTTAGGCAACTTTAATTTCAATAATAAATTTATTATCTAATTTTTCTTTTCTCAACTGATCTTTAAATAACAAAACTAAAAACGATTCCGGTGGATATTCTAAGTATTTTGCGATTTTAATGGCCAAAGGTACAGTCACCATTCGGCGGCCTTTTTCAATATCGCAAATAATACCTCTTGAAACAGAAAGGTCTCTTGCCAATTGAGATTGTGATATTTCCTCTGTTTCTCTGATCGCGGTCAATGCCTGGCCAAAAGTTAGAGGTCCTTTGTTATGTTTTTCTAAAAAAGTTAAAGCATTTGATTTATTTTTCATTTTTATACCAATCGGTTATATTGCTAATATTCATGTTTATCAATTCGTTCAACAAGAACAAATAAAGTTGCACCTTCAGCATCAATGATATAGTAGGCTCTATAGCTATTGCTGAGTCTGATTGATCTTAAACCAGATAACTTGCCTTTCAATGGTTCATCGTGAAAACTTTTAATTTTCCGCGCTTCTTCTAATCCGAAAGTAGCAACAGTATGAACCCAATAATGAAATTTGGTTACAATATGCTCTGGTAACTGTTTAATCTGTTTCTCAACTTTTTTTGTTAACTTTACTACCTTAATCATGCTGCCCCACTATTACAAAGAATAAATTCATTGTACTCTGATTTGAGTACAATGTCAAATTAATGTTTAATATATTTCCACATAATGAACAATCAAACGAAAACTCTCTCATCTTGTTTGGACAAAAAATAATGAACATTGGATTAATAATATTAACTTCCAGTTAAGTGCCCCTCTATTTCTGGCACGCAAAGGCTTCGCCTTTTATTTTCATATGTTAAACTGTATCTGATTATTTCATTTTTTGGAAAAAGTTAATACTCCCACACACACCCCACGCAAATCAAGATTTGATTTTGTAAACCTTCCTGTAAACATCTCCATACCATTCATTCTCTATCTTATTATTTTTACCTGTGTTCTAAATTGAATTGTGTAAACATTTTTGTAAACATTCTCAAAAGTTGTAAACAATTTTGTAAACAGTTTGATTATTTATTTTTTCATAGTATTGTTTTTATAAATTCTTTTAGATCAAATTTTGTAATCATTCTTGTAAACACTTTGTAAACATTTATGCTGCTTAAACCCACATTCAGGAGCGGTAGGACCACTTTTAGAAATATCTTGAGCTAAATATCCGATCATCGTACCATGATATAATAGAAATAAAGTAAACTTTTAATGAGGATTTGTCATGGAAGATGGCATTCA
>JADFZW010000084.1 GCA_015232355.1 Oligoflexia bacterium
GCTCAAAATTTATGGTTAAGATTGAAAGAGTATGAAAGTTCAGTGCTTTTATTTGCAACAGTTAAGGAAGTTGAATTTACAAATAATCGTGCAGAAAGAGATATTCGTGGTAGTAAAACAAAACAAAAAATATCTGGTGGATTTCGTACATTTAAATTTGCAAAAGTATTTGTGAGAATCACAGGGTATTTAAAATCCATGAGATATAGAGGATATTCTTCATTTCAAGCAATACATTTTGCTCTTAATAACAAAATACCTGAATAGAATTTTATCAACCTCTCATAGGTACCGCAGTTGATAGCAGTGTTTGCTGATGGCATCTGGATGATGGGTGATGGTTGAAGGGTGTTACAATGCAAATACGATTGCCCGTCACTACAGAGAAAAATATATTATTGAATGTGCATTTAGATTTTTAAAATCATTTTTAGATTTGAGACCTATTTATGTTCGTATTGATGAACACGTTCGTACCCACATTGATATTTGCATGGCAGGTTATTCTATTAATAAACATATTCGAGACTGTTTAGAAAAAATAAATGTAGGATTACAAGAGTTTTATGATCTGATCAATAAATATTCAGTGGCCACCACTATAGGTGCTGGTGATGATCGCCAGGTCACGATTCTACAACGACCATCACAAAAATTAATAACAATGCTAAACAGCGCATTTGTTAAGTATATCTTAAGAATGCCGATTAACAGAGGGAGGGAGTGATTTTGGAAACTTGCAACAGGATATAAGACAATTTTAGTATAACTTTGTTGAAAAAATATTTTAAGCGACCATTTTTTTACTATCAATTTCAATTGGTTTAACAACTGATTTTGCTTCTTCATTTAAAGCTCTATACAGTTTTCTAAGGTCTTCCGCTTTTTTAGATATGTGATCTATTATAAAAAGCCTTATATCCTTTTCAGTTGTCCATGCCATATCTGTAGAATTGTCGCTTTTCTTTTCCCATTTAATTACTGCTGGATGTTTTACAGAAAAGCGTTCTGCAAATTCCCTATAGGTCATTTGAAAATATTTTCTTATAAATTGAACTTCGTTGCCTGTGATTCTGGTGATTTTATGGGCCAGCAATATTAGGGCCGCATCCTGGTATTTATTATAATTAACATTTAATGCCCAAACACCTCTTGTTTTAACTAGTGGAGCATTTAAAATTATAACAGGAAATCCCAAGCTATAATCAGTATATATTTTTTGTATTTTAGTTTCCATATTTAAATCATTCCTTTAAATGAATTACAGTTACTATCAACATATCGTTTTCATCAAAAGAAACAGCAATTCTTAATTCTCTATTATCAATAGTTTTGCCTCTGATAGCATAATTCCATACATGATATTCTTCTTTATATTCATCTTTCTTTGATTCATGCCATCCAGTTGTTAGTACTTTAACAATATCTGGAGCTGAAATATTTCTTTGCATTTGTCTATCAATGGCATGAGGCAAGATTATAAATTCCCCTTTTTGAGATTTATATTTTATAAGCGCTAAGATGTTTTTTATTTTACCAATACGTTCCATAACAAAACCATGGTAACTCAGTTACCTCTGCTAGTCAATCTATTTGGTTATTATTTCTTGCTCGTTTTTTAACAAAATTTGATTTGAGTGTACAACCATTTAGATTGATGGTGTGAAATTAATTTCAACAACACTATATATCACTCTGGTATTAAAAAAATTAAAAAATGTAGAAAAATAGATAATGAATGTTGCCATATAAATAAAGAATAAAAAAATTATTTAGACGGTATAAATGTTTGGAATAAGCTAGATAAATAAAAAAATAACTTTTTTAATTTATATAACGAATGAATGAAGTGAGAATGGAAATGCTAGGTATTGGGTATTAGGTATTAGATATCTCCAGCTCACTAAATAAAAAAAGGATTTTTTTATGATCACAAAACCATTTTCATTTTCATTTTCATCTTTGTTTTTATTTTTATCCGCCGGATTCTCTTGTTTATCATTTTTTACTCTCTTAGGCGTAGGAACAGGAGTACAAGCAGGTGAAAGCGAACTACCTTTTTTAGTAAGAAAGGAGATAGGTTATAAAATTGAGATTGCAACAGATGAAAATATTATTACTACTTGGCAACAACTGCAAGAGTATATTTCAGAGATATCAAGTAGAAAAAACTTAGAAGAGGATCAAAAGATTTCTGCTATAAATAGAATTAATTTTCTTAGTAGATCAACAAATAAAAATACTCTTTTATTTGAAAACATAATTAAGAATGAAGAGCGAGAGACGGAGAAGGCCAATACGTTTGAAGGTTATATTAAATCTTTAAATCTACCAATTATGGCCTTACATGATCCTAGTGCTAAAACGCTTGATCCTGCTAAGTATGTGGAGAAGAAGTTGCAGCTTTTAGCGCAAACGTTTGATCCTGCTAAAATAAATACGGAAGCTTTCACTGCGTATAAGAATTTATTTAGTAAAGATATTTTATTTTCAGATTATCTGGTGGAAATTTTATCTAGTCAAAATCAAATTAGCAATATTCTTCGAGATAAATTTATTGAAACTATTGGTAGTGCAAGCAGAAAAACTCTCGATCAAGCAAGTGATGCCTCTGGTATGTTGAAATTGCTATTTTCAGAAATTATTCCTAGTACGCTTGGAAAATTAAAGATTTCTATTAATTCTAATCCCAAATTACTGACAGAGATAGAGAGTATAACAACTTCAAGTAAACTACTTGCTCAAATTGAGGAAAAAAAGATCTCTGTAGAACAAGTAATCGAGCATTCGACATCGCTCTTATCACTATGTCCACAAAGTCCACAAGACAAATTAAACGAATGTAAAAGCATTTGGGAAAAGAGTTTTACTAAGACTTTAGTGAAAGTTCTTCCCTTAACCAAAAGTTGCAATCAACTACTAGAGATATTGAAATCATTAAAAAATAAATTTCTATCTGATGAGATAAAAAAAGTTTTTGCTTCCATGCCAGCGAAATATTTTGAAGATATGGAAGTCTCTTCTGCTGAAGAGATTAGATTATTAAAAAAAGAGATAACATTTCCTGCAGAAGTGCGTGCTGTATTACAAGAACGAGAACTATTGCTCTATAATGGGTGGGCCTTAAAAAAGATGTCCGACTACTTAAAAAAAGAAATAGATAGATCATCGGACAAGAATAAAGATCACTCGCTAGAAAAAGAACTAATTAATTTAATTGAAAGATTAAATAGCTCTGACTCTAGCTCTATTAAAAATATTACATTTAGTAAAGGACGTTGTGGTTCTTGTCTTGGCGACGAGGAAGAGATGATCGGCATTGAATGTGGACATAAAATTTGCAAAGATTGTTGGAAAGGTTATCTTAAAGAAAAAATGCAAGCAGAAGATTACCTTAGATGTTTCAACCATCGTGAATCATTAGGTAAATGTAACCATGTAATTAATCTTGCTGAATTAAAAAGCATATTACCAAAAGAAGAATACAATCAATATGAAAAACCTTATCTGCAATCATTACTAATAAAAGTTGGAGGTTATTTACGTAACGATCATAACTATTATCGTTGTCCTACTAAAGATTGTCATATGCACTTTAAAGAAGGTGAAAATCAGATTGGATCTTCTAATTTTAAATGCCCTTGTTGTGAAATTATTAATTGTTCCAAGTGCAAGGGAGCTCACAATGATAAGATTAGTTGCCAAGAATATCAAAAACAAAAAACGCTAGAGGGAACTTCTGATAGCATAATGAGATCGCTAATGCGTGATCCATACTACTATGTTAGGCCATGCCCCACTACCAATTGTCTGGGATCTTTATGTAAAACTGATGCCTGCAACCATGTTACCTGTGCAGTTTGCAAGGAGAAGAAAGATTTGATGAAAGGAAATAGAGCTCATGAGGCCGCAAGCTATGAAGTTAAACGAGAAGAATATTCACCGCCTAGAATCTATCGAGTGCCTGGTGATTTAAATATGATCACAGGAGAGATCTATACAAAATATACTGAATTGTCCGATGGTCACTCTGATCAAATTATCGACGAAAAACATCCTTATTGGGCAAAACTAACTCCAGAGCAACAAGGAGAAATGATAAAACGAAAAG
>JADFZW010000085.1 GCA_015232355.1 Oligoflexia bacterium
AATAAAATATGCAGTTAATAAGGATAAATTGGTCTCATTAGCAAATAAGAAAGGTAAATTTATACTTGTTACCAATATAGGTTTAGACAACGTATCAGAAGGAAATGAAAAGAAAATAATTGCTGCCTATAAAAAACAAAATAATATTGAGAGAGGATTTCGTTTTATTAAAGATAAAAGTTTTGGACTTGATCAGGTTTATTTAAAGAAACCTGAGAGGATAGCGGCCTTAATTTGCACTATGGTTCTCACACTTCTTGTAAATAATTTTGGTGAATATAGTATTCGTCAAAAAATAAAAATTAAAACTGCATTTTTACAAAATCAGTTAGGATGTCCAACCAAAAGTCCAACGTTAAAGTGGTTATTCCAAAAATTTAAAGACATCATTCAAGTAAAAATATATTTTAAGAACAAGGTAGAATGTTTTTACTGCAATATTGATAGAGAACATGTGAATCTGCTTAAGTGCCTCGGTAAACATGCAAATATTTTTTATGGATTAGCATAATAAAAAAATAAATTTTAATAATTATTCTTCAAAAACATTAATTTTCTATAGAAAATAGAAACTCTTTTGTTTAAAAAACATATTTTTATTAAAAAAATGTTATAATTCTTGAGTAATAAAATATTTTAAAGTAATTTCTAATTGAAATTCATAAAATATTGCGAATTTTTAGAGTGAAAATATTTGTTTTTATAAAAATTTAAAAGTCACTCCGGAATGCGGGTTAAAAGACGTTATTTAAGAGCTGTTTAAATAATTTTCTATCTAAAATGGTAAAAAAAATATATAAACTTGCGTTTCGATTATTTTAATTACTTGGAGTACCTATGATAAATATTTTGAACTTCATACAAAACATTATTCTGAAGAAAGCATTGATATTGATACTTTTTATATCTATCCAATTAGTTTCTGCCGAAGAATCAACCGAACCGACAGAACCCACCCAACCAGTTTTGGCCTTTGACCTAATTGATAAGGCGGTTAAGGATAAGGTAATCAGCAAAGAAGAAGGAATTATCTATAAAGTTTTTGCTCTTCATGGTGATAATCGTCTACCCTCACAGTATAGTGGATCTCTTGGCCATGATCTTTTAACAGGACAAATTAGATCAATAAAAAATAACTGGAATAATTATTCAAAAGAGATGCAAAATATCCTTCGTCCTTTTTTGATTCCACCATCATCGTCAGATAGCTGGTATTTTCTTCCTAGTATAAACAGCACTAATAAGACCACAAGCACAAGCACCAAGACAACCGCCACTCCTATAAAATCTTTTTTTATAGATATTAAATATAATTTTAGAATATGGTGGTACTCCAATACTCCTAATGGCGAAGCACTGGCCAACAGTCTGAAAACGCAAATTGAAAGTAGTTTATGGAAAAAAATTTTTGATGTTATGAATGTTAAGCTTTTAAGCGATATGGGTTATCCTGGTAATGGTGGCACTCCTGCAACCGATATTTATTTATTGGCCCTCGTTTTGAATGATGATAACAGCAATAATGTTGGTGGTGCTGCAATTGAATTTGATGAAAGTGGAAAAAATCCTACGCCATCATATGTGCAAGTAAATGCTTCTCAATTTTCTTTGAGTGATTTAAGTAAAATGCATGCGGTGATAGCACATGAATTCATGCATGTAGCTCAAAATACTTTTAAAAGAAGCATGAGCTATGAAGATGCACTTTGGTTGTATGACGGAATGGCAGATTGGTTTGCTGATTTTGCTTACCCTGCAGTTAAATTGGCACAATCTGCTTTTGGTTACTATCTTAAAAGCATGCAATTACCTATTAACGATCAAACCATGGCCAAAAGATGGTACGCCACTAGTGCCTTTTTTATCTACCTAACCGAAAAGGGCGGTTACCAACCCTCGGTAATGAGAAAAATATTTAGCAATTTTAGCGAAAATGATGATTTAATTTCTGTAGATAAAGCGCTTAAAAATGAGTTTAATGAGGGATTTAAAAGTCTTTGGGGAAGTTTTTTAATTGAATCCTTAAACAAAAGGTCAACGGACTATTTATCGAAGATTGGATTTATTCGTGGGGCATTACCAGTCGACAGGCACAGTGAGAACGTAACCGTTCCTGCTGGTAGTGGAGAAATAGTATATAATTTAGATAAAAAAATTAATTATCTCGCCGGCAATTTATACCATTTTGTTTTTAACGATGATAAGGCCAGGTTGGTGACAATTTATAATGGCACCCACTATGAATTAAAAAAAGAACACTATGTCGATGAAACTAATCCCTCAGTTGAAGATTACTACTATTCATTCACAAATATAGAAGATGCTAATTATGCGAGTAAAGTAACTTTTCTGGCCTACGTAAAAATTGCTGGCAAATGGTCGATTCATTTTCCTAATAGCACAAAATATTTTTGTCGAGATTTAAAAAAGGAGCGAATCGAAGAGATGTATATTATCGTCGGCAGCAGCGAACCTAAAAAGGAGTTTGAATTTAAACCCAAGGGCCTTTATCCTCAAGTGCGAGTAAGTAATATTGGCTGCTATGGATGGCAAGGAAATGTTACGGTTACTCAAGATATCGAGGGTAATCCGATTAAATCTACCTTCACCAGCTCGGTTACTTGGATCAGAAAATGGACTGGATACACCGATAGTCCACTACATTTTGTGGTGAAGACGGCGAACGTAAACTGGTCTCTTTCGGGCCAAGATAGTCATTGCACCATGAAAGGTTCAGGTAATTGGACCATCTCTGGTCTATCTGGAATTGGTAATGGTCTAGCATTTCCATTAGATTCGCTAAAAGGAACTAACCATCGAACAGGATATGGCATGGCCGGAGGGGTGAGTCCTATGTACGAAGAGCGCTGCAATCACAACGGAGAGAATGTTGTAGCTATGGTTCCCTTTGCGGGAACTTGGTTTGATACTTATGGTTTTGGTACCGAAAGTGGCGAACAGCTCAAACTACAACCTAGTGGGGATGTTTTTAGTAGTTCCTTTGATAACGATGGTATTCGAACTTCATTCTCTTTTCAGGCCTACAGAGAGGAGTAGTGTGAGATAAAATTGAGCAGCTTGATTGTTCCCACACCGAGCATACTAAAATAAGTAGGCCCACCATTAATATTGTCACCTGAATTAATAATGTGCTATAAACCAATGATTTTTCGGTAATTATCACACCAGTAATATTTTCAAAGGAGTTTTTCGTGCAAATCGCAAAACGATTAAATTTATTAATGTTATTTTTACTTTTTTCTGGCGTTTCAGTTCTCGCAACTTACTCACATAAGGCCGAAGGAAACAGTCAGGTCACTGATTGTAGTTCTGCGGAAAAGATAACAACATCTATCGCAGCGACCATAGATGAACTTTTTTACCACCCTGCTCATGAATTAAAATATACCACTCCTCCCTCAATCAGTCTTGATTGTCGAGGGACCTGAGTCTAGGAAAAATTAATAGGGTTTTGATTTTATGATAGAAGTATTGTTTGGTATATAACATCCAACTTTTTTAATTTATGTCTGATAAGTCCTACTTATTGGCAAAATTTCTCATGTGATTGTTGTTTTTTTGCTCAACTATCAATATATTACAATATTTTCCGTCATAGTAGACATCCTTTTTAAAAGTAGAATATGGTTAGAAGACTGTCAGAAGAGGGTCTCAAATAAGATTTTAGATACAATCTAAAATAAGAACAACATATTTTTCCTGGTGCAAAAAAGTACCAGTAGACCTGATAATTTGATAACAAAGTGGAAAATATTTGACTGATTTACTTTAACATATACTCGGCGTGGTGTTTCTCTTCTCTTTTTCCTGTTACAAGTTTAATCAATTGCAAACACCCTAAACAACTTCTTTAATTGAAGCGAGAATTTTTTTTGATCATTCTGATAAAGAGAATCGGTAGTGGAATATTTTTTCTGTCCAAGCAATTGCGTTACAACTTTTTATAAGTTAAAAAAGGAGATGTTTGGATGGAGAATTTTTTGATGAGTATTATTAAATTTGAATTGAATGTACCAGAGG
>JADFZW010000086.1 GCA_015232355.1 Oligoflexia bacterium
AATGAAAGTAATGGATGAAGAAATTAAATACACCTCAGATTATATCGCTTTTACTGGGGAAAATATGAAATATGTTTTCAAAGAAAAATTTTGGGAGCATCTGCTATTACAATGTGGTTTGATTTTTCACTAGAGGCAATATCATGTCACATGTCGGCCAACTGGGTCCCGAAAGTAGCGTGGCACTTAAAATCCTTCAAGGGCAATATCCAGTCATTTTTCTAACCTTTAAAGATGTTAAGGAAACTTCTTACGCTGCCGCTATAAATATATTTAAAAGGATTATCCAAGATCTCTTTCAAGAACATCGATATCTGATGAAATCAGATCAATTAGAAATCGATGAAAAAAACATTATTCAAAAATTAATAGATGGTAAAGCGGATGAGATAGACTTAAAGGCCTCTCTATTACAATTGAGTAAATATCTATCTAAACATCACAAAAAGAAAGTCTATATCCTCATCGACGAATATGATACTCCAATTCAGACAAGCTTTATGAATGGTTACTATGACGAAATGAGAGTATTAATGCAAGGATTATTAGGTACTGCTTTAAAGGGAAACCCATATCTTAATCGTGCAATGGTTACTGGTGTGATAAGAGTAGCAAAAGAAAGTTTTTTCTCTGAACTTAATAATCTTGAAGTTTATTCTGTCATGCAATCTAAATACAGTCAGTATTTTGGTTTCAGTGAAGAAGAAGTTGCTGATTTGTTAAAACAAGCAGAGATGATTGATCGTACTTCAGATGTTAGGAATTGGTACAATGGATATAAATTCGCAGGAACAACTATATACAATCCATGGTCAATTGTTAATTTTATTAAAAATAAGGAACTACGACCATATTGGGTTAATACCGGTAACAATGATTTAATTCGAGACCTGATAATTGATTCTGTCAGTGAATTTAAAACATCTCTTGAAAAGTTATTACTTGGAGAAACTTGCGAGCACTTAATTGATGAACATGTAGTCTTTGGCAACCTAAAACAAAATCCAGGAGCAGCGTGGAGTTTATTAGTTAGTGCTGGATACCTCAATGTTGTCTCTTCCACACTACATGAAGATGGAACGGTTTGTGCTCTAGAAATTCCAAATAAAGAAATTTATGGCGTGTATAGAAGTATGATTAAGAGCTGGTTATCCAGCACTAGAGGTATTAATTGGTACAATGAATTTCTAAGTAATCTTCTAGCTGGAAATATGCAGGGATTTGCCGAAAATTTAGAAATATTATTTACCCAAATAGTATCCATACGCGATATTGGTAGAGAACCTGAAGCTTTTTATCATGGGTTAATGCTAGGATTGGTCTCTAGTTTGAATCGTAATCTTTATGAGGTTAACTCAAATCGTGAAGATGGCGGTTATGGTTACCACGACATCATGATTGTACCAAAAGATGAAAATAAATTAGGTATCGTACTAGAGTTGAAGAGCTTAAAAGAGATCCCTAAAAAAGAACAAATGATTATACGGGCATTGGAAAAAGGTGCAAGCGTGGCCTTAGCTCAAATTGAAGAAAAAAATTATACAAATGGAATGCGGGAGCGTGGAATTAAGGAGATAATTAAAATAGGAATCGCTTTTGCTGGTAAACGCTTTCAAATTGCTACTGCTGTTTATACTACTAAAAAAGAAAATAAAACGATCAAGAAAATCATTAAAAGTAAAACATCCAGAACGGCCAAATCAATTAAAGTAGTAAAATCAGTTGGAGCAACTAAAAAAACTAGCAAAACTCGAAAAACTATCCCTTCTGTTAAAAAACCTTCACAACAACGAAAAACCAAGAAAACCACTCGAAAAAGCTAAAAATATACAACCAAGTCAGTCTATTGCCCCATAAAGCTATTAAATAAAAATAATTTACTCAAGAAAAAAATATTTTGATGTTGCCAAGAAGCATAGGGATGTTATCGATTATGAAGACTAAAAAATTTGATTGTGTTGAAATGAAGAATAAAATATCACTTATCACTTATCACTTAAAGCACTCTCTGCTTTTGCTACTAGTGATCCATTCCTCCGAGAGGAAGCAACGAAAGTAATGGATGAAGAATCCATGTCGGCCAACTGGGTCCCAAAAGAAAGTAGCGTGGCATTTAAAATCTCTTAAAATCTCTCCCATAATTGCTTAGAAAATTTTTGTGCTTCTTTGGATATCTCTTCCACATCTAAGTGAAGAATCTTTTTATTAAGCATCAGCACTTTACCAGCAACTATAGTTGTATCCACTGCTGCTTGAGAGAGTCCAAATACTAAGTGGCCATAAAAATTATTGCTAGTTAATTCAGTTGATGGATTGTAATCAAAAATAATAATATCTGCTTGGGCCCCACAAGAGATCTCACCCAACTTTTGCCCCTTCCAAAAACGATTAGCAATTTGTGGATTATTTTTTATTAGTGCTTCAGTTAATTCAACAAATCCCATGTTAGGATTTTTTTGAGTGATTCTATGAACCCAAATGCCAGAACGCAATTCCTCGAGCATATTAACTGTCATGGCATCCGTACCAAGTCCTACTAAAATTCCTTTCTGGATCATCTTAAAAACATCGGCCACCCCAACAGCATTGTTCATATTTGATTGTGGATTGTGAACAACCATGGTGTTAGTTTTCTTTATCAGATCCATCTCTTCATCTGACAAATGAATGGCGTGGGCACAAATAGTATGAGTTCCTAGAATGCGTAGATCATGTAGACGATTTACAACTCTACTTCCATATAAATGTTCTGTAACATTTTGATCGGAAATATCTTCGGCAGTATGAACATGGAATCCAATCTCTGATGGTGTATTTATCTCTCCTATCTCTCGCAATTTACTTATTGCTTTCTCTAAAGTTTTAGTGGTGATAGTAAAGGAAGCATGCAAACCAAACATGGCCCGCAAATATTTTGCTTCAGCAGAATGCGGATCATTTTTACTCTTCTCAAATACTCTTTTAATAAACCAAATGTTTTCTTCAATGCCCTCGTTCGATAATTCATCACCATCTCGATCTGATAATTCGTAACAAAGATTAGCTCGCACTCCAGAATATAAAACTGCATCGGCAATTTGAGAAAGCGATCCACGAAGTCCTGAAAAGGATGGACTTGCATGATGATCAATAATGGTAGTAGTACCTTTTTTTATGGCCGTAATTATAGCTACCAAAGCACTGTAATAGGTATCTTCTAATGATAATTTTTTATCTAAACGCCACCACAAATTTTTTAGTATCTGTTGAAAATTAAGAGAGGGATTTGCTTTAGTAAGTCCGCAAGCGAAGCTAGAGTAAAAGTGCATATGAGCATTGATAAATCCCGGCATCACCACTTTACCGCCAGCATCTATTACTTCGGTATTTTTTTCATTTAAAAAATCATCTTCCGCTGGAAGATGAAGTTTCTCATCTGGAGTTATCTCGGTTACTACTCCATTTTCAACAACGATAGAGTGTTTATATAAAACTCTATTGTCTGCGCCTAAGGTTACCACTGTTGCATTTTTTATTATTACATTGTTACTGGCCTCATTAAGAAATTTATTTTCAGCTGAATTCATTTTTGATTTTCCTTTAAATTAATTAATCTCGTTTCATCGGAAGAGAGTAGCGTCTGACTTTATCAAATTGATAGAAAGCATTGGCAACCGCCGCGGCCGTGGGAACAAGTCCAATCTCTCCTACACCCTTAGCTCCATGTGGCCCATGAGGATCACTTACTTCTATTGCAATTACTTTTACTGCTGGAGTTTTTTTCGCTGGCAAAATTCCACACTTCATAAATTTAGTTACCAGTGGACGACCATCTTTAT
>JADFZW010000087.1 GCA_015232355.1 Oligoflexia bacterium
AAGTAAATGCTTCTACTCATAACAATTTAAAAAATAGAAATACAATTGGTGCCACTATAATAGAATTGACAAAGCAATTGCCTAATTGATATTTTTTTAACCAGACAGAAAAAATATTCCACTACCCTGTAAAGAAAAAAATACTTGAAAAATCTACTTTATGTAAAACTTCCGAAATTCTAATTCCTGTATCTGGTTTTTTTCTGACCGTTAATTCAGCTACAATCCATAAAAACCCTAGTCCAAACAATATGCAAACGAAAGGAGGCAATCCTGTTATCTGCTTTAATATTGGAACTGATATAAGAGATAATATTCCTGTAACTAAAATGATTGCCGTTGATATTTTATCTATCTTTTTGCTCTGATCAGCATAATTAGAGTTATAATTAGAATCGCTTAATACTAATGATCTGTGTTTAATTGAAACAATAAGTAACGGAATAATTAAAGAAACACAACTCGGTAAAAATAGTGATTGAATTATTTTTATGCTTGTAATTCTTTCAGTTATCCAAAGCATTGTAGTGGTAACATCACCAATCGGAGACCACGCTCCTCCTGCGTTTGCAGCAATAATAATCATTCCAGAAATAATTTTCAATTCTGATGATTTTAGATTTAGTTTTCTAATAAATGAAATCATTACTATTGCAGTTGTTAAGTTGTCTAAAATTGCGGATAGAAAAAATGTCATAACAGATATAATCCATAACAGTTTGACAAATACCTTTGTTTTTATGTGATTTGTAATCAAATCTATACCATGATAAGCATCTATAATTTCAACAATAGACATTGCTCCTTTCAAAAATAAAATTATTCCTGCAATTTCAAAAATATGATGTAATAATTTATCATGAACTATTGATGGCGACATTCCTCTCATGAAAGGAAGCAGAAGCCATAACAGCGTTCCAACAAATATTGCTGTTCCCGCTTTATCAACTTTAAATGGACCTTCCAAAATTATTAGAAAATAAAAAAACATAAATATAATAATCAAAATTGAATTATCCACAAATTCACCTCAAGATCTAGCAATTTTCATAAAAATCACTTGTAATAAATATTGTTATAATAAAGTATATATAAAATTTTAACTTTAGTTATTTGAATTAATTATTATTCCTTAAAAATAATTATATTAAAACCATCTAAATAAGAATTTGGTTTTTGCATTTTTTTTAGTTATCAATGAATACATTGGGGGTCATCTAACAAATAGAAGGGAACCAATTTAAGGCAAAGATATAATAGACAAATATATTTATTCATAAGATTCTCCATTCAGGAATAGCTATCCACTGAAATTTTTTCGTATCATTTAGACCCCATCCTTTCTGCTATTCTCTATCAAATTTGCTTACGTTTTTAATAGCGGCTTAGATAGATTTTAATGAAAATAGGTAGTCACTATGAATACAAAAAAAATCACCAAAAACGATGTTGCGGAATAAAAAAACAAATCTTTTTTATCAGCAGGCCTACCATCAACGGTGCTTCCCTGATAATGATAAATATCTATATACCTGACAAGAACCATACTACAACAAAGAAGTAGTAGTGGGAGAAAGGAGAATGCTCCAAGAGTTTTATTTAAAGAAATTCTAGCAGAAACTAATAAAACTATAAACCACCCAAACATCCAATACATGCGGACTAAAAAAGACCATATACTCGCATTTTTAGAAGTAGGGGTGCCTAGAGATTGATCACGATTGTCATTTACAGCAGAAGACATTATGGGCCCTTTGTGAAACTGCATGGCGGCCCGACCATACAAATTTACCTTTGCTGAAAGACTTACTTTCAAGCAAACCCATATAATCAACATACTAAAGTAATTTGATATAAACTTCAATAATAAACGGTGTTTTTCACTATGTAAAAACTAACTATTTTTTCTAATGTCTCTTTACCACTAAAATAAAGTTTGAGCGATTAAGATTAATTCATTATGCTTTTCAATCAATAAATATTTCCATCTAAAAGTAACAAATCTGATTGTTTCCTTCTGCTTCGATCATAGCATCTTTGAGTGGTGGCCATAGCATGACCCATATCTTTTGATGCCAAATAAATATCACATTCCTTTTCAATCAAAGTTGTGATTAAAGTAGTTAACCGAAACAGGGTCTTTTTTCTATATTGACGACAATTTCAAGAAAATCGCATCAAACGTTGAAGTGTATCATAAAAAAAAAGTTTATTTCAAGTCAATTAGAAATGACGTTTTGACCATTGGTAATCAAAACCAATCTCACTCTCTTCTATTAAGGAACCATCAAAATGACTAAAATTCATCTCTTCATTTTTGGAATCGTTTTGTGATAGAGCACTATCTACAACACCTAAAAAAGGAAGTTCACTCGAATCCTTTAGGCCAAAAAAACCAAAGAAAGAAGGTGTCACAGTAAATTTATTATTTTTTCTCACCACTAGTCCGCGCTCTTGTAAGGAAACTACATAATGATTGCAATCAATGCCCATAACTTCATCAATTCCTGAAGAAGAAACTGGCCCCTTATAAGCAATAATGGCCAGAACCGTTTTTTCTCCTTCACTCCATTCACTAGGAAGACAATATTTATCTTCCACCTCCAATTCCAATTCATTGATCATTGCATGAGTAGTAAGTGCTTCTAGGGCCCACATACCTTTTCGGCACACAAGGATGATACCTCTACGAGCATCCCATCTAGATTTTTCCATTCTCCTCAAAGAGGCCTCTAATTCTTCCTCGGTGAAAGCACCTTTGAAAAGGTCTAAAAAATCCTTTAATGGAGCGCCGTTTTTAACCTCAAAAAGATACGCCTCAATTATGGCCCAAATAGTTTCTTCACTGACTCCTCCTTTCACCTTTTCTTCTCCTCTACTTGATAGAGGTCGGGCACATTTTCAAAGGCGTTTAACACTTCCCTTCTCTTGGAGTAACGACGAGTAAGATTAACATCCTGGTGGCCCACCAACTGAGCAACTTTATCAAGCGATATTCCGGCATCCAAAGATGCTCCGATAAAAGTTGCACGAGTGGAGTGCACACTGATTGCTCCCACAATATTTGCTTTTCTGGCGTAAGTTTTAACAATGTAGGAAAAAGTTCGAGGAGAAAGAGGTGCTTCTCTTTTAATGGAGGAGCAAAAAAGAGGAGAATCAGGATTTAAAGTAATACCAAGTTCACTTCGCCACTTTAAATACCTACCTAAATCTTTTTGCAGTGGTGGTGGCATTGGAACTGTTCGCTCTTTATCCCCCTTTCCTCTAAAAATGATGGCCAGTTGTCCTCCAATCGAATGGATATTTTCAATTCTTAGCCCTCTCACCTCTTCACAGCGAAGTCCGGTGTAAAAAAGTAAACTTAAAATGGCCCGATGAAGAGGCCCGCTATATTTAGTAAGATCAACCGCATTTAACATCAGCTGCACTTCTTGGTTAGTTACATCCGGGGTTAGAATTTCTTTGGAACATTTGGGTCGACCAATCTCATCCATGGGAGAGGCAACAATCACCTTTTTTCTTTTTAGGAATTGATAGAAGCTTCCAAGTGAATCAAGCACCCTTCTTACCGTTCTGGCGGAATAAGTTTTTAAAAGATATTCGCGAAATATGGCCAACTGAATGGTGGTAACATCTTTTATTGAAGTTTCCGGATATCTTCTCGTGAGAAAAAAATAGAAGTGGGT
>JADFZW010000088.1 GCA_015232355.1 Oligoflexia bacterium
GGATGGTTTATGCGAGTAAGATATTCGTTTGTAGTAAAAATATCCATAGGTATTTTTATATTATTAGATGTAAATCTTTTAAAAACATCTAATTCATCTGTATCTGATTTAATATTTTCAAGAGAATTTTTAAATATTAAATTTGAGTTGTAGTATCCAGGAATATTCATCATACCCATGTCGAAATTATTATTATGACCAACTAATATTTGCATTAAATCGCAATCATTAACTTTAGCATAATATTCAAGAATATTAAGTAACTTTGTATTTTGAAAGATTGTAAGATTAGAATATAAACCAGTAACAGAAAATCTTTTGCCGCAAATATTATTAACTATTCCCAATACTAATTCATTGTCATGAACAAAGAGATAAGCATTGTGTTTTTTTATTGCAGTATCAATGTTTAACTTTCTTTTATTTGCAATTTCTGTAAAGTCATTAAAAAGAGTTGTGCCAATAATATCTTTTATATGCTGTTCATTGTTGATTTCAATTTTTCTATAAAAATCATCTGTTTTTATTAAATTCATATTAAATCCAATATAGATGCAGTTGTGATTTTACCAATCATCTTCATTTTCCCACGGAGGCATTTTTCCAGTACATTTAAGCCAAGAAGAAAGATGCTCAAACATTTCAGATTCATGACCTGTGGCCAGAAATAATTTTTTAAATCCTTTTTCATGCAGAGTTTTTGCAAAAACTTCACCCTTAGGCGATTCATCTCCTAATTCGCGGTCGATGTAAATCTCGCATGTCTCTTTAGATAGAACGGATTCATATTTTTCAAATTCATGAGGACTGGCCAAAATCAGTAGTTTAATACCAGCTTTCTTTGCTGATCTTTCCCAAGCTCGTCTTGGATAAGGTTCATCTTCAATGTAAACAATATTAAAACTCTCACTATCTGTAACATTATTACTAACATCAATTTTATTTCCTAAGCTATCATTAGCAGCAGCAGTGGTTTCAATTTTTATTAACTCGATAGGTACTAATCCAGCAATCATTTTTGGAATTAATTTCACTCCAAGCTCTTTACATTTTAATCTAATTTTTTCCTCTTCATATCTACTGGTTACTAGGTAAGCAGCGGTCTTCAAATTATTTTCTTCAATTAATTGCAAACCATTTTTATTCTGACCAATAAGTTCATAATCGCAAAGATAAAGTACCTTGTGGAATTTTGATGAATTATTTTTAACCCAATTAGAAAAATCATCAGGTGTAGATGAATGAAAAACGCTTATGTGATGATCAGATAATTTTAAGTCAGCAAAGCGTTTATCCCACGTTTGATGTATTCCCTGATCATCGTCAAGTATCATTATTGCAGAATATTCACTTAATGATATTTTAGATACAAACCAATGAGGTGGTTTGGCCTTGGGTATGGTTAATGTAATTTTGGTTCCCTTTCCAACTTCAGATTCAATACTAAAAGAACCACCCCAACTTTCTGTTGTGGTTTTTGCATGATAGACTCCTAGACCTGCACCGGACTCTTTATTATTTCCTTTGCCAAAACTAACTCCGGCCTGACCCAATTTATTTAAAATTTCTGTAGGGATACCTTTACCAAAGTCTTCAACAATAATTTGAGCGGAAGTGGTATCTTCCATTAATTGAATTTTTATCATTCCTTTCTTATCATCGTATGCCTCAGTAGCATTATTTATTAGATTTGAAAGAATCCTTTTCATTTCAATCAAATTTATATTAGCGAAAATGCCATAGGTGTTATCTAAATCGGCCTCAATATACAAATCTAAAAATGATCTGTACTGCAATCGCTTTTCAGTAACAATTTCTTCAATACATGTTGATAGAAGTTGTGAAGTTAATTTATCATTATTTGATTTATCGGAGGATGATGCTTCACTTTTTTGCATCTCTTTTTTCTTGCTTAGCAGACCATTGGCAATATCTTGTATCCTCTGAATTTGTGATCTAACTGCTATTCGTTCATCTTCAGGAAGAAGGTGTAACCAACTCCGCACAGACATATTAAGTGACATAAGTGGAGAGCGGATATCATGCGAAACTTGGGATGCCATTTGTACTATTATCTCTTTCTTTTCAGATTCAATAATCTGTTTATTTAACAGCTCTTTCTCTGTAAAAAGATTATATATTTCAACTACTAATTTTTCTAAAATTGGAATTTTAATTTTTTTTGAAAAATCTAAAAAAGCATCAGCTGTAGGATTGTTTAAACGTATTTCATTAATTTTATGAATAGTATCTAAAATAAATCTATTAAACAAATAAAAGGGAAGTAAAATCAATGCTAATGATATGGCCAAAATAAAGAAAACAATTGTTAGAATCAATGCATCTGCTTTAACGGTTGAATTAAATATTTTATTTTTATCTATACAATAATTAACTTTACACAAATCTGCCCCATAATACTGTATTAATCGGCTATTACAAAAAAGGGAATCACTGTTCTTCGTGCTTGTTGGTAAATTAATAAAGCTAATTGGTGCATTCGAATCTAGGGAAACTATTTCTAATTTATCCGTATTTGCTGTTTTTGCTGTTAAGAGAAGTTGATTTAATTTAATGAAATCACGCTTTCCATAATAATAGGAAAAGAAATCTTTTAGCGATTCAATTTTAGTTTGAACCTCAAGTTTTTCCAAATCTACATTTTTATTATAGTGAAAATAAAGAATTGCCACGCAACTCAATATCGAAAAAAGTGTTACAACAAAGAAACTCGTGAAAATATATTTTTTTTGCATAAGTTTAAACCATCAACAGAATTATTATTCTGCTTTTATTATATTTTTAATTTTGTAATCAGAGTTAATCACAAAATCTTCTTTTAATTTAAATTTCTTTGGAAAATAATAATCTCTATACACCTGCCCTTGTACCAACATTTGAGCATTATCAATCATAGATCGATCGACCAACGAGATATACTCCATTCTCTTTTCATATGGTAGGTTGTTGCTATATAGTTTTAAATATTTATCAACGGTATCATTTTTTACTTGAGTAATGCTTTCTTCTTGTGAGTTTGAATGAATATCAAAATTTTTGATATAATCAATATGATCTATAACAAAAGTGATAAATATCATATCATATTTTTTCGTTTTAAATTTATCGGTTATTTCAGCTTCATTAGCATAATGAACATCTACATTAATATTTAAAGAATGTAACATGCTTTTGCTTACAGCTTCTTTTAACATTGGAACAAACTCCTTCCTAAAAGAAAGTAATTTTAATTTATGAGGTTTACTTAATTTTTTATAATTACAATTTTGTTTTACATTATATTCAGAACTACCAGCAAAATTTTTAGGTAATAATCCTGTTTGTGCTTCCAACTTCATATCATTTTTCAGATAAGCATTTCTTAATTCAGATGCATCCAAGCAGTTCCACACCATTTTTCTAGCGGTTTATCTCTAACTCCTTCAGTTATAAAAGAAAATATTGATTTTTTTCATAAAAAAGGCATCATAAAACAAAAACCAAATAAATATAACATCTCTAATGATTGTTTATCTATATACT
>JADFZW010000089.1 GCA_015232355.1 Oligoflexia bacterium
TTTTTAGAATATTTAATCCATACCAATTTTGTTCACTTTTTATAAAATTTTTTATGAAAATCTTACTTTTTTCAGAGTGTGCAGATTTTTCATAGGGAAACGTACAGTTAATTTCGGGACGGCCCCTTAGTAGCAAGTTTGCATAATGATAATTAGCGGCGACATCATATAAATTAACTTTTTCATATTTATCATTCGTAGTTGGATACTTTAAAATTTTGACATCTACTTTTTCAGATTGTTTTTTTATCTCATCGTTAAAATATTTTAATTTGTGATAATGAAAATAAATAGAAGAAACAAATACCGAAAGCGTGTTTAGGAAAAATAATAAATATCTTTGATCAATTCATCAAGTACTAACTGGGAGTAAAAATCATACAAACTTCCTATAATGAAAATTATTTACTAAATTCTCCTCTGTGATTGCTGTTTTTTTGCTTAACTAACAATATATTGATGGAAGTGTTGTTTGTTGGGGGGATAATGGCAACAACCAATCAACCACGCCAGAAAATCTTAGAGTGAAAATCGATTAAACAGGAACACTCTATCGTTTTACTTTTCTGGTTACGTGCTATGATATAAACTAGATACTAAAATATTTTCTTTCAATTATAGCAATAAGCTTTTTTATTAAAAAATATCTACACTTCTTCAACCAAGATCAAAGTAAAACCACGATCCATATCTACTTTTCGTATTTTATAATCTTTATGATCTTCATCATCGTCCGTAAAATCGCCAAAACCAATCATTCTAGGTGTAGTTTTTATGATGTCAATAATTCGTAATTTTGTTTTTGGTAATAACAAATGTTCATCTTCTTCTTTTATGCTCGATAATTGTTTAATTTCTTTTGCTGTTTTACTAACTACTAGGGCAAACTTACCAGTATTTTCTGAAAACGGCCAGGCCCTCTCCTTACTAGAGGAAGTAGATAGAAAATCAGGAAGAGTTATGGTGTCACCCACTTTTAAGTTTTTATTATCCAATGAAGATGAGGCCGGAATCCCATGATAAAAACAACCGCTCTCATTGGGAAGTTTACAAACTCCCGAATTGAAATATTTTGTTATGTCTTTAGTTGAATACTTATTATCACTATTTAGATATCGATTATTGAGGGATTCAAGATCCTTTAAAAAAATCATTTTTGAACCCTTAATCATTCCATTAATGTATTTCATAGCTTCAGAGGATGTACCAGTAAAACAACTTAATCCAGACGAATCATATATACTTCTAGCAGGAAGAATTCCGTCAAGAATCCCTCGTGCAATAGTTTGAGCGATCCACCCTAAGGCATTAGATGGATCTGTTAATTCTTCTAAGGACCAAGGAAGAATTCTATTTTGTAGATTGATAATTCTACATCCCTCATCGCTAGAAAATAATTTAACGGCGGCCACTTCCTCATCATTTAGTTCTAAACACTTTGATCTATCAATAGCAGAAAATGATCCTTCCTTCATAGTCTCGGAATCGATTTTTGTGTACCGTTCATTTAACAACCTCGACATTTCTTGGTCTTCAAAAAATATTCTAGTGAACGTTCCCAGTGATCTTAAAAGCTTTACTTTTCCTATGGCAGCGATAGCATCAGAGGAGAGAAGCGATTTTTTTGTCACATCCACTAGTCCTGAAGGGGCCAAACAAGTAATTAATACATTCAAATAGTCAGCATACTTCGTTTTAAAATCTTCAAACTTCTTTGCTACTCCCTGTAAATGATTGCTGCTATTTTTAGGATCTTTATCTTCTCTGAACGTTATCAAGTCCTCAAAAAAACTTTTAATCTCATTTTTAATCAAATCAACTGATTTAGCATCTTTTAATTCATTAACCACTAGCTCTCCATCACCATTGCTAGCGCTGGCAAATTCCAAGGAATTAATCTTTAAGTAGATAGCAGCAGTCTCATTGATCTCCTTAACTATAGGAGAGATATCCCTTTTGTAAAAAGGCGCTAGTTTAGATTCTTTAATTATTTTATTTATTTCAACAATGGTATCTCTTAATTTTTTGTCTTCAATTCGTGAACCCTTATAATTAATCTCTCTTAGTAAAATCAGAACTTCTTTTAGAGAGTTCGCTCGTTTTTTTAAAAGTAATTCTTTACTAGAAGGTTTATAGCTTATCTTTTTTGCTCCCGTAGGCAAAGGTGCAGAAAAAGTAATTTCTCCCATCTCACACTTTTTCAATGTCTTATTAATTTCTATAACTGAGTTTTCAAATAACTGAAGATCAGTTACACTACTCTCTTTTATTGTAGTATAGAAAGTATTTAGAGCTTTCAATCTGGCCGCTGTTAAAAATTCATCACCCATTTTTATTATTTTTAGCTCTTCTGGCAGGTTATTGAATTGACTACATTGCCAATTTAATAATTGAGGAAGCGATTCTATCGAAATTTTAGATTTTATATAAGTTTTAGTATAATTTATTGCATCTTCGTAATCGCTCTTGAATTCAGCAATCTGCTTATCATTTGCAAAAAAGCTAGAAAAATTCTTCAGTTCACCTAAGACATTTTTTTTAAACTGATCGCTACCATCGAGAGGCATTTTTTCAGCAACCATCAATAGATTAGCACCATCAACTTTTGCCAATCCAGAGTTTTGAAGTGCCAGAGAAATAATTTTTACATAATCAGGATATTTACTTTTGAAGTTATTAAAATTGGCAATAAGCTTATCTGATGTTTCTTTATTTTTATATTTATCAAGCGCAACGAAGTCTTTCATAAATCCTAATATTTCTTTAGCAATAACTCCTTCTGCAGGAGGATTTTCTACTTTCCTAATTTTAAGCTTGTTATCTTGAAAGTCTATGGAAGCTATATTAAACTTGGTTATTAGTTGCACACCCCACGTCTGAAAATTTAAAGGATCAGTACCAGACTTTGTTTCCTGTTCCAAATTAATACCATTAGAAATAGCTGTCGAGATAGTCTCATTAATTAGAGAAATCTCTTTATTTAAAAACTCTTCTGATATCGCTGGATTAGCTACCATTAACTTTATTTGAATGCGTTTAAGGTTACTATGAATTTTTTTTGTTAACTCTTGCTTTAATTTTAATTTTTCAATTAAGATCCCCTCTTCATCAGAACAAAAAGCTAGTGAAAACATAGACAGCATGGCCAACAATAAAACGCCCCCAGCGATCAAGCTCCGTCCCCATCTGGAATGATCACCTAAAAAAAACAATCCTGAACCAATGGTAGTGGGCGATTGTTATTGGTCTACAATTTTTATTTATTTTCTCAGAATCAAACAAAATTAATATATAAAATTTAAATTTTTTCTTCAGATTTAATTACTAATTTTACTTTGCTTCCTTTTTTTT
>JADFZW010000008.1 GCA_015232355.1 Oligoflexia bacterium
ATCGTTTTAACAGAAGACATGATCCTAAGAAATTATTTTCTAGGGCCCTCAAAGCTTGTATGCTAGCAACACCAATAACTCTGAACAAGATATGCGATCTGCTTCCTGCACTTTCGGGATAGTGACAAAAAAATAGGGCATCTTTCTTGATCTTTTTTGATCTTCCTAATAAATTCCATGCTATTTTTAGAGAAACAAAATCTATGAATTTCATCATAGCAATACCTAGTAATAATTAGTCATTTCAAATTGATAGCAACTATTTCAAAAATGCCAACTCCAAGATTTCATGTTGTAAATAAAAACAAGTTATAAATAAATATACTTTATATTCACAAATAGAATTAAAATTAAAATCAGATTTATTTAGAAAAAGAATATTATCAAAATCAACCTAAGTAAGGAGTGAACATGCTTAACAAAAGTACATCAATAATAAGAGTTATAATATTTATAACATTTATATTGTTACAGCATAACATAAGCATGTCATTTACTACCAAAGCTTCAGATTCTGTATTACTTGAGCTAGACTCAGATGGTATAGACGTATGTGATTCCAAAGGTGTGAAGTTAAATGATATTCAAAGAAATAGATGCAGGGAAGTTTTTCTTGGATTTACTACTAATATTCAAGATTGCCTTACCTATAAAGAAGAAAATGATAATTACTTTGTTGATATTGAATCTGCTAATTCTGTAAATGTTTGTACAGTAATTAAAAATTTAAAAGAGAGTTCTTGTGGTGAGTTTAATCAAAATGATTATGATAAACAAAATCGAAATGAGTGTAATCAATTAAATAAACTTTATACAAATAATTTTAAAGGAACCATGAAAGATTGTGGAGATTCCTTTTTATGTAAGGGTTTTATGGCCGCATTTTCTCTGCCTGCTGAAGGTGGTGAATGTAGTAATATTTTAGAAGGTGAGGCAGTAGGAATCTGCTATGCTCTTAGAGATATGATGTCTTTAAATAGTGATAAGATAAAAAAGCAAATTAATTTTAGAAAACAATCATGGGTGTACAACAAGGAGTTAACTCTTTCTCCAAATGATTTTATAACTAAGATTTATAATAAATGTCCAGAAAATGAAAAGATATTTGAAATAATGAATTCCTCTACTGCCTATGCCAATCATCTCTTTCATTTATTTAATCCCTTAAATAATTATATAGAAAAACAATATATTATAGGAGAGCAGTTTGTAGGCAAAATCACACAACTATATAATAATTTAGCACAGCTAGAAAAACTTCATTTGAAAAGAATGGAAAATTATTATGTAATGTATTTAAAAGAACTGGTCAAAGATCCAAAATCTATAGCTACAACAAAGGCATATCAAAGATATTTACAACATCAAATGGATGAGTTTCATCTAATTATGTTACTTGGAAAAACAACTAAACTTTCCACTGATATAGCAAAATTTACTGAAGATTGGATCAAACATTGGGGACCGGCCAAAGATGTTGGAGATGCACTAACAAGACAGACCACAGGATATATTTTTGAATCAAAATATTTATTCTCTCAACAAGAATTGATTAATAATAGAATTAGTAAACTAGAAGATGAGATGAGTATTGAAATGAATAAATTAAAAAATTTTCGTGAAATGATAGAGGCAAATTTTTCTCTCTTATTTTCGCAGTTTTGATTTTACTTTTGATTTTAACAACACTATTTCTCAGGGATAAGAGAGGATTAGTTATGAAATTATTTTTATTGCTATATATATTTATTACAACATCGATCACTATCTTTTTTCAGCATGATCTTCAATCAGGAACTAAAGATGGTATGAAAATAAACAAGACTGATCTTAAACGCACTCAAGAATTACTTTTAGAGATGGATTTAAGCACTGAAAAAAAAATTACTGTTAATTATCCCTGGATAGAAAAGAATAAACAGCTTATAGAAAAAATTTCTGTTAATGATTGCATTCTTACTAGAGAGATAAGAGATCCTTTCGTTGGTTTAATTGAGAAGAAAACAAGTGACTTAAGAAATGATGCCCCAACTGCTAAAACAAGTTCAAAGGAACCACAAAAGACATGGTCTTTCACTTTTGATCCATTTGTTGTGAATCTTTTTGGTAAAGATTTTACTAAAATAGATACCAGGTTGCAACCAGCGCTATCTTTTTTATCAAAAAAGGAGCGTGATCAAAAATTTGAAAGCTTTAAAAAACTTGCACAACTCTGTCGCAGTAAAAGACTACAAAAATTAATTATAGAGATGACAGCGAAGTTTCCAAATTCAAATTCAAATCCAAATTGCTCTGGGAATGATAATAATCAAGAATCAAATATTCCAACTTCAAATTCTGAACATGCCGGAATCGTTCATGATCAAAGTGGCAATAACAGAGTGGCAACGCTATCAAATGGAGAGATAGATTTTTATGAACGCTATCAAGCGATTATCAATGCAAAAAAAACTATCTATATGCAAGTCTATCTATATAGGCCAGAGCTAACAGGTATCGAGATTGCTGATCTATTAATAAAAAAAAGAATGGAGGGTGTTGATGTCAAGATTATAGTTGATGTATTTAATAATCTACAAAATCTCGCTAGTTTAAAACTATATCATCGTTTAATGGCCGCAGGAATTCCGGTACTAGGATATTCTTGTCAGGGTCTTTTAGATCTTACACTTATTGAAAATCGCAATTTGATTAGGGACTTTGATTATATTCAAGAAAGGTTTCATGATAAATTTTTAGTAGTAGATGGTGATGATCCTACGATGGATTCAGCAAAAGCAATAGTAGGTGGAGTAAATATCTCTGATAGTTACTTTGGAGTAAATAAGGAGAGTAAAATTAAATGGAGAGATCAAGATGTAGCAGTCAAAGGTTCAATCCTTAAAGATATAAATAATACCTTTAAAAGAAACTTGCTTACACACTCCCTTAAAATTCCTTATAACAACAAACGAGTCAATTGCTTAAATCCATTTGATCCAATAAAAAATAAAAAAGAGTATCTTCAATTTTTTGAAGATAATAAAAAAGAAGTGCCAGAAAAAAAATTAAATGAGCAACAAAAAAACAATCAAGCATATGCAAAACATAAAATTAAACTTATCGAGGAGGGAAAATTAATTGAGACTAGATATCCTAATGGAAAAGTTGAATATCAAAAAGTAGAACCACAATATATCCCAGTAAAAGAGATTCGCTTTATTCCCTCTAGACCACAACTTGGCGAAACTAATATTATGGATGCTTATATCGATTTAATAAATAATGCAAAAAAAGAAATTTTGATTGCGAATGCTTTTTTCGTTCCTGCTAGTAGTGAATTTAGAGATGCTTTAAAACGTGCCAATCAACGTGGAGTTAAAATAAAAATATTAACAAATGATATAAGCACTCAAGATACTTTTGGAATTACTGTAACAGGAAGATCATATTACAAAGATCTGGTTAATACTGAAATATTTAATCCTGACAATGAAATTGAAATTTATGAATGGACGGGCATTAACCGTGATGAACCCTTTGAACAAAAACGGGGTCTAATGCATAGTAAATTTATGATTGTGGATGGTAATTTCTCTCTAGTTGGATCTCACAATTTAGATCCAAGAAGTGGTATGTCTAGTAGTAAAAGTTCTAATAAAAAAGATTTAACAAGAGAGACAGAAGATCAAGATGATGATCTCATTCCTACCAATCAATGTCTTGTTAATTTGTTTTTAGGACGAAATAAAAAATATCATCCTGGTATTAATTCCGAAACTGCTGTGCTTTTTTGTGGTAGTCAATCTTCAGAGCAATTAGCAGAAGATTTTAATTTTGATATTACTAAGTGGTCACGGAGAGTATCGAAAGAGGAGATCGAATATTATGCAAATCCTACCGCTATGAATTTAGCACGAGTGAAAAATCCAAATCAATATCAATATCAAGATCCCAAATATCGTCCTAGTAAAAAAGAGTTGGCCCAATATCAAAAAGAAGTAACAAAATATAAGAAGAGTTTAAAATTAGCAAAATATGTTGAATCTATTCTATAGGAGGGGATAGTTTTTCGAGTTTTTGTAACTTTCTTTGCTACCTTTTTAGCTTTTTTGGCAATTGTAGGCACTTTCAGAATATCTGTTACCGAAATTAAAAAAGTTGAGTAATTTGATTATGAAGTTGAGGTTGGTTGCCTCATTCCCTCCATCTTGGATAAAATTAGAAAAAAACTGCAAAATTAAATTCTTATCTTATCCAAGGACGGAAGGCGGGAGTTACCAAGCTATTATAGAATACTTGGAAGTATCTATCCAAGATTTATTTAAATTCCAATAAAAAAGAAAAGGTAATATTTACAAGATCAAGACCATACAAAAAAAATGACAACTGCTATGTGCTCGAGGATACGCGCGAACAAAAAAACTATACTCATGTCAGAGAGTTATTTGGATATCAACGAATAAATTATCTAATTATGATTGGTGCAAAAATAAAAAAAACCTATGGCAAACCACAAACTCCTTATCAGAGATCAGCACTCAAGTCAATTTTCTCCTATGAAATATCAGCTATAATCACTTTAAAAAATTGATTTCTCCCTCTGAAAATGCTATTTTTATCACCAGTGATTTTATTACAGATACTGTTTTTTCTAGAGGTGAAATCGAATGGACAATTTAAATTATTCACTTAAAAAATTAAGCAAACAACAATTATTAGAGGCCACTTTATCTTTGGTGAAAAAAGAAAAAGCATGTACATTGGAATTAATTGCTCATCTCGAAGAGATTGAAGATCGTCGTCTCTATGCTGAACTTGGATACTCATCAATGTTTGCTTATGTAACAAAATATTTGAATTACAGCGAAAATGAAGCACAGATTAGAATCTCATCTATGAGACTATCGCGTTCTAATCCTGAAATAAAAAATAAAATATCTACTGGAGAATTATCTTTAACAAATGTTGGTCTTGCCGCTGCCTCGATAAAGCGCCAAGAAAATACAAAAGGAGAAAAACTAACATCATCAGAGAAATCAAAGATAATTGAAACTATAACTAATAAAAGCACTCGTGATGCCAAAATTGAATTAGAAGCAATAGAAGGAAGTATTACTCTCAAAAAACAAGTATACAAAATTGAAATAAGTGAAAAAGGATTGCAAATGGTTAATGAATTAAAAAAGACCATGGGAAATTATCAAGATAGTGAATTGCTCGAATTATTATTAAGTGAAAAGATACAATCACTACAACAACAAAAACAATCTGAAAAAAAAATAGAACCAGAAGCAGTCCCTAGTGAAATGATCATGAGGGATAACAAAAAACCATCCAGATACATCCCTAAAAAAGTAAAAGAGGAAGTACGCACACGAGCGAAATCAAGATGTGAATATGTTTCTCCTATCACTGGTTTACGTTGTGAAGAAGTCCATCGACTTGAATATGATCATGTTATTCCATTTAGCTTTTTTGGATCAAACTCCGCAAGTAATTTAATTTTATCTTGTCCTGCTCATAACAAACTACGAGCTATAAATACTTTTGGTAAAGAAAAAATGGATCAGTATCTTAAGAGTAGTACTTTGGGCGAACACAGTGATAGAGCAGCAAAGTGTGGTTGTATAGATATAGATCGTAAAAATCTATAATAATCATTCGTAATTTGAACTTTTTATAAAGTTTAACGCCCACGAAGTGTGCACGAAATGTGTGCACGAAGTGATAAAAATATTTGCCTATAAATAATAAAACAAAAATTATTTATAGAAAGTTAACTATGTAAAAATTAAAAGAGATAAATGTTTTGTGCTAATAAAATCGATAATTAAGCCATTATCGTTGTAATTTATTCTTAGACTAACAAAAAGCGAACAAGAGTTCGCAATATTTGCAATGTCTGCACCTTATACACAATACAATACACACACTACAGGTGCCCATGTGACAGAATCAAATACATAACAAGGATGGATTATATGCATTCAATTTTTATCAACACAATTATTTTTTTTGTATTAACCTGTACTTTCACCTGTATATTTATTCCAATAGGAAGTTGTAGTACTGAAGATAGAACTACTGTAATTACATTTGACAAAAAAACAAATAATCAAACAAATGATCAAAGTTGCCATGATACATCTTCTATTCTTCCTAATATATCTATTCCTGTAACTACACCTGATTTAGATTTAGATCCAATACCTTTAACATTTTATGGCCCGATTTCTCACATCCTCTCCTTCATGGGTAGAGAAGAGGCATATAATGGCATGTTTCAGCTTTCAAAGAGTACTAGGGAAGAATGGGATATGGGTTTGTGTAAAGAAGAGATGGAAAAATTTATAAGTAAAGAGGAGAAGAACTTGAAAGATTTTAATAATTTAAAAAAGGGATGGAAAGATGAAAAAGGAGAAAAGGAGTTAAATGAGCAATTTAAAAAATTTCTAAATGAATATGAACTGAAAGATTTTAAAGAGGTAGAAGCAAAATATTGGGCCGCCAATGCTTTGCTTTTAAAAAGAAAGAGTAAACGAATGTATATATATACGAAAGATTCGATCGAAAATTATATGATCTTTGTATCTAATATTATAGAAGTAGAAGAAAATTATATAAAATGGTTGAAAAAGATCAGAGAGGAAAAAGATCAAGGTTATTGCAAAAAACTGGATAGAATGATGGTGCTTAAAATATTAAAAATGGGTCAAAATTTAGGTCAAAGAAAACATAAATTTGAGAACTATGAAATGCTAGAAGAGAGAATATTTAACCATATAGAAACTCTCGTTAATACAGGTGCTATGATGAGTGATTTAGAAGGACTTCATAATGAGAGAATATATGTTTACAACTTTAAAAAATTTAACTCTGAAAATGTGAGAAAAAATTTGGTTAAGTATTTAAAGAAAATTTATAAAAAAGAACCCGATTACTTTTTTAGGGAAGAGAATTTGAGAAATATTATAGTTTTTCTAACAAGCGATGGTAATGATTTTAATTTCGATGATTATGATAATTATTGGAATAGTGGAAAGACAAAAGAATAAAGATAAGGGAACTATTTTTTATTATTATTTCATGACTTTTTTTAACCGTTTCTAATATTAAATTCTGATTTTTGAAAATAAATATTCCTCTCAGCAAAACCAGATTTTTCAAGTTAAATACCATAAATAAAAATTATAGACCAATAACAATCGCTCTCTACCATGATAAGATAGATGCAATTACTAAACTCTTTGATAAAATTACAAGTCATATTTGGTCAATTAAAGAGGATGTAAAAAGGATAAATGTGGATTTGTTGATGAATAAAGATTATCATCAGAAGTACAAGAAAAGACTTTTGGTGTCAGCGACTATTATGATCACGGAGGTAGCGATATGATTATGAGGTTTCAAATTAAATTGATATTGATTTTAATTTCGATTTTAGTTCAATTGTATTTTCAAGCATTCGCTGCTAACGAGAACATGGAATGTAATTCTACTACAAAGAACTTATTGCTAGAGAGTGACCAATTGTTTTCCTTGGAATCCTTTATCCAACAGATAAAAATCAAGCAGGAACAAAATCAACCTAATAATTCTTTTTTACTCTCCGATCTTATTACTAATGCGGATGGAGTATCTGTTTTAGAAGCTGAACATACCATTAGAAAATTATCAGGACATCAATTTTTACCAAAACTATTTGTCAGAGAGGTAATTGCAAATGCCATTGATGCATATAAATACAGCTCACTTCCACCTTCAAAGAGAAACGTCGAGGTATCATTAAAAGAGGAAAGTGACAAAACTGTTCAAGTGATGGTTAAAGACAATGGTGTGGGGATGTCTTTAGATGATATTTTAACCCACTTATTATTACCAAATCGTTCGGATAAGGGTAACAGCAGCGAGAGTAAGAGTGAGAGCAAAAGTATTGGGCAGTTTGGACAAGGTTTTTTTTCCACTCTTGGTAGGATTTCTGCTAACGAAGGAGAGGTTATTATTGAGACAAAAAAAGCAAATTCTCCTGGACAAAAAATTATTTTCACTAAAGATAAGTATAGTAAAATTTGGGTAAAAGTCGAACCTCTTGCTAAAACGGATATAGGTACTTCTATTATCATTAGATCCAAAAACAATTTGAAATCACCTAAAGAACAACTGGAGGTTATTAAGGAACGTTTTCGCTATAATACTCAAGCTAAAATAGTTGTTGAGGGAGAAAAAATAAATCCATTGCCACTCTCTGACTCTATTAATAATCAAAATAATCAAAATAATCAAAGTAATCAAAGCGATAAAAGTGATGCTATCACCACCTCTTTGATCTCTAATGATACAAAAAATAAGGGACATGGAGTTTTGAGTGTTAATGTTAATGGAGTGATGATAGAAAACTTTCACTTTGAAGGTATTAATTTTCATGAGGAGATGGGTATAAATTTACCCAAAGACACCCAACTTACTACAGATAGAGAACACATTGATTATAAAAATCCTAAAACCATAGAGGCATTTAAAAAATTAATAGTCGAATTAATTAGTAATAAAGATTGGGTGAAATTAAATACCCTTGCGCCCTTACTATCCAACGAAGCATTTGGTAGATCCCTCATTTATGACAACGATATTATTAGCAATTTAGAGAATCACCAGTCTAGTGGTAGCTTGCAATTTTTGCCTTCAAGAGAGGAATTTTTAGAATTTAAAAAGATGAGATACAAAGAAGTTATATTGTTAGATTCAAAGTATTTCATTAACTATAACATTTCATATTCAGAATATAATTTACATAATAAAATCGATGGAATTGATCAAAATAATAATGTACATATATATCCAGTGGTTGCTCAGAATGAATCAGTCCCTTTTAAACCTTTAGTGTTCTTGAACGATAAAAAGGAACTACATGTATTTGTACCACCTAAGTACATCTCAGATTTAAATATAAAAACAGATCCTATTACAGCAAAAAACACTAGATATCACATTTCGATATTAAATGAGATGGTTAATCTTGCTGCTAAAACAAGAGGTATTGATTACATAAAAGCAAATGGACAAATAGTAGATCATGACAAAACTGTAGAATCAAAAGAACAAAATAATTCTAATTCAGATTCTAAAGATCTTTTTTTTGAATTTAATAACTCTTCACCTGAAGAACTAGTCTCGAGTATAGCGAACATAAATCATAATGATGAAAGAAAAGGAGACTTTTACAATATGGCCCATTGTCTGCGAGTATTTAGTAACAGTTTTTCTCACTATCTAATCAATACAAAATCTCTTCTTTCTCCTCTCTGCTCAGATGTACATGGTATCGATAAATGTAAAAAAAACCTACTATATCTAGCTCAGTGTATGAGCGAGATATCAAATAACAAAACTTTATCTTCGAACAAAAATTTTACATGTCATACAATAATCAGAGTTTTAATAAATATGCCAACACAAAATAAGTTAACTAAATCACCTATAGCACCTACAACATTTCAAGATGGATGTAATAGCGCCAAGAAAATTTTATCCTCTTTTGTATTTTTGCAATTATCCGACGATGACAAAGAAGAAGCTTTAGAGAAAATAAAGGATGAAAATATTCTTGATTCCCTCATGATTACGGCCAAAGCAAGTGCCTTAAATAAACAAATAATTGCTAAACACATAAAAGCATTTATCTCCTTGAAACAACCAATTGATATTAAAAAAAATAAATCTCTTTTTTTATTATTAGGAAAAAATATTGATGATAAAGAATGGAATGATCTTAATATGAAAAGTACACTAATACATCAATGGGATAGTACTTTTTTTGATTTGTTAAATGATCATCTTAAAAATCCAAATATTGAAAAAATTTTAAACAAACTAATAATTGCACAACAATCTATACAAGCTATGCGCATAACAGATAATAACAAATCTCGTGAAAAACTAGCATTGAAAAAATTATTAGATCTTTTTTTACAAGATAATTCTTTTTTACAAAGTTTTGCTATTGATGTGAAAACACTTAGTGGTATGTTTTCATATTGGTTTCCTGAAACAGATATTTCGGATGCAAATGAAGGACAAAAATTATACAATAAGCTTTCAAAGAATAAAATAGTTACAACATACAATGCATCTTTCTTGTACGAGGTTATATTCGGAAAAACGCTTGCTCAATATCAAAAAGAGCAACTTTCTCTCTCTTCCATTCTTTCACCTAGCGATCAAAACAAATGGCAATCATTTAGCACAGGAAGATCTGATCCGCGTGCTTTTGATAATAGACTCAAAATAGCAATGAATCAAAACATGAGTCCCAAAGTTTTTATAAGTGAACTTATAAAAAATGCCAAAGAAAAGGATGGTGAAGCTAATAAGATTAAATTTAATATCTATAAAAATTCCAAGCAAGATACTTTTTCCTATGAAGTTATAGATAATGGTAAAGGAATGCCCAAAGAGATTCTAGAGCGTATGGCACCAGGATTTACAACTAAATTTGCTAATGCCCAAACTGTAGACATAAATTTTGGTCAAGGATTTTTTAGTGTCTTTAATCCCAATGATGGCATTAATGAGGTTTATGTTGAATCTTGTGTAGAGGGTGGGGCCAAACATTTACTTGCAATTAGAAAATCTTCTCCCACAACAACATCATCATCATCTAACATCTTGGAAAAATTTGTTAAAAAAATAGATCCAGAGGTTATTTGTCATAAAGGACAAGAACAACAACCGGGCACAAGAATTATTTTAAAGAGCATGAAACCGGCCAATGAAAGTGAACCACTTATTTTGCTAATGGAGTTACTAAGAATTCCTGATCCCAAAATAGATATTGAATTTAATGGAAAGTCTTTGGCAGAAGAGAAAAAAGCTCTAACTCTACCTGATGTAACTGAACCAATCTTTGAAAGACAAAATTTTAATGTAAAGATAGGAGCTGACAATCAAGAATTAAAGTCCATTGATGTATCTATTGAAAATGGAAACGAGGGACATCTTTATTATAACGGCAATATTGTTGGGAATCAACTGTATGGTTGTAGTGATTTAATACCAAAAGAGATCCTCGAAAGTTTGCATACCGCCGGCAAATCATTAACAATAAACATACGAGGAGAACTAAAGCAGACAACTGGACGAAATGGTTTTATTGATTCAGATGATTTAAAACCCTACATACAGATGGCCTGCCTAAATGCCATAATGAAAGAGGGTATGACTAAAATTATGCAAGATAAACCAGATACTCCACTACCGCTTGATTTTTTTCATGAGTTCATAAAGAATAAAATACCATATGACTTTTTTTATGAATTTAGATTTTTATCCGCAAACGATGAAGTCAAAAAAAAGTACAAGGATCTACTGGATATATTAAATGCACCCTCATCAGCAAAAAATACAAACATGGTAAATAAATCAAACCTAGAAAAAGCAGTACTTCTTATGGATGAGATAATAACTGGAAAACCAGATCGTTCTTTAATTCCCATTCTTCTTAATTTAAAGATATTAAATGGCAAAAGTCTCTATGATTTGAAAGCAGAATTAGAACCAATTTACAAAAAGCACAAGGTCTATCTATCTGGAGATGGCGATGTTGCAAAAAAGAATAGACCTGATCAAATAAATGCTTTAAAAAAAATAAATGGTTTCCCAAGCAACATACTAGCAAGATTTAATAAGGCAGTAACCAAACATTATGAATTGGCAAAACAATCATCTGTTAATTCCATTCAAAGAGGAAATAGTTCATCTACAAAAACGGTTGAATTTTCTGTCAGTAGTATTCCCTCTCAATATCAAAAAGATGTGAAAACCCAAACTGCAATTATAAAGTTAAATGAAATTTTAGAAAAATTTAAGGATTTCATTTTGTCATCAGTAGAAAAAGATGGTCCTAATGGTTGGGGAGAGGAAATGAAAAAAATTGCTAATGTGGATATTAATCGTAAATTTAATCTTAACTTTGCCTTTACACTCGATCCAAGTATTGCTTATGCAAGAACCTCTACTGGTGATATTTATTTCAATATAAATTCTCCTAATTTTAAAAAATTTAGCGATTATGTAAACAATCCATCTCCACTGGGAAATCTAGAAATAGATAACAAAATTTTGGCAGATATTATATATACCATAACCCATGAGTATGTTCATCTGCTTGAAAATAAACCAGGGGCCAATACAATTCATGCTGGTCACGACGATGATTTTAGTAAAAAACAAATGGTGTTGTTACGAAGGTTCACTCAATTTACAAATATAAATTTTTAAATTATTTTTCTATGGAGAATTTTTGTCATGAAGAATGTGCATTTTTTTTTTAATTTTTGTATCATTGCTGCCCTCACAATTACCCTTACACTGACGGTATCAGCTTCTACCCTCCCTACCTGGAAAAATCTTAATCCAATATCAAAACTCTATATCACGAGTAATATTCCACCCACATCTGGTTCTTTGGCCAATGGAAATGAAAAGACCCCTGACAAATTTTTAATTGATCCCGGAATGGAAACACTCTTTAAAAATATGCAAGAAAATGGTCTTGATATTTATAAATTGATTAACAAAGATGATATTGTAATCATCAAAGGAAATTTTCAATGGGAGAATCGTTCCGGTACAAATTCAGATCGAATCAAAGGTTTAATTGCAAAGATAATTCATCACCCAGATAATTTTCAAGGTGAGATCATTGTTGTAGATAATACCCAAGCACCCATTGAACTACCTATCGATAAAAATGATAACAATGCCGACGATCAAAACCAAAGCATTGTTGACGTTATCAATACATTCAAACTTAAAGGTTATAATGTTAGTATCCGCAACTTAGGAACACTTAATGGAAAATATGTTAAAGAGTTTAAAGATGGTGATTACAAAGAAGGATATCTTTTCTCTGAAAATGAGGGAAAAATCTCTTGGCCTAAAATAAAAACTCCGCGTGGGAAATTTGTATCCTTTCGTTACGGAGTATGGAACATCAAAGATAAAACATATAATCGTAGTAATTTAAAAATTATTAATTTTCCCATCTTAAAAGCACATATCAATGCCGGTGTAACTGAAGGAATTAAAAATTGGGTGGGCATTTTGAGTATAGATTGGCAGCGCTTGGATGAACTCTTTGGAAGTAACGATATACTTCACGATGAATATTTTTTTGGAAAGAAATATCTCCTCCCAAAAGTTATGGAGGCAGTTTTTCCTGATCTAACAATTATTGATGCCACTTGGATAAATGCTATGAACCACAATGAGAGAGATGATTCCTCTGGAGGATTATTTAAAAAATTTGATCCAAAATACTTAGTTAACACTAAAACAGTAATTGCTTCAACAGATCCTTGTGCAGCTTCATGGTATGCGGCCAAATATATCCTCACACCCAATGCATATTTCCCTCTAAGAACAGATCCCGATTTGCCTAAAGAACAATGGAAAGTAATTAGTTCTGATATGGGAAATGCTTTTAACTATGCCCAGATTCTAACAAATTATGTGGATTATCTAAAAGGTATTGCTAAATTAGCTGTAACAAAAGATCCTGCTGAAATGTCTGTTTTTCTCTCTAGATTATAACTCCGACTCCAACTCCGATTCCAATAGCAATAACAAACAAGATTATTAGTGTAACATAAATTTCCGTAAGCAACTCTAATTTCGATGCTTTTTTAGATGATGGCCAACATATAAAATTAAGAATAGATAAGAGATAAAGCACATACACACAAAGTATTATATAAATTATCTTTGGAATTAAAAAAATAAGTATCCCTGCTTGTACTGCTAATGCTAGCAAAGGAACAACTGCTGCCTTTCTTACTCCAAAGATCTTTGAATAGGTAACATAATCTGTTTCATCTCCTTCCACTCTAATTTTTCGAGAGACCTCCCAAGAGAGTCCCGAAATCCACATCACCACCGCTATCAAAAGAGATTCTGTGGCAAATGGATTATCTGTAAAGAAGGAGAAGAGATAGAGATGAAAAACAAAAGTAATCGGATTGTGAGTAATTAGCGCCAGTAATAAATTATTTGAAATCAATTTGGGAAGAAAAAAATATTTATAGAATAAAAATGCATAGATCATTAAAGCTAAAAATAGAATTAAACTTTTAGTAAAAATAAGATTTATAATTATAAAAACAATTAAAGCAATAACTGCTAAAATTGTTACATCACTATATTTAACCCTACCAGCAGGCAAACATCGATTAGGAAATAATACTTTATCACTCTCAATATCTTTAAACTCATCTGCAATTCTTAAAAGCACCAAAAATAGAAAGGATACCAAAGTCACCAATAATATTTTAGATAGTGATTCCCACAGCAAAATATTTGTAGTTTTATTAAATATCAGCGCATTGGCATAGTATAATCCAAGCGCACTTAATAAACTAAGGCCCAAATTGGCCATCAATAAACAACGTTCACGTAAAAATATAATAATTCGTGAACTGCAAGCACAAATAGGACAATCAGCTCTTTTCATGACTAAATCCTGTTGGTAGTATTAAATATTAAGATATCATAAATAATTATTATTTTATTATGAAATTTTATAATTTAACAATACCAGATCATTTAAGTACTACTCTCGCTTTACAAGTCAAAATAATTGATAGTTGGAATGAGGATTTTTTTCAACAATTCATAGAGCTACGAAATCAACTCTACAAAGAAGATGATCATTTTATAGCAGAAGATATCGAACGTTTTAAATTACTATTTAGAGATAGCTATGAAATTTTAAATAGAATTTGGATTTGGCGTGCTCTTTTGATTTTCAAAATTAGTGAAAGTGGACCAATCGCTATTGGCCGCATTTTAGTATGTTATAATACCCTAAACCCACACTCAGTATTAAATTGCGGATATTTTGAAACGATAGACAACTATCAAGTTTGCAAACTGCTCTTTGATAATGCCACTGAATTTGCACAAGAACATAACATCTCTTCGCTAAAAACACCCATCGATGCTAACTTCTTTGTCTCTTATAGAATAAAAATAAGCGGCAATGGAGAACCCTTTTATGGTGAACCAATCTATCAAGATTATTACCACTCATTTTTTAAAGAGTATGGTTTCTTGGTTTGTAATACCTGGTACACAACTAAAGCTTTCCGCTTTAAAGCATTAAAAAATTTCAAACGAATTGATCAATCATTAAAAGGAAGAATCAACACTTACCAAAAATTACAAATTCGTCGAATTGATTTTTCTCGTTGGGATGAAGAACTGCTACTACTTCACGATCTCTTTAATCGCTCCTTTAATGAGATGCCAGAGTATGAACCAATTAGTTTTTCCACCTTTAAAGAATTAAATTCCTCTCTCAAATATATTGCTTGTCCATTTTTTTCCTTAATTGTCGAATACAATAGCAAACCAGTTGGGTTCGCTATTAGTTTCTTTGATCCATTAAAAATTATTTTAAAAGCAAAAAAAATTGAAAAATTTTTAAATAAATATTTTTCATGGCCAATAAAAAAAATAAATACAATAAATACAATAACTAAAATACTAACGCTAATAATGCTTAAATTAAATCATCATACTCTTCTCGCCCTTTACGTAGGACGCGTCCCAACCTCCGAATCAGGTGTAGAGATAAAAGGAATTCAAGCAAAACTATCAAGACATATGATCTTCGGGTCTGTGCTTTTACTGGTAAAAAAAATTTTAATTTGTTACGCATCTGAAACATCTGGTAGCAATCGTTCCTACAAAAATGATTCCAGGACAAATTATGCAACCTATGTTTTGTACAAAAAAGATTTGTACAAAAAAGATTTGTACAAAAAAGATTTACCAGGGCCAAAAAATAACCATCCAAAATAAAATTTTATAAAATCTAAAAGTAAAAAGCTGGCACATCTCTTGCTTTATAAAAATTAGTCGTAAAAACTAAGGCCAAAATAATTTGCCTGATAATTAGGAGATACAATTATGTTTACTAAAAAGTCCTTTTCAAAAATGTTTAAATCTGCAGTAGCGTATGCAGTAGCATCTGCAGTCGCGGTTTCTGCATTATCAATTCTAGCATCAGTTACTAATAGTGGTTTTAGTGATTCACTTATTAGTGTTGCTAAAGCAGATAATCGTTTTCCATTTATTCCTCCACTTCACCTTCAAATGGTAAGTCCTGAAATTAAAGCTTCCCTAAAACTTACTACTCCAGTTAAGCTTGGAAAAATTCGTTTTGGATCAAAATTTCGTAAAATAAATTATCAACAATTTAATAGTAAATTTGCTCTAGTTGAGGGAGATATTCTTGTATTAATAAATTCTATTCTAAATCCTGACTTAGCTGATACTCCAACGGGAAAAGATGTCTACGCAAGATGGCCAGGTGGTATCGTTCCATTTAAAATCGATCCTAATATGAAAAATCAACAAAGAGTTAGTGATGCTATCAAAGCATGGGAAGCAAGCACTCCTATTCGCTTTATCGCTGCTAACAACTCTCATAAGGATTTTGTAAAATTCATTGATACAAGTGATGGTTGCTGGTCATCCATTGGTATGGTCGGTGGAGAACAAAATGTTAACTTAGAATCTGGTTGCTCAACTGGAAACGCAATTCATGAAATTGGACACACAGTTGGTTTATGGCATGAGCACTCAAGAAATGATCGCGATAGTTTTATCAATGTTTACTGGAACAATATAATTGTTGATAAAAAACATAACTTCAACAAGAAAGAAGATAGCGGTTTCGAAGGCGATGATATCGGTGTTTATGATTATGAATCAATCATGCACTATGGATCTTATGCATTTTCTCTTAATGGCCAAGCAACTATTTTAAGAAAAGATGGCACCACTGTTTCAGGCCAACGTAATAATTTCACTTTAGCAGATATTGGAAAAATTAGGGCCATGTACAAAAACTATATTCATGGTGATTGCGTAGGTATCAATTACAATTCTCTTCAATTAAAATTTGTAAACAATCGTTGGACAATAGTTGACAGTGGCAATCACTATGCATTCTCCTTCGATTCAACTCAAAAAAATGAGGCCGAAGATTCATTAAATATTTTAAGAAAATATAAAATCACTAAAAGTTGTTTTGTTGGCCGTCCAGGACCATCAATGGAATATCTTCTAACTATTGGTGACATCGCTCCTCAAGGTAACCTAATCTCCAATGAGGATTGCATTCACTTCAATAATGCTAATGTAGTTGTACAAATTTTGGATAATGGTAATCACTACAGAATCGTAAGCGATAACTCAATTATGGCCGACTTTGGAAATAAGAGAGAGGAAGCATACAGAGCTTTCAGAGTGATTAAGGATTATAAATTAACAGAGCAATGCTTTGTTGGTAGACCAGGTCCATCTTTTAAATATTGGAAGAGATAAAATAAAATAAAATAAAATAAAATAAAATAAAATAAAAATAAATCCAGAGCAATTCAATCACCTAACAACTCATTTATAAACAATCATAAATCATAAAACTCATTGGCAACTTCCATTGCAGTTTATACAATAAATTTATATAAATAATGACAAGGAGTTTTTATGCTAAAAACTGTTAACGTCCCCCCTACTTTCGAAGCAATCTTTGCACATGCCGAAACGACTGTTGGTAAATTTTTTTCAGATATAAAATTTAAACCTGAAAAAGGTATCATCACCGTTGATACTGATAGGTATATTTTAATGAGAGGAGAATCAATTTTTTTAAACTTAAAAGAGAGCATGGATGAACAATTTGGTGATGAGGTTAGCAGCACTTTCCTCTATGAATTAGCAAAAACTATTGGAAAAAATGATGCCATAAGATTTTCAGAGAAGATGAATTTGAAGGACCCTATTCAAAAACTCTCTGCGGGGCCAGTGCATTTTAGTCACTCTGGATGGGGATTTGTAAATATCTTTGAAGAAAGTACTCCCTCACCAGATGAAAATTATTTTTTACTCTATGAACACCCTAATACCTTCGAATCTGAACTTACACTGAAAAAAAACAAAAAAGTAAACAAACCAGTTTGCGTCTTCTCTGCAGGATACTCTGCCGGATGGTGCTCATATAGTTTTAATCTAGATCTTGATGCTAGAGAAATTAAATGTATCGCTAAAGGTGATTTGGCATGTCGCTTTATTATGGCCCCAGTTAAAACAATTGATAAACGAGTTGAAGAGTACCTAAATAAAAATAAGTGAAAGTGAGATGACAAATTAATTATGAATATTCAAAAAGCTAACATTAATCAGTTAGAAAAGATAATTTTGGAAGCATTTTCAAGGCACGCTCCAGAAGCACCCTCTCAAATAATTCAAAGTGCGGAGAAACAGACAGGAATTAAGCTTTCAAATATTAACAAATCAAATTACGAAGTTTTTCTAAATGAAATGACAACAGAGATGTCCAAATTTATCGATCCTTGGAAAGCAAAATTTGTGAGTGGTGTAATGAAGCAGCTGATAAAAAAAGCATGTGAGTGACATTAGTGATTTTAATAGTATTTTATAGTATTTTGATAGATATTACTAATATACATGTACTATTAGGAGTTTATCATAAGAGTTTATCATAAGAGTTTATCATAAGAGTTTATCATAGGAGTTTATTATGGCCATCAAAGTAGCAATCAATGGTTTCGGAAGAATTGGAAGATTAGTTTATCAAGCACTAGCAGACAAAGGTCTTCTTGGAAAAGAGATTGATGTTGTTGCAGCAGTTGACGTCTCAACAGATGCAGATTACTTTGCTTATCAATTAAAATACGACTCTGTTCAAGGACGTTTCAAGCATGATGTATCGACTGAAAAGAGTGATTCATCAAAAGAAGATCCAGACACAATCGTTGTTAATGGATGTAAAACACTTTGTATAGCTGCTACTAAAAATCCCGCTGATCTACCTTGGAAAAAATTAGGAGTAGAGTATGTAATTGAAGCATCAGGATTATTTACTGATTCCGAAAAAGCAAAAGCACACCTCGATGCTGGAGCAAAGAAAGTTTTGATTACTGCTCCTGGAAAGGGTGAAGTTAAGACAATAGTTTTTGGTGTAAATGAGCATGAGTATGATCCATCAAAACATCATATTGTTTCAAATGCTTCTTGTACCACTAACTGTTTAGCACCAGTCGTACACGTTCTCTTAAAGGAAGGAATTGGAATCGATAAAGGACTTATGACCACTATTCACGCTTACACTGCCACTCAAAAAACCGTTGATGGCCCATCAAAAAAAGATTGGAGAGGCGGACGAGCAGCAGCTGTAAATATAATTCCATCATCTACAGGGGCCGCTAAAGCAGTCGGTGAAGTTTTACCTGCTACTAAAGGCAAATTAACTGGTATGGCCTTTAGAGTACCTACTCCTGACGTATCAGTTGTAGATTTAACTTTTACCTCATCAAAAGATACTTCTATTGAAGAAATTGATGGATTATTAAAAAAAGCATCTGAAAGTTATCTCAAAAATATTTTAGGTTATTCAAATGAAGAATTAGTCTCCACTGATTTTATTCATGATGATCGCTCTTCTATTTATGATTCACTAGCAACTTTGCAAAATAATCTAAAGGGCGAAAAACGATTCTTTAAAGTTGTCTCTTGGTACGATAATGAGTGGGGTTATTCATGTAGAGTTGTTGATCTATTAAAGTATATTGATAGCAAGAAAAAGTAATCATCACGAAGAACTACTAAAAATAAGTAAATCTCTATCAAACTAAATTCTAGATAATATATATTGATTCATTGATACCCCTTGCAGTTTTGCCTGTATGGCCACTTGTCGATGTTTTTCCTGAGACATTCGAAGTCTAAGTTCCCCACTAAATTTATGGTAACAAAAAGGTTCTGGTAATGCTTCTTTATCTTCCTTCATCCATTTAAGAACACCTTCTACTGCTAATTTTATTTCTTTTATGGCATCAGTATCAGATTTTCCATGTGCCAAAACATCAGGCAACTCAGCACATCTAGCTATGTAAACTTTATCCTCTTCACTATATTCAATTTGATACGCATACCTCTCTGTATATTTCTTAATTAAATTCATATTCGTTACTCCTTTTTCTCTTCTTCAAGCATCTCTATTTCGGATAATTTTTTAAGTGCCTCTCGCACTTGCTTAATTTGATATTTTTTAGCGTCTTGACCATCTTTTTGTAAATTAATTCTAGGATTACCAGACCAAGGAACTTTAAAAATATGATTACTGCCATTGATTCTCGGACCAACAAAAAATGATCTACATATTTCTATCAACCTTTTAAATCTGATATTCTCATTTTTTAATTCGTTCATCGCATCTTTCAAATTCATCGATATCCCTCATCCTAATTACATCACAAAGTGTATGGTATCATATACGCCACCACCTTGCAATTCTTTCGCAGGAAAACATCTACGGATGTATATTTAATTTATTTAATTTATTTGATTTATTTGATTTAAACTTTTATCACAAATTCTAGCTGATAGTTAACATCGAATCCAATCCAGCAATCTTTAAAACTTTCATTACAAAAGGTGGCACTTTAACTATAGAAAATTTATCTTTGCCTACGCATTTCACTGCTTGAATACAAATACGTAAAAATGCCGAAGAGACATACTCCACTTTTTCTAAATCAAAAACTATCGACGATTTAATAATCTTTAATTGTGCTTCAACTAACTTTCCATCTTTGTTACACTCTTCTGTATCTAATCTTCCAACAAATGTACAACAAAGTATCTCCACTGATTCTTTTGTTTCTTGTTTAAATTCCACCATAAAAAAATCCTTTTAACTAATTAACTAAAAACGTTTAGTATACCCGACTTAATCTGCATTCTATTTTTTTATTAGCAATCAATTAATTATCTCAAATTCTAAAGTGAAGGCCATAAAAAAAATGTGTTAATATATTATTGAAATAAAATAAAAGAAAATAAACGAAAATAAATAAGGAAACATAGACCAATGATTGCAGAACCCATTCTCAATGCCATACTTAATCTCTTCGCTAAAGCTGCCTTTTCATTAAGTAGTGAAGAACAACAAAGAGTTCATAAAAAAGTTCTTAGTTACTTAAAAAAACATCTAGGTTTAGTTGATGTTTCAACTTATATAGGGCTTTATCAAGAATTAGTTGAGCTACACCTTGGAATGGGGGAAGAAGCTGAATCTGTTTTAAAGAGTGCTGAAGGTATTGCCACTGAACTTAAAACGCTTCTACAAGAATCAGAAAAGTATGTTACCATTGGATATTTTGCAGAATTAACAACCATCACCGAAGCTACACTGGTTCAGCAAATTGTTCATCTTTTAGGTCGCACTTTTACAGTTGAAGAAAAATTCACATCGCAAATAATCCTATTCTTGAAAAATGCATACTCCCCCCAAAAAGAAAATAACAACTCTGAGATCAAATTACTAATGAAAAACCAATTAGCAGTTATGCGTTCACCAATTGCAAAATTGCTTTTTATTTCACCGACAGCGATAGCAACAGCTCCAATAGAAAATATAAACAACACTTCATCATTTCGAATTGATGGCCAACACTTAGAGTATGGCGGGTGCTACTCTTTTCGTCCAGGACAAGTTTTACTTGATAAACATAGAAACGCTTTATACTTTGATAATTTGATTTCTGAATTTACTGATGAAAAAAATAAATCTGGCGCAAATGCAAATGTAGCTTTAACTGTAACTTTTCAAGCAATCAATGTTAACTACCTTTTCCCTGGCAGCAAACATGGATTACATGATTTTTCATGTAATGAAAAGGGTGGGAAAATGATTGGAATCATGGGTGCCAGTGGTGCTGGAAAATCCACTCTGCTTAGTATTTTAAATGGAACTTTAAAAGCCAACTCTGGAGAGATTCTTATCAATGGTCACAGTAACAAGAGTGATCTTTGTGATGGTATAATTGGTAACATTCCTCAAGATGATCTCTTATTTGAAGATTTAACTGTCTTTGAAAATTTATACTACGCTGCTCGCTTGTGTATGAGTAATTTAAGTGATGATGAATTGAAAGTAAAAGTAAATTCTCTTCTTACAGAACTGGGACAACTACAAGTTCAACATCTTAAAGTTGGATCCCCACTAGATAAAACTATCAGCGGTGGCCAACGTAAACGCTTAAATATCGCTCTCGAATTAATTCGTGGCCCCTCCATTTTATTTGTAGATGAACCAACATCAGGATTATCATCTAACGATGCTGAAAATGTTATGGGCCTATTAAAAGCTCAAACTGCTTGCAATAAATTAGTAGTGGTAGTAATTCATCAACCCTCCTCTAAAATATTTAGAATGTTTGATTCTTTGTGGATTCTAGATAATGGTGGCCAATTTATCTTCAATGGTCCTCCACTAGAAGCATTAGTGTATTTTAGATCCCGCGCTGATATTCCTGGGGCCGAAGAAGCAATTTGCGAAAATTGTGGCCACACTAGTCCTGAACAAATATTTGAGATTATCGAAGATAAGACCATTGATCAAAATTGTCAGCTAACTCATACAAGAAAAATATCTCCTGAAAAATGGCGGGAGATCTATTTACAATATCAAAGTAAAAGCGAGACATCTATACCGACGTCAGAAAAGCATATTACTAAAAAACATATCCATCGCCCATCACTATGGGGACAATTCAAAGTATTTTTCACTCGCGATATTGTTGCTCGTAAAGCAAATAAGGAATATCTACTTATCACCTTTTTAGAACCAATTATTTTAGCAGTACTTATTGCTCTAATTTGCCGAGGAGTAAATTCAACAGGTTTCAGCTACACATTTTATGATAATAAAAATATTCACATCTTTTTCTTTATGAGTGTAATGGTGGCCATCTTTTTAGGATTAAGTGTAAGTGCTGAAGAGATTTGTCGAGATCGAAAAATTTTAAAGAGAGAGAGTTTTCTTAATTTAAGCTGGTGGAGTTATATTAATTCTAAAATTTTTTATCTATCATTAATTTCTGCAATCCAAATGTTTCTTTACGTAATTATTTCAAACTCTATTATTGAAATTAAAGATTTTAACATTAAAAGCTGGTTTGTTTTATTTCTTTGTGGACTATCCTCTGCTGTTTTAGGATTAAATATCTCTGCAACCTTTCGCTCTCCCATTACTATTTATATTTTAATTCCCTTAATTTTAATTCCTCAAATGATTCTATCAGGAGCAGTAATTAAATATGAGAGTTTAATTGCCAAGAATTCACTTAAAAGAGATGTGCCTTTTTATACTAATATATTCTTTTCTCGCTTTGCTTACGAGGGATTAATCGTCGAACAATATGTTAGCAATAAGTACATGAAGGATTTAATCGAAAGTGATGCTCTAATTAAACAAGCAGAGTATGAATTAGATAATTATATACCAGAAGTTCAATCCTTAAATAAATCACTTATCCTCTTATTTGAAAATAAAAACCCTAGTCTATCTAAAAACATTTCCTTGCTAAAAAACGAGATAAAAAAAATTGAAAGCAATTCAAAAATTATTTTTAGCAATAAAAATTTTATGAATATCGACAGCAGCAATTTTAACCTCTCCTTTGTTGAACAAATTGATGATTATTTATTAAACTATCGCAAAACTGTATTTGAAAAAAGAAAAGAGGCATCAGCTCAAAAAAGAGAGATTGAAAATGAAATGAATGATGAATCGGAAGTTTTAAAGAAAAGGTATAGCAATCAACTCATTCAAAGATTAGTATTAAATATTGATGAATTACAACCAGTAATGGTTACCAACAATGGAATCTATCAAAACATCTTACCAATATATCTTATACCCGAATCACCATATGGTAATGCTCATTTTATGGCCAGTAAAAAAAAGTTAGGTAATTTAATTTTTAATACCTACACTTTTAATATGCTCGCACTATTTACCTTTTCATTACTACTCTATATTTTTCTCTGTTTTAGAAGGAGATCATTAAGTAAAAATTAATAATTCATATTACATATATAAAATACACTTCAAGGAGAGATCTGATGAAAAAATTATTCCTAATCATATTTTTTTTAGTAGTAAGTATTAGTATCCTTCCAGCTTTTGCTAAAGAATCTAAAGTATCAAAAGTATCAAAAGAATCAGATGGATTAAAAAAGGAAGTCGTTGAATCACTTGCAAAATTAAATGAAGAGACTATGAAAATATTAACAAAAAAAGAGATTCATTCCATGATTGATTATCCAAAATTATTAAAAGAATATGGAATAACTTACCAATCAGATCTGATTGTAGATAAAAATCTTTATACAAAGCTTAAGGGATGCCAATTGCAACAGTACGCAGGCATGATCTTGTTTGATATCATGTACTCTGCTTCTTTTAATAAATTGCAAGAGATTGCCAATGGATTACATACTCTAGAAGCAATTGTAAAAATTTTGGACTTACGCTCTCATGCAGATTTAAAAGGAAACTCATTGACCGCTCTTAAAAAACTTTCCACTGAACCAGAAAAATTAGACTTTACAGAAGTATTTGATCAATTGGCCACAGATGCAGTAGCACAAATACCAACTTTTATGTCAAGTAAAGTAACCGCCCACTATATGCTAGATGTTTTTTATGGATACTCACTGGAAGCAATCCATTTACTTGGATACTTTCATAAAACAAATTACAATGTAAAATTAAAAAAATGGAAAACACAATTAGATACTAGTTCTGTATGGCTAAATAAAGTAGTAGAGCTCTTTGAAAGTTTTTCTAAAGTAGAAAATACTCTTCATTTAAATTGTAGTGCCGAAAAAAATTTAGATGCCATAAAAAATTTTGCTAGTTTCTTAAACGAAGTAAATTCAGCAATCATTACTAAGAAAGATAACAAGAATGAATTTAATAATCGTAGAAATGATCTTATAAAAAGAATCGAAGATGTGCGAACAGAGATTACAGGAAAAACATTTAATCTCCAAGGCGATAGCAATACTGAAGGAAGTTCTCACTAAGGAGGTGATTTATCATCTTTTGATGATACATCATCTTTTGGTGACACCGGTCTTTCTTGTAGCACCTTTAAGAAATCACTTTTACTAGATAAAACACTTTTTTCCATATTGGGAAATGTCTCTTTATATGCTTCTATAGTACGCCAAAAATTATAAAACTTAAGATCTTTTTTGTATTCTTTAGCATAGGTTACAAGTGCCTCAGCATCGCCCTTACCCTTTATCTTTTCAGCAGCATTTTTTGCTGGAGCAATGATTTCATTATATTTTGTGGAAATAATACCATTTACTTCTTGAATCTTGGAATCTCCCTCTGATCTTAACTCTTCGGCAATTGCTTCTCTTTCTAATCTCATTCTACGATAAACACCATCTTTTACCCATTCATTATAATTGAGGTCGGTTAATACAACATTAACAATATCCATTCCAAATTCATTCGCACGAAGAGCAATTTCATCGGTCATTTTCCTAACTAAAAATGCTCTTCCATAATAAATAGGCGTAGTAATCATTTCATTACTACCATTCATTCTTATCTCTAAATCTTCTGGAGATAAATCTTCATCTGTTGTTACATCATAAAGATCAAGTTTATGTCGAAGATAATTAGTACTCCTTACTATCTCAATCAATTTATGTTCTGCTATTACAAAACGAATAGTTGATGCGGCCATATTGGCCAAATGTAATTCTGCTCTCGCATTGTTATCCTCATTATCAATCTCTGATATAAATTTTACCACATCACTAATTCTCCAGTGTACGGCGGCGGTAACATTAATCAGGTATCTATCTTTTGTAGGAACATCTTTTTCATAAATCATAAGAGTCATAATTCTTTTTTCAAAATAGCGAGTTCGATGAATTAAAGGAGCACGAAAATAAATACCTGCTTCCGTATAGGCCCTGGAAAACAACTTTCCAAACATAGTGACAACAACTTGTTCTCCCTCATAAACTATAAATGTTCCCGATCTTAAAAGATAGATAAGTAACAGCATGATTAAGAAAAAGTATACATTCCAATGTGATCTTCTTTTCATTTTTTTTTACCAACTTTATCAAGGTACAATCGCACCTGTAATCGCACCTGCAATTGCACCCGGACGTACAGGTGCTTGTCCAGTAGCTGGGGCCGCCCCAGCGGCCCCTACTGCCGCTGCAGTTGTCGGTGTTGTTGTTCCAGTATTATGTGTTGTAGGCGCTGTATGAACGCTTGCTTGTGGATGTAACTGTGAAGGTCTACTTTGAGTTACTGCCATTACCTCTTCTATTGAACCAGTAGCAGGAGATGATGATGAATGCAAGAGCGATTTAGGATCTTGATTTGCTCCTTTATCATAGAGAATAGGTAGAATACCTTTAACCTCTGGATCCAACAAAGTAACCTTTCCATGAGATAAAATTTTTTCCATCCCCTCGATATACAATCTATCCCAAGTTGCCTCTTTATTTTTATTGTACTTATCAAGAATTAAACGAAAACGCTCAGCCTCTCCTTCAGCTTTATTGCGAACTATAGTTGCATAAGCATGGGCCTCATAAATAATTTTTTCTGACTTTCCATGTGCTTGTGGAATGATATTATTATATTTAATTCTCGCCTCAAGAATTTTTGACTCCATCTCTTGACGAGCAATACTAACAGCATCGTAAGAATCTTTAACTTGAATCGGAGGTAATGCTTCAACAATAAAATTAAATGCTACTTTAATACCAATATCCAATTGATCTAATGTTTTTTGAGTAACCGCCATCACTCTTGCTTCGATTCGATCCCTGGCAGTGGCTATTGCTTCAAAATCCAAACTATCACCAATAACTTGTCTCATCGCTGCCTTCGAAGCATTTCTCATGTTCTCTCTTGCATTGGTGCTATTGAATAGATATTTTTTAATATCCATAATTTGAAAGAGCACAACCCAGTTAACTTCAACTATATTTAAATTACCACATAAAATTTGTGTATCTTGCGGAAGAGCAGCTCTGCCATTTTTAGGAAAGCCCATTACCTCCTCTTGCTTTTCCAGTAATGGCACTCCCCTTTTTTGCATAACATGTAGTCTGTTAGATACAACAGGCCCTGTAGTCTTATCTATTAAATAATCTTTGGTAAGTTTAGGTCCGCGAACAAACTCTGTAAAAATTCCTCCGCTATTAATAAGTGCATGTTGTTTTATATTATAACTGTCCGCCGCTAATTCAGCTGGAGTCTTGGGACCTAGTTCTGTTCTTGGAACGGCCACAAAACCAATATGCTCTTGTAAAAGATCGCTCCACATAACATGATAAACTTGATCAACATAAGGAAGTTTAATATGTAATCCTGGGGTTGCTTCTTTTAAAAATGCACCAAAACGAGTTATGGTTGCTCTTGTCCCAATATCTACAACATAAAACATTTGTATAACTACATTAAAAAAAACTACAACTAGTACAATGATGATCACCAGATAGAAACAACTTGCCGATCTAACTCTTTTTACAATAGGATTATTTGATTCTCTAATTTTTTTAAATGATTTTCTTATAAATAATTCACCAGCATCGTGAAAAAAAGTTAACAATCTATCTACACCATCAAAAAAATTTCTTAATAGACTGGCAATTCCTTTTAAAAGAAAGAATGCAAAACTATTTAATCCTGAAAAAATACTTGCAAAAAATTTACTCATATATTTTTACTTCTAATCAATATGTAATCAATATAATCAACATAATTAAGGTACTACCAACGCTTGAAACATTGTAATTATTCCAAAACTTAAGAGAAAAACTCTTACCCACCCTCTTATTGTACTATCTTGAATATGTTCAATTGCAATAGATCCAGTTTGGGTACCAACTACCGCTCCTATTCCTAAAACAATTCCCCACATGCTAGGAAAATTTCCAAATGATGAGTGGCCAACAAATCCCGCAACAGAGGTAAATGCAACTACCACCGTAGCGGTTCTTATAGCATCTTTGGTGTTATAGTATGTGTAACAAACCAACATTGAGAAAATAATAATCGCCCCGTTACTACCAAGTAATCCCGCAAGAAAACCAGCAACTATTCCAATGAAAGTATATTGAATGTAAAAATGTTTCAGTCTATCTTCAATGCTAATTTTATTACATAGAGGAGCATCCTTAGAGGAAATTAAATCCAAACAAATAAACATCACCGCCGAATATAAAAAGACTAAAATAAGCGGAGGAATAAAATAATAAACTGATGTGGCCACAATAGTAGCAATAAAAGCAGGAATACCTACTGCCAAAATAATCTTCCAAGAAAATTCAGGATTATTTCTCCATTTTCTATGAATGTAATAAATAGAGGAAATAGATGATGCTAATAAACTTGTACTCACTGCATGTCCTGGTGAATATCCTATCCAAGTTAATACAGGAGTCATTAAGAGACCCGAACCTACTGCTAATATATGTCCACCAATACCTGTTAAAATCCCAATGATAAAATATAAAAAAATTGCTACCAACATTAGTTTCTTCCCTCGTTATGTAACCACTCTCCTTTCCATTCTTTTTTATGTTTATTAATTTTTGATATCCATTCTTCTTTCTTTAAGAGAGAAGGAAACAAATCTGGTGAAACAGTATTTTCAGAAGACCATAAATTTTTAATCATTCCATCTTTTTCAATAATACCAATATGAATTTTAGTGGATAAAACTCTATCTCCTTCTTTAAAAAATTGTGGCCCTTCTGGAGTTTCTAATTTAATTTTAGGAAGTATTTTTAAAATTTCTTTAGGATCAAAAGATTTTGCTTTCTCTACAGCTTCTTTCCAAAAATAAACAGATGTGTATCCATTATAAAAAGCATATCCAACATTTTTAAGAGGATATTTATAGGTATCTAATCCATCTTTTACTCTTTGTACAAATGGAGAATTCTCTCCACCAATAAAATTTGATGCTACATAAGTTCCGGGTAAGGTTCGATTTCCCATATCATCGATAAAATTCTCATCGATATTGAAACTAATTATATTTAAATTATATACATCTTTTGCATGAGCATGGAATGCTTTGAAAAAGACTATATTCTCATCACCAAATAATAAATTGACAATTACATTAGGTATATCATTGGTAATATCTTCTATAAGGGGACCAATCTTTTTCTCATCCGGAGTAATTGGATAATCAAGCTTATGTTCATTTAATACTATAATGTTATTTTTTTTTGCATATTCAATTATAAGATCTCTTACAATAGCGGAGTAAATATCTTTTGCTGAAACAATATAAACCTTATTTCCAAATTTTTTTACCATCCAATCTAGTGCAGTTAAAACTAATTGATTAGCTGCTGGTGATGTAGCAAAGGTGTTGTTGAACTCATCAAATCCTTCATTTGCTCCAGAATAGACAAGTAATCTGTTTGAGAGGTCAGGCATTGATCTTCTACAAACAGCAGACCAACATCCAAATATTGCTTTATACTTTTCGTTTGAAACTACCTCTTCAATTTTATCGGATATCAAATTGTCAGTTCTAAGATTATTAATTATCACAGGTTTTATTCTTGAACCATTTACTCCACCCATTTTATTTATTTCTCTAATAGCAAATATAATTCCTTCTGTATTTTCTTTGGCACTAACTAAGTTAGAAGCAAATTCATTCTTAAAAACCGCCACTTCCACTTCACTTTCAAACATAGATACAATTCTTTTAATAAACACAAAAAGTGTTAAGACAACAACAATCAGTGGGACGTATTTAAGTATACTGCTCAAAATACACCTGTTTTTTTATGTTGAGGAAGTGAGTAACCAATTTATTTTTTTTATATTCTTTTTTATATTCTATTTTATATTCTTTTTTTAAAAATATAAAATCTCATTCCCAATACATAAATAAGTTTATTTTAAATATTTAATAAAAAAAACCATTCCTTTTTTGGAAAATAATTCCTAGAAAAAAAATGCCGTTAATGTAAAAGAAATCTATACCGATACAATAAGGGTTGGGCATTGGCCCTTTTTTATTATCTTATTTTCCCAAACTTAAAGGAGAATTTAAAATGTCAGAAAATGCAAAAACAACTGAGAGTAAAGAGTGCACAGACCAATGTTGTCTTGATCTTAGAGACTCTAAAATTAACGGAATTATTAAGCAAAATATGCTATGGGCACTTGGTGCAGGAATCATTCCAGTTCCATTCTTAGATATGGCCGGCATAATGGTTGTTCAAATTAAGATGTTGAAAGAAATATCAGATGAACATCATGTACGCTTCTCAGAGAGTGCCGCTAAATCTGCTATAGCAGCTTTGGCCGCTGGTTTAGGTGCTGTATGGTTTGAAGCATTCGCTATTGAAGTATTTTCAATGGTTCCAGTTATAGGACAAGCAATACATACTGTGACTGTTCCAATCTTGGCCGCTGCTTTCACATATGCTATTGGACACGTCTTTGACAATCATTTTAGAGCTGGTGGAACTTTAACAGATTTTAATCCTGGTAAAGTAAAAGAAGCTTTCAACAAAACATTTGCTCATGGCCAAGATGTTGCCAAAGAAATGCACAAGAAATAATAATCAAACGAAAATCATTCCCTCTTTTAAAATATTTCAATTTTAAATAAAAACAATGATATTATAAAGTAAGTATAATCAAAAAAAAATAGTAAATAATTTTTATTTACAAAAACTATGTTTACAAAAACTATTGAAGAGAAATTTAATAAAATATTTATTCCCTATTTCGACAAAAGGGATTTAATTAATTATCCCAAAGCTTGGAGCATTCTTGTCACTTATCTTATTCTACTATGTACAGAGGTATCTGCTGCAATAGTATTTCTTTTTACAAATCCAAGCTTCTTCAAAGCACCTCATGTTATAGTTTCATATCTCGTTTGTACTTCCTTTGCTTTGTTATCATTATATCTTTTGAAACAAAACAATCTTAAATTAGCAATAAATCTTACCGTAATATTTCTTATAACAATGATAGTAGCAGGATTGGCCAGCAAAATGTCCATAAAAGGATCAACATATTTTTCCATAAACGTCCTCTATGCTCTAACCGCCATCAGTTTGATATCAATGTTTTCAACAAAAAGACATATACAATTTGTTACCATTATCTACCTCATTTCTTTCATAGTTTATTATATACATATGAAAAATTTATTTTCACCATTATATAAAGATTCAGCACAAATAACTCTGGTAATGGGATTAGCACTAATAATTATCGTTACTTCTATTTCTCATTTTGTTATGTATTCTCGCGATCACATCAATATGAAGATATCAAATGAAATTACACGCAATCATAAACTTACTATTAAATTAAATAATTCTTTCAAGCAAAGAGCATCTGAATTAAAATCAATCAAAGCAAAATATTTACAAGTTAATAATGAAATATCTACCGCAGATAAAGATATTTGTGAAATCTTAAGAATAAATAATGAATATGAACAAAAATCAAATGAGATTGCTAACACTATAATGGTACAAACAAAAGAAGGCGAATCCATTATAAATAAATTAGATGATGCCTTTAAGTTAATTAAAGGCACAAATCTTCGTTTAATGCAAATTATCGATATATTTATAAAAATGAATTCCCGAATATCCATTATTAATGACATTGCCTTTGAAACAAAAATTCTTGCTTTTAATGCTTCCATTGAAGCTGCACGAGCTGGAGGCCAAGAAGAGAAAGGATTCAAAGTTGTATCAAAAGAAGTAGAAAACTTAGCTAACAAAAGCAATGATGTTGCAAAAGAAATATCAGAAATCATAGAAGAGAGTAAGCATCAAATTATAAAGATTATAGAAAATATATCTTCTCACTCAAACCACACAGAAAAAATAAGCAAAATTTCAAAAGAAAAATATATTCAATTATCACAAGAGATTAATCTCTTATGCCAGCAAATTGCTTTGATTAATATGAATAATCAAAAATTAGAACAAAATATTAAACACCATTTTAAAGCAATGAAGGTCAGCTAGGCAATACAAAACAAGGTATAAAGGTATAATTGATGATAACTAAAGAAATCATTAATCACATAAAAAAAACATTTATTCCCTCATTCAACAGCTACAACACTCAAGATTACCTGAAAGTCTATGCTCTCTTAATCTGCTATCTCTCACTTCTCATTATCGAAATATTGGCAACCATAATATTTGTCTACACAAAACCAACTTTATTAACAGAACCAAACATCATACTCTGTTATGTAATATGCACCTTTTCTTCACTCTCCTCTCTCTATTTTTTACATCAAGGAAAATTAAACACAACAATTAATATTACAATTACATTTTTATCTATAATGATAATAGCTGGACTTTTAAGCAAAATGACCGTTAAAAGATCCATGATCTTTCCAACAAATATATTCTATGCTTTAGCAGCACTTAATATAATATCCATCTTTGCAACTAAAACACATATTAAAATTATTACAACTTTTTTTGTTATAAGTGTTTTTTCATATTATATTTATATGAAAGATATTTTTCCTCTAATGTTTAGTGATTCGGCGAGATTGATCTCTGTTATGGGAATAGGATTAATCTTCGTTGTTGCTTCAGTATCATACTCTTTTGTACATTCGAGTGAAAGCGCAAGAAAAATAATTTTAAATGAAATTAAATATAATAGTAAACTTAATCAAGAATTGAATAACCTTGTTAAAAAGCGCGCTGAGGAACTATTTCTTGTTAATAAAAAATTTACTCAAGTAAATAATGAAATTGCGATAGCTGATAAAAACATTCAGGACCTCCTTCATACAAATAATAAATATGGATTAAAGTCTCAAGAAATTGTGAATTCTATGCTCTCTAAAACACAAAAAGGTGCACTAGCTATGAATGAAATGAATGATGCTTTTAAATCCATAAAAAATGCGAATTCCGAGTTAAATGATATTTTAAATATTTTCAACTCAGTAGAATCACGCATCTCTCTTCTCTATGATATTACTTTTGAAACCAAAATCCTTTCCATCAATGCTTCAATCGAAGCGGCCCGTGCTAAAAATATTAATGGTCAAGGATTTGCGGTAGTAGCAGGCGAAGTTGGAAGTTTAGCTTTAAAAAGTAATGATGCTGCATTGGAAATAGAAAAAATTCTTCGAGAAAGCAAAGAACAAGTTATAGAGATAATAGGAAACATAACTCAACAATCTGAAAATATTCAAGAGATAAGCAATAATTCAATAGATAAATACTCTCAATTATCAAAAGAGATTAATCTACTTTGTGATCAGGTTAATTTAATAAAAACTAACAATCTTAAACAAGAAAATGTTATTGATGATCATTTTAAAAAGATGAAGATTGCTTAAGCTATTCTGTTTACTGTTGAATAGCTAGTGTCGAACTTGCCTTTTTCTGATTAATAAAAAATGCATTCTTATCTACGATAGTATTTGCTTCGAATGGATTTTTCTCCATTACTATCTTGAATGTCTTTCGTTCTTTTTTCGCAAAATATCCCCATTTAGATTTATTAACAAGAAATTTATCCGACTTCGAATCTAGCTTTGAACTTATCTCAAAATATATTGATGGCGGTAATATGCTTTCAGCATCTAGTAGTAAAAATTTTACTCCTGCATTTGACAATCTCCAACTAATTATCTCTATACCTGTATTGTTTATCATTTCTAAATCTGCAATAACATATTTATCTCCAAAGTTTTTAATATCTTTAAAAACAAGATTAACAGCTCCATTTGCTTCACCTTCATTGTCCTCATCTCCTTCAGCAGTATTCTCTTTTTCTTTAGTTAAAATCTCATAGCGATTATTTTTATAGTACAACTTACTTTGCACAGTAGAGATAATTTCATCAGTAAAACTACCACCTTGATTATTAGAGAAAAGTGAAATGTTAATTGGATAAAGATCATTATCTAAAAAATTGCATCCTGAAATCTCTTTATATCCTTGTGGTAACTCTGCAAATGTTCTTGAAGGATCATCTCCAAAACGAAAATACAAAGTAGTGTCTTTAATTTTTAACAATAGATAATCTTTAGCATAACTAGCAATTGTCAATTTGATATCTTTGCAAATTAACTCCTGTTTTAAATTAGCATTATAAGATGCTTTATAAGTCTCCACACCTTTTATTATTCCTTCATACAAAGGAACTCCACCACTATTCCCATTTACATTTAAATTTAAAGCAATTTTTTTGTTAAAACTTTTCCCATTCGGCATTGTAAAATTACACTCATGAAGAACTTTATTTGTATTAACACTACTGTCTACTCCCACAATTCCCTCATCTTGTAGTTTATAATTTCCACCTCTCAAAATATGAGTTACTGTCAGCAATTTATTGTCTACATTATCTGTAGTAGTGGCCGAAGAATATTTTTTATTCTCAATTAAATTTTGCTTATCATAGCAAGATGCCTCAGCGACAGTAGCAATTTCCGTAGCACTATACTCGCTTGAATTTTGCAAATTATACATATTTAATACTTGATTTATCCAAGGCAAATAGTAACTAGCACGTGTATAAACGCCAGGAAGTTTTTTTTGTCCACAACCCTTTCCCCAACTTACAACACCAATAAGTTGCGCTGGCGTATTCGTATTTATAGCATCCACTGTACTTCCTGCATTTACAACCAACGGCCCTCCAGAATCTCCCCAACAACTATCCTTTACTCCATTTTCCATCTCACCAGCACAAATTTGTCTCTCACCTTGAATATTCTCATCCTTGTTGGCGGCCCTACACATCTCTGATGAGATTTCAGTTACATTCACCGATTGCATATCCTCTAACCACAAATCACCATATGAAGATATATTTCCAAATCCCATAACGGTTAACTCTCTACTTGGTTTCTCTGTGCTATCCATATAAATAGGAATGGTTTTTAATTCTGGATTTTTAAGAAGTGGATTTGTTTCATCTAAAATAATAATCGCTAAATCATTAATGGTTTTAGCTGAATCATAGAGAGGATGAACAAAAGCTGCTTTAACATTAATTAACGTCTCTTTTTTCATATCACTTATTCTATCAGCTTTTAAAACAACGTAAATCTTCTCCGTTAAATCCTCCACACAATGAGCAGCAGTCAGTACGGCCGTTACATGATCATTTTTTATTAAAGCACCTCCACAGATTGGATAAAAAGAACCGCTACCACCCTCTTCATTATTTGCAAAACCTATCGATGCAAAATATGCCGGTGCCTTGATAGTTTCACCACCTAATATTTTCATTCCAGCACTCATTCCAGCACCACCACCTCCTCCTCTACCTATATCACTGCTCTTGCCTGTGGCCACACCAGAAACGCTAATAGTCACTAAAATAAATAATAGTAAAAGTAATTCTTTCATTTAAAAATTCTCCTCTGTATTTTAGAAAAAAACAATGATGAGATAGAATAAATTATTTGTCAAGGTTAAGGGGTCAAGGTGCCAGTGCCTTAAACCGTGTAGAGTCCATTCTTGTCCAACAACCAAAAACTATTTAAAACGCTCTATCGCCTCTAATAGATCTGAACAAATATCTTCCCTATTAAGCTCACTTGTAGATGATAGGATTTTGTTTTGAATATCAGAGGGAACAAAAACAAACTTCATCTTTTTATTAATGGTAGATAGATTGTTTTTTAAAACAGTCAAAGATGAAATCCAACTATCTGGAATTTTATCAGTACAACAAAAATTAATCACTAGATCTTTAGGATTGGTTAAAAACTCTGAAATTCTCTCTTGAAATTCCTCTAAACCATTTTCTGTATCCATTTTAAAGAGGATAACAATTACATATAAATTTCTTTCGATTATTTTAAAATTTTTATTACTCTTACTGTTATTTATTATAGTCATCAATACACCATCAATACACACTCAATGCGCTCTAATTTTATGCTTATTCTTTGCTAATAACTCTACAATCGCTGTTAACTTTTTATGTTTTGCATACTCTATGGCAGTTATTCCCTTGTGATCAAATCCAGCTATAGGTTCATTAGCAGCATCCAATATTGCCTCAACCATTTTTACGCTCTTACTGATAACTGCTAAAATTAAAATCGGCGTACCCTTCACTCGAAATTTATGATTGGCACCAGCTTCAATCAACTTTTGTGCTATTTCCACATGACCATTCATCACCGACCAGGCCAGAGGAGAAATTGCATTTGATTTACGATCCTCAACCTTCGCACCACACTTTAGTAAAAATTGCACAATATCCACATGGCCATGAATAGAAGCATACGTTAAAGCAGTATATCCATTAAAATCTTTCGCATTTACATCTATATACTTTGCAAATCTTTCAACCAAATTAAATGATCCTCTAATCGCCAATTGCATAAGTATATTAGAACCATTTTCAAATTTCTTTTTGGAGAGTTTAATCATATCGAGATTGTCTGCAAAGTCCATTACTTCAAAACTCTTATCGCCAGAATCATCACCTCTGCTACTATTAACATAATCTACTTCTTCAGCAAGGCTCTTTTCTAATATCTCCATTTCAGAAGAGATTGAGAGATCATCTATTGTATTGATATTTATTTTTTTCTTATCAGCAGGTTTTAATTTCACTGGCATCTCAACATCTTTTTGTATATCAAGCGGCATCACTAATCCAGGCGGCATTACTGCTCCAGCGGCCAACAACATTTTAGCAATGTTAATGTTTCCTGACTCTATGGCCATATGAAGGGCCGTCTGCTCTTTATTTTTAAATTCCAAATTAACTTTTCTTTCTATCAACATCTTTACGATAAGTTCATCACCAAAGATCACAGCATAGTTAAGTGGAGTAAAACCATAATTATCTGCTCGATTGCAATCAATATTATTTTCCAACAAACACTGGCCCATCTGAAAGTTATTGTTCATTATCGCATACATTAAGGCATTCTTACCTGAATTATCGACAGCATTTATGTCAGCATCACTATAGAGTAAAAGTTTAGCGGTATGAAGAGAACCAACAATAGATGATTGAATAAGAGGAGTGGTTTTACTAGAAGAAGAGAAATTAGTATTAACACCACAACTAATTAACAACTCTGCAATTTTTTCCTTCTTGTTAATTATAGAAAAGGTTAGTGGATCCAATCCCTCATCGTTAACTACATTTAAATCCACATCCTGTGCAATTAATTCGCAAAGTCCCTTAATATCTTCTTTAAGACAATACTCAAAAATTTTTTTTATCTGATCCATTTTTATTTTTGCTTACAGTAATGGTTGAAGTTTTTTGTCAACTTCAATATCTTTCCTCTCTAATTGATTCTTTAAACGAGCAACAAAATTAGTTGGCCAATCTTTTTGAACCATATTTACAATCCACACAGGAAGAAGCCCTTTAAAGTTGTTAAATAAGATCATTTGAAGGTAGGTATGATCAGCATCGACTGCTTTCAAAAAAACATCACCATTGTAAGTCTCTCCACGTACACAACCGGTTTCAACCGCTACATCTGCAATTGTAGTAGACTCCATCGTTGCTTTGGCAAATTTTCCTTTAAAGTCAACATCTGCTTTAATTCTAACTAAAAACTCTCTATCAGAGACTGGCCAAGGAGCATCGTATGTTCCCTTTTCAATTTTTTCAAATGGAGAGATTTGCTGAATTACTTTTGCCTCCTTCATATTAGGTACCCACTCATGTTTACGTTCAGTCGAATCCAAAACAGTTAATACCTTTGCTAGAGGAAATGCTATAGTGGCCTCAATTTTCAGAGGGTAAATTCCACTTTCATGAGCAACTTCACCTTTGAATACTTTATATCCTGACTCATCTTTTATTAAAATCCACTTGGTATTTGGTAAAAGATCCTGGTCTGCCGCAAAAACGAAACAAACAAAGGATACAAAATAAAATAAAGAAATGATGACACTAATGGTGGTGCCTAAGAACATAGTTTTTTTCATAATTCACTCTCAATTTACTACTCAATTTACTAAAATAAAATTGATGTTAATATCATTTTTATGGTCAGAAAAGAGTAATTCATCAAAGGACATAAATAATGAGCGGGCCAGGAATCTGCGTTTATTTCTTATTTAAGAAAATATATCTTCCAAAGTAATCAGATAATCAAAATATTGTGAGGCCACTAATTTTTTATTTGCACCAAAACTGCTGATCAAAGCGGTCTCTATGCTATATCCTAAAGGTAAAGTTAGTAAGCTCTTTTTCCATTCAACTTCTTTAATCACTTCCATGGATATTTCTTCAGATTTAAATTTTATTTCACAGATAGTAATAATTTTTTCCATCTCATTAATCATGATTCCTTGAGAGGAAAAAGTCCCTTTAAATTAATTTCCAAATTAATACGTCCATAGAGTGCTTTTGAATTTATAACTTATTTTAGGAGTGCTTATAAGCGATTTCAATCGAAGATACTCATATGTTTTTTAAAAGAAAAGTACTAGAAGACAATGCCAACAACTATGAAGATTATCTTCACATAATGACTCCAGTAAAGGCGAACGATTTAAAAAATCTACAAGCAAGTTACGTTAATAAGTTAAAATATTTCCTCTGTCCAGTAAGCATTCCCTTCTGTAGCAGCATTATGTTCAATTGGCAGGTCACTGTCATTATAAAAACCTGCTGATAAAACATTTTCTAAATAATGGATACATTTATCTTGGATGTATAAACAGTAATTTTGAGAATATGATCCTAATAGGAAGAATGCAGTATGATAATTAGTACTTAGATTGTTAACCGTAATGTTATCTCTAAAAACTAGGCCTGGTTGAATAAATGTATTTGGCTCGAAAGGAATAGGATAGCGTGGGTAAGTACTGAATTGATTTAGATCACTACCTGTCCGGTCGCCACCCGTAGAGGTGGCCTGAGCATATTCAAACCATCCTTGGTATTGGCCTTCAGAATAGTAAGACGGTGAAATAATAAGAGCAGTTTTAACATTTGAATTGGATATTGATGAATCATAATTACCATAAAGATATTTGACTAATCCAATGTAAATCATTCTAGCTTTAAGGTCCCAAGTTGCAAATCTATTGGCCTCACCAGAAATAGATATGGCAATCGCATTGCAATTATTAGTGCTACAATCTGCTTGATGATTTCTCTTCAAATATTTGAGAGTAAACTCTTGTAAAGCAAAATCACCTGTAATATGCATTCTTACATGAAATGAATTATTACTACTTCTTAAAACTCTATCCATTGAAAAAGAATTTAGCATAGGATTATATGACAAGTAAGTAAATGAATTGCTATTAGAGTTAATCTCATTTATAAGAATTTTCCATATGCCACCATAACTATTCCAAGTGGCCGCTTTGGCAACTTTAATAGTAAGTGTCTCGCCGGATGGAGAGACAGCAGATATTGTAACTTTTTGCTGGTAGGTTTCTGTAGGAAATGCACTACTTGAATTGTCTTTATTAAATGGAACAACAATTCTTCCAGCTGAAGTGGTGGCCGAGAAGGATGCAGTACCAGTTAGACCATTTCTTATATCAATGTTTTTAGTGCATGCTTCATTATTGGGTAATGAAGTCCAGGCATAGAGAATTAGAAATGTCATATTTATATTATCTAAGATGTTTTCTATCCCAAAATCTATAGTGCCTGCTGGAAGATAAGGAGAAAGATCAAAGCGAGTTGAATCTACTAGTAATCGGTAAAGCTCAAATCCAACCCATCCAGAATTTGTTGCGGTAGTTGTAGGTGTCCAACCAGCGGAGAACCAAGAAGGAAGTGCCTCGCTATAATCTCTTCCCCAATCTCCCTTCGTTATAATGAGGCCTCTTTTTTTAAGTGTATCAGTTGCCGTGGTGACATCTCCAGCTGCCGGTAAAATTTTATTAAGAACAGAGCGTGCGTCGAATGTTTGTTGAGGGAGACCAGAAGGGGCACTATCATATTTACTACATGAGAATAAAAATATGGTAAATAATATTGATAATATGAATAAGAAAATACAAATATTAATTAACGAAAAAACATTTTTCATTGGGTATAAACCTTCAACTAAAAATTCTAGAACTAATTAATTTTCTCCCATCCTAATAAAACAGTAGCAATGGAAATATAATAATTCAAATAAAAATAAAAAATATCCTTGAATGGAGTTCTTTATTTCTCGGGCCGTTGTGAGGTCTGTTGCTTGCTTAATTAAATAAGCACCTCCTGGCCCGCTTTTAATTTCTCTTGAGAATTAATTTGTTTTTGCTCATTAAATAATGAGCATGAGCATGAGCATCACTCTCACTCTCACTTAACAACAAATGAAATCTGATCAAGAATTTTATTTTGCCCCTGTTTTTGATCAGATGCTGATACTGATGCTGATACTAATGCTAATGAAAGATTATATTTTCCTGGCCTGATTTTCCACTTTACACTCTTCTCCCCTCTAGATACCACCTCTCCATTTAAGATCCATAAATTTTTATCTACAGAAACATCTTTGGCCTCAAAAAAAATATATTGCCACTTTTGAGGGATATCGGGATCTAAAGCAATAATCGTTTGATCTGTTGGATATGTAATTTTTGGAAAAGAGACATTGGTAAAATTTGTTGCTTTTGTTTTTATTTTTGCTATCAATTTATCAGAGTGTGATAGAGGATGGTTAAGGGAATCCATAATCTGCGCCCAAATAGGAGCGGCCCCCATAACTCCACTTACATTCCACATAGGAAGACCGTGCATATTTCCCACCCATACTGCTACAGTATAATCTTTAGAAAATCCTACACACCAATTATCTCGCATATCTTTACTCGTTCCAGTCTTAACTGGAAATTGCCCTCTAGTATTTAAAACTGAATTAGCACCAAAAGTGATAATTCGATTATCTTTATTAGATAATATTTCCGAAATACTTTTTGCTGTATTTGAAGAAAAAATTCGTTTAGCTTTGAATGTTGATATCGAGCTTGAGTTTGAAATTGAGCTCGGTCTCCATACACCATCATTTGCAAAGACTCTCATCGCATTCGCTACCTCTAACAATGAAACATCCACTGCTCCTAAGGCCAGCGATGGGCCGTAGTAATCATCTCTTTGTAAATTTGTTAAACCTAAATCTTTAAGTAAGGATAAGAAATTATCAGTGCCTATTAGTTGTAGAGTTCTTACCGCCGGAACATTAAGAGAGGAAGCAAGCGCTTGAGCAAGTGATACTTCTCCTACAAAAACTTTATCATAATTTTGAGGATTGTATTCACCTCCCGCAACCGCAATAGATATTGGACTATCATCAAGAATAGAATCCACTTGCAAATATTTTTTTTCCAGTGCATAGGCATATAGAAATGGTTTTAAAATCGAACCTGCTTGTCTTCTGGCATTGGCACCATCAACGTAAGTGGCCGATGAATCCTCTCCAATGTTTGCAAGGTATGCAACTATTTTGTCAGTAGGATTGTGAATAACAACAACGGCAGCATCATTAACATTTCTATCTTTTAAGTGGTTAACTTGTTCTTTTGCTAAATCAAAGACTAACTTTTGGATATTAAAATCAATAGATGTTTTTACAACATTTTGATTTATACCATTACCAACACCAACACTAGTAACATCCAATAATAAATTTCCACGCTCGCCCAGCGATGGAATGTAATCACCATCCTTTCCCTTATTAAATTGTAAAGTGTTTGCATGTAAAGAAGTATGTAAAATACTTTTTGTCCAATCATCTAACTTAGAACAATCGCTACTTCTATCAAAAAACTGCGGATCAATATTTTTAAGTTCCTCTCTAAGCAAACACTCTCGTCTTATAACTTTCTCTACAGTTGCATTAGGTGAACGAACTAAAACTGTAAGCAACACTCCTTCATCAATAGTTAAATTCTTACTACTCTTTTTAAATAACTTTGATGATGCCGCCGCTATTCCTTGAAGTTCTCCTCTGAAAAATATTAGATTTAAATATGCTTCCAATATTTGCGTTTTAGACCACATCTTTTCTAATTGGCGTGCATATTGTATTTGCTTAATCTTATCATTAATATTTTTTAAAATAGGTACTCTCTTTTCCAACCCAGATCGCTCACTCTTCTCACTCTTCTCAAATTTCTTATAGAGTAATTTCACTAACTGCATACTGATAGTGCTGGCGCCACCTCTCTTTTTACTATCTTTATTACTACTACCTTTAATTTGCGACCAAGTTGCCGACAGGAGCGACCACCAAGCAACTCCACTATGAGAGTAAAAATCTCTATCTTCAGAGTATAATAGTATAGATAAAAAATCAGCAGAGACTTCGCTTAAGGTTATCCACTCCATACGATAAACATTAAAATCAGTACGAACTCTTTTTAAGAGAATATCATTTTTATCTACAATCGAAATCTCTGATGAATGAAAGCTACTCTTCACCTCTTCAAAGCTTGGAATAAAACTTGGAATTTGCTCGGCCAATACATTAATCGGCAACAATGTAGTAACTGCAGTTACTGCAGTAACTGCAGTAATTGTAATAATAGTAGTAACAAATATACAAATAATTCGATACATGCTTATTCCTTCGATTGCAAACAACAAAGACAATTATCAAGCAAGTTATATAGAATACGTTTTCCTATTTGATACTTTCCGATTTCATCAAAAAATATCTTCTCAATATCCTCTGAAGAAAGAATATCACTAATATAACTGGTCGTATCGAATATTTTCAAGAGTACCTCAAACTCTGGATCAAAAGCGATGCCATTAGTATCTAGTATTTTTTTGATTAATGTGATTTTTTGGGAAATTTTTGCATCTTCACCATCACTCTTTCTAACTATTTTTTTAACCTCAAGTGTAAGTGCTTTTTCAAGTTTTTCAAACTTTTTTTGATCTTCGCTTTTCTCGTTTCCGCTATTATGAGCAAGCATATTTTTGAGAGTGGAAAGTGTTTTTTTGTCATTTTTATGGATGAGATTAAAAAGAAGATCATAAAATAATTCACGATTTTCTTTTTTTAGTTTGGCACAACTACCAAAGTCAATCAGATGAACCTCTTTTTTATCAGTATCTATTAAAATATTTCCAGGATGTAAATCAGCATGATATTTACCATAAGTAAATATCTGTTGGATTAAAGAGGTATAGACTAACTTTGCGACATTTTTCTTATCCTCTTCACCCATACTTTTTATCAAATCATTTTTGAGCAGAGCTTTTCCCTTTGCAAATTGATCTACATATACATGTTGCCCTTTCAACTTTTTATCGACTTTTGGAACAACTAAATGCCATGAATTTATCTTATTTGCATGACCTTTTATAAAAGAGGAGATTTCCATTTGGTTTTTCATCTCTTTTTCGATTTTTAACTCCTTCATAGCACCCTTTTCTATAGCATCTAAAAGTCCTTCTGAGAGTGGTAACTTTTCTTTAATCTCTTTTACTTTGAAGAGCTTTCTAATAATGGCCATGTTTTCTGGAATTTCATAATAGGCCATAGGACGATTAAATTTTAAAACCTTTTCCTTACCATTTCCTAGCGTTACACTATACACTTGCTTTAAAGAAGCACTTCCTAGCTTTTTATTAATTGCTTTGATTTTTTTTGTATCGACATTGTCTCGTTTGAGAGCATTAAGAATAAATCTTTTGTCTATGGCCTTAACATTGTCAGATAATTCACCAAGCACCTTCTTAAAATGCTCTCCTTTTATCTCTGATCGTTTGGAAAGCACTTGTCCTAGTTTTATGCCAACAGTTCCAAAGCTAACTAAAAGATCCTTAATAGCATTATCTTTTCTTTCTAATTTCTCTTTTTCAGAGAGATTTTCTTCTATTTTATTACGATTTTTTAATAATCCACTAAATAATCCGTGCATTAAAGTTATCTGTTTTGTCTCAGGACTAACCTTGAAAAGTTTGCTAAATACAGTATATAAGATATCATTTCGTGGCCGATCTTTTTTTCCAATTGTCAGATAACCATAAATATCTTGTAGTAAAGATTCTTTATTTTTAGAATTAGCAAAAATACCCTTTGGCCCTAAAAATAATCTGCTTACAATATCAAATCTTTCATTTTCAGAGGCATTTGCTAAATAGTTAGGATAGTCATCTAAATTAAGCTTCCATATCTTTTCAAAGTCGAGAACTTTTTTTGGTTTTTCTCCCTTGCCAATAAGCCAAGTAAATATCCCTATCTTTTCACTAGAATCTAAATCCTCTATTTCATTACCTATCTTTTCAAATATTTCAACAATCATTTTTTTCTTATTATCGCTATTTGCTTCTTTAACAACATCCTTTTGCTCATTTTCTTGATAACTGATTAACTCATCAACACTCATAGTGATATCTTGAAGCAACTCACTAAATAATTCTTTTTTTATCGGAGTAGAATTTTTAAAAAATCGATCAAGTACTTTTTTTACATCATTATAATTTTTAAATTTAACTACACCTTGTTTTATTTTTTCTAATATTATTTTCTTAGCAATGATCTCCTTAAGAGGACCTTCTGTAAGAAGGTCAAATATAGTATCTGATTTTTCTTCAGTAATTTTTTGATCCCACTTCTCATATTGGAATGCTCCCTTCTCTTCTTTCAATGGATCCACTGCTAGCACCTTAACTAGTAGACTATTTCTTATATTAGAAGGAATATCAAATAGCTTAAGTATAGTAGAGATTTTTTTATTTATATCTTTATCCAACTCAAGACAATTTTTCATAAGTGGTAGTAGGATATAAAATTTTTTTTCTCTAAAATTATCCCAAAAATTTTCACAAGAAGGTGCTTCATGCTGTTGATCTAATATATCTTCATCACCTATATCTTTTAATGAAAAATCCTCTGACAAAAAACTATCACTATGCTCACTTTTTTCATTAGTATTTGAATATTCGCCATACAAATACTTACTAAATTTTATCAACTCATCACACTTAATATTATTTCCCTTATCGCTATTCATGTTCTTTGGATCATCAGCAAAAGTCTTAAAAACTGTGGGCATCTCATCGATTTTTTTCTCTTCTGCTGCAAAGGGATTTCGTTCGAATGATTCCCCTAAAGGGTTTTTATTAGACATTGTTTCGCTATAAAACAAATATCGGTTATTATCGCTCGGATTTAGGTATTTCAAAAAATCTTTATTCTGACTAAGTTCTAAGTTCTTGTCTAGATTTGTATTCCAATTAAGAGTAGCAAAAAATTCATCAAGCTGTGTTGTAGTTAGGGTCTTATATTGTTGTTTGTTTTTTAGTACTTCTTGAAAAATTTGTTTTTGTTTTTCTAGTGATAATTTTTTTAAATATTCAGGATCAAACCATATGCCTGAATTAGCACATTCATTCAAACAGTTGTAAAGCGCACTTTCATTTTTACTTACATCTTTTATATACTCTATACAAATAAATTTTGAACGTCCTTCATTTTCTCCTGCTGTTAAATCAATCTTATATGTGTTGCAATTCGGGCATTTTTTAAGAAGGGATATCTTTTCCTCTGAACTACCTACTTTAGCTAAAAATTTTTCAATTGTTTGATGAATATATTCATCGTTATTTTTTATTTTACTCTCTGTAATTATTTGATCTAGAAATTTAAATACATCATCCTCACTCTTTAGAATGCCTTTTTTCAATGCTTTTGCAAGCAAGGGATATAATTCCTTCAATATAGCTGTCTTTGTTCCTTTAGTAGTTATAAGCATATTAAAAAATTTTTTTAAATTTTCCTTATTTAATGGATATGCTATTAGCTTATCCATAAAAGATCCCACATCAGGATTATCATCTGTAGTTTCTTTACCAAACTTAAAATCAAAGCTCAAAGACTTAGAAGGAGAACTTGGTTTTATAGGATTTAAAGGTTCTTCAAAACATCCAAGAGATGATGATTTATTAATAGACCCAATATGTAGTTGCATGAATTTTAGAAAATCATCCATCTTAGGTTTTGATTTTTCTAAAATTTGAGCAAGTAATTTACAATAATTCAAATCCACATATCCATTATTTTCTATTAAATAATCTACTATCTTTTTCGAACAACTATTCATATCATCTTCACTGTTTTGTGAAGTAAGTCCATTTTCAATTTCAGTTGCCAAAGTTTTAGCTATAACGGAAGATATACTTTGTAATTCCCTTATCCAGTCAATATTACCATAACTTCGTTGGTATTTGGGTCCTCTTGGTAAAGAGTCTATGAAAGAAGCTTTCCCAACATCTCTCTCCACTAACTCTTTATTAAGTATGTATGCTAACTTGTAAGGAATTTTGCTAGGATTTGCAGAGAATAAAAGATTTGCGATAGTCATTCTTTCTTCATCTGATAATTTAGGATAACCACCATCATCTTTTTTATCTAGTATCATTTTTATTTTATTACTAACTATTTTAATTAATTCTTGGGAAGTAGACTTATCATCTGGATGTTCATTTAGTGGCCTCATGATTTCTTCTCTAAATCCTTCTTGCTTTTTATTTTCTTTTTTCTCTTTTCTCCAAGATAATCTATTCTCTTCTTTTTTTGCTTTTTTATACAATAGTGATTTTGCAACAATCTTATAAAGTAAAATTTCTTTGTTCGCTTTAAAATATTTTTTGGTCAGCTGATGTTTTTTTTCATCACCAGCAAAAAGCAAATCAATCTTTTTCTGAAGAGATTTAGCACACTTCTGGTTTACATCTTTTTGTGATACTTTACTATCGACAAGAAATTTCTCTCCCAAATTAACAAGAGGCATTTGCTTTTTCTTTGAGTTCTTCTCGTATACTTGTAGATAATAATCTGTTTCCTCCAATACCTCGCCAACAATTGCACTTATGTCTATATTGTCTGAACTTAAATTATCTTCACATTTTTCGAGCTGATCATTCATAAAAGTAGATATCTTTAATAATTCAGTAATCTGATTTATTTGTTGTAAATTTTCTGCTTTATCAATCTTTTGCTTTAAACTATCAATACTTATATTTTCAAATAATTCTTTTTCAAAATTAAAGCGTTGACTCCTCTCAAAACCTAGTGTTTCCAGATCCGGAGCATTTTTATTTTTTAAATCATCTAAAAATAAATTCTCCCAGTAATTACTATTAATTTCATGATATGCTTTGATTTTTCTCCTATGAGTTAATGGATGACTGGCAGTAACCATAGTAACTAATTTTTCTAATTCATCATCATTTCCTACATCTTTATCCGACCTTTCAATCTCTTCAAATAATTTTAAAATATTCATGCCTTCAATTGGATTATCTTTTTCTTTTTTTGACATCGAATTAGGTTGATCTAGTAAACGTAAACCATATTGATCCGCAAAGTACTCTTCATATAAATTCAAATTGCTTTCTTGCACTTTCTTATTCTTTTTTTGATTCATATTGAAAACAATATGCCCAACTTCATGACCAAGAATAAATTTCAAAGCACTTTTATTTAATCTTCCTTTTTTTCTTAGTAAATCTAAGAGCCCCCAATTGATATTAATTATTTTATTTTCTCTGTCAATAAAAGCATTGATACTCTCATTGTCAGTAAGGATCAAATCATAATTTTCAATATCAATTTTTTTTGATTTTAAATCATTTAAAATCTCTTTATAAACATCCTCCACATACTTATAAATTTTAGATTGTTCAGAAATAGTTCCAAACCTAATCTTGGTTTTGAAAAGATAATTTTTCTTTTGGCGTTTTTTTATCTCCTCAATATTGGGCATGACAAAAGATTCCTCTTTGATCTTTGACTTTTCACAAGGTTTAATCTCTTTATCAATTTTTTTCCACTCTTCTCCAAGCTGATCAATTTCTTTTGTTTCAGATTCTACAACCACCTTTTTTTCACAACTTGAGATTATGCCCGTTTCACTACGAACTTCTTTTTCTTTTTCTTTGGAAGCAAAAGCTGTTGGAGTTAAAAATAATAAAGCGGATAACAAGTAAATAAATAATTTTTTTTTATTAAACATAATTATTTTACCTTGGTTATAAGTTTTACTTACTTTCTTATAACCATATCGGAATCTTTATCCTTTTATTTAGAAAGTATTTTATTTAGAAAGATTTAAAAAGAGGATTTTACAATAACCATTTTATTATTTGGCATCTTTGCGTACATCTCTGGAGTATACATCGCTTCTACGCTAGATTCAGGAAGCATAAATTCTCCAGCATTATTTAGGCGTATTAAATAATCAATAACAAATTTTCCCTTAGAAACACTTTGATAGTAAGCACGGTAACTATCAAATAATCTCTCCTCATAGATTGGTCGTTGGTAATTATTTGCCCCTGCAGATAAAGAAATTATACTACTTGCTCTATTAAGATTTGGATTAATATGTGTGGCCCCGGCCGCTATGGGATCACTGACTGCTACCATTCCCATATCACTTTGTGCTTGAATTTCTAGCTGTACTTTAATTATATCTCCTTCACTCCACTTGCCTTTACTTTTTTGTTGAATCGGAATCATCTTTTTTGTCATATAAAAACCAGCGCTAAGTTGAGATTTAAGTGGAATCGCTTGCCAAGAATTAATATTAATCCAAGGCGCTCCACTACCCTTATGAGTTGCAATCAATACTGGTGATTTTGCTTTTGTCGTTGTCGTTGTTGTTATTTCTGACCATTGAAAAAGATGAGAATTTGTTTGAGAATTTGTATGGGAATTTCCGGACCATTTGCTGATATGAGATTTATTTGCAAGCGAACTCCATGTTTCACCACTTACACTCTCTGATTCAAATAGTTCTGAAAATTTCTTCAAGGTTACAACTCCCCAGGCATTTGCATTGGTTAAATCCCAATGTCCATTTTTCATTCTCGCCAACACACCTTTTAGTAATTTTGGAATATCTGCTCTCCACTCTGGAAGCGCCAATACCGTTGATAAAAAGCGAATAGCATTTACATCTGTTGAGTCCATCATATACCAGGTATTATCATAGGGAACTTTATTAAATACAATGCTCGTTCCTAGATAAATAAGTCGTGAACGAAGAATCTTTTCTGCTTGCTGAAGATAGACCGCCCTATTACTCACATCTTTATTGTTATTATTTAATAAAAAGCTGTACCAAGAAATTACAACAGAGATTGGCCAATTATTTATCTTAGAAAGATTGATCGAACCTAAACTAAGCGCCGATAGCGCTGAAAGCGCCGATAGCGCTTCAAGTGCTTCGACCTTGGCAAAATTAATCATCTCTGGCGAATAGTAATTTGGGAGTGCTACTCTTCCTTGTAATAAATTAGTTAGTCCTGAAATGATTTTGTTTTTTATATCTAGTGGTATCTCTTTTCCTAGCATAGAGATAATATTTACAAAGTAGCTAGTTAGAAAAATACTTCCACTTCCACAGCGTTCACAGGAAGGATAATATTTAATTAATCCATCACTATCAAGATAATCATTAAGCTCACTCATTATTTGCTCTAAATTTGTATTATCTAAAACAATGGCCACAATGGCCTTAGATAATCGCTGCTCAAAACATGACCAGGGATAATTTTCCATATAAGCGCGCACTCCTTGCAATCCATCCACTAAGCGATCCTTTAAAATTATCTCTATTCCGCCCTCATCTTTTTTGGCCAACTGATTTTGTTCGACAGTTAGTGATAGTGAAAAATTCTTACTCTTATCTAATCGCTCAAGTAATGATTGATGAATCGTTGTCGAAATCACTGGTAAAATATTTTGACTCTTTTTTATACTATCAACTAAAACTTTACTCTCACTATCTCTTACTTCTAATAAATAACTAAGTTTTGATGGTGTAGAAAATTTAAGAGGAATCTTTACTGGCACTTCTATCTTTTTTATCTCTTGAGGAGCTAACTCAAAATTAAAATTCTTTTGCTCTAACACAAGAGCAGCGGCCACCATAGTGGTAAGTTTCATAATCTTATCTGTATTATTTTTAAAGGTATAATTTATAGAAAAATTATCTCCCACATGTGCTACCGGAGCAATTCCTGCAAATAAGAGTAGTGGTTGCGTGCTCTTAAATGTTAGCTCTTGATTATTTCCAAAATAATCAGCTCCTGAGTAGGCCAGAGCAAAGACTCTAAATTCAGTTATCGAATCATTTATCTTAAAATCAATTTCTGCTTCACTTTGATCATTTAATTTTATACTTGGATTATAATATAAAAGTGTATCAAATAATTCTCTGGCCGATCCCGATCTTCCACCACCTCCACCAACAGCATGGGCCTTCTGTCCAAAATGTCTCTTGCCTACCACCTGTGTTTGCGCAGTAAAGGTCTCCATATTGTAGGGTCGCAGTGGATACATCTGGGATAAAAGATTCCAAGAATTATTATCTTGCAACTCTAACAATCCCTGATCAACTATTGCTATCGCCACTTCTGTATTTTTTAAAGTGTCTGCTGTTAACAACTTCCCTTGGTAATCACTAACTTTAACTTTCAACTTTCCTTTTTCTCTTACTTGATAGATATTTTTATCGGCCGTGATTTTAAGTTTTAACTCTTTTTCTTTATTTGAAACCTTAATTTGGGTTATCCCTAATTTGTAAGCAGGTTTGGCCAAATCAACTGTAAAGGTAGTCTTTAATTTCTCGCTATCGTTGCTATTGTCGCTATTGTCTTTAGTCTGCACTCTCCCTCTGACCGCTAGTGCGGAAACAAAGACATTGGGAATATAATTATTTTTTATTGCTAGCTCAATTATAGGATTACTTCTTTCGATATGTTTAACAAAAGAATCAATCACACCCTGATGTTCAACTGTAACTAACACCTGGGCACTCTCAAAAGGCATTTGCAATTGTAATTTTACAACATCCCCTGGGAAATACTCCTTTTTTTCTGCAATTAAATCTATGCGGTCACTATCACTTCCTTCAAACCACTGATTTTTATCATTGGCAACATAGGCAGTTACATTAGCAATAGTTAGATTATTATTTTCATCTCTGCTCTCTGCTACAATGATAATAGTTCCCTCTTCTGGTGGTTGCATCTCACAACTATAATTTCCCTTTTCATCGGTTACTATTTCATTACTAACATTTAAATTTTGATACTCACGATAATTTTTATAACCATAAAAACCTCCAATCAAACGTTTGCGATGACTGTAAAAATTCTCCTTATAGAGTGAGAGTTTTACTTTAGCATTGTTAATTGGATTGCCGGCCAGATCAACCACCTTTCCTTTAATCGAAAGATTTTTACTCTTCGTACTCCAACCCATACTCTTTATACCAATCAATCGACTAGCAGAGTGAATTTTAAAAGATGAAGAGATACTTTGAATCTCGCCATTAGGATCGCTATATTCTACTTCTGTAATTAAATTCTGAGGTATATCTTTAATTTTTAAATCACTTAATTTAATTTCACTATTTCCCTTAGCATCCAACTTAAAATCTATGCTCTTAAATAGTTTCTTATTGTTATTGTTACTTTGATTATCATCATCGGCATTAAGATCAATTCCTCCATTGGCCCAGACAATGTCATCTTCACTATACTGAGGAAAATTAACATAAGTATCTTCCATAAAATAGCGAACTTTTCCAGGCAAATTACTTATTCCACCTCCGCTTAAATATTGAATATAGATACTAAGAGGAAATTCACTTAAACGAATAAACTTATCATTATTAGTAACAGAAAGTGCTGATGTCACTGAAGCATTAGTTAATGGAGGAGTAAAATCCTCTACTGAAAAACTCCCACTATTTTTTTCATTAATTAAAATATTATAGTGACCTAAAGATGCATTAGCGGGAATTTTCCAATTAGAGAGTGCCACCCCCTTCTCCTTATTCCAACTAACATTAAGTGGATATTTTTTACTACTGGCCGAATGTTCTATAATAATTTCGCTCGGTAAATCCTTATCATCTATAAATTTAAGTCCATTACTAATCGTAATTTTACGAGCAAAGTGCTTCATTGAAACTGTCTCTCCTTTCCTCAAAAGCGTGCGATCAACCATCGTATGAAATATTTTTGGATCATCCGTTCGGTAAAAAAAAGCATCATTATTTAAATTAAAACGCCAACTCTCAATTCCCTTGTCCCAGGATGTGTGTACAAATGAAATATCTCCTTTGTATTCAGCAAAGACAAATTCTCCTCTCTCATATGCACCATAATTTTCTTTACTAGATATTGGAATATTATCTGCAAATTGATTTTTCCAATCAAAGTTACATTCAGTGCTTGCACTACCAGCGCCTGCACTATCAGTGACTGCACTATCAGTGACTGCACTATCAGGATATTTTTCTATTTTCGCTATACCATCACTTGCAGTCACTCCCGACCACAACAAATCACCTTTGCAATCTCTAATTGATACTTTCGCGCCAGCGACTGGGACCCCACTATCTAAAGTAGTAACCCAAACAACTGATGAATTATTTTTCATTGATTTTTTCAAGTGTACTGATAAATTAGTCACCAAAGCGGCAGTTGAGACATACATATCTCTATTATCATCTATCAAAGCATTTCCTAGTATTTTACTAGCAAGCTCTACCACATAAAACCCAGGCCCTTTAAGTGGAATTCCCAGCACTTCAAAATTACTTTTATTCTCTTGAGGCAATGTAAATTTTTGTATCTCTGTTTTTTTCTCTAAATTAGTAAAAAATGAAATTGCTCGCCTATCTTCTCTTTCTGCTTCTCTTTCTGCTTCTCTTTCCTCTCTTGGCAAATAAGCTATAGGATTATGTTCACGATAAAAATTTGCTTTTAACCAAAAAATAATTTTTTTTGCAATTTTATCTGATTCATTTACATTACTCACATTACTCGCATTTGATATCTTAATTATCTCTCCATTCCCAGAGGAGTAAAATATTTTTTGCGACCTTAACTCTTTTTCTACACTTCTAACTGTAACCGGAAGAAGCGGTATAAAGTCCGTGGCCGTGGCCAAGGCCATAGTCGGACCCGCTTCGATTATGCCAAAAGGTGCAGCGAATTTTACTAAGGGAGAATATCTATTAGTTTTAAATTTCAAAGGAAATGATTTGCTATTAGTTAGTTTTCGTCCATCAATGTCTTTCAAATCATTTGGTACTTCAATTTCCATCTCGCTCAATTCATTATATGGCCCAGTAAAGGTTAGATGTTCATATTGCTCCTCTGACTTTAGCTTCTTTAATGCTTTAATCTCATCAGCTTTAATAATTTGGGAATTTTCTCCAAGAATCTTTAAAGTAATTTTTTCTGCAAAATTTTTACTAATAGGAGAATTAAATCTCAGAGTTATTGGCAAAATTGGATTGCAATCAGCATTTTCTCGTTCTCTACTACAACTCATCTCTACTTTAAAGTTAGCTCTCACATGAAAATTTATCTCTTGATTTTCGAGCGAAGAAATACCACTGGCCGTAACTATTCCCTTAGCAATAATTAATTTCACATCTGTATCCGCAGGAAATATTCTATTGGTTTTAAAAACTAATACTCTTTTATTCAAATCCTCTTTTTTAATTCTCTTTAAAGTATAGTTATTTTTTCTTAACTCCTTAAGAAGAAGATTTCTCTCACCACTCTTCACCTCCACCAAAGGTATTTTCCCTATGATTCCATCGATAGCAATAAATGATTTTTTTAATAAGTATTTAAAATCAATTTTCGTATCACTCATTAAAACAAAAAATTGATCTTCATCAATTTGATTGTAAGGCAACACCTCTATTTTAGCTCCTCCATTATTAAAGCTATAACTTTTCTTACCAACAATCACACCACCCTTCAGATCTTTAAAATTTTGATTTACCTCAAAACTGCATTTGCTACCACCAATTAACTCCTCTTTGAAATCTAGAACCCAAGTTTTTTGATCAATCCATCTATTAGTATAACTTGTGATCGCCTTATTATTTCCATCAATACAATTAACACTAAAAGGTTGTTGCTGAAAATTTTGAGTGCCAAAGGGAATCATCTCTTCTGAAAAAGTAACCTGTGCTTCTGAAATATAATTTGTTACGCCTTCAGGATTAAATTTTACAATATTGGCAGCATGAACATCTGATACTGATACTAGATTTGATATTATTAAATTTGATATTACGAGTGAAATTAAACTTACTAAATTCATATTTAAAACCTCCATTTTAGGAACAAATTAGTTTAAATCATTAGAATTTCAATGTAAAGGTATAGCGGCCCTTAAGTACAAGTTATAATATTTTCCTATTTATGCATCTATAAAGATGATTTGTATAAATCAAAAACAATTCCTAATATAAATTATGTGAACAAACTAATTAACCAACTAAGCAAGTGCTAAAGCAAATGCTTAAACAAAGTGGGGGTTCAATTATGAATATTTGTCAAATTGCTCTAGAAAAAGAACTTAAAATGGAGAGTTTTTATCGTCAATTGGCCAAGGAAACAAAAAACTTAGGTCTTAAGAATATTTTTCATATGATGAGCGATATGGAATGGGAGCATGTAAAACAAATTGATAGAATCACTTCTGGAAATAATCTCGTTAAAAAAGATTTAACCATCAATTTAGAAAGCATGCCTGATACCAAAAATATAATGGAGAAAATAAAGGAATTTCTAAATTCAAATATACAAGATCAAGATATCTCACTTATCCAAATAGAGTTTTACAAAACAGTTCGCGATTTTGAAAAAGAGACACATGATTTTTATTTATCAAGTGCTAAAGAAACAACTGATTTTGAACTCAGAAACTTATTAGAAAAATTAGCAGTATTAGAAATTGAACATTATTTATTTATGAATGAACTCTATGAATTTGTAAATGAACCAATATCACAACTTGAAAATGCTGAATTTCATAACATAGAAAAACCTGCATATTTCACTTGATACCTCATATTGAAATGTTACCAAGGAGCATAGTTTCATGAGTGTTTTAGTCATAACAGGGATGGCCACCTCGATGAATTTTTTTTATTTCTTTCTTTTCTGATTATATCAAACAAAAATCTAGAAAATAGTCGATAAATATGATTATGATTTGTAAATTATCAACTTACAAATGACTATAAAATTTGGTTTGCAAATTATAGATAAAGTATTCCATTTATAAAAACTAAAAGAACAACAAAGGTTACACTATGAACGATTTTAAAATAGGACGTAATGAGCTGTGTTTCTGTGGTAGTGGATTAAAATATAAAAAATGTTGTTTACAAAGGGAACCCAAGGATTATGAAAAAAAAAATTGGTGTTTTCCATAAAAATATCGAAAAACAAAATGAAGATCAGAACACAATTATTATGACAACCACTAATGAGTTATATATGGCCGTTCGCCTTTATTATCATATTTATAATCTCGATGAATTATTGCTAAGGTTAAAGGAGCTTAGTTGTATTAATTGGAATACAGAAAATCGTAGTTTTTTTATTAATTACAATGAAGAGGCCAAGAATATTGGATTAACCGTTAAATACGATGCTGTTCCTAAGGACCTTTTCCCTGTTATTTTGGCCGAAGGTAATATTGAAAATAAAAATGATCTTTATCTTGACCTTCGCTCTTTTGAGCGCGCCGTATGTTTGGTGAAATTTATAGACCAACATATAGATAGATCAATATTAAAGGTAACCCATGCGGCGACATACAATAAAATTCAAAGCGCTGATAAAAATAATTTTAAGAAGGTATGGGATTTAGATTATGATGAACTCTTTTCTGGAAACAATATGAAGATTATTGATCCTGATGAGGAGTTTCGTAGGTTAGAATCTCTTACTGCTAATATACATGACCACGCAAATAAGTTGGCCGTATTTGATAATGAATATAAAAATAAAGAAATGCCTTTAATCGAAAAATTTCCAGTCAACTACTATGAAGACGGAATTCAGAGTTTCAACTGATTAGGTGCCAGCACACAAAATGAGTCGCGCTGTAACTCAAAAAGTGTGCTGGCACTGGTTTATTCAAAATTCACTCTAAAAATTGTTTCTGTCGAATAATCATAGGGAAGATCTGCTGGTGGAGATTCAAGTTTTATTAATGGTATATGAAAATTTACTTTCTTACTTGTAATATCATTCATGGAACGAGCGAAAGGAACTACTTGGTATTCAATTTGTTTTCCAGATTCCTTGATGATCGCTTTAATTCAATCAACAAGTATTCCCTTATCTTTACTTTCTGCATGTAATGGCATTTGTGCTAAAGATGCTTTATACTCCTGGGCCCAAAGCATGTTTAAATTGAAAATTAAATTTAAATTTAGTAACCAAAGCATGAAAACTAAAAAACACTTTAATTTTTTTGTCATCTTATCCCTCACATTGTTAACCAATATTGATTAAAATTGTTCCATTAGCAAAACAAAATATATTATAAATCTCATATTATATTCTCATTATTAAATGAAAATAAAAAGCAAAAATAGGGAATCTTGTCACAAAAGCATAATCAAAAAATGATTAATGAAAGGAATAAATGGTATATCTTGCTGATTATTTTATATTAAGTTATTCCCGACTATAATTATAGTATGTAAATTGTATATTTTGGAGTTTAGCATATGACCAATATAAATAGTTCAATATATTCTTCTGCTAAAAGTAATATCAGTAACAGCAGTAACAGCAGTAATAGCAGCAGACGAAATAACGATAAAAGTAGCATATTACACAAAATATTTATTTACACTAGTATTCTCTCTTTGCTTATTATGTGTGCTTTAATGACAGTGCTTATTAAAAGCAATCGTAAAGAAATCCAAAATAATCTTAACAGTAAAACCAACACTCTTATTAAATTACTCTCACAAACGGCCATAGCTCCTATCTGGAATTTTGAATTACAATCTTTAAAAAATATTGCCGAAATGGTTTTTACCGATGAGGATCTAACATCAATTAAGTTTAGCGATGATAGTGGAAAGATCTTAGCAGCTAATGATAAGAGTGAAAAAAACATAAATCAAAATCAATCAACAACATTTAATTCAATTTTTTATACAAAAAAAGATATTTTATTTGAAGGAAAAATTATTGGAAATGTGATGATAGGTATGTCTACTGATAGAATGGATAAACAGATGTACATACAAACAATCATGATTATGGCCATAGTAATTATCCTTCAAATATTATTAAGTGCAACTATATATCTTACTGTAAAAAAGTCTTTGTTCCCTATTGATAAACAAATTAAAATTCTCGATGAAATGTTAATTGTTGCAAGAAAGACCGCCAAAAATTTACAACTAACTGGAGAAAATATTAAGAAAGGGGCATTTGCTCAACTTAGCGCTGTTAATGATTGGTTTAGCTCAACCAATAGCGTGTTGAAAACATCCAATGATACTTCTCAATACGCTAACAATTCATTAGATATTGCCAAATCAATTAATGATATGTCTCAAGATGGAAAGACCATCATGAATGAGGTTTCGGCCACTATGGATGATATTATGAAAGTAGGGGAGAAATTACAAAATATCTCCAAAATGAATACTTCAGAAATTTTAAAGAAGACAGAGATAATAAATAACATTGTTTTTGAAACAAAAATATTATCTTTCAACGCTAGCATTGAAGCTGCAAATGCTGGTCAATATGGAAGTGGTTTTGCGGTAGTGGCGGGAGAACTGGTAAAGTTAGCAACAATAAGTGGACAGGCAGCTAATGAGATCGATAGTACCAATCAAGCAAATGTAAATGAGATTACGGAAGTTCTTACTCAAGCAATGATCTCATTTAAAAAGGGCCAATTAGTTGCAAGTAATGCTTTAAAACTATTCGATAAAATTTCAAATACCATTCAAGAAATTCAAAACAGCACTAATTTAGTACTAAGTAATTCAAAAAAAGTTTCTGACAGTACAAATTATTTAATCACTCAAATAAAAGAGATAAAAAATCTAGCACAAAAAAATACAAACTCCGCTCTAGAATTAAATAATGACTCTGCTAACGTGCAAAACATGAACTCATCCATTCATAATTTCATTTCCTCTTTGAGTATTTTTATCTTTGGCCACAAGAAGAGTTCTTAGTTTTTATTTTTATATGGATTTTTATCTTCAGCACCTTTGCATTCTGGTGGATTTAATTTTTTCAAGTGAGTGTGAGAGGCATATATCCCTGAAGATGGAAGCATGTACATTCCAGTTAGTTTATCCTTACAACGAAGAACAAAAGTAATCTTTTCACGCTTTATCTCTGTACCTGGTTTAGTCCAAAGGTAAGGTATCCAACAACCAGCAGGATGTAAATCCCCTACAGCATTATGTTGTTCACCAACTAAATAACCATTTCCCATATCTGTATGTGGATTTTTTAATTTTTCCAGTCCTGGCTTGACCGGATGTAGGAGAACAATAAATTCTCCTATGTGAGATTTTGCAGTCATTCCTTCAAAATATCGTAAAACTGCAACGTAGTCTTCACCACAAAAGCGACGCTTTGAAATCATTGCAAATGCTGAATTAGGATCATCTTTGCTTCCAGCTCCTATTTCTTCAATCCACTTGCAAGCTAGTTGTCCTGCTTTTTTTGCTGTTTCAATTCTATTTTCTTCAGTATCACATTTTTCATTGGGATCAAACTTTAGAACTGTTAGATCATTTTTTTCCGTATTCGTTATTTTAGTTTGCGCTTGAACTAAACTTTTACTATCAACTTTAATCATCAATATCAATACTAACAAAAACGATAGGCTTAAAAAAAATAACCAATTAAATTTAATATAATTCATCTTTTCCTCCCCCTTATTATTTACATATCTATAAATAATAATACAAAATATTATGATATTTATCAATCATCAAAAGTGCCGGCCGACTTTTTTTGCTTTAATTTTTTTTGCTTTAATTCTTCTAGCTCTTTCATCTTCAAGAAACACAAGCTGACCAAGCACCATCCAAAATATTTCAACTAAACGATAGGATAAAACTGCAAACAAATACCCGTGAGAATTGATGTTCAAAATATTGTTCATTAGAAACATTACCCCACTCTCCCGGCCACCAATCTGATATGGAATAAAGAAAAAAATAGTATCGATTAAAGTACGACCAACATCTAAAATAGCTGCAGTAAAAATGCTTAAGTGATTGCCTAACAGTTTAAAGGCAAAATAAAAGGTAATTCCCTCTAAAAAACGCGCAAACACCTCTAAAAAAATCGCCAGATAGATTTTTTTTCCATTTCTCTTTGAAAAATAGATTAATTGAGAAATAGAGAAAATAGTTTTTAAAACTACTTTTCTTAGAGAACTATGATAACTATTCTTGGAAGCACCATTGGAAGCACCATTGGAGGCAAATCTAGAAAGCAGAAAAATTGCATATCTTTTAACTTTTTTCAGAGGAAAAAAGAAAAATGGAAGTACAAATAGAATACTAACAATCGCTGCAATCAATAAGATTGAAGTGTAGTAAGATGAAATATTATCAAAGCATAGAGGTATTAAGAGGCAAATTAAGATAAAGGAGAGGATTGTAGCAATGACGTGGATAATGTTGTAGAGGATAGTGGACCTAATTGCGAGAGCGGCAGGAATATGCGATGATAGCAATATCGCCTTTATTGGTTCTCCTCCAACTTTTAAAAATGGAGTTAGGTTGTTTAATGAAATACTAATTGTCATAGACTTAATAAAAAATATAATTGGTATCCTCGAAGTCTCGGCCGAATTTTCGGTTACCAACATCCAAGCACAAGCATAGCAAACTAATGTAGGAATAAATGTAAGCGATAACAAAAATAGATTTAAAAAACCTATTCTCAACATATCAGCATAGAGTGTGGCCACACCATAATCACTTATTATGTAGATAAGACCGACCAACCCAATAATAAAAAAAATACTCTTCCAAAGAACTTTTTTAGACATTCGATATTCGATATTAGATATTAGATATTAAATAATAATTTAAATAATAATTTTTGATCAACTCTACGTTGAATCGGACGAAGAATAAGAATTACCAAATTAAGAAGTATTAAATCCACCCACAATAAATAAAGATCAAAGCGACCATATAAAACAAAAAGAATTATCGAGATCGTATGAAAATTAGGCCCTAACAAACGCCAATATGGCAGCATTGGTTTATTATATTTTCGATAGTTCCTCTGTAATCTCTCGCTCTTCTCTCCTCCCTGTAAGATAATTTCACGCAACTTCTCTCGCTCAACTGTAGTTCTACCACTTAAAAAATTTTGTTGCCAAATCCAACTAAAGCGTAAGCGATGAAAGAGTTTCTCTTTTAAACTCCTAGCACTTAAAATATTTCTTTTTGCTTCTGCCACACTTGGATTCCAGTAAGTATCATCACTACACTTACCATAACCAAAAAATAAATACTCTCGATGATAGAAATCAAGAATCGCAGACTGAAAGGAGTGGGAGACACCGGCCAGAACCGCCAGCAGATAAATCTTATTACCATAGCTATTTACAGATCCATTCACATGCGGATGAATAGCACAAAGGTAGATGCTAATAAAAACTATATTATCACAAATACCATCAAGAACTAATCCCAGTGGTGTTGACTTTCCACTTATTCTTGCTAACTGTCCATCAGAGCTATCAAAGACTCCAGCGAGAATAAAGAGTAATGATCCAAAAATTAAATTCATTCTATTATTTGGATCAAAATCAAAATATAAAAAACCGCCAACAACTCCACTAATAAGCCCAAAAAGTGACAACATGGTTGGAGTCATATTGAAAAAATTTGCAATTTTAGCGATTACAAAACCAAATGGACGATAAAAGTAGAGATCTAATTTTTCCTCAGTATCTCTACTCTTGATACTAAGGTTAAACTCCTCCACAAAGGAACGAATTGGTAACATCTTTATTTAACTCCTTATTTAACTCTTTGAGAGGGTTTAAATTTGAATTTGAATTTGAATTTGAATTTACATTTACTTTTGCGGATATCATCTGCGCCATCACAACACTCGCTTCCGCTACACAACTTCTAAAAGAGGGCCAATCATTTATATCTATCAAATGAATATTTTCTCTCTCATCTAAGACAACATCTCCACCATAAATTTGTAATCCTAAAACTTTGGCGGCCCTAAATGCAGTTTGCTTAATTAATTGCAAAACTCGCTCAGATAATGGTTTATCTACTTTATCTGCTCTATCCATATCTGCTCTATCCATAAAACGATAACTAAAAAACCTATCTCCAACACCATAAAACTTTATTACTTCACCTTCCACATGCTTTTGTAGAATCACACTTCTTACTTTGCGCTCACTAAAATTTTGTAGTCGAAGATTTACCTCTTCGACACTTCTAACTAACACAACATCCTCATCACAAAGAGCATGAAAATCAACTCTCTTAAGCCAGGAAGAAAATGGTAATTTTTTTATTTTAACAGAGGTATCTATTAATGAGTATTCAGGATAAAAAAGATTATGATTGCTTAAAAGTTTTGAAAGATTTAAACGATAACAATTTTTAATTGATCTAACAGAGTTTATAACAGTAACACCCATCTCTTCTGCTTTTTCAAGTAATGAAAGCACATCACTGGATTGGGCCATAGATAGTATTAAATCATTTTGAAAGATATTTTCAGCTCCTGCAACTGATTCACCCTCTATACTATGAATCTCCACATCCAACTTCAGCTCTTCTCTAAAAATGCGCAGACAAGAATTAAGGCATGAATTAAGTATCGCCCTATCTGCATCCACCGCACGATTAGAGTAAATTTTCTCTCTATAAATTCCTAATATCTTAAAGACTCTCACTAATCCCTCTCACTCAATAAACCTTTGTGCTAAGACCAAATCCTCTGGTCTATCGACATCTATCGTCTTATCTATTGTATAATTCTTGATAGCATAATTACTTTTTATTATTTGGGCCAGAAAATTTCTCAACTTTTCTTGTCCACTATTAATTGAAGTTTCAAGAAGTGGGTACACTACTGAAGAAGAAAAACAATATAAACCTGAAGTAACAAGGGTGGCAGATTCTACTGGTATTGCAAAAGCACTAACAAACTGGCCATCAACATCAACAGTAAGTGGTTTCTCATCATCAATATACTTCGTTGTTAGTATCATAGATTGCTCAGGCGTTAGAAGCTCACAAGCACTCCTATAAAAACCTTTTAACTCATCACTTCTTACAATTGTATCAACCATCGATACAAAGAGATGAGAAAAATCTTGAGGTGAAGCAGATGAAGCAGATGAATAATTAGCGTACAAATATTTATAAATCTGATAGAGCGTATGCATTGAACTAGGCGTAGAGACAAAAATACGACTTACCTGAGGAAGTTTAAAGACAGCAAGTCTTTCATCATTTTCAAAATCTAAACTCTGCATATTAAAATTAAGTGCCACCACTATTCTCTCAATACCTAACGCCAACAGCTCCTTTACCAATCGATTGATTAAACTCTCTCCTGCTATTTGCGCAAGCGCCTTAAAGCGAGTGACTTGTTGTAAACGAGTACTCTCTCCACCAGATAAAATAGCTGCAACTCTTATCTTGTTTTTTTTATCCCTATTATTATTATCATTCATATTATCATTCTTATTTTCACTCATAGTTGTTTCCTTTTTTTGCAAACTATTTTTGCAATAAATCTTCAAACTTTATAACGTAGTCAATAGATTACATCTCCTCATCCTCTTCTAAAATGGCCAATTCTCCCTCATAGATCAGTACATAACGAGTAGAATAGCGTGATGGAATTTTTAGCTTCGCTCTTTTATAAAGTAGTCCTGATGTTGAAAAGCATAAGTCAGCAATATTTTTTTCTGCTGATACTTTTGCATTCATTTCCTCTAGGTATTTAGGAATGCCACCGGTAACAGACAAAATCTTTGCTTTTTCCATAGAAGAAATTTTATTTTTATTTTTATTTGTATTTTGCTGATAAAATCATTTTAATGTCAATTTACTGATATTTTTACAGTATTAAAAAAGGATCAGCAAATCAACATTTAAACCATGATCCATCTGTATGCCTTATAAAATAATAAAAATTACCTCTGATAAATACATAACTTATCCAAAAAAAAATTGGCCACTTTAACCACTTTAAATACTTTACTACTCTCGAATTAGTAAAACCAATCATGCTTCCATAGCATAAAACTATAACTATATTTAAGATCACTGGAAAAAGGTATCGACCCTGCAATCCTATGCGAATAATTCCAATCTCCATGTAGGTTTGATAATTTTGAATAAACAAAATTAAAAGATAAAAAAGCGCAGTAAAAAATAAAAGATTAAAGGCATTATTATCATTATCACTATCATTATCAATATCATTTTCAATAAAACATCTCTTAAAATTAAACAAAAATAGGATCAACAGTGCGGCCACCATAATCACAATCTCTTTATGCATGGCCGGAAATTCCTTCTCAATCGACTTATGTCCCATAATCGCCAAAGAACTTCCAAGTACTCTCTCTGTAAAGTTTGTCAGGAACCCCCAAAAAGGTAAGCGTGGTTTATCTTTGTTTTGATTTTTTACATGAAAATCCCGCTGATACATCCCTGCTCCATCAATACAAGTTTGCTTTCCTAGCACTTTCGCACAGTCAGGAGTTGGCGTTTTATAGAGCCAAATATTTCGAAGATAGATATTCGCATTTAAGAAGAGAAAGAAAAGAATTGCAACGAGCGAGAGCACCTCTTTTAATTTAAATGAGTTTACTGAGCATGCTGCTAGCGTCTCTTTAAATATTGTAACTAATTTTTTGTTGTAGATAATAACAACTACTACAACTTGAACTAAAATCAGAGGCAGATAAGTAATCTTAGTGACAGTTCCTATAAGCGTGACCAAAATAAACATCTCAATATACCAGCGCTTATTACTTTGAATTGTTTTACTTTGAACTGTTTTATTTTGAACTATTTTAATTAAATAATAAAAGGAGATCACTGCCAAACAATTAATCAAATTATCATACGAGACTGCTGCAGATAATGAGACTAACATCATAATATTTGTAATCACCATAAGAATAATTAATCTAATCACACGGTCATGTACAACTTCTTTTACGATCAAATAGGTAAAGTAAAATCTAATAAGTGCAAATATTATATTTATATAACGAAAATAAAGATGCGGTTCTATTCCCCATAAATTTAGCTTCAACAGTTGTGCCATTAGATAGTGATAGAAAAATGGCGCTGTTCTTAATGGGCCATAGGTTAAGGTTTCAGCATTGTCTGTAATAAAAAGAAAATTACCTCTTACGTATAGTAAAATCCTCTCAAAATGCTCATTCTCATCTGGAAAGACTCCATAGATGCAAACTTTATTAGCATAGAAGATAAGTTGTACTAAAAAAAATGCAACAATAAGAATTGTAATGCCTACATAAATAGAAGTTTTATACTCTTTTTTAATCATTTGCCGATTATAATCAAAAAAATCGAATCAGTCATATATTTCTTCCTTAAGTTTATTTAGAAAAGAGTTATAATTATAAAATATGAATGTGCAAAAACTTAAAAAAATCAACTCTAAATTAAAATTCAAATTCAAATTCAAATTGAAAAATATCAATCTCTATATCAGGAGCACTCTGGATGAGGTAGCAACATTTTATGATTTGTTCAAAAGAGAGAGTGTATTTAGTTATCTTTTTATAATCATCATTTTAATGGTTATTACGGGACTAATCTTTCTTTATTTTGAATACCCAAAGGTTGTGGCCGCTAATCCTGATCGACAAATGCTCACCTCATGGGACAAGATCGTAACCGTTATGTATTGGTCAATTGTCACTATTGCCACGCTCGGATACGGCGACATTTATCCAAGTAGCAATGAAGGGCGAATTTTAGTTATCATTACACTCTATTTAAGTGTAGGATCAGTTTCACTCTTCTCTGCTAACCTGGCATCAGCATTAACTACTAAAAAACTTTTAGAGCGATTAAAGGGAAAGGGAATATCTATGTTACAAAAACAAAAAGGACTCTTTGTCATTTGTGGTTGGAAAAAGGATATGGCATCCTTAATAAAAAATATAATCTCCATTACTCCTAATCTACAAACAGAAGATATAGTAATCATCACTGATGTTGCAGAGGAAGAGATCAATCGTTTTAAAAATCAGACAGAATTATCTAAGATCAATTTTATTCAAGGTGCCTATCATAATGAAACAAGTCTACGTTCAGTCAATCTTCTTGATAGTAGAAAAATTATGATCCTTGCCGACTGCCTCGGAAATGAAACGGAAGTGGATGCTAAAACAGTTATGACGGTGATTACAGCAAAAGCAATTGCTCCCAATGCTTACGTTTGTGCCGAGATATTAAATAAAAATTATGAAAATTATTTAAAGTTAGTAAACTGTGATGAGATAATTCTCTCCAAAGAATATTCACGTGCCTTGGTGGCCAATGCTGCATCCTCAGCTGGCGTGGCCCATATTATTCAAGATCTCTTAAATCCACACTCTGGTTCATTTTTAATTACTAAAGAAATTCCCGAAGAATTTATTGGTGCTCAATTTATAAAATTACATGAATACTATGATAACAACACTACTGATATCCTGATTGGTATTCTTGAAAATACGGGAACTATTTTTGATATGAAAAAACTAGCAATCAAGGAAGCACAAAAGATGGCGGATATGTCTAAACTAGTTGATAATCTTCACAAGATAAAAAAACTGGAAGGCAATAAACCACACTTAAATCCACCAAATGATTATGTGATTCAACGAAATTCGCTGGCAGTTTTTATAAGTAGGGTTAGCTAGGAGGCATATATGGTCATCTCAAAAAACAAAGAAGATATCTCTCTTCAGCTTAAAAGAGTAAAAATATTTAGTGATTTTGATCAAAATTTTTTTGATATCTTTATCCCCCACTTGCAGATTAAAGAATGGAAGCAGGGCCACTCGATTATTATTGAAGGAGATGTTGGAGAAAACATGTTTTTTGTATTAAGAGGAAGAGTTCGAATCATCAAAAAAACTTTGAGCAAAGAAGAATATACTGTTGCCATATTAAAAGATGAACAGGGAATCTTTTTTGGAGAGGTAGGACTTCTTACTAAAGATGAACGAAGTGCCACAGTTAAAGCAGAAAATGATTGCCTGCTGGCAGAGTTAGATCATACACGCTTTAATGATTTTTTAAAAAAATATCCAAATTACGGAGTAGAATTTCTTAAAAGATTATCTGTTTCCATCTGTCAAAAATTAAAAAAATCAAATCAAGATACGCTTACACTATATCAAGCACTAGTTCATGAGATAGGAGAATCATATCTTTGATGATGGATTTTCATCTTATTTTATTTCTCTAGCACTAAAAACCTCTAGAGTACGATATAAAACATTTTTCATATCTACCCATCCACTAAATTTACCTTTATACAACTCACCCCAACTATTTCGAAGATGAATTTCACATGATCCTTTTTCCTCATTATATCTCATTCCATTTACAATCACAGCATGACCACCACATTTTGGATCATTTTGACTAGGAGGTTCAGTACAAAGGTTTAATCCTACACTTACACCAGCTTTAAAAGACTCAGTTAGAAATTCGAACATTTCATTTATTTTTTTTTCATCTCGAAATGGCCCCTGCGGATTCTTTCCATCCCATCCTTCTGAATTAATCATTTGTAGATCATAATTTTTCTTTAATTTTTGACGATTTTTTTTACATCCTTCTGGAATAAACATCTTTCTTAAAAGATCGCTTTCACAGGAAGCACATTTGTATTTAGATATTTTGTCACTATTGCAACAAATATTAATTGAAAGTATTTTTGATATCTCCTCTATCTGCAATTTAATCTGATTGTCTTTATTCTTGTCGCTACATTCATTCGATTTAATTTTTTCAATTTCACTAAGTAATTTTATTACTGATTCTTTTGCTTTATACGAATCTCTTACTTTATCATTAAAGAGGTAAGGAGCATCTTCTTCAAAACATATTCCTTTTTTATTATTTAAAAATTTAAGAATCTGATTAAAAGAATCAGTTCCCTCTAACTCATCATTGTCATTTTTCTCAAAATTCCAAACAAATCCATTTGCCTTAGAATCAAGATCACGAGAAAAATCCAACACTGACAATTTTTTTTCACAATTTTGTGGATCTTCAATACAAAATAACTCCTGTATAAGATCTACTCCTTGATGTGCCCAACATAGACCCATAGGTCCTTGATCTCTATTAGAACCAAAATAGTATTTACCATTAGGAACTCTTTTTTCGGCATTCTGCTCGTTCGTATGATTGAAGTTGTAACAGTTTATTTTTTTTTGAGCATTTTGAACGTATTTACCTTGATTAAGTGATTGCTTATCTCTTTCTATTTTTTGCTTATTTAACTTAATAACCTTTTGCATTTTAGCATTGATCTTTTCTAATTCATTTTTCCTCTCCTCTATCACACGCTTATCAAATTTTTCATACTGACTCTCTACCGTTTCCTCGGTAGCACTTGCTATAATAGAATGATAACAGATTACAAGCATTAACCACATTAATATTAAATTGAATCTATTGCTTTTAATTAAATATTTTTTCATTCACTCTTGCCTTCGTATATTTTATATAGATACTTATCGGTTGCTTTATTTATTTACTTACTTTAAAAACAACATTTTCTAAATTTAAATTATTTAAGGATCGAGGATTGATTTTTAAAAAAAAGAATTTGAGATGTGAAATCTGGGTATGCTAAAAAAGTCGAAATTAATTACTTACAGTCCATTTCTTAATTTTCTTACAAAGATTCATATAAATTTCATCTCCCTTAGCAGAAAATAGCAGCGAGAATACATTTGGATATTGCAATTTAGAAAGCTTGGTATCTGCCAAAATATCATTGGTTAAATCAATATGCTGTAACTCACTTCCCTTAACTGTATCTAAAATTTTAACCATCACATATGGTTTTTTATAAGCAACTGCTAATTTAGTATCGTCTTTGTTGAAAGCGATAGCAGTTGCTACTTAAGTTGAATCAATATTACTTAATAACTCTTTCCCAATCTCAAAATCATTAATGGTAAGCAGTCCATCACTAAAAGCAATCGCCATCTTTTTACCATCATTACTAAATGCTGTAGCTTTAGGAACATTTCCTGGTCGACCACCACCTCTGATTTCATAGAGCATTTTACTTGAAATATCTTTTTCATTAATAGCAATATCCCAAATTTTTACACTAACAGAATCAGAAGTAACTAATTTATCTCCCTTAGTTGAGTAAGCAATATAGTTGATTCTTTTTTTACTATCGATACTTTTAATTTCTTTAGTTGATGAGATTTCCCAGATTTGAATTAATCCGTTATCATTTCCAGTCGCAAGAAATTTTTCATCAGGACTAAAAGTTGCCGTAACAAATTCACCAGAGGTTACGATGGTCTGTAATACCTTACCATCTTTAATACTACGAATTTCTACTACTCCAGCGCCAGAAGTTGTTACCAAAAAATTTTTCAGTGGACTAACATTTATGTAGTTTAAATTACTATCGGCCACCCAATTGTTTTTATACTTGTCTTTGTTTTTGTCCTTATCCTTGTCTTTATCTTTATCTTTATCTTTATCTTTATCTTTATCACTAGTAATATTTACCTTCTTCTCACTCTTCATGGATACTACATCTGTAAATAAAATCTCTCTTCCCTTAAAACTGATAATCCACTTTCCGTCATCATTTAATACCATCTGATTACCACAATCATCACAAAACTTATCCTCAGCACTTAAATCAGAGGTAGAAGGTGCGGCCGCAGGAGTGGGATCATTTTTTTTACCACAAGAAAAGGAAAACGCAGAAATACAGAGTAGAAAAAACATAAAAAAGATAAAACGAATTGTTTTACGCTTAAAACCTAAATCTGAGTTGTAATTGTTCATAAAATTCTCCTTAAGAATTTGACTCCAAGTCTAAATAAAATAAAAAAATAAAATTTGGAGTATGTTTTTATTATTTATACTGAAGCTACTTTTCAATTTGTGTGCCGATTGCATGGTAATTTTTTTAAAAAAAATTTTTATTAAAAATCAATTATTTAAATTAAAGTAGCAACAATTATAAAAATTTTAGACAAGAGCGACCGTGACATTTTCGTCCCGACACCAAAGCAGACCAGTGACAGATCTGTCATTTGTTTGCTTTGATTTAATAAAGAATAGACGAGCAAGTGAAAAAAAAACTAAAATCAAAATAATTGATCTGTCTTTTTTAAACATTGAGGTTTTAAATTATGACAAATTTCAGAAAATGGTTTGATCGCGCCAAATATGATTTAGGAACTGCCAAAGATATGTTGAAAATGGGTAGATTACTCTATGTTATGTTTATGTGCCAACAAACTTTGGAAAAGGGTTTAAAAGCATATTATTTATTTTACAAAAAAGAGATTCCACCTTACATCCATAACTTGGTAAAGCTTTCTGATTGTTGTGAATTAAAATCAAGTATGACCAGAGAACAAATAGAGATTCTTGAGCGATTAAATCCATTTTATATTACAGCAAGATACCCTGAGGATCACTATGATTTAGAAAAAATCTGTAGCACTTCATCTTGCCAAGAAGTACTTACTAAAACGGAGGAACTTTTAACATGGATAGAAGCAAAGATGAAATATTAAAAGTAGCTCGCTCATATATTGATTTTGTTGATCAAGCATTTTTCGTTGAAAAAGCATTCTTATTTGGTTCATGGGCCAAAGGAAATCCAAATCATTGGAGTGATATTGATATTGCAATTGTCTCTTCTGACTTTGAACATATTCCAAGACCTGTGGCCATGAAAATACTTGGTCGAATGGCCGGACATATTGATAGTTCTATTGAAGCAATCTCCATGGCCACTTCAGAAACTATTGATCCTCCAATAGGTGGAATTGTTTATGAAGTACTACATTCAGGTGAGTTACTTACCCCTTAAAAATTATTCCAAAATTTTCTAGTCATGATAATCTATTATTAATATCAAAAATTAAGATCTAAATATTTAATTTTCAAAATTCAAGGAGGAATCTTGATGAAAATGTTTCGCAATTTAATCTTCGTTCTCTTCGCTTTTTTTACTATCAATCTATCAATAGTCCATGCTGTAAGTGTTTTGATTGAACCATATCTTGGTTATACATTAAAAGGAGATGGTTCCACTACATATACATGGTCAGGAATTAGTGTGCAGTATGAACATGAGTTTAAAGCATTCGCTTTAGGTGGTCGCCTTGGAATAGAAGTAAACTCTATTTTATTTGGAGTAGATTATTCACAACAAAGTTTTAATTTGGACACAACCTGCCCGCTTGTAACAAGTTATTCTGCCAGTGACAAAGTAGAAAAAAAGCAAACTGGAATTTTTATTGGCTATAAACCTCTAGGTACAAATTTTAAATTTTGGGGAACATATTTTCTAAGTAGTGATGTTACCGGAAAAGATGCCGAAAAATTAACCAATCAATATATGAGCGAGAAGAGTAAGTTTAGCGATGGTAAAGGATTTGGCGCAGGATTTGGTTACTTAGTATCTAGATACGTCTCTATTAACTTAGAATATAGAAAAATTACTTATGGTTCCTATACCTACGACGGTAGATCTCAAGATGAGTTTATAAGCGACAAATTCAATTTAAAGGAGTTTATGCTCTCAGTTTCCTTTCCATTTACTTTCTAATTTTTAATTATTTAATTATTTAATCCTTTAATTCTTTAATCCTTTCGGATAAAAAAAACGGATCAGAGTGTTTTAAGTTCTGATCCGTTTTTATTTATCAAGAGATTCTGCTATGAAAGAATCGTGCTTGCAGTAAACTCAAATCTCACTATCATTATCGTAATATATAAGTCTCCTCTACAGTATTAAACATCGCAACTCCACCATACTCATCAGCAACATACAGATAGTCACCATCCACTTTTACTACATTTGCAGAGTAATCAGTTTTAAAAGTTTGAATCCAACTTAAAACATTTGGAGTAGTAATATCGAATACAGAAACACCAATATTACCATCGGCCACATAAAGGTAATTACCTTTTAATGCAATTCCATATGCGGTAGGAGAATCATAAGTCACTCCGTAAGGTCCGTAAGCAGTACCTTGGGCCACATGATATTGTCCCACTATAGATGGTGTACTAATGGTTGTAAGATCTATCACTGTAATTCCATATTTTCCATCTGCCACATATGCATAACTACCCTTCACTACAACTTCATATGCATTTCCAATTGTATCCTGAGAAGAGACTAAAGTTGGAGTACTTGGTATTGTGATATCTAAGATAATTAATCCAGATAAACTTGTTGTAAGGTAAGCATAATTTCCACTTACAAAAACGCTATAAGCAGTTCCAGTAGTTACGTATGATCCGGCCAAAGCAGGAGCAGACTCTGTAGCAAGACTATAAATACTTAATCCTAAAGATCTTGGAACAAAAAGATAACTACCACTGACTACAATCTTATCTGCTGAACTTACAAGAATAGTAGTGGAGAGTGTTGGGGTTGCTGGTGTGGTAACATCAATCACATCTATATTTGTTGTTCCTCTAACAGCATAGAGATAATTACCACTAATTGCCACATGCTTATATTGATAATTATCATGATCTCCATAGGAACCTATATAGAGAGGAGTTCCTCTGTTTGTTACATCATAAACTTTAATTCCATATTGATTGTCAGCAACGTAGAGGTAATTTCCACTTCTAACAGAATCATGAACATTATATGATGTTTTAATATTTCCACTTAATGTTGGAGTACCTACAGTGGTAATATCAATAACTTTAAATCCTCTCGTACCATCAGCAATGTAAGCATAGTTACCATAAACAACAATCTTTTGAGATGAATAATCTACCGTAGCAGTATCTGAACTTGAACCAGTAAGAGCAGCAGGAATATCATCTGCGGCACTAGAAACATTTATAATTTTAAGACCAGCACTATCGCTGGCCATATAAGCATAATCTCCACTGATTGCAATTCCATTTTGAGTTCCATGATCGACAATAGCGTCCCCTACTCCAAGACCCGTGGCCGTCGTTGCATCTACTGCAATGACCCCTGCAGTTCCTGCTGTTACGAAAAGAATATCTCCTCTAAACGCTAGATCTGTAAAAGTTTGGGCCGCAGCTGTATTATAAGGAGAATTTAGCGCATTTGCTGGAATAGCTGGCGTAGAAACATCAATTACAACTATATCATCACATACACCATCAACTGATTTGCTTCCAATTCCATAAATATAATCTCCCTTCTTAACTGTTTTATATAGTTCAACACCGGCAAGAGATCCCGTTAAAGTTGGTAAACTTTTTGTAGTTACATCTATTATATAAAATATATCAGAAGCACTTCCATCACATAGGTCATCAGTACCACCTAAATTTCCACTAGAAAGATATGCATAATTTCCACTGACATATACATTTATAACTGATGTAACAGCATAAGTTGATTGATAGGTTGGAGTCTGTGGTGTAGTGATATCATAAATAATCATTCCATTTCCATAGTCAGCAACATACAAATAATTTCCAGAAACATAAACTGATTTAGCTTGTCCTGGAGTCTCAATACTAGTTATTAATGTTGGAGAAGCAGCAGTCTCTACATTGTAAACTTCAACTCCTTTGTATCCTTTAGCAACGTAAGCATATTTACCATCACTATTTACTTGTACATCATACGCCATACCACCTAATCCATATGGACCAAAAACAATAGAATCATTTAAGCAATCTGATGTTGTATCATTTTGATATTTAAATTTCACATAAACATTGGCCGTGCCATTAGTTTGTGAGAGTGTCCAAGTTCTATCTTTATTATAAGGTTCCCATGTGCCTCCACTTGCACATCCAGATGTATTAGTAATATACATTTGAATTGGTGGACCATCTGATGAATGAAGATTAAGTAATACCTCTCTACTACTAGTTCGAGTCTCATCTCCATTAATATAAATAAATCTTGTCGGAGTTACTGGTTTCACTCCCTTCTCAAGACCACAAGAAACAAATAAAACTGTAGAAAGCGCAAACAAAATGAAGAGCAATGTTTGACATATGATATTTATTTTCATTCGCAATATTTTCATACTATCATCCCTCCTAAATTTTTTAATTAATAAATTTAAATAAGTGTGCTAGGAAATGAAATAAACACTGAGATCACACTACTAGTTTTTTCCTTAAAAGTTTGGTTAATGTAAGTGTATGGCATTTCCCATCTTTCATTAACATCAACCGATTTAAACACCTTGTATGTCTGTAATCCATACTCAGCATTGATTCGAAATTTAGGACCAACATTAAATCCTAATCCAAATTTAAATCCAGTAGCACCAAAAACTCCAAGATTTTTTACATCCATTTTTCTCTCTAGAGTGTACGCACCCCAGATTCGAAGTGGTAAACCTAAAAATGCATAACCAAGTAAAGCATTTATCTCAGTTGCACTTTGGTTAGTGTCGATTGATGATTTTGGAGCTAAAGCATCTCTTGTGTATTGACCTGTAGCTATTTGGCCACGTACTCCTAGTATAATTCCTACTATACTAGTTGTAAGTTCCATTCCAGCAAACATGTCAGTATAGGTTCCTTTAACAGTAGAATCCCCAACCTTTTGTTCATGCGATCCTTTAGCATAGCCAACCAAAGGAGCATAATCAATCAAAGCATAAAGCGTAGAAGAAAAGAAAATTGAAACGATAAAGATTAAACTACATAAGAGTTTTCTCATTTATAGTACCCTCCAATCATAAAAAAACTTGTATGATAGTGAAATGGTATACTCAAAAATATCATCTATCAAATAAACAAATCTTGAGTGTTTTATTTTTTTTATTTAGTCTTTGATTTTTATTTTTGCGATAATTTTATCTTCGAAACCGACTAATTCGCTCGGAGTTTTTATGGTAAGAATTCTACTTTCACCGGCCAAAATATTTTCATTTGAATATTTCTCCATTTGATCATCGGGCACCTTTACTTCTACATTTGACTCTTTTGCATCTTTTGCATCTTTAACTTCTTTAGCTTCACTACTTAAATAGATATCCATGTTCTTAACTATTATATGCTCATTTCCATCATTTTTTATAGTAAGCGATATTAGATTTTCCTTATAAACTTCTTTTGCTAATTCCCTTTTAACTTTTTCTACTACTAACTTTGGTCTGCTATTTTGAGGACGAACATAGACAGAACAAACATACTCAAAGAGAAATTTAATTTGTCCTGCTTGCCCACCACCGCCATTGCCATTATCATCTTTTTGAGAAGAGACTGGTAGTTGGCGTACAATTAGACGAAATGGTAATTCAGATTTTATATCCTTAGTGCCTGTCCAAATCACTCTGATATTTTTTATCTCCTTGGGTTTTAATTGAAATTGCATCGGGTAAGCTTTTAACTCCTCAGTTTTTTTTCGCTCCTCTTTTCCATGAAGATCAATTGATCTAGTTGTCACATCTGCCTCAATTGATATTACTTCATCTTTGTCATTACTAACTTGAAAAGTTGTAGAGGAATTTTTTCCTCCCTCCGGTGAGAGTGTGGCCACCATTGGGGATATTTTAAAGGCCCATAGATTAAATGAAAAAAAAGTTAAAGTTAAAAATAGACTCAAGTTTAAAAATATTATTTTCATAGTTATTAATCTACCTCCAAATATTACAGTTATAATTACAGTTACAGTTACAAATTAGTTGCTATGGTAATAAAGATAACATCGCTATATTGTCCTGCTAGTTGATTTTTTACTTCACCCATTACTACTCTAACTGGAATCCTCTGCCCCTCATTTGCAGTCACTCCAACTCCACTTGCCGCTAACACTGGAGTTGATGAACTACCGGCCAAATTGATTGTACTATTATTTATTAGCATACTATAATTGACCATCGATTGATAATTTGTATGTTTTAAATTTCCATTATAAGTTGATGAGAGATACAAATTGTAACCAGCATTGGAGAGAACCACAATATCAAAAGACATACTTTGACCACTGGCCAAAACTCCAAAATTTAAATTTTGATAAGTTGATGTTAAATCAAATGGGGCCCCACTACTAACTAAGGAGAGATCAATCTTTGTTGGATAATTATATGTGTATGTAAGCGTTTTGCTACTTTGGATTAAACCTCCGCTACTCACAGTTCCTTGATACAAATTAACAGTGTAGCTTTCCGTATATGTTCCCGCCAACATAATATTTGCAGGCAGTGAAAGTGTTGTTTTATAAGTTAAAATATTTTCTAATATCTTATTTTTTTTTATAAATGTTCCTGTTATGCAATCACTATCACTTCTGATATCAGGAATATCTTTTATGATATAATTGGATGAATTATTTTTATAGAGTTGCATAGGAAGTTTGCTGTTACCAAGATATAAATTTCGATTATAGTCGCTAGAACGCCCCTTGCTTATGCCAACAAAATAGGAACATCCAAATGAATCATTTTTTCTACTTACCTTAAAATCAAGCACTGGTGCAGAGTTGGCGTTTAAATTATAAGTTGGATAGTTGAGTGTAAGTGCAAGACCACTACAAGCGTGGCCTTCTTCTAAGTAAATTAGAAGATAAATAAGAGACAAAAAAAGATATTTAAATATTTTTTTAATCATTTAATTATTTAATCATTTCTATTAAAAATTAAAGTTCCTAAATCAAACGTACTTGTGACAGTATCCGATTCATTACTCGTTTTTTCAAGATATTTTTGTAAATCAATTTCTAATGGATCATATCTATTATCATCTATGACTAATTTTAATTTTAAATTTTGAGTTGAAATCTCATCTATAAATATTCGCCCTTCTCGATTAGAGAAAAATTCTGCCATCATTTCATCCTTTACTCCATTTCCAAATGAAAAGACTTTACCTGTCTTTAATGTTAGATTATTTCCTCTGCTATCTTTAATGTAAGCTACAACTGATCTCTTCTTAGTTAAAGCTATTTTTATCCCTACACCACTCTTGTATGAATTAAGGATGGTTATATTTTCAAATGCCAAATTTTCTCCCATTGGCAGCTCAGCACTATCTAAGAATAAATTTTCTCTGCTATAGGGCCGAATTGATGGTACTAAAGCACTCCCAAAATAATTAATCTCAGCAATAGCAAAATTATAGGAACGATTAATTGGTATAGAATATTTTTTAGATGGGGGATCGGTATTTATTATAGCAAAGGAATCAGAAATTGGGCGTCCGAATGCAAAGAGAGAGTTCGCATAAGCAAGAGCAAAACGCATGGTCACTTCTCCAGAGTGTTTATCAGCATCAGATGCTGATGATGCAGAAGAGGTTGAAGACGCTGGATTTTTATTTCTAGTTAGTGCATGGGCCACTCTACTCTCAAAACGAGATGCTAAATAATTTACATCTGCACCTAAATTTTTTTGATTCTCATTTTCATTATACAAAATACCAGAAGAGAGTGATTCATGGCCTTTGCTGTATCTATGCTGAAATTGAGTTGCAGAATTTTTATCAAAGGTATTATAACTGCTACTTCCCTGCATTTGTCCCTTTGAATCTACCCAAGTAAGCATAAATAATATTCGCTTCTCGCCTTTTTCACCTTTATCATTTGCACTTTTCAATTCTTGAGTATAGTTGATTCCAAAGTTAAATTCTCGAGCAAAACTTTTACTTAGATCAAATTTAAAACTTAAAGTATCAGTTTGCGGAAAACGATTATCTTGATAAACTAATCCCCCACCCACACTTAAATTTCCAAGCTCAATAAATCTTTTTATAAGATATAGATCACTATATAAACGTAAAGATGAAGGGGATTCTCCTACAGCTTTAAAGTAGACATCTTGTACTCTAAGAGAGGCACGCCACAAAAAAAGTGCTTCTCTTTTTCCCCACTTTTCTAAAGAATTAATTTCTGTTTTAAAAGCAAGCGCATATTTTTTTTCTCTGTTAGCATCTCCTTTATCTTTATCCTCACCTTTACTTCCACTGTATGCTAGATTATTAGCAATTAGAGCAATGGGAGTTAAAAATTTACATTCAACACCCAAGAGTTGATCATCTCTATTTAACTGAAGATTTCCTCCTAAATTTAATTGATCTTTTATTCCATAACGATAAAAAAATGTACCTCTACCTTTACTCGAATCATATTTTTTTTGATAATCCTCCACATATGATGGATAATCATAGCTCACTAAAAATTCCGAGGTGGTGGCCGCTAAAATCTCTCCATGATACAATTGGGAAATGTTTATCTGTTCAACATTTCCTAAGTTATCAGTGATTTTCAAAATTAAATTATTCTCACCAGAACTAAATGGAATATTAGTTAAATCAAAGGGGCCGGCAGGTAAAGTTTTTTTATCTACTAAAGAACCATTTAAATAAACTTCTAATAATGAACTCCTCTTTAAAATAAGAGAGTTGCCAGAATTAGAAGTAACTGCGCTCGAATAAGAGTTCGCGAGTGAATTTGTTTTAGTTAAATTTTGAGCATTGATTGCATAATCTCTGAATATCGCCACTCCTGCTCCGGCACTACTACTTTGAAATCCCATCAAAGGATACTCACTATCACCTACAATATATCTTACTAAATGTTTTCGATCATCATGTATTAACCTAGAATTTCCTCTGGTCCAACTATGTTCGCGTTCACTAAAATATTCGTGGTTTGATTCAAGGATTAAATTATAAATATTTCCTACAAATTGAAAGTTTGAAAAAAAACTGTTACTTTCATCAAACTCTGTTTCTCTCTTTTGATTACTGTAGACTCTACCTAAATTTGTATTTAAATAAAAACTGCTGCCATTAAAAGTAAAATCATTTGCTCTACTACTTGCATTTACATCTACACTATTTGAAGATTGGTTGGCAGATTGATTGACCGCCAAAAGATTAACAATATTTTTCTTTCTTAACTCTGCAGGTATTATAAGCTCTAAGGATAATAAATTTTCATCATATTTATAATCTATATTCAATTGCTGAAGATCTTTAATGTTTATACTAGTACTAGTACTAGTACTATTTAAGCAACTATTTTTGGCATTTTCAATTATAAGCTTTAACCTGAGCATAATACTATCTTCAACTATTCCCTCTAGTATTTTGCTCATCCCATTTGCTTCAAGTAGAAATTTTTCTGGTTGCTGATTTGGGGTAATCCACAACACAGCTAACTCTTCACCTTCTACAAGCACTGGAACAGTTAAAGCAAATTTTTCATTATTACATATCCTCTCCTCTGCTAATAGCAAAGAGAATAGCAAAGAGAAGGTATAAAAAAACAACACCAAAATTACTAATATTTTTTTATTCACAATTAAACACTAACAAATAGTTTATGTTTTGCAAATTACAAGAAGAGATCTTTTGAATAAATATTAAACATGCACTCAACAAGATCTATCTACTCTCAATATTAACAAAGTTAATTCAAAAGAATATATATTTAAAAATCAAATACCATACAATTAAAAAGAAAATAATTTCTTCTTAATTTAATTTTATTCAATAATAATCAACTACTCATCAAGAAAGAAAAACAAACAAAAATTATTTCGTTAACGTATATTTTTAATACAGACCTAGAAATTAACATAAATAAAATCATTTTAATTTATTTGTAACCATCGATATTTACTCAAGCACTATTTTCGCACAAGTGGCATCCTGCTTGCTTTATATATTACATAGCTAGCGATAGAAAAAATCTTAATAACGAACGGAACAAAAGGAGTAAATTATGAAAAATTTAATAGTTAAGAAAATTGTCCTAGTTATCTTTTTAATTTTTACCTTCACAACACTTACAATCACTACCAGTATTTATGCTGCTTCTACTGGTACACTTAACTTAAGCGGAACTGTAGCAGCGATCTGTAACATTACTATCAATGCTGTAACTGAAGCAACTCAACTTAACATTACTGGTGGTGAAAGTGCCAGAAAAGTTGCAAGTGTTGATGAGCAATCTAACAGTATTACTGGTTATAAAATCTTTATGTCTTCTGCTAATGGTGGTGAATTAAGAAATACTAGTGATGCCACTAAGAAAACTACTTACACTGTTTCTTATAATAACGGAACTACTCAAGCACCAACAACTACTCCAGTTGAAGTTAAAAACAAAAGTGCTTTGACAGGATTAACTACTGAAACAAGTGATGTGAAAGTAAGTGTAGTTGCTTTTCCAAATGCTCCATCAGGTACATATACAGATACTATAACTTTATCTATTCAAGCTAACTAATTATTCAAGCTAACTAATTCTAAATTAATCAATTCACAAGGATCCTTTATGAAAGTTAATAATATACTTAATATAATTAATGTAATTATTTTAACTTTTATCAGTCCTTCTCTATTGGCCGCCAGTAATGGTGTTTTAGAGCTAAAGGGGGTTATTCCTCTAATAAATCAAATAAGTGTTGAGACTCAACCTTTAGCTCAAAATATAGATATCCCTAACGGAACTGAAGGCACTATTGCTGTAGCAACTGAAATATCTAACAATCGTGATGGCTATAATATTCAAATTTATTCATACAATGGTGGACAGCTTGTTCATCAGTTAAATTCTTCATATAAAGTTAGCTATCAACTCTCCTATGCAAATGGAAGTTTTTTTGTACCTGGGACTAGTAGTAATCCTACTCAAGTAAAAAATATCAGTGTACTAAATGAGCTAACTACATCAACTAGTAATATAAATATCAAAACCATTCCTAACAACAATACCGTAAGTGGTAACTACAATGATACTATTGTGATCACAATTACTGCTAACTAAAAAAACTACAAAATCTAAAAAAAACTCAAAGCGAATAAAAATCACAAAGAAAGCAATAGATATCCTCTTCATTTGAAGGAGCAATTATCTCTCGAGAACGAGTTATTGCTTCTATTATAATATCCTTTATCTTTTGAGCATCACTTACACTAAGCGAGTGTACTCCACTATAGTGAAATCCCTTCTGCCAATCCTCTTGCAATCTGAGTGCAGTCTTTTGGCGCCAATTCGCATGCCCTATTCCTTTGAGTGCTGAAAGACGCTGCAAATGTAAATCAAACTTTAAAACTTTCCACTCGTGTCCCTCCTTAGTCACAACATTCATTCTCATCAATCTATTAAGAACACTTCTAACTATCTCTATATTTAATCCTAATCTCTCTGCAATACTCTTTTCAGTTCGATATTCAGGAATACCAATGATCACATGAATAGCGCTGTAATACCAGGCCGAATAGTAATCGACAGCATCCTCGTCACTCAACCCCTGCGAAGTTTTAAAACCTGAATGTAGATTACTATTTCGCTCAATTAATAGCATTAAGCGCCTCTTGATCGTGCTCTTCAGTCGTGGTGTGGCCGCACGGGCCAGATTAATTAACAAAATAAAATACTCCATCTCATCATCACTACAATGCCAAAAATCAGCAATACCTGCGCCATGATCTGGAGTTAAATTAACATGTCCATTTAAAACTTGAGAGAGGTACGAGCGATTACATCTTGCTGCCTTCGCTAATTTTGCCTGATATCCTCTCTCACCTTTGTTATGTAAGATCATCGAACGAATCACATCAATATAATCTTCGAAGCTAAATATGTTAATCATATTAAATTGAACCTCAAACCTTGATTTATTTTTTTTGTTTATTTTTGTTTGTTTATTTTTTATAAACAAACTAGTTAATAGTTTATAAAAAAGTAGTTGTTACTCTATATATATAAAGTTAAAAACACATCATGGATACACATCAGGGATATTAATTAAAATTTATACAAGGAGTTTTTTATGAAAAAAAAATCGAAAACATTATCACAAACATTAATGCTTACACTTCTACTATCAATATTCTCAATATTCTCCTTTGGAATATCTGCAAAGGCATGGAGCGGAGTAAGTTCAAGCTTAGTTCCCAATCCTGCCTCTGAATTTTGCGATAAAGTGGCCAAAGGAGAAGTTTTGATTTATCAATCGCTAAATGACAATAGTGGTGAAACTGGTTATTGCAAGATTGGTGATGCACTTATAGAAGAGTGGTCGCTCTTTTATGCTACAGATGGTGGAGAAAAATCAAAAGCAATTGATTTTTACTTTAACCCAAAACCTCTAGCTTTACCTCACTCTATTAATAATATGAGCATGCCTAACCCTGCATCTTACTACTGCCATCAATTGGGTGGAGATCTTGTACTTGTAAGTGATAAAAATGATGGCCCACTTGGCGGAGGCCAGATTGGCGTATGTCGTTTTGATGATAGATCCATGATGGAAGAATGGACACTCTTTAGAGCATATAATCATCCATCCAATAAAAATTTTACAGATTTTTTAAAAAGCTATCATTGGCCAAAAATATAGAATTTAGTATACAAAATATCTCTCATTCCATTAAAATTTTTTAATGGATACTTACACCCAAACTTACACTTACACTTACACTTACACTTACACTTACACTTACAATTTAACAGCATCAATCGTCGTCTATCAAAATGACTTTTGTAAACTAAAAAAAACCATCGACAGTTTTTTTGATAATTCATTAAAGAGCAAACTTTACATCATAGACAACTCTCCAACAAAAATATTGGGTGAGCAGATTGGCCTAGACGAACGAATAAATTATATCTTTAATGATGGAAAAAATATTGGATATGGAAGTGCACATAATAAAGCAATAGCACAAGTTTCATCTTCGAATTCATCAAAATATCATTTAATTCTAAATCCAGATATCTCTTTTGGCCCTGGAGCTTTAGATAAACTACACTCTATAATGGAAGAGGACTCCTCTATCGGACTTTTAACTCCCAAAATTTTATATCCTGATGGTAGAACTCAATCTTGCTGTAAACTAGTACCAACACCACTTAATTTATTGGCCAGGAGATTTCTTAGATTAAAAAGCTTATCAAACTTGAATAATAAATACGAAATGATTCCTACTGGATATAATAAAGTCATGGAAGTACCAATCATCTCTGGCTGCTTTATGTTTTTTAAAATAAGCACACTTCAAGAAATAGGTTTATTCGATCAAAGATATTTTATGTACCTAGAAGATGTGGATATTTGCAGAAGAGTTCACTTGTCTCATAACAAGAATAATAACAAGAATAATAACAAGAATAATAACAAGAATAATAATAAAGTAGTTTTCAATCCTTCTGTTTCAATTTACCATGATTATGAAAAAGGATCATATAAAAATCTAACTCTACTCACTCATCATATTATCTCTTCAATTAAATATTTTAATAAATGGGGGTGGGTGTGGGATAAAGATAGAGATAGAATTAATCAAATGATTGATTAATTGCCATTGGGCCCGTTTGTGTTCCATATTGGGTCATCCATAAATTCTTTTAATTTGTTTAATTCATATATCTCTTTTGTTAACTCTTTGTCACTTCTTAACCAATTCGGACGATATTTCCAGAGCAGCAAATGATTCTGTACTATTTGTAACAATCGTTCAGCTCTATATGCAACTTTTTGAGCAGTTGATGATGATTGCCCTTCTCCATATTTGATTCGCTTAAAATAAAGGGTCGAATTATTTATTTCATCAAAAACTTTTTTTTCATCATAATAATTATTAATCTCATCAAAACTTTCATTTCTTCTATTTGCACTAATAATGAAAGAAAAAGTTGCATCGATAACAAAAAAATCTTTTTCTAAGGATTTGTTGATATCAGAGTGAAATATACTTTTTTGTCCTAGACTCTCTCTTAATACTTTGGCCACATGTACTTTAACAAAACCATTTGTTGAATCAAATTTAGATAATTTCTCTTGATAAATACCACTTTTATCAAAAACTATTCTCACTTTAACTATACCTGAAATTCCATTTTTAAACAAAAGATCTGAATAATTTAGATATTGACCAATATTTTTAAATACACTTAATAAATGTCCATCATCTTCTTTTTCAGTATTTGTTTCAGAGATACTCGTAGAATTACTTAGTTTTCCACTCATATTGTCTCCGAAGTTTCCAATTTTAAATTTTGCTACCCATTTTTTAATATTCTCCTTACTATTCTGATTTTCACCAACCCCAATTTCTTTCATTCTACTCCATCTTAAATCTTCCAGCATAATCGTTTTATTATTAGAGGATTTGTTAGTAATTTCTTTATTATTTTCAACTTTATTTTTTAATTTACTTTTTAATTTATTCTTTTTCTTTTTATAACTTATTTTATCTTCTTTTTTATTTTCATATTTATGCTTATATGAGGTAGATGTGATTACAAATGAGATATTTTTTTTAAATTTATCTGATTTATATTTATCTAGAAACTTATTATCCATAATTGAATAATGTCTAATTAACATTAAAATAAAAAGATGAAAAATAAATGAAGTTAGAATAAATCGCCACATATATTTTGATATTACATGATCTTTTAAATTAAAAAAACTGTATAATCTAATGCACAAGTGTGTATAAATATGTACTCAAAGGATCGGCAGGATCAGGGATCAGGATCAGGTGCCACTTTACCTTTGGTAGCTATATAGCAACTAATGTACTGTTGCTACCATTCGGAAAGTGGCACTGTTGTCTGTTGTTGTGTTGTTGGACTGTTGGATGGCACCCCCTGATAAATCTAATTTTCAAAATCATGAGGGTGTTTTGCAAGTATTTTTGCGATATCTGTATTATTAATCGGATCTTCGATAACAATCTTAAATGCAGTATCTCTTACAAAATCACGATCTATTTTTGAAATATCTCTTGTTGTAAGAAGGTATTCTATTATAGCAGTTTTTTGCATAATAACTGCATCCTGAACAGCATTTAATCCTGTAGATGGATTCACGGCCCTAATAGACGCTCCTTTAGACAAAAACGATTTAAATTCATTTAGTGTTTTAATGTTCCCATCTACATTTTTTACTAAAACTTTTTTTTGCTTTTCATCAGTGCTTTTTTTAAAGTTGATATTTCCTTTAGGAATTAATTTATTAAAAATATTCGAGATACTATTGGCCACGTTTTTAAATGCATTTTCAATATTTATTTTATTAGCAAATTTTTCAGTGCTACATTCTTGTAAATCACTATCATCATTTACCTGATCAATTTCTGGATCATATTCCATGGTCGAAGTATTTGATAAAGATGATGACTGGAATAATTTTGATTTAGTAGATTCATTAGATTCATTAGATTCATTAAATTCAGTAGATCCCAGTATTATCCAAGAGTTCAAACAAATAATTATAATTGGTAGATAGATAGCAAATTTCAATACGCTCAGTTTACTCTTATTGTATAAATAAAAATATTTTACCATGACTTCCTTCCTTGTTATTTTGTATTACTTTATGTAATACGTTGTTTTAAGTTTTAAGTTTAACTTAAGATATTTTTCCTAATAAAAAAATATTTTGTATTTTTAAATTAATTTAAATGTTTTTATATAGATATATTAAGAATAAATCTATTTTATTGAGTATTCGATTGCCAACTATGAAATGCACCGGCGGTTCTAGAATCAGGGAATCAGGTGCCACTTTACATTTGGTAGCTATGTAGCAGCTAATGTACTGTTGCTACCATTAGAGTGTGGCACCGTTATGCCGTTATACCGTTACCGCCGTTACCGGTTAGTACAAACAACTATGGACGTATCTAATTTCGATTGTGTTTTTAAACTTGTGTTTTTTAAAACACAATTTTTATTTCCTTTTATCGAACATATTTCGTAAGTTGACATCATACTATTCATATTTCCCCATTCTGATTGTCCTTTCCTATTATGAGGAAATTCTTTTGCTGGATTTTGTTCAATATCGGAAATTATAAATGCATTAGGATATGGACTCTGGCACTGATCTTTAAAAAGTCTGTTTGTTGCACAATACATAAACAATCTATTTAAAGCTACACCATATTTGTGCCATGTATATTCAGGATCCTTCGAATTAACTCTTACATTTAATGTTATGGCCCCTTTTTGATTGCAGTTATAGTATGGCAATAAATCGTGGACTCTACCTAGAAGAGGAAGATTACAATTCATATTTTCAATTTCAGGAGAACAATTTTTGGCCTGCTCATAGTATTTAATTTTACGCTTTTTCTCCTCTATGTATTTTTCTAATCGTGTTTGCATAGTTTGTAGATCAATACTTATCTTGCCACTTAAAGGACAAGGAGTGAAATTACGTCCTGTTACTACTAAATCATCACTAAATTTATGATATCTGTTTTCGATATTATGGAAATGTATGGAACAATATAATTCGTGTCTATCACCAGCTATCAAAGATTTTTGTATCCCATCAACAGAGAGTAATGCCTTTTTTACAGCATCTAGATAATCAACCCTTGATATACCTGCTTCTTTTTCCTCTATATTGTCATTATTAAATTTTGAAAGTTCTTGACAATCTTCTGGTTTAAATTCGCCTTCCTTTTTTCTAAACACACTGGATATTTCTATTTTTTCTTGTTTATAATTATCTATGCTAGACAAAATCTTATCAACATGAGTTCGGCCCAACAATCCTTTTTCTCCTTGAAAAAAAAACTTATCAAATCCAAGGTCTTTGGCGGAAATATTCAATTTGAAAGACTTTTTATTCATCGTAAATATAGTAAGACTATTATCAAATGTTGATAAAACCAAAGAAGGATATTTACTAGGATTATCTTTATCTAATTGTATCTCGTATATATCAACACTCAATTCATTTTTTGGCAAATCTGTCCACTTATACGATTCTTCTGGATTATATTTATTACATTCAAAAGCACTAAGTTCATTGTCAATATACCCACTTTGAGAGTTTTTATCATTACACATTGAAATTATTTCAGATTCTTTTATTGTATCTTTTAATTTTAATGTTTTTGTTACGACAATTAAACTCTCTAGTTCTTTCGTCCTTTTTTTAACTTCAACAAAATTAATTTGTGAGTATGAATAATTTAAATTTATTAGAGCAATCACAATAGCAAAACAAATTTTCTGTCCTTGTGATTTTTCAAAAACCATCTTTCCCTCACTTTTCTCATACCTCCAGGACCCCATCTCAGCGGTTATTGCAGTCGGATTATATCGATAGAATTATCAAAAACAATGATTTAAAATAGTGAGAACTTGCAATAAGTTGGGGGATAAACCATCCTTTCCGTTTACTCCAATGTTTGCGTCCGATACACAATTTTTCTTATCATCAGAAAAGCTGTTGAGTAACTTTAGTTGATTATCTTTATCTAAAATATCCTTGTAAGTAGTAAATATTTCTCGCAATAACTTAGTCAAATCTGATTTTTTAATAGAAGGTGTAAATGAATTAATCTTTCCATTTTGTTGACAGACAATTGTATCTTTATTATCAGAGCTAATCGCCTTGATAATATTCTTGATACTTTCAATTAAATGATAACGACAATTATTATATTCTTTTTCGAATTGCTGACTAGAAATAACCGCTGTCTGTTGGCCAAAATTCATATAATTAACTGGTTGTTTTAAAAGTAAAATATTTTTCCATGCTTCATTTACTAAGCAAAAATCCTTACTCCTGCTGGCCAAAGTAGCAAAAACCAATGCGCGCTCTTCTTGTTGACGATAATCAGAATCATATTTAAGATGATTTTTCCAAATCTCTTGATTGGCCATAAACATCTTCTGCAATATAGAATAATCTTTCTTAATTTCTTTTTGAAACATTTTAGCATTACTTAGTACATCTTTGTATTGCGTTTTTCTTAACTTATTCGCGTGATCTTCATATATACCATATGCTGATATTGATACCATTGGTAACATTCTTTCTATCGTTTTTTCTGACAATTTATCATTTTTGGATAATATGCTTGTTGCTAAAATTTCGTGAAGATATATCTGTGAACCAAAAATCGGTCCAGTGGTACATTGTAAAAAAAGCATGAGATTATTTTCCCAACGCTTTATTTGATTAAAACTAACAGGAGGAATCTGCAATAAATTCCGACGTGCAAAGTATACCTTCCGATCACATGAATTTTTTTTATCATCTGCATCTTGGGCCAAAACATCTAAACTGTAGATTTTTTTGTCAACATCCTTCTGCTCTTTATCAACGATATCGTAAATTTCATCTGTAATTCTTTGTAACTCTTCTTTTGATATTGGAAATTCTTTATCTGAAAGATTAGAGAGATTAGAGGTATTAATTATACTTTCTAATGTTTTCATGCAAGTAGATTCAAGGATAGATGTTTTTTCTGCTTTTGTTCTAATTTTAAAAATTTCTGGCAACGATAAATTCAAATTCTTTTTTATATTCAAGACATCTTGTACGCTTAATGGTTTTATTTCTGTTTGCCACATTCCCATTATATTATCATTATTTAAGTTATAGAGAATTTTTGTTGCGTTCAACTCTTCAAGAGAGATACCTAATATATTACAAATATCTCGTCTTTCATTTTTATTTAAATTTCTTAATCCTCCATCTTTCGAGTTAATTATTTTTTCATCATCTATAAAACTTGCTAAAAATTTTTGTTTCTCCATTTTATCCATTTTCTTAATCTCTTCATATGAGATTTGCGGACATACTTTTCCTGATCCGCTAATTTTCTTTTCTAAAACAGACGTTTCTAATTTCATATCATCTAGATTTAATAAATTTGCTTTCGAAATGCGCTCTGTTTGATAGTAGTTCTCATAGGTCAACTGTGAATTTTCTCCTTGAGGAGCTTTATTTTTGTCAATCCAATCAGAGACAATTGACCATCCTTGAGGTAAATTAATATCAATTTTAGAGCTATTTGTTGTAAAGGTTAAACCATCTTTAATTTCATCCGAATTCACCAAATGTTCTCTTTCACCATTAAAATCTGGAACCAATAATTCTTTAGTTCCATAAAAATCACCAATCATTTTTACAATATTTTGAGTGTCTTCTTTCGTAAGAGAAGCGCCATTTATTGAAATAATATATGGAATGGTTACATCCGTGCTTGAATTTTTTGTCCTAGCTTCAGCAACAAACACATAACCCCTAATAGAATTTTTAGAATCATCTTCTTTTATCAAAAAAACTTTAGATCCTTTAATAAGGCCATAGGAGTGAACAGAACTACTAGAACAATCCCCTCCAAAATGTCCACGAAGTGGAGTCATTATCGGTGGTAATTCTTCGATAGAGATTGTTCGTACTTCGATAGGATGGCTTTTGTCCAAAGTCTTATCTGTTTTGAAATTAAAACGAGTGAGTGCACTTTGTACACTTCTCTCACCGAATTCTCTTCTAACTTTATTTATTAATGATCCAATTTTATTATCTTTTACTATATTTTCTGGCAATTCATTCCACACCCATACTTTGTTCCTCATATAGTGAGTCTTCAAGTCTTCTTGTCTTAAATCATCCAATACTCTATCGTTTGTATCGATAGGCATATTTTTATCTTTAAAAAAATCAATCAAAGGAAACAAGCGTAGACAAACTGAAATAATTGTATCCTTATCTTTCTCTTTATTTTTTGAGATATTGAGCAAATCATTTTTCTTAGGGTTGCAAGATTCCAATTTAATATTTTGTTTATTTAAAAACATAAAATCTTTAAGAAGTTGTGATTTAACTTCCTTAAATTTTTCTTGATCATAGTCACTATTTCCATGAATATAACTTATACTCATTGCTTTGCTAGTACCTACATTTGTGTCCGCTAACCACTCAGCTTTGTCTAGACGATTCATCACTTCTATTACTCTGCTTTTATAAGTTGTTAAAAAATCGTGAGGAAATTTCCCTGTTCCTCTTGTTAGATTTTCAGGATAACAGCGATAAATTGATACAATAAATTGCATAATTCCTTCGTTGCTTTTCAGGTCGGGCACCCATGACCATGCTGATTCAATGATAAATATTGAAACAATGAAAGTATAAAAGAGAAAAAAAATCTGAGTTTTTTTTCCCTTTCGATTTAAAGATTTAAATACAGGCATTACTTCCTCTCTTTATTTTTTTAAATCAATTTTTTACAACAAATGTTCCTCATCTAATTAATAAATTATAAAAATAAAAACAATAAATTTTCTATACACTGTCGCACTTATGGCAATGGGATAGCATGAATAATATATTCTGTATTTTTTCCAAATTCACTTTTCATAAATTCTTTTTGCTTGCCTTTTCTAATAAAAACTTCTGTAATTTTAAACTGTGTACCACTTGGAAATGTAATCTCGTCCTCTCCGGAATAGACTTTACCAATATCTCGTCCTTTATGGCCTGGAGGAAGAGAAAATATCCATACTAAAGTAGCGTTTTGAGCATAGTTATTATTTTTCGGTTTGTTAGCACTTGTTGATAAAATATTTGATCTAGGCCTTGTAGTAAAATCTACCTTATGTGGTCCACCCTCGGAAAGTTTATCTAACATATCTTTTAAACCTGGTTCGTTCTTAACATAAGTCATTCCTTCCCCTCGAGAGGTAACTTTCACATCATGATTTTCTTTAAATGCTTTATACCAATGCTTATTTACTAACCACATTTCTTTTGCTACTTCCTTTAATTCATTAAAATCCCAAGGACTATCTAGATTTTCATTGTCTTTAAACCAATTCTTGCGAATATACCTCCAACGCTCAACTATTTTAGTATCATTTGCAAGTTCTGCAATCTTATCTTCAGATTCAAAATCTCTGATATCTAATTTTTCTTGGTTCAAAGTCTCAAGAAAAGCACTTCTTGCTTTATACCCTTGTGATAAATATTTTATAGCAGCTTCCTGTGTTCTTTTAATATCTTTATCTTCTGAGGATATTTCTTTATTTTTGATTTTTAAATTTTTGTTTAAAAGAGGAGGAGGAGGTGGTGGTGGTGCTTTTTTTTCATTACAAATTGGACTCAATAATTTGATTGTTTTTGTTATTTGATCAAAATCTTTAAATGCTTCTAAAAATGTACTTTTTACTGATTTGTTAAGCGATTTTTGATCCTCCGATGATTCGACATATGAGCTGGTACTCATGAAAAATAAAAATACGAGAAAAATGATTAATTTATAATAAATTTTCATATGCGCTCCTATGTAATAATAACCTTTTCGGCAAAAAAAAAAATTAATTAATTTTTTTACAACGACACTAAATAAACTAAATAAACTGATTAAATAAATGTTATCAGTTGATAAATATTATTAGTTTAGAAACAAATGAAAATTAATGTTATGAAAGAATGACCACGTATGAAAGACTATACCAAAAACAATCATTGCTATGAAATTGACTCTATTACTGCATCGATAATTGGTTTATAACCAGTACATCGACAAAGATTTCCTGAAAGTCCCTCTTTGATCTCTTCTTTTGTGGGATGAGGATTTTTTTCCAATAATTCTGTTGCAGATAAAATCATTCCAGGAGCACAAAAACCACATTGAAAAGAATTTTTATTTAAAAAATGCCTTTGTAAATCAGTTAACCCATCTTTTCCACCAGATCTTTTCATTAATCCTTCGAGAGTTAATACTTCACGATTGTTCATCTCTGCGGCCAAGACAAGACAACTTCTAACCGTTACTCCATCTAAGAAAACAGTGCAAGCACCACAATCACCCAAGTCACAACCGCACTTAGGAGATTTGATTCCAAGTTTATCTCTTAACATTTCCAAGAGTGTCTCTTGAGCGCTTACTTCTAGAGAAATTTTTTGATCATTTAATTTAAAGACAACCTTCATAATAGATCTCCCTGATCTTTATTTATATTAAAGGCACACCATACTCACTTCCTTCACCTACGAAGCGAAGAAGTGTATCCATAATACCTCTTTTTAACATCACCTTCGCCATATGAGTACGATACTCTTTTGTGGCCCTAATGTCGGTGATGGGGGAAATAGTTTTTTCTACTAATTTATCAAGAGCATCTCCATGAACAATCTTTTCAAATTCCTCTCTTGAAAAATCACTCTTATTTAATAAATCTTCTATAAGTTTAGCACGTACGGGAACTGCAGAGAGAGAACCAAAGGAGATCCTAAATTGGTGGTTCTTTGATTGTGATTTAGATTGTGATTTTAATTGTGATTTTTGAGGCATTAATAAAATTGCCAAATTTGCTTGAGCTAAGTCCTCACCTCCATAGCGCATAAGTTTCACAAAGCGACCACTATATTTTTTTGCTGGTTCTTCAATCTCAATTGCAGTAATAAGATCACCATTTTTTAAAACAGTTTTTTTAGGGCCAATCCAAAATTTATCGATATCTACTCTTTTCACTGTGCTACTAGTAGCACTACTAGTGCTTGTTAATTTTTTTATCACTAGCTTTGCTTGAAAAACTTTTAGTACCGGGCCACTATCCATACAAGGAACTGCAGAACAGATGTTTCCAACCATTGTGGCCCTATTTCTTACTCCTACGGATGCCACCAACTTACTCATCTCATAGATGGTTGGAAAATTTTTTCTAATGATCTTTGAATCCATCATCTCCGTAAAAGTAACTAAAGCACCAATAGTTAGTTTGCCATTTTTAAATTCGATCTTTTTTAATTTATATTTCTCCATCTCTTTTTTGTTTAATGCTTTAATATCAAGAATAGCATCAACACTTAAACGTTCCTCTTTCAAGAGTGGAATTACGTCCGTTCCGCCTGCTAAAAAGGCGATCTTTTTATTTTTAAATGATTTAAAAATCTTGGCCGCCTCGGCAAGTGTATTTGGAGCAAAATAGGAGTAATCACATGTAATTGGTTTAGACATAAAAACAATCCCCCATTAATTATTAAATTATTCTTAAGGTAAGAAAGCTGCGATTCTACACATTGCTGATTCCAACTCTATTCCTTTTAGAGGAAAACAACCAATGTAACACCTTTTATTTTTTATCTTGTTAATCTCCCCACCAATATTTTCAGCATGAACTAATTTTTTAGGAAACAATTTTAAATGCATTACCTGATAAAATGTCTCTGGTGGAAACATCTCATCCCACGATCCTACATTATATTTTTCAATTAATTTTTCTTCCGCCTCTTTAAATGAATCTGGATGCCACTTTCTAATTATAGTATTCATCGGGTGATCGGCGCTACCACAATCAACTCCGATCCACTTAAATTTCATCTTTAAGGCCCACTTGTGAAACTCTGGATTGGGGCCTGGATGACGAACAAAATAACGAAGCTCATCTGACTCCTTCTGATCCCAAGCAAAGCGATTATATCCAGTATTTATAATTAAAATATCTCCTGGTTTAATTTCCACTCTGTCCATTAGCATTTGTGGAGAATATAAATCGTAATCACCAACAGCATCTGAGATATCAACTACTACTCCTGGGCCAACCCATTCTTTTAGTGGAACATCACCAATTGAGCGGCCACAAGCATGGAAGTGAATTTCACCATCCATATGTGTACCAACATGATTGGAAGTAGTGATGATTTGTCCATTGGCCCCTTGGCCCATATGTGCGCCGGCGATTCTTTTGAAGTATTGAATTCCCATTGGCATGTAGCTTGGCCATGGTGGAGTATGAATACTTAATCTTTGAGTTAAATCATACATCTCTAGATTATCCATAAACTTTAAAAAATCATTAATTTTTTTTGTACTCTTGTTTGCTTTTGCTTTTACTTTCACGTTTGCTTTCACTTTCATTTTTTAATCTCCAATATTTTTATTCACTTATTACTTCTACAAATTTTATAAATGCCTTCTTGAATGGTTCTGTCGGTGCATTTAAAACTCCTGCTCCAACTTGTCCTATGCCTGGCAATCTGTGGGCCACACCGGTATTAATAACTGGTAGAATATTTTTTTCAATGACTTTAATAAGATCAATTCCCATTGGGGCCCCTCTGAAATTTAAATAGGGAATTTGAAAAGCACTATTTTCACTGGCGGTTATTTCATACATTGAAAGTGTATACTTTAAAGCATCGGCAACTTTGCCACCCACAAATTGAACAATGGAAGGAGCTGAGGCCATAGCAAAACCACCTACTCCTAATGTTTCGGTTATTGCTGAATCACCAATATCTGGATTAGCATCTTCTCTCGAATAACCAGGAAAAAAGAGAGCATCAGGAATTGGTGCCTCTCCTGTAAACCAATTTTTTTCACTACCACTACCAATGCCTGAAACTTTAATTCCAAACTCAGTTCCATTACGGGCCATAATGGTAACAATACTACTATACTTAACATCGCTAGCAGCATCCAGTGTTGCTTTAGCTGCGGCCATAGAGAGATTCAAGAAAAAATGATCATTGCCATTTATAAAATTTAAAACTTGAAAGGCATCTTCAGCATTACTCACTTTGCAAATTATAGGGGCCAATTGACGATAAAAGAGCGAGGTCGCCGCTCGATTACGATTGTGAACTTCATCTCCCATATGGAGTGCTTGGGAGATAATATTTTTAAGATCAATTTTTCCCGACATAGCTTCAATGGTTCTCTTCATCACTGGAAATAAAGTCTTTTCCATCCAATTAAGTCGCTCTAAAACACTCTCATCATAAGCGCCATATCTTAAAACTTTTCCTAGACCCTCATTCATGGTGGCGTATGCATAGTTACCATACTCTTCATTTTTTATTATAAATACTGGCATTGATGGTGAGATAATTCCCGCCATAGGCCCGACTGCTTTATGTTCATGACAGGGAGAAAATTTCACACTTCCCTTGGAGGCCAAAATCTCTGCCTCCTCTGGAGTGCGTGCCATCTTCTCATATAACATTGCCCCTATCACTGCTCCTCTCATTGGGCCACACATCTTACTCCATTCAACAGGAGGGCCAGCGTGGAGTATGGTATTTGCTTGCATTCCTGGAATTGCATCGATTGCACGGGCAGCGGCCACTAAAAATGGTCTGCCACTTGAAATTCGTTTCACTACCTCTTGATTTGCACTCTCTATTAGCTCTCGTTTTTCATCTATAATTTTAAAGAGTGCAGGATCACTAATAAGTGGTGGTTTAAAATCAACATGTGCCCACGATACATTTGAACGCCCTTTAAATGCATCAGTAAAAGACTTCAAACCAAAATTTATAATCTTTAGATCACCAGTTAAAATATTTGTATTTATATTTGTATTTATATTTGTATTTATATTTGTATTTGCCATATTCATTTATCCATTATCCGTTATCCATTATCCATTAATAATTTTTTTAGCTATTAAACTCATTTGGTAATTTGAATCAGTTACAATAACTCCAGCTGCTTTCAATGCTTCTTTTACAAGATCACTATTTTGAGGATCTTTATTTGTTCCTGTAACTGTTGCTAAAATAGAGATGTAACGCTTTTCCTTGGCCAACAAATCCTTCGCACGCTTTAGAATTGAGATAGTATCACTCATTGGATCTTGGTGAGCACCATAACCTAAAACATAATCAAGCATGATAACTGCCACCTCAGGATCTAGAATTTCTTTTAAGAGTCTTTCATTTCGAAGGGAATAATCAATCATTGGATGAGGTTTGCCCATTGTAAATTCATCTTCTCCTAAATCAACGATGGTATTTTTACAACTTATCTTGGCATCTTCTAATTTGCTACTCTTGTGAGTTGGAACATTAGAAAACATCTCCTCTTTTTCAAAATCCAATACTAGCTGTGCCTCACTAACAAATGTTCCCCCACTGTAAAGTCCTCGCAAATACTTTGGATATCTGCCAACATTATTATTTTTAATCTTCTTTCTCTCACCTCTAGCAATTGCTTCAGCACTATCGTCTACTCTCTTCATCTCCTCATCAATATTCTCACCCTTTCCACAAGAAATCTTATATGCAGTCAGTGCGCCCTCATATAAATTATCTCGAAAAATAATTCCTCCTCTACTGCTACTACTATTTTCTGCTCCTAAAAATACTGCCACCACTCTTTTAGCACCATCTACTTCTTTAACTATTTTATTCATTACCTCTTTGTGAGGTGGTTTTGAAATTAACAAGATTACTTTCGTTTGCGGGTCATCTTTGAACATCTGTAGTGCCATTAAAAAACTAATTCCCCCAACCTCTTTTTTAATATCTCGTCCTCCAGTTCCAATAGCGTGAGAGATTCCTCCTCCAAAATTTGAAATCAAAGTAGTCACCTCTTGCATTCCAGTTCCTGAAGCACCCACTACTCCGATACTTCCTCTCCTAACTTCATTAGCGAATGCCAGTGGAACACCAGCAATAATAGCAGTTCCACAATCTGGTCCCATCACCAATAATTTTTTTTTGCGAGCAAGTTGTTTTAATTCTACTTCTGTTTCCAGAGGAACATTATCGGAAAAAAGCATTACATGAGTATTATTATTTAAAGCTTTGAGAGCTAAATCTCCAGCGTAACGACCATTAACAGATATGAGCGCCAGATTAGCATTCATTAAATTTACATCTACACTACCGCCACACACACTAGCGAGGCCATCATTTTTAGTATCATCTTTTTTATTTAAATTCTTAATTTCTAGTTCAATAGTTTTTAGCAAATCCCCGCTGTCCCCACTATCCCCACTCTCCTCTTGCACTCTTATCGCCACAACAAGATCGCTCTCCTCTGCACTCTCAAATTTTGCTAAGTAAAGCCCCGCTTGTTTTAAATTTAAAATATTATCTTTTGTGGCCATCACCACAGATGAATCAATAATTCCATCTCCTTCCCTATCTTTAATTTTTTTTGAAATTATCATAAGAGAGACTGAATCGTAGTATTCACCCTTTCGTACAAAACCACAAACGACACCATCATTTTTTTTACTGGCAATATCCATTTTCCTTTAACTCCATTTCACTTTATTTTTAATTTATTTTTAATTTATTTTTAATTTATTTTTTAGTTGAAAATCCTCTTAAGGATTATTTTAGAATTTACGTCGGCCCGACGTATCTGTAGTGTTTGAGCATCACAGTTGTATTGAATAAAATCGATAGATCCTTGGCGAAGTTCTGGTAGATCAAGAATGCTTTCACTTCCAATCTTATCTCTAATTTTCAAATTGTTTACTTCGCTAGTTAAACAAATCAAACCATTTTCACCCTCTTCCATTACTCCCAAAAATTCTCCAATTATAGTATTTTTTGTCTTCATCTCATTCATCATAACGATGAAATCTTTTGTAGATGCTTTAACTTTTTTATCCTCCGATATTAAAACTTTTAAAATACCACTGGATCCAAGATAACTATTTCTGCCTCGATTACTTCGATCGCTTCGATCACCTAGATCACTTATATCACTTCGATCACTTATAATATTATTTAACTTTTTATCCATGTAAGCATCAAAGGAACTTCTATCTAGTACCCATTCACCTATTAAGCACTTATTCATTGGACGATCCTCCTGACATGGACATGGAATATCTGTATATGATATTTCCAGAGTGATTTTCTTTACTTCTAAGGTATCTTCAAGCCCTACATGTAAAAATTCCACCTCTTCTTTACCTTTTGCACATCCTGTTTTTACATTTACGGGAAATTTTCCATCCTGATAATCTTGCCACTGACCGACAACACTATTTCTATAGGAGAGGAGGTACTTATTTGCAACGTTGTTTGCAATGCTGCTTGTGGAATTTTCAACTAGTTTAATCATGTAGCTGCCACCCCTTGGGAATATAAATCTAGTTGATCTTAACTTAAATGGTGTGAGCGTAAGGTCATAAATTGCTTTATTCTTAGCAACTGTAATTGTCGGAAATAAATTTTTAGAGTCAGCTGCCCATAATAGGGTCGAGGCCACACTGCACATTAAGACTGAAAGTAAACCTAAAATAAAAAATAAAATAAAAACAGTAAAAATATTCGCACACTTATATTTCTTCATTGTACAATCTCCCCAATATTTAAAAATAAAACCCTATCACGATTTTAACGAATGAATCTACTAAAAAAAATTTCTAATCTCTCTACTCTGCTTTCTATTCCACATTCTATTTCACATTCTATTTCACATTCTATTTCACATTCTATTCCACAACAAGTTTACCCAGGTATATTTGTTATCAAGCAAGGAGGAATCTTTGGCGCCTTTAGGCCGCCAATTAATATCTATCTGCTAGCAGGAAGCGATGGAATAATTTTTGATGCAGGTTATGGGCAAAGATTAAGCGCCTCCTATGTGGCCAGAGAGATAAAAAAAATTGGATCCCTCTATAAATCAAATGGTACTCCATTTAAGATCACTCGAATCCTTGTTTCTCACAATCATCCAGATCACTTCTCTGGTCTTGCACTATTAAGAAAGTACTTAGGTGTAAAAGTAGTTTTGACTCGAAAAATAGCAAACATGTTAAAAAGCAAGCACTCCTTTGCAAGTAATTTTTATCCTACTAACAAGCAAATGTATTATAAAAAAAATAGTCTACGCGGACTAGTTAACAAATTGTTACACCTTATCTATCCACTTCTCTTTGGAATAACTGTTATGCCAGATCCAGATCAAATCATAGATGACAATGATAATGCTGAAATATCAATCAACGAAGAGAGATGGATTATTTTTCATTCTCCAGGTCATGCCTCTGGACACATCTCCCTCTATAATGCTCAAAAAGGAATCCTTTTGGCCGGTGATAATGTTTTAAGAGTTATTCACACCTGGCTTGGCCCACCTGATTCGAATATTGATACCTATATTGAAACATTAAAAAGATATTTACTCTTACCCAAACTTGAATTGATTCTCAGTGCACATGGAAGTCCTATTACAGATTGCCATCGTAGAATAAAACAACTGATTGATCATCGCGATCGCAGGGCCAAACTAGTCTTCGACATCATCTGCTCCTCTGGAAAAGAGGGGATCACAATGGAATCAATATTAAAAGAGCTCTATCCTCGACAAGGAATTGTTAAACAAGAGTTGGCCCGAGGTTGGATAGCATTAACCATAGATTCTTTACTTAAAAAATCATTAATCAAAAATCATCATGATAAAAATAGCAGACTATTTTCATCATGTAATAAACTAATGAGCGCTAAAATAACATAAACGAATTTTATTAGTGATGGATGTTTGGAAGTAAGGTATATTAAAATTAGTTCACTCTAATTTGTTATATTATTTGATTAATATGTAACTATAACTTTTAAATGGAGACTATTTATGTCAGAAGATTTAAAGGCTGAAGTTGAAAGACTTCGAGCGGAAAATGAACAATTAAAGAATAAAAAGTCTGCTAAAGGCACTCTTTCTATGAAAGTCAGTGAGAAAGGTGCATTGTCTGTCTATGGAATGGGTCGTTTTCCTGTAACACTTTATAAAGAGCAATGGTTAAAATTATTAGGAATTTCAGAGGAAATTAAAGAGTTTATTAAAGAAAACGAAGATAAATTAAAATCTAAAGAATAAAAAAATTGTCTTAAAAAGAGGCCCTAACTCCCGCTATCAGATAATGAAAAAGAGCAAAGGTGTATACATTTTTATTATCGGCACCTCCCTCCAACATCCTATACCCTATATAAATTCTGATATGTTCCGAAGCAATGTAACTAATTTTTAAAGAGATATCTTCTGCTCGCCCTTGAGGTGCCGCTAAGGCATCTGCATCCAAGCTTAGTTCCATTTGTTTAGCAAAAGATGGATTGCAATCAATACCAAATGAAAGTAATGGTACTAAACCAAGATCATTTTTTTCTTCATTTTTATTTTTTCCCTTGATTGAAATCTTAGCATCTCTTACTTTGAGAGTTCCTCCCACATACCATGACCAAAGATCATTCATTCTTTTATAATACAAATACGACACACGATAAGAATTAAACTTATAAGTAAAAGAGACAAACTCACTCTTTTGAAATAGTTGATTTTGAAACAAGACATCTCTATCAAGAATACCATCACTTTTTATTTCCAAAGGAGCAATTAGCAGTCTCAGATGGTGAGGGCCTTTTAAAGTTCGATAATAGGTTAGTCTATGAACTAAAAATGGTTCTCCACCATTATCTTTTATATCGATCCTAGTACCACTAGCGTTGTTGGTAATCTGAAATTGATTTTTTCCTTGCCAAATCAAGGCGTGCTCCATATCAATCCTGTTTTTAAAATCCATCGCAAAAACAATAGGGGTGATGAAAACAAATATTGCTGTGGCAATTGCTATGATCTTTAAAAGTTTCATGCTTTATCCTTTTCTTTTGATGATCTTCGACGTTAGGAAGTGGTATAAATATATATTAGTTATGATTTACTGGCAAATCATGATAATATCTGATTTTCTTAAAAGTTAAATTAAACATTAATCATCAAAGTAAAAAATTAAAAAAGGAGTAGTTATGTCAAAAATCACCCTTCAAGGAAATCCAGTCAATACCAGAGGCACTCTTCCTGCAATTGGTGTGGTCGCCCCAGATTTTAATTTAGTTAAAACAGATTTATCAGAAGTAGATTTGAAGAGTTTTGGCGCCAAAAAAAAAGTACTTAATATTTTTCCAAGTCTTGATACTCCAACTTGTGCAATGTCTGTAAGAAGGTTTAACAAAGAGGCTACGGATCTTAATAATGTTGTTGTTCTAAATATCTCTGCAGACCTTCCCTTTGCTCAAAAAAGATTTTGTGGTTCTGAAGGAATAAATAATTCTGAGACACTCTCCTCTTTTCGAAGTACTTTTGCAAAAGATTATAATTTGGATATTCTGGATTCTCCTCTGGCCGGTCTTTGTTCCAGAGTAGTTCTGATTCTTAATGAAAATAATAAAGTTATATATTCAGAACAAGTTTCAGAAATAACTAATGGACCAAATTACGAAAAAGCTTTAGAAGCTTTGAACAATTGAACTTGAGTATGCCTTGAGTATGCCTTGAGTATGTGTTGAGTATGTGTGTGTTGAGTATGTGTGTGTTGAGTTGTTGTGTGTTGAGTATGCCTACATTTTGTTGCACTTTTTGATCCTGTAATTTTGCTTTCAAAATAATTTTCTAATTTTATTTTCTGTGTAATTAATTAAAATTATTCAATCAAAAGAATTTCCATCAATTATTTTTATCTATGCTCATGTAACACTTGTTACAATTAATTTTATTTAATTTATATAAAATAAAACCCATTTAGATAAACAGGAGCAGAAGAAAAACAATGAAAACAACAACACTTTCCTTAAGATCATTCTCATTACTCTCATTACTATCATTACTCTCGTTACTCTCACTAGCAACAATCGCTAATGCTAACGCTAGCGAGGAAAAATCATGTACATCTGTAGATGATCAGGTAAAAAATATATCTGCAAAAATGTGTGCTTTAGATAGTGCTTTAAACAGCACTGAGATCGTTGAGACAAAAGATTTAAACTTTTTTAAATCTAAAAACTTAACTTCCGAGTTAGAAAAAGGAAACACTTTTGCCTACATGGTATTTTTAAAAGATAAGCTCGATAGCGAAGAAAAACAAATTGTAAACACACTCATTCCGCTAAACTTTGTAGAGGGCGGAGTCAGAGGTAAATTGCATGCACTTCCTTCATTTAAAAATATCGATGCTATCTCTGGTGCTCAAACCATCATCACAAAAAGTGCATATTTAATCCACGGATTAAACGCAGAAAATGTTAGCAAGAAAGAGATGGCCAGTTTAGAATATCATCAAAATTGTCAACCAAATATCAATAACAATAATAACAATTCTGCCTTCGGTACTACATTGGAATTTGAGAAAATTGAAAAAGAGGATCGTGAAGACACTTTTAGAATTATAACTAAAAAATTAGGAATTCAAATGACTCTCTCTGAGATTACAGATGAAAAAGTTAAAAAATCTATAGAGGCATTAGATAGTGGCGCCCATGCAGACAAAATCATCTTTATGGATAAAACAGCAAACCATGATCCTAAAGAGGACACAGGTTTTAAAGCATTACCTAAAGTAGTTAAAACAATCGTCGTTTATAGAAATGTTAAAGAGGGAGTTCTAGTAACAACTTATACAGTGGTGGTTGTTGGAAACGTTCCTCTTATTTTATGGTTACCATTTGCTGCTGCAAAGTTATTTGCAACTCCCGAAAGGGCAAAACCTGATCTTATCCAAACTACAGTCAAAACAAGGCAATATAATAAAAAATTTCATCCTTTCACAAAATAAAAAAAAAGTCGGCCGGCACCTTTTAGTGGCACCTTTTAGTAACTTCCGAGTGCAATCCTAAGCCCTACGAATGGATCTCTCTCTAGTAAATAATTATAATAAACACCAAAAGTTAATATTTTTTTAAATTGAATTTGTAATCCTGCAAAGTAGTGTTCGCGACGAAAATTTTTACCATCACGAAGAATAATCTCTTTATCCTCCTCTGAAAATTGTTGAATCTCTTGCTTTCGATAGGCCAGTATCAGTGATAGTAATTTATAAGATATGATGGTAGATATTATATGAGTTTTATTAGGCACACCCTTTAAGTTTCTTATAAAAGTATAATCGAATAACACTCCTTTAATTCTAAATCCACTATTTAAATTAAACACACTGATGTTAGCAAAATTCTTGGAAAATCCTACTCCCATATGAATGTAATTACTGGCCAACATAAAACCATAGGACTCTCGAAAATTTCCTGATTCTCGATATTGTCTCATTCCAAGTCCCAAGTGAGGTACAAATCCTAATCCCTTCTTGAAAAATTTCTTAAATAGTGGAAGTGAAAAAGCAAGACTATAATTTTTTCTGTTAATATCGTCACCCGTCCCACCTGGTAGTGAAATATCAACTGCTGCCAAGTTACTGGCATTTGAAAAGAATGAATGTTTTTTAGCAACAGCACCGGCGGCAAGTCCAAACATACCATACCCCTGAAATACATTAAAATCAGTAGTACCCTCTCCACTTAAAACTTCTATTCCAAAAGGTGTCTCATCCACTGGAATAAAAGCAGGGTTGTTTCCAATTGAATCACCGGCCGATGGTGATGCTTGACCTGAGTGAGAGCTATTTACCGAACAAGCATAATTTAAAACTGTACATACACGATCAGTAAGTTCCGCTTGAATAGTTGAGGAAAAAAGTAATGACAAGAAAAAACATGTCACAAAAAATATAGTGAATTTTAAATTCAATTAGAGTGTCCTTTTAGAAAATGATCTATGATAAAATATTAACTAACAATTAATTGATTTTGTACTCTAAAATATAAAATGAAATCATCTGTCTATTATTTTATTATTCAGGAGGGAAATAAATTGTGAAAGCTGTAATGTTCGTAGATGACGAAGAAGATATTCGAGAATTAGGTGCATTGGAGTTAGAGGGAAAACTAGATGTAACAGTAATAGAAGTTAACTCTGGAGAAGAAGCAATAGAGTACCTTAAGAAAAATGGCGACGTTGAAATTGTAATCAGTGACTATGATATGCCAAAGGGAAATGGAGATGTAATTTACAACTACATCAAAAAATATAATGATGAAGAAATTGCAAAAAAAGCAGCAAAAGATGATGAAAAAAATATTGCTTTTGTACTCTTTACCTCTAGAGATCTAGTAGAGTTTAAATCTACTGCTAATAATCCCTTCAATGAATTTCCTAAGGATCAAAACAAGAGTGCTTATTTACAAAAACCAGAAGGATTCAAAGATCTCGCCCAAACAGTAAAGCAATTATTAACTAAAAACACACAAGAACCATCCCCAGCTACAGATAACATTGGTACTACTCCAGAGTGTACTAGTGCATCCTGTACTACTTCAGAGTTTACTCTTCCAGAGTATTGCAAAGTAAATATCAAACGCTTTTCAAAATTTAATACTTCAAATTGTGATGTTTATCTTCGATTATCCAAAGATAAACACTTAAAGATAATAAATCGAAATGAGCTCTATGATTCCATTCAAATAGAAAAATATGCAAGCAAAGGAGTTAATTTCTTCTATGTTAAAAGTGATGATTTTACAAATTTTTCTAATTATTACGCTCAAACCCTGACTGCCAAATTAAGCAGTGAAAAGTTTAATCAGGAAGAAAGATTGGATTTAGAAATTGAGAGTATGCATTTTGTTCAAGAGGTAATCCACGGATTAGGAATAAATCAAACTGTAGTTAACACCGTCAACGCTCTGATGGATTCCAATCAAAAAATTATTAAAAATGATCAAAATCTTTTAGATCTTCTAAAGAAAATGAAGAAAAATAAAAATTATATCTATGAGCATAGCTTACTTATCTCCTATTTTGGATGTTTGATTGCTACGGAAATGAAATGGAGTACCCAAGCAACTCTTCAAAAAATCTCTGCAGCAGCAATCATGCATGATATGTTACTTGAAGATCCTGAACTGGCGAAAATAGATTCTCTTGATGAAACTACAATTAAAGAGAAAAAATTAACTCCTCCTCAGATAGATTTAATTAAAAAACATCCTGCAGAAATAGCAGAAAAAGTTAGAAAAATAAAATCTCTTCCTCCAGATATAGATCAAATGATCCTTGACCATCATGAAAAACCAGAGGGTGGAGGTTTTCCGCGAGGTATTCCTTCAATTCGAATTGCGCCATTAACTTCAATTTTAATTATGACAGAGGATTTTGTTAATCAAATATATGATAAAGAGATTAATCGAGAGACAGTACAAAAAACTGCTGCCAAAATAAAAAGTAAATACACTCATGGCAATTTTAGAAAAACTCTCGATGGTATGCTTAAAGTTCTATCTCAAATAAAATAATTTCAACAACCACTAGAATTCTCTAAAATAAAATACTAGAATTCCACAAATATTAAATATTAATATTAATATTAGTAAATTAACAAAGGACTTATCATGTGTAACACATCTTCTTCCATTTCTCCAGTCTACATTTTATCATCTACTCGTACTGCAATTGGTAGTTATCTTGGAAAACTCTCTAACATTCCTGCCACCACGCTTGGAGCACAAGTCATTGGGGACGCTTTAAAAAAAGCAAATGTTGATCACAAAGAAGTTGATGAAGTTATCATGGGCCAAGTATTGCAAGCAGGTGTTGGACAAGCTCCCGCCAGACAAGCAGCAATCTTTGCAAAACTTCCCTCCTCTACTACTTGTACAACTGTAAATAAGGTTTGTGGTTCTGGACTAAAGAGTATTATTATGGGTGCTCAAGCAATAAAATTAAATGAAGCAAATGTAGTTGTTGCTGGTGGAATGGAAAATATGTCTCTATCTCCACACTTTATTCCAAATTCTAGAGGTGGAATGAAGTTTGGTAATGTTGAAATCAAAGATACTATGCAATGGGATGGTTTATGGGATGTTTATAGTAATAGAACAATGGGAAGTTGTGCAGAAGAGTGTGTGAAACGCTACTCTCTCTCGAGAAGTGCTCAAGATGAATTTGCGATCAACTCATTTAAAAAAGCACAGCAAGCAATTAAAGATGGTGTTTTTGCAAATGAAATAAGTGCAACTACTATTCTTGATAAAAAAGGAAATATCATCGTAAATGAAGATGAGGGCCCCTTTAAGGCCAACTTCGAAAAAATTCCTGCACTCAAAGCTGCATTCGAAAAGGATGGAACAATTACAGCGGCCAATGCTTCAACAATTAATGATGGTGCTGCAGTTTTAGTTTTATCGGGCGAAACTTCAAATGCAAAAGCAAAAGCAAAATTTAAAATTCGCTCCTATGCCTCTCACGCTGAAGATCCAACTTGGTTTACAATTGCTCCAATAGGTGCAATTAATAAATCACTCCGACTGGCCAATCTTAATTTAAGTGATATTGGTTTATTTGAAATTAACGAAGCATTCGCATGTGTAACCATGTCTGCAATTAGAGAGTTAAAACTTGACGAATCAAAAGTAAATATCTTTGGAGGAGCAGTGGCCTTAGGTCATCCTATTGGCGCTTCTGGAGCAAGAATTGTAGTTACTCTTATGAATGCAATGGAGAGAAAGGGAGTTCAATTTGGATTAGCGGCAATCTGTATTGGTGGAGGAGAAGCACTATCAATGATTATCGAAAGGATCTAAGGACATCTAAATGCCAAAGAAAAAGATTGTAAAAAAAATAATTATTAAGCGTTGGGTTCTGTCACCACATGCTGCGCGAAGAATGCAAGAGAGAAAGATCACTGTAGATGATATTGATACTTTGATAAATTATCCTGATCTTGTATTAGAACAAGGACCTAAGTATATCTTGGCAAAAAATTTTAAAAATCGTAGTGATAACATGCTCGCTTCTGTTATACTAGAAAAGGAGGATAATGATTTATGGTACATAATCACCGTAATGGTAAATTTTCAAAAAAAATAATAAAAAAAATGATAGATGAATTTCCTAGAATACATTTAGATAAAATGGCAGATTTTGCATCTATAAAATTAAAAAATGGGATTGAAGCAAAATCCTATATAAAAGATGGTTTCATATTTTGTGAGGATAAATCTGGCAAAATCATCGAGATTCAAATATTGAATTTAAGCAAGCTGAAAAGATTGAACAAAAAAAATATCAACAGTGACGTTGCATAGAAGTAGTGCCAGTCTACATTTGATAGCTATAGAACAGCTAATGTGTTGTTGCTAGCATTTTAGAATGTGACACTGTTTGGAGTGATTGCTCATATCCTTAGAAAAGAAATACAGAAGATTCGTGTGCTTCCTGTCCATCAGAGTATCTTATAGCTCCTGCATCCGTATATCTATAATCAATCAGCACACCGTTTTTTAATATTTTCTCAAAAGGAGCATTCCTCATGATCGAATGTGTGATCTCATCTGTTTTCGAAGGATCTTTCAATTTATCAAGAAGTGAATCTGTAAGTTTATAATCACTATCAACAAAATAACCACAACCACTACAATAAGCCACACCAAAAACAAACGAAACTGTTTTTAAATTATTGTTAGGATTATTTACCAAAGCATTACGTATTAGAGCAATCGTTTTTATAATCTCATTTTTCTTGCTAAAATCTTTGACAATTTTAGCTTTGTCAATAAGCGAATTTACACTAAGATCTAACTCTTTCAAATTTGGAAATCTTTTTAAAATATTTTCAAAGATAGAGTCATCAAGAGATCTTTTTAGAAACATAACTAAAGGTATTTTGGGAAATAGATTACTACCAACTCCGAAGGTTAGATCACTAGATACAAAACCAGATTTTGGAACTATCTCAAGATCTAATCTTTCAATAGAGGAAAATATTAAGGAATCATCTTTAAATAATTTAGTTAATTGTTCATTATCAATTCTTATTGATTTAAAATTAATCTTCGGGACATACTTTTTCAGACAAAATAACAACTTGGTTGCATCATCTCGACGACTAGGTTCACGCCATGGATTGTTACTACCTCGTAAATCTGTCATATCAAAATGACTATCACGAAAATTATTTTTTAATTCAAGAGGCACATAACTTTTTACATTCTTATCCCAATGTTCAAGATCAGTTAAAGTTAGATTGTTAAAATCTCTTATCGACTCTGGATCTTTTTTACATTTATATAGGAACTGGGCCATTGAAAATTTATTGATTGCATTTGGAAATATGGGATAATCACCTTCAATGATACGCCTTTTTTTTAATTCTTCATCAGATGTACGTGTATGTATTGCTTTAGATAAATTAGCTAATTCTTCAATTGTTGTAACATGAGGTGATATTCTACATGCAAAAACATCATCGCTTATTCCTGGTATAAGATTTGTTTTATTATATCTCGTCAGGAAAGAGATCTTCATTAGTTTAACAAAATCATCAAATGAAATCAGTTTAGTTGTTCCAGATACTTCTCCGGATTTAAGTAGTTTTATCCCGATAATCTTTTCTTTATCTCTTATTTCAGTTACTACAAATTCTTGTAGATCATCTCCATTTTCTTCTAGTAGTGATGTCGATGCTGATGCTGATGACATTTTTGAAAATATTTTTTTTGATAACCAAAAACGTTTTCCAATCTTTACTGCTTTGTCTTTTGCTAATCCTGGGATTGATACCATTTGTGTTTTATCACTGTCACTACTATCATTATCTTTAGTATTATCACTAGCAAAGATAAGTGTCGAGATAAGTGTCGAAAAAATTAAACCAATAAAAACCATAATGAGCAAAAATTTTTTATTCGTATTGGTAATTCTCATTATTCCTTCCTCCGTGTTTATGTTGCTGGATAAAATGCTTAAACGTCAACCATGATCGTCACCTTAAATGCTATTATATCAACGTCAGTTTTCAAGAATTTATATTCCTTGATTTATTTTGTTTGAGCTTATGTTATTAATTATTTAAGTGAGAACAAAAATTTTTGTTTAAATGATTTATAGGCAAATTTATAAGTTAGAGAGTTTTTAGTTTATAAATAATTATTCTATATTTTCTCACATTCTTTTATTCCAAAATAATAGGTAACAGCGGTAACTCCATCGATACTATCTAGAATAATAGATGTAAATGGGTTATCGCTGCTACTATTATCTTCTCTCTCAACAAGAAGTCTATTTTCTATTTGTAAATTTAGTGTCTGATTACACTGTGACCATACCACACCATTACTGGCCAAGTTATTACTTAAAAAAAAGTTATCGCTAAATTTATTTCCAACACTACTTGGTGCTCGCGAAAAATCATAGCTAAAACTTTTTATGTTCCCATCTAAAAATGAGTATTTCGTTTCTATAATTCCCTTGTTACCAATGGGAATTTCAGCAAACCCTCTATAATCAAATCTAAAAACTGCTACACTATATCCACTTGGTGGTGTTATCGGAATAGATAGAGAGCAAGTCCTCTCATTTCTCATCAGCATTGAATCTGACAGCTCCTTACTACCTTCTCCTATCTCCACACTAAAATCATCAAACATAATACTGATTGCTTGATTATTAGGTGCAAGCATTGTGGCCACACTACCATGTGGACAACCATCGCCTACATAAGTTGCTTCACCAAATTCAATCTCTCCTGCTCCTGTTCTTACAACTCTAATTAACAATTGTTGCGAAGATGTCTTTGCTCCTTTATCGTCTATAACTGTGACTTTTGCATAATACTCTCCTGCTAGAGTGTAGCTATGAGATATTTTAGAAGCTGCAAGCGAAGTTGTCACAGTTTGCATACTACCACCATTGCCACCATTGCTACCATCGCCAAAATCAAATTGATAACTAACAATTTTTCCATCTGAATCGTATGATTTGACGGCCGAAAAATTTACACTCAAAGGTAGAATACCATCTGTTATATCTACCTCTAACACTGCAACTGGTGCTTTGTTAATCTCATTACATCCAACAAGAAATCCAACAACAAGAAACAGTTTGAGTGTTAAATTTAGTAAATTTACCACCTGCGATCACCTGTATATGGATTAATATAACTACGTCCTTCTAAATTACTTCTACCACCATTTGAAAATCTATCTAGATCAACTAAAAAGTCGTAGAGACCTCCCATAGCGTTTTGGTAAATAAATTTCACACAACTTTTTCCATAATCTATCAATGTTGGTTTAACAAAATCTTTCATTACTTGTTTAATAGTTGAACCCTCAACCTTAGGAACATAATCTTCAACTGAAGAATAAATTCCCATCATGGTTTTAAGTGATTCCTTTCCTACTTTCGAAATAATTAACTTTGTATAAATATTTGTAGGATCAAATCTTTCATATTTTTTTTCAGGGTCTATGGTATCTAAAGTTTTAGTAGTCTCCTCAATCTGATTTTCTAAAAATGATCTAGCACGATTAAATAAAATAAAATTTTTAGGAATGGTTAAACCCATTTCAATTGCTTTGCTTATAGCTTTATTAATAGTCTCTGAAGTACTCAAATTCTTTTTAACAACTTCTTCAATATACTTTGAGAAAACCGCTAAATCCTTCTGAGGAATTGAAGCAAGAGCAACGAAAGCATCGATAATTAATTTAGATGATGAAGTAGCTCCACCTATCACCATTTTAATAATTGCTTGTTGTTCTATATTTTTTAAAACAGTTGCATTTCCAAAATCAATGGTTGTAAGTCGATAATTCTTTTTATTTTCTTTTCCTGTTAAGTTTTTATCTTGTGTAAAGAAAATATTTCCTCCATGTAAATCTCCATGAAAAAAGCCATCTCCAAATAATGCATTCTCCATCCACATGCTAAGAAAATTTGCCAATGCACGATTTTTGGCGGCCATATCGCTTAATCCTACCTTTGAAATTGGTTTTCCTGGTGCTTTACTCATCACAAATACATTTTGAGTTGCAGGAAATTCCTCAATTCCTTGAATAGGATAAATACCATCTTTGGGTTTTAAATATATTTGTCCCTTCTCTAGATTATCTGCCTCTACTCTAAAATCTAACTCTTCAAAGAGTGATTCTTCTAAACCATCAACAATCTTTTGAATGCCTTTTTCATTTGCAGGCACTAATCTTTTAATCAAATCCATTTCTCTTCTAGCCTTCTCATGAATTCCTGGTCTCATCACCTTCACAATCAATTCATTTCCATCAAGATCAGTTGCTGAATAAACTTGGCCCACACTTGCGGCCGCCAATGGTTTTGGGCCAAAGGATTTAAAAATTTCATCTATCGGTTTCTTATATGCCTTTTCAATAATTTCAGTTGCAACTTTAGTATCAAAATGTTTGATGTCTGATTTAAGTTGATCCATTACCTCTTTCATCTGAGTTGAATTTACAGAGTTACCAACCAACTGTAATAATTTTTGTACAGCAGGGCCTGTATTATTTAAAATGCTTGATAGTTTCTTAAGTGGTGGAGCTTGCGGTGGCAATTCCATCAATGAAATAACTAACTGTCTCTTGTCTTGCAAACTTAATTCATTAAAATATCCTCTAATTGCAATATCTGCTAAAATGGCCATCTTCGGATCAAGTGCACTAATATCAAAACCAGTATCTTTGTTTGTCATCATCTTGATCTCTTCTGATTCAGCTATTTTAAAATCATCAATCCCTTTATTAATCTTATTAGCAATACTATTAAACTGACTTGAGGGAATCTTATGTAATATTTTTAACATATCCTCTTTGGAAAATGTTTTTATCAAACTATTTACATCACTAACACCCTTTAACACCATATAATCAACAACATTTCTCGCTTCAAATTTCAACACATCTGTTGGTTTAGGAATAGAAAAATCAAAGTTTAGTAATTTATTTAAAATTATACGATAAGTGGTTCGATAGTTTTCAGATAAATCTATTTTATCTTTTTCAACTTCTTTAACCTCCACATTTGTATTTGTATTTGCATTTGTAGCTACATTATTTCTCTCCATCAGTGCTTTCATTTTATTTAAATGTTCAATATTTTTTTTTGCCATTTTCAATCTCTCATTAATCTCTTCTCCCGTAACTTGCACCCACTTCATTATCTCTTGAGCTGCCTCTGGTATCTGTGGAAGATCAGCATCCTTTATAATTTTATTCAGATCTCTTCCCTCTATCGCCCATTCAAAAACAACTGGATTGCTGGCCAAAATATTTCTAATCTCTTCTGCCTGCTGTTCTTTGTCTTCAATTGCACTAGCAGCAACAATCTCTTTGACAATAGCTCTTAAGGCCATCGCATCTTTCATCTTCTTACCAGCAAAGGCAACTTCCACGGATAAAGACAATAATAGTATTGATAAGAAAATAATTTGAAATAATAACAATGATGACAAAATATAATCCTTCATAAATAAAACTCTCCTCTTCTCTTCTCTTCTCTTCTCTTCTCTTCTCTTCTCTTCTTTTTATAATCTAATAAAATTAAACAAATTTTATTTCTAAATAAATTTTATTTTATCACCAACTAAATAAATTCAATTAAATTTATTTAGTTAAGAAGGAAATTACGGTTAAGTTCTTGTTATCTCTATACAAATATTTTTTTACAAAAATTTAAATAAATATATAGTGACAATAATTTTTGGCATTCTCGGGCCATTCTCGGCCATTCTCAGGCCATCTTAGAAAAAGAAGGTAGCAGCGAATTTAATTCCACTGCGCTTATATTGAGTTTCAACTGATTGAAGATAAAGATAATTTGCAGAATCTGCTCGAACTGCAACTTGTTTGCTTTTATCTAAAAAAAAAGCAAATGAAGGTCTAAAAAAAGATAGATCTAAAAAAGCACCATACTCTATATTAGTTCCAGAATATTCAATTTGATCACCATTTTTTTTCTTTATGTAATTTCGATAAAGACCTTCCAAACCTAAAAATGAAGCTAGATAGATGGTTGTTTTGCCTCCCCAATACTGATTTGTAAAAGTATTTTTTTCATTAACACTATCAGAAGCACTAATACTATTAGCATCTCTGGTTATATCTGGAGTATCATAAGATATTTGTTGAAGTCCATAATGTAGAGTTATATTACTTGACTGAACCGCTACTCCGAAAATTCTGATAGCTAAATTAGCATATTGAGATAGATATTTCTCATTACTTTTAACAAAACCTCCCTCTAAACCAAATAAACGATAATAAACACCCAGAGTACCAAAGATCATATTTTTTTTAATCGTACCACTATTATAGTTATTGCTGTTGTTATCGCTATCGGAAGTATTATCTAGATTAGTTACGGTAGAACTTTTTTCTAAATTATATTGATTTGCACCTCCATGGAGTACGAATTCAAAATCAAACGAAGAGTGCAATGCCAACCATTGATCCATTAATTCCATTTTCCTCTTCGTAAAAAGCCATTCTGCAAGATTCCAACCTCTACTTTTCTTTGCTTCAACTTTTTTTATCGCTAATATATATATTCCATCTTGAGCAGATATATTAAGGGATGGCACCAAAAGTATAATAGTAAAAAAAAACAAAAAAAGGGAAAAAATATTTTTTATCATAATTAAAATTTATATTAAAAAAGCATTTGTTGCAATATTCTCAATTTTTGCTCACGTATCCAATTTAAAAATTGTTACTAAAAATTAATTAAAGTTTTTTCATTTAGCACCGATTACAATCAGTGAATTGATACAACACCTATTCATTTAGTTACAAGCTGGAGGTATTGATGGCAAAAAAGACATTTGTTATAAGTAATAATACAGCTATTCTGGATATGTTACTTGCAGTTCGTGAAACTAAAGAAAAATTATTTATTGTTTCGGAAATAAATAATATAAAAAAATTGTTTGAAGCATTTATTCAACCTATAAAAAAAGATCCCATTTTAAATCAAATATCAAATATTGTCTTTACTTCAAAAGAGATTTCTAGAAAAAACATCAATGATATCGACAAAGAAGATAAACAAATTTTTATCTATATTCCAGATAAAAAAATCCTATTTCATAGCACTTCATTAAGTATCACTTACAAATCAAATATTATGTCTTTTGTTTTAGAAATACCAATATCCATTCATCTTCTCGATAAAAGAGCATCAAATCGTCTATCCACAAATGAAGATCCATCTCATAACATCACTATTAAATTTAAGAAAAAATTTGAAAAGATGAAACGCATGCATTTTCGTCAATTTCAATTTTCATATCACGACATAAGCACTGGAGGTATTTCCTTTATTATAGAGCAAGATTATATCCATATGTTTAATGTTAACGACATAATTGATAATATAGTAATTTCTATTAACCACGAGAAAGAGCTTATTACTCAAGCAAAAATTGCCAATATCCAAAAAATAAAACCTTCCAAAATTAACAAATTACTCTATATCAATTATCGTGTAGGATTATCCTTTATTAATCTATCAATAAACAACCAAACATGGCTTGATACTTTTATTACAAGTTTTAAAGCTCTTCGTTTAGTAAAATAAGAGTTAAAAAATTATTGGAAAACTTACACTTAAAAGAAATTCGGATAAGTGTATCTCTCGGCCAGCATCGAGGTTATAAGTTCTTTTTTCGGTAGCAATCTTTATCTGATTAAAAGTAAAACCTCTATACTCTAAATTTACTGCTAAAAAACTCCAAATAGCATATCCAACTCCAAAAGAAAAACCCATTCCAATATAAGTATCTCCTCTAGAATAAAGTCCCTGATCATCTTTTTTATTATAGCGATTGGAAAGATAATAGTTTCCCCAAAATCTCACAGGAGGTACAAGTTGATATCCGAAAAAGAGTCCAAAATTTTGGCCACCAAGCTCTTGAGAGGTATCATTAATATCTGCACCTCTATATCCAGTACCCTCCCAAGTTTCAGTCACCAAATCAAATTGAACACCTACCATAAAACCAGTATTATAGTATCCTGTTCTGAAACCATATGTTGGAGCACTATATTCCCAGGTAAATATCGTACCATCTATCGCTTGATCAACATTTCCACCAAAAGTATATGCTAAAAATGGTTCAAATATAATGCTTGCAGAGAGATCTCTTACAGATATCATTTGTATCGTTAACAAAGAAAATAGTAATGCAAAGATATAGGTTAATCTCAACATACGATTCTACTCTACAACTTAAGATAAAATTTTAGACAATAATACATTCATAATACTTGACCATTGACTATATACTTAATTATGGCAGAAGGAATTTAAAAGTCAATTTCAATTCTTGTTATTCAATTCTTATTACTCAATTCTTTCTTGAAGAAAGTTCATGATCTCCTTATGCCCTTTAGCTTTAGCAAAGAAGTATGCATTCCGGCCTTTGTAATCGTAAGAATTAAGAGCTAATTTTAATTTTGCTAGTTTTGATAATGTATACAAATTTCCTACGCTAGCACTAAACATTACTAAATCCATTCCTTGTTCCATTTTTAAATTGAAATGAGCATTGTGTTCAATAAAGAAATCAAAAATTTGATTTTGTGAATAACAGATAGTCATTACTATGGGAGTTCTTCGTTTTAAATCCATAACATTTACACCTGCACCTAAATTTACAAGCATATTTACAATTTCAAGGTTACCTCCAATCGCCGCATAATGAAGGGCAGTTTTACCAAAAGAATCTTTTGCTTTTATGTCTGCCCCTCCTTTAATAAGAAGTTGTGTATTTTTAAGATTACCAGACTGAGCAGACATCATTAAAAGTGTCATACTATTTTTACTTCGTACTTTGATTAATTCGCCAATATTTTTTTCAAACTTCCCCTTAATTACATTGACAACATTTTCGATAGATTGGGTAACATTTTTTATAACTATTTTACTATCTTCATTGCTTGTATCTTTTAAACCGCTGATTTTTTCTATCCCTTCTTGTAAGGTCATGGTTACTGATTTTATAATTTGCACGCGATCTTCAGTTGGAAGATGTCCCAAACCAGCAACTAAAAATTGTATATCTTTTAAATAATCAAGGTCGCTAGATGAAATAACTTTTGTAAATTCATCTTTTTCTAGAAATGCTGTTACTCCTTTTACTTTAGTAATCATTTCCATTAAAGGGATGTCCCCTTCAATTTTTAAAGCTGCTTCTACTTTATCACTATTTTCGCTAACATCCTCTACGATAGCGATGGTTTGATTATCATTATTTTTGTTTAAAATTTTACTATCATCATGTTTATCATCATGTTTATCATCATGTTTATCATCATGTTTATCATCATGGTTGTTATCTAAATCATCCATCATGATATTTAATATCTCGTTAACCTCCACTAAAGATAAAGCATCTATAATTTTAATCGACATATCATCAGAAAAATCATTTTTTAAATTTTTAATCATCATTGGATATTGAATATTATTTTCTTTAGCTGTTAAAACTTGATAGATCCATTTCTGGGCCAAAAAAAATATTTTGCTTAAAGTTCCGAAAGAACTTATTTCATCACAAAATCCTTTACCACTGACACTACCATGATGTTCTCTTATAACTGCCAATGTTTCGTATGGTACTTTAGGTAATCTTTTTTCGATCATCTGAGAAATAGCTTCAGCATGAGTATCGATTAGTTTTATTTGTTGTGAAGAATGATTTTTCTGAGTCACTTGATTTTGATTACGAATAAGCGCCAATTTATCCTCTAATAAAATATCATGAAAAAAAGCAGCGTAGGTCATAATTTGCATTTTTATTTCTGTCCACAAATTTAATATTTTTAATACGTGAAAAGTCATATAAGTAAGTAGTTGTGACTCCTTAAAACGAAAGCTATTATCATTTGAAATGAGTATTTTGATTAATTTTGACAAATCTGTAGTAGTTGTTACAATCTCCAACAACTTAGCAATATTTGAATTGGACAAATCAATTACTTCTTGATCAAATCCTGTTTTTTTTAATTTACTAGATACTGCTGTCATTTGCATATTAGCATAAAAAACTTTTTCTGTAGTTTCGACAAAATAATTTTCTTCCTCCAAAGAAGAAAAGTGTAATTGTTCATTAAAACTATTAACAAATTTCAAACGATGTTTAGATAGTATATAGAGATCAGGATATTGAGATATGGTTTCACTTATTGTTAAATCATCCAACTGATATCCTTCTATTAACAATATTTGATAATCATTCTCCTTTACTTCTTTGTAGAGATCACAGGGAACATACTGAAGGTATTGAAGAAATATTGAAGGAATAATAAAATAGTTTGGTACTCTCATTTCCGCCATTGATTTGGCCTCAACTTTTAAAATATTGGCGGATTTTTTTAATATTTGCTTTAATTCTACCGGTTCGGAGATAGTATTACTTTCATCAAAAACATTAATACCAGATGGTATTGCTGTATTGATCATATTTGATTTTATGACCATTATAGGTACTTTTGTCTCTTGTTTACTTATAAGATCATTAAGTTGTTCAATCAGATCAAGACCATATATTTCATTGCGAGTGATAATTAATTCAAAATCCGACAATTTTTTTCGAAAGGTCAAAATATTATTTGCATTCTTAATAATCTCCACTTTACCATTTAAATAAATATACATATTCAAATGCAACAATGCTATTAAACTAGGTTTATTTTCAATAAGTAAGATATTTTTTGGTTGTTGTAGAAAAATCATTACTGTTTATCTCTAATTTAAAGTAAATGAAGGATAATATGAAAAATTATCGGTAAATAATAAAAAACATTTAAATATTTAAATGTTTTTTATTTATCGCTAAACATGCACTCAGATTGCCTAGCATTACACTTGATAATAGTTGCCTAAGATAGTTAGGAGGTGTAGAAAACTAAGAAAATAATATTTGAGCAATCAATCTTGAGGTTACGAAATGAATGAACAAAAATTTTTTAATTTTAGTAATATTAATATTCCTCCTATCTGCAACAAAATACTTGAAGATTTAAAACATGAAGTAGACTCGAAAACTAAACCACCAGGAAGCTTAGGTGATCTTGAATCGCTTGCAATTAAGATCGGTAAAATTCAACAAACATTAAACCCTCAATTAAGAAATCCTCATATTCTCATCTTTGCTGGCGACCATGGAATTGCAAAAAATTCTCCAATAAGTCCCTACCCTCAAGAGGTAACCTTTCAAATGGTATTAAATTTCTTAAGTGAAGGTGCGGCCATAAATGTCTTTGCTAAACAAAATAATATCTCTCTTAAAGTAGTCGATGCTGGAGTTAATTTTGATTTCAACAACACTCCACTAATTCAAAAAAAACTTCCTTCATCCATTGAATTTTTAGATCGAAAAATTAGAATGGGAACCAGAGACTATAGCAAAGAGAGTGCTATGACTTTAGAGGAGATGAACAAGGCGCTGTCAGAAGCAGCATCTATTGTTGATGAAATTCATGCTGAAAATAATAAAACAAATGGTTCTACAAATGGTTCTGATCATGGTTCTAACGTGATTGGATTTGGAGAGATGGGAATTGGAAACACCAGCAGTGCATCGATATTTTTAAGTTTGCTTGCTAATCTTCCTCTTGAGAGTTGCGTGGGAGCAGGCACGGGACATAGTAGTGAGGGAATTAAAACTAAGATTTCCATTCTAGAAAATGCAATTAAAACTCACGCTCACGCATTATCATCATCCACCTCTTCTGCAACAGAATTTGCAACAACTGTAATGACCACCTTTGGTGGATATGAACTCTGTATGATGGCGGGAGCAATGTTGAGGGCCGCTGAATTACAGATGCTTATTTTAGTTGATGGATTTATCTCTTCCTCTGCAATGTTATGGTGCTCACATTTTGCTCCAAATATTTTGGACTACACTGTATTTTCTCATCTCTCAGAGGAGAGGGCCCACCGTTTAATGCTTGAACAAATGGATGCTCATCCAATTGTAAATTTAAAGATGCGCTTAGGAGAGGGTACTGGCGTTGCTGTTACCTATCCAATTATACAATCTGCAGTTAATTTCTTAAATCAAATGGCCACCTTCAGCTCAGCGGGAGTTGCCAACAAGTAATACAAAAAAAAAATAAAAAAAATGATTAAACGAGAACTACAAATTTTTTTAATCGCGCTCTCTTATTTCACTCGTATACCAATACCAATCTCAATCCCAATATCCTACGATGAGGATAAAGCATCTCATATATTAAAATATTTTCCTTTGATTGGTATATTGATCGCTGCAAGTTCCTATTTTATTTTTTATCTCTTTCACTCTTTAATCGGTGTAACTGTAGAAATCTCCATTATACTCTCTATGATTTTCTCCACTGTAGTTACCGGGGCCCTACATGAAGATGGACTTGCTGATAGTATCGATGGATTTGGGGGAGGTTATGGTGATCGAGAAAAAATTTTAATGATCATGAAGGATTCGCGCATTGGTAGTTTTGGAGCACTCTCTTTAATTTTCTCTCAATTACTAAAATTTTATTCTCTTCAAGCAATTGTTGAATCATGCTACCCTATTACTCTACCTCTACTTCTACTTGCAATGATTAGTGCTCACGGATTATCACGTCTATTAGTATTCATTTACGTCTACAATCATACGAATTGTAACAATGAAAAAGGAAAAGCAAGAGCAAGCAAATCCAAAGCTGTTACCAATAATCATCATCTCAGTGACTTCTTTATTGCTGCTCTCATCTCAATTGGGGTTATTGGAATTGGAGTTGGAATTGGAATTGCTTATATCAATACCAATACTACCGGTATGCTAACTAGCTTACTGTTAGTACTAATACTGGTGCTGACACCCCTCTACTTTATAATAAAAAAATTCATTCACAAGCGTCTTGCTGGATACACTGGCGACACTCTAGGGGCAATTCAACAAATTTTTGAGTTAACTATCTATGTAATATTTTCGTTTATGATTGTGGGTTGTTAAATTTACCAAGCAATATCTCTGAAGTGAATAGTTTAAGTAATCCTACTTTATTCTCATCCCAAATATCTTTTAGCGATTTATTCTTTTTTAACTTTGGAAATTCAAAGGTTATCACTGGAACATCATGCTTTTCAGGTAAGTACTTTCCAAGTGATCCTGGAGTAGAGTAACCAATATTATCGGCCACAGGGTATTTATTGAACTGACTAATAAAATCTGCCACATCTTTACATTCGCCATTGTAGTTCAGTAGTGGACGCCAAGAATGAAAACTAATCATAAATTTTGGTGGATACTGTTCAAACAATTTTACCAATGCTTCGTTTTCTGGCTCACTTAATGGTTTAGGCCCTGGATGAAATTGTTGTTCCGAAAATTCTGCCATCCAATCACTGGTGGGCAAATTGCGATTCAAATCCACTCCATGAGCATTAACTCTAGTTCCTGCACAATAACCATCAAGATTTAAAATTGGGATAATGATTAAAGGAATTCCCAGCGTTTCTAAAAGTTCTATCCAATCAATAATCTGTTGTAAAACGTAAACGCCCTCAACTTCATCTCCGTGAACTCCAGCTAAAAGGTAGAGGTACTTTGGGGATTTCTCTTTGGTTTTCAAAGCACGAATATCTTTTCCCTCAACACTCTTTCCGATCTTAATCTCCGATAAGATCATCTATAAAACTCCTTGTTACTTGTTAATTTGTTAATTTATAACTTGCTGATTGCCCTGGTGTCTCTTCCACTTCCATTTCCATCTCCTTAAAAGAAAGATTAAATTCATTTAATATCTCCTGCCTTACTCTATGAAGTAAATAGTGTGCCAGCAACTCCACACTGCTATTTTGTATTGGGAGAAGTAGAACATCTTTTTTAGGAATGGAGAAAAAGTCATTATATATTTTCAATTGGTAATTATCAGTGTTGTTAATATTAATAGAACCAAATTTATCCTCACTGATCTTTAAGAATGGATTTTCACTTGGCAAAAGTAGGCGATGATCAAGTGAATCGCATACTCTTTTAAGTAGCGGCTTAATATCTAAAAAATTAAAGACCATATCTTTATTTAAAATTAGTGAATGTAATTTAAGATTTACAGAGTAATTATGGCCATGCAATGGTTCGCGTTTGCCATTATCGAATATTAAAAAATGTGATGCAGAAAAATTTAGATATTGCTTGAAGACATTTATAGAGTAAGAATTAGAATTCATAATATATTTTTTATAGTGCACATAAAGTGTATATTCAGTTAAAATTAAAGTTAAAATTAAAGTTAACTATAAAATTAACTAAATCTTAACAAATTAATATGAAAACTATTATCTAAAAATTCGTGAAATAGCAAAGCTTAGCAAGTTATGCTAGAGTAAATTAATTAGTTATTATAGATAATCTAAATAAGGAGCGTGTCGGTGAGTGAAAATTCGCAAGATCATAACAATCACAAAGATAAAAAAATAAATGAAAAATTAGATGAAAAATTAGAACAAGAAGTTCAAAGGCAATATGGAATAATTTCAAAAAACACAGTCGAGATTGTTCCAGATGAGGATTTAAAAAATTTACTTCGCTGGTCGATTAGTAGTGGTACTCCTCTTCGAGTAAAGTGTGGTATCGATCCAACAAGCTCTAACGTTCATGTTGGGCATTTAGTTCCATACAGAAAGATGCGCGAATTTCAAGATCTTGGTCATACTGGTGTTGTAATTATAGGGGACTATACAGCTCAAATTGGTGACCCTAGCGGTAAGAATGAGACTCGGCCACCTCTAAGCGCTGAAGAGACAAAAAATAATGCCGCCACCTATATGGAACAAATTTTTACAGTACTCGATCGAAACAAAACCGAAATACGTCATCAAACGGAGTGGTTTAGCAAAACAACTCTAGCAGAAATCTTAAGATGGGCCAGTCAAACTACAGTTGCCAAATTACTCTCTCATGAAACATTTAAAAGAAGAATAGATGCTGGAAATCCACTGGCACTTCATGAATTCTTCTATCCTATTCTACAAGGAATGGATTCAGTATTCATCAACGCTCACGTAGAATTAGGAGGAACTGATCAACGTTTTAATGTTTTAATGGGAAGAGATTTTCAGCGCGCACGTGGAGAGCGAACACAAGTTGCAATTTTACTTCCGATTATTTTAGGACTTTGTGGAACTCAGAAGATGAGTAAATCACTTGGTAATTATGTAGGAATAAATGATGAACCATTTGATAAATTTGGTAAGTTCATGAGTATCCCTGATAATTTAATGAGCACATATTATCGTTATATTTTATGGAGTAGTGAGGAGGAGATTTTACGAATTGAAAGTGGAATTAAAGATGGATCACTTCACCCCAATGAGATTAAAAAAACTCTAGCACAAAAAGTGGTTGCTTTTTTTCATGGTGAAGATGTTGGACAAAAAATGCGCGAGCAATTTGAATCAGTATTTTCTAAAGGAAAAATTCCCGATGAGATAAGTGAATTCAAATTTGAACGAGGAAAAACTTTAACTGATCTTTTGGTTGATTCACAAACAGTTAGTAGCAGAAGCGAAGTTAGAAGATTAGTTCAACAAAAAGCAATCATCATCTTAGAAGATGATAAGAGTGAAAAAGATGGTGTAAAAGTTAGTGATCAATTTTTAGTAATCGATGAAAGTTACTGTGGAAAAATAGTCAAAACAGGCAAACGTCGCTTTTTAAAATTAAAGTAGAAGAATATGAGTATAAAAAAAATCGATCAGATATTAGAATTAGTGAATGAACTTAAAAATTTGCTTAATCTTAATAATAATGACTCCAGCAAAAATTTAATCGAACAAATTGAAGCAAAATTAAATGATTTAAATATCTCTATTAATACTAACAATACCTTTGAATCCATGAAAAAAAAAGGTGACGTTTTTAATCTACCTTTGCCCGCAGATTTTTTAGAAGCTAATGCTAAACTAGCGCTATTTGCAGACGGAGCATCGAGAGGAAATCCTGGAGCAGGTGCCTTTGCAGTTTTCGCTCAATGGCCAGATGAAAAAATTGCATTTGATTTAAGTGATTTTGCTCCCAATGTAACCAATAATCAGATGGAGTTGTTAGCGGTAATTAGTGGCCTTAAAGAAATCACCAACTCTTTAGCAACAAACGTTCGAGAAAGTATTTTTGTCTACACAGATTCAAGATATGTTGTTGATGGTGCCAACAGTTGGCTTAGTAGTTGGAAGAAACGTAATTGGAAAAAAGCAGATAATAAAACTCCAGAAAATTTAAATCTATGGCAGGAGCTAGATCAACTTCTTTTAAATTTTAAGAAGGTTAAATTCATTTGGGTAAAGGGTCACCAAGGCCATCCTCAAAACGAAAGATGCGATAAGATCTGCAATCAAATACTTGATAAAATGCTATCACCTACTTAACTAGAACATTTTGTCCTCATTTATCTTTTTTCAATACATTATTATAATTTAAATCACATAAGTAATTACTTTTTATTATTAATATCATTATTAGTATGGAAGCCAATTATGAGCATGATTGAAAATTTAAAAGAATCCCACGTACTCTTTGTTGATGATGAAGATGATATTTTGAATGTAATGAAGAGAATGATGATAGATGAGATTGATCATATCTTTACTGCAAACAATGTTGAACTTGCACTTGAAATTTTTAATAACAACCAGATCGATGTGGTGGTTTTAGATTATAAAATGCCCCAAAAAAATGGGTTAACTCTGCTTAAAGAATTTAAAGCTCTCAAACCAAAAACTGTCTTTATTATGATTACAGGATACGGAGATAAAGAGATTATTCAAAATGCACTAAGAGATGATATTTTTGATGTAATCGACAAACCATTTGACAATAAATATATCAAAAAAACTATTCTAAACGCCATACAAAAAAGTCACTATCAAGCAGTAGTTGCTGATGTTGTTGATACTTTTATTTCTAATTATGCCCGCTTAGAATTTCAAGATTTTTCTAAGCTAAATTATGAAGATAGAGAAAAGATTATACAAACTGTTCTTGAATTGACCAGAAATAGAATAAAAAATAAAATAAAATAAAATAAAGGAGGAACTTATGCTTAATAACATTCGTATTGGAACTAAGATTTTTGGTGGATTTATAATCATTATAACATTCGCTGTAATTGTTGGGGTTACTGGTATTTCAAAACTTCATGAAATAGAAGATGCTGATAAGCTATTATATGATAAAGCTTTGATTCCTATTAAAGACTTAGGCGAAATTCAATCTCTTGTACAACGATCACGAGTAAATCTTCGTGATAGCGTAATCTCCTTTAACCTAGCTGATGCGCAAAGATTCGCAAATCGCCTAAATGAAATAACAAAAATGTTGGATAAAAAAAATGATGATTATAGCAAATCATTTTTAGATGATACTGATAAAAAATTATTCGAAGACTACCACAACAATTTACATAAATTAGAAGCATTCTATCCATCAATAATTAGCAATGCTCTTGAGCAAAAAGATGCCAAGGCAGTCGAGATAATGAGAGGACCAGCTTACATTGCCTATCAAGAGTTAAGCAAATCACTCGATTTATTAGTTGAATACAATGTTAATGCTGCCAAAAAAATTGTCGAAGGAAATACTCAACTGGCGGATCGTTCAACTTTAATTATGATTATTTTATTAGCTGTTGGTTCACTAATCTCTTTTATTTTTGCTTGGTATATTACTTACTCTATCACTGGTGCTTTAAAGAAGGGTGTAGCAATGATGGAGACTATGGCCAACTATAATCTACAACAACGCCTTAAAATGGAACGAAAAGATGAGATTGGTGTGTTGGCCTCCAGTATGGATCTCTTCTCTGATAAATTAGAGGAGATGGTCTCTAAAGTTGGTAGTTCCGCTGAACAATTAAATGCCGCTACAGAAGAGATCTCTTCTAGCTCTCAACAAATCTCCGATGGGGCCCAACAACAATCGGCATCCTTTGAAGAACTCTCTAGTTCAGTACAATCAAATGCTACCAATGCAACTAAAGCAAATGATATCGCTCAAAAAGCAGTTGGTAGTGCCGAGAAAGCTGGTCATGGAATGCTCAATACTATTGAAGCAATTAATACTATCGAAAAGAGTTCTAAGCGAATTGCCGATGCTGTTGCTATTATAACTGATATTGCTGATCAAACAAATCTCTTGGCCCTCAATGCGGCCATTGAAGCAGCAAGAGCGGGCGAGCATGGGAAGGGTTTTGCGGTAGTTGCTGATGAGGTAAGAAAATTAGCAGAAAAGAGTGCTAACTCTGCTAAGGAGATTACTGATTTAATCAAAGATAGTTTAAAACAAGTTGAAAATGGAGTTACCCTATCTCGCACCTCTGGTGATTTAATTAAAACAATTGTTGAAGATGTAAATCAAATTGCTGAACAAATTCAATTAATCTCGAATGCCACTCAAGAGCAAGCGGCCACCATGGAAGAAAACACTTCGGTTACTCAATCAAACGCTGCTTCCAGTGAGGAGTTAGCGGCATCAGCTGAAGAGTTAGCGGCACAAGCAGAATCATTAAGTATTTTAGTTTCAAAATTTGTAATTAGCAGTAACAGTGCTTATAGTAGCAACAATGGAAATCTACTCTCAATAAATGGTAATGGAAGTAGAGGAAGTAGTGAAAATAGTGGAATGAATAAATATGATAGAAAGAAAAATTATTCATCTAATTCTAATCATTCTAATAGAAACAATGTAGGCAAAAGTAAAAGTGAAGCAAAGTTAAGTATTGCTTAAATGTAAAGAGGTGTTACTGATGGATATTAATTCTCAATCGAATTTGCAACCAAATTCACACTTATCAAGTAATCACTCCGATGAATTAGGTCAATATGTTTGTTTTAAATTGGGTAAGGACGAGTATGGTTTGGATATTAAGTACATCCAAGAAGTAATCAGAATACCAACCATCACTCATGTTCCTCAAATGCCAGATTTTGTTTTAGGAATCGTAAATATTCGAGGAAAAATAGTTCCTATATTTGATTTAAGAAAAAAATTAATGTTACCACAAGAACCATTTAATAAACTCTCAAAGCTCATAGTTACCAATAAAAAAAATTCCTTAATCAGTTTTGTTATCGATGAAATCTCCGATAATGTAAAATTACATTTAAACCAATTGGATCCATCTCCAAGTGTTAAAACTAAAATTGATAAGAGTTGTATTAATGGTATCGGCATTGTTAACGAAAGAATGATTGTCATTTTAGATTTTGAAAAGTTAATTGAAACAATTAACATGGAAGTTCATATGAAATTCATTAAAAGTTCATAATAGTATAATAGATTTAAAAAAGATCGTAAAATAAAGTGAGGTAATAAGTGAGTAAGAATTCAAAAATACTTCAACTTGTTGAGTTCGTACTGCATGGTAATAGCTATGCTCTGCCTATTCAAAATGTACAAGAAATAATAAAATTGATTGAAATAGTTAATGTGCCTAAAGCACCAACATTTGTTGAAGGTGTTATTAATTTAAGAGATAAAATAGTTCCAGTGATTGATCTTAAGAAAAGATTTTCACTAAAAGCAAAGAGTATTGATAATTCCACTATGTCATCTAACACTGACAACTCCTCTCGAATAATTATCTCTGATATCTCTAACTATACTGTTGGTTTAATTGTTGATCATGTTCACCAAGTAATTGATGTTGATGAATCCTCATTTGAAAAAAAACCTGATATAACTACCAGTATAGATCAAGATTTTATCGCTGGAATGGTAAAACACAAAAATAAGATAATAATTATTTTGAATCCACTAAAAATTTTAACTAGTTCTGAAACAAGCAATCTAAATATAATAGAATGTAATAATAGGCCTTAAGATATGTCAATGTTAGATTTAACGGAGAAAGAATTTGAAAAAATTGTAGAGATCATGTACAAAGCTACAGGAGTATTTCTCCGTTCAACTAAAAAAAATCTTATAATAAATCGTTTGCGTACGCGACTTGCAGATTTAAAGTTAAACTCATTTAGTGCCTACATTGCTTTATTGGAAAAAAATTCAACTGATGAAATAAATATCTTTATTAATCAAATTACCACTAATGAAACCTATTTTTTTCGTCACGCACTTCAATTCAATTTTTTACATGATGTTATTTTACCTGATTTAAAGGAAAAATATACTCATCAGAGTATTCGTATTTGGTCGGCCGCATGCTCAAGTGGAGAAGAACCCTACTCTATTGCTATTCTCTGCAAAGAGTTTTTAAAAAATAATATAAATATATCAAATGATTATATTCCTAATATAGAAATCATTGGCTCTGATATCAATAGTGAGGTTATTGTTGAAGCAATGGAAGCACATTATGGAGAAAAAAGTTTGAGGGAAACTCCAGAATCAATTATAGCAAAATATTTTATTGAAAAAAAAATCCCCATTCATAAAAGCAGTAAACCTCAAAATACTGCTAGTTCAATTAATTCAATTAACCCAATTTCAATAAGATATTATTTAAATTCCGAAATAAAAAAGTCGGTTAAATTTATTGCTCACAATCTACTCAATGAATTTGCTCAAAAATCTTTTGATGTGATTTTTTTAAGAAATGTTTTAATTTATTTTGATAGCTATTCAAAAAAAAGAGTACTCAGTAACTTATATGCTAAAATTAATAATGGTGGATATTTGATTTTAGGATTATCAGAGGGACTTAATGATACTGATTTAAAATTTAAATTTATTCACTCTGGAATCTATAAAAAAGAATAAAGAAAAGAATAAAGGAAATAATAAAGGAAAGAATACATGATTAAAGCAGTAATTGCAGATGATTCACCTCTTCTGCGACAAGTATTAAAAGATGTATTGGAGAAAAGCAAAGAAATTATAGTTATTGGTATGGCCTTAAATGGTAAAGCAGCAATTGAAATTGTTAAAAATAAAAAACCTGATATCTTAATTTTAGATTGTGAAATGCCGGTGATGAATGGATTAGAAGCACTAAAAATTATTATGGAAGAAAATCCATTACCCGTCTTTGTTTTTAGCTCTCATACTTTTAAATCATCCATTACTACAATTAGAGCACTTGAACTTGGAGCAATTGATTATCTCTTAAAACCTAGTGGTGGTGTTGCTGAGTTGGAAGCAATTTCTAATGAATTAATCTCTAAAATTAAATATGTAGTGGCCCATGGTCAACTAAAAATTAAAGCAAAAGGTGCTACAGTTGATATCGATCGTAAAAATATTCCCACAGATATTAATGGTGTTAATACTCATCTCAACACTCATCCAAACACTCATATAAATATAAATAAGAGTGATAGTAATAATTCTCTCAAAGATTTAAAACCAAGAAAGTTTGATATTGTGGCCATGGGATCATCTACTGGAGGCGTACAGGCAGCAACCAAAATAATTCCTCTGCTAAGAGAAAACCTACCTCCTATTGTTTGGGTTCAACATATGCCAGAGCATTTTACTGCCAGCTTAGCAAAAAGATTAAATGAACTCTCAAAAATCGAGGTAAAAGAGGCAGAAAATGGAGAAGTAATTAAGCGTGGTACATGCTATTTAGCACCAGGTGGACATCAAATGAGAGTGATAAAATCAGCTACTGGTTATAAATTACAAATTGCAGGTGAAGAAAAAATTTGCGGCCATTGTCCCTCTTGTACAAATCTCTTCGAATCTGTTGCAGAACACTTTACTAACAATTCTCTCGGATTAATTTTAACTGGCATGGGAGAAGATGGTTCTACTGGTTTACTAGATATGCATAAGCGAGGTGCTTACATCATTGGACAAAATGAAAAAAGTTGTACGGTGTATGGAATGCCTAAGGCAGCATTTAAAATAGGAGCGGTTGATATTGAATTAGATCTTAATATGATCGCCGATGGTATCAATCATTTATGTATAAAATAAAATAAATTGAAATAGTATCTTAAATGAATGGGGAATAACATGGAAGGAAATAACAATTCAATGTCTGAAAGTGATCGTCGAGAAATGTTATCTGATTTTTTAATTGATTGTGAGGTTTTACTTAAAACTTTAAATGACAAATTGTTAGTATGTGAAAAAGCAATTAGTAGTAAAGGTACTATCGCGGACGTTGATATTGATGCCATGTTTAGGGCCGCCCATTCCATCAAAGGTGCTGCCTCCTTTATTGGATTAGAAAATATTGTAAAACTAACCCATGAGATGGAAAATATATTACAAAAAATTAAAAACAAACAAATCCTCATGGAGGAAAAGATATTTAATGTACTCTTTAAGGCATTTGATAAATTAGAAGCACTATTTGAAAGATTAAAAGAAACCAGTTTTGATGATGGAGATATTGAACAAGAGATAGTATCTTTTAAAAATGTATTAGCATTTGTAACTGAATCATCATCAAATAGCAAAAATAAAAATGATAAATATTGGCAACAATATCTTGTAGAGACAATTCAAAATATCGATGATTTTAATAAAGAACTACTTAATTACGAGAAAAATAAAGATAAAATAGATATCATTGATACGCTATTTCGAATCACACACACAATTAAAGGATCAAGTGGACTTTTAAAGGTTAGCAATGCTCATAAAGTGGCCCATAACATGGAAAATATTTTAAACTATGCTCGTTCCTCTGGCCAACAATTAGATAATTATTGGATATCAGCACTCTTTGGTGCAATTGATTTAATCAAAGAAATAGTTATGTCCCAAAATGATAATCGACCACTTCCAGATAATATAAATAAAGTGCTTGATAATTTAAATAGACTTAACTCCATAATTGAAAATAGCAATTCTGCTATCGTCGTTTCTAACGATCAGGTAGAAGAAAAAATAAAGCAATTGATCACTCAAGGAAATAACATTTTAAAAATTTCCGTACAATTAGAAAGCGATTTAAGTATGAAGAGCATGAAAGCACTGCTGCTTCAAGAAAAACTTGCTAGAATAACTAATATCCATTTAATGCTGCCATCAATGGAAGTATTAGAAAAAGAGGATTTTAAAAAAGATGTTACTATTATCTTTCTTATCGATGATAAAAACAATCAAACAGATATTAAAGAGGCAATAAATATTGATGGTGTAACACAATTTAATATTGAAAAACAAAGTATTAATAACTCAGCAACAGCTACAGCAACAGCTACACCAACAACACCACCTGCCAGCAATTCAAATTCAAACTCAAATTCAATCTCAAATTCAAATCAACATAATCATCTTGAAATTTCTACTATTAAAGTTGATTCCAATAAAATTGATACTCTCTTGAATCTCTCTGGCGAATTAGTAATTTTAAGAGCAAAATTTTCTCAAATACTTCATCGTTTGCGCCAAGAAAAAAATTTTGATTATAAAAATATCAATAGCATAATAAATATTTTTGATGAAACCACCAGCTCTCTAGGTAAAATGGCATCTGAAATTCAAACCAGTGTTATGCAAACTCGAATGATTCCTATAGAGGGAATATTTAATCGCTTCAAAAGAACTGTTCGTGATATCTCTCATGAACTTGGAAAAAATATTGAACTTGTAACCAGAGGAGAAGATACCGAGTTAGATAAAAAAATTGTTGATAGTTTAAGTGAACCGCTTACTCATATGATTAGAAATGCTGCCGATCATGGAATCGAAGATCAAGAAGAGAGAAAACGTGCCGGAAAAGCTGAGCAAGGAACTATTTACTTAAGTGCTTCTCATCGAGGAAACAGCATTTGTATCGAAGTTGCCGATGATGGCAAAGGAATTGATCACAACAAAGTATTAAAATCAGCTATAGAAAAAGGAATTTTAACTGAAGAAAAAGCACAGACAATGAGCAAGCAAGATATTTTAAATTTAATATTCTTACCTGGTTTTAGTACTGCCGCTAAAGTTACAGGAATTTCAGGCCGTGGAGTGGGAATGGATGTGGTGAAAAATATGATTAATTCAGTAAATGGTATAGTGGAAATCAATACTGAAGTTGGCTCTGGTACTAGTTTTCTTTTGAAAATCCCTCTCACTCTAGCAATTATTCAGGCATTAAATGTTATTGTGGCCAAAGAGGTCTACTCTATTCCAATAGAATCTGTCGTTGAAATTCTTAAAGTACATCCATTTGATATTTACTCTGTTGACGGCAATGAAACAGTAAAATTACGTGGCCATGCTTTGAGTTTAATCGAATTAGAAAATGTTATTAAAGTTCAGTCAGATGAAAATAAACGTATGGGCATAAAAAATATTGTAGTAATTACCAATGGTCAAAAACAAGTGGGTTTGGTTATTGATGATTTAATTGGTAAAGATGAAATGGTAATTAAATCACTTAGTGAACATTTTAGTCATGTAAAAGGAATTACTGGTGCATCTATACTTGGTGATGGTCGAGTTGCTCTAATTCTTGATCCGTTGGCCATTATGAGGGAGATTTAATGAAATTTAATGAAATTTAATTAAGATTCAAGGAGAAATATTTATATGACAGAAATAGTTGTTGGCATTGCTGATATGAAAATTGGTCAAGGAGAACAACTGATTAAAACCTCTCTTGGTTCTTGTATCGCAGTTTGTATTTACTCCAGAGAAATCAGAGCAGGTGGAATGATTCATTTCATGCTTCCGAAGATGGATGAAACCACTGTTACCAAAGTAGATAAAGGAAATATTAAAATTGCTAAATATGGCCACCCGGGAATTTTAGAATTAATCCATCAGCTACAAACAAAATTTAAACTTAAAAACAATGATCTCACGGCCAAAATTTTTGGTGGCGCCAAAATGCTTAAAAATGTTTCTTCCGAGATTGGCCTTCATAATGAAAAAATTGCTAGAGAAATTCTACATAATGAAAAAATTAAAATTTTAGCAACAAAGACTGGAGGAGAAAAAGGATACAAGATTGATTTTGATCTCAACAGTGGAATTGTTTATTGCCAAGTGTTTGGAGATAAGGTTGAACAATTTTAAAATCTAGGAGAAATAATTAATGAATGATAGTGAACAAAGTAAAAATAATTTAAATAAAACTGTACGTATCATAACTCAAATGGGCCTTAATATGGCCTCGGTACTATTTTCCAAATTAATTAAAACTGATGCCAATATATATATTGATAAAATATATAATGAAGATATTTCTATTGTAGGAAATGATATTGAAACGAACAATAAAGAGGTTATTGCGGCCATGGTTGATCTCGTAGGTGATGCTCCTATGAAATTTCTCTTTATGGTACCATTAGATGATGCTTTAAAAATAACTGATCTAATACTTGGAAAAAAATTAGGCACAACTAAAAACTTTGATATCTACGTTGAAAGTTCAGTTCAAGAAATAGGAAACATTATGGCCAGTGCTATTTCGAATGTATTTGTCACCACCTGTAAAATAAAATTACTTCCCTCTCCACCAGTCGTTGTCAAAAATTATTCTTCTATAATTTTTCAAGAATATACTTTTGACTTAGCAACTGAAAGTAATGAAATTTTAATTGTTGAAAGTCATTTTGACTTAAGTGCCACAGGAATTAATTGTATTTTATTTTTATTACCATGTTTAGAAAGTAAAAAAGTTCTTAGTTCCATTGAGGGTCTGTAAGAGAATTTATAATTTATATAAAAAGATTTATAATTATTAATAATGAATGAGGTTTATTTATGTCTAAACAAATTTTAATCGCTGATGATGCTCCAATTATTCGACTAATGCTAAAAGATCTAATTACTCCTCTTGGTTATCAAGTCATTGCTGAAGCATCCAATGGAGAAGAAGCAGTAGAAAAATATAAAGAATTCAAACCAGATTTGGTTACTCTAGATATCATAATGCCACAAAAAAATGGAATTCAAGCACTGGCAGAAATACTTGCAATCAACCCTAAAGCAAAAGTAATAATGATCACCGCTATTGACCAAAAAGAGTATCTAACAAATGCTATAAAAACTGGTGCCAGCGATTACATTGTAAAACCTTTTGAAGAAGAGCGTGTTCGCTCAGTAATTAGAAAAGCACTTGGCGATTTATAGCGATTAATCAATAGAAACAGAAACATCATCAACTGAATCATTACCATTAGAATTATCGTTATTATCACCAAAGTGATCATCAAAATAATCACTTCCATTATTTCTATTATTATCAAAATCATCTATCACATCATCAGGTCCAGGATTGACCGGATGATCCTCTGTACTTTTAATTACTGTCACATTCGATGAATGTGATGAACTAGCACTTACATTAGCAATAAAAAGATTTAAAGAAACAATAGAAAAGAAAACAGTACAAAAAATTAGCTTAATTGACATCTTAATACTCCTTAACTTAACTTCTTCATGACATTTGAGAAAGACTATGGAACAGGCAAATTATATTATTGCCTCATTTGGAATAAATCAAATGAAAAAATTCAAAATAGAAAAAATTCTCAATCTATGTCAGCGCTGCATTTACTTCAAAACATATTTTTAATACTAACATTTCTCCTAATAACCAATGTATTCAAACATAAACACAAACATTAACCAAGGAGAAAATTGTGAACCTAATGAATAAACAAAACACCATCAAATCTATCTTAATATTAAGCATATTTTTTCTATTAAATCATATGCTATTAACTGCTGCCTTTGCAACAAACGACCTTGAAAACGAACAACTAGTAAACGATATTCATGAATATATCCCTACCACCATCGAAAACTCTGAAGAAAATAATCCAACCATTGCACTAGTAATTGCCCAATATGCCGAAGTGATAAGAAGCTTAAATCCTGAAAGAAAGAATATTGAAAACTTTCTTATTAATGAAGTTAATGAAAAGGGAGTTAAGCTGGGCCTATTACCAAAAATGCTCAAAGATATTGACAGTTCTTATTTAATTGGAAGAAGAGATATCGCAGAAATCGTAAATCCTCTAATAAGCAAAATAAATCCTGACATTGGAATAATTTTAAATGATAAATTAGGACTACCAACAGAGTTTCATCAAACAATCACAGATGATGGTTTGCTCATAAGTAGGGTTGAACGAAGTGGAAGAAATAATTTTTCTATAAGAAATGGCAGAAGTCCATTGTCTGCTCTCTTTAAATCTCCACAAAATATTATGTCTACTACAAATAATTCTAGTTCTAGGTTTACCTATCCTGAAATGATTAGCTGTGCGGCCGGTTGCTCAGGAGCAATCGTTACTAACATGGGAACATCCATCACTCCACCAACAGCACCTATTGGAATAACTAGAACCATTCTTGGTTGTGGTACTTCTTGTTCTCCTATAATTATCAAAACAGGTGAAATGGTAAAAAGTTGGGTTGAAGATAAACTTAAAAAGAAAAGTGAAAATACTCCTACAACTGATTCAACAAAAAGCGAAAACAAAACTGAAACTAAAGTAGATAACAAAGAAAAAGAAAAAGAAAAAAAAGAAGATAAAAATAAAGAGACTAAAAAAGAAGATAAAAAAGAAGAGAAAAAAGATGAGAAGTCCAAAGAAGCTGAAAAGAAAGAAGAAAAGAAAGAAGAAAAGAAAGAAGATAAGAAAGAAATTAAAAAAGAAAATTTAAAAGATGAACTAAAAGATGAAAATACAACACCAGTTAACCCTGATACTAATTACGATGAAAGAAGTAATTATGAAGGTTTTGATAATAAAAATTCATTCGATTCATTTATTCCCAAATATATCGATCCCAAAAGAGATGACTATCTCTCTTCAGCTTTACATCCTGAAGTGTATGATATACTTCGAAAAACGATAAACTCCATCGACACAGCAAACCCCGATAAATTAGAATATAGCAATTCTTACAGAGATTTCATGAAGGAGTTGCAAATAAAAAGAGCGAGTGTTATAAACCCCGGAAATGATCCCTTTGATAAATAAAGTAAAAATAAAGATAAAAACAAAGGATAATAAACATGCAACCAAAAAAATCAGCAAAAATAAACGCAATTTACAAATATGTTGAAGAAGCAAGATCCCTTGGTCTTTCAGCAAACACCTACTCTATCGATGCAAATGTTTTGTGGAAAATTGGAATCCCTTCTACCCCTCCATTACTACAATCTCCATTAATAAGCGCAATCCAAAGCTCTCTTTTTTGGGCCATTTTCGTCTGTATTTTTATACTTCCTGTTTATCTCTATTCTAACAACTCTAATAATTATCTCATCTCTATACTACAGTTAACTGGATCACTATTTTTAATATTGATCCCACTACCTCTCACCTACTTTAAATTTAAGAGATATAAAGAAGAATATAAATTAGAGATAGAAAAACTTACAGACAACTATGCTAAAAATTTAGCTAAGATTTAATTAAGCTTTAATTCCAGAATAAAGATAAAAAATTCCAACCGCAATCAAGGCCAGGCCACCTATTTTATGAGTCCAAATAAGCCAATTACCAGAGCGAGGAATTCTCTTTAAATTTACAATTCCAATTCCAATTAAAAGAATTATTGATGAAAGTCCTGCTGAGTAACAAATCATCAGTAGTGCTCCTCTAGCAAATGTCTCATTAGTTGCAATCATCGCCAAGACACCTGAAAGTATCGGAGTAGTACATGGTGATATTAATAGAGCTGAACCCATTCCTAGAAGAAGTGCCGCTAAAAGGGCCCCCAATTTGTTATTCTCTTTAGTTTGAGAATTATGAGTAAAGTAAGAAATTTTTGGAAGCTCTATCCGTGAAAGAAGATTGGATAGTTTTGGTGTAATAGTAACAACTCCAAATAAAAATAGTAATGATCCAATTACAATTTGTACCATCGGCGACTCTGCACTCATGCCTAATGCCTGTCCCGCTGTAACAGCAAAAATTCCTAAAGCACTAAATATAATCATCTGACCTAAAACAAAACAAAAAATCTCCATCTTCTTTCCACCATTACTTTTGGCGGTAAAAAAACCTAGAGTAATCGGAAGCATTGGATAGATACAAGGACTAAGCGATGCAAGTAGACCGGCACCATAAGATGCAAAGATTTGAGTTAGTAATGAGTTCATAATAATTTTTCACCTCTATTTATTTAAGTGCTTTGTTTATTCGATCAATATCAAATGCAGAAGCACTATCTTTTAAAACCCATTTACCATTTAATTCATATATGGCCCAATGAGGAACTGCGAAGACTTTAAGATCTTTTATTAAATTCTTATTAGTATCTTGAAGTACTGCTAATTTAATTCCCTCTTTCTCTACGAAATGTTTTACGCGATTTACATCTGAATCCATATTCACTGTCAAAACCGCCACATCACTTCTTGCATCTATTGCTGGTAAAATATCTGACATCTTCTGTTTACACTCTTTACACCAAGTTCCCCAAAAGAGTATCAACTCCTTTTTCTTTCCATGACTGCTTTGATAATTTTTACCATTTAAATCCTTTAGTCCATCAACTTGTACAGCAAAAACATTTGTCACCATTAATATTAGCACTAGCGAACACGCTAGCAGATATCTTTTCATAAAACCTCCCACTCACCTGTTAGTTTTTTTAAATCAAAAATAGAGTAAATACCATGATGTCTTAAAACTATTCCCTTTGTTGATGTATGAACTACAATACATGGTACTGTATCTAGTGGACAATAATTTCTCATTATACTTGCATCCTCATCTATTCCTACTCTCCATGGTACTTCCTTTGATTGTTTCCAATTCTGAGCATCTTCGGCCACTGCTCCCACTAAAATTGTAAACAGATGAATCTTTGATGGATTAGAGTCTGGATGTTTAAGTGATGCTAAAATCTCTGAGACCTCGTGACTACAAGATGAGCAAGTCTCTTGAGCAAAGATCATAACAACTGGCAGACCATCATCTTTGTTGGTTATAGTTACCTCTGCACCTGTGCTATCAATAAAACTTTGTGTGAAAATAAATTTTTCATTAGTTGATGGTGACGATGGTGCTGATGGTGACGATGGTGACGTTGTCTCCACTATAGGAGTAACTTCAACAACCGGGGTCTGGACGACCATCGGGACCGAACCATCAGAGAAAGTTCTTACTTGTTCCTTTTGCAACTCATATTTTAATTTACTACCACAACTAAAAAATAAACCAAAAGATAAAATTAAACATAAAATTAAACATAAACTAAAATATAAACTTAATTTTACATTTCCCATGCCACCCCTCCACTTACTGAGTAATTTTTAACATTAGTATTGGTGTTGGAAAAACTAGATTGTAATTTATATTCAATTTTTTTGTAAGGATAATTTAGTGCCAAAGCATAGTGATCAGCGGCCACTTGAATCTCTTTACCATTTCTACTATTTAATTCTCTCTCTGCACTTATTCCATAGGAGAGTGAAAGTAATAAATCATATATTGGTTCAAAGGTTAATGCCATACTTCCCTCTAACAAAGTGAAATATCCTCTCTCTGTCTGTAACTCTTGCTTGCGATTTTCACGAATATACTGCAACTCCATTCGTGCAAACAAGCGCTCAAGCAACACCTGCGCCAACTGCAAATCAGCACCAAGATGAAATGGTCGATCTCCTAATCTTTGACCAGTAAAAAATTCAAAATAAGTTTTAGTAATGGCGGTGATCACTTGCTGATGAAAAACACCCAAACGATAAGCTTTAATATTTGTCTCTTTCCTCTGATATGGAGATACTAAAGATTTTTTATAGTAGCTCTCTGGTTCCTTTTGCCAAAAATAGATACTATTAAATCCAAGCTTGGTAGTATTGGAAAAAAAATTATGTGCGTATGATCCCCGCACTCCCCTTTTCGCAAAAGGCGAATTTGTTAGATGAGAAAATGCTCCAATGGAAAAAAAATTACTCTCTTTATTAAAGTTCAAATTATAATCTAATAGTAGTTCAGCTTTTCTTTCACTAATTCCACTCGTTTCAGTTAATTTTTTTTCCTTTCCATGCTTATCGGTAATAAGATAATTGGAGTAATCAGGGATATCAAGCTTAACCGCCACCTTATGTTGAATACTATGATAATAGTTTGAGCTGTAACCAATATTAAAATTATAATTTTGTACACTACCAGCAGAGGCACCCTCAGTGATATTTTTAGAAACGCTCTGATCCGCGCCCTGATGATTTGAATCCACATTTGCTTGTATATCAACAGAAGCGGCAAAGAGAGGAAGTGAAGAGATCACACTTACACTTAAAAGCATCCATCTCAATATCAATCTCAGTAAGCACATACACTGCACCCTCCTCCGCCCGATGAATCCTCTATTGATTTTAAATTAGTCAAAAATGTTTTTTGTGTAGGCAGCAAGCGATCATCTAACAACATCGCTCGATGATTAAGCTGACTCTGATCAATTGTAGGTAGAGATTGTAGATAACTACATCCTGATCCTGTTAATGTCAGTGTAAATATCAATATCAATATTCTACTTAAGTAGTACATCTTTTATCTCACTCATTATCTCTTCATCATAAGAACCAAGGTGTTTGTAAATTACAATACCATTTTCATCAACTATAAAAGTTGTTGGTGTAGCGGTGATCTTATATGCTTTCATTGCTTCTCTTAGCAAATCAAGTGAGAATGAATAATCAATCTTTGATCTGTTTTTATTTAAAAAATCCATCACCAATTTTTGATTGCGATCTATAGAAATCATTCTGATTTCTGCTACTGCACTTAAATCTCTATCATTGTTTAATTTTTGCAAATTAGGTAAATTGCCAACACATGGGCCACAAGTAATTGACATAAACTCAAGTAGTATGTACTTTTTTCCCTCTGCTTTGCTGAGTATTGATTGCTTTATTATATCTCCAGATGCTTGAATATCATCTAAAATGATAGCGGCCGCCTTATCACCTACCTCCGTTGAAAAAACATTTGAAGTAAGTAGCATTGAACTTACAGTTACAGATATAACTACACTTAACACAATTGCCAACAATTTTTTAATTTTCATACCTTTACTCCTTACGATTAAAGTAATGTGAATAACAAAAATAATAAAAATATTAAGAAAATTATGAATCTATAAATGATTATTTACCTACGTGAACACAAACAAAGTCAACTTAAAAATAATTACATTTACTTTATTAAGATCAACCATACACGCAGTTATTTTTTTATTTACCCTAACTTATTGAGTAACTTATTGAGTATGACAGGAATTGTTGGCAATTTTTCTAGCAATAATCAAAAAATATAATTCTCTACTCCTACAATAACTACTTAATAACAAACCATTTATATCTTTTTTTATTATTATTAATTTATAAAAACTGAACTCAAATTAAAATAAATATAATTTATCATCATAAATAATTTTTTTTTATAAATAAAAATAAAATACTGGAAAAACTATGAGTAAAAAATCATTACAGTATATTTTAACGCTAATTCCAAGGGTCTGTGTACAGATTCATAAAAAAGCTTTAATTATATTTTCTCTAACGTTTTATCTCTTAACATTTGTTTCATGTCTTAACTTCTATAACAAAGATATCGGCAATAATAATAACAACAATTACAAAGATATTTTTAATTTCACCTCTACAAATGATTTCTATATGGCCATAATATCAGATCCGCAATTATATTGGACTTGTGAAAATAAAATTTGTACAGACAATGCCAAATCAACAGACATAACTGTTCAAGGCAATTTATCCAATACTTGGCAAGTGCAAAGTCTCAATAAGGCCATCAAAGAATATGCTGATCGATTTTATGGAGTTATTATTAATGGTGATTTAGCAGAACATGGTCATTATCATGAATTTAATGCTTTCTCTTCATTTTATGAATCACAATTAAATAAAGCTATTTTTCCAGGTCTTGGTAATCACGATTATTACAATAACATAAGTGATTGTTATGAAAATAATTGTGCTATTCGAATGATAAAATATATGAGTAATAAAATTAAGAACCTTCCCACTACCAACATCGATCTTACAGTTAGTAATGTTTATTATCAATTTCCATCTAATCGTCGTGATTATAAAGGGAGCTTGTCTTATTCATGGGATGTAGGAAATGTTCACTTCGTTCAACTAAATCTATACCCTTATTATAAAACTAGTTTTAATGGTTGGAATGCTAGTGAGGCATTGAGAGAGTATGTTGAAATAACTAGCTCACTTAATTGGCTTACTGATGATTTAGATAAGGCCAAGAGTTTAAATAAGAGTATTATTTTAAACATGCATATATCACCACATAAAGACACCTATACTTTAAGTAGAATCATTCAAAATAATGCCCCCAACATAAAAGCAATATTTGTCGGACATCAACATGAAAACATGGGTCTTGCTTATGATTGCTCTTATTCTCTAGAATCAGAAATACCCACTAAAAATAATGATCTTCATCTTCCCTCACTGGTTTTAAATAATGGTCATCTATATGAGGCAATTGAAGATAATAATTATAACATTCAAATCACTGACTTAAATATCAGCGAAACAGATTTAGCTTCAACAATATTAAATTTAAAAAAATCAGATTTTTCTATGACATATTATCCGATTGATCCGATGAGCACGGACGGCGACCTAGATGTAAATAATAAAAAGTTCAATAATGATCAATGTAAATTTCTTTTATCAAAAGGTGCTAAAATACCAAAAGCGATCAACCTACAAGGAATCCCTATATATTTCAGTGGTTCATCTTCAAATAATTCATATTTATTAGTACATTTCAAAGATGGTGATATTGAAAATATTAAATTAGTTCGTAGCTTTTATGGTCTTTTTGAACAATATGAAGATCTGCCATTAACAATTTAGCAGCTTATTGCAAACATTTACATTAACTAAATATTTTTTTATTTTAAATTCCCTACCGATCTGACCTAGAGAGATAATCGGAAATGAATTCTTTCAAAGCAGTATTATTTGATTCCCCCCATCCGTTTCCAACGTTTATCTGTTTTAAAACTGCTGAGACCAAATCTTTATTGTTTTCAAAAAGTACTCCATCCCATTTATACTTGGACATATTAAACAGTATCCATATCACATTTACATGATCAAAATTACTATTGGCCAGCACACGCTGTTTTTGATTTGAAAAAAATGTTTGATGGCGTTTAAAGAGTGAATTAAAATCTCTTGGATCAATATGATCATAATCATCGAAGAACAAATAATATACCCAACTTCTATCCACAATCACATTCAGATACAACAAACTCGAATATAAAACAAGCGAACAGGTATTGTGTTCTGTAAAATCTAGGATATTACTTTCTAATGCCTCAATGTTGTTTTGAATCTCTCTAAAGGAATCATTTTGCGAAAAAATATTTAGTAACCGTAGATAGGATACGGGATATGAGCAAAGTAATTCATTTTGATAATAATTGTTTTTATTAAGGCCTTGGTTAATTTGATATTCCATTGCATTTATTAAATCATGGCCTAAAAGTTTATTGAATTGCTGAAAGATTTTTGTAAACTTTATCGAATTATCTCTAAATCCTCTATTTTCTCTTAATAACATTGAGTTTTTTAATTCATAAGAGCTGAGAAGATCATTTAAATATTTCTTTACTGGTTGTAAATTTTTTGAATCAATAAATTTTAAAGCTATAGGTAATAACTCCAATGCTACTTCGGTTAATTGATAATTAAAACTAAATGAACTCCAGTATCCTTTAGTTTCCCACATTCTATTATGTGCATTCCAAAGCCCGACAATACTCATATTTCTTTTTGTAGAAAATCCCTTGTTTGCGATATTTTTTATATACCATAGACGCAACCAATTTCCTGCTAAATCCAAATTTTTGCTCTTTAAAAATATTTCAAATAATTTATAATCCAATTCTTGGTCATCATTACAAATTAAAACTCGTCTCTTTAAATCTAGAATTTTTTCTTTTTCCGTAGTGAAGGTAAGTGCTTTTTCACAAAAATAGTTACTAGAATCCTTTTTTTTCAGAAGTGTTCTTAGTTCATTCACACTTGGTACGATATTATATGAAGAGATTAGCCACTTATAGGCCAAAATAACTGCACGATAACTATTGATGACATCAAAAGTGGTAGATGCTTTAAGTATTCTAATTAACAAAGCACTCTGTTCTTTTTTTGTTAACCGCTCAAATTTCTCTTTATCAGTTACTTCATCCCAAGAGGAGTTCTTCGCACTTAAAAGCAAAGAATTTATATTCGTTAACACTGCTACTGCAATCGGTGAAGAAAAACTAGTACCACTGATGAAAGTACCATCAACATGTTGTCCATTTTCAAGAATACATTTATTATAATCGTCATAACCATAATACGACTCAATTTTCTTTTTAGAAATTTTCTCAACGGCGGTAGTACTCTTTAGTGTAAACACCTTTCCTCCTGGTGCATTTAGATTACCGGTAGAGGAAAAATCAGAGAGATTACCTAGGTAAGATACCGATCCAACTCTTAAATAATTATTTACAGTACTAACATCTCGAAGATCATCGTCAGCACTATTACCACTACCACTACTACCGCCACTACCACCATTGTTTTCGTGACGAAAATTAGAATTGCCCGCCGACTTTACAAGGATACAACCTTTTTCTGCTAAAATTTTTGCCATCTTAATATAATTTTGATTTTCTTCTCCATCTATATTTTCCTCTTCATCACGTGAACCAAAGCTAAGATTAATAATATTGTGGCCATCATTACATGCTTTCATGATGGTATTATCTATTACACTACTACTTGCACTGCCAGTATTTCCTGCTTTGGTTATTCTATAAATTCTTAATTGTGACAAAGGTGCTATTCCCAAACCATTACCACCTCCGATTAATCCCGATACCGCCGTTCCATGTCCTTCTTCATCTATTATTTCTGAACCGATATCTGTACTATTACCAGAACTGTCCACTACTCCCTTAGCAACAGAAATTAGATCTTTGTTGGCCATTTTTGATAACGTACCTATTGTATCAAATCCTGTGTCTAAAACGGCCGCTTTTGCTAATCCTTTTTGCACATTCAAACGACTAAAAAATTCTTGAGTTAATTCACTTTCTACCATTAGTTGGGCCCATAAGAAGGTTTTTCCATTATTAAAACACTCAGTATATATTGGGGAAGTTATTTCTCCTTCCAGCAGCAAAAGAGAAGTAAGATTGCTATCTATCAAAAATGATAGTTCCTCAGTTTTATATTCATCAATAAATTTATATGAAGATAATTTTAACAGCTCCTGATAAACTCTATTGCCTAACTCTTGCGCTTCAATCGGTTTGAAGAAAAGATCGTGAAAGTTACTTCCAATCTTAATGGCATTTTCAAGAAACAAAACATAGAGAGAAATTTTTTGCTCTAACATGGATGATAGCGTTTGAAAATCTTCTACTGTTAGCATTTGCTTTTGTTTTTCCTCTATCATTCTTGACTGAATCAGTCTGAATTTCTCAGACAAATCAAATTTGGCATCTTGCAGATCAATTGTCATACCCAACTCTGGAGAATAATATTGGTAACCATTATTTCTATCGATAACTTTATTTAAATTATTTAATTCATCATCAAGTTTATTTATATTTTGCTCAATCTGATCTTTTACATTTATTACATTCTCATTATTGGCACCTACAGTAGCTCTTTCATTATTTCTTGTATTTCCTAATAAATTAATGGGAGCACTATCTTTTGATTTTCCACAAGAGGAAAAAAAAACAATCATAAATAAACAACATAATAAAATATAAAATCGAAAAAAATTTCTAATTATCATAGATTTTTACTCCAGAATTGTAATTACAGACTATCTCTTCTTTTAATTTTAGAGGAGTAAAAATTGACGATCAATTAATTTATAATTTATTTTTTGGTGTTTAGTAAAAAAAATATTAACTAGTCGCTGTCGCGAAAAGCGACAGCGACGTATCCTCCGAGCGTTCCTGAGCGAAGCTCAGGCAGCGAGGGGGATCTCCTGCTATCAATTATAATCCCTTAAGTGGACAAAATTGAAGTAATGATCATAACACTTTCATTTTTCATAGTTGAAAATAAAAAGGCATAATACTACTATTTGTAAAATATCACTTTTTTAATTCTAGCAAATATTTTATACCAAGAATATGAACTTGGTCAAAAAATTCTATGTCTACATACTTTGTAATAATTATAAAAATGTTATATATGTAGGACAAACATCTGATCTAAAAAAGAGAATTTATTTCCACAAAAATAAATTAATCGCTGGTTTTACAAAAAAATATAATGTTGATCGACTTGTATATTATGAAGGATGGGATACTTTAGGGGAGTCTATTGATAGAGAGAAGAAAATAAAAAAATATGATCGTAAAAGGAAGGTACAATTGATTATTACAATGAATCCTGAGTGGATTGATCTTTATAATCATATTTCACAATAAATAGCAGGAGATCCCCCTCGCTACGCTCGGAGGATACGTCGCTGTCGCTTTTCGCGACAGCGACTAACTACTTTCTTTAAATTTCAAAAAGATCAATATTAAATTGAAAAACCATATTTGCATCTACTCTTTTTAATTTTTCATTGTAAGAAACAATTAATTTCTTTATATCTTCTTTTAATTTGTCAAAAGATTCTTGATCAGAACATACAGTGGCCGAAAAATAATAATTATCAATGTTGGCAGTTTTATTACCTTTAAGACTGCCTTTATTATTGCTGTTATTTTTCTTTATCAAATTTGGTACGTTTGCTTTTTCTATCTGTCCAATGGCCTTCAATCTCCAATTAATATGATTTTGCTTTGACAGTGGGTGATCACTGGAAATATGAATGAATTTGTCTACTAGTTTAATTTTGTTTTTACTTTGCTCATCTTCTTGAATATATCCTAATTCCATTAATACTTTGAGGTAAAATGAGAGTTCAGATGCAGTCAGATCTAACTTACTACTCAACTTTTTTAAATTGTCAGCATACTCATTGATACATAAATACATATGAACAATAGGGATCATTTTATTTAAAAAATAGTGCTGTAAAAACAAACTATTGTTTTTTTTCTCAATATTTTTAGCAGCAAGACGCTTGTTTAAATTCAAATATTTTTTTTTATACTCTAAAACGTTTTGATATAAAAATTTTTTCAGACTCTCTTTTTGAGTTCGTTGATATCTTAGCAACATTAATAAGTATTCTACTTCATTTCCTTCAAGACAAAGCAAGGTGGCAATAGAAAAAAGTTGATCTTCGTTTAAGTGCACATGGTGTTTTAGTACTTTACTCAAATATGTTTTTTGGATTTTGGCCTTTTCTGACAGATGTTGTAGTGTGATTTTCTGATGTTTACACTCTTCTAGAATGAATACTTTATAGTCATCATAATTATATACTAATTGATTTTTCATATTCTTCTTCTTTTATTAATCCTTATTATTTACTATTTATTAGCTCTTGAAATTAAGTTAATTTTTTTTTCACAATAACACAAGAAATTAATAAAAAATTAATTTACTATGTCATTTTTTTCCAGTAGAAACTGTGCTTAGGGGCCAAGACAAAATTTGCTATCAAAACAATTACTAAATACTGGAGATTAATTTATGAAAAAAGAAAAGTTAAAAACCCTACTTAATGCTGTTGAATTGATAAAAAGATTAAGCATATCTATTATTTTCAGCACAACTTTGCTTCTAACAAGCTTAGCATTTATCAATATCTCTGCTGTCAAAAATAGTGAGGGAGGCGAAGGAGGAGGCGGAGGAGGAATGGTATCTAACGGTCTTGAATGGTCGATGAAAAATCCATTTTTTCTAGGTGACGAAGCTGTATATTATTGTATCCAAAGCTCAACAGATGTATCTAGACCATACAATGATATTAAAAATGAGATTATGAATGCCTTTGAAACGTGGAAAGATACCCTAGATCAAATAGCTCCCCAAAATATTCAAGGCCAAAATATTGCTAGAAATTTCGTATTCCTTGAAAACTGCAATTCAAACGTAGATTTGGTATTTTATATTGGTATAGTCACTCCTGAGATAAAAACAATTCTGGCCACTAAAGATTATACCATTGCTTTTACTACCAGAACTTCTTACGATAAACAAAAAAATAGGGCCAAAGGATATATTTGGATTGCCCCTGATAATGGTCCTTATAAATATAATTACCCGGGAAGTACCAAAAATTTCTGGAGTGATACAGTGATGAACGCAGGAACTGGCAATACTACATTAAAAAATTATAGCTTTTCTAATATTGTCACCCATGAAATAGGTCATGTGTTTGGTTTCAATCTTGATCTTTTTAGCGCACATGCCACTCAATACTCTTGTGGATTTCCAGTAATGCAACCTTGCTACTACAACGATAATAATTCACGTCTGATTTATCAAAATATTTGGCACGATAAAAATGATCTTCGTTGTTATGCAGATCCTTTTAGTTTTCAAAATGATTTAAAAATATGGAAACTGCTCTTTGGAAATGATTATCGAACTGTCGATAGTCCAAAAATTATTTGCTTGAATTTTAATCTTAATATTAACAAAAATGCGCAAGATTATTATTCTAATGATACAAATACAAATGATAGTTCATTAGAATGGAAATTTTATAAAAACTACTCTGAAACTAGTTCAGAAATTATAGCAAACCAAAGTACAATAAAATTTAAAATTAATGAACGCTCTATGCTTCCAAGGGATTTTACGGTCAGTGGATACTATCCACAATATTCAGAAAGTGATCACATCTTTCTTTATACAAGAAGAATAGATGTAGATGCTACATGGACAATTTTTGATAAACAAAATGGAACTACTAAAATTTTTCCAATGCATATTTTTTCAGACGGTCAAAAAGTAACAATTTCAGTATTTATTGACGGTAAATATGAATATATTAGAACATACATGCCGGCCGTAGATTTCTCAAAAAAATTAAACGTTAAGTGATTGCTATCATAATAAAATTTATCATAATAAAATTTATCTGGTGATAATTTGTCCTGGAGCTATTGAGGTGGTTAACCAAACATTACCACCAATAACTGCTCCCTTACCAATGGTTATTCTTCCTAAAATAGTGGCCCCAGCATATATCACAACATTATCTTCAATTATAGGGTGGCGAGGAATTCCTTTAATTGGGTTACCCTTCTCATCTAATGGAAAACTTTTTGCACCTAAAGTTACTCCTTGATATAAACGAACATTCTTGCCAATTACAGCTGTTTCACCGATAACTACTCCAGTACCATGATCGATAAAAAATCCTTCATCTATAGTGGCACCGGGATGAATATCTATTCCCGTTTGAGTATGAGATAATTCAGAAATAATCCTTGGGAGAATTGGAACATTTTCTATAAATAATTGATGAGCAATTCTGTGATGAATAAGTGCTTGGATACCAGGATATGAGAATAAAACTTCATCTTTTGAAGTAGCAGCTGGATCTCCTAAAAAAGCAGCATCTACATCAGTAAGAAGTATTTTTTTTATTTTTGGTAAGTTATTAATCAAATCTTCGGCCAAAGATATTGAACGAGCTAGGCACTCATTACAAGAGGGATTATTTTTTTGGTCACAAGCAAAGCATAGACTTTTTAATATTTCACTTTGTAAAATGTTATAGGTATTTTCTATTATAATTGCAAGATGATGTTTTATATTATTAGAATTGATATTAGGGTTACCAAAAAAAGCAGGAAATAAAATATATTTTATTAGCTCTATAGATTTAATAATATTTTTACGATTAGGATGTTTTTTATTTGGGTAATCATCGAGTTCTTTAAGTAATTGATCCAATTCTAATATTGTTTTTCTTTTGATTGTTTGTTGTTGTTGTGGTTGTTGTTTATTATTCATAAATTATTTTCCTCTTTTGATTGTTAATTAATGTCTTTAAAGAGATCTGTACTTAAATATCTCTCGCAGGTATCAGGAAATATAGTTACAATTGAAATCTCTTGAAGATCAGTATTATTATCAGTATTCTTATCAGTATTATTAGTAGAATTCTTTTTTATTTCGTTACTAATATCAATTGCTATTTTAATTGCTCCAGCAAATGCTGCTCCAGAGGATATACCGGCCAAAATACCATGCTCTTTTGCTAGTTTTTTAGCAAATGAAATTGCATCCTCTGAACTTATAGTAATAATTTGATCTACAATTTTAATATTTAGTATTGAAGGTTTAAAACCAGCTCCAATCCCTTGAATTTTGTGAGGACCAGCATGGCCACCTGTAAGGACTGGTGATTCAGCTGGCTCAATAGCAATAACTTTAATTTGAGAATTATATTTTTTTAAAATTTCTCCCACTCCTGTAATAGTCCCACCAGTTCCAATACCTGCGATAAAATAATCAACTTTGCCATCCATTGCAGAGTAAATTTCTTCAGCAGTTGTTTTGCGATGGATTTCCGGATTTGCATTATTTGTAAATTGATCAAGCATAATATAATTTGAACTATTTTCACTTAATAATTCTTTAGCTTTATTTACAGCACCGGTCATCCCTAAAGGTCCGGGAGTAAGTATTATAGTGGCACCAAGATGGGCCAACATTTTTCTTCGTTCGATACTCATGGTTTCTGGCATTGTTAAAATTAATTGGTATCCTTTGGATGCACATATCATCGCAAGTCCAATACCAGTGTTTCCACTTGTTGCTTCGATGATAATTTTTTCACCATTAAGAATTCCTTTCTTTTCTGCATCTTCTATCATTGATAAGGCAATTCGATCTTTAATCGAAAATCCTGGATTAAGATATTCTAACTTAGCATATATTTTTATACATGGATTAATTTCAACAGGAATTTTATTTTTAATTTTTACTAATGGAGTATTTCCTATTAACTCTAAAATATTAGTACAAATATTGGGTTTGTTAAAATTCTTTTTTTTCATCAAAAAACACCTCCATAGTATTCTTCCACTGACATACGATCTAATTGTTTTAAATTTTTATAAACATCTCCAATAGACATTCTCTCTTCTGGATACTGTGCAATCATATTCTCAATTAATTGATAAAAAGCTTTTTTTACTTTTGATTTAGTATTTCTTTTTTTCTTTGATAAATCATTTTCAATTTGCATAATAAAATATCTAGTGTCCTCCTTTAGATGTGGAAAGTCTATTTTTTTAAATTCACCAAAGGGGATCTCATTTCTTGTTTTATTCATAGCTAAAAGGTACAAAGTAATTCCTAATGCAAAGACATCTTGTGCTTTAGCATCGACATTAAGTGCGAGTGCTTCAGGAGGTACAAATCCTGCTGTACCTCCACAAAATTCACCTTCCTTACAGTTAATAATTTTATTTAAGGTATCCAAGTCACCTATATAAAATCCACGCTCATCATTTTTACCATAGGAATAAGATTTTTTATAAAGAATATTTTCTGGCTTTAAATCCAAATGGGCCATACCACTGTTATGTAAATTTTTTATTGTCTCTGCTATAGGTAATGCTAGTTTGATAACCTCAGAGTAGTTGAACTTTTTCTTCTTTTTTTTATTTTTTAAAATCATATCAAACATACTACCATCTAATTTCTTGCTCCATCCAACAACACTATTATCAGTGCCATCAAATCTACAAATTGATTCCATCTTTGCAAATCGAGCAGTAGAAGCGATTGAACGGCCATCATCATCTTTTAAATCTTGTAGTAATTGTAAATTTTTAAATTCATCTAAAAAAGAAGAAACCTCTTGAGATCCATTAGGTTTAAATTGTACATATTTGCTGATATTTTCCCTTGGTAGTAGTTTTACAGCTTCAAAAACTTTTTTCACAGTTCCTTTAGTCATTTGTTTTTCAAAGACGTAGTATGCAGAACCATCACCACTATAGATAACTGGATAAACTTTTCCTCCCACACTTATTCTCTCTTCTTTGCACTCCTCTTTTTTAAGTTGCATAGTTTTGGATATTTTTTCCACTTCATCGATAAAGCTATCTACATTCTTACACTCAAAGATATTTGGAAGAATAAGTTGAGCATTATAGATCCAACTTTTTTGCTGGTATTCACGCAATACTTGAGTTTGCGGCGATCCTTTCTTGTTTAAGAAATTTTGAATGGTATCGAGGAAATTGTTTTCTTTTTTATATGTTGTCTTTAAGTGATCAATTACTTTAAAATAATTATTGAGGACTTTAGCTGACGGATCAGTACTACCAAGAAAGTTACCAGGAAAGTTCCCACTCTTGCGAGATTTTTTTAAATCATTATATTCTGAAGATGTTAAAATTGGTAGAGAAAATGGGGCACCATAAGATTCTTTACAAGAGCTACTCAACTCATTCCAAAGAATCAATTCATTGTTATCTCTAAAACCAACGAAATCACCTTCGCATTTTGCAAATGCACTGGAATCTAAGTAAGATAATGATAATAATACTATTATAAATAATTTTTTTTTAAAATAGGACATTTTATATACTCCAATTTAAATATTTAAGAGCATGATGGATGATATACTTTTCGGAGTACAGAAATTATAAATCAAGAAGTTTCTCAGAAGTTTCTACAGAAGTTTGTTAATACAATAAAATTTATTTTTACATTTTTTTAAATACCAGAGTGATATATTGTGTTGTTGAAATTAATTTCACAACATCAATCTAAATGGTTGTACACTCAAATCAAATTTTGTAAATTTATTTTATATAGTTCTTGATAGTTCTTAAATGAGATATACAATCTGCACTTACCTCTGTTTTTAATCAATTTTTACTCGAAGACCATCTGGCGGGGTCGATTCCTTATGTCCATCATCTCCCCAACAAACAACAGTCCCATCTTTTTTTAAAGCACAAGAATGATGATCTCCAAGAGCAATACGTTTAACATCTCTAAGACCCTCTGGTGGGGTTGATTCATTGTAAAAATTCATTCCCCAACAAACAACAGTCCCATCTTTTTTGATTGCACAAAAGTGACCACTTCCACTAGCAATACTTTTAACATCTCTAAGGTCAGGTGGTGGAGTTGATTCCTTCTGTCCATCCTCTCCCCAACAAACAACAGTCCCATCATTTTTTAAAGCACAAGAATTAGAATGTCCAACAGCAATACTCTTAACATCCCTAAGACCATCTGGTGGAGTTGATTGTCCAGAATAATTTAGTCCCCAACAAACAACAGTCCCATCTTTTTTTACAGCACAAGAATGTTGATTTCCAAGACCAACACTTTTAACATCCCTAAGACCATCTGGTGGATGTGATTTTCCACCATAAGTATTTCCCCAAAAAACAACAGTTCCATCTTTTTTTAAAGCACAAGAATTAGAATATCCATTAGTAATACTTTTAACATTTTTAAGTTTATTTGGCGGGGTTACATGTTGATCCCAAATATCTTGTCCCCAACAAACAACAGTCCCATCTTTTTTTAAAGCACAAGAACGAAAATCTCTAATAGCAATACTTTTAACATCTTTAAGATCAGGGGGCGGGGTTGATGCCCCCCAATCAGCTCGTCCCCAACAAACAACACTCCCATCCTTTTTTACAGCACAAGAATAGAAACGTCCAAGGGCCAAGACGTTATCTTGGTCGCTACTAAAGTTGCGATATTTTTTCTCCCAATCATTTTCAAATTTTTTGCTATCACTTTCGTCCAAGATAAAATATTTAGTTTCGTCAACAAAATCTGTTAATTTTTCAACATAGCTTTCTTGTAGTTTTTTTTGTTTTGGACCTTTTATATTAACCGGGGTCATCAATAAAAGATAGTCTTCATAACTACTAACATTTTTATTCAATCCTTCTCTTTTAAATAAAATATGCGTGTCCTCGTTTTTGATTTTTCCAAGAAGAGAATTAAGTTGTGATATAGAGTGTGTTTTGAAATATTCTTCGGCAAGCAATTTAAGTAAAGAAGGATTATTCGCAACAGAGGGCATGTTTATAACCATTGCCAAATGAGTATCATCTACAATACATTTGAGTGCAGTACTTTTAATAAAGTCATCAATGATTTTTTTGTCTTCTTTAGGTCCTTCACTCTCGTCTTCTGTTTGGAAAATTAATCCTTCTATAAACTTAATATATTTATTACTATCTCGACAAATACTACTCTTAAAACCTCCAAACTTTAACTTCAAAAAACGAACCCTGGTTTTAGCATCCATGATTGAATTGTTAAAGTTGTTATTTTGTAAGTTATCATCGTTTATCTTTGCTCCTCGCAAATCCATTTTCTCTAATTTGAGATTTTTAAAATTATTTTTAACTAAATCTAGAACGTAATACTCCTTTTTAATCGAAGATGAAGATGAAGACGAAGATTCGTTTATGACTATCTCACACCCATTCAAGGGATGTTTAGCAGGAGAATCGTCGCCAAATATCCACTTACTTGGAGACAATAACTTCATTAGACCAAATGTGGTACTTGAATTCTGTGTGCCCTTTGGATTATCATCTTCTGTATTTTCTACATAAATCTTACCATCTTTAACCATGCTTATAGTGATTTTATTGTTTTCATTGCTGGCGCAAACTTTTTTTGAAATTAAAAAGATTGTACTTATAGCTACACTTAAGATTAATATATTTACGACTTTCATTTTCACGGTATCCCTCCCATGATTTTATGATTTATTTTTCAAAATCCCACATGATATTCTTAGCATCTTCGAAGAGTCTAGAGCGAAGATCATTTTTATCCAGCTTTACTTTCCCTAACTTTATTTGTTCTGCTAAAACGCTTTTTCGTCTTTTCATTTCTTCTTGTAAATTTGAATCTAATTTCGGCCAGTATGGATGTTTCTCGTCGATAATTTGATCAGAGTGACCGTCAGTTAATTTAGTATATTTTGTGTAGATCTCTCCCGTTATCATATTTAAATCCCCTGGCACTCGATAAACTCTTGGCGGTGAATACTGTGGGCCCTTAATTTCATAGGTGGCCGGTTCATTAAATGTATTTCCTTTCATCAGATCTTTCTTGTTCTTGCAAACACCACAGGTAACATGATCACAGGCATCTGTCTTACATAAAGATCCAAGGCAATTGTCTGTGGGACATGGTCTCGTATAGTAATATGGATCACGCATTAGAGATCTCAAAATATTATCTGACATTCCCTCTAGCATCTTTTGTTTTTGATACTCTTGGCAGCTAATCTTTTCGTTGTGAGCACCCTTGCATTTAAAACAATTAACGATTTCACAACAGGGGCATTTAAAAGATCCAGTCAGGTATTTGCGTCCAGGATCTTTAGTAGGATCATTAAAGTGCATATGACAACCTTTAGTAGGACAGCGGTAATATTTACTATCTTTACTTAAACAACTTCCAGCTTTTATTAATAGAGATTGTATGTAAGGTTTTTCAAATTGCTTGTATTCACCATTATCAGATAAAATGCTTTTTAATTCAGAGAAGTTTATAATATGCTTACATCCATCACGATGTCTGAAACATCTTAGGTAATCTTCATGTTTTAAATTTTCATTACAGTAACCCTTAAAACAACCTTTGCAAATTTGGTGTCCACATCCAGTGGTGACCATATCTATCTCTTCTTCAAGACATCCATCACAAGATCCTTTAGTTAAAGAAATATTCTTAACAGGGCCATTAACAGAGTTATTTAATGTTTCAATTACATTAACTAGTTCTTTTTCTACTATGTGATCTTTGTTTAAATATGATCCTAATTCTTTTAATGTCCACTCATTAAAGAGAGAGAGCTCTCTTTCCTTTAATACAGCAAGCACCTCGCCAGTAAATCCAAACTCCTTTTTTAATAATCTAATCTCATCAGGAGAAGAAAAATCCACTTCTGCAAAATATTTCAAAGGCAAGGAAACAAAAACTTTTTTTATCTCATCTGATAAATTTTTAGCTACTTTGTCTTTTAATAATTTTACGATATCTAGCAACTGACTACAGCTTTTAGTTAAGGGAATAACTTTCGCTAGAGTTTTTACAAAACTCTTTTCCCACATGCTCTTACATTCGTTCACGTTGTTTTGTGGACTTTGTGGACTTTGTGGACTTTGTGGGCATAATGATAAGAGAGATATGAAATGCTCGATTACTTGTTCTACAAAGATCTTCTTATTTTCAATTTGAGTAAGTAGTTCCGGTGAAGTTGTTATACTCTCTATCTCTGTTAATATTTTGGAATTAACAGTAATCTTTAATTTTTCAAGAGTACTAGGAATAATTTCTGAAAATAGCATTTTCAATATCGCAGAAGCATCCCCTCCTTGATTAAGGGTTTTTTTGCTTACACTACCAATGGTTTCAATAAATCTATCTCGAATAAGGTTATTACTAGGATTTTGAGCAGATAAAATTTTTATTAGATGATCTGAAAATAAAATATCTTTACTGAACAAACCCTTATATGCGCTAAACGCTTCGGTATTTATTTTAGCAGGATCAAATGTTTGTGATAACAGCTGCAACTTCTTATCTACATACGAAATCAACCTATGTACTTCATCACCAGAATATAAAGCAACACTTTGTAGATTTAATGAATCAATATAACCTTTGAAAGTATTATTCTTCGCAGTCTCTGCTTCTTCTGTCTTAATTATATTTTCAAACAAGCGATTATTTTTTATTGTTGATCTACTAAGAAAATTTATTCTATTTATGGCCGAAATTTTTTGTTCCTCATTCAAATTTTCTCTATTCGATATCTCTGAAATATACTCTTGCAACTGTTGCCAAGTAGTAATAAGTTTTCCATCTAATGCAAGTTCAATATTAGATCCTATCTCCTTTTTTAACAAAAAAGGTAATTCTACTGCTTGTACTTTTGCACTTAAGAAAGTAAAGAAAGTAAAGAAAGTAAAGAAAGTAAAAAATGAGAATAGAAGTGAAAATGATTTTGTGTTCATAAAAAAATCCTTTTTTTATTTAGAGTCCTTAATTGACAGATTAATATCTAATAGATATTTCATCAGTAACACTCCTATACTCTCTTGATTTATTTGTTATACAGATTGTAAAACTATATTTTTTATAAATATAAAATCATTTCCAACACTTACTTACTAACTAAAATTTTTTTACTCTTACTAAATATGACAATATTTATTCTCTCTTCCTGAACAAGAATTTCTGAACAAGAATACGTAATGATTACATAATTGGAATTTGTGAGATACAAATCTCGCACTAATGAAATTCTGATGAAATGATATCTAGATTAAGTTTGTAAATCATTTGTAAATCATTTGTAAATCATTTGTAAATCATTTGTATATCAAAGCACGATGATTTATTCGATCGATTATAACTAGAGAATTAGAGGAGAAACCAATACCAGCAGGCGAATCCATAGCTGTGGCCGAGCGTCCATTGCCATTATTTGTAAAATTTGATTGTCCGATAACAACATCAGCATTTTTATTATTCGTACTAGGAAAACTATTCCAAACTAAGATACGGTGATTTCCCTTATCAGCAAGAATTATCTTTGTTCCATCACTATTAACCTTGATAGGTGAATTGAGCTCCGATTGACTTGTTCCACTGGCAGAAGTGGTAAAATTACTTTGTCCTAAGACCACATCGGCAGCTTGACCATTGCTCGTTGGAAATGTATTCCACAAAAGAACACGATGATTTTGGCTATCTACAACAAGCACTTTGGTTCCATTGCTCCAAACGTCTGTTGGATACTGAAGTGTATTGTTGTTCACAGCACCTCCTGCATTAACTGAATTGTTGGTCATATTTGTTTGCCCTAAAACAATATTGGCAGAAGCATTGTTGGTAGTTGGTATTGAATTAAAAATTAAAACACGATGATTGCTGGTATCGGCAACTAATAGTTTCCCTCCTACCATTATTAATCCACTGGAGAGACTAGTATCAATATTATCGAGACGAAGGGTTGAGGCCGTATTTCCACTCGCACTACTCTCAAAATCATTTTGTCCAATAACAACATCAGCGGCAGCTCCAGATGCAGTTGGAATAGTGTTGTAAATTAAAACACGATTACGACCATTGTCTGCAATGGCCATCTTACCTCCAGATATACTTACAGCAGTTGGATTTTTGAGTGAGTTGTTGCCGATTGCTTGTTCAGCAGAAGTTGTTAAATTTGTTTGCCCTATAACAAAAGATGCTGAAGCTTGATCTGCAGTTGGAATTGAACTGTAAACTAATACTCGATTTTGACCTCTTACTGGAATATAGAGTTTGCTATTGTAGACCGCCGGATTTCCTAGTGGGTATTGTAATGTGGTAGCAGATGCAACTCCACCTGAGGTTTCAGTAGTAAGATTTGCTTGTCCAATTGCATACGATGCTGCTTTCCCAGTTGTTAAAGTTACATTTAATGTTGTAGTCGTGCTACCGTTTCCTGTATATGCATAGGTAGGATTGCTTCCAGAGAGTGTTTTGCCACTTAAACTTTTTATCTTACTCGCATCCAATGTTGCATTATATGAGTCGAGACTACTTGAAAAATTCCAGGTAATGCTTTTTTCACTTACACTCATAGAACTAACGGTAACTCCACTGAGAGCGTTGCTATTATCAGGTCTAGCAATAATTTTATTAAATGTAAGTTTTAGATAATTAGTCTGTAGATCTTGGGACGAAACAGTGAGATCACTACTATCCCTAACACTATTTCGCATTTCCTCCACAGTATTTGGATCATAATTAGAGGTTAAATCAACTGTTATGTTATTTTCTGTATCACTAGTTACTCTGGCAAGCTCATACATTGCTGGAAAATCTGTTGTAGATTCAGATGGTGATTTGCTTTGGCAATCAACAGTACTTAAAACTCCAACAAGTTGAATAACTCTATTTTTACCATATGGTACATTAGCTATTGTAAGGGTTAGACCATCTGTAACAGTACTTGTAGCAACCATGCTGGAATATTTTCCGATATATCCAATCCCAGCTGTCGTCCCATAGACACTATTCCAACTTCCAATACCATCACCCATAACATTAACAAACACACAGTCAAATTCGCTAACTGTTGTAGGAATTGTTTGAGTTACTCCTGCTTTTTCAGTAGCACGTACCTCTATTTTATTTTTATTATCAAATGCGATTGAACTATCGAATGTCGCTGACACTTTCACTTACTGTTTGTTTCGAAGATGAATCTTAGCAGATACTGTAACTGACTTAGATAAACCACCAGAATCTGCTCCGGGTATACTTGATCCAAGGCCGGCCGGCCCGGTAGGAGCGGCAGGAGCTTTGAGGTCAGCTACTATGGTTTTACCATCGGATATACTAACAGTGGTTAAGGATTTTATTTTGAATTTGTTAATTAGCAATTGGGCCGTAGATGATTCTCCTACAGCTGCCATAACCGTTCCTGTAGTAAGTTTTATATCCAATGCTTTACTTGCTATATTTGCTGCAAAACCACCATAATCTATAGCAAACTCTGAACCAGCCTCTATTGTTACAGATGTGTACCTATCGATAAATAATACTGTTTTTTCTTTTACGATGACTTGTTTGTTTGAGAGCGAAGAGAGCAGATAGTTGCCATCAATTAACCCGGCCTTAAGCGCATGTCTCCAGTATGAAATTTCCCCCATATCAGTAACGAATAGTGTTTTTAATATCTTTTCGATTTCCGTATCACTCATATTTTGAAATGATGAGGTTTTCAAATCCCTGATTTTCTCAATACTCCATACTGCACCTCTAGCCTCCATGATTGCTTGACTTTGAGAGCGAGAAAGCACCCTTGCTAGTTGAGGAGATGAGAGAAATGTAACATCATTTATAGGGAGTACTTTGAGAAGGTCAGAAGGACCAACGCTGTTAATAAGGGCCCTAAGGTTATCATCAGAAAATTGTACACCTCTAGCAAGGCGATCAGCAACAGTACTAAACATGGCCTTAAGTTTGTCGGGATCACCAGCGATTGAGTTTAGTTGATCGGCCGTGAGTTCTTGAAATTCTCTATCGGTGAGTGCAGTAAAAAAAAGATTTATCGAAAGCCCTAGGGAAATAAAGAAAGATCAGTTTGAAACATGATAAGAATTGGCCTTCACAGAATGTAAATTTTGTTTCATTATATTATTTATGAAACAAGAAATTTTATTCAAAGAAGTTACTAAAGAAGATTTAAAAAAACTCTCTCGAGAAGATTTAATTCAATTTGCCTTAGGAGAGCAAGAACTTAGGACACAAATAGAAAAGCAAATTCACGAATTAGAAGAAGAAAGACTATGGTTAAATGAAAAATATATTAGAATAAAAAATAAACTTTTCGATAGGAGTTCAGAAAAAAGTTTAAATATTAAGGAAAAGATTGATAAACCAAAAAAAGAAGGAAAAAAGAGACCATCAGCACCTCGTCTTCCTAGCGAACGCTATCCTAATGCTGATCTATTAGAAAAAGACATTCTGATAGAGACACCTGAATTTTGTAAATGCCATGGTAGTCTTGTGACTGCACCATCACTACCACGAATATCTCCTAAATCAATGACAAAATATTGGAACAAATCAATAAATAAGAAAAAGACAGCAATCAAATGGGAATTTACTCGAAAGAAGGCACGTGAAAAATTTAATTATGAGATGGGTTCATCTTGAAAAACTAAAAAATTAGAGTACTAGACCATAATTTTTTTTAATTCAGTGATGTGTATAGTCTATAATTTCAGACAGAATGAATTCTTTAAATTTTTTTAGCGTTCAATTTATTTACAATATAAATTTGAATAAATTTGAAAAGTTTAAAAATAATCTTTTATTACTTCAAAATCTTCTATATCACCTGGTCGTATTTTAAACATTGGATGTGCTTCTAGTTTTGTTATCCTATCTAGCTCTAAATATTTTTTCTTATTTCTTGTGTAAAGCTTTTTTAATAAATGTTTTTGTTCAAATGCTAGCTGTCCACTAGTGACGAACATCTTTGATTTTTCAACATTTATTTTTGATTCATCAAAGTTATATCCTCGCTTTTTAGATTCTATTAAAATTTCTGTTAAGTAAGCGCAAATTGCCTTAATTGGATTTTTATTTTTCTTAAAGCGAATAAGTTGGGAATGATTTTTATACCCTTTAGTATTACCTTCCAAAACTTTCTTTGCAAGTAGACCCTCTCGCCAAACTGCCAGCAATCCTTTTGTGTCAAGATATTTAGGGTGAATGCTCCAGAGTCTCATGTGTTGTTGTAGTGATATTTCATTTTTTTAGTTTTTGCTGTTAACTGTTTGTAGCGGAAACAGTCTACTAAATGATCATTGACCATGCCTACTGCTTGCATGTGAGAATAGATGATTGTTGATCCAACAAATTTAAAGCCACGTTGTTTTAAATCTTTGCTGAAATTGTCTGATTCTTTAGAGGTTGGTCGCATTTCACTAAGGTGCTTTAATTTATTCACAATAGTTTTTCCATCAACAAATCGCCAGCTGTAGTTATCAAAGCTGCCGAACTCTTCTTGAATTTTTAGAAATAATTTTGCATTGGCCACGGAGGATTCAACTTTTAAACGATTACGAATTATCCTTTGGTCTTGTAGAAGAGATTCTACTTTTTTGCTAGAGTAGCGTGCCACCTTTTCCACATCAAAATCAGAGTAGGCTTTGCGATATCCTTCCCTTCGTTTCAAAATAGTAATCCAGCTTAATCCTGCCTGTGCCCCTTCTAATATTAGAAACTCAAATAATATTTTATCATCATGTATGGGTGTACCCCATTCAGTATCGTGATAGTTTACATAAGTTGGATCTTCCCCACACCAAGGACATCGTATAATTTCTTTTTTCATTTTATTATTATCCTTTATTTTTTTTCTTCTTGTTTCTAAAAAATTATTGCCATTTTTATTTTTTATTAATGCCTCAACCTCTTTGCGAAGTAGGCGAATAAAAGGATTGCCGAAATAAGACTGCTGACGATATTGTAATCCACCTGACCTGATTGATTTGACGATGTCTTTGTAGCTTAATCCAAATTCTTTTAAGGCCTGTTTTTCACTAATAGTTTCACCTTTTTGAAACCATAAATTGTTTGATTCATTTGTCACCAAAACACCTCTGTGTTCATTCAGTTATTCAATTGGAATAGTATGTTGTATAGTAGTCAGGATTAAGAATATCATCTGTGTAGTCACGGGCAACAATTGAAAACCAATATGGTCCGGCCAATCTCATCATAGTTTCATATGAATAATTTGGATTTTTATTGCCAAAATACATAAGCATCTTACGAACAATCATCACAGTAATTTCCTCTTTTTTTTCTTTTGGAAATTCAGGAATAGTCCCGCCAAAAGCAATCAATTTATCAAGCAAATTCATAACTCTGATAAGCGCAAGATTGCCTTTAGGTATTCCACCTAGTGTTTGATTAAGGATATATTCTTTCTCAGTAATTACTTCTTTTATATGGCAGGAATTTTTTTTATCTGCTAAAATTTCATACATACCAAAGCGAGAGTTGAGCCCCTCCTTAATAAATGGCACTAGTCCTGGTAGTATTTTTGTTTCAGCTTTTAGTAATTCATTGGCGATAGGAGTGCCTCCTTCACTAGAAGGGAAATTGAATATAATCCAATTCATCAAAGTGATACCATCATCAAACATTGAATCCTCTTTGAACTTTAACATAATATCATCGTGACAGCGACGTACTGAAGAGAATTTACTATCTTCAGTCATAAATAGAGCTATTGCTAGCATTTCTACTGATGTAAAACTTTGTATTCCGTATTTGATTTCTTCTGGACGATCTTCATAAGGATCCATTGTAGATGCAAGCATCTTTTCAAATTCTTGAAATTCTCTAAGGACGTTCAATGGTAATTCATTTATATCTCTTCCTTGATTTTTAAGATGCTCTATAATGCCTTTACCTGGTTTCATTAAATTATTCTCCTGTTTTTTATATTATATTATTTTATTTTATTTTATTTTATTTTATTTTGACTTATTTTAAAATCTTAACCTCAATTTGCTCATGTTGAATGCTTTGTAAAAACCATTCCACTTCTTCATTCATTTTCATGTTCTTAAACTCATACCAAAGTTTTTCAATTGCTGGATATTGAGAGAGAGTGTTTTTGAAATTACGAAATGGTTTAGATTTGCAAAGAGATTGTTCTAGTAATTCTGATATACGACTACCGCCAATTACTTTATTTTTTAAGCGACCTTCAGAGGTGTACAAGTGTTTATCTCGTGGATGTTCTGGACAGCTCCCATTTCTTTCACATACCAGGCAAGACATTGGCATATCATCCTCCCATGTAAAACCTAACTCGGTAAAAATTTTATGATATTGTTTTGGGTCTTTAAAATATTCATCATATTTTTCAATAACTGCATGATAATCATATGGTTGACCAGTCTCTATTTGTTGATTGATCTTTGAAATATCCAATTGCTTTTTATTAATAGGAATTATTCTTGATTGAGACATTATGTTTTTCCTAAGTGAACCTAGACAAAGAAGCAAGGCGGTTCAGTTTGCTTCAGTTTGGTTTATGTTCCATATACGCTTTAACCCAGAGATGTTGGGCCTTTGTTTGTTTTATTAATTCTATCGAATCTAAACAAACTTTTATTTTATCTTTCTTTTTATTACAATTACTACAAACGGCATTTTCCAATTCGTTATCAAATTTGTTATCAAAATCTTTGTATCTCATAAAGATTCCTATTTCTCTATTTGTGCTTTTTTAATTGATACTTACCTTTAATAATTTCCTTAGTAGTCATGCTCTAAATATATAAGCAATAATAAGCGTGAATTAAGATTTGATGTAATTGTTGAAATACCTTTCTCAATACAACACTTCTTGTATTTTTTTCCACTACCACAAGGACATTTTTCATTAACACCTATTTTATTTGGGTTGGTAGTTGGAATCATTTTTTTGCTAGTATAGCGGGATAAATCTACACCAGATAACATTCTATCAACAGCAGATTGTACAAGATTACCTCTGCCTTCTTCATTTTTTTGCAGTAACAATTTGTTCATGGCCTCGATGTTGGTGAAGTCTACGCCTTCTTCTTCGGCCATCATGGCCATCGATTTGGCCATCCCCCAGTTGCTGGAATAAGCAGCATTCTTTACAATAATCGTAGAGAGCGGAGCTACTTTTTCTGCAAGCTTTTTAGTATTGGGTATAAATTCTTTTTGATGGAGAAAAAGAAAAAATGCTTCCAGAACAGGAGCTATAGCTGCAAAAGTTTCAGTATCTGTGGTCACCTTTCTTGGCATAATGCTCTAGCAAACTTTCTTCATATCACCAACATTCCATTCTTTAGGAGTTGCACCTTGATAATTATACATGTAATCAGTGAAACAGCGTATGATGAAACCTGCGTGTTCCTGATTTTGTGATGCCAGATTTAAAAAAAGGTCATCATGTTCAAATTCTTTATACCAATTTTCGGTAAGATCAATTATTTGTTCGTGCTCTTGATCAGAATATTCACTGGCCACAAATTAATCCAAAGAAAGATAGAAAAATGTAGGTTAATATGTTTATTATTTGATACTGATTATTTGTTGAATCAGATTATCAATCATTTGTTCAGAAGACAACTTTAAATATTTTGGTCCATCGGAAGTATAAATTTCATGAGTTTGAATTAAATAAAGTAGAGGCCAATAAATATTTTGACGAACTTTGGGCCCAACTAATTGAGGAGCATCTGATTTCAATTCTGTAGCACTCGCTGCCCCTTTTTTTTAAAATGATATCAATTACCTATTTATTTAATGATTAGTAATAAATTTAACTTCAAATAATAGCATGAAAACGAAAATAAAAGACATCGAAGCGAAGACTAAGGATAGTAGGAAAATAATCATCAGTTCTCTATCAAGAGAGGATGCGAGTGATTTTTGTCAATGTTTAAATATGATTATGGTAGAAAATAAAAACGATAGAACATTGACTGCGAGCTATCCAAATACGCTAGAGGATTTAAAAATATTTATTTTAAATGTAACTAATTCAGAAAATGATTTTATTCTTATCGCAAAAATTGATAGTGGAATAGGTAATAAAGTTGTTGGAATTTGTGATTTTTTTGATTCTACAGAAGAGGATGATTCTGAACAAGTTGCAGAGATAGGAGTATCAATTATTAGTGAATATCAAGGAAAAGGAATAGCATATTTATTAATGAAAAATTGCATTGAAATTGCAAAAACAAGTACAAATATAAAAAAAATTATTCTTACAGTTAAAGAGGATAAAATAAATGCTAAAAATCTATATCAAAAATTAGGATTCAAGATAACTAATAAAAATGAACAAAAGAAGTTTTACTGGATGGAATTAGCATTATTGCATTTTGTTACTTTGATGATTATTTCCTCATTTGTTTTTTTTACTAATTATGTGGATGTTTCGCCGCCACTATGAGATTTCTTTTTTAAAGCTAAATACATTTGATCTAATCTTTCAAATCCTTTTCCTGATATTGTCATTGCCAATTTTGCCTGACATTCCTGATAGAAATCATTGATAGAGTCACTGATGATTTGCAAAGACTTTTCTCGGCCGAACTCTTTTTTTAGACGTTTAAATATTGGAGATAGGAATGCAACTACAATTTTCACCTCATCAAAAGCACTTATAGATGTATTTTGATAATCCATGAAAAATCCTTTGTTATAGAATTATGAGATTATTTTATATAATTGATTCAATCACAAAAACGAAGTAAATAACCATCATGATCTTGTATAAGAAACTCAATTCCTTCAAGAGATAAAAAACAAAATTTATCTTCTGGTCTTTCATAGACAATCTTAAACCCAAGTTTGTTAATGTAAAAATCTTTACTTTGTTCTATGGAGGTAACTGTAAGTTCTGGTGTGAGTTTATTTAAATTATGATTATTTGACATTTTAATTCCACTTTTGTTTTTCGAATTTTCATTCGAAAAGTAATTTTTTTTTTAATTCTTTTATTTTTCATGAAGTCATGGAATATATTATCAAATTAGCTCTGTTTTTAACAGAGTCGAACTAAAAAAAATAATACTCAATTATTGTATAAGTAAGAACAGACATAGTTTATAAAATAAACGTATTAATTAATAATTCTAATTGATGACTAAATTATGCAAAAACATACGATTAAAAATTATTACTTTATATCAAGATTATAGCAATTTATTTAAAAAAGAAATCGGGTTTTCTAAGAAGGGTAAATTTATCTATGGAGTATTGGCCAAAAATACTATAATAGGTGATATGGAATACAATGCTGGTCATTACATATATTTTTTAGAAAATGGCCAACTTTCAGATACGACTGAAAAAATTGGAATTACCCAAGAGAACAAAATAATTAATGGCATTTTATATCCCAAAGGCACTTATCTTGAATTTGAAAGGATAAAAAAAAGCAATTATGAAAATAATTCTGGAAGTAATTCTAATAATAATTCACTAAAACTTAAGCAAGCTAAAATTATAATTCCAACAACTCTAAATGGAATATCTCTACCCGCAAAATCAGTTGTAAACTTTAATTACGATAATACAACCAATCCTAATGAATACAATAAATATTCAATTGATGTCTCTACTCCATACAACCTAAAGATTAATGGTATTACATATTCTAAAAAAGGTTATTTATATTATTACAAGAGCGGCAAACTTAAATCTGCTACTTTAAAAGATAACACTGTAATTAATAGTTTTGAGTTACAGGAAGGAACAGATGTCTACTTTTATGAAAATGGTCAATTAAATAGTGGTCGTGCAACTAAAGAATTTATTCGAAATGGAGTAACATTTGATAATAACTCTTACTTTAAATTATATGAGGATGGGAGTTTCAAATCAGGACGGCCCAATAAGAATAGCATAATTAAAGATATGGATAATCTCAAAATTCTTCCTCGGAAAGTTGAATTTTATCCAGATGGCAATTTAAAAAGCGCTACTCCCGCTAATGAAAATTTGCTAATGAATGGTGTACGTTTAGCAGAAGGAGAAGTTGTTAATTTTCATCCAAACAAGAGATTGAAAAGTGCCCGTATTGCTGAAGACACTCGTATCAATGGACTTTTATTTCTTAAATTTGATTCAGAAACCTATGAAGACGTAGACGACGACGCAAATGAGGGTGTACTTTCCTTTTATGATAATGGTGCTTTAATGAGTGGTTTCTTAAAAAATGATTCTGTAACTAATGACGGTATAAAAATTGAGGGGCAAAGAAATGTTACCTTCTTTACTGATGGTGGATTTAAATCTGGTGTTATCCTAGAAGTAGTCTCTGTAAGAGATAGAGATAACTTTATTAACTTTTGTACAGGAATGACTGTTTTATACAGTAAAGATAGAGTTAGAAGTTGTAAGTTAAAAGAAGATAAAGTTATTGAAGGACAAAATTTTCTCAAAGGAACATTTGTAAAATTTGATGGTAAGGGAAAGTTGATTCCAATCTCTAATGAAGAAAAATTAGATTACGTTTATCATGATTATAGCAATTATAATAATCATGATGATTAAAGATATGATTATTAATATATAGTTAGTTATGCAAAAAAACAATAATCACAGAGGAGAATTTGGTAAATAATTTTCATAGGAAGTTTGTATGATTTTTACTCTCAGATAGTACTTGATGAATTGATCAACTATATTTTTTAAAGAGTTTTCTGAAGGAGAATTAAAACTTCATATTAAGGCCATTTTTTCGTTAGGGTCAATCTGCTCAAATCAAATCCTTCTCTAATGGCAATATCTTTAAGCTCTTCAAATATCTGTGGGTCCATCTCTTTACTTCGTGATAAAAACCACAGATAATTTCTATCTGGAGATCCTACTAATACAAATTGATAATCCTCACCCAATGCCAAAATCCAATAATCACCAGCAAACCAACCAAAAACTTGCAATAATGGAACAAAGCTTACTTTTAATTTTGCATTTGTAGTTTTATCATCAACAAAAGCAGTTCCATTTGCCTCTCTTGTGTACGATGGATTATTTATATCAATACATTGATTTTTCACTGCCACAGTACCATTGCTCTGTAATGAATAAATCGCACGAGTAGCAGCACATTTGTTTTGAAACCAAGCTGGAAATTTGGCGATTTCATACCATGTGCCCATATACTTTTGTATATCTACGTATCCAACTGTCTGCGGAGCCTGATCGGCAGCATAGATATTCATAGTCATAAGCGATGTTACTACAAGTGATAGTGTAAAGTTTAATAATGATTTCATAACAATGCCTCCTTGGTTATGTTTGCATGTTTAGTGTTGCAAACTTAATATTTTCTCCTTAGATTTAATTAGTTTTACTTGTCAGCATTAACTCAAAGTGAGTGGATTTTTCAATCCACAGATTAAATAACCTCAGAAAAATTTAAAGTAATGCTATAATTACGTTTTTTCAATATTTGTTTTATATGTCGTATATATAAGATAAGGAAATACCAAATTATGGTTAAATAGACATTTACCTAGCTATGGTTTTTTTATAATTTGCCTTTCCATGCTGGCATCTTCTTCATCTGTTGTTTTGCCTCATTAACTGCCTCTTCATCTGAAAGTTTAGGATTACGTTGTTTTAAAAAAAGAGACATTCTTTTTACTCTTTCTTCTAATGTTTGTAGATTGCCATTTTCATCAACACAATACGGACAATAAGCACCAGATTCAATAGGCATTCCACAGCTTTGACATTTCATAAATTAATTCTCCTTTAAAAGTTGTTCAAAAGCATCGAACATGTTTTGAATAATTTTTTTTTCTAATCCTTTGAAAGCATCATCTAATCGTTTTAAATCAAGAGGTGCTGATGCTTTCGAAAGAGTTTCTTCTCCTTTGGGTGAAATCCAAATATATTTAACTCGACGATCATCTTGATTTACAACTCTTTCTATCCATCCTTGTTTCAACATCCTTGCAACAATTTCGCTCATCGCTGATTTTGAGCGTTTGAAATGTTTGGATGCCTCGAGAATCGTAAGTGGGCCACTATCTGAAAGATGGAGTAAGATGGCGGATGCCTCTGGCGAAGGGATTTGTTCATTTTTATCCCAATACTGATGAAAACGTTTATAAATTTTACAATAAAAAGTTACAAATTCTTTACTTTCTTTCATGAAAATATTTATATCATGTTTAAATTAGTACGGTAACTACGAACAATTTTTTTTTATATTTTTATGTAATTTAGCGAATTTGGTTTTAATATCAACATAGAATTGATCAATATAGAAATATAGAATTGATCAATTAATTGAGGAATCTTATGAAAATATGTTTATCAATTTTTCTGTTTATTCTTACTCAATGTGTATTTGCCAACGAGTATAATCATCTCTGCTTTGTTAGAGAAGATATTCAAATTGTGAATCTTGTATCAGGCCAGAATCAACTCCTTCATGCAAGTTGAATTAGTCACCAAATGCAAAATATAAAAGCTACCAAAGCTACCTATAAACTTTGATAAAATTTTTCAATATATAGTTAGTTAAGCAAAAAACAACAATCACAGAGGAGAATTTGGTAAATAATTTTCATTATACGAATAATTATAGAATTTTTATTTTCATTTATACTCTATTGGTTGATCAAATATATATTTTATTTTTCCTTTTCTCTTCTCAAATAGCACTCAGGATTTTGCTAAAGAGTAACTGAACAATCTTGTCTTCAAAATTACTAATACCTAGCGGACGAAATTTTCCATCCCCTTTGGGTATCATCACCTGCCTCACGGGTGCTGGATAATAATTGTTGTTCTTCATTCTATCAACCAATGATTCAATATTATCCTCTAAGTTTACTTCATAATCTTTCTTGTTTTTTCCATCTATTCCCACGGCCTTCTTTCCATCAAGTTCGTGGAAACAGCTAATGAGATTTTCCTTGTTGAAGTGTTGGATTAACCAGTCGTACTCCCGTTTTGGATCCTCACTAGAAAGTGTCTTTATTCTCATCAGTTTTGTTTCCAATTTACACGTATTTTGTTTCATACGATTCTTGTTTCTCCTCTGAGATCAATATTACCAAGGGTCCTTCCCTCCACAGTCGTTACTTGCTTCTTCGGTACTACGACCCAGCTGACTTCCTACAACCCATTTCAACATCCTCGCTTTTACACTTGTCCGCTGATACTCTCGTCTTGGAGAGATTGTAGGATCTCCCTAGTTCACTACTCTAACCTTCATAGCATGCCATGTTCTCTGATCCCGTCGGTCTCAGACAGAAGTATATCCCAATCCATCCTGTCCGATATTGACTTCCATATGCGTGGAGATGTCGTCGACCGATATGACCCTATTTCGGGACTCAATCAGGGGTTAAATGAGCAGAGCCTCCACGGAGTCGGGTTGTTGACAAAATAACTCTGAAATAACAACATTCCAATTAAAATTATAATCTTGCCGAAATTAGTAAACATATTGGAAGATATCCTTAGTATGTAAGTTTTCTTACGCTATAATATCTTGGTTTCAAGATAGATTATTTTACAATAAAAATAGAAGAAGGTTAATACCTTCATTTTTATATTTAGGTTAAAGGAATTTTTTTGATCATCATAAAAACGAAAGGCAGTGGGCAACTATTTTCTGAACAAGAGATTAAATGGGAAAATATTCCAAGTGCCACATCGTTTTTTAGTACCAATAGAAACGCTAAAAGAAAGTCCAACTTGATGAGTAAAGATCACGAGAGTTTTGAAAATTATCTTTCTGGTTTTTTTGTTGGTTATTTATTGGGACATCCTAACCAGAAGCTTGTATTAGAAGAGTTTTTAAAAAGATATCCTAAAAGCTATACCAAGAATGCATACATAAGTGATTTGAAGATTTTTTTCGTTTATTGCTATCAAAAAGGTTTGTCGGTAGAAGAAAAATTGATAACTCGAGGAGATGCTACCGCATATGTAGATTATTTGCTTCATGAAAAAAATGTATCTCATAAAACACTTCACAGAAGTATATCAGTTTTATCTTCCTATTGGGAATACTTGATTTCGATTTCTGAACTTAATAGTAATATTTTTAGAAATGTTGCTAGAAAAATTGAAAATAAACCAGTGATACCTACTAAGGTTTTGAATGTCACACAAGTAAATCACATTTTTTCACTGTGTGAAGACAATTATTTAGATCAGGCCATTTTTTATATTTTGTTTTATACAGGAATGCGAGTAGGAGAATTGGTATCCTTGATCGGAAGTTCATATGGAGTAGAGGAAGAAGGTGGAAAGAAGTATCGAGTATTAAGATATGTGGCCAAAGGGGATAAGGTTGTTAAAAAAGTTTTAAATAATAAAGTTGTAATTTCAATAGATAATTATTTAAAACAAATGCAATGTATGGGACGTGAAGTGTTGCCTAATGATCCTCTTTTACAACCGAACAGAAATTTTTTTGATGGAGATGGAGCTTTAAGTTTGAATCGAGCGATATCAGTAAGCTACATAAGAAGAATTTTTAAAAAATATTTAAAGCATATTGGGATTACAGATCTAAGTGGTTATTCGGCCCATTCTGCACGAACAACCTTAATAACATCGCTTATAGAAAAAGGTTGTGATATTTATGCAGTATCAAAAGAAGTCGGGCATGCTGATGTGGCCACGACTCAAAGATGTTATGATAGAAGTAAGAGAAAGTTAGCAGGGTCGTTGATGTTAATAGATGATCTGTATTAGCTACAGATGTTTTATGTAGATACATCTGGTGCTGTTTTGGATTGGAGGAAGACTTGAAAAAGAATAATACTCACTTGGTTATAGGTAACAGAATTGTTTTTCTGGATATTGATGGTGTGCTACAAAGGGAATCGTCCCAAGATAGATTCAAGCAAGATTTAGATAAATTGCAAAGTAATTTGGCCACCAAGGAACAAAGATATGCAGGACTGGATAAGTACGATATCGGTGCTGTTTACTATGACTGGGATCTACCATCTGTTGAGCGCTTAAGAAAATTATGTGATGTTACTGGAGCAAAAATTGTTATCTCTTCTAGTTGGCGTCAAGGGAAGACATTAGACAATCTCATGCTTTTGTTTAAATTGCATAAATTAGACATTTATATTATTGGCATGACTCCATGTTTGTCATATGAAGATGGAAGTAGGGCCGAAGAGGTTGAAAAATATTTGACCAATAGTCAGATTCCAATTAATAGTTTTGTTATTCTCGATGATTGTCATTTTAATTTTCCTAAAAAATTTCCACAACAATTTATTCCTTGCCCTGGTCGTTTTGATGAAGAGAGCTATCAAAAAGCATTAACCTTTTTTAAGCAAAAGAAGGAAAAAAGAAAGGCAAATAATGTGAATAGAGAGAATTACAATAATAAGTGTTCATAAAAAAAGTATACTTTAAGAGTGTAGTGCATGGAAGAGTAAGGTGCAAATACTTAGGGAGAATTATTAAAATGAAAATGTTACCAATAGGTATTCAATCATTTGAAAAGCTAATAGAAATGAATTGTATCTATGTAGATAAAACGAAATTTTTGTATAATCTCATAAAAAGTGGAACTACTTATTTTCTTTCTAGACCTAGGCGTTTTGGTAAATCTCTAACAATTTCAACATTAGAAGCAATTTTTTTAAATAAAAGAGAGTTGTTTAAAGGATTATGGATAGATCAAAGCGATTATGATTGGAAACTTCATCCAGTAATTAGACTTGATATGTCCTTGATCAGTAATTTTATTGGGGATGACATAAATCCAATTTTGATTAATCAACTGGAAAGGATAGCTAAATTTTATCAAATAGAATTTAAGAAAGAAACCAATGCTCAAATATGTTTTGATAACCTAATTTTTGACCTATATTCGAAGCTAGGAAGGGTTGTTATTTTAATTGATGAATATGATAAGCCAATTTTAGATCACATTTCTAATCGGGTTAATGCTGAAACGAATAGAGAATTTTTAAAGAATTTTTACGGAGTAATGAAGGCGCTAGATGCAAATATTAGATTTATATTTTTAACTGGAGTAACTAAATTTTCTAAGGTGTCAGTATTTTCCGGTCTTAATAATTTAACGGATATTACTATGAGTAGTAATCAGGCGGGTATGCTTGGATATACAGAGGAGGAATTATTACATTATTTTCATCAGTACATAGAAGAATTTTCAAAAGACAAAGAAATTCCACTAGAGGTATTGGTAAGTGAAATAAGAACTTGGTATAATGGGTTTAGATTTTCAGAAGATGAAGTGAAGGTATATAATCCATTTTCCACATTGCTACTCTTTAAAGAAAAGCGTTTTCGCAATTATTGGTTTGAAACAGGGACTCCAAAATTTTTAATGGAGTTGATCAAGGAAAGAGAGTTTAATCTTTTGGATGCGGAAGATAAAACGGTTGAAGAATACTCTTTTTCGTCATTTGAAGTAAGTGACATTAGTATCTATCCACTGTTGTATCAGACAGGGTATTTTACAATTAAAGAATATTATCCTGAGGATAGAAGATATCGTCTTGGATATCCTAATAAGGAAATAGAAATTGCCTTTAATAAGCATATTATTGCAATTTATTCCCAAAAGTCCATTGATGATGTTGATAGTGATGCGGGTAAGATACATTCTGCTTTGAGAGAGAGAGACTTAGTTCGTTTTTTTGAAGTGTTGAGGGTTTTATTAGCGTCTATTTCTTATCAAATAAAAATTAAAGATGAAGAAAAGCATTATCAATTCTTCTTCTATACAGTTTTAAGATGTATTGGAGTTAATGTTCAAGTAGAAGTAACAACTAATAAAGGACGTATTGATGTTGTGATAAATATGTCTGCGATTATTTACATCCTTGAATTAAAACTAACTGGTACTGCTCAACAGGCATTAAAACAAATTAAAGAGAAAGGTTATTATGAAAAATATTTATTGGAAGGAAAGCAAATTGTTTTAGTGGGAGTCAGTATTGATAAGAAGAAAAGAAATTTTGGAAAGTGGACTTCAGAAATTTTAAATACTAAAAGGATGACTAAAACTAAAACTAGTAAATCAAAAAAAAGCGAAGATTGAAAAAAAACAAATCTCATTTGAGTAGGGTGTGTGATTCTAATATAAGTTCGTGCAAAATTGAAAAAAGTCACATAGAGGTTAACCAAAAGAAATTAAAGGCGAAGCCTTTGCGTGCCAATACCAGAGGGTCTCTCAAGTGAAACTTGAGAAAATCAACAACTTGATTTTTGATCTGTGGATTTACTCCGCTCTATGATAAAATGAGGATGCGGACTGTGAAATAGAGAATCAGCACCTACTGATGAACGAAAGGCCTCGGGGAAAACAGAAAAATGGATTGACTGTATGTAAGAAACTAACGAGCTCTAGGTTCAATTGAAATCCAGAAAAACCTAGCAGAAGGCCGCAAAAGATTGGGGTAGGCACCGATCACTATAGTATCTCGCGCGAAACTTTTAAATCCTCAGGCCGAATATTTGAAGGGCCAACAAGAGGTCTAATCGGAGATACATTTTTTTTGTTTAAATTTATATTACCAGGTAAATGTTCCTTCTGAATGCCATCTTCCATGATAATCCTCTTGAAAATTTCTTTTTATTGTTACTATATCATGGTATAATGATCAGATATTTAGCTCAAGATATTTTGAAAAGTGGTCCTACCGCTGCGGAATGTGGATTAGAGAGTGGGAGCTGCGTTTTGAATGATATTATTATCAGTTATATTTCCAGAACCATCCAGATCAAAAACATACCAGTATCGACCACTACCACTTGTAGGAACATTATAACTTTTTATTAAAGTTGAATCGTTATAGATTCTAACAATGGCTGAGGAGGTAATCAAACTCTCTCCTTCATTATTTGTAAATTGATATACATAATATTTGTAGAGGTTGTTGTAGTAAGGAGCATTTCCACTTTTTTTAATTCTTATGGTTTCTGGTCCAAAACCAGTAGTGTCATCAACATCAAGATAAGCAAATGGTGATGCATCTAAAGTAGCACTACCTTTGTTTTGATAGTAGAGATGAAAATCAGGTGAGGCGGGGACCAATAGATGTGAGTCTAGGTCGGTGGGCGAACTCCCCCACGTTAAAGTGATCACATATTTATCACTACTAAAAGCAGCGGTCATAAGAGAAACATTAGAATTGCTTAAAGTCTGATTGGGAGTAATGGTAATCTGCACATTTTGAGAGACATAACCAATTTTTTCTACGACTAAGGTCTGTGTCCCCGAGTTTATATTGCTTATTGTATATGTTCCATTGGCAGCGGAGAATGTTTGGGTAGTGGCCTGATCAGCACTAATATAAAGTGTGGCAGAATTAATTGCATTTCCATTTGAGGCATCACTCACAATTCCACTGATACTACCAGTGGTTATTGTGGTTGGGGTTGATGTTGGAGTAGGCGTAGGGGTCGAGAGGGGATTGGAGTTTAAATTGTTGACAGGACTAACACTAAATTTAGATTGATCTGCACAACTAAAAATCAGTAGTGTTACCAATGTAATACACACTAATGATAAAATTTTCATTTTAATGTATGCCCCCAGGGTATGCTTAAATAAAATAATAATCGATCCAGATAATACTTTTGATAAGTGCCACCACTAAAATTACCTGGAAGATTATTGGTGCAGCCCCCCTCGGTCATTTTATTAAAAGTACTTTTCATATACACAACATTAAATCTAACTCTTGATTGTTTGAAGAAATGAGCGCCTATTCCTATCTTGAGTCCTGTGCCTTCAATTGTTTGCTCGGGTAGAGATGGATCAATATTATCATCGAATCTGATTGTATGCTTGAAGATATATCCGCCCCAAAGTCCCAGTCTTCCTTTCATTAAGTGAATCCCTATAATTCCAGATATTAAATCCTCTGTTCCACTAACACTCTTTTTCCATTGGTCATCAACATTTTCGGACTCACTAGGATTGTACGTCCAAAAAAGCTTTCCCTGCATATAGTCCATTCCAGCAAACAGATATCGAAAGAACATTGAGAGTTCGGTCCCATAGATAACTCCAGAGGTATTTCCTTCAAGATAACCATCATAACTGGCATTCGTTCTTTGATTTTTCCAAATTCCTTTTTGTACACCGGCCATGGGATTTAAAATTACACCCCAGGATGATGAAACAAGTGCCTGAGCATCAGCATAGATGTTTGAAAATAAAATAATTATAAATAAAAAGATATGTTTCATTTTATATAATAAATATAGCACCATCTTTTTTTGTATCAATTTAGATTTGTATGAAATAATGGATAATTATGGTTCAGAAATTCGCATCAAATAATATTTTTTCTCATTTATTTTAATAAGTTATCGTAAATTATAAACCCATAGTTTAGATTGGTAAACTTGCACTTGATTTTTAGATAAAAAAAAGGGCATCTTCTAGATGACTAAACCAAGGAGATGCCCATGCACAAGTGCAAATATTGTAATACCTCATACTACCCTCGACCTCAAGTAAAAAATCCTCAAGCATGTAATAAAGAAGAATGTCAGCGTGCTCGTCAGCGTGACAATGAAAAACATTGGAGAGAACAGAATAAAACTCATTACAGCAAAGATTATTTTGAGATTCAAAAAGATAAGCGGAAAAAAACAATCACAGAGAAAACCAATGAAATATTTAACTGCCTAGAGGTAGGAAAAAACATGCTCAATAAGAATATCAACTTAAATATTTTTCGTGAGTATTTTGAGCAAAAATTTTTACAACTTGGCATCCGCTTAATAAACAAGTTGTGGCCGATGGAAAATACAATTAATTCTAATACTTTATAAATCTCCTCTAATGATTAAAATTGGCCAACAAGTTGTGAGATTTTTTGCTTGATAAGTATTAGACTTCAAAACAATTAAACTTTGGCCTAACAGAGGATAGGGAGTAACCCGAGCGCTGTTCGGGTAGGGAGCCCAATTGAGAAATTTCCGCCATTTGCTCTGAGCTCCCCTATGAAAAAGTCCAAAAAACTCAATAACGATGAGGGTTTCAACAATTACCTCATATAAATGTGCCTTTTTCTCCTCTGTAAAATAATAATTTCGTTTGCAAACATTTTTTTATTTCACATTTCTCCTATGAACAGATATAATTTATTTGTAAAGAAGAGAAAAATTTTGCCGATTAAAGAAATAATAAAATTAAGCAAAATGATCTTTTATTTCTGATCAATTGGCCATTTCATCTTGATCAAATTCATCTACAAAACAAAAAATTACAATGTAAATTTCATAGGAGGTACCGCGCGAGACAAATCCAACCGATATTCTCCAAAACGATTGATCTGTGAGTGAGTATATGGATTCATTTTAACCAAAACTTCTTTGTATGTTATTGCTCCATCTTTACCAAATAATTCTGAAATAACATTTGTTAGTGATTGTACTGTATGAAAAATTACTAAATTGGCCACCAGATGATTGTACTTTATAATTTTTCTCTGTTGATCACGATCATTGTTTTTAATAATGCTGTTTCCTCCAAAGAAAATCCATTGTGCAAAATTATTAAAAGACTCTGATTTATTTGTGGCCGCTTGAACTTGGGAACGAAGTTCTTTGCTGTTTAAATATTCCAATAAAAAAACAGTTCTAATCACTCGGCCCAGTTCTCTGAAAGCAAAATACAATCTATTCTTTTTGCTTTTATTACCCAACTTTCGTAAAATTGTTGATGGAGCAAGTTTACCTGCTTTTATAGAGAGAATAACCTGGAGCATGTCAGGTAAATGCGTTTCTATTAGTTCCCAATTAATAGGTTCATCTGTAAAAAGTTTATCGAGATTAGTATATTTGTTACTTGAAGATGATTTATAAAATTTCAAATCTTTCCAATTTCTAATTCTTGGCATGAGCTTTATGCCCAGTAAATAGGCAAAAGCAAATACTGTTGCATTTTGTGCTTGAGTGTCTCCATGAATGGTATCAGGTTTAACATTACTTTCATTTTTTACAAGACCATCAAGTATATAAATGGCCTCCCAAACACCACAAGGAATAAATCTCGAGAAGAGCGCAATGTAATTATCGGCAACATGATAATAGCCAATACCACCGTAACCACCATATCTGATGTGGTATTCAGATAATAAATTGTGTTCTCTTAAATCCCACTTAGTTCCATCAGCAGATACGCTATGTCCATCACCCCAAAATTTAGGCAGATCATATTGTATGTAGTGATTGATAATTTCAGTAATGGCCTTCTCGATTGCGGCCTCACTAATATGATTTTTATCTACCCACGCTATTTGTTTTCTATCAATTGACTTTAAACTTTTTTCAGTTTGATTAGGGCCCATATTACAACCATAACAAAAAGTTGTAATCAAATATCTGCTAGTGGCATCTTTAATCCTTCTGGCCTGTCCTGATATTGGTTTAAAGGATTTTGTCCAATGTAACCACTTGTCAGTATCAATAAGCACATCAAGAATTCCTGTAGAAGGTAATTTATCAACAATAGTTCTCTCTATATTGTTTATCCATTTAGATGTTTCTTTTTTAGAACCACGTAAAATCGATAGTTCTCCATTCTTAACGATAACCCATTTGTTCGTGGCCATATTGAGATTAACTTTAGTAGCGGTTTTATCTAAAAGTTCTTTAAGATGACTTATAAATTTTCTTGGATCATCTAATGGAATACCTACTATTTCGGAATACTTTTTTATTTGGGTTGGCACTTCATCTTTTGATATTAAACCATCTCTGCAATCTGAAAACTCTTTTGATCCGACTATGGCCAAATCACCAGTCCGCAACTCTTGGGCCATTTGAGAAAAAACACAGACTTCAAAATTATTTTTATCAACATATTCTACAAGTTTATTCCGTTTTGATGAACCCGTTAATGTTGTCCACCATTTTCCAGGTATCCATTTTAGATCTAAAATCTTTTCTATTTTCTCTCTGATTATTTTGTATGTGCAAATTTTTTTATCATTAGAATTTCTGTGTTCTTTAATAAATTTAATCGCGGATAACACTCTTTGATCAGAAGATGTAGAAATCAAATCTAACTCATCTAAGATATCAAAGAAGGTTTTTCTGTGACTGGAGAATTTGGGAAAGATAAAGCTAAAATAATTGTTGCTGATAAAAAAATTATAATCCCTACATTCTTTGGCCACAGCACTTGGATTTTTACCAAGAGTTTTTCCTATTTTAGATAATGTCTTTTTGTTGTTTGATCCCTCGGTAAATATCTCGGCAATATTTCCTAATTTTGAGATTAATTCATCGGTTTTTGTTTGATGTTTTATCCTCCACTGTTGCAAATATTCTTCTGCTTCATTATGAAGTGATCTCATTTTTTTTATAATCATTTCTCCAAGGTCATCTAATACTTGCGCCTTCATTAAATATAGCAAACACACTGATAGCGCATATCTTTTTCCTTCGTTAAATCTCATCATATCGTATGCATCTGTGGCCCTGGCCTCTGCTCCAAAACGTTCAATTTTGCAAAGAGGGAAATCTTCAGCTATTTTAAGTGTTGAAGTTAATTCTTTAAGTTGCTTTAATTTGTATAATAATTCTTTTAGATGAGTTAAAGTTGGATTTCCAGTATCCTCTTTTAGAATATCCCATTTACTTCTCTGCCCTTTATTTTCAACAGTGAATAGCGCATTGATTTGAGTCTTCTGTAAAGGAGTGAGTGCATTTGATATTTTCTTAAAGAAAGTGATATTCCATTTTGCTCTAAGAGACTGTGCTGTCTTTAGAAGATGGTGGAATCCAGGCATTTCAATTTTATTTTTAACAAGTTCTTCTAATGAAATATTGATAAGATCGACTAAATCATCCTTTGAATCAAGCGCAGCTACTATTGCCAGTTCAACAATGGCTTTACCAGTTTTTTGATATGCCTTTATTCCAAGATATTTTAAAATTTCGGCCATATGCCTAGATCTCGTTCCCGAGAGATCATAATCTTTAAGAAATGCTTTTGAGATAGCTTGATCCCCTAAAATGTCTGATACATTTTTAATAACTGCCGGAGGAATTTCATCCATATTAGGAAAATATCCTAAATTTTGAAATGATTTGAGTAGGATTAATAAACATGGTTTTCCTGGAAATTTTTTTGCAATTTTATTAGCAAACTTTATTTCATCATTGTTTGGAGTAAACAATTTTTCCAATTCATATTTTGTAATTGAATTTTTAAATCTTGGATAAGCAGTGTCTCTAATAGTAGGCATGAATAAACCTTTAAATTTATTTTTATGGAAGCAAAAACATTATCTTATTTTTATAGAAATAAAAAGTGATACGGGTGTTTTGGATTTTCAGAGGAGAAAAAGCACATTTAAATGAGGTAATCATTGAAACCCTCATCGTTATTGAGTTTTTTGGACTTTTTCAGAGGAGAGGTTGGAGCAAATGGCGAAAATTTCTCAATTGGGCTCCCTACCCGTATGTAATATTTTATTTTATTACTATTATATCATGGTATGATAATCAGTTATTTAATTCAAGATCTTTTAAAAGTGGTCCTACCGCTGCTGAATGTGGGTTAATAAGACGGCCGTGGGAGCTTATGTAAAATTTTAATTTTGAATAGTATTTCTAATTTCAATAAGATAGAATTTGTCTCCAGCACAGATTAGATTGCGACTGCCAGTAAAAATCCGCTTTGATTTTTTGTAACAATTTTTTTTTGACATAAGTGGTACACGTAGATATCTTTTTTTAAAGAAACAAATTGCAGGGAGAAGCAAATGAAATTTTTTAATAAAAAATCAGTTTCACTTAAAACGTTCACTTTTATTCTTTCATTTATTTCATTCACCACTGTATTGAGCGCTGGTGAGTTTATAACAAAAAATAGCTTTGATATAGAATCTGCTCTACTTTGGCAGGCCAAAAATCAATTTCAAGTTCCAAATAATTCAGGAGGAACTCGAATCGATATAAAAGATAGTGCTGGAACACCATTCTTGATTCACAGGTTCACATATTATCGTACATTAACCGGTCCTCATCAGCTGCGAGTAATGATTGCACCATTGGAAATTAAAAGCGAGGTGGTACTGGATAAAGATATTTTATTTCAAAACCGTACCTTTCAGAAAGATGAACTTGTTTCATACACCTATAAATTTAACTCTTACCGACTCTCATATGTTTACAACAAAAGGCAAAGTGATGGTTGGTCCTGGCATATAGGAGGAACTCTTAAAGTTAGAGATGCTAAGATAGCAGTCAAAGGAAAAAACCATTCAGAAGAAAAAAAGAATCTAGGCTTTGTTCCTTTACTTAACTTTGGAGCTGATTATCATCCACCTCAACTGAACTCTATTGTAAAAGGGCAATCGCATCTAATATAAGCAGTATCAACATAAGATAAGCGATCCATAAACAGTGAAAGTGTTTATTCAACTATTTAATAAAACCTCTCATTAAGGTCTCTAAATAACTATTTCAAACTAT
>JADFZW010000090.1 GCA_015232355.1 Oligoflexia bacterium
TAGTTATTTAGAGACCTTAATGAGAGGTTTTATTAAATAGTTGAATAAACACTTTCACTGTTTATGGATCGCTTATCTTATGTTGATACTGCTTATATTAGATGCGATTGCCCTTGGCGTGGCACTTTTCCTTGCTTTTCCTATAAAAACGAAGAAATAGGTGTTGAAGTAGTTAAGGAAGTGCAAAGGAAATGTAGTCTAATAAAAATTCCGCGTGGTTTTTCATTGGAAAAAGCATTGATTTCTCTCTACGGGCCATCATCAACCCTCAAAACTTTAGATTATTTTGATCACTATTTGACATTAAGGGAGATATTTGACAGCAGAAAAGTCTAAGTGCCACTTTTTTAATTCATAACTTCATTGAGCAATATTTCTAAATTCACTAGCGATAAATCTATACTCTCACTATCTCCTTCGGAAGTGGCAGTAGTAATTCTATTAACTAATTTTTGAGCTTCTTCGCTAAAATATGGATGTTTTAATAAGTGAGGAAGGGTTAACTTCTGTGCTCTAATGTTTAACTGTTGAATGGTTGGTTCAAACTGAGGGAACATACTAAGAAGAAAATCATTGCTACTCAAAATATCAAATTTACTTTTAGCATCTTGTATTTTTTCTACATCCTCTTTTGTTTGCTGATACATACTTAATTGAAGTTCAAAATCAGGAATTGCTTTTTTAATAACCTGTACAAAATCCATCCACCCTCTTAATTCCTCAGATAATACATGAAATTCTTTGTTTGATAACTTCTCTTTAATAGGATTAATCATTCTAGCAATGCTACTTAATACTATCTCTTGCAGAGAAGTTGGATAATCAAACGTGTTTTGAACTAATTGTTTTAAGAAATCTACTTGCTCTTCAGATTGTTTTTGAGGTTGTTTGATTTTTAAACAGCTAAGATCAGAATTATTAGCAAGACATCTAAATTTTGTAGTAAGATTTTTTGCAGTCACATCCTGTTCTTTAGCCCCATCGATCCAACTTAATGCCTTTGTAATATCTTCTTGAAGACTATAAAATTTTTTTATTAGTTTTTTGTCTTCATCATTCATTTTAAAACAGGGTTCAACAATAATCTCTTCTATTTTATTACCAATATCTGAAGTAGCGCTAACATTTTCAGCATCACCAGCTACTGCGAAAAATCTTTCTATTACTCGAAATAATGTATTTGTTAAAAGTTCTGTTTTAAGTTTATCATCTACATTACCTCCAGTATCCACAGTTGTTATCAGTTCTAATAACTGTTTTTTCTTTTGATCAAAGGATTTTTGATAATCTTTATTGTCAAAAGAGTCACTCTTGTTAAAGGGATAATCGGACAGATTTCTAGCAATTTCATCAATTAAAATTTTACGAACGTCTTTATTTTCTATTATGGCCACATTATCTAGTGCCACCTTTAAGTCATTTTTTAAATTCATTTTTAACTTATTTAAAGTTATAGAATCTAATAATAGCTTTCTTAATTCATTGACGTTCTTAGCATTTTTAATAGAGTTATTTACAAGAGTGTTTATTTCCTTTTGTTTATTCATCAATTCTTTTAGTATTTGATCTTGGTTTTTTATTCTTAAAAAATCCTCACTTATTCTACTTACACTTTCACTGGCAGATTTTATGGATATTTTGAAATTATTTATTTCTGGACTATTGTCATATTGTAAAGCTCTTAACATGTCGTTTGAGGCACTAGATAAAGTAGAGATCACAGCATTTACATCACCCTCTTTATCTTTTGAAATATCTGCGATACTTTGAGCATCTATTAATTTTTTAATCGTGCCTGCTGATTTTGCATTTACATTTATAAGTTTGCTTTCAACTAATTTTCGTGCGTTTTCCTTTAGTATCACAAAAGTATTAAGCATGTTTTGCTTCATTACTTTTTCTAGTTCAGTTAATTCCTGCTGTTTTTGCTTAATCGATTCCTGCGAAGAAATTGCGAGATTAGCAAAAAGTAGATTGCAAATCAGTATGGTAATAATAAAATGAAAAATACTTCTCATGATTAATTTCCTCCCTTTTGATTATTAATCTGCTAACAAATTCGTAGCAAATAAACGATCTTTATTTGATCGCTGTATTATATTCTACAGATACAATAACATTTGTTATTTCTATGGATTAATAAATGTTTTGAAATTGTAACTAATTTTATTAAAATCAGATGATTGCTTAGAATGTAAAATTTCTATAAAAAATATTACGACCTCTAAATCTTGACATTTTCTCGTATATTTTATCGCACAAGAAAGTGTGTGCCTCCACATATGCCAATTATATTTACCACAAAAAACGCTAAATAAAATTTAGTCAGACACTTCTAGGTGTACTTTTTTTAAAAAAAAGTACACTTGGCCTATTTGGCAAATAAATGAAGTGATAATAGAGATGTTAGGTATTGGGTATTAGGTATCGATGAATTATTAATCTAGTACTCAGCACTTTCTCGTACACTAAATAAAAAAAGGATTTTTTCAATGAACACAAAGAACACAAAATCATTTTTACATTTTTGGATTTTCTTGTTCTTATTTTCTACTTCAGTATTTGGAGCACAAGAAGGAGTAGAAGACAAAAAGATATCTTTCGATTTAAGGAATGAAATTGCTTTTAGAATTGGGCCAGAACTAGCAACCGATCAAAAGGAGCTTATTACTACTTGGCAACAGTTGCAAACTTATATTTCAGAGATAATGGATAGAAAAAAATTAAATCAAATAAATAGCGAGCAAGAATTAAAGGCCATAAATAGAATTAATTTTCTTAGTAGAGCAACGAAAAAAAATGATCTTTTATTTAAGGATATAATTAAGAATGAAGAGATTGAAACAAGCAAGGCCAATACTTTTGAAAGCTATATTAAATCTTTAAATCTATCATTTATGTCTCTATATAATCCTCGCGCAAGGACAGTTGATCCTAGCAAGTATGTTGATAGTAAGTTGCAACTTTTGGCGCAAACATTTGATCCTGGCAAATTCAAGATGGAAGCTTTAAGTGCATATAAAAAATTATTTAGTAAAGATATTTTATTTGCAGATTACTTAGTTAAAATTTTATCTACTGAAAATAGCAGCACTCTAGGGGATAAATTTATGAAGACTGTTGCTAGTGTAAGTAGAACGACTCT
>JADFZW010000091.1 GCA_015232355.1 Oligoflexia bacterium
TCTGATTTCAAATTAACAAAATCTCATTAGGTTTTGTTGACTTTTTTGGGACCTTTCTCTTCTTAATTACCTAATCTTTTTTCAATTAGGTAATTTACTATACTTCATATTTTTTTATTAAAGAACCTCGTATATAACCAAAAACAATTCTCTAGAAAAATAGATAATATATTTAAAAAAAATTGGAGTCAATGTTTTTTTACTTTTTATTTATTACTAGGCACGGGTGTCTCATTAAAATTTAGGTGAGTTTTCAAAAAAAAATGCGTAGCATCTACCATGAATTATGTGATTAGGAAGGGGTATATGGAGCGTGGAACAAAAGAAGATCTATCAGTAATTTTTAATAGTATCGAAGATCCAATAATTGAAAGGCATAAGCAGTATCCATTATGCGAAATTATCCTGCTCTTTCTATATTCTGCTTTACTTGGGATTGAAAGCTGGAAAGGTGCTGAATTGTAAGCGGTACATATGCTTCTATTGACTTTATTTTTTTATTTTGTAACGAACACATTTTAATTATCAAAAATATCTATTGTTCAGTCAATGCACGTTCGGCCATATTTCTTTGAAGTAACCTGATACAAGAAGTAGCGCCTGATAGTCAGTAAGAGTTTTACATTTTGCTAAATTTGTAAACATAGATTTTCATGTACTTAAAAAACCCTAACTGAAATCCTTTAAAACCACCCAAAATAACTACATTTAGAGGGAGTTTTATGCAAAATCGAAACATTCAAAATGATAATTAGGACCATATAACCGACATTCCATACTTTTCAACATGGACTTTTTAATTAATTCACGACATTATTGATCCAATAAAAAAATGTTGATCCTCATCGTTAGTTATTAGAAAATTTTCCTTTCAATAAATTTATTATAGGGAGGGAGAAATGGATTTGTCGGAGGTGACAAAAATCGAATCAATAGCACATCACGGATTGATAGCAGCTATAGGAAAGAAATTAAAAATTGAAGAAAAAATAAATGCCAGGTTCAGAGAAGATAGCGTGACAAGAGGTCAGTCTGTAATGGCCATGGTAATAAATGGATTAGGTTTTATAGAGAGACGTCTATATATGATTCAAGATTTTTTCAGCGATAAACCTATTGAAAGATTGCTGGGAAAAAATGTTACTTGTGATAAATTGAATGATGATAATCTTGGAAGAACATTGGATGCAATTTACGAGTATAATGCTTCAAAATTATTTTCTGAAATTGCTTTTGAGATTGGACTTGAACATAATGCTATGTCGAGATTTGCACATTTAGATACAACCAGTATATCTGTAGAGGGTAATTATGATTCTGAGGTGATTGATACTCAAGGTGGAGGTGCTACTTTTCATATCACTAATGGTTATTCAAAAGATCATCGGAAGGATTTAAAGCAATTAGTGCTCTCACTTACAACAACTGGACCGGCATCAATTCCAATATGGTTAGAAACGTTATCTGGCAATAGCGCAGATAAAGAAAATTTTATTAAAACAATTGAGGCCACGAAAAAATTTCAAGAAGAACTTAAACCTAAATCCCCACATAAGAATAACTAAACTAGATACAACTAAAAAAAATTTAGAATGAAAATATCAATTTTATCGAAACAAAAATGTTTTCACCCAAATAAAAATACAGCCCTGCAATGATAGTGTTGCGACCACATCCTTGCAAAATTATAAAATCAAAAAAAAGTTATAATCTGTACCGTAAGCGTACAGATGCTTCTATTGACTTTATTTTTTTATTTTGTAATGGACACATTTTAATTATCAAAAATATCTATTGTTCAGTCAATGCACGTTCGGCCATATTTCTTTGAAGTAACCTGATACAGGAAGTAGCGCCTGATAGTCAGTAAGAGTTTTACATTTTGCTAAATTTGTAAATAAATATTTTATATAGTAAGCGGGATCGAGACCATTAGCTTTCGCCGTCTCAATTAACGTGTAAAATGTACAATTAGCATTGGCCCCATCAACTGTATCAGCAAACAACCAATTTTTCCTCCCAATAGCATAAGGGCGAATTGCATTTTCAACTAGAATGTTGCTTATCCTTAATTGGCCGTCATTTAAATATTTAATCAAAAATGGCCATTCGTTTATAGAATAGGAAATTGCTTTTCCAACTACTGATTGAGGAAGAACTTTATTTTTACAAGATTGAAGTTTGTCTTTTATTGCTTCAACTATTGGCAGAGAATTTGTTCTTCGCAGAGACAATCTTTCAATATGATCTTTATCGGCCCACTCATGCTCTAAACAATAAAGTCTATCTATCATTTCAACAATCTGATTTCCAATCTTTGATTTAGCAACTTTTACTGCCTCTACAAATTTGCGACGAACGTGATCCAGCAACCAATTCTAATAATTTTATTATTTTTACAAGGATGATTATAAGAATCACAACCATCTACTTGAAGGTATCCAGTATATCCTTCTAACAATGAAGAGGCGGTCTCACCACTACGACTAGGATTATAGGTGAAATAAATAATCACGCTCCACAGGAGCTGGTATTGCTGAAGTTACCCACTTGAAGTGGGAAGTATCAACCTTTCATTCATCGTAAACAATCCACACTCACAGAGTGTGGTCTTAAGTAAAATACCTAAATGAATCCCCACCCAACAGGGCATAAGCGCTAACTTAATATTTATGATTTTTTTATTCTGTTAAAACAATATTTCGTTAACTGAGTATTCCTTTTTCTTGAACTTTCAGAAAGCGCCTTAGATAATTCATTCCAATCTTTTAAAGTAA
>JADFZW010000092.1 GCA_015232355.1 Oligoflexia bacterium
AAACAGTAGGCCGCAAGGTACACCTAAGTGATTGCGTCCCGAAATCGCATTATTTCAGTCGATGACATTTAGAGCACAATGGAAATCAACATTAGACAGAGAGGATTGGGATGAACCTTTGTTTAAGGAAAATGTGTCACGCTCCAAATGGTAACAACGGTACGTTAGTTGCGATTGAACTACCATAGGTAAAGTGGCACTATTGGTTCTTGGTTCTATTGGTTTCTATTGGTTTTGCGAATCCTTGATAGTGATTTGAAATTGCCTTCGCTGCTCAAATAAAACACACAAGATTTGAAATAACCTAGAAAAATTTAATTGCAGCAAAACACAAGCTGTGCTAGAGTTGTCATTGACAACCGAGCAGAAAAGGAGTTGTTTAGTGAAATTAAGTGAGGCCAAATCTGTTTTCAAGTGGTGCCAGGATAGTGGAAGTAAGCATTTTATCATACGCAAACATTGTTGGGAGGATCATCCGAGAAGATGTTTTACAAAATTAGAAGTATTGAATCTCTTGGTAGGTGAAGGAACTTTAAAAGATAATAAATTTCCATCGGCACAACGGAATTCTTTTTTGTGGTGTTGTAAGGACAAAAATGGGAATGATGTACAAATTACAGTTGTAATAAATAATTATGATGAGATCACTGCAATTGCAATCAGTGCATATAGAAAGGATCAAATATGAGTATAAAAAAAATTAAAGTACCAAAATTTAATTATAAAAATGAATTGGGTAAAATTATTTTAAAACATGTGGAAGTTACTTTAGACGAAGACGATTATAAATCATTTAGGGAAGGAACTCCAATTTATGATTTGGATTATGGTATTTCTGGAGACTGCATAGAATATGCAGAAAAGGAAATAGCTAAAAATTTTTATATGGATAAATATCAACTTATCATAAGAGATGAGTATCGTTTATCCGTTAAAGAAATTGCAGGCATTCAAGATTTTCTAGGATTAAGTAATGTGGAATTTTCTCTTTTACTTGGGATTGATAAGGCTGCCCTTACTAATATTTACAAAAGAAAAAAATTTAGTAGAAGTGTTGGACTTCTAATTATTGAACGACTAGGAATGGAGTTATCAAGAAGAGGATCTGCGAAAGGACTTGCAAACAATTCATTGCCTATTTCTTCACCGGACAAAGATACCACAAAAGAAATTAACAAAAGTCGATACAAACGTAAAGTAGCGTAATGCCAAAAGGTGCCGCCCGACTTTTTTTACACACAAGGCAGTCGGTGCTCACTTTTGTTACTTGCTTTGTACTTCGTACTTTTAACTTGCTTAATTTTCCTCTCAATAAAGTACCAAAGGTAAAGTGGCACCATCACCACCATCACCATAAAAAGCAGGGGTGAATTTGACATTGTACTCAAATCAGAGTACAATAAACGTAATATTCATAGTAGGACAACATGATTAAGATAGTAAAGTTAACAAAAAAAGTTGAGAAACAAATTAAACAATTACCAGAGCATATTGTAACCAAATTTCATTATTGGGTTCATACCGTTGCTACTTTCGGATTAGAAGAGGCACGGAAAATTAAAAGTTTTCACGATGAACCACTGAAAGGTAAATTATCTGGTCTAAGATCAATCAGACTTAGCAATAGTTATAGGGCCTATTATATCATTGATGCTGAGGGTGCAACTTTATTTGTTCTTGTTGAACGAATTGATAAACATGGATACTAGCAATATAATCGAAGGGTACAAAAATGAAAAATAAATCAAATGCTTTAACTTTCTTAGAAAAACATAATAAAGGACCTCTAACTTTTGGTCAGGCATTAGCTGCAATCAGGGAAACAGAGGAGATATCACAATCTCAATTGGCGAGAGATATTTCAGTTTCAAGAGGTATTATTTGCGATATCGAAAAAGGGCGTCGAATGGCGACTGTACCTTTGGCCATTAAAATCGCAAAATACTTAGAATATCCACCGGAATCGTTTTTAGTTTTGTTATTTAAAGATCAGTTAAGAAAAGAAAGATTAGGCAATAAATTTATCATTGAAATTAAAGTTGCCTAAAATCAATAAAAGGTGCCGCCCGACTTTTTTTACACACAAGGCAGTCGTTATTCACTTTCGTTACTCGCTTCGTACTTCGTACTTTTTAACTCGCTTAATTTTCCTCTCAATAAAGAATCAAAAACTCCGATTAGTAAACATATTAAGACATATCGAACAGACATACAGGAGTTTGAGATGAGATTAAGTAAACAAAAACTAGTTACTTCCATTCTGGCAGTAATATTTTTTATATCTATTACTGCTGCTGTCGCGGCCCTGGCAAAAGATGAAAATAACGAAAAAGAATTATTGAAAGCAGAGGATGGTCTTAAAAGTTTATCACAAAAGTTAAGAGAAGATTATAGTGAGATGGATGGCTACTTGGATACACTTCTTCTTGCAGTTTTAACCGAGCAACATGTTCTAAGCTTAGGAGGTCCTGGTGGTTCGAAGACTAAAACTGCTAAAGATGTTTTAGATGTGCTGAAAGGAAAATTATTTAATTTACAATTTTCTCCTAATACTAAACAAGAAAAGA
>JADFZW010000093.1 GCA_015232355.1 Oligoflexia bacterium
CCATAAAATCCCCCCCACTTCAAAGGAATTTTATGAAAAATTTATCAATAAATATATCTACTACTGGTCAATAAATTACTATTTATTCTCAATTAAATAACTGACAATTAAGATGCGATCGCCCTTCTATTGTAATAAGCTTTGATGCAGATGCCTTGGCCGCTCCTCAAGGTAGAGCTGAAGATATTGCTTTGAAATTTAATTATGTTGCCACAGAACGCGCCAAAATATATTTTGGATATCGATTTCTAGAGGGAGGAGCAGATAATAAAGATGTATATACTTTCGCTCTTTTTCATTATTTGATAGCAGGTCTTAGAGTAGATATATAGGTATAGAGTTTGGGTTGTAAAAAAGACGGGGAGGTTTAAGAATAAAATTAGAAATCGAAATCGTAAAATTTATTTTAGACCTATTCTGAATTTTGGATGATGAAAATGCAATCTGGTATCACATCCTTCGCTAGCAACTGCTTGGTAAAAATTTATTCTACCAATAGTTTTCCAATTTTTTTGTCCAAAGTAAGAAACTTTTTTTGCAACACTTATTTTAAAATTCACCTCTCCATATAGACGAATTTGTTCGCGAAGTTCATCTCTGAAATCTAACTCATTAACTGCTATTGTATTATCAGCGGCCTCAATTTTCATCCAGATCGGAGTTTTAGCGTCTTTCAATTCATCAATAGTTAGGCCCAGCTCTGAAATCTCATAAAGTTGTCTAATTCCAGGATTTAAGTCTACACTTGACAATGCCGTTGCTGCTGCTGCAGCAACCGGTGCTAAACCGATTGAACCAAGACGAAAGGTTACTGATGGTTCGTTTGTTTGTGTAGCATCTGTGTAGTGATCTGCTAATGTTCCTGTTAAATCATCTACTGTAAAAAAATTGGCCGTTTTTACAACTTCTTTAGATGAATCATCATAGACAGGAAAAATCTTACCGGCTAAACCAAAACCACGGTAATTTCCTTTGGTTGTTTCAGAAAGGGCCACTGAGGCACGTGCAATGATAATACCTTCACTGCCACTTTTAAAATAACCAGTGTATTCATTATCTGCATCTATTTTCCATTTTCCAAGTAAACATATTCCATTAGGATGTAATAATTTTTTAAAGGGTGGTAAAATATCTTCTTGCGAGTTTATTGTTCTATTTGCTGCATCTCTTAGACGATTTGTTCCCCAACTGAAAAAGCTTCCAAAAGTCACTGTGTGATTGGGTAATTCATCATATGGTCTTTCGGTTACAATGTTCCATACATCATAAACGGAGGATCCCTTGTAGGATGAATCTTCTGCAAAGATCACAGTAAAGTGAATAAATAAAAACAGAAGTAACACTAGTTTTATAACAACATGTCTGTAAATATTTTTTTTAAGAGATCTTTTTGCTGATAATTCCATTTTCACTCTCCATGGATAGCTTTATATTATTTTTGCTTACTTATTAAGTAATAATTTTTAGGATCAATATCGTCAATATTTTATTTTTTATAGGATCATAGCTTAAAACAATCTAGATTTATATTCGTAGTTAAAAAAGAACCAATAACTAAATTAGATGGTATTTTATGATTTTAACTCACAGGATGGTAATTTGAATTTAATTTTCAACGTATGTATCTCACATAAAAAAATTAAATTTTAGTTTGATGGAGAAATTGTTAGTCTGCTTATATCATAACCTTGATTTATTGCTATATCCTTTAAATTTTCAAAAATTAATTGATCCATCTCTTTAGTTCGAGATAAAAACCATAAAAATTTTCTATCTGGAGAACCAACTAAAGCATAACTATAATCATCGGCCAATGCCAATATCCAGTAATCTCCAGCAAACCATCCAAATCTTTGTAAAATTGGAACGAAACTTACTTTTAATTTTGCATTAGTTATTTTATCGCTAACAAAAGCTGTCCCATTTGCCTCTCTAATCCGGGAAGGATCATTTATATCTTGGCATTTATTTTTTACCCAAACACTTCCATTACTTTGTAAAGCATAGGTTGCATTTGTGGCCAAGCAGTCTTTTTGAAACCACGTTGGAAATTTAGCTATCTCATACCATGTGCCCATATATTTTTCAATATCGACATAATTCACAGTAGTAGGCAATTGATTAGCACTTACAACACCACTTAATAAAATACCAAAAGATAAAATAAATAAGTTTAAAAATAATTTCATTTTCTTTCTCCTATTCTTAATTGTATAAATAAATCTGTTGATATTAATTCAACGATTATTTTATCTGCTGTATTCGCTCTTATGTAAAATAGAATTTGTCTATCAATCCATTAGTAAAATTGATCGATTTTATGTCTAAGGAATTCAATTAGTAATAAATTGAGTGTAAGAAGAATAAAGCATGATTTCGATTAATTCAGCAAGTACTACTTAGAGATAAAAACTACGCAAACTTCCTATAATGAAAATTGTACTAATCGCCTTCGGCGAGGATCCACTCCGTAAATTTATATAAATAAAGATTTTAAATAATTTTATTGAAATACTTTACTTATCAACAAACACAATAATGGGAAATTTAATTCACTTCTACT
>JADFZW010000094.1 GCA_015232355.1 Oligoflexia bacterium
AACGTTCATAACCACAGACCTTGCAATTATAGTGTTTATGATTAATGTCTATCTCTTTTTTTGTAATTCTCCCTGGACAGTCAACAGTTTGGCAATCAAACCCCTCGTGAGGAGCAGGAAAAAATTTCTTATGATAAGAAAGTAAAGTCTGAAAGTGAATAAGCTTCACAAAATCCTGATTAAACCCCAGCGTGGAAGTGTCTTTCGATGGACATTCAGTTTCATCAAAAAGTTTAGGCGAAACAAAGATCTCTTTTTTACAATTAGGATTAGCACAACAAAGAGGATAGTTTTCGGACATACTTGCTTCTCTTGCTAGACAATTGAAACATTTTGTAGTCCCACATTCACTACAATGGATAAGCTCTTTTTCAGACTTTTCATCACAGCAAATTGGACATTCAACAGTGCTAGGAATTTTCTTTGTTCGATTCGGACGTTCTTTTTTGAGAAGCTCATTTCCCTTTACTGAAGAAGGATCAAGGAGTGCATACATCTGGTAGGGAGCATCTCTTATCTCTTTGGATGAGAGTATTTGTGGCCGCTCCCATAGATCTTTAGCAAATTTATCAACTGCAACCGATTTTTCATTCTTTTTTGTTATCTCTAATTTTTGCTGTACTGTTGAGAGAAATGTCTGCAAATTTTCATCTGCAGGTATAAAACCGCTTTTTAAGAAATCAAAGAGAGAAATGATCTCACTTCGAATATTGGTACGAGTGAAAGCATCTAACAAAGTAGTATAGATCTGATCTAGTAACTCTTGACTTTCTTTTTGATTAAAATCGTATGGACCTGTGTTTTTAAAAATTAAAATGAGCTCTGATAGAGAGTAATGGACTCCCTCTGATGTAGTTCCTCTTGCTCGTACATCGGCAAAAAACGATTCCATAAATTTTCTTTTGGTATCAGAAGTCAGCAGAAAATGTTGTAGATCAACGATTTCTTGCACCTCCGGATGTGGTTTTTTAGGATCTTTCCAAAAATGCTGTGGTAAATTCGCCAGCAAAACATTATCTACATGTTCTACATATTGAGGGATATGATTAGTTGGAACAATAAAATTTGAAAAAAGATCCACAAAATCTTTTGATGTGTTGATGATCCCAAAATTTAGTGCCAATTCTTTTGAAGCTTTAATCGTGGTGAACCCTTTAAGCTTATTTCTTATAAGTGCAATACTACGAGGACTAATTTGGTCTTTATTTAGAATATAGAACATAGGCAAAGCGTTTTGATTAATAAAATTGACCCAGTTATTTTGTAATTCATTACTGAGTTTCGAGATATCAATGTCTGTCACATTCGTAAAATCATCCAGTGTTTGAATAATTTTTTTATCGATGGCCATTTGTAATAGCACTTGAAAAGTCTGCTGACATGATTGTCCTAATTCAGAAAAGTGTTCCTTATAATTACAAGGAACCGTGAGCAACTGATTTAATTGCTGAGCATTTTTTATCACATTATTGTTTGCGGCAGCTAATAGCGCTTTAAGGCGTGAATCAAACCACCAGAGTCCATTTCCTCCGATTTTCAATGCTTTTTGCAAAGAATTTAAGGAGAGCTGAGGAGTAATAAACTTTTCAATATTATTTTCTATGAAGTTGAACCATTCCCTTCCTCCTTTCTCCCATTCTAATTTTGATTTATCAAAATTAATCGCATCCATAAAATCATCTAGTGTTTGAATAATTTTTTTATCGATAGCAGTTTGTAATAACTCTCGAAAAATCTGCTGACATGATTGTCCTAATTCAGATAAGACTCCCTTATAATTATAAGGAACCGTGAGCAACTGATTTAATTGCTGAGCATTTTTTATCACATTATTTTTTACTGCAGCTAATAGCGCTTTAAGGCGTGGATCAAGCCACCAAAGTCCATCTCCTTCGTTTTTCAATGCTTTTTGTAAAGACTCTAAGGAAAGCTGAGGAGTAATGAACTTTTCAATATTATTTTCTATGAAGTTGAACCATTTACTTCCTTCTTTCTCCCATTCTAATTTTGATTTATCAAAGTCAATTACATTCATAAAATCATCCAATGTTTGAATAATTTTTTTATCGATTGCGATTTGTAATAGCTCTTGAAAAGTCTGCTGAAATGATTGTCCTAATACAGAAAAGTATACCTTATAATTATAAGGAACCGTGAGCAACTGATTTAATTGCTGAGCATTTTTTATCACATTATTTTTTACTGCAGCTAATAGCGCTTTAATGCATGTATCAAACGAATAAAGTCCGTTTCTCCCGACTTTCAATGCTTTTTGCAAA
>JADFZW010000095.1 GCA_015232355.1 Oligoflexia bacterium
TAAAATCGGCCAAGGGCTGTGCGACATAATTAGTTTTTGAATTTACATTGCTTATGATGACTAGTTTCATAGGGAGGTTCAGAGATTTTAGTGAGATTTTTGCAACATTAATTCCGATTGAGCCAAAATAAATAATGAAAACTAACCATCAAATAATTTGATCATCGACCAGCAAATAGCGAGATCATACTCAAATGGTTATTTTTAATAATAGTTGATCACATTAGTTCCTGAAGAACAAGAATTCTTTACATCTACTGAGCACTCAACTATACTTAGCGTTGAAAAGTATAACTGTTTACTACATAGTTCTAGGAGTTAGATGTGTGTAAAAATAAAGTTTTTTTGATTTCTCCTCGAGCGAAGGTTGCTCAAATAAAAACCTATCCTCCCGTAGCTCTCTGTTTAATCGCAACGCTTTTGGAACAAGAACTTTTTCAAGTTAAAATATTTGATGGATACAATGATGCAAATTATTTAGAGCATTGCTTAGAGAATTTGGATTCAGATGTCCTTTATGTAGGTATTTCTGTTATGTGTGCGGAATTAGCAGAAACAAAGAGAGTTTCAGAAAAAATCAAAAAACATTCTAAAGATATGCTCATAGTTTGGGGAGGCAACCATCCAACTCTTTATCCTGAATCGTGCTTAAAAGAAGTTTATGTTGATTATGTAGTTCATGATGAAGGAGCTTTTACTGCTGTTGAACTTGCGAATCATTTAAAAACAGGGAAAGATGTTTCAACGATAAAAGGGTTATACTACAAAGACTCTCAAGATTCTAAAGAGATTCGCTTTACAGGAAAAAAGTCTCCTGAAGATGAGCACCCGGACAAATATCCAGTGATTAGCTATGACTATATTGACAATAAAGAATACTTTGAAAATAATCATTTTTCAAAAGCGCTAGAACAACATGACTCCAAGAAACATCGTAGTGCCTGTATCTTTACGGGGATGGGGTGTTCTTATAGTTGTCTTTTTTGCATTAATTCATGTCTCAATCGAAGCTATCGGGAAATATCTGCAGAAAAAGTTTACTCTGCAATGAAATTTTATAATAAGAAATATAATATTGATAGCTTCATTTTTATCGATGATAATTTTTCCTTCAACAAGGAAAAATTAATAAAACTGTGCGATCTTTTAGAAAAAAACAATGAGAATTTTTATTGGTTACGATTATGTACGCGAGGAAATTATTTTACCAAAGATTTTATTAATCAAGAGTTAATAACTAGAATGGTTAAAAATGGTGCGCGTTTTTTACAAGTGGGTGTAGAGAGTGGTTCTAAAAGAATCAGAGAAGATTTTTATCAAAAAGGAATCACTACAGAACAAATTATATATTCAGCAAAGATTACAAAAAATTTACCAATACTAGTTAAATATACAACAATAATTGGAGCACCTGATGAAACCATCGATGATGTATTTCAAACTTTTCATTTATTAATGAAGCTGAAACTAATTAATAAAAATGCTAGGTATTCAATATTTCACTTAATGCCTCAACCTGGTAACAAGTTATTTCCAACGTTAATGCCTCACATGAATGTAACCGAATCAATCTCAGTTGATGATTTTGTAAAAATATTTCCTGGCGAAGAATCTTACTACAGCGAAGGTAAAATAAAAAATAAGATCGATTTACAGCAGTTTGAGATTGTAAAATTTTATTTTAATTTTTTTATGTCTCTTGCATTAGCAGGTCCTGATATTGTAAAAAATAAACTGAAAATTTTCCCATTAATCCGCGACAATAGATATATTACTGGGGGTTTTCTTGCTTTTCTTAGATTGTTATGTTTTTGGATTCTTCTAAGGTTCAAACTTAGGTCTACGAGATTTCCTTTGTTATTTTACTTCGTTGCGTATGTGCTTAGACACCCTTTTAAAAACCTTGAACTTTGCAATGATGACGGCCTAGCTATTCAGTAGGATTAAAGTCTGAAAAGAGTAAAATGGGCGCCTGGATAAGCGCATTCTAATTGATGGTGAAAGGTCCACACTCGGAAGCAAAAGCTGATTTTATTAACATATAGAAAACCGTGTCCTTTGGGCATGGTTGTGAATAATGGCTGTGCCTTTTAATAAACTCATGGTTATTTACCTGCATTCTCCATATTCGCCGTGCGCTCAGAGAAGTTGGTAGTGGAATATTTTTTCTGTCTGGTTAAAAAAATATCAATTAGGCAATTGCTTTGTCAATTCTATTATAGTGGCACCAATTGTATTTCTATTTTTTAAATTGTTATGAGTAGAAGCATTTACT
>JADFZW010000096.1 GCA_015232355.1 Oligoflexia bacterium
TTTCGACTCTTCTATCTTTTTCCTTATAAGAGCAGACATATCAGAGGCCATAATTTGTTCTAATGATCCATCAAATTTGAATAGCAACATATTGTTTGCCATTTTCAATTCATCATACATTGTCTTCAGTTTTAAATATTCTTCTCTCATAATGGTTCCAAAATCTATTTCACTCTTCGAAGGTTATTTTACCAATCATCATCTTTATTTTCTGACCATGGACAGATTTTCCCTACACATTCTAACCATGGTAGATGCTTGAACATACTTGCATCGTGCCCAGTTGCTAAATACAATTTTTTAAAACCGATATTGCGTAAATTAGTAGCTACTTCTTCACCTTTTGCTTTATCTTCACCTAGCTCTCGATCAATATAAATTTCGCAATTATCTTTTGAAAGTTTCTCCAGAATACTATCTAGTTGTTTTGATGTTTCGAACGTAAGTAATTTTACGCCAGCTTTCCCAATCTTTTCTCATATACTCATCATCATCAACTAATACTGCTTGAATTCCCTCTATATCAACACTGCAATTTTCTACATTTGTATTTGCATCCACATTTATGTTATCTATTATCGGAACAAGACCGGCCAGCATCTTAGGAATAAGTTTCACTCCAAGGTCTTTACATCTTAATCTAATTTTATCTTCTTCATAGTGACTTGTTACCAGATATGCAGCACTTTTGAGTTCATGCTTTTCTATTAAATCAAGACCACTTATTTTATGTCCAAGCAATTCAAAATCACAAAGGTAGAGAATCTTTTTATATCTGCAACCATTACTATTGTTAGTACTATTATTAGTACCTGTACCGTTACTTACTACCCATGAACTAAAATCATCTGGTGTTGATAGATGGATGACATCTATTCTTTTTCGTTTTTCTTCTGTCAAAGTTGTTGCAAATCTTTTATCCCAGGTTTGATGTATTCCTTGATCATCGTCTAGAATAACAATGGCTATTTTATTTTCCAATTCTATTTTTGATACAAACCAATGTGGCACTTTAGTTTTTGGAATTATAATAGTTACCTTCGTTCCCTGGCCAACCGTCGATTCTATATTAAAAGTTCCACCCCAATCCTCTACTGTTTTCATTGCATGAGCTACTCCAAGCCCATTACCAGATGTAGAACTTGTTGATTTACCGTGAGTAACACCAATAGTTCCCAATTTTTTTAATACATCCGAAGGGATTCCTTTGCCAAAATCTGAAACACTTACAATCGCATTTAAATCATCCTCTATCAACTGAACTTTGATTTCACCTCGTTTATCATCATAGGCCTCAGTAGCATTATTTATAAGATTTGAGAGAATCCTTTTGAATTCTATAAGATTAATATTGGCAAAAATACCATATGTCTGGTCAACTTGTGCTTCTAAGTGAAGATCAAGATATTGTCTAAATGTCATCCGTTTTTCTGTCACTATTTCCTCAATACAACTAGATAATAGTTGAGGTGTTAACTTATTTAAATCATCACTACCACTCTTTCCACTCTGAATCTCTTTGCGCTTTCTAAGAAGATCATTTGCTATATCTTGTATTCGCTGAATTTGTGACCTTACAGTTATTCGCTCATCTTCCGGAAGTAGATGCATCCATGATCTTGCAGAAGAAGATAAGGCGGTTAGAGGAGAACGAATGTCATGGGAAACTTGTGATTCAAGATCTATTAATTTTTTTGCATGAGATAACTTAATTTCTCTAATTTTTTTCTCTTTGTCTTCTCTTATCTTGTAATATGATAGAATCAATCCAATGATTATTACTCCTAAAATTCGCACGATCCACAGTGTGGTATAGAATAATGAAGGATTGTTTGTAATAAGATTAATGTTATAGATGGAACCATTAAGTCCTTTTAATTCTCTTGTTATTAATAACCCATTTAATAATAGAGCGTTTACTTCGCAATTGCCTTTATAAGTTAAATCAAGAAACGATTGATGTTTGGGCCAAGTCACAGTTAACTGAGTACATCTAAATAGTCCTATACTTTCAAAATCGCTTATGGATCTAGATATTTTATATAAGTTAGATTGATTAATTTCCTCTCTTAAGACTCCCTCTATTGTTTTGACA
>JADFZW010000009.1 GCA_015232355.1 Oligoflexia bacterium
TTTGAAATAGTTATTTAGAGACCTTAATGAGAGGTTTTATTAAATAGTTGAATAAACACTTTCACTGTTTATGGATCGCTTATCTTATGTTGATACTGCTTATATTAGATGCGATTGCCCTTTGCCACGCCACAAATGGGACTAAACGCACTAACCTCTCTATTTTGATCGAATTATTAATATAAAAGAATTAATGTTAACCGTGGCACTTTTTCCTTTTTCCTTTTTTTCCATTTGCCAAATAATATCTGGCGACTTATAAATATTTATATATCGCCAGATATATGAATGGCAATAATGTTTGGCGAGATATAATTTTTTATGAATCGCCAGTGATAGGGGTGAAAAAAATCATGATAATAGGCAGAGAGGCAGAGGTAAAAATATTAGACACCATTTGCAGGACATCACGTTCAGAGTTTGTTGCAGTTTATGGTCGACGTAGAATAGGAAAGACATTTCTCATCAGAAAATATTTTTCTAAGAAAAATGATTGTTTATATTTTGAAGCATCTGGGATCAAAGATGGAAATACAAAAAAACAATTAGAATTTTTCTCATCAGCACTATCCAGTTGCTTCTACAACAAAATTCCCATTAAAATTCCTGCTACTTGGGAGGAAGCTTTTCTTTTATTAACCGATGAAATAGAGAAGATAAAAAAACGTAAAGTTGTAGTGTTTTTTGATGAATTACCATGGATGTGTACTAGACGTTCTAGGTTGATTCAAACATTGGATTATTACTGGAATAACAAATGGGTTAAAATAAACAATTTAAAAATTATTGTCTGTGGTTCTGCTGCTTCATGGATGCTCAATAATCTAATCAACGCTAAAGGTGGACTATATAATCGTTTGACTAGAGTTTTATCACTTAAACCATTTGATTTAAGAACGACAAAACAATTTTTAACGGCCCACAAGTGCAAATTTAATAATAAGCAAGTTGCAGATATTTATATGGTCACAGGTGGAATTCCTTTTTATCTTGATCAAATATCACCAGCACTTTCAGTAGTACAAAACATAAGTACACTCTGCTTTGAAGAAAATGGACTGTTGTTGGATGAATTCCCTCGTCTCTTTAAATCCCTTTTTGCTAATGCGACCATCAGCTTAAATATTGTAAAAATAATTGCATCAAAACGCTATGGGATTTCTCGTGAAGAATTACTAAAAAAATTAAAAGTAAAAACCGGAGGTTGGATAAATGATAAAATCGAGGAAGTAGAGGCAGCAGGATTTATTGTGGGTTTTATTCCCTATGGAAAGAAAAAAGATATCTATTATCGAGTGATTGATGAATATACTTTGTTTTATTTGAAATGGATTGCACCCGATATAAAAAAAGGCCATGGTTTTTCCAAATCTCATTGGTATAATTTAGTAAAGAATCCGAGCTATGCTAGTTGGTTAGGAATGGCATTTGAAAATTTATGCCTAAAACACCAAGAACAGATCATGGCAGCTCTAAAATTGCAAAATATTGATTGCCGAGTCAGTAGTTGGCGTTCAGTGGGTGTGGAGAAGGATGGTGCTCAGATTGATCTACTTTTCGATCGTGGTGATGATGCCGTAACAATTTGTGAAATAAAATATGTTAGTAGTAGTGAAAAATTTAAAATTGATAAAAGTTATGCTAAAAATTTAGAAAACAAGATAGAGATTTTTAAAACAGTCACGCTTACTAAAAAACAAATTTATTTAGCAATGATAACTAGTTTTGGAATTGCACATAATCTTTACTCCGAAGATCTAATTCAAAATGAAGTAGTTTTAGATGACTTATATCGGTGTGTTTGAGACAAATTCTAACTTGAACTACCAGCGCGTTCCTTGAAACCTACCACAACACTCGCTCATCACACATTTCTCTTAGACCTTTTTTGTTTTTATTAGAAAAGAGTAGCTCAAAAAAACCTTTGCTTTTTTCCTTTAACTTACGATTAGTGTATTTATTGTAGTCGTAGGTCGAGGTCGTAGGAGGTCGTAGAGGTCGTAGTGCCACTCTCCGAATGGTAGCAACAACATGTTAGCTGCCATATAGCTACCAAGTGGAAAGTGGCACCACCAGCACCACCATTGGGGGTTTTTATGAAACATAACAAAGACGGTTGGATCGGGTGTTCTAAAACCATGATTGAATCTCTAAAAAATTATGCCAAGAAAAAAGGTATTCCAGTTATAGAGATTTTGGAAGCAGTAGAGAATTGAATTCAGATTATTTATTTTTACATATGTTGATTACTTCAGTCGTTTTGAAGAATCCAATCACCGCCTATTCATAAAAGTTGCCAGAAAAATATTCAACATAAATTACAAAGTATTTTTAAAATAAACTTTGCCATTCATCTACTATCATTTTAGATATCATTGCTGGTTAGTGCGTTTTGCGTTTAGTCCCGTTTGTGGCGTGGCACTCAATATGCTCAATATGCTTTGTAATTACTTCAGGGGAGTAATAAGTTTTGCTTCTTAAAACATCCTTCCATGAATTGTCATGAAGATCTTTCACTGTTCGAATGGTGATAGGCGGATTTAAAAACAACTCTCTTTTTAAGAATGGAAAATCAAAATACTTAATCAATACATCCCAAAACCACACTGAAGGATTTGGAGGAATAAAATCAATTATTAATTTAAAACGATGGTGTGGTAAGCGTAGTATTTGCTCTGCTATTTTTTTATATGGGAAATAAGCACGGAGTTTAAATCCACCCTTTAACATTGCTCGACTAAGTCCCACCTCTGATTTATTGATGATCAATTGTTTATCTTGATAAAATTTTATATTATTCCAAAATTTGCTCCAGCACTTACTTTTAATTACTCGATCACTGAAGAGCAAAAAATAACTTTGCAAATGATATTTGCGTTCACTACTATCAGTTAATCCAAAAAGATCAACCTCCTTCGATTCAAGCTTGGCCCGCATTTCAGAGATCATTGAAGACATGTCGAAGAGTGGCCCATAGACACTATCATTGGCGAGTAAAATATATTGGCACTTATTTTTTAAGTATTGGCCATATCTCGTCTCTAAAAGATGAAGAGCGCTTTTCCAGGAACCAAAATCGATGCCGATATTTTTTCGAAGGATTATGTGAGCACAGTAGGGACGAATTTTATCAATCTCAGAATCGGCTGCCGATGTTGACATTGTAGTGGAGAAAATTATGGCGAAATCTAGCTTCTGAAGCGCCTTTAAGTGTCTAACGACATAATCATCTATCTGGGCATTGGGATCAAAATGAGCGTACAAGCAAACAGAGGAAGTTTTACTATCTTCAAGAGAGGAATTACCATCGTAAATTTTGCTAATAAAGTTTGGTCGAAATTTTTGGTAATTTAAGCGATTATAAATTGTCTTAAAAATATTTAAGCGCAGTTTAAATTCACTGTAATAAAAAATTACTTTAGTAAGGATAACTACCAACATTTTTTTATTATTATTAAAAAATTTGCTTGCAAAAAATTTGTTTAAAATTTTCCTGGTAATCTTCCATAACTTACTATGAAAGTAATATTTTAACACTCTGGTGTCTTGATAATGATCTTTGTATGTCAAGAGATCGCTTAAGGTGTAAGTGGTGGGGAGGAGATAGTTTTTTAAATAATTATTTTCCTCGTTTATTACTACACTCTTTTGAAAATTATTTTCGACCTTTATACACTCGTTATAGAAGAGACCATCGATATTAAAGTGTTGTAAAACTTCTTCAATGGAAATAAATTTATCTATATTGTAGATATTATATTTTTTAAAAAAGCAGGAATGGATTGCTCGCACGAATATAAAATCTAGAGGTAAATATGCTTCAAAAAACCATTCGTAATCAATAAGATAATATTGATCATTTTGTTGATCGTTTTTGACGACAATAATATTATCAAAAACCGGATCTAAAAATGTTCCCTTTAAAATTGGCATCCCTAATTTATAAAAATTATCTAGATTAACATTTTCAAATAAAAATGAATCCTTCTCCCAAAAATTCTCACGAACACCTTTTGGGCAGGAGGTGGTGATTTTTTCAAATCCTGTCGATAAAATGGAGTAGTACTTATGTAATAATGATAGAAAAAGTTTTTTATCTTTATTTGAAAAAGCATTGAAGAGTAAACTATTAAATGAAGTACCTTCAATATACTCAAATGAGATTGATGACTTATCAGATGTCTTATCAAAAGAAATCAATCGTGGAAGCATCAATCCTTGTCCCTGCTGTTGATCAAGACTTTGTTTTAAAAATTGAAATGTCTGATGAATTTTATCAATATGTTTTTCGGCAGCATGCGAGAGCGCGCGTTTTTCAACAATTTTATCTCTGCGATTTATATTAAAAGAATTTGGACGTTCATAGATTAGCGTTTGAGTTTGATAACTCTCTTTTCGAAATCTGTTATATTTACTATAAAACATTTTCATATGCTGGCCACGCAAAGAAATGAGTTAGAAAAAAAATCAAATTGATCATTTTTAATAATATTTAAATAAGCATGAGGAATAGAAAAAACTTCAAGCATCTCTCCAGTATAATTGGGAGGAGAACCAAGTAAAGTATCTACCGATGGTTTTAATTCTTCACTATATACTTCAATGGGAAATTTATAATCTGGATATGGGTAATAAAATTGTAAATTACTAAATCCGTTAGATAGGAGCAAATTTTTTAATTCGACCAGACCAAATGTTTCAACTTCTGCGCCATCATCTTGGCCATGTTGATGTCGGTATCCTTCGATACTATCAAAATAGCGTCCTGTATGGTCTTCCCTATGACCGGCCCAATATTTAAGGCCAAATTTATTTTCGATAGCAATAATTAGTTTTCCATTATCGTGCAAGAATTTTTTTATAAGGTTAAAAAAATGTTCATAACCATTCGAATCAGAATGTGAATTAGGAGAAAACTTTTTTGCATATTCTAAAACTCCAATTAAAGTAACAAAATCAAACTTTTCACAGATTTCAATTTTATCGATGTTGCCAACAATAATTTCAAAATTTAAATCTTTTATATGTTGTTTATGTCGATGGTAATTTATGAGTGATCTCTTATAAGATAAATCAATGGCCACAACTCTCTTTAAGCGCTCTAAAAAAAATCCCGTGAGTGCTCCACAACCGGCACCAATTTCTAAAAGTGTTTGATCTTTAGAAAATGGAAACCATCGAAGCAGATCCGCTCGCTGTGGGGAAAAGTGATATAGAACTGAAAAGCGATTATCATTTCTTAAGATCTCTTGAGGATCATTATCAACAGTATCAGAAGTGACCATTTTTAACAATTCATCTTCTATAGCTCCTTCGCTATAGAGATCACTTCCGGAGTAATATTTAGTATTAATATTAATATTAGTATTAGCTTCAATCTGCATGTTCAATCCTAATCAATCCTAATCTCACTTCCTAAATCAAAAAAACCCACAAATTGTTTTATTGAGATTACTTCAAATAACAAGACATCATACAAACGATGATAAACTACCAGTTCCCCACCTTGAATAGCAGTAATTCCTAGCGAGAGTGCATAGGAGCCGCTCTTGAAATTGGCCCTTTGTTTGAACTCTATCACCTTTGTTGTTTCTCCTTTACAACTTTGTAGAGGACATTTTTCATAGAGGGTATTGGTGCCGGCCACCTCTAATCCTTTTAAATCTTTTATGGTGAAGGCGACTATTGGCCCAAAGGAAAAATGAAATTTAAATTTTACTCTTAACCGGATAGTAAAAAATTCTCCATTCATCAACTCATGAGTTGGCCGTTCTTCCTTGTCGAAAATTCCAAAATCAACAATCTCAATTTCTTTATTACCGTACTCTAGAAATTGAGCATTTATTTTAAATTTTTCCTTCCAGTTAGAAATAAAAGTATAATCATCATAGCTATGAGGAGTAACCTTTGTAGCTGTAGCTGTAGCTGCAGCTGCAGCTGCAGCTACAGCAATTCTTGTTTCCTTATTTCCACTGAGCACTTGCTTATATCCATCCACTGCATCCTTGGGAGTTCCATCAACAACAACCTCTCCCTCGTTTAGTAGAATTGCTCGATCACAATACTCTATTACTTGATCAAGTGAGTGAGTTACAAAAATAATAGTTTTGCCAGCACGTTTGTGTTTATTAAATCTTTCAAAGCATTTGTATTGAAATGCCACGTCTCCTACTGCCAATGCTTCATCTACAATTAAAATATCTGGATCTGAATTTATTGATAATGAAAATGCTAAACGAATAAACATTCCGCTAGAATATCTTTTCACTGGCTGATGGATAAAATCGCCAATATCTGCAAACAAAATTATATCCGAGATCTTTTCCTTAATCTCTTTCTTAGTCATGCCTGCAATGTGACCATTGAAAAATATATTTTCTATTCCAGTTAGCTCTGGATTAAGACCAGCACCCAATTCTAGCAATGCTGAAATTGATCCTTTAGTTATAACATTTCCTTGGGTAGGAGTGATAATTCCAGTAATAATTTTTAAAAGAGTTGATTTTCCTGAACCATTTTTTCCAATGATTCCTACCGTTTCTCCTCTATCAATTTTTACATTAACTCCTTTTAGCGCCCAAAACTCCTGATAATTTTTCTTCATCCCTAATGAGAGATAGTGAGCGATCCTCTCTTTATGAGAATTAAAAAGTTTATACCTTTTCTTTAAATTATTTATTTCTACACTTCCAAGCATCACAAAACATCCGCAAAGTATGGGCGTACTCGTTTAAACAAATAAAGTCCCACAAAAAGTAAACTTAAAGTAAAAATCCAAAAAAAGATTGTGTGAGGTAAATCCTCCCAAAACCATTTTCCATAGAGAAGCGATTCTCTTTGTCCATTAACAATGTAATAAATTGGATTAAATTTTAAAATAGTTTGAATGGTTTGATAATTCTTCGGCAATATCTCTATCTTCCACAAAATGGGAGTGGCCCAAAAGAGAAATTGCAAAACCATATTTATCATATTTCCAGTATCCCGAATGAAAACATTGATGGCCGCCAATGGCCAGGCCAAAGCAATTAACAAAATTGTCTCTGCAAAGACGTAATAACCACTTTGCAAACCAAATAAAATCATTCGTGGCCAATTAATTTCATGGTTTTGAAGATTGCAGTAGATTAATATTGCAAAGACTACCAGTAAAAGTGAGAGATGTATAATCAGCGCTGTTAAAACTCGAATCACTGGCAAAAGAATTATTTCAAAGACAACTTTTTTTACTAAGAAACCGTACTCATAAATGGAGTGTGTTGCATTGATTAGCGCATCTGAAAAATAAAACCATGGAGCTATACCAACGATAAGCCATATTGCAAAAGGCACACTATCAACAGGAGGAGATTTGAATCCCACCTGAAAAATTAATAAAAAAATTAAAATGGTAATTAATGGATTTAAAAATGCCCATATCACACCGAGATATGATCCTAAATATTTCTTTCTAAAATCACTTTTTATTAAATCTACTAAAATTTGTAATCTTTTCACTTCCATATCCATGCGCCCTTTGGCAGTATTAAAAAAACAGTAAACTAGATTAATTAGTTAATAAATAAAAATAGCGACCAGAAATAGAAGAGGAGGAAAATAATCTTATGATGAAAGGAATCATTTTAGCAGGCGGAAGTGGCACACGTCTCTATCCAGCAACTACTTCCATTTCAAAGCAATTGCTTCCAGTTTTTGATAAACCAATGATCTATCACCCACTCTCCACTCTAATGCTTGCAGGAATAAGAGAGATCTTAATAATTACTACACCTCAAGATCAATCACTCTTTAAAACTTTACTCGGAGATGGCCACCAAATTGGATTAAATCTTCATTATGAAATTCAGCCACACCCAGGAGGATTGGCCCAAGCATTTATTATAGGTGAAAAATTTATTGCTGATGATAATGTGTGTTTGATATTAGGTGACAACATTTTTTACGGACACGGTCTTGTAAATATGTTGGAGCGTTCTGCAAAAATTCAAAAGGGTGCAACAGTATTTGGTTATTATGTTAATGATCCTGAAAGGTACGGAGTTGCTGAAATCGATAACAACTCAAAGGTTATTAGCATTGAGGAAAAACCAAAATATCCAAGATCAAATTATGCTGTCACTGGTCTCTATTTTTATGATAACCAAGTTGTAAATATCTCCAAAGATCTAATTCCTTCTGATCGTGGTGAATTAGAAATCACCTCTGTAAATCAAGCATATCTTAAAATGGGAATGCTTAATCTAGAAATTTTAGGTCGTGGTTCTGCTTGGCTTGATACTGGAACACATGAGAGTTTGCTTGAGGCATCTAATTTTGTGGCCACTATTGAACACCGGCAAGGACTAAAGATTGCATGCTTAGAGGAGATAGCTTACAACAAAGGATATATTACAGCAGAAGAGGTACGAAAATTGGCAGCACCAATCGCTAAAAATCAATATGGAAAATATTTGATTCAAATGCTAGAGAGGGATGATACTCATGCCATTTAAAAAAACTCCTATCGAAGGATTATTTACCTATGAACATAAAATCCATGGTGATAGTAGAGGATATTTTTTTGAAAGCTATCATCAAATGGACTTCAAGAGAGAACTTGGTCTCGATATAAACTTCGTGCAAGACAATCAATCCTATTCTAAATATGGCACACTCAGAGGATTACATTTCCAGAGAGGAGAACATGCTCAAGCAAAATTTGTTAGAGTTTTAAAGGGCAAAGTTTTAGATGTTGCTGTTGATTTAAGAGAGGATTCCAAAACATTTGGGAAACATTTCTCTGTTGAATTATCTTGCGATAATAAACTTTCATTTTTTATTCCTAGAGGTTTTGCTCATGGATTTATCGTTCTAAGTGAAGAGGCGGAATTTTTATATAAATGTGATAATTTTTATTGTAAGCAGAGTGAAGATGGAATTATTTATAACGACTCTGAACTTAATATTGATTGGATCTTACCAACCAAAGATCTAATTGTTTCAGAGAAGGATTTATTATTACCAGCGTTTAATCGACATAAAAGATAATTGAGAGAAGCTATGATTTGGGTTACAGGAGCAGATGGACAGTTAGGACATGAGTTGTTCCACCAACTCTACGAAGGAAAAGAACACAAAACTATCTTTACCACAATAAATGATTGCGATATCACCAATGAAACTGCAGTCAGATCATTGGTGGAAGATAATGGAATCAAGATAATTATAAATTGTGCTGCCTATACACTTGTTGATAAGGCAGAGACAGATTCCAAACTAGCTTTCAATGTTAACATTAACGGTCCATTGATTTTGGCCAAAGTTGCAAAAGATTTTAATATAACTATTATTCACATCTCAACAGATTATGTTTTTCCTGGTGATAAACCAGCTCCATATACAGAGGATGATATTCCAAAACCAATATCTATCTATGGCCTCAGTAAGCTTAATGGCGAGCAAGCTATTCAAAAATATGCAAACAAATCTGTGATCATTCGTACTTCATGGCTTTACTCGCAATATGGAAGTAACTTTGTAAAAACTATTGTTTCTAAGGCCAGGGCGGCCCTGGAGGCCACAGCGGTCTCGGATGCTACGGCCGCGGCCGCTCAATCGAATAATTTATCAGAGAAGTTATTAGAACTTGGAATTGTTTACGATCAAGTTGGAAATCCTACCTATGCAGGAGATTTAGTTAGTGCAATTTTACGTATTGTTGATTTAATCAACAACAAAGATAATTTCAAAATAATTTACAATTACTCGAATGAAGGAATTGCAAGTTGGTATGATTTTGCTAAAGCAATTATTGATATATTAAATTTAAATTCAAATGTTAAGATCAGACCGATTTTAACCACCGAGTATCCGACAGCGGCCAAAAGGCCATCCTTTTCAGTACTAGATAAAAGTAAAATAAAAAAAGAATTAAATATTGAAATACCCCATTGGAGAGAGAGTTTAGAAAAATGTCTAAAAGAAAATCAATTATAATTACAGGCGGAGCTGGTTTTATAGGCTCAAATTTTATTCCCTATTTTTTAAATAAGTATGAGGATCAATATTATCTAATAAATTTTGATAAGCTTACCTATGCAGGCGATCTTAAAAACTTAGCTGAAGTAGAGAATAATCCCAATTACCTTTTGGTGAATGGAGATGTTTGTGATCGTCCACTAGTGGAGCATATCTTTAAAGAGCATGATGTTCGCGGAGTGATTCATTTTGCAGCAGAATCACATGTGGATAATTCTATCTCTGGCCCTGGAGAATTTGTAAGAACTAATATCACTGGCACTTTTACTTTGTTAGATGTTGCTCGCAAACACTGGATGCAAAAACCATTTTGCTCTAAAGAAGATTATAGTGGTTGTCGCTTTCATCACATCTCTACCGATGAAGTATATGGTACCTTAGGAGATACTGGACTCTTCACTGAAAAAACTCCTTACGCCCCTAATTCCCCTTATAGTGCTTCTAAGGCCAGCAGTGATTTTATTGTTCGTAGTTACTTTCACACCTATGGAATGAATGTAGTCACTACCAATTGCTCGAATAACTATGGCCCAAAACAACACAAGGAAAAATTAATTCCAACCATTATTCGCAAAGCGATTAATAAAGAACCAATTCCTATCTATGGTGATGGAAAAAATATTCGTGATTGGTTATATGTTTTAGATCACTGTATGGGAATAGATTTGGTTTATCATAAAGGTCTAAGTGGAGAAACTTATAATATCGGGGGGAAAAATGAGAAAAATAATTTACAAATTGTAGACACAATCTGTGAATTATTAAATGAGTATCGCCCTTTAAAAAATAAAAAATATCAAGATTTCATAACTTTTGTAACAGATAGACCTGGGCATGATCGCAGATATGCAATTGATGCTACAAAGATTGAATGTGAATTGGGATGGAAAGCAAGTGAAAACTTTCAAACCGGCATTGAAAAAACAGTACGCTGGTATTTGGATAAATGGATTTAGCTGATAGCTGATAGCTGATGTATGATATATGAAAATTATTTATGATCACCAAATTTTTCTTCTACAAAAGTATGGAGGTATTTCTAGGTATTTCACTGAATTGATACGTGCTTTAAAAGGTGCCGACACAAACATAACCATCAATGCTTTTTGGGCCGACAATTTACATCTTAATGATTTAAAAAAAAGTTTAAGTGATGTAAAAGCAAATATTAATTTTCACAACAACTACAACAACTCCCCAGAAAATATACCGTTAATAAATTTTTTTCCTAATTATAAAAAAAAGATTTTCTCTCTCTTAAGTCAACATCTGGCCAAAAGTCATCTAAAAGCTCAAGTTCAAGCTCAATCTCAAGTTCAATCGAAAATTATATATCATCCAACCTACTACAACCCTTATTTTTTAAAAGCATTAAAAGGTAGACCATTTGTACTAACTGTTTATGATATGATTCACGAAACCTTCCCTCACTTCTTTTCTAAGGGGGATAAAGCTAAAGAACATAAAAAAACTTTGCTCTATCGGGCCAATAAAATAATTGCAATTTCTGAAAGTACCAAGCGAGATATTTTGAAATTTTATAGTGATCTAGATGAAAATAATATTGAAGTTATTCATTTAGGGCCATCAAGCTTTTCTTCTGGCCTTAATTCTAATATTAACTTTAACATTAAACAAACATTTATCAACCTTCCCAATAGATACATTTTATTTGTTGGTCAAAGAGATCGTTATAAAAATTTTAATTTATTTATTAAAGCAATACACCCTCTTCTTCTTAACAAAAATTATGATATTTCACTAGTTTGTGCAGGAGGGGGAGATTTTACATCTGCTGAAACAACTCTCTTTTGTTCACTTGGAATAAGTAACAAAGTTTTTCATTACACAGTTTTTGATGATGGATTATATTATCTATATAAAAATGCTCTCTGTTTTGTCTTTCCATCACTCTATGAAGGATTTGGTCTTCCAGTATTGGAGGCATTTGAAACCAACACTCCAGCAATACTTAGCAATACTAGTTCACTTCCTGAGGTAGGTGGTAGTGCTGCTTGCTATTTTAATCCTAAGGATGAAAAATCTATATTAGATGAGGTATCGAAGGTTATACATGATAAAAACTTACGTGAATTAATGATTATTAAAGGACAAGAGCAATTAAAAAAATTTTCTTGGAAAACAACAGCTCAGAAAACCTTAAACGTTTATAAAAATTTATAAAAATTTATAAAAATTTAAAGTGAAAAAATATGAATAACATAAAAATATATATAGCAGGTCATACGGGTTTAGTTGGAAGTGCTATCTATCGACAGTTAATCAAAGAGGGTTTTTCTGATTCAAATATAATTACTACTAACCGAAATACTGTTGATCTAACTAATACTGAAGATGTTAATAAATTCTTCGAACGAGAACGACCAGATTGGGTTTTCGCTGCTGCCGCGAAAGTAGGTGGAATTCATGCGAATAGTACCTATCCTGTAAATTTTCTGCTCGAAAATCTAAAGATTCAAAACAATCTTATCGAGTGCTCTTACAAATACTCTGTGAAAAAATTATTATTTTTAGGATCTAGTTGTGTTTATCCTAAGCTTGCACCTCAACCAATAAAAGAAGAGTATCTTTTAACATCCTCTCTTGAACCAAGCAATCAATGGTATGCTTTAGCAAAGATTACAGGAATAAAACTATGTAATGCCTATAATCTTCAATATAAGTGTAATTTTATTTCGGTTATGCCATGTAATCTATATGGGCCAAATGATAATTATCATGAGTTGGATTCTCACGTACTTCCAGCATTAATCAGGCGAATGCATTTTGCTAAAGAAAATAAAGATAAAAAAATTGTAATCTGGGGAAGTGGTAACCCTAAAAGGGAATTTCTTTTTAGCGATGATCTGGCGGCCGCTTGTGTGATGCTGATGAAAAATTATGATGCCAAAGATATCGGAGATTTAATCAATATTGGAAGTAGCAGTGACATTACAATCAAAGAAGTTGTAGACATGCTTATGAATGTTGTTGGTTATAGAGGAGAAATTATCTTTGATAGCAGCAAACCTGATGGTACACCAAGGAAGATAGTCGATAGTTCAAAGATAAAAAAATTGGGATGGGAACCTAGTACCGCTCTCTATGATGGGCTGAAGATATCCTATAATGATTTTTTAGAGAAGTTAAATCAAGGAATACTTCGTGGTCAAAATTAAGGGCCCTAAAGTGTTGTAAAATTTCGTTTAACTGTAAAATCTAATACTCTTTTCTTCTCCTCATTTCGATTACAACAAATAAAACAAAACTCTCTCTCTAATTTCACTCCCTGATAAAAAAGGATAATGATAGTTTCAAATTTTTTAAGATTGTCCATAGAATTAAAAATTTTTATGAATTGAAAATGATCATTTTCGTGATTAAGTTGGATATAAAGATTTTCAAGTTGCACTTTGGCCGCTTTCATAAAAAATGCTAGATTAGATGGAAAATCTAGGATTAAATTATTTACCATCAAACGATAACATCCAATTTCTGGAAGATATTTTCCATAGAAAATATCTGTATTAGGGATTAGTTTAGATAACTCATTATTTATTGATTCTACTGATTCTACTGATTCTAGTTTCTCTTCTGCTTTGTTTTTTGATTTTTTTTCAAAATAGTCATCTAAATTTACAATATCTGCGCACAACCCTTTGTCGTATATTTTACAATTTTCCTCTATAGTTTCATTAAGAAGTTTACCTATGAAATTTTCATCATTTTTTAGAGCACCCATCTTGATATGACATCCTTGTCAATTTTTTACTTTCTAATTTTTTAATTGGTAACTTGTAGTTCATCCAAAGACTTATGATAGGTCTTAATATTTACAATATCCTTAATTTTCCATGCTCCATCTTCTTTAATAACTTCTGCTACTTTTTTTACGTCAGTTAATACCTCTGTCTTGTTATTACTGTCGACATTAAAGTAACTCAAATAATATGTGATGTAACATTGATTATCTTTGCATCTACTTGAAAGTATCTTGAATTCTTTCTTCTTAATATTTTGAGTTGCTGAAAAATTTTTAAACTCATCATCACTCATCTGTTCGATTTGTAAGTAAAGTGGTCCAGTAACTTTTTGTAAAATGCTCTCCTTAGATTGACCGCTACCAAAGCGTTGTTCCACATAATCTTGTAATGCTTTATCTGGAGAAACATTTTTTGGAGCACATCCTGAAAAGATCATAATCATCAGAAGCATAATTGTAACAAAGATTTTTGATAACATATTTCATCCTCAGGATAAATAAATCGACAATTCAACAATGATACTCTTTTGGAACAAACCCCATTTTACTTAGAGTAGAGTACAAAAGTGCAAAGTCAAAATTAAATTGAGGGTTGTTGATTTTATCCAATCCTATTTTTAATTCTATCCCTAACCCATTTAATTCGTTAGATACAGCACATATTTCCCCATCATTTGTAAAAACCCGATCAAAACAGTTGAAATCAACAACTACTTTTTGATGATTTTTAACTTTAGCTTTAACTTTATCCTTAACTTTAACTTTAGTGATTAGATCTGAATCTGCAGTCTGGTTCAAAATAACAAAACAACTATCTTCATCCCAATTGCATAGTTGCCCGTGAAATAATTGATTAGAATCCTTTGAACGGATAATAATACTGATTGGAATCATAGGTCTGATATCTAGATCGTTTGTTGAAAAGATTGGATTATATAGTGGCTTTCCTATTTCTACTGACCAAAAATAATAGAAATAACCACCTATCAGCAAGTAAAGTAGAATCATAATAAAAATGAGCTTATTGAAATCATAATATATAATCATTGTCATCAGGTATCCCATATACCCAATTAATAGTAACATTATTTGCTTGGAGATTTTTTTTAAATTAAAGATAAAGATAGCGCTAACAAGTGAGGCAATTATAAGCAACTTATGGTCATGTAAATATGATAAGAATGATTTTCCATCAATAGCAGTTGTATTTTCTGCTAAACTTTTTTCTATGTAGAGATAAAATATTGAAAAAATCAAAAAGGTAAGTGTATGCCAAACAATTGGTCTTCTTTTTATTATCTTCATTTTATTTTTGTATCAAGAATACCCTTTTTACAATAAAATATATTATTATGTTACCAGTTCTAAAAATTGGTCCTCTATGTACATCTTGCGATAGTTGCCGGCTTATTTGTCCGGAGAATGCAGTTATATTTTATAATAACTCATACACTATCGATACATGGTCTTGTTCTTTATGTAACATTTGCGTAGAGCTCTGCCCTGCTGAATGTATTAAAATACATTTTGTAACTAATGAACAATCTTCCTCATCCTCTTCCTCGCTTGCAGATAAAAAAACAATTAGATAATATCATACAAATTTCTATAATAAATAGCGCTTTTATCTATTTTGATTTTATCGTCGAGCTCATTTAATAAAACGACTCTTTTTTCATCACCTAGTTGAAATTCTTTCTTTGAAAAAAAATTCTTTGATAAATTGATAGTTCTTTCTCTATCGGTTAATCCATATGACTGCTTACTTTCTTTAGAGAAATTAACTTTTTTAAAATCAAATACACCATTTTCAATACAAAAACTCACAAAGCTTTTTTTATTTTCTTTGATCACGCTATCTAATAAATTAAATATTGAATTAGAATAACGTTTAGTAGTTCCAAAGTCCCAATACTCAAAATTTCCATGATCCACGGGTACGAGAATCTTCATAGTGTCATCGCGATAGTTTGCAACTGTTTCAAAAAATTTCGATGGCGTTGAACTTTTATATTTTTTTATTTTGTTCAAGTTTATAATAGAAGTTCCAGAGTAAGTATAATAACTACCATTTGTATCTTCTAATCCTTCACCTGCAATTTTAATCTCCTTTAATAAATTTTCATTGTTTAATAGTAGACCATTATAGTTGTCTCCATCTCCTTTAAAAACTTTTAGTGGAATAAGGGCCGCTGTAAAATCATCTTCGATTACTCTTTTTGCTAAGGAAAATAAAATATTTTTATCTACAAAAAGAAATTGATCTGAATTTACCACCAACAGATGATCTTGATAATTTACAGTTTTAAGTTGAGCGATATTGTGAATGGCCCCACCAATATCTAACAAGGTTGATTCACGAATCACATGTATTGTGGATGTTAAGTAATGATTAACAAAATTTTCAATCATATCCGCTTGATGATGTACGTTTATATAGATTTCATCAATGCCTATAGATTTTAAGAATTGAATTTGTAATTCCAGAAGAGTCTTTTCGAAAATAGGCATAAGAACTTTGGGTAGGACTTTCCCAATATTTCCCATTCTAGTGCCCATGCCTGCAGAAAGCAGTAGTGCTCTCTTAATTCCCATAATTTTCTTAATTTTCTTAATTCCCATAATTTCCATAATAATATTTGAATAAAATTTGCTTGATACTAATCAATTCTTTATTCAATTCGAAATCATCTGAGTTAATCAAGAAATATTTAAGTCGCTCCATTGCTCTACCAATATTTACCAAATATTTTGGGGAATTTTTATTATAGTAAATATATGCAAAACTTCCGATGGCCTTATAAATTCTTTGAACGGCCATATAGCAGTAAACTTCCATGAATTCATCAAAGGATGAATCGCACTCTTCTTGGGCCCAATTATGCCAGTAATATTTGATTAATTGTTTATGATTTTCTTCATCGATGGAATAATAACAATCATCAAGTAGTGATACTAGATCATATTGTAATGGTCCCATCCTAGCATCTTGAAAATCAATTATAACCAGTTCATCATTTTTCACCATAATATTTCTTGAATGAAAATCTCTATGGGTGAAATAATTTTTTTGTTTGGTTAATACAGAAATTATTTTAGAGAAAGCACTATTAAATATCTCCGTTTCCATCTCTGTAAACTTAACATTTAAAAATCTCTCTAGAAAATGAGTTTTAGTAAAATCAATTTCATATTCATATTTTTGTCGATCAAAGTAGCGATTGGCAAAGCGATGAGCACCAGTCGCTGGACCATCCAAGGATGTTAGTTTTTGTGAATGAATCTTTATAAGTAAGTCCAAACAACTCTCATACAAATTATATTCTTCTTGTAGTGAATCGATTGAAGACATTTTGGAAAGTAGAGAGATTTCTCCCAAATCCTCCTCTAAAAGAAGAGCATTAGTTAGATCCACATGAAAAATTTCTGGCACTCGAATATTATTTTTTCTTAGAAAATTATAAACCTCCCAAAAATCATATTGTTCAAGTGTTTTGATATCACTACAACTCTTATCTCTACATACTACATAAGAACTGTTATCAGAATTATTATATGCGCGATAATAAGTTCTTTGAGAAGCATCCCCAGTTAACAAACTTAGATCATAAGATCCGTTATGATGAATAATCTTATTTACCTCTGGTAAAGATAAGAATTTTTTTATATCGGAAGTTATTTCTATTTTTGATTCTTTTTCTTTATTCATGTCTTTATTCATGTCTTTATTCATGTTTCTATCCGTACTCTTTTACTCTAGTTTTTTCATGTCATAGATAAATCGATAAAAATCTCTAGATGAATTGGTTTTTATATTAGACAACCTATTCTCTAACCCCTTGCTGATTAGCAGTTGCTTATATTCTAATTCTTCACGTGTAATATCCTTTAAATCACCAAGTAACATAGCAAAATCGAGAGTATTTTTATTTAATTGTTGAATCCAAGTCAGGTAAACATATGGATCGTAACCTGAGCGTTTTAAAATATAATACATCCAGTTGTTAATCTTCAACTTTTCACTAAGTGATATTCTAGTTAGTGATATTAATCGTTCGCTACTTATATATCCTTTTGGGATAATCATATTTGCTTCATAAACATTATTATAACTTTTCAAAAATTCAAAAGATAATATCGATATTAAGTCCCCCTCATGTCTGATATCTCTTTGAAATAGTCCTGTTGATAAAAAGATATTTCCTTTTGGTAATGAAAAGTAAAGTGGAGTGACATTCTTTAGAATATGAAATTTAGGTGGAATAGTTTCTTTGATTAACAACTCATTATTTCTAGAAATTTTTTTGAAGATAGCATAGAGGTAGTCCAAATTTTCTTTCTTGATATCAACTGTTTCTACTCCTGGAGTGTTTAGGTATGCAGTTTCTAGAGATGCTAAGTGATCAATATAGTCGTTCTTATTTAGGTATTGATAATCTTTGGCCACAATTTGTTTATCTTCATAGATCTCAATGATATTTCGTTTTAAAAATGAACAGGAATATAAACAAAAATATGATACCAAAATTACTATTGAAAATAATAAAAAGGATGAGAATGAAGATAAAAATTTATTGAGACGAGGGTAGAAGACAAATTTCATATTATTATGAAATTACTGCTACAACGACTACTTGTCACCGCCCTCAGCATTATCGATGTTGATGTTATTATTGTTACTATCGCTGCCACTGCCACCGCTATCATTGTTACCACTACTGCTGCTATCACTACTCATAGTATCCTCGGCGCCATCGTTAGCTTTATATTTAGATTTAGTTTTAGATTTAATTTTAGCTTTAGGAGAAGATGCAAGTTTACCATTTTCAGATGGAACATAGTAAAGTGTAAAACCAGAGAAGATGATATTTGGATTTTTTATCATCTCCTTATTATTTTTCCAAATCTCTTTCCATCTCTTTATAGTGTCATATACTTTTTTCGAAATTTTACCTAAGGTATCTCCCATTTTTACCAAATAGGGTTCACCCTTTGGTTCCCATACAAATTCATTTTTAGGTTTTTTGTATTTTAAAACTGTTCCCTCTTTTATTATCTCTCCTCTTCTTACCTTTTTGGAATTTAATTTTGCTATGCTTTTCCACTTGTTATAATTTCCATATATCTTAAAGGCAACCCACATTAGTGTTTCGCCCTTACCTACTGTATACTCGCCAATCTCTCCGCTCATGCCACTGGCCTCACCAGTCATTGTTGCTGCTGGAGATCTTTTTTCCTTAAGTGCTTTACGGTTAACACTACCGCTATTATCATCTATTATTGGACCCTCATCGGAAAACAAACTATCATCACTCAAATTACTACTATTATTCTTTGAATTTGCTCCTACTCTAATCTCCTCTGTAACTGTATCTGTTCCAACTAAGTTTGAATCTAGTCGATCCCAATTTTTGTTACTCTTACTTGAATATTCTTGAGAGGAGGTTGCGCTACTGCTTCTTTTGCTCTTTTTACTCTTGAAAAGTGAACATGAGTTAAAGCTCATCACTACGATAATTAATAGAGAAACAATAAACACTTTTTTTATTATATGATTTTTAGAAAACATAAAAACCCTTAGGTAAAATTTTTTTTATAGACTCTTACTTTCATCTATCGTCATCTTTAGAATTTTATTTAGTAAAATTTTTTGCTAAAATAAATAATATGAAATTGAATAACTTAATATTATCAAAAAACTCAACAATTTTTATTCTCATACTTTTTTTGTTTATTATTATGAAGTATGAAATAAAGTACGAAGATGCTTGTGCGGCATCCGCTTATGCGGCATCTGCTGTTGATTCAATTGATGTAGATGAATCTGTAAACAAATCAAAAAATTCACCTTCACAAAACTCCGACATTTCATCAAATGATTCTCTTTTTAGCGAAAAGATTGTAAAGATTGGCGCCACTCAAAAAATATTTATCCTTACAAATGAGAATAAAAATTTGAGTGGTGGCGATTTTATAACCTTAATTCAAGATAATCAGATGATTGCTCGAGCACTGGTGGCCAAAATTAAAGATGATCAGGCAGGAGTTAAAATTTTAAAGATATATTCGATTGCTAACTGGAATCGTTTGCGGGCCAGTAGCGAAGTAAAAATCCTAAAAGGAGATGATAGTTATTATCTGGGTGAAAAGAAAAAAAATTTGGAAGCGGCAAAGAAACCTTCTCCTAAGAGTGTGGATGAAACAAAAGATGAGAGTAGTTCTGACATACCATCTGAAAAGGAACTATTAAGTGACAGTGGAATTGAAGATGAAAATGGAACAACTGCTAGCGAAGAAAAAGGAAGAAGGGCGATTAAAACTGATAATATCATTTCTGGAGGATATGGTTTAATCTCTGCTGCCAATATGGATGGAAATTCTAAAAAATTTGCTCATTGGAATGCTCAGTATGCATATCAAGTATACGATAATTTTTGGGCCGAAGGAATTTATGGGATGAGCACGCTAAAAGCATTTCCAAGTAACGATCTAGATACAAAAGTAACAAGTATGATTGTTCGTGCAAAATATACCATAGCTGCGCCATTTTACTCCTATGTGCAACCATATGTGGGTTATAAAATTGTTAAAGCATCATGCCCAGATGCGGGTGTAGAGTCTGCTAGTGATAAAAAATTAACTGACGCAAAGTTAATAGAGAGTAGAAAGAAAGAGCGGGAAAAGGAACCAGATGTAGTTCTTGGTGTTGAAAAAAATACTGTTGTATTTGGAGCAACTGTATTAAAAAGACTTGTACCCGGTTGGTTTATTAAAGTAGATGTCGGTACTGACTTATTAAATTTGGGTTTTTCATTTGAATTTTAAAATTCTATCTTTAATTACTACTATTTTACTTTTACTTTTCTTTTTCCTTTTTACTTTTGTTGGTTGTGGAGTGAAAGGTCCCCCTAGACCACCACCAAAAACATCACTTCCATCCTATGAGGCAAGATATTCAAAGAAACCAGATCTGATTACAAAGAGTGAAGCATTTTCCAAATCGCTTAAGCGGGCCCTCATCTATAAAATGAATATGGTGGGAACACAATTAGAATTGGAAATTCTTAAACAAGAGAGTATAGATTACAGATCAAGAAGAGTAATGGCCCAGAGTAGATTAAAGAGTAAGCAGACAAAAAAAGCGGATCAACGAGATATTAGAAAGAGTGAAGAATCCTTCTTGGAAGCAAAGGAAAAAGAGGAAGCGTCACTTGAAAGATACTCTAAGCTTTGTTTAAGTTCAAAACGTGATATAAAAAAAAATAAACTACATCTGCAAGCGATCAGCAAAAATTTCAAAGAATACATAAAAATGTTAGACGAGTATAAGCTAGGTGAAAAAAAGGATCTCTCTAGTAATGCGATCAAAGGAGTTGATTTAAAGAAACATGCAGAACAGAGTACAAATGATTATAAGAGAGTCGTGGCCCAATTGGAGGATAATATTTATTCTGAACGTTTGAAAGAGATTGAAAAATGCGAAGATGCTATTCCTGGGTATAATGCAGTTAAAGCGCAAGAGCAAAAAGCGGATTCAAAATATCAAGAGGAACAAAAGAAAGAGCGAGAGCAGGCAATGCAGAATCAAAATCAGAATACAGAACAAGATCCTGATCAAGAGCTAGACCTTGAATTATTAGATCAACTAGAATTAAATCAAGGGCAGCAGGGCCAAGGCCAAAAATAAAAAAATAAAACAAATAAAATGGAAATAATAATATCTACCGGAAGTAACTTAGGTGACAGGACAAAAAATTTAACTCTAGCATTAGAGGAGTTGAAAAAAAATTTTAATTTACGCGCACAAAGTAGAATATATAAATCAGATCCTGTTTACTCTGATGGTAATGGTGATGGTGATGGTGAATATTATTTAGATCAACCATTTTTTTATAATCAAGTTTTAGAATTTTGTCTTCCTGATTGTTCCCATACTCCTCAAAAAATAATGGAAAAATTGTTGAAGATTGAAGATTTTATAGGTAGAAAACGTAATCGAAACAAAAATGGAGATGTAATTAAAGAAGCAAGGGTTATTGATATTGATTTTATTTTCTTCGGTCAAACGAAATCAAGTGACCCCTTTGTAACTTTACCGCATCCTAGATGGCACGAGAGGAATTTTGTGTTATTGCCATTAATGGAGTTACCATACTTTCAAGTTTTGCTTAAACAAAAATTCCTTTCAACTAAGGAAGGTCTAATGGAAATAGAAAAAATATCTGCGACAGCAAAAGGAAATGCAGTCCCGATATCATAATTTTGTGAAAGACTATAGGAGAAAGATAAATGAATATATTTGTTTGTATAAAACAAGTTCCGGATACTGAAACCAAAATAGAATTAACAAAAGATAATTCTAATTCCTACATTGATACAAAAGAGATCAAATGGATTATGAATCCCTATGATGAATTTGCTTTAGAGCAAGCACTACTTATCAAAGATCAATTTAAAACAGGTGTAAATGTAATTGCTTTAAGAGTGGGAGCAATCAATCCTGCAACAGAAATTTTAAGGACTGCTCTGGCGATGGGAGCAGACGAAGCAATTTTAGTGGAAGCGACTGAGAATTTGTCGCCCTATCCGACAGCATTGGCATTAAAGAGAGCGATCGATAAATTTCAAAAACCAGTTGATCTTCTTCTTTCAGGAAAACAATCTATCGATTATGATAACTTTCAAGTGCCACAAATTCTTTCTACAATGTTAAATATTGCTTCAGTCACTCAAATTGTTTCGTTTAACATTACAAGTGATAGTGGCAGTGGAAGTGGTTCTTTTAAAGTTCAACTTAAGAGAGAAATTGAGGGTGGAGCAGTTGAAATTTACAATTTAAATCTTCCTCTCTCTTGTTCATGCAATAAGGGGTTAAATACTCCAAGATATCCCTCTCTACCTGGAATTATGAAGGCAAAAAAGAAGAGTATAACAACTTACACTCTTCAAGATTTAGCGATAGCAGATTCAGAGAAGAGGATTGAATACAAAAGTTACTTTCTTCCAAAGGAAAAACCACCAGGGAAAAAATATACTTTTCCAGAAGGAGATGTTGGCAAGCAACGTGCATTGATAGAGGAAGTGTGTAATTCATTAAAAAAGGAATCTGTACTATGAGCAACAGTAAGAGCAACAGCATCTTAGTTTTTATCGAAATAAATCAAAATAATCATGATATCAAAGATGTCAGTAAACAAATATTAAGCAATGTAAGTATCTTAGGCGCCGACGTAATTATTATAGGAGATGACCTGAGTGATGAGAATCGAGAGAAATTAAAAAACTTAGGCGCCGATAACATCTATACTGTAAATTCTAATATTTTTCCAGGGAGCAATTATTCTCCAGATGGTTTTGCGAGAGTAGTGAGTGAGATTATTAAGGGAAATGATTATAAATTTGTATTTTCAGGTGTAACTTCAAAGAGCAAAGATTTTTTTCCAATTCTATCTGCAACCTTTAACTCAGCAATGATAAGTGATGTTACTAAAGTTGATATCGATGGATCATCTAACATCTCTTTTGTACGACCACTTTTTGCAGGAAAATGTTTGGCCAATGTAATTCCAGTTGATAATGGACCACGCCCTTATTTTATTACTGTTAGACCAAACTCACTTACTATAAACCCCACTCCCAAAATAGGCAGAGGAATAGTTACAAATAAATCCCCTACTCTTTCCGCTAATGAAATAAGATCTAAAGTTTTTGAATTAGTTAAAGGAGCAAGCGATAGATTAGATCTTACTGAAGCAAAAATAATTATTTCTGGTGGCCGAGGAATGAAAAATGCTGACAACTTTAAACTCCTTCATGAAATGGCCAATATTCTTGGTGCAAGTGTTGGTGCCTCACGTGCGGCCGTTGATTCTGGATTTGCACCTCACTCAATGCAAGTTGGTCAGACGGGAAAAACTGTTTCACCTGAGCTTTACATTGCCTGTGGTATCTCCGGGGCCATTCAACATTTGGCAGGTATGAGAACTTCAAAATATATTGTGGCCATAAATACAGATACAAATGCTCCAATTTTTACTAAAGCTGATTATGGAATTGTAGGTGATTTATTTCAGGTGGTACCAATACTTACTGAAATATTAAAAGAGAACATTTAAAATTGAAATCCTGATACAGCATTTGTGTTATTGTTATTGCTATTATTCCCGACAATTCTCATCTCTTCATATCTTGAAGTTAATTGATCATTTTGAAGTACGGTTGCCTCTTCTGTATTTAAAGTTTGATCACGCTGATTATTGTTTTGAACGATTTCTTCAAATTCTACACTCTTATCAAAGGTTGTTTCTACACCTGTATTTGTGGAATTTGTATTATTATCGTTTGTGTTTGCATTTGTATTTACATTCTTCGAAGATAACATATTTACTTTCTTATCGGTGGCAAATTTCATCTTAATTCCACTATAGGGACCATTTACTAAAGTAACAATATATTCGTCTTCACCAAAACGATTAACAGCACCACTAACCGACTGTTGTCCATTATCAATCAAATAATAAAAATAATTACTACTTAGTTTTGCCTCACTTATATTAACAGTTGCATCTGTACCTTCAAATTCGAAATTTGCATCCAGTGATTTAATCATACTATCATTTATTCTTAATGATCCGGATGCTCCTCCCACTTTTAATACATCAATAATTCTGCTCTTATTAGTAATCTCAACTAATTGAAGTTCCATTTCCTTGTTATTGTTATCTGACGATTTTTCTTTTTCATTCATCATTTCTTGGGTTGAATTATAAATCCCGTTTTTTGTTTTATCATTACTTGCAATATTGGTAGTATTAGCTTTATCAACATCCTGATGGACTTTTGTTTTAGCAATTTGTTTGATTTTTTTTAAGTATATAAGTTCCGAATTATCTTTGTCGTTATCCTTGTATTGGTCCGAATTGATAGTATGCCAAAGTCCAATTTCAGTTGAATAAATTTTATTATCAACTAATTCATTATGAGAGATCAAAGTTAATATTTTTTTATTAATTTTGTGAAAACTTTCTTTAGTGTTAATTACTTCTACTAGGACTTGTATTTGCTGGACTTGATTTTTTGTAATGATCTCTGCTAAGGAAATTTTAACTTTTAAATTATCACTTAAAATTGGTCCTTCATCTCGAATAATTTTATGTAGAATCCACTCTCCTCTTAAAATATTTTTAATTTCTTCAATATTTTTAGGAAGAGAATTCATTCCTGATTCATTTTCCATATAAAAAGATGCTAATGAACGACCTAAATCATTGGTTGCGGTGACATCATCTATCCTTAATTTGATTTTAACTTTTCCTTCATTCTCATTATCATTATCAATTTCGTTTAATTTGAATGCTCCATATGCAAATTTTGGAGAATAAAATTTGATATCAGAGATCACTATCGCCATCGTTAGTAACAAAGCTGCGCTCATTATGGCCGCTATTATTTTGTTACCTTTCTTCTTAGAAATAAACGAATAATTTATATCCATCTAATTTCTCCTATAGTTTGTAATAACGATATGAAATTGAACTGTCCTAAATAATGCAATCAAGATGCCAAATATTGTTGGCATTATCAAAATATCATTTAACGATATGTTTATTTGTTAAACACTTGTTTAGACTTGTTTAGATAGTATTTAGAAAGTGTTATGATAATCATGTAGTGATGTTGTGGCCGTATATTTTTTAGACATTGTCAAAAATTTAATCAGAATCACTGTGGCCAACATAAATAGAAATATAAAGGATATCAAAGGATATCAAATGAAAGTAACCCATTTATCATTAACAAAAACAAATTCTACTCAGTTGGATCTTAAGAATTACATTAAAGAAAAAGCGGAAAGTAAAATTAATAGCGATGTTAATATACTTGTATCAACTTCTGAACAAAGTGATGGTTTTGGTCGCTTTGGTAGAAGATGGGATAATTATAAAAATGCTTTAGCCTTTTCATTCACGCTTCAACCAAACAAGATAAAAACTTTAACTTCCTTAGAAATTGCAATATTAATTTCTGAATTTTTTAAAAACAAATATGAGGTGAAGCTATCGTTAAAGTGGCCAAATGATATTTTAAATAAAAATGAAGAGAAGTGTGCTGGGATTTTGATGGAATTTTTTAATGAAGATTTATTGATTGTAGGAGTGGGAATTAATTTATTTAAATCTGATGAGGATGAGATGCTTTTTCAGAAGAAAAAATATTTAACACCTTCTGGATATGTTTTTTCATCTCCCGCGATCAGTGGCGAATTTAAAAAAGAGATTCCACTAGAGATATATAATTATATTTTAGAAAATAGAAAAGAGAGCAAGCAAATAATTGACGAGTGGAATGAGTTATCAGTTCATATCAATAGATTAGTAAAAATTGTTGATGAAGTTGCGGAAGAAACAAGAGAAGAAGAAGGAGTGTTTTTAGGAGTGGGCCCTTCTGGAGAGGCATTGCTAGGGGTAAAAAAAGAGATTAGGAGTATTTTTACAGGATCGTTGGTGCTACTTTCGTAGATTATAGAGGAAGGGAGGGTAATTGCAAATCTTGTGACATTCCATGATTTGTTAATGTGTGATTATGAATGTATGAATGTATAAGCGTATTGATATCTATTAATTTAAAATAATTTAGGAGAGTGTATGGGTTATCAACCAAAAGATTTTAATGATTTTAAAAATTTTGATTTTAATGCTTTTAGATCTTTTTTTATTGTTGGAATTGTAATTTTTGTTTTGATTATTTTGCTCTTTTCAAGCTCATTTATCATTGAACCAGGACACAGAGGAGTGCTAGTAACCATGGGTAAGGTTTCTCCAGCATTTGCTCCAGAAGGATTTGGATTAAAGGCACCACTAATTACTACCGTTATTCCAATATCAGTAAGACAACAAACTAATTCTCAAAAAGCAGAATGCTATTCATCCGATATGCAACAAGTTCATATTGAATTAAAGGTGTTGTTTAAAATTCCTGAACAGGCAATTGTAAAAATATTTCAAGATTTTTCAGGCGATCCCTTTGAAAGTTTAGTTGCACCAAGAGTAAATGAGGCGCTAAAAGAGGTGACCGCACTTCAGAGTGCAGAGACAATTGTTAAAAAGAGAGAGGATATAAAGATAAAAACCTTGGCCTCCGCCAAAAGCAAAGTTGGCAATTTGATTGTAATTGAAGATATTGTTATTCAAAATATCTCTTTAACAAAAGAATTAGAGGCGGCAATCGAGGCGAAGATGGTTCAAGAGCAGGAAGCGGCCAAAGCGAAATTTACTCAACAAAAAGCAGAGATTGAGGCCAACATTGCTGTAATTAAAGCAAAGGGAGAGGCACAAGCAATTCAAGTCAGAGGACAAGCATTGCGAGACAATCCAGCACTAATTCAATTACAAATTGTAGAGAAGTGGGATGGAAAGACTCCTCAAGTGGTAGGTGGTGGTGCAGGTGGAGGGGCAAATATTTTACTTCCAATTGGAACAGTTAAGTAAGCAAATAAGTAAGTGAATAAGTAAGCGAAAAAGAAATGAAGTATAAGCAAATATTATTCAAAATTTTTCTTGGGTTTTTAGCGATAGCTTTTGTTGTTTTGCTTTGGCGATTTTTTCCATTTGCAATTCGTTTTGTAGAAGCAGCAGCAATGAGCATTCGCTATTTTTGGTGGGTTATTCTTCTAATTTTACTTTTTACTTGGGTCTTATGGTTTTTTAGGTCCCGTAAGTAAAATCGATTGCACAGAATGCAAATACAGCATAGATCGGAAGATTAATAATATTTTCTCCTTTAATTTTTTGAGCAACAAAATTGGATCGTGAAAAGAAAACTCCGTAAGGAGAATTCTTTTTTTCGTTTAAAAATAATTTCAAACTTTTTTCTTTACCAGTGGATCCACTTTTAACTTCAATAGGAATTACTTTTCGTTTTTTTGAGATTACGTAATCTAGCTCGGCCATACTACCAGCTTTTTCTCTTACCCAATAATGAAGTTTAGCTTCTGAAGAAGGTGAGCTATAAGCAATTAACTCTTGCCCTATGTATGCTTCAATTATTGGGCCCTTATTGATGTATGCTTTTTCTGGGTTTAAAATCCATTCAGAATTATCTTGTCCTAAAATTGTTTGTGCTAAAGCAATATCCAATAATATTGCTTTAAATAGTGACCGATTCTCCTCTGCAGAGAGGGGCAATCCATTCGCAGAAGTATGAGATATCAAATGAACAATCCCTGCTTTTTTTAAGAGATCTAGAGCATTTGCTAATTCTCTACTACGATGTTCTTTTGATACGTGAGAGTAAACAAATTTTTTTGCTAATAAGTTTGGGATGTTATCAAATACTAATCCCACATAAGGGACAGCACTTTTTCTAGCGTATTTATTAAAATCTTGCCTGTAAGTATTAATCAAATCTTCATGAACTTCTTTACACCGATCTAAATTTTTATATTTTATCCAAGCATTAACGGCGGAGGGCATTCCTCCGACTGCTAAATATTCACTTAAGTGAGTAAGTAAAGTTTCATGAAGAGTTGTACTTAGATTTATGCCTGCATTTTCATTTACGCTTTTTTCAAGCAGTTCTACATGCTTTTGGTGTCCATTAGCATCTAGAAATTCTTTAAATGTCAGAGGGTATAGATATCTAAAAGTTACTCGACCAACTGGAATACCTTTAGCTTCAAGTGCAAAATCAAGAAGTGAACCAGCGGCAACAATGGGAATGGCAGGAGTTTCTTCATGAAAATATCTTAATGATTCAATTGCAGGCAAGCATTCTTGAATTTCATCAAAGAAGAGAAGAGTATTTTCTGTTATCTCCTTTTTATAGATATGAGTTAGATCTCTAATAATTCTTTTAGGATCTAAGTCACCATCAAAGATTTTTTGTTTAGATTTTTCTTTTTCAAAATTTATTTCAATAAATGAATCGAAGGTTTTAGCAAATTCTCTTACAAGCCAAGATTTTCCTACTTGTCTGGCCCCTCTTAAAATTAGAGGTTTTCTCATGTCATGAGGAGAATCTTTCCATTGTAGTAGGTTTTCGAGTAGTGTTCTTTTCATTATCCTTTAATTGTACATATTTCCCCCCTAATATTCAACATGTTTTGGTTATTTTTAGGGGGAATAATCAACAAAAAGTAAATCAATCTCGCCATTGATTTCCAGGGAAACTCCAATCCTCTTTATCAGCACTACCCATAATCCAATTAGTCTCAGCATGTTTATAAGTTAAATAATGTTCATCATACATCTCAAGAGATTCATTCATTTGTTCAAAATAGGTGTATTTTTTGTTGCTTTGAAATCCTTGTGCTGCTTCTAGGGCATCTGGAATATAATCTTTATCAGAATCAACAACCTCACTGCCATAGCTGCCAGTATCGGACCAACCACCACGAGGATTCCACCAATCCAACCAATGTTTACGGTGAGTAAGTTCATGCAGAAGTACCAATCCAAAAGCATCAATACCATCATAGGCTTCAGTTCCTCCGAAGACAGAGAGTGCTTGGAAGTTTACATCTGGTTTACTAAAATCACAAATGTAAACAAAAGTACTTCCTCTTTGTAACGATCCAGAAGTGAGCGGATAATATCCTCGAAAGGTTGGTTCAGTTCCGCACATCTCACTAGTGCCTTGGTAACGAACATCTTGGAATTCAACAGTCCCATGACCTGCTTTGGTTTGTTGCCAATAATAATACCAATTAGGTTCATGAATGCCTGGATTATTTTTTTGATCACGTGGAAAAAATAGTTGTACATTAACACTATCTTCATAGACACCACAATTTGGTCCGAGATCTAGCTTGGCCTTTAAAATAGTATTTCCAAGATCACTGTTTCTGGTTGGAAGTCCGAGATAGATATATTTCATCTTCTTTCCCTTTTGAATGATAGGGGCCATGAAGAGCTGTGATCTTTCCTTTGGGGCGGGAGCAATCCATTCAACGTTATCTAAATAGTGTTCTGGATAGTTTTCTAAGGCCACTTCTGCTTCAATTTCAACTTTACTAGGATTATCGATAGAGAAAAGAAATTTTGCATTTTTTTGAGGAGAGATTATTTTTAAACTTTTAGGACAACCAAAATTAATTTCAATAGTAACTTCGCCTTGATGATGGGTGGGCATGTCTTCAATGTTATTATTATCTTTAAAATTAATGGTTTTTTTATAGAGATTACGCTTATTAACTGCCTCTACTATTTCTGAATATTTGAAGGGATTTAATTTTAAATTATTGATAGTGATTGGTTCTTGCACCCAATACTCATTTGGAGAATTTTTAAAAGTAAAACCAGTGGACATGATATCAAGGTTCTCTTCAATAGTCTCTCCATCTTCGGTTTGAATTTTTGGATAAGTGTAGAGAATAGAACCACCATTTGCAGGCCCAGAAGTTCTTCCAGGAATTGGAAATTTATCGACGATAGCAGAACCATTTTTGAATGTGTGCCACTTGCGACAGCGATTATTTCCATCATCGTTTGCACAGTATTCACCATTAGCACTCATTGAATTGATTCGGTCGATACCACTATAAGTTAGAGCACTGGCAGTTAATACAAATTCTTTGGTATCATTTTTAAGCCACAATTCTCCTGGAAATACATGTGAATAATTAAGATTATAAAAATTATGATCAAAGGAATTGAACTTATTTTTCCAAGTGACCACAACTTCTATGGGTAGACAAACATCTTTTTTACGAAAGGAGTGACCGGCAACCATTGCCACTGGTTGTTCCGGGGGAATGGGCATGTTATCGAACATCTTTTTTTGCTGGCATGGTTTGAAGTCAAAGGATATGGCCCAGAGAGGAGTTGAGAGGGATAAAAATAATAAAAACAACAGAGAGAGGAATAGAGATGGGTGACGTAAAAGGTTTTTCATAAATGTAATCTCATGTAAGTATTGAATGTTAATATCAGTGGTTATCAGTATCAGTATCAGTATCAGTATCAGTATCAGTATCAGTATCAGTGAACGTGTTCTATTACATTTATGATCAGAGGTAAAGTGGGAATGTTAATTTTTACAAAATGAGTAAACTTTCTAACTTAATTGAACGTGAACCCTTGATAAAAAAGTATGTGAAATTTTCTAAAATTTGTGGCCAATGGGTTTTTATAAAATCATCTTTTGATTTTAGAGCATATGCAACTCCAGAGAATCCTTCCATGTAGTAGTCGCAGTAGCGTCCAATGAATGCAATATTTTTTATACCTTTAACTTTAAGAAATGCCCCTATCTCTTTATGAAGGGCGGGAGCACTCTCACCTAACTCATTCATGTCTCCTAAAATAAAAAATGAGGTAGTATAATTTATATTTAAAATGTTTTCTAAGTGATCGCAAAAACCTTGGATGGATGATTTCATAGAGGATGGATTGGCATTGTAGGCATCCATAAATATATGTTTAGTATTCTTGTAAATAATCCATTGAGAGCGATGTTCTTTTGGAGCATATGTTGAGCAAGCATTAAGAAGTTCTTTTATATGATGTGAATCGGAATCGGCATCGGCATCGGGATAAATCGCTCGCGCGAGAAGGAATGTTGCCGCTAAATTTTCAAAGTTGTGTTTACCGATTAAGTTTGAATTTTTAATGGTGTAGGTGGTGTCAGCATCGATTTTAATATCAAGAGATGATTTTACATTATCAAATTTACATTTTATGGCACTATGGTCGGTGTATGATTTTTCACTCTCTTCGTAGTAAAAGATTAGATTTGAATGAGTGCCATTTGAATGAGTGTCAGGGGATGAGAGTTTGCATAGTAGTGGATCGCTGGCCTTTAAAACAAAGAGACCTTGATCATCAGTTTGCAACATTACTTGATCAAAGAGTGCACGTTTTTCTAAAAATACATTCTCTCTTGACCCAAAAAATTCCAGATGGCCATCTCCAATGTTAGTAATTATTCCTGCATTAGGAGAGGATATTTCTGCTAGTAATTTAATTTCTCCTGGATGATTTGTACCCATTTCAATGATGGCGATATCATAAGAATCATTTAACTTCAGAAGTGTTTTGGGAACTCCAATGTGATTGTTGAAATTTTTTTCAGTAGCATAAACTTTTCCAGGAGCGAGAGCATTGAGGAGATGAAAGAGCATCTCTTTGTGAGTTGTCTTTCCATTTGTACCAGTGATGCCAATGATTTTTCGCTTAGGATTTTGTGCTAACCATTTTTTAGCATATTTTTGGGCCAATTTTTGTAAAAAGGTTAGAGTGTTATTTACTTTGATAAATTTTTTATGATCATTTTTAGAGCTGTTAATATTGTAAGATCCTTTCTGTTCATCAAAAATAATATAAGATGCATTTTTTTGGAGTGCCTGCTCAATAAAATCGATACCTCTATAATTTTCACCATCTAATGCTACAAACACTTCATTTGCTTTTATAGTTCTGGTGTCGGTTGATAAAGATGTGGATAAAGTTAATAAATACTCTTCAACCTCTGCTTGCTTGAGGGTATTGAAGTCACTGTAATTATATTTAACTCCTTTTATATCGAGATATTCTTCATGGCCCTTCCCGAGAAGCAACAAGACATCATCACAGGTTGTATTTAAATATGCTTCTATTGTTGCCTCTTCTCGATCTATAATTACAGTATGTTTTATATTCTTATTTATCCCAGGTAAAATATCATTAATGATTTTTTGAGGATCTTCAAATCTGGGGTTGTCAGAGGTTACATATATTTCATCAGCATATTGTGAACATGCTTCTCCCATTAAAGGGCGCTTACTACTATCGCGATCACCACCACAACCAAAGAGAATGACCATTCTCTTGTTAGGAAAAATTTCTTTGGCGGTTTTGGCGATTTTTATGATGGCATCTGGAGAGTGGGCGAAATCAATGATTTGAGTTTTTCCTCCGAAATTGCAAACCACAAAGCGTCCGGCCGCTGGGATTAATTGCTTCAATTGTGTTAATTGATTTAGTTGTGTCGCAGTTGTAGAAATTCCTTTGTTTAATATGTTTAATTTATTTAAGTAGTAGTTAATATCTAGGGCCAATTCTAAATTGCTTTGATTAAAATCTGTTTTTAAAAATGTGGGCAGTGAAGAGATGATCTCTTGATTTAAATGGAAGTCTAAACTTCGTGCTAGCAATAGTTGCTCTCTTTTTTCTTCAGAGTAAAATATTTTTTGAGCTTCAATTTTATTTATAAGATCAGCTTGATCTCTTGCTACAATAAGAACACCCTCTTTTTTTAAATATTTTTTTGCCAGATTGCATTTGGTCAAAAAATATTCATTCATGTCTTTATGAAAATCCAAATGATCTTGGGTAAAATTGGTGAAGCCAACTAAATCAAATTCAAGACCATAAATTCTCTCGGTAGCGATAGCATGAGAGCTGACTTCCATAAAACAAACTTGATTGTTATTAACGTGAAAAATATGATGAAGTGTTTTTTGTAATTCGATTAAAGGAGGAGTTGTAAGTCCGCTGCTGATAGTGGTCCAATTTTTTCCATCTTCACATACTCCCAAGGTGCCAAGTGCCGCTGCCTTAATGTTTGCAAGTAAAGATATTTGCTGACAAAGAAAAACTGAGGTGGTTTTGCCATTGGTTCCAGTAATGCCAACTAATCTTTTATTTTGAGAATTCAAATTAAGCGGATACCAGACATTTAAGAAAATCTTTTGTAATTGAAGAAAAAATTTTTCTTCTACCACGATAATGTTATTATCAATATCAGAGTTAGTGCTAAGTTTTGATTTCTGCAAATTATCTACGTGATTAATAATTAATAATCCATAATCAGAGGTTTTAGATAGTTTGTTAAGTCGTAAGTAAAAATCATCTAATGATGTTTGATTATTGTTTAGATGATAAAAGAGTACTTTTTTTGAATTTGAATTTTCGATTTTCCATTCGATATCTTCAATTTGTATATTATATGTGAGATTTTTTAGGTTAGATAAAAAATTTGAATATGATGAGTGGATGAATGGAGAGATAATGTTAACTAATTCATTTTTAGTCATAACATGGTGATTCATGGTTCAACTCGATTGTTAGGGCCATAATTTAGTAATTTAGTATTTTGTAATCATTTGAGCAAATTTTAGAGCGAAAAATTTATACAGTCTAATAGAATTTCCATTTAACCTAATCTAACCTAATCTAACCTAATCTAACCTAATCTAACCTAATCTAACCTAATCTAACCTAATCTAATCATAGCGTGGAGATTCATAATTTAATTCGATTAATGATTTACCATTACTGTTAATAGCAGCTCCAGGATGTGGTGTTTGTGAGGTGACTAAACCCATACCATGATTTTCAATTGTTATTTTAGTCTTTTGCGCTAATTTAAGAGCGGAAAGTTTATCTAGTCCAATAAAATTTGGAACTTTGTTTTGTCCAATGATACGACGATTTTGAATATCGTTTTCTGTATTGTTGCTATTGCTGTTGTTAATACCATTAACACCATTAATACCGTTAATACCATCATTACCATTATTGCCGTTATTACTTTTTGCTTTACTATTTTTATCCTTATATTTTTCTTTCAAAGCTTCGTAAGCAAGATTTGAAGTGTTGCTATTAATTATTTTGTTGTTGTTAGGATTTTTGTTGTTTCCGGGATTTTTATTTTCGTAAAGCATGTATCTGGCCACCTCTGTAAATATTGGGGCAGCAACTGCGTTTCCATAGTATTGACCATTTTTAGGATTATCAATATAAACGAAGAGTACAAATTTTTTATCGATATCAACATTTAGAGGGAAACCCACAAATCCAGAGAGGTATCCATCGTATCCTCCTTTAGGATCTGGTTTTTGAGCGGTGGCAGTTTTGCCTGCAATTTGAAAGTGCGCTAATTGAGCGTTGGTGCCAGTGCCTTTTTCAACTGCTAATTGAAGCATCTTACTTACATTCTTGGCCACATCGGGAGGAATGATTTGTTCAGGTTTTATTTTTGAAGGATCATTAATTTTAAGAATAGTGGGTCTTACAAGTTTTCCTCCATTAGCAATTACTGAATAAGCAGTAAGGATTTGAATTCCAGTAACTGCAATTCCTTGGCCGAAACTTATATTACTTAGAGTAAGTGGACTTACATTTTCTTTGTTAACAAAAATTCCTCTGGATTCTCCAGGAATTTCAATTCCAGTTTTTTCTCCAAAGTTAAATTTTTTTAAGGTTCGCTTGAGGAAAGGAAAAGTAACGTCGAAAGCAATTTTGATTATGCCTACATTAGAACTATGTTGAATGATTTCATTGACTGTTAACCATTCAAATTTTTCGTGTGATTCTGCCTCATTAATAGTGTGGTCTTCAACTCGCATCTGCCCTCGTTCACAATAGTAAGATGATGTAGGAGTTGCAATCTTATTTTCTAGAGCGGAAATAACCGTTAATGTTTTAAGTATTGAACCTGGCTCAATGGGATCGCTGATAAATGGTAATTTTTGATGTTCAATATTTCCTTCCTTGGGATTGTTGGGATCAAAAGTAGGATAATTCGCCATTGCTAGGATTTCTCCAGTTTCAGAATTCATTATCCCAATTCCTCCTTTGGAGGCATTATTTTTTATTACAGATTCTTTTAAAACTTTTTCAACCAGTGCCTGCAAATCCTTTTCTATAGAAAGATAAATATCGGATGCATCGTTTTCGGTTTTGGTCATTTCAAATTTTATAGGTCTTCCTTTAGCATCTTTGAGATATTTAGTTATTTTAGCGTCTCCTCTTAACTCTTTATCAAATTTAAATTCCACTCCTGAAAGTCCTACGTTGTCTATGCCAACAAAGCCGAGTGTTTGTGAGAGAAGCTCGTTGTTTGGATAAAACCGAGATGGTTCTGGAGAGACAAAAATATTTTCAAGTTCACTAATCTTATCTAATTGGGCAGCCGTTAATTTAATTTTTCTGATAATCCAAGTGTAGCGATTGCGATTAGCGGTTTTTTTCTTTATTTCATTTAAATTTAATGTAGGAATTATTTTTGATAGTTTTTTATAATTTTCGTTTTGATTTAAATCATCAGCTTTTGGGACAGTAAATATAGAGTATGTATGAACGTTTATGGCCAATGGATTACTGTTGCGATCATAAATGTTTCCTCTTTTTGGATAAACGATATCTTCTCTCAGCAACTGATTTTTTGCATAACCGGTTAACTTTTTATTGGCAACAATTTGAATATAGAATGCTTTACTTACAATTAAAATAAATAGAAATACAAAAAGAATAAATGCCAGACCAATTTTATCCTTATCTTTGATGGATAATTTTTTCTTTTTATATTTTTTTTCATGCTCTTGATTCTCTTGATGTTCTTGATTTCTAGTCATAGAATAAGAAGTCCTCTTGTATTATTTATATTACGTATAATATTTATTTTATGACAATAATTTGTTTCTCTTTTGGTCGTTCCATTTGATATTTTTTAGCAAGTAAGTTTAAATTTTTTACCGACAATAGTTTTGCCTTATATGCTTTTAATTCTTTATTTTCGTATCGTGCCTCATCTATATCTTTATTTATTTCATAATACTTATAATCCAACTCAATTCTTTTCATTCGAAAGAGTACCATCATAGTGGCCAAGATGGAGATAGAAAGTATTATGGGTAGTATTGAGGCATTGAAAATATTTTTTAATTTTAAATTTCTACAAATGGAAAGAATTTCTTTTGGTAGTTGAGTTGTTTTTCGAATGTATCGTAGTATGCTAACAATTGCGGTTGAGTTGAAATTTGAAATTTGTCGATTGATTTCACTATCCATCATGGATAAATCCCTCCGTCGATGTTGAGTATCTAAAGTTTCTCTATAACTCTTAGTTTAGCACTTCTTGAGCGTAAATTATTTTTTATTTCTTCTTCGGAAGGGACGATAGGTTTTTTGGTTAAAATTGAGCATTTCTCTTCGTTTTTAGCTTTGATCTCTTTGAAGGTTTCTTTTACAATTCTATCCTCAAGAGAGTGAAAACTGATGCAGATTAATCGACCATTAATAGCGAGCAAGTCAAATAATTTTGGAAGGGTGTCTTTGAGAATACTAAGTTCACGATTGACCAATAATCGGAGTGCTTGAAAAGTTCTGGTAGCGGGGTGGATGTGTTTACTTTTTTTTCGGCCATGGCCAAGGCCATATCTTAATTTTGGTGGATAACTATGAAAAATAATATTTTCTAACTCAGCGGTCGTTTCAATTGCTTTGATTCTTCTCTTTTCAACTATAGCGGATGCTATTCTATTGGCAAATCGATCCTCTCCATATTCACTAATTACTTTTACTAATTCATCTTTGGATAAGGTGTTTAGATAGTAAGCTGCTGTAGGGATAGAATCATCTGAGTAATTCATCCGCATATCTAAGGGGGCATCACCACGAAAAGATAATCCTCTTTCGACAGTATCTAGCTGATGAGAGGAGACACCCAAATCTAAAAGTATCCCAGAAAAACCATTTGAAAAATCGTTAATGTGATTTTGTACAAACTCAGGGAAGTGGCCAAAATTCAAATGAATTAATTCAATTTGTTTTTCTAAAGAGAGCTCTTTTATTTTAGTTTTGCCATTTGAAATAGCATCAGGGTCTTGGTCAAAAGCGATAATACGAGCATGGCGAGCATGGGGAGTATTGTGAGCATAAATATTTTCAAGAAGAGAGATAGAGTGCCCACCACCTCCAAAAGTTAAATCTGCAAAATGGTGGCATGTGATCTCTGATTTATTACGGTTGTCGTTGTATAAGAGATCATTTTCAGTCAAATAATTTATCACCTCATTTTTGAGTACTGAAGTGTGAATTTTGTAATCATAAGAAGGAGTCATTGTTATTTTTTAATTTTTAAATTTATTAATTTGTTAGTACGTTTATTATTTCAAGGTGGCGTTGGTTTAATTTTTCTTTTGAGGTCATAACTACATTCATATTTTCTTGAGTGAAGGAGATAGGATTTGTGGACATCTCGGGGATTAATTCCAAAATTAATTTTTGTATTGATTTAGTATTTGAGTCTACCACTTTCATAATTTCTTCAACCGTACAATGTTCCTCTTTCCAACAGTCGTAATCTGTAACCATTGCAACAGTTGCATATGCCATCCCTGCTTCTTTTGCCAAATATGCTTCAGGAATATTAGTCATTCCAATGACAGACATTCCAAAAGAGCGATAGATATTTGACTCTGCTTTAGAAGAAAATTGAGGACCTTCGATACAGATATATGCGCCACCAACAGAGTGATCAATGCCGACTTTTTTACAGGTGTCTGCAATCTGTCTTTGCAATCCTAACTCTATAGGATTTGCGGCAGAGACATGTCCAACCATTCCGTCACCAAAAAAACTACGTTCACGTTTTCCTTTAGTCCAATCTACAAATTGAGAGGGAAGAACAAACATTTTAGGGGGTAACTCCTCTTTTAGTGAACCAACGGCAGAGACAGAGACTAAGTATTTTACTCCCATTTTTTTTAGAGCAAATATATTTGCACGATAGTTGATTTCAGAAGGAGAGATTGTGTGTCCAACTCCATGTCTTGGAAGAAAACAAAAAGTATAGCTTCGACCATTTCTTTCCATAGTTAATTCGCTAATGGCGCCACTTGGGTTACCATAGGGAGTCTTAACTTCATGATGCTTTACAACTTTTATTCCATCAACTTTATAGACACCACTGCCTCCAATGATACCGATTGTAATATTGTTTTTGTTGTTACAGTTGTTATTGCTTGTGCAATTGCTCATTGTTAAATCTCCGTTAGATTTTTTGGTTACTTTTTCGGTTACGAATATAGGTTATACTATTTATTTATAAATTATGTTTATAATTTTCTGATATAAAACACTCAACAATATCTTAAAGAATAGTAATGATAAATTAAATTTTTTATATTTTACTACGCAAATAAATATGGTAATTAATTTTACCAGTGTTTTTTACTCAATTTGCAATGAATAAAGTGCGTGGCGTATGGCCACTGATATTTTTTTAAGATCAAATTAGAATTAGATTATTTTTTTTTTTTTTTAGTTTTTTAGTTTTTATGTTTTTTTAGGAGCTTTAATAATGAACGATCAAAAGACGACGGCAAAGACGATGAAGATTATGATCAATCAACCATCAGAAGAACGTCTTCAAGAATTAGGAATAAAAAATTGGGAAAAGTGGGAATGTGGTCCATCTACTTTTGATTGGGAGTACTCGCAGGAAGAGGTAGCTTATGTATTTACAGGAAAAGCAGTAGTAAAAACTGAGTGGGAAGAGTTGGAAATTAATTCTGGGGATTTAGTTGTATTTCCTAAGGGACTTAAGTGCAATTGGAGAGTGATTGTATCACTTAAAAAGGTCTATAAGTTCAATTAAAAATTTCAAATAACAAATACAAATAATAATCAATAAAAATAATTTACCCCCAAAAAACACATCGGAACTTGTCGATTTTACAAGAAAAATCAAAAATAAAAAATTTTTTTTAAATTAGTTAATTAAATAACTAAAGTAATTTTTCATTTAAACGAATAGTAAAGCAGTCAAGATTGTAGTTGACGAAAGTACTTAGGTTCAGCTTAGAGGAGTTAAGAGGGTTTTAGAGGATTAAAGATTTTAAAATAATATATTGCATGGTCGATCAAAGTGGCCAGCAGAGGAAGAAAGAAGGGGGAAAGAATGGGACTACGAATTTTATCTAACATCGCTTCTCAGGATGTTCAAAGAAACTTGAGAGCAACAGGAATGAAAGCAGATGCAGATTTATCAAGATTATCTTCAGGTAAACGTATTACAAAATCAGCAGATGATGCCGCTGGATTAGCAATTGCCACTAACTTGGATGCTCAGACCAGAGGTTTAAGACAAGCTACCAGAAATGCTAATGATGGTATTTCACTCGTGCAAACCGCAGAAGGTGGTTTGAATGAGGTTACAAACATTTTAATTCGTTTGCGTGAGTTATCTGTTCAAGCAGCATCAGATACAGTTGGTGATAATGAAAGACAGCTGTTAAATTCAGAGTATCAGAGCTTGATTACAGAGGTTGATCGAATTTCTGAGGCCACAACTTTTAACGGTACACCACTTTTAAATGGTAACTCCGGTAAAGGTACTCTAGAATTTCATGTTGGTGCTTTCGGAGGTGAACAAAATAAGATTAAGTTCGATGCAGATGCCGCTAACGCTTCTTCAGATGCTCTAGGTATTTCTGGATTAACAGTTGATGAAAGAAGTGCTGCTAATGATTCAATTGAACGAATTGATAATGCTATTAAGAATGCAAGTACTGTACGCGCGCAACTTGGTTCTGTTCAAAGTCGTTTGCAATCAACTGTTTCTAACTTGGAAATTCAAACAATCAACCAGGACTCTGCAAGATCAGTTATTCAAGATGTGGATGTTGCTCAGGCAACTGCAAATCTAGCATCATCTAGCGTGTTGAAGGCAGCTGGTATTGCAACATTAGCACAAGCAAATAATATTCCATTTGCTGCATTAAAGTTAATCGGAAACTAATTTCTATTAGTTCAATTATTTTAATTATTTTAATTATTTTAATTATTTTGATTATTAAATATTCTCTATATCAGCTATCCAGCTATCAGTTCTATTAACAATATCTACTGGTAGCTGTCAGCTGATGAAAACAAATCAGATCATTTTTTTATGTAGTAATTTTTAAGAAGGCGAAGGAATTTGCATTATGAGCATGGCAATTATTTCAGATGTACATGCAAAAGAGAGTGACAGCGAAGAATATAAATTACTGCTTCGATTTTTAAAACATAAAAAAACCACGGAAGCACGAGAGATATTTTTACTTGGTGATATCTTTGAATTCATGTGTGGTAGAAGGTCGCTCTACTATCAAAAATTTAGCGAGTATTTTGATATTTTAGCATCTCTTATTAAGGAAGGAAGAGTTATTCACTATTTTGAAGGTAATCATGATTTTCATTTAAAAGAGTTGTATGCGAATTATTTTAAATTAAAAAATATTAATACTAATGATATTGGAAATTTTAAGATTCATTATGGAGCGCTAGAGTTAGAGCGATTTGGAAAAAAATTTATGTTTGCTCATGGAGATGAGATTTTTTTTGATGGGGTTATCTATCCTATATATAAAAAAACAATTATGTCATTTCCAATAAAAAAAGCGATGCAAGTGATACCAGATGATGTTCTTGATACCTTAGGAGAAATTGCATCCAATCTATCTAAGGGTATTAGGAGAAGAAAAAATTTGGACTACTCATTTATTAGAAATAATTTTAGAGATAAAGTTGCATTGCTGGCAACTAAAAAAAAGTATGATGTAGTGGTGTTGGGACATGTGCATGTACAAGACAATTTTGTAAGTGATATAAAAAATTTTCAATATCAATACTTAAATAATGGTCATATAACAGAGACGCATTCATTTATCTATATATCAGATGAAGGTAGAGAAGAGTTCGTAAGGATTTAACTTAGTTGTTACGTTACATTTAGTTTCCTTGTCTTAGATGTTTTATATTTTTTTGTAGTTCATGAACTAAACTCCAGAATGTTACTCAAGGATTAACATTGATTTGATCTCTTTATCTTTTTTTATTCCAGATACCTCTTTAATTAGAGAAAGAGTTCGCTTGAGTGTAGTGGAGTTATCCATTTCATAGTCTTTTGATACGACAATTAATTTATCTGCAGAGTGGGCCACTTGTGGTAGGTGGGTAATTGCTATAACTTGTGAGTTTTGAGCAACTTTAAAGAGTGCTTTCCCGATATTTATAGCAGTCTCTCCTCCAATTCCCGCATCGATTTCATCAAACAAAAAGATGGAAATTAAATCTTTCGTGGAAAGAGTTTGTCTTAATGCCAGAAGTATTCTAGATAATTCTCCTCCAGAAATAATATCTTTTAAAATGTGATATCCTTCGCCAGGATTAGTTTCAACTAAAAATTTTATTTCTGAAAGACCATATTCATTTAGAATTGGTTGTTGATTTTGATTTTGATGTTGATTTTGATTTTTCTCTGTGATCATATCTACTACGATATCAATAGTTGCTTCCTCCATTTTGAGCAAATGAATTTCAGAGGTAAGAATTTTTGATAAAGACACAGCAACTTTTTTACGTTTGTTATGTAAATCCAAAGCAACTTCAAATAATGCTTTTTCGTTTGAGTTAATTTTATTGGCAAGGTTGTTGATTTGATCTTCAATACTTTCAAATTGAGTCATTTCATCTTCAATTGTTTTTTTAAACTTAAGAACATTTTCAATAGTTGGACCATGTTTAGCTTTGATTTTTTGATAGAGATCAAGGCGTTCGAGGATCTCTTGCAACTCTTGTTCGCTCTGAGCGGAGGAGATGTCCATATTACTTCCCAACTCTTTGTTCAAAATAAAAGATACTTCATTTAGATTTTCTTGAGCACTGGAGAGTAGGGATAATAGGGATAAAACATTTCCATTTTCTAAAGCAAGATCGCTATTTTGTTCACAAAGAGAAGCAGCTTTTTTAACGAGCGTGAGTGCTGGATAATTGGCACGACCGTGGCCGGATGTTGAGTTGTCTACATCAATATCAGATTCTGAAATGAGGTTTAATATTTTTTTTATAGTTTCAACTTGCTTTTCAAGATTACTAAGAAAAATTTTTCTTTTTAATAAGTTATCTTCATCTTCAACACTAGGATTGAGATAATTAATCTCATTTAATTGAAAATGTAGATAATCCATCCTTTGATTTTTTTCGTTAGAGATTTGTTTTAGATTTTGCAGTTCTTTTTTTAAATTTTTTTGAGTTTCAAAATCCTCTTGAAATTTTTTCCTATGGAGGGTCAAATCTCCATACTGATCTAAAAGTTTTAGTTGATAACTTGTTTGTAAAAGTTTTTGATTCTCAAACTGACCAACAAAATCAATAAAACGATTGGAAAAATTTATTAAGGTTTCACTGTTAACACTGCTATAGTTCAAGTAAGATTTGGTAGGGGCATTGGCATAGATTATTCTTTTGATGATTATTTCATTGATGTTATTGCTATCGGTAGGAAATCCTAGTTGATCCAGATATTTTTTTACATATAAATCTTCGCAATAAAAGATTGCTTCCACTGTAGCAAAAGGTGCATCTTTTCTGATTAATTTTTTATCTGCGCGAGCACCTAGAATTATTTCAATAGCATTTATTATCAAACTTTTTCCCGAACCAGTTTCACCTACTATAGCATTAAAGCGTTTATCAAATTTGATCTCCTGATGGTGAAAGGTGGCCCAATTATGTAAATTGAGAGTGTGTAGATAGAGAGGGTGTTTAGCGGCCATGGAAAAATTTCTCTTTAAGTGTGTTGTAATAATTTCTAGTTGGATTTTTAATCAACTTAACGAATTTATTTTTGTGTTTGCGAATAACAATGGTATCACCAGTTTGAATAGGAATTACGCTTTGGCCATCCAAAGTTAAAATAACATTTTTTGCATCACTGGTAGGATGGATGGTAAGTCGATTTTTATCGGAGATAACCATCGATCGATAAGTTAAACCATGTGGGCAAATAGGTGTTAAGATAAATGCTTTAACCTTTGGATGTGTTATTGGTCCGCCTGCGGAGAGGGAGTATGCGGTTGAACCAATTGGAGAACTGATAATCAGTCCATCACCAAAGAGATTGTAGATGTGTTGCTTGCTGCTTTCAAGGGAGAGTGTGAACATTCTAGAAATATGCTCTCTGGTGAATACAGCATCGTTAATAAAAAGTTCTTTGGATTTTAACTCTTTTTTTTCGTTATAAACTCGAATTAAATAAAGGTTAATGGAAAAAAATTTTGATTCACCTTGAAAGACAATGTTCAAATTCTTAAATATATTGTCAGTGGAAAATTCAGTTAAAAAACCAAGACGGCCCAAATTTACTCCAAAGATTGGAGGAGAATTTAAAGGTGCTTTTCTGCAAATATTTATTAGAGTTCCATCTCCTCCTAAAGTTATAATTAAATCGGAAGAGCGATATTTATCTCGTTCAGAGATAAATAGAATTTTATTTAAAAGATGATCTTTGTTGTCGCGTAAAAAGATTTGATGAATCCTAGATTTCTCTCTTAAAAGAAATTGCGGGACAGAGTTTCGTTCTAAAAGCCATTCGGTAAGTGTGACAACAATAGCGGAGATGGTTTCAGAGTTTTTTGGACGTAATACTATAGTAACATTTTTAAGGATAGGTTTTAGTGTTGCTTTTGTTGTGGTTGCTGTTGTTGTTTGTGTTGTTGGTAAGTTCATAGGTGGAGTATCTACCTAAATTAGAGGATATTAAACCATTATTAAATGATTTATTAAATATTAGATTATTTTTTTTAATTTTGGAATCATATCGCTTATCCATTTTTGTAAATTACTAACCAAATTCTTTTCCAAGAGGTCACTTATTTGAACATTATCATTATTTTTCTTGGCGGTTAATAATGTTTTAAGCGTGGTTAAAAGATCAAGCTCGAGAGCATGAAATTCTTCATTAATAGGTGGATTACTACTAATGTGTTGTTCCAGAGATTTATTGATGATGCTCATGCTGTAAATGAAAGTATTGATCTGTTCTATCATGTCAATAAATAAACCATATGATTGGTTTGCATCGTCACTTCGATAGAGCTCAGATATTTTATTGATAGTAACGATGGTGTTGTTTAGATGGTTTTCACATGAAACTAAAGTATCAAAGATTAGCTGAGGTCTATCTTGAACGGAAAAATTAATATGATTGTGGCCATCGATTAGTGTATTGTGAATGATTTTGATATCATTGTTTGGAACAGGAACGTTGTCTAACTCAATTTTAGTTATGACTTCGTTTTCATTTAAGTAATTAGTGAGTAGAAAATCGACGATTTCATAGAGAGTGGATTTGGGTTCAAAGTTGTGTTCAAGTTTGTTTGAGTTAATTGTAATTTGTGTCAAGGTTCACTCCTTGTAGAGTTGATTTCGGGTCTTATGGCCCAGTTATTTTCATAATAAAAATTCTTAGATGTACGATCTAGGGTTTTTTCAATAAATTCTTTTAAGATACTGACACTATATTTTGCTTCCTTAAATAGTAAGAGCGAACTAGTGGACATTTGAATTATAGTGTCGCCTTTGAGATTTCCCTTGCAAACATGATAGTAATCGATAAGTGGTGAAAGCAAAGGATATTTTAGTTTTAGATCAAGTGCGAGTTTATCTATCTCTTGTATCTTTTTAGTATACTCTTGTATTACGCCAATGTTGGGAGCGCTAATTTCCAGTTCTTCTAAAATGAGTAGTGAATATTTTTCTCCAAAATTATTTACATCAGAGAGATATTTGAGTCCAACCAAATATTCTTTTAATTCATTATATATTTTTCTGTTTTTTATTTGAGGAATTGCAGAGGTCATTTCATCATCGTTTAGAATGAATAACCAAAGTATATGATAAAAATCTTTAAAGATATTTAAGATCTCTGTTTTAAAATCAACATCACTATTAACCAATGTAAGCGTTTGCATTCCATCTTTTAATAAAAATGATTGATAGATATTTGCTGATTTAAGATGAAGGGATGGAATTTTTTGAGCAAAATATGAAGTAAGTGTTTGATTAGCTACTTCAGAACTTGTTAGTGTTTCAAGAGAGATTAGTGCGCGAACAAAGTTAAAGATTAGATGGGGAGAGAGATCTAAATGACAAAGCAAATTGTTGCAAGGAGTGTCTGGAAAACAGGGGAAACAAATAGTTTTAGGAATGATATTAAAATTGTTTTCCCCATATGGAGTTGTCTCGTGAGCGCGGACACTACCAAGAGATATAGTGATAGTTGGTACTCCATGAATGGCCGCCAGATGGCCACACATCGAATCGTGGCCAATAAAAAGTATAGAGCTGTTTATTTCAGAAGAGAGTTCTTGCATATCAAGCATGCCAATTTTGTTGATTAAGCGATCAGCAGTATTTATTGATTTTTTTTCTAAAAAATCAATAAATTGAGAATTGTTTTCTTTATCAGACATAGAGCCGACAATAATGTATGAATGATTAATGAGCTCTTCACAATCTAGTAACATTTCAATCAAATTTTGCCAAAGGGAGAATTTCCAATATTTGCGCTTTTGAGATGCGAATGGATGAATAATAATTTTATACTGATTAATGCTATTGTTGTTATTATCGTTATTATCGTTATTATTGTAATTGCATGGAAGAATAAAGAGATCATTTTTTGATTTAGAGAGATTAAGTGAAAAAGAATGATCAAGAGATTCAGATATAATATTTTTTAAAATATCAACCAAATTAAAAGGAGAATAATCGCCAGTCATTACATTAGAGTAAACAAACTGAGACCAATGTCCTCCAATTCTAAAATTATCAAATTGATCACGAATAAGTCCAAACTTATACTTGGAATGAATAAGTGTGGCCAAATAAGATGAACTTTTGGAAAATGTTAAATTTACAACACTATCAATAGAGTGTTGATTTATAGAGGAGAGAAATATTTTTAGCTTAGTTTTTAGTGAGGTTAAATTTAAGTTTGGGGAATTCCAATAATGTTTAGGAAAGTTTAAATAGTAGATATGATCAAAGGTCTCTTTTAATAAAAATTCAAAGGGTCTTGCAAATTGAATTCTACCAACAAAAATTAATTTAATTTTATTATTATGATCAGTTGTAGTTGTGGCCGTAGCTGTAGCTGTAGCTGTAGCTGTAGCTGTACTAGAGATGTTTTTTTTTAATATTCTAGCTGCTAGAATTGTTTGTAAGACATCGCCCATTCTAGATAGTTGAAGAATAACAACTGTTTTGCATTCGCTATCTTGAAGTAGGGGAAGTGTCATTTAACTTTGCTCCTTAGTTTCCTCATCGAATAGAGAGGATAAAAAAAGCAGTTCGAGATATTGATAATCTGAATTTGCCAATGATTGATTGGAATTATTTTCGTCAATATTTTGCATTAGTTTGTTTTTATCTCTGATTTTATCTCTATTTTTATCCCTATTCTTGTTGTTGTTTTTTTGGTTGTGCTTGCTAATATTTCTTTTGGCATTTTGTATTTCTTCAGCGATATTGTTATTCATGCATCCTCCTGATGATTTGATGATCTGATAATCTGATGATCTGATTATCAAAAAATTCCAGTCTCCAATAAATTACCTCCACGTCTTTTGTATTCGAGAGAAGTTAAATCAGTAAGCGAGGTGGTTAGTACCTGGATATTTGCTTTAAGCTCTTCCAATGAGCGATCAAGTTTTCTTATATTTTCATCCAGCGTAGAGGAGTTGATAGTATCCAATTTATTTTTAAAGAGTGTGCATGGGATGGTTATCAAAGAATCGTGGTAACAACATTTTATTAATTTATCAAGTGAAGTAACAAAATGTGTTTTCGCCTCTGCTTCTTTATTCATCGCTCGTAAATATTTTAAAGTTTCTAAGAGTGTTACCACAGTTTCAGTTATGTGTTCTCGCTCATGATCTACCCAAGCGTAAAGTTCGTGCTTATCAAATATATTAAGGATAGTGTTTAGAATTTCGATAGGATAATTTTTTTCAATAAGTTTAGTTAGATAGTAGCGGGCCATTTGAGTGGAGAGTTCGAAATTTACATTTATATCTCCAGTAAGTGCTTTATAATATATGCCATATTTGTCTTTTAAAACTTGGTAAATAGAAATATTAGGTAAGAGGTGATGTTCTTTAATTGGTGGAACCAACTCTGAAAGTAGCAAATATATTCCAAAGTAAAGATCTTGTCCTGGTGGTAAGAACATGTATTCGCTACTATTGCTAGCGTCGATTATAGACTGTCTGGAAATTACTGGCGACAAAATAATATTTCCAGGATTGATAGAACTATTTAAATAAAGCGAAGATGGTTTATCCAAAATTTCCAAAGTTGGAGTGGTTAATAGATCAGCAATAGTTTTAGTGGTATGGTCACAGGTTGCGACGATATCAATATTTACGAGAATGGATGGTAAAGTGTTAGTATCTGCTTCTATGGTTAAGAGGGAATTGTCAAAATTGGCATTCAATTGATTGGCAATAGAAATTTCTTTGGAATTTGGGTAAACAATTAGAATGGGATGTAAATATTGATCGAGCAAAAGTAACTTGATTAATTCGCTGAGATGCTCAACCGCCATTTTAATAAATTTATCTTTAAAGAATCCATTGGTGATGTTTGCCAACTGAATTGCTACAATACGAATATTTCCCTTCTTGTTTCCTACATGATAGCGAAAGTGACTTAAATTTTCGTGAACTAGTTTATTATTCTCAGGATCAGTTAAGAGCTTAATCTCATTTTCACTCCAATTGATTCCTGTAATCTTATGGATCATATCTTGTTTATGAATAGGATTATGAATAAAATCTTGGAGTGATTTGTTTAGCAAGGCCCAATTATTACTTGGGGCCAATATTTTGTTTTCTAAAATTTTAATTCCGGAATAACTTTCAGGGTTAAAATAGGAGATTAAACAATTACCGAGAGTATTTTGTTGATAATTAATAATCCAATCAAAATGAAAAGTCTTAAGTTCTTTTATTGATCTAGCAAAGGAGTCGAGTGCAAATGCTTCTGAAAAAAGACGATTTTTTTTATAGGTTGAAATTTTACTTCGATCTATAGTAAATATTTGTGAGATATTTTTAATATTTTTAATTAAAGGACGATACTCTTTAAAGGTCAGCAAGTGAATTTTGCTATTAGGATATTGATGCTTAATAGAGTTGGTTAGATGAGTGCAACTAAATAGATCTGAGAGAGTGTTACAATTTACAATCAGAATATTTTCCATAACGATTCCTTCGCAATAGAATGGTTTAATTAATTTGTTCGTATGCCATCATAATAAAGTCATATTGATTAGTGATTTTATCTTTACCTTTAACATATTCTAAAAATGAGTTTAAATCTCCATCAATGGCCATAGCGTAATTGCTTAAATATTGTCTTACTTCATTGTCTTCAACTAATCGATAAATCGATTTCAAATCTTTGGGAGCAGAATAAGAGAGATATTCTTTGTAATATTTTTGATAAACATTGTACGATGGAGGATGAATAATAATTAAAGGTTTTTTATACAAATGATCTAATACCAATTTGTCGGTATATAATTCAGCAACATGTTTGTTGAAAATCATTACTCTGTTATCATCTATAGGATTATATTTTTGACAATCTTCGATTATAGAATAATTTGGTTCAATAATGACAATTTTATAATCTTCTCCATGAAATTCTTTGAGTAACTCCATTGCTTTTTTCACATGATATCCAAAACCCAATCCTAAAATTATCAAATTGTTATTTCGCTTAAGCAAGGAGAGATGTTTTTTTAGAAGTTCAGTTGATTCTTTTAGTGGATCAAGTAAGGAATGCAAATGGATGCCATTTAGAATGGGGATATTATGATTGGAATCAGATATTTTTATTTCATACGATGAAATTGAAACGATATTTCCTTTGTTGGGAGATATTATCATTTTTGTTCCTCTCTCTATAAATAACTAATTAAAAAGGTTTATTAAACTAAACATAAACAACTTTTATTTTGAGTATACATTTTAATTTGCTCACGAGTTGAAATTTTTGTCAATGTATTATGAACCTGAGCGAAAGACTATTTTACCGAGGATAAATTATAGCTATGGATGATTTTTTTATTTTTATGTGCAAGAGAAATTTCTTTAGTGGTTTTGTCTTTTGTTTGATTTAGGATTTCAAGCATTTTGTCGTTGATATTATTGATTTCAGTGATAAAAAGTTCTTTTAAATTATTGATTTTATCGAAAAAAGATTTGTTTAATTTATTTGATTCTTTTAAGGAGTTATCTTCAAGCGCGTATTGCTCAACTTTTTGATCCAGAATTTTAAAATTTTCGATTAAACGTTCTCGATTATCACACTCAAATAATAACCGTTCAATTTGTTCATTTTCTGCTAGATCAAGCATTATCTTAGAGAGGGAGAGAGTTTTATTTAGAAGAAGATTATATTCTTTAATCAGTTGTTCTTTTGAGTCGGACATTTATTTATTCTCCTTGCTTTTTTTTAGCGATTTAACTGCTTCAACCCAAGCAGAATGTAGTGTTAATAATACTTGTAAACAATCTTCGAGTAATTTCTTATCAAAATTAATGTTTGCATTGGTACTAGTGAAGAGAAGATAATCATATAAACTGGAGAGATCAGAGGCCATCTTGTTATCAACGTTATAATCCAAACCGTTGTTTAATTCCACAATTATATCTTGAAACTTACCAATGTATTCGCCCTTCTTGGCAATTTGTTTATTCTCTATTGCTTGAATGCCTAGTTTGCAATTTTTAATTGCAGCTTCATAGAGCATAAGTAGAATTTGTTCTTTACTAGCAGTGTGTACTGAGATTTTTTTATAGGTGTTGAATCCACTTTCCATCCTCTAAATTCCTCCAAGTAATTCGAAATGCAGTTTGAAATACTAATTAAAATTATCCAAGGTTAGTTACAAAATTGGATGCTGGTGGCATAGATGATGCCAAACCTGCTCCTTGGGCCTTTAATTTAGAAACAGTCTCTTCTAGTTTTGCAAATTTATCTTTTAACATCTCCTCTTTTCTTCCAATTAGTCTCTCTCTATTTTCAATTTGGTTATTTAATTGATCAATGTTTGATTGCAATCCATCTTTTCTTAAGGCCAACATCCCATTAGGTTTTCTAATTGCAAAATTAGAAAAATCTATTAATTTATTTATCAATCCTTGATGAACTGTACCTTCCCAGTTAACCCCAATTAACATTTGAGTTGCCAAACGAAAGTTTTGGGCCATTAGTGCTCCAAATCTCTTTTCATCAAAAGCTAGCAATCCATTTCTTTGAAAATTAATTCCTAAATCACCGGCGCGATAGTGAGTAAGTTCACCCTCATCATCTAATTCTTCATCTGTTCTATTGATGGCCGCAAGCGGTTCAAACATAATGCTTCGAAGACGAGATTCGATAGCTTGAAGTGTAACATCACCTCCAAGTGTTTTACTGGTATCTGATTTGGCATCTAATTGGTTTTGGAGATTAATAAATTGAAGAACTTTATTTATTTTTTCAATAAAAGCACTTACTTTTCCAATGATTGCTTGTCTATCCTCAACAATTTGGATTAGAAATTCTTCACCGGGTTTTGCTCTTTTTAAATCTAGAGTTAATCCTGGAATTAAATCACTGTTGGAATTGTTGTTTGGAAGTTCTAATTCAAATCCATCAAGTTTAATAATAGCATTGTGGGCCTCTTGATCCTCATCAACAATAAAGTCGTCATCACCATCTATAAAATAAAAAAATGGGATTTCAGGATCATAATCATTTCCACTTTTAGTTAGTGAAACAAGTAACCTCCATGGATTGGAGTCGCCACTTCCATCGTTAACTACTAATGCTTTCATTTGACAATGAGGATCGGCATTTATCAAATGGGCCACCCCTCGCAAAGATGCATTCTTAGAGTTAACATAGATGTCACGAGTCTCTCCATTTGGTAGCGTGTATTGAACATATCCAACACCAACATAACTCTCATTAGGATCTTCAAAACCAGTAGTAATAAATGATGCCCTTTGGGCCATTTGATCAACTTCGAAGCGATACTCACCTGGCTCTGCTAAATTCTCATCTATGGTTACTCCTATTATACTTTCATCGTAAATGGCCTTCAGATCTCGCAAAGACTTAGCGGTATTATTTTTCATTAAATCAGTTCGCAGATCTTCAACAATTTTGATTAATTCACTTACCAATTTTTGTTTTTCACCGATTCTGCTCTTACGATCCTCCATTTTAGTAATAGGGGCCCGTTCCGCTGCAACTAATTGCTGTACGATATCCTTGGGTAGACCAGTATTTATTGAACCAAACGAAATGCCCAAAGAACTTCCTCCAGAAAAATTATTTAGTGACAGTTAGATCCGAGTAGTGCAATTGTTTAGTAAAATACAAAATACAAAATACAAAATATAAAATATAAAAATAACATATGATATTAGTCCAAGAATAACATAGAGGTTATTTAACGCAACGGAGGAATGGTTTTCCATTTGAGAGTGGGGATCCAAAAAAAAAGACCAGGTAGGAGCTGGTCTTTTGATTCGATGAGATTTTAAAAAGTTTTCTAGTTGTTAGTTGTAATTATTGTACTAGATAAACCTAATGAAAATGTCGGTTAATAATGAATGAAACATTAGTAAAAAAATCAACTATAATTAAAGCAAAATCAAAATTCTTCATATATCGAGGGGTTACCTATGCAGGTTTTTTGTTAGTACCTGTGTGGATTCCTAAGTTAATAAAGCTAAATCTCCCTCTACAGATGTTGATGATAGCAATCTACATACTTTTTATTTGTGGCCAATGGTTCTTACTAGGAAAAGAGATCGATCATCGATTTAAAATTTACTTTAAGGTTAATTCATCGATCGATCGTTTGGTATACAGAATGATCCTGGGAATGATCGTAATGATAATTTACTTTGGAATGATCGGCAAACTACCTGCAGAACTATTAAAACATTTTTACTGGGGTACATGGGTGGTCTTAGGGTTATTCTATTCTTGGCCAACTAGAGGGAAAATAATAGAAGAGACAATGGCCCGACAATTTATTGAGTTTAAATTTCTAGATCTCTTTGAAAAGCTCTTGATATTTTTACTCGGACTTTTTGTTATTTCTTCACTGCCAAAGATTCCTTCCCTTGAAGATATTGAGGCGATGAAATTGTTTTATGATCCACTAGAGAGATTTGATCCACTCTTTTGGAATTTTTTGTCCACTAATTATTTCCCTTTTTTAAAATTTCCTGAGCTATATAAGATCGCCATCTATCTTCACTTCTATATGATAGGGCTTGGATTTTTTTTATTGGTGTTTTATGTTTTGATGAGATTTTTTATCTCCAGACGACTGGCAATCTTCGGAGTCTTTACGGTAATTTCATCTTGGTATTTTTATAAGTTTATGAATTTTGGGCCAGGATCTACTTTTAGCACTGGATTTTCACTCTATTGGATGTGGGTTATTTTGTGGTGTTCACGCAGTTCTACATATCGCTTGGGCCTTTTTTTAGGATTGATAGGATTACTAGGAACTATATTAAATCAACACTACTTTCTACTGTTACCAATTCAGTTAGCGATATATTATTTTTTCTTTTTAGAGGAGAAGACCTTTTGGTTCAAGCGACAATTTATTAGATACTCTTCATTTGGACTAATCCTTTCAGTCTTACTTTTGATTTTTAACTATGATTCCTTGTTAGGAGAAAATAGTTTTAAAGAAAATATTATGATCATTTTTGAGGAATTTACAAATGCAATAACTCAAAAGGATTTTTTAATTTTGGCCCCATTCGGATTTGTTCTATTGGCATTAATTCAATTTAGAGGACGTTTTCATGCCCTCAGACAGTGGGGAGTAAATGAGGTTCGAATAAAAGAATTATTAATATTATTTTTAATCGTAATTTTATATGCGATTTTTATTGATAGTAGCTTACTTGAAAAATACTCCGTACTGTGGATGTTGATATTTTTTAGCTTAATGCCACTTGAATTAATCTTTCAAAGCGCTCGCAGATTTAGCACCGGAAATGCAAATTTTATTTTTGTAGTCTACATTTTGATTTGCTTACTTGATTCTCACTTCGAGGGAAGAGTCAAAGGGCTGATTGATCTTTTTCTAGATTAGATGTAAAATAATACTTGAGTTAAAGTTTTCTGGAAGACTATACTTCTTAATTTTAGGATAAAAAATATGAAATTGGGTATTGGTTATAGTGATTTTAAAAAAATTATTGATCAAAAATTTCATTTTATTGATAAGAGTTTATTTATTAAAGAATTTCTCGATGATGTCACCACTGAGGTATCCGTCATTACTCGCCCTAGAAGATTTGGAAAAACTTTAAATTTATCCATGCTTCGATATTTCTTGGCGGAATCTGTTTATGGAGAATCAACGGCAGGTTTGTTCGACAATCTTAAGATTAATAATTGTGGTAAAGATAGAGATGGTATTAGTTATATTTCATATCAAGGACAAAACCCCGTAATTTTTTTAACTTTTAAAGATATAAAGGAAACTTCTTTTGTCGATTCCATAATTAAATTAAAATTAATTATTCAAAACCTTTATAGGGAACATCGGCATCTAATGAATTCAAAGAAATTAGATGTCGATGAAAAAGATATTATTAAAAAATACTTGGATGGGAAAGTAGATAAAGTTGATCTAGAGTTATCAATAAAAATTTTATGTGAGTTTTTACATAAACACTACCAAAAGAAAGTTTATATCTTGCTTGATGAGTATGATACTCCAATTCAATCTAGCTACATCGCTGGTTATTATAATGAGATGATGGATTTGATGAGAGGAATGTTAGGTGCTTCTTTAAAGGATAATATTTATTTAAATAGAGCTGTTATTACAGGAGTGATAAGAGTTGCAAAAGAGAGTTTATTTTCTGGTCTCAATAATATTAAAATTTATTCTTTAATGCAATCAAAGTACAGTCAGTGCTTTGGTTTTACGGAAGAAGAAGTAAATGATCTTTTAAAAAAAGCAGGAATGCTCAAGCGCACATCAGATGTTAGAGAGTGGTATAATGGATATAGATTTGCAGGTTCAGTTGTTTATAATCCATGGTCAATTGTTAACTTTATACAAAATAATGAATTGCGATCCTATTGGGTTAATACCAGCGATAATGCTTTAATTCGAGACGTGGTCATTCATTCTTCTAGTGAGTTTAAAGAAAATCTTGAAAAAATACTACTTAAAAAAACTTGTGAACAATTATTAATTGATGAGCATGTAGTTTTTGCTGATTTAAAACAAAATGAAGGAGCTGCATGGAGTTTGTTAGTTAGTGCTGGATATCTCAATGTTGTAAGTTCTAGACTTGATGAAGATGGAACAATTTGTACTTTAGAAATACCAAATAAAGAGATCTATGGTTTGTATCGAAGTATGATAAAGAGTTGGCTGTCCAGTACTAGAAGTATTAATTGGTATAATGAGTTTTTAAAAAATCTTTTGGTCGGTAATACCATTAAGTTTGCAGAGAATTTAGAGATTATATTTACTCAAATAGTATCGGTGCGAGATTTTGGAAGAGAACCAGAGATATTTTATCATGGTCTAATGTTGGTGTTGGTGGCCAGTATAGATTCTAAACTTTATGAAATCAGCTCTAACCGTGAAAGTGGTCATGGTTATCACGACATCATGATTATACCAAAAGATGAAAATAAATTAGGCATAATTTTGGAATTGAAGAGTGTTAGTAAGATACCAAAGAAAGAGCAGTTGATTACATCGGCACTAAAAAAGAGTGCTAAAGAAGCATTAGTTCAAATTGATAAAAAAAAGTATGTTGCAGGAATGCGCCAACGTGGAATAAAAAAAGTAGTTAAGATTGGAATAGCGTTCGCTGGTAAACGCCTTCAAGTTGCTACGACCGCAGTTGCTACGACCACTGTCGCTACGACCACAGTCGCTACGACCGTTAAATCCATGGACAGAGAAACCAAACGAATCAAACAAACTAAACAAACTAAACAAACTAAAAAAACTAAAAAAATTGTGAAAAAGAAAAAATAAACGTTATGAGTATTGTTCGAAGATATAAGGGGCATCTTGAGAGCGACACCAATATAGTGGAGGAAAATATTTTTCTTTTTCAAGTGAGGTGATATGATTTTTCCCCTCGTAAAAGTTAAACCCATGCTTAGATGCTAAAAGAGTTCCGGCGGCCACATCCCAAATATTTTTAGGTTTGAAAGAGACGATAAAATCACCAATTCCGGCCGAAAGCAATCCAAGTTTAAAAGCAATACTTCCTACAGGCATAATCGTAGCAGTTGCATTTTCATTGGTATCAGTTCGCTTAAAGGGTGCTTTGTTTATATGATTATGAAATAATCCCCGCTCCCATTCGGTAATGGAAACGAATCCCCGCAAATTATCGCTAAAGTAATTTTTAGCGGGAGTAAAATCAATTAATGAGTCGATGGTGAATCCAGTAAAAGGATTGTAGATGAGACCGTAGTTTAGCGGATCTGAGAGCTCAGGCGAATTAAAGAGAGAAAATGAGAGCGCACATTCGCCAATACCCATACTAAGTTCTTTAGTTCCATCAATTGGATCTAAAATTAGTGCTGGAAATTTTAAGTTACGATTACTATCTTCATCCTCTTCACTAAATAAAGTATAATTTTTTAATATACTATTTTGATTTTGAACCTGATCCTGATCCTGATCCTGAACTTGCGCTTGAGTAAGTAGTGTTTCACAAAGTTTAGAGATGAAAATATCAATATGGGTTACAACTGAGCGATCAGTTTTATGTGACTTTTTAAGATGATTTTCGAAGTTATCATGAGAAAAAGTTTTTTTAAACTCTTCGTTTATTTTGTTGATTAAAAAATTTTTTATTTCAATATATTGGTTTTGGTTTTGATTTGACATTTAATTGAGAGTATAATTTGAGCATGAGTATTTTACAACTACTAAAAAATAAAAATAATGAAAGATTTTCTTTTAGCATCGAACTCATTCCTCCGAGAAGAGGGATGAATCTCGACAATTTATTGGGGTTGATTGAAGAGGTAGTTCCCTTTCGACCACTGTGGGTTGATGTCACAAGCCATTCTGCAGATGTGAATTATCTTGAAAATGAGGATGGAAGTTACAAGCGTAGAGTGTGGAAAAAGAGTCCTGGTACATTTGGAATTTGTGCTGCTTTGAAATTTAAGTACGGATTAGAAGTTGTTCCTCACTTACTGTGTGCAGGTTTTAGTAAGGAAGAGACTGAAGATTCATTAATAGATTTAAATTTTTTAGGAATAACAGATGTTCTAGCACTTCGAGGAGATAAAAATTACGAGAGAGCTGTGACCAAAGATCGTACTGTCAATTTGTATGCATCAGATTTAGTTAAGCAAATTGTTTCGATGAATGAAGGGAAATATCTTCACTCTGAGGGAGGGGCGGCCACAAAATTTTCCATTGGAGTTGCTTGTTATCCAGAGAAACATTTGGAATCACCAAATCTTGATTATGATTTAAAACATTTGAAATTGAAGCAGGATTTGGGTGCAGGATATGCTATTACTCAAATGTTTTTTGATAATAGTACTTTTTATAATTTTGTAGAGAAGGCCAGAGGAGCAGGAATCATAATCCCTATAATTCCTGGAATAAAAATTATTAGCTCTCATAAACAAATCACCTCTCTCCCAAAAGCATTTAATCTTTCGCTTCCTTTGAATTTGACTTCAAAGATTGATCAAGCAAAAGCAAGTGGAGCAGGAACAGAATCAAAGATAGAATCAAAGATAGAATCAAAGACAGAATCAGAAGTAGGAGTTGAATGGGCCTATGATCAATGTATTGATCTTATCAAAAATGGTTGCAAGCATATTCATTTTTACGTCACTCAAACCGCAGAACCACTAGTGGCGCTCTTGAAAAGAATATATATTTGACATATGTATCAAGTTATTTTTTCGATTTTCAATTTTCGATTCTCGACTTTTCTAAATGCAACTTTATTTTGGTCGTGACTTTTCTAAAATCTACTTTATAATAGTCATATACCTCTAATATGCAACTTGACGTTGAAAATAGATAGTACATTAAATGGGAGAGTACAAGTCATGCGCTACTTGAAAATAAATATTGAAAATGATTTAAATAAAAAGGCTATTCTTTTATCCGGGGCCAGACAAGTCGGAAAATCTACTTTCGCAAAATCACTAATGACCAAAAAATCACTCTACTTAAATTGGGATATCTCCAAACACAGAACTATAATTCGCAATATTAGCTGGGATAAGGATCATGATCTTGTGGTTCTGGATGAGCTACATAAAATGCCTAAATGGAAAAATTACCTCAAAGGTATAATAGATGAGTACTGTAATAGACCCAGATTACTAATCACAGGCAGCGCCCGCTTGGACATTTTTCGCAAAAGCGGTGATGCTCTGACAGGCAGACAATATCTCTACCATCTTCACCCTATTGATGTTACTGAAGCCAAGACATTTACTCCAAAACTTAATGCTTATGACAGAATGATGAGATTACTTGCTTATGGGGGATTTCCTGAAGCATATCTAAACCCTGCTGATGCTGATCGATTACGAAATGATCGCTTTGATTTGATTATTCGCGAAGACTTACGAGATTTAAGCAAGGTAAATTCCATTACGGCCATTCAAAATTTAATTGATATATTAAGAGATCGTGGTTGCGGAACTTTAAGTTACTCATCTTTAGCTGAAGATCTTCATGTTTCCGCACCCACTGTAAAAGAGTGGATCAATCTTTTACAAAAATTATGTTTGATTTTTGTAATCCACCCATATACGGGAAGTCTCTCTCGAAGCTTAAAAAAAGAAGCAAAATTTTATTTTTATGATTGTGCTGCTACTTATGAAAAAGGAGATGGAGGAATATGCTTTGAAAATTTAGTCGCTTCAACTTTGATTAAGTTTTGTGATTATAAAAAAGATACAGAAGGAAAAAAATTCGAACTGAGATATTTTAAAGATAAAGAAAAACGCGAGGTAGACTTTGTAGTTACTTTAAATAATCGTCCATACTGGTTAATCGAGTGCAAGACTAGCGATGATAATTTAAGTCCCAGCTTGAATTATTTAAATCAGAAATTAAAATCCAATAATGCTTTTCAATTGGTTCGAGATATAAGCAAAAACAAAGAAATTTCTGGAATAAAAATTGTAAATGCGGCCAATTGGCTGGACAATATCATGAGTTATCATGAATAAATTAGAATAAATTATATAGCAGCTAACGTGCTATTGCTACCATTCGGAGCGTGGCACTTGCACTCTTCGGAGCGTGGCACTTGCACTCTTGCACTTGCTTGCACTTGCTTGCACTTGGGCAAATTGATTTTAGCGGACAAGAATCACATTTGGGTTTTTGAGATTTACAAAAAGTTCGGCCAAGATTTATTAGCAGATGACTAAATATCCCCCAATCATTTTGAGAAATTAATTTCATAAGATCACGTTCAATTTTTTTTTCATCATGATTTTTTGTTAACTCTAATCTTTTGCTAATTCTTTTTACGTGAGTATCGACAACCACACCTTCGTTAATTGCAAAAGCATTGCTAAGAACTACATTTGCTGTTTTACGACCTACTCCCGGAAGAGTAATTAGTTCAGCAATTGAGGAAGGAACTTCTCCATTAAATTTTTCAACAATCGAGCGTGAACATGCGATTATATTTTTGCTTTTATTTTTATAAAAACCCGTAGAATGAATTATTGATTCAATTTTGGTAACAGGTGCATTCATTAGCAGGTGAGGAGTTGGAAAATCTTTGAAGAGAATGGGAGTAACTTTATTGACTTGAACATCAGTACATTGAGCAGATAGAATGGTGGCAAGAAGTAGTTCAAAAGGATTATTGTAATTCAAAGCACATTTTGCCTCTGGAAAATGTTTTTTTAAAATTTTTATGATTTTTGAGTTTTTTATATTTGTTGTTGTTGTTGTCATTTTCATTGCAGAAATTTCTATAAAAATTTATTCTCACTTGCTCTACAAAAGGAGGGCCATAGTTTAGTCTTCATCGCTTAAATTAGAAAATTAGAAAAATAAAAAAAATAGAATAAGAATAGGAGGACTAAAGTGTCAATAACAATCGAGGATTTATTTAGAGTAGAGGGAACTATTTTGTTATTAGGTGAAACAGGTAGTGGTAAGTCATATTGGGCCAGAAAAATTCATGAGAATTCGAAATTTAAGAGTAAAAAATTTATGAATTTAAATCTGGCAACTTTAAGTGATGAATTAATTGTTAGTGAATTATTTGGACATGTTCGTGGTGCTTTTACTGGAGCACATTCGTTTAAGCGTGGACTTGTTGAAGCAGTTGGAGAGGGAACTTTGTTTTTAGATGAAGTTGGAGAATTGTCATTGGCCGCTCAGAAGAGGTTGTTAATGTTATTAGATGAAGGTGTTTATTCACCAGTTGGTAGTGAAGAGATAAAACATTTCAAGGGGAGAATGATCGCGGCCACCAATAAAAATTTGAAACAGATGGTAGAGAGAGCTGAGTTTAGAGAGGATTTATTTTATCGTTTGAATGTCTTTAGTTTTTTTATTAGGCCAATCAGGGAGAATAAGCATTTGCTAGAGGAGATAATAAATTTTTATTTTAATAAATATAAAAAAAAATTTAAAGGCGAGGATGGTTTGTCTCTAAGTATTGAGAGCGAATGCTATGAGACTTTACTTAACTACTGTTGGCCAGGAAACATACGAGAGATTAAAAATTTAATGGAGTATTTAACTTCGCTCTCTAGAGGAGATTTGATTGTTAAGAGCGACCTACCTTCATATATCACAGAGGATAAAACCATAGGCATTGGTGAACAATGTTCGAAGATATCTTCATCTTCGCATTCATCTTCGTCTTCATGTGAGTCCTCTGCAGATTCAAAAGAAGAATATCCAATGGAATATTGCCAGGCACTAGAAAAATTTGAACGCTCTTACTTTTCATATGTGCTTGATAAATTCGATGGAAGAATTAATTATACCGCAGAGAAAATAAAAATAAGTAAAGTGACTTTAATTTCAAAGGCTAAAAAATATGGTATTAACACTATGCTTTTGAGGGCCAAGATAAAATAATATTATTAAAAATTGCTTAAAAAAATTACCAAGGAGTCCGCGATTGAGTTTCAAAGTTAAAGATCATTATTACAAGAAGGCTAAAGATGAGAGCTATCTTGCAAGAAGTATCTATAAATTGGATGAGATTAATGTAAAATATGCTATCATAAACTCAGATGATTACGTGATGGACTTTGGTTATTATCCTGGTTCGTGGGTTCAGTACTCCGCAAAAATTGTTGGTGATAATGGACGTGTAGTAGGAATAGACATTCAGGAAGTGAATGTAGATGCAAAATTAAAGAATTTGAAGAATGTTTTGCTACTACAAAAAGATATTGATCAACTTTTTGCCATAGAGGATCTTTGGGATTCAAAACGAAAGTTCGATGTTGTTTTATCTGATATGGCCCCGAAGACCACAGGAATTAAGATAGTAGATCAAGAGAATAGTTTGAACTTAGTGAAGAAGGTCTTTGAATTGCTTCCTATTTTTCTAAAGACTAAGGGGAATATTGTTATAAAAATATTTGAAGGGGCCGATGGACAAAATTTTTTAAAAGAGCAAAGATGTAATTTTGAGGAACTAAAATTTTTAAGGCCGAATGCAACCAGGTCATCGAGTAAAGAGATATTTATTATAGGGAAGGGATTTAAGGGGAAAAAGTAGAAAAGTAGAAAAGTAGAAAAATAGAAAAATATGGGAATATAAATTGTCTAAGGAAGAAGGATATTATCAAGTATGAGCGAAAACTTAAATGATGGAAACAAACTGGATCAAAATAAAAGTAATACCAATTCAGAAGAGAAGGAACCTGCAAAATTTGTAATAAATAAAAAAATTATTATTAGAGAAGTAATTTCGATAGCTGTAATTGTCTTTTTGGTTTTTATGTTTAGATCTGCTTGCTATGAACCATTTAAAATTCCCTCCGGTTCAATGATCCCAACTTTAATGATTGGAGATTTTATCATAGTGGATAAGATGGCCTATGGTTTTAAAGTTCCATTTTCAGAGTGGATCTCAGATCCAATCTATATCACAGGCCCTGGAAAACCAGGTAGAGGTGATGTTATTGTTTTCAAATTTCCAAAAGACCCTAGTGTAAATTATATCAAGAGGGTTATTGGAACTCCAGGCGATATAATAGAAGTGAAAGACAAAGTGGTTTATGTAAATGATAAACCAGTTGAGGGTCAAGTTCTTCCAATTGAAGAGGGTAAGAAAATCATGTCGGATATGGATGAGAAGTTTAAGAATAATAATTTGAAATTTTTAAAGACTGAGTTTGGAGGCCATAAATTTGTTTATCAAGTAGATGATGATAATTTTGCACAAACTAGCACAGATAAATTTGTGGTTCCTGCCGAGAGCTATTTTGTAATGGGTGATAATCGAGATTCTTCATATGATTCTCGTTTTTGGGGATTTGTTCCTTTTAAATATATTAAGGGCCGTGCTGTTTTAGTATGGTTTTCTATGATCTTTCCATTCAGTGATAATCCTTATAAGTTTAGGCCAGATAGAATTGGAAATAAGATAGATTAAAAATAAATAAATAAATAAATAAATAAATAAATTAATTTATTAATTAATTTATTAATAACAATAGGCCCTGATTAAATATGCTTTACCACTTACTGTACCCACTTGGTCACTTCAATCAACATTTGTCCTTTTTTAATTTATGTCGATATATAACTTTTCGCTCTCTGGTTGCTCTAATAATTGTTTCACTTGTTTCAATTATCTGGGGAAAATATTTTATTCTCTTTATGAAGAGGAAGCAATTTGGTCAGATAATTCGAGATGATGGCCCTAAAACTCATCTTAAAAAATCAGGAACTCCAACGTGTGGTGGAGTCTTTATAATCGGAAGTATTTTAGTCGGATTATTTTTTACGGGCAATTTTTTTTCAGCACCACTTTTAGCAACAATTTTTGTGATGATTTCATATTTAATACTGGGATTAATGGATGATTACTTAAAGATACAAAAGAAAAATTCCAAGGGTATTTCAGCTAAAGGAAAATTGCTATGGCAATTTTTAACGGCCATAATAGTACTTGCGGTATTGATAAAATTTAAAATTATTAATACCTACATTTACTTACCATTCGCCAAGGGTGCTATTGCTGACTTTGGATATTTTTATATTTTATTTGGCTCGATTGTCATTGTAGGATTTAGTAATGCTGTTAATCTTACGGATGGCCTTGATGGATTAGCAATTGGTTCAATAATAACTAGTGCAGCTACACTCGCAATAATGGCATACGTTTGTGGACATAAGGAGATTGCAAATTACCTATACATTCCTTATATCGAAGGAGCAGGTGAACTTTCAGTTTTAGCATTAGCAATGGTGGGAGCTGGAGTTGGATTTTTATGGTACAATTCCTATCCTGCAGAGATCTTCATGGGAGATGTTGGTTCATTACCACTTGGTGGAATTTTAGGAACGATAGCAGTTGTAACCAAGAATGAGTTTTTGTTTATAATTATTGGTGGAGTATTTGTGGCCGAAGCAGTCTCTGTTACTCTGCAAGTGATATCTTTTAAACTGAGAAAAAAACGTATATTCAAAATGGCACCCATTCATCACCATTTTGAACTTTTGGGATGGCCAGAGCCAAAAGTTATTGTGCGTTTTTGGATCATTAGTATTGTTTTGGCAATCATAAGTATTGCAACTTTAAAAATTAGATAGAGAATATAAAATAGAAGATAAATAATAAGTAGAAGATAAATAAAAGATTTTTAAATTTCTAAAGGAAAATATTTTGTGGAAAGATTTAAAAATAAAAAGATATTAATTGTTGGAATTGGAAAGACAGGTTTTGCTTTAATCAATTTTTTTAATAAACTAGAATGTGAGATTAAAGTAACAGATATAAAACCAATTTTTGAGTTGAATAAAGCAGTCAAACGATTAAAAAAAATTAGGCCTGCACCAGAGATGACCTTTGGAGAGCACAGGACGGAAGATTTTTTAGATTCAGATGTAATCGTTTATGGTGGTTCCGTACATCCAAACTTACCTCAGTTAGAGGAAGCAAGAATTCAGGGAAAAAAAGTCTATTCACAATTTGAACTTGCGGCCATGCTCTGTGAACGACCAATCATTGCTGTTTGTGGAAGTTATGGTCGAACGACAGTAGCTCACATGATTGGTTATACTCTTAAATTAGAAGGGTTGAATGCTTTTGTTGGTGGTACAGGTGATAATCCATTTATTAACTTATGGGTGCAAGGATTAGAGCGAACTACTGATTATGTTGTAATAGAAGTTTCAGCATTGGAGTTACAGCAATTCAAAAATTTAAAACCAATGTTAGTGGTGTTTACTCCAGTAGGAGAGCAATATCCAAATTCTAGATTTAGAAATTTCTCTGATTATATCGAAACAAAGCTCTCCATAATAAAGCAGATGAGTGAAGAGAACTTTCTAATATTAAATTATGATAAATTGGCCAATAATCCGATGTTTAAAAATACTAAATGTCAAACCTATTGGTATTCGAGAAAGTCCTATATCAATATGGGAGTGAGTGCGGAGATAAGAGGAACTCATTTCCATGAAAAACGAATTCACTCCAATATTCATTGTCACTCTGAATTTATTGTTTCAAAGATGAGAATTGTAGGAGAAAATAATCGAGAAAATTTACTTGCGGCGATCACCTCTTGTAAGGCACTAAAGATTTCTGATAAATCAATTCAGACGTGTATTGAAAAATTTCCCGGGATTCCTCATCGCTTGGAATTTGTAATGGAGAAAAATGGAGTTTCTTTTTATAATGATTCCAAAACAGAGAGTATGCAAAACTTGGTTCTCTCCTTAGGAGCTTTCAAGTCACCAGTTATTTTAATTGCTGGTGGTAAGGAGACCGAACAACATTACGAACAGTTCTTTGATCAGATTAAAGCAAATGTGCGAGTGTTGGTGCTAGTAGGTGAATCAAAAGAAAAAATGAATCGTTTGTTGGGTGATTCGACACAAACTTTTTTAGTTGGATCATTTGAGGAATCTATTTTAATTGCCTATCAAAAATCGCGTACAGGAGATGTGATCCTACTTTCTCCAGGGAATAAGAGTACGGATATTTTCAGGGATTATGAGGAGAGAGGAAATTATTTTAAAAAGTTAGTTTATCAATTGTAATTGTAATTTTATGTAATTGTAATTTTAATTGTATTTATATGTGTAAATGAAAGAACTATCTCATCAGGATAAATTGCCAAAACAATTCCTTCTTACTGCTCTTATTCTTATTCTAGCAGGGATAGTGATGGTATACTCATCCAGTTACATCTACGCTAAAGAAGTGTTTCATAACTCCTCTCATTTTTTCATCAGGCAAATTATTTTTTCAAGCATCGGGATTGTATCGATATTCTTGATTCAAAAGATCAGATTTGATTTTTGGTATAAACATGGTTTAAAAATAGGATATTTAGTATTTTTCTTGTTACTTTTAACAATAATTCCTGGGATAGCACCTAAATTAAAAGGAGCACATCGCTGGCTTAGTTTTGGTGATGTCTACCTTCAACCAGGAGAATTTATAAAGTATACGTTACTTTTTCCGGCAATATATCTATTCGATTCATTCGATAAGTTAACAAATAAAGAGCGTCTTAACTATGCTTTGTCACTGCTTTTTCCATTAATGGTTCTTACGGTACAACCAGATTTTGGAACTTTTTCAATTTGCATATTAGTAATTGCCTTTGTTTGGTTTTTAAGTTCTTTCTCTCGAAAATTTTTATATGGTTTTATTTCTACGGGTTTGGTTTTTGCAATCGCGCTGATCTTTATTTCTCCCTATAGAATTCAAAGGATTCTTACTTTTTTAGATCCGTGGAAAGATCCCCAAAAGAGTGGATTTCAAATAATTCAATCTTATTTGGCATTCGCTAATGGAGGTATTTTTGGAAAAGGGATTGGCAATAGCGAAGAGAAACTCTTTTACTTACCAGAGGCACATAATGATTTTATTTTTAGTGTAACCGGAGAAGAATGGGGATTTGTGGGAATTGTTTTTGTTGTAGGGATATTTATTATACTCACCTATTTAGGTTTTAAAATGGCCATAAGATCGCTCAAGCGACCGAATATGATTTTAATAGCTTCAGTGATATTTACCATTGCTTTGCAGGCCTTTTTAAATATGGGAGTGGTTTTGGGTCTTTTGCCAACCAAGGGATTGAATCTTCCCTTTATCAGTTATGGAGGATCTTCTATCTTGTCTAATTGTTTTGCAATAGGATTAATTCTTTCTGCATATAAGAGTGGAAGTGATAATAGTGATAATAGTGAACAGAGTGAACAATATGCACAGAGTGAACAACGTGAACAAACACAAGAGTAACAATAACGGTTTGGTGGTGTTAGTGGCCGGAGGAACCGCAGGCCACATCAATGCTGCTATTGCATTAGAAAAAAAATTTTTAGAAAATAATTTTGATGTACTTTTCTTCTCAGGAAAGCGGCCACTTGATTTCAAACTCTTTGCAAATAAGAGTGTTATTCATTTAGACGCCAGACCGATCAAATACAAAAATCCTTTGAAGATTATTTGGTCACTCTATAAAAATATTGTAGCATTTATTAAAGTGCTGATGACAATGTATAGATTACGTCCTTTACTGGCCATAGGTGCGGGAGGATATATTTGTGGCCCAGTTTTAATGGCCCACTATCTTTTAAGGATTCCCTTTTTTATTATTGAGCAAAATGCAGTATTAGGAGTTACTAATAAAATTTTGCTTTTATTTGCTAATAAAATTTTTATTCATTTAAAACACACCATAGGAATACCAAAATTTTTTAATAAGAAGGTGATTGTTTCCGGTAATCCTATTAGGAGTGAATTTTTAACTACAAATTTTAATGTTTGTAGGAGAGATAAAGATAATAGAGAAGATGAATTTGCGATCGTTGTATTTGGTGGTAGTTTAGGTGCAACACCGATCAATGATTTAATTGAAGCTTTCGTATCCTCACTTCAAAAAAATTATGACTTGAATTTTAAACTAAGGATAAAGCATCAAACTGGAAAAAGAGACATATCTTCTTTTCCAAAGAGAGTGGAAAATAAAGATATTATCTATCAACAGTTGGAATATTTGGACGATATATGTAAGGAGTATTGCGATCATGATTTTATTATTTGCAGATCGGGTGCTTCAACTATCTCTGAACTTCGCTATGTGAGAAAACCGGTTATACTTATACCATACCCACATCATAAAGATCGTCATCAATTTATAAATGCAGAATCACTTAAGCATGAAGCAGAGGATGCAAATTCTCATTCTTGTTTTAATGTTTATATTGAGGATGTTGTTCGATTGGCAGAGAATAATTTTACGCTTCTAAAAAATATTATTCGTTCTAATTACTCTCAACGCTCTCAACGCTCTCAATGTTCTAATCAGAACTCCCAGCAAAGTGGCTTGCTTTTAGAGATGAAAGATGCTACTGAAATAATCTACAATATTTCAACTTATTCTGTTTTCAACAAGTGATTATTATCCATGTTTAACATTAATTTTCAAAACAAAAATCTTTTTAAGAAAAATGTGCATATCCACTTTATTGGAATAGGTGGAATAGGGATGAGTGGAATTGCAGAAATTTTACTCAAACTAGATTATAAAGTAAGTGGTTCAGATGTTTCTGAGGGCCAAAATACATTGAAGCTTAAAGAGCTTGGAGCAAAAATACATATTGGTCATCGAGAGGAAAATATCGAAGGTGCAACCGCAATTGTTTATAGTTCAGCGATAAGAAAATCGAATCCAGAAATGGTGGCCGCTAAAGAGAAGGGAATACCGCTTATTCAGAGGGCGGAGATGTTGAGTGAGTTGATGCGATTAAAGTTTGGATTAGCAGTTGCGGGAACTCACGGTAAAACTACTACCACTAGTTTTTTGGCCACCATTTTAAATGAAGCACAGTTGGATGCTACTCACATTATTGGTGGAATAGTTGATAATTTGGGTGGACATGCAAAGGTTGGTGCTGGAGAGATCTTGGTGGCAGAGGCAGATGAGTCGGATGGATCTTTTCTCCTCCTAAATCCTATCATGTCGATTATAACTAATATCGATAATGATCATCTTGATTACTATCAGAGTAATGAGAATTTAATACAGGCATTTGTTGATTTTGCCAATAAGGTTCCATTTTACGGTTGTGTCTCCTTAAATATTCATGATGAAACTATTGCTAGTATTATGGATAAAATAAAGCGTCCGCATGTTTCATTTGGAATAGAGTCGATGTTGAAAGATAAGATAGAAGCAGCAGAGACAGGAAATTTGCCTCACTATATGGCCAAAAATATTTTATTAAAAGAGGATGGAAGCATCTATGATTTGTATTATAGAGGGACTTTTGCCTCAACTATAAGAATTGTCCCTATTGGAAATCATAATGTTTTGAATTCACTTGGGGCGATTTCTCTGGCCCATCAGTTGGGAATGTCTTTTGAAGAGATTGCCAAAGGAATTTCCAATTTTAAAGGAGTGAGACGTCGATTAGAAACGCTTTATAAGAGTGAAGATAGATTGAAAGAAATTATTGATGATTATGCTCACCACCCAACAGAGATTATAAATACTCTTTCAACTTTGAGGGAGAGTAGGAAAGGAAAAATTGTAGGAATATTTGAGCCCCATAGATATAGTAGAACGTGTAGTTGTTGGAAAGAGTTCATGCATTGTTTTAATGATTGTGATCAACTATATATTCTTCCTATATATGCTGCCAGCGAAGATCCTATTGCAGGAATTACTTCGAATCGTTTAGTAGATGATATAAATAAATTACACCCAGGGCTTGCATCTACTGTTGCTGACTTTGTTGAAATAGAAAAAATACTTAAGGGTGATAATGGTGATAATAAAGTAGAAGCTGAAAAAACAACATATGTAACGATGGGGGCCGGGGCGATAGGAAAAAATATTCGGGAAGTGGTTAAAAAATTAAAATGAATAATATTTGATAATTTATGAAAGATATTTTATCGCGCTTAAGAGATGAACATAAGATAGAAATTTTATTTAATGAAGATCTTACTTTATATTCGAGATTGCGTTTAAAAGGATCGCGTGGAGATGTTATTGTAGCAAAGTCCGAAGAGGATCTCAAAATCATCGTAAAAGCTTTAAGTGAGAAAGATATTGAATATAAAATTATAGGCGCTGGAAGTAATCAAATCTATCCTGAAGTATCTCAAATTCCATACTTAAAAATATCTTCTCATCAACAAACTACTAACGATATTAGAATTAATGAAAGAGAAGAATATGAATTCGATGCTGCCACACCTCTCTTTTTTCTAACTAAATTAGCGATTGATCACGGATTAAAAGGATGGGAATCCTTCACGGGAATTCCAGCATCTCTAGGTGGTGCAGTCTTTATGAATGCAGGCACGGAACTAGGAGAGATTTCACAAATTGTTTCTGAAGTTAAAATAATAACTAAAAATGGCCAAGAGAAAATACTTAAGAAGTCGAGAGGTGAATTGCCATTTTCCTATAGGAAAAATCTATTTGTATGTAAAGGTGATGTTATTAGTAAGGTTAAGCTGATACATTTAGGTATTTGTGAAAATGTTGGGGATAAGATTAAAAAATATCAACATAAAAGGTCAACTACCCAACCACTTGATAAATATACTTGCGGTTGTGCTTATAAAAATTTTAATACATTAAGTGCAGGTAAATTAATTGATCTAACTGGTTTGAAGGGTTTTATTATAAACGATATCCAAATAAGTCATTTGCATGCAAACTTTATTGAAAATAAAGAGAAAGGAACCTATTCTGATTTTTGCCAATTTGTTAAGATAGTAAGAGAAGAGCTTTTACTCCAATATGGAATTAAATTTGAGTTGGAAATTCAGGTATAGAAATAGAGATATAGAATAGGGATAATGTTTATATGCAATTCATATCATTGATTACTCCATTTGTTGGTTTATTTTTTATTTTTTCTTTTTTTATATTAGATACTTCATTGGTGTTTTCCAATGTTATGCCTGAAATTTCAAAGGAATTATCAAATGACATGACCAGAGTGTTGGAAAAAAAAGTACGTTTCCAAACTGTATTTGGTAATTGCCCTACAAGATTGATTGGGAATTTGACTATAAATTTAGTAGAGGAATTTAGTAAAAATTTTTCTTTAAAAGATGTTAAACTGAAGATTCTTAATGAAGGGCTGGCAGAAAAATATTTTTTATCTGAATATAATATTAAATATGATCCACTAAAAAAGCAGCTCTATCTTGGATATGATTGCCCTACCCCTATACTAAAAGTAAGTGTTTATGAGAAAGATAAAACGCAAGTGTATCAAGCAGTATTGGTTGAAAATGGTAAGTTATTAGATCCAACTTACGAGATGATTTTAAAGGAAGAGAACAAATTAAATACTCAATTGCCGATGCTATCAATCCCTAAGAGTGAAGTTGCAAATGAAATCCCTAAAAATTTGGCGATATTAGTGAAGAAAATTAGTTCACGCTTTAGAGAAAATATTTCAGAATTAATTATTAGTGAAGATAAAGAGTTGACTATTATTCTTTCAATGGATGGAAATCCTATCAGTGCATTTTTAGGTAAAGATGATTGGGAACAAAAAGTTATTCAGTTAAAAAGAATTGTTGAGTATTTAAATACTAAACAAAAAAAACCGTCTTTGATAAACCTCTCTAATCGAAAAAAAGTTGTTGTCAAGTTCTAGGACTACTTCTACGATTTAATAATAAGTGTACTAAGTGTATTTAAATGATCAATTTAGATATGTATAGGTATGTATAGGTATGTATAGATATTATTGTGAGAAAGGATTCTCATGAATGAAAGACCAAAAAATATTGTAGTTTGTATTGATGTTGGCACGACAAAAACTTGTACGATCATTGCTGAGTTGAAGACACTTTCGAAAAACGGAGGTGTTGATTCAAAAGCTTATATAGAAGAAAACAACAAAGAAAGTCAGAGGATATTGGAAAATAAGATCAATATTTTAGGAGTAGGACAAGTTCCCAGCTTTGGACTTAAGAAGGGTCTAGTTGTGAATATTGATAAAACTATATCTTCGATAAAAAGTTCTTTATTGGAGGCGCAAAAAACAGCGCAAATAGATGCAATTAAAAATGATTTTAAAACCTATATTAGTATTGCTGGTCCACACATTCATTGTTTCAATCATCGACTATCGATGGCCTTGAAGGGAGTTGAAGTTAGTAGTAAAGATGTAGAAAAACTTTTAGATATGGCCAACTTTATAGAGATGCCAGCAGATAGAAAGATTATACAAGTTGTTCCACAAGAGTATTTTGTAGATGAAGTTGCAGAAATTAGAAATCCTGTAGGGATGAATGGAAAAATTTTAGAGGTGGATCTTCATGTAGTTACTGGGTCGATAAATGCTATTAGTAATCTAACTAAATGTGTGGAAAGATCACAAATAAAAGTTGATGAGATAGTGCTGCAACCGATGGCCTCTTCAGAGGCAGTACTTCGAGAGGAAGATAAAGAAGCGGGTGTGCTTTTAGTTGATATCGGTGGTGGAACGACTGATGTAGCATTATGGAGTAACGGTGTTTTATTGCAATCTGAGATTGTAGCAATTGGTGGCAATCATTTTAGTAATGACTTATCAGTAGCACTGAATACATCCTTAATAGAAGCAGAGAAGATTAAAATTAACTATGGCCATGTAATAACTGAAAGAGTGAATAGCAAAGCACATATTTCCATTCAAGGATTAAATGGAACTCGTCCTCGAGAAGTACCGCTTACTTATGTCTCAGAGATACTTTCATCACGAGCGATGGAGTTACTGAGTATTATAAAAAAGTTGTTGTTTGCGAACAAGAAAAAGATGGAAGGAATTAGCGGTGTAGTGTTGACTGGTGGAGGTGCTAAGATTAGAGGTCTTGCAATTTTAGCAGAGGCGATTATTGGAGTTCCTACAAAGGTAGGATATCCACCATACGTCCTTAATAATCAAGGATTGCAATACCCAGAGTATTCAACGGGTTTAGGACTTGTTATTTGGGCACAAAGAAAATATGAAGAGGATTTTAGTCAATTTGAAATAAATAAACAAAGTTTTATTTATAGAATTAATGAATCATTGAGAAATGCATTTAAGGAACTGTTTTAAGTTTTAAGTTTTAATTTTAGATTTAAAAATATTTTTTGGGGGAGAAAAAATATGTTTGAAATAGCAGAACATGGGGAAAATAAAAATAGAGACATGAAAAAAAATATTGATATTAGAGATGTAACTGGTGCCAAAATTAGAGTGATAGGTATAGGTGGTGCTGGTGGAAATGCAGTTAATACCATGATAAGCGCGGGATTATCTGGAGTAGAATACATCGTTGCCAATACCGATGCTCAAGCATTAAATGCTAATCTTGCTCCTGTAAAAATTCAAATTGGAAAAGAGATAACCAAAGGGTTGGGTGCTGGTGCAAATCCCGATGTAGGAAGAAAGTCAGCGCTAGAAGAGTATGAAAAAATAAGTGAACTACTTCATGGTGCAGATATGGTTTTTATAACAGCAGGTATGGGTGGAGGTACAGGAACTGGAGCGGCACCAGTAGTTGCAAAGTTAGCAAAAGAGTTGGGATCACTAACTGTTGGAGTAGTAACTAAACCATTTATGTTCGAGGGTAAAAAGCGTTCAAGGCAGGCAGAAGCTGGGATATCAGCATTAGAAGATGCAGTCGATTCTTTAATAACAATTCCAAATCAGCGTTTATTACATTTGGCGGGCGAATCGCTTTCATTAGTGGATACATTTAAGAAGGCCGATGAAGTTTTATTAAATGCGGTTAGAGGTATTTCAGATTTAATTAATCATACTGGATTAATAAATGCAGATTTTGCTGATGTTAGTACAGTTATGAGTAGTAGAGGTCTGGCCTTAATGGGAACAGGTGTAGCATCAGGACCTGATCGTGCAGTTAAGGCGGCCAACGATGCTATTCACTCTCCACTATTAGAAGATGTGACTATCGATGGAGCAACAGGAATAATTATAAATATTACTGGAAGTAAAAGCTTAACCACTCATGAAACCAATCAAGCAGTATCTCTTATCATGGAAGCTGCCGATGAGGATGCAGAGATTATTTTTGGAACAGTTATAGACGATGCTATGGGTGAGTTTGTAAAAGTAACTGTAGTTGCAACAGGATTAGGTCGCACTAAAGCACAACGAGAGAGAGATAGAGATCAAGCAAGAGGAATGGAGTTTGAAAAAAATAGAGGGAGCAAAGACAATAAGGGAAATAAATTAACAAGTGCAACTACAACTACAACTACAACACCAACCTCAGTTGCTCCAACTTTTACTTCAGTAAATACTCCAGTAAATACTCCAGTAAATACTCCAGTAAATACTTCTATAAAACAACAATCTTTTGCGGAGAACATGTTTTTAGATAATGAAAAAGAGAGAATAGATAGTAGTAGTTCAGAGTTGGAATGTAATGATAGTGATAATCTAGCAAATCAATTACCACAATCATCATTGGTAGAGTCTATAAAGCGAGCAGCATCTACGTACGATGCATCTTTGGCCAATTTATCATTACAGAAAAAAGTTTCAGATGTAACTACAATTGCCTCTGCATCTACTAATTCTAATCCACATGAACATTCGACAACAACTGTTCAAAATTCAACTTCAAATTCAACTTCATTATCAACTCAAACATTAAACTCAAATGGTTTGGCCGCAAGTGATTTTGCTGATAAAAATGCAATAAGAGTGGATAGAGTAAAAATTGAAGAGAAGACCAGGGCCAAATCTTTGGCCGAAAGATTAGGGTTTATAAATTTTGATGAGGATGAATTCGATACTCCTAGTTTTATGAGGAAAGAAAAAAAAGATAATTTAAATTCAAATTTAAATTCAAATTCAAATCTAAGACCAGGCGAAAAAGAGTTATAGAGAAGAATAAATAGCAAAAAGCGGTCACCAAATCCATTTTAGTGTCCGCTTTCTGTTTTTATGTTTTTATGTTGTTAAATTTGTTTTTGTTTAGCTTATCTTGTGCCACCTTTTTGTGAAGAACTAGCTTTTGCTGCTTCTTCTCTTTCTTTTTCAGCTTTAGCTTGAGCGATAGCTTCACATTTTTCACACTTGTCTGCTACTTGACCAACTGATTTACTTTTACTTGCGTTTTGATTAATATCAAGAGCAAATACATTCATAGAAATTACTGATACTGCGATTACTAATGCTAATACTTTTTTCATGGTTTCCTCCTTCAAGGTTTTTTGTTATTTTTTAACGTTATACTTTTTTCTTCTGTTTCACTTTCTTTGTTTTTCCTTCTTCGTTCAAGTGATAATTTAATTATAAGCGATTTGATTTAAAGCTCCAAATTTTGCTTTTATTTTTAAAAAAGCAGATGTTTATTGCCAAGAGTAGTTGTCACTACATTGCTAACATCTGGATTTTTCATAGGAAAAATTAAATAAAAAGAGTTGTAAGAGAGTTGTTCTGAAAAGATAAATAAAATAAAATTTATTTATTTTATGCTAGGGTAACTATATGAATTTCCATTACAGGTGCTGTTTCGAAAAATTTTTTAAAAAATTTTTTGAGCACCGATTTTAATATTTCTTTATTTGGAGGTGGATTGCTTTGAGATATTTGAATTAAGCGTTCTTTAAGGAGAGGGAGATACTCATTAATAAATAAAGGAAATCCTAGTACACTTAATTCTACTCTATTTTCTAAATCTAAATTTATATCTATATCTATACCTGGATTAGATACAAGTAGTGTAACAAAGACAACGCCATTCGAACTCATCTTACGACGAGTATTTATTGAAGTCTTCTCTATAGCTATGCCATTATCAAGCATAAAGAGTGGAGGCAGAGGAGTGCCTTTTTCGATAAGTAGAGTATCGATGTTGTCTGAATCTAAAGTTAGCTCATCAGAATTTAATAGTAGATGAGTTTTTATTTGAGGATAATTCTTATTTATAAATTCGATGTGCTTATAGAGATAATATGTTTCTCCATGGATTGGAATTAAGTCGCTTGGGTTATAAAGATCAATGATGTTTTTATTATCGATTGCACCGCCATGTCCTGAGGCATGAATCCTTTTTTCCTTAGCGGTTATAATTCGTCCACCTTGTTCATAAATTTTATTATATATTTTAGTTAGTCGTTTTTCATTTCCTGGAATGGTTCGTGAGGAAAATAGTAATAAATCCCCAGGATAAATTTTAAAGAGAGGATCTTGGCCAGAGACAACTCTGTTTAGTGCTCCTTTTAAGTCACCTTGACAGCCAGTTAGAAGGACAATTAATTCCAAGCGCTTGATGGCCTCACTTGAACGCATACTTTTTAATTCATCTTCATCTACTAATACGCGATTTAAATCTTGTAGATATCCACAACTTTGAGCTTTGGCGGCATATTGTTTTAAGGATCTTCCATAAAAAACAATTTTACGATTATGTTTTAGGGCCAAATCAATAATTGTTTGTAAACGATAAATATTAGATGGGAAAAAAGTTATAAAAATTCGTCCTCGCTCTCTTTCATCTTTGTTATTTTCTGTGATGATAATATCTTCAATAGGAGCGATTAGATCTTTTTCAGAGAGTGCTTTTCCCTCAAACATTACGTCAGTACTATCTAAAAATAAAAATTTGCGTTGAGAATTTTTCGAGAGCTCTTGTAACCTTTTAAAATCAAAATCGTGTTCAGTTATTGTTCCATTTTCATTTTTTATATTATCTACTTTACAATCAGAGGCATAAAAGAGGGAATAGCATTTTTTCTTATCTTGAATTAAAAATCCATAGGTTTCAGGAATAGAGTGATTTACTCTGATAGGGTAGATATCAATTTCTTTAAAAGAGAAATGAGAGTTATCTTCAATGAGAATTAAATCACTGTCACTGTAGTATGTGCCTAAAAATGGTTGTAGAGATGGTGAGAGTGATGGTGAGGGTGATGGTGATTCTTGTGTTTCTATAGCATCTTGAGCATCATCTTGGTATATTTGATTCTCATCTTGTAGTAGAGATTGCTCTTCATTTTTGTTTGAATCTTTGCTTAAATCCAAACTTAAATCTAACTTATCTGTTTCCAGCATTTTTTGTGCTAATTTTATTTTAATAATCTCTCGAGCAAATGGAGAAGCATAAATTTTAAGGTGTGGAATTTTCTTTTTTAAATACGGAACAGCACCGATATGATCTTCGTGAGCATGAGTAATAAGTAAACTTGTGGTGAGGTTTACATCTAATTGACTAATATTGGGAATTAAATATTGGAGGTTATAGACCTGATCATGTGGAAACATTATACCTGCATCGACAATGATACATTCGCTTGGTGTTTTGATCACCATCATATTGTGACCGATTTCACCTACGCCTCCAAGGGGCATTATTTTTATTGGTGTTGACATTAACTGACCTTAATAAACCTTAACTAACCTTAATTAACCTTTAATTAACTTTTGTTTTCATCAAATATTCTCTTATTCTAGCGGCCAAAATAGTCGCTGCGATATCAGTATCTTCACCAACAATAAAATCTGCATATTGTTTTTGAGGCGCCAAGAATTTTAAAAACATTGGTCGAACAGAATCGTAATATTGTTCAATTACAGATTCGAGAGAGCGACCACGATCTTTAACGTCACGGTGAAGCCTTCTAGTAAATCTTATATCAGCATCTACGTGTAGAAAACACTTGATGTCTAAAAGATTTCGAATATCTTTATCATACAGTGTGAAGATTCCTTCAAACAAGATAACTTTGCAGGGACCAACTTTTTCTGTTTCATGATCTCTCTTGCTACATTTGAAATCATAAACTGGAGCATCCACGCTTAATCCACGTTTAAGTTGACCTAAATGTTGTCTAAGTAAATCCCAATCGAATGCATCTGGGTGATCGAAGTTTGGTATTCCTTTTTCAGTGTAATTTGTTTTTGGTTGAGAGGGGAGATAGTAAGAATCCATGTGTAAGAGTGAGAGGTCTTTGTTATTTACTTGAGCGATTAGCTTTCTAGCAAAAGTGGTTTTACCAGAACCGGAACCACCCGCAATCCCAATAAGTAACACTATAATACTCCATGTTTAAATGTTTTAAGAATTATTTTAATTTTAGAATATAAAATAAAAAAATTTACAAATGTTTACCATAAGTGACTTTTGTTATAAAGAATTGAATGCATAAAATTGGAGCTTTTTTTTAGCGAAAGCTTTAAAAGAAAAGGATTAAAACTTAAATTGAAGAATATAAATTACTATTTGGTTACTTTAGAGATTGTAGATAGAGAAGCAACTGATCTAACCCTTGGCGATATTGAGAGAGTGAAAGAGAGTTCGATGTCACAATTTAATTCTAGTGGGATTGAGGAATTCTCTATGAATGAGGAGGAAGTGGATCAAATGTTGGGAGATCGATCCTATTCTGGAGGAGATCTACCTTATCAAACGCTTTTGGAAATCGATAACACGAATACTCAAAAAAAATCTTTATCCTTAAAATTTTATTTCGATAGTGATAGTGCATATGGTGATAGTGCTAGCTTTGTTGAATATCTAACTTCTTTTATTTTTGCTTCAGATAAATTGGATAAATCAGATAAATTAATTTCTATCAACAGAGAAAAGAAGTTGTATGAGGATTGGGATAAGATTTGGAAGGAGTTTTACTCGCCTATATGGGTATCTCCGATCTTTGAGATTGTTCCAAGTTTTTTAAAGGAAAATTATAGCAGTGATTCTCTGTGTCCGGTTTACATTTATCCTGGTCAGGGATTTGGTACCGGTGGCCATGAAACAACTCATCTTTGTTTGGAATTTTTAAGTGAATTATGTTCTGTAAATTCAGATTCAGATTCTCGTGTTTTAGATTTTGGATGTGGCTCAGGTATATTGGGAATTGCCGCCTTAAAATATGCTTGGAAAAAAGGGATTTCTACTTGGAGTGTAGTTGATTTGGTTGATATCGACGAGAAAGCGTTGGAAAATGCTCGAATAAATCTTGATTGGAATTTCGAGAAAGATGTTGCTCAAAAATTGCTTGATCAGAAGAGTGTGAACTTAAAGCTGAATTCAAATTCAAACTCAAACTCAAGCTTATTGAAAACTGATTATAGTTATAAATTGATATTTGCCAACATTCTTATGAATGTGTTGATTCAAGAGAAAAACTTTTTAAATTCTGTTTTGGAAGAAAATGGTTTTCTTATTATCTCTGGTTTGTTGAAGGATCAGATGAAACCAACCTTGGATGAATATCTTGAAAATAATAGTTCGCTAAAACTTGTATCACAAAGAGTGAAGGGAGATTGGGGAGCTTTGCTTTTACAGAAGAAAACGAGATAGAGGAATAATAGATATGCATGCTGTATTATATGATATTGATATTAATATTGAGGATCAAACCGAGGTCGAAACCGAAACCGAAATCGAAATCAAAATCATTGATAAAAAAAAACTATTTCATTTAACTCAAGTTTTGAGAGTGAAAAAGAGTGAGAAGATTGTACTTTTGGATGGATTAGGAAAAAAAGTATTTTGTGAGGTTTTGAGTGTTGATCGGAAAGAGTTGATTTTGAAAGTAGATTCAAAGGATGAGTGTAAGAGAAATTTTATCTTTGATCTGGCACTTTGTATTCCTAAGAAAGAGTATTTTGAAGATATAATTAAAATGAGCGTAGAATTGGGTTTTCATCAACTTATTCCAGTGATCTCTAAATTTTCTCACGGTAGTAATGTTGGAAGTGAAGATCGAATTAATAGATTAATTGAAGCAGCAATGATTCAATCGAAAAATCCATTTAAACTAAATATAACTAAAGCAGTAGATTTTAAAAAGATCGAAGAGGAATTATTAAAAAAGTATAAACATGTATTCTTTTTTTGTGAATTAGATGATGGTCAGAGAAAGGATGTCAAGGATATCAAAGATATTAAAGTAGACGAGCATACTCTAATTATTATAGGAGCAGAGGGTGGTTTTGCTGAAGAGGAAGATGATTTATTAAAAAGATGTGTGAATATAAAAAGAGTACATCTTCCTACTCAAATTTTACGATGTCCAACTGCTGTTTGCACGGCCATGGGATATGTTTTGGCCAATTTGGTGTTGGACAATTCCTAAGCAAAAAATAGATAATGTAGTTAGGGGGGATTAAAATATGAGCTTGCAAAAAGAGACGACAAAATTAAATAAAGATAAAAAAAATGATGATGAATTCAGCTTTAACTTAGATGAAGATATTCCAATTAAATTAATCAACAATGGATTGGGATTTCATCAAGAAGAGCAAATGGAAAAGTATCTTCACACTTTTAAACCTAATACTTCAAGTAATGGTCTCGGTATCGGTATTGGGGGGAATGGGAGTCGTTCACAAAGACAAAGATTGACTCAATCTGGACTTGGACTAGGTATGAGTTCTCGTCCCGGGCCGATGATTAATGGTGGTCGTAGTAGCAGCAGCACAACTAAAACAGCAACAGCACCAGCAACAGTGCCAGCACCAGTAACCGCAACAACAACAACTGCAATAGCGCCGGCAACTGCAACTGCAACCGCAAAAAAAAGTATTCAACTTGCTGCCTTTGCTATTGATCTAACAATTATTTTTGTAGCAGAGTTGATAACAGTGTTGGTATTTTATTTGGTAGTAAAGCTTCAATTTCCAAATTTTGAAATTGTAAAACCGATTCAAGAATTATTTATGCTGTTATTAAGCTCTACTTCTACTACTTCTATTAATCTAAACTTATTTCTAAATTCTTTGCATGCGGAGATTATTATTTATTTATTTGGTATATTTTTAATCTACTACTTTTTTTATTTTGCATTTCTGGATTTGACTAAAAGAGGCACGGTAGGAAAATCAATTTTCAAACTTAAACTTGTTAACAGTTCTTATGAGATGCAATCAAGGTTAGAAATTCATGTTGTGCTTTTACGTTCACTTATTGTACTATCTTCAGCGTTAGCATTATGGCTTCCACTCTTATTTGATTTTCAAGGGAAGCTTTCAAGCAGTAGAGTTATTTGCTTAAAGCATGTTGGGAAATAATTTAATGTTTAATTTGTCAGATGAAGCAATAAAATTTTTGGCCAAAGTTAGATCGAGTAGATCGAGTAGATCGGATAGATCGGATAAAGCAAGAATTGTATTTACGAATGGCTGTTTTGATATTCTTCATGCAGGTCATATAACTTATCTAAATGAAGCAAAATCACTTGCTGATTTTCTTTTCGTGGGATTAAATTCAGACGCCAGTATAAAAAGATTAAAGGGTATGGATCGACCGATAAACAATGAAGAAGATCGAAAATTTGTTTTAGAAAATTTAAAGTCGGTTGATTTTGTAGAGATATTTAAAGAGGATACTCCTTTAGAACTCATCAAAAGAATTGTTCCAGATATTTTGGTTAAAGGTGGTGATTGGGACACTTCCAAGATTGTGGGTGCGGATTTTGTAATTTCTCGAGGGGGAGAAGTGAAAAGTTTGAGATTTGTAGAGGGAAAATCCACAACTAACATCATAAAAAGCATTCAAAAATTTTAAATACTCAATAGTTGATTGAAATGTTTTTGTCGGACTTGTGATCATTTTTCATTCTGAGAAAATGACTTTTTAAAAATTTTTTTTCTATCTTAAGTTCTGATCTTTGTTAGAGTTTCAAAAAAAAATTCAAAAAAAATAAAAAAAAACATTAAGTGCCGGAATATTTTGCCGAGCAAATGAATATGTAAAGTGAACAAGTAAAGTTCCAGTAAAGTTCCAGTAAAGTTAGCGTTGTAGGAGACACTAATTTTACTTAAGTAATTAGAGAGGTTTTTTATTATTAAAATACAAACAAGGTTAAGTTTGTATTATTCACAAGGAGGCAAGAGATGATTCGAGGAGATTAATATGGGTTTTAGAATTAACACCAACGTCACTTCATTGTCCGCTCAAAGACATTTGTCAAATGGATCAGAAGAACTAAAAAGATCATTAGAACATTTAGCATCCGGCTCTCGAATAGTTCGAGCAGGGGAGGATGCTGCTGGTTTGGCCATTAGTGAAAAATTAAAGGCAGAAATCAGAGGTACTACTCAAGCACAAAGAAACTCAAATGATGGAATATCTTTAATCCAAACTGCTGAAGGTGGATTAAATGAGATTTCTAGTATTATGATTCGTTTAAAAGAACTCTCAGTGCAGGCTGCTTCTGATACAATAGGAGATAGCGAGAGAGGATTTAGTGATTTAGAGTTTAAAAGTTTATTACAAGAGATTGATCGAATTGCAAATTCAACCGAATTCAACGGTACAAAAATATTAATGGGTCAAGGTGAACAACTTGAATTTCAAGTTGGTACAAGAAACGATGCTAACTTAGATAGAATGAGATTTAATCCTCAAGATAGTAATGCTACAACAGAAAAATTGGAAGTTAGCGCCCTTAACGTATTAACGAAGCAAGATGCTCAAAACAACTTGGCTACAATAGATAAGGCATTAGGAACTGTAAATGGACAAAGAGCTTCTCTGGGCGCACTCCAAAACAGATTAATGTCTACAGTTAGAAACCTAGAAGTTAAGTCGGAAAATTTATCTGCTGCTAATTCGCGAATTCGAGATGCAGATGTAGCATTAGAAACTTCGAATATGATGAAAGCAAATATATTAACAGCTGCTGGAACATCTGTTTTGGCAACTGCCAATAACTCTGTAGGGGCCGCCCTTAAGCTTATTGGCTAAGATAATTAATCTCTCTCTCCTCGAAATAGAAGGTGAGATGTATTTATCATGAAATATTGTTGCTAATATTATATTGCTGTTACTATTCATAAAATCCTTGATATCATCTCATCTTCTTTTTTATACAATAACGAAATTTTAAATGCTATGAATACAATGATACAATAGTACAATAAAAAACAATCAACCTACTTGATTTTTTTTCTACTCTTGCGATGATAAACAATGAGGGCAAAAAAATGAAAAGTGGTGGTTGTGGTGTGGTTGTGAACATAAAATTTAATTTAGAAAGAAAGAGAGAGATGCTTATGAGAGATAGAAAAATTTTAACTAAGATAGCGATTGTAGTACTTAATTCTTGGATGTTGGCCGCTAGTGCGAATGTATTATTTACTCCTGAAAATTATTTGCAACAAGTACAAAATAAAAATCAGGGGATATTGGCATCAAAAGAGAGTTCCTCTGCTTACAAGAGCAAATCTCAAGAGGGAGAACTTCTCTTTTCCCCATCACTATTTGCTACTACTCAAGTATTAGATGATCAAAAACAAACTGCAAGCTTGGCCTCGATGGGTGAACGTACTTTAGTTGAAACTTATAGTGTTGGAGTAAGCGACGTCACTAAGTTTGGATTGCAAAGTAAAGTTTCCTATATAATAAATCATTACGATATAAATGGTGCAAGTTTATTATATCTTCCTAAACCAAAATATTACGAAGCAAAGAGCGGAGTTGACTTAACCTTTCCTATTTTAAGAAATTTTTTATCAAAAGAGTATAAAGCGATGAATAGTGCTACGAAAGCATCGTCAATGGCCGCATACTATGGTGAATCGTATAAGCAAAAGATGCTTTTAGCAGAAGCAGAGATGACATATTGGAGATTGGTTTTGGCCAGAGAAACAGTTCTTATTCAAAAAGAATCATTAGAGAGAGCACAAAAGATTAGAGATTGGAATCAAGAAAGATATAATAAACAGCTTGCTGATAAAACAGATTTACTTCAATCAGAAGCGGCGACAGAGGGTAGGAAGATAGAGTTGCAAATGGCATTAGATGAGGAGCAATCATCGATGCGTTCATTTAATAGCATTCGTGGAATTGATAGTGATAGTGTAAATGAATCACTTGTTAGATTAGATACCAATAACTATGTAGAAAAAATTATAATTCCAGAATTTAAGGATCTAAGAGATGATGTAAAAGCACAAGAACAACAAAAATTAGCAGTAAATGCATCCTCTGAAATAAGTAATCAAAAAATTACTCCCGCATTAGATCTTTATGGATCGCTATACTTAAATGGTAAGAAAGAAAAATTTGGCGATACCTTCAATCAATCAGTATCAACCAATTATCCTACTGTAACCGTCGGAGTTAAGTTTACTATGCCTCTTGATTTTGGATTAACCAAAGACTTAAAGAATGGATACATTCTAGAAAAGCAAGGAGCAGAAATTAATTTTCAGAAAAAATTATTTGATCAAAAAAGAGAGTGGCATGATCTTAAACAAAAATTAGCGGAGGCAAAAAAGCGTTTGAGATTAACCTCATTATTAGCAGAATCGCAGAAGTTGAAATTAAAACACGAAAGAGAACAACACAAGAAGGGACGTTCAACCACCTTTCAAGTTTTATTATTTGAACAAGATCATGATACTGCTAAATTAAATAACATTAGAATCAAAACAGAGATATTAAAAATAATAGCTCAGATGAAAACATTTTAAATTTTAAAAGGAATTAAATAAGTGAACATTGCAAACCTGGCCATTAAAAGACCAACTTTTGTTACTTGTATTGTAATTTTAATTATTGCACTCGGAATTCTCTCTATAAAAAAGATGCCTGTGGATTTATTCCCGGATATTAATTTTCCAGTAATAATGGTGATGACCGTTTATCCTGGGGCCGGGCCATCGGAAGTAGAGAATTTGATTTCCAAGAAAGTAGAAGAAGAGTTAAGTTCTCTTCCAGGACTCAAGCGACTTAAATCCCAAAGTTTTGAAGGAATGAGTAGAGTAGTTGCAGAATTCACTCTAGAAACAGATATCAAGTATGCTGAACAACAAGTGCGAGATAAAATTTCTTTGGTGAAGAGAAAAATTCCCACCGATGCAAAAGATCCTATTGTTCGAAGATTGGATCCATCCGATCAGCCAGTTGCAATTTTAGGATTGACAGCACAGACCGAGGTTTCTTCTTATAAACTCTATGATGTTGCAGAAACGGTTATTAAACCAAAATTTGAACAATTGGCCAATATTGGTTTGGTGGATATTTTCGGAGGGAGAAAACGAGAAATTCAAGTTCAATTAGATCGAGATAAGATGAAATCATATCAGATTTCGACGATGCAAGTTTCAAGTAGGATCAAGCTTGCAGGACAAAATATACCAGCAGGTAAATTGCCCGAACCCAAACAAGATACCATGTTTAGAACAACTGGTGAGTTTACTTCACTAAAAGATATTGAAAAAATTGTTGTCAATTTTATAGGTAATGATGTTCCCGTAACTGTAGCAGAGATAGGAAAAGTTAGTGATACCTTAGTTGATGAGGTGAATAGAGTTTATGTGAATGGTGAGAGATCTTTATTCATGATGATCTATCGCCAATCTGGTTCTAATACAGTGGAAGCTGTTGATTTAGTAAAAAAACAAATTGAGAAAGTGAATGTAATTTTAAAAAATCAACCTGGAAAACCTAAACTTGCAATTGTAAGAGATGGTTCAAAAATTATTAGAAATAATATTGAAGATGTTAAAGAATCGATAATGATCGGTATCGTTTTAACTTTTATTGTGGTCTATCTCTTCTTAGGAAATTTTAGATCTACTATTATTACTGGTATTGCTATTCCTAACTCTATCATTGGAGCATTCTTTTTAATGTCTTTGGCCGGATTTACAGTAAACATTATGACCTTGCTTGCAATTAGCTTAGCAGTAGGACTCTTAATCGATGATGCCATCGTTGTGCGGGAAAATATTTTCCGCCATAATGAATTGGGAAAACATCCGGTGGAGGCAGCACTGATTGGAACAAAAGAGGTAACTTTAGCAGTGATTGCTACAACTTTTACTTTGATTGCAGTCTTTGGGCCAGTAGCATTTTTACAAGGAATAGTAGGACAATTCTTTAAACAATTTGGTTTGAGTGTTTGCTTTGCTATGTTTATTTCGCTCTTTGATTCTATGACAATGGCACCGATGTTATCTGCTTACTTTGTTGGAAAAGTTCATTCACCTAATTCTTCTCTAAAGAGTGAATCAAGAGAATCAAGCGAATCAAAATTAAGTTTTATAAAATATTTATGGCCAACATATTACTTTGAAAAATTTCAACAATTCCTAGTAATTTTCTATGAGAAAATATTAAGAATCACCTTGAAGGTTCCTATTCTAATTATTTTAATTGGGATTTTATCTTTTGTTGGTAGCTTGATGATTGTTAAACATGTTCCTAAAACATTTGTTCCAGCATCCGATGCAGGAGAATTTTCAATCAGTATGGAATTATCCCCAGGAGCAACTTTAGAACAAACAAACAAAGTTGCAAGCGAAGTAGATAAGATTATTAGAAGTAATAAGGAGATCAGGAGCGCAGTGATGGTAGTGGGAGGATTTAATGGAGAATCAAATAAGATTACTTACTTTATTGATCTCGTTCCCGCTTCAGAACGTCCTGGAGTAATTACTACAACTGTTAAAGAACGTGTTCGCGAACAACTTCGTCCATATGATTGGGCGAAAACAGCTGTAAAAGAAGTAGATCTCTTCGCGGCCGGAAGACCATTTCAGATAAATATTGTAGGTCAATCGTTAGATGAGGTCGTGAGTTTTGGAGAGAAATTGTTCAAACGTTTAGAAAAACATCCAGGACTTAAAGATCCAGAATTTAGTTTTAAACCTGGTAAACCAGAATTTCAAATTGTAGTAGATGATCATAAAGCTGCAAGTTACGGCATAAATAATACTACTGTGGGATTGGAACTTCGAAATCAATTGGAAGGTGATTTGAGTTCAGTCTTTCGAGAGGGCGGACTTGAATATGATGTGAGAGTAAGAATGCAAGAGAGTGATCGTAACTTAAGAAATGATTTTAATAAAATATATATTCCCAATATAAATTATCGCCAAATACAGTTGAAAAATTTTGCCAATCATAAAGAGACCACCAGTCCTGCATCGATTGATCGTGTAGATCGCGGTCGTTCAGTTACAATTGCAGCAGATGTTGCGCCTAATGGGCCAGGAATGGGAGGAGTAATGGAAGATGTAAAACGTATTCTAGAGGAAGAATTAAAACTTCCAGAGGGAATGCGCTATTCATTTACAGGGCAGGCGGAGACATTTACAGAGTTGGGACCAAGCATGATCACGGCCGCAATGCTTGGAGTGCTTTTTATATTTTTAGTGTTGGCATCTTTGTATGAGTCCTTTGTTACTCCATTTACAATTATGTTGGTATTACCTTTGGCCGCTTGTGGAGCTTTTGCCGCTCTCTACATTACAAAAACCTCTCTCGATATTTTCTCTATGATTGGTTGTATAATGCTTCTTGGCCTATCAACAAAAAATTCCATTCTGTTAGTTGATTATGCAAATCAAAAAGTAGCAGAGGGTTTTACCAGGGCCGAAGCAATAATCTTAGCAGGTAAAACTCGACTCAGACCAATTTTAATGACAACAGCAGCACTAATTGCAGGGATGATTCCAATTGCAATAGGCTTAAATGAAGCTTCAAGACAGAGAGTTAGTATGGGTATTGCAATAATTGGTGGTTTAATTAGTTCTACACTACTAACTTTAGTGGTGGTGCCTGCAGCATACTCATACATCGATCGCTTCAGGATATTCTGCAAAAAGATTTTGGCCAAATTATTTGGTGTTGATATTAGTGCTTAGTTGTTGGCCGTTGGTCGTTGGTCATTGGTCATTGACTTCGTAACTCAATAAACATAGGATTCCCTCTGGTGATCTAGGTTGGGCGGATGATTGACTTACAAACCCCGCCAGGTCGGGAACGAAGCAACGGTAGTATGAACGGTTATTGCGCTTTAATCTAGGTCACCTCTTTTATTTTTATCTTTTTTAATCTTCTTCTTTTTTTTCTATGACAATTTTTCTATGACAACCTATCATTATCAAGTACTCGCAAGAAAATGGAGACCTAAAAATTTTAATGAGGTAGTTGGTCAACCACATGTCGTTCGCTCTCTTAAAAATGCAGTTACAAGACATAAAGTTGGACATGCTTACTTATTAACTGGAACCAGAGGTGTAGGGAAAACATCAATCGCTAGAATTTTAGCAAAAGCACTTCGCTGTGAAAATTTACAAAGCGATGGTAATCCCTGTGCTGTTTGTGAAAATTGTTTGGCCGTGGATAGTGAACAAACCTTAGACGTATTAGAAATAGATGGTGCTTCTAATAATGGGGTTGAACATATTCGTGGACTCGTTGAAGGTGTTAGTTACTTACCCACCAGAGGAAAATATAGAATATATATTATCGACGAAGTTCATATGCTTACCAAAGAGGCATTCAATGCTCTCTTGAAAACATTAGAAGCACCACCAGCACATGTGGTTTTTATTTTTGCAACTACAGTTCCAGATAAAATTTTAGAAACCATTCTTTCTCGCTGTCAGCGCTTTGATTTGAAAACTTTATCAAAGAATGAATTAAAGAAACATCTGAGCTTTATTTTGCAGCAAGAGGAAATTACTGTCGAGAGTGATATTGTTTTAGATTACATTGCCGAAGAGGCAGATGGTTCAGTTAGAGATGCACTCTCATTTTTAGATCAGGTTTTGATATTTTCTGAAAGTGAAAAAAGTAAAATAAGCGAAGAGTCCTGCATTTACGCTTTAGGTGTTGCTCCTAGAAGTAAAGTAAATGAGATTGTGGGATCAATATTAAAGTGTGATGTTTCATTAGTATCTAAAACATATCGTGAATTGGTAGCACTAAATGTAGATACGAAAAAGATTGCAGTTAATATTTTAGATCTTTTTTATGAGATAATTAACAAAGTACAAGATCCAAAAAATCTCTCGATGTCTGTGTCATCTATGGATGAACTTTTTTGGATCTATGAGGTTTTAGTTAAGGATTTTGAATGGGCCTTAAAATCACTTTCACCAGAAAAAACCATTGAAATTGTTTTGCAAAAAGTGGCACTAAGGAATACGTTTTTTGGTCAAAAAAAATCTATAGATACTCCTATAGAGCATACAGAGAAAGAAAAATTACCAGAACAAAAGAGTACAGATATCAAAGCGATCAAAGAAATCAAAGCGATCAAAGAAATTCCTTCATGGAAGGAGTTCCTTTTTTTCCTAGAGAGAAAACTTCCAATCTTATCAACTAATTTGAAAAATGGAAATTTACTTACACCAGTGTCTCTTGATAGTACTTCTCTTTTGGTGATAGAAATTGCTTTTGCTGAAAAGAATAGAATTTTTTGGGAGTACTTTCAAAAAAGGGAAACCTTTAGTTTGTTACTAAATTATGGTAGTGAATTTTACTCAGTAAAAGCATCAGAGATAAGAATTGATATTAAGTTGATTGACAGTAGTACCGAAATTGCATCTAAGTTTTCCAGTCAAACAGAGATTGAACAGAAAGAGAGAGATTTGATTGTTCAAAAGGAAAAAGAAAATCTTTTGGCCAATCCATTTATAAAAGAAGCAGAAAAATTATTTAATTCGAATATAGATCGAGTTATCATGAAACAATAATCTAAAAATAGAAGATTAAAATAGAAGATTTTAATAGAAAATTAAAACAAAAAATTAAAATAGGAGATAGTATGAAAAATAATATGAATCAATTAATGAAACAAGCGCAGCAGATGCAATCAAAGATAGCACAATTACAAAATGAACTTTCAGCACGAGAATTAGACATTTCCTCAGGAGGAGGAATGATTAAAATTAAAATCAATGGAAAACAAGAGATACTAAGTTTAAAGATCAATCGAGAGTGTATTGATCCTGATGATATCGAATCGCTGGAAGAGTTATTAAAGACAGCAGTTAATCAAGCAGTAAAGGAATCAAATGATATGGTATCAAATGCGATGTCGAAAGTTACTGGTGGATTAAAAATACCGGGACTATTTTAAGTAATGTTTTAGGAAAAGTACGATGGTTACAAAACTTCCGGAGAAGATATTAAGGTTAAATGATTTTTTTTCTCGTTGGCCAGGAGTTGGCGAGAAGACAGCACTACGTTTTACTCTGGGACTTTTAAAGTGGAGTAAAGAGGATATTTCTAAATTTGCCTCTACCTTGACCGACCTTTTATCTCTGCAAAAATGTGAAGAGTGTGGAATCTACTCTGATTTTAAAGTCTGTCAGATTTGCTCATCTAATATTCGTAAAGAGAGTAAAGTTATTTGTGTAGTAGAATCATTGGCCGACTATTTGGCCATAGAAAGAAGTGGATTTTTTGATGGTGTTTATCACATTCTCGAAGGAGTTTTGGCCCCACTTCAAGATATTGGACCTAGTGAATTGACTATAGACAAATTATTATTAAGAATAAGAAGAGATAATATTGAAGAAGTGATATTAGCACTAAATCCATCAGTAGAAGGAGATATTACTTCTTCCTATATAAGAGAACAGATAGCTGAAGGGGTAAAAGTTAAGCGTATTGGTCTGGGTATTCCAATGGGGGGAAATTTGGAATACTTCGATACATTGACTATCAACAAGGCTTTAGAAAATAGTAAAGCTTTGTAGTGATTGATCTGATTTGAACGAGGTCCTTATAGGATAGTGATAGAGATAGAAATGGGGGAGGGGAAAATTTTGAAATTTTTTTTTCAAAATTATTGTTGTAGCTTTAAATCTAAATATTCTTTGAATTCAAATTCAAATTCAAATTCAATTTCTGACTTTATATCGAATTTAAAAACTAAACCGCAATATCAAATCAATGCAATTGCAGAGGGATCTGTATGTCTTTTGTAAATTACCATAGTAAAGAGATAAACTGTAAGATTGTCTATTATGGTCCGGGATTAGGTGGAAAAACATCCAATATTCAATACATTTATCAGAAAACATCCGGACAGCAGAAAGGAAAGCTGATAACTTTAAATACAAAAAACGAAAGAACTTTATTTTTTGATTTTTTACCGCTAGACTTAGGAGAAATACGGGGATTTAAAACGAGGTTTCACCTCTACACAGTACCAGGCCAATCTTTTTATGAGGCCAGCAGGAAGCTGATACTTAGGGGCATCGATGGACTTATTTTTGTAGCGGATTCACAATTAGAAAGAATGGAAGAAAACATCGAGAGCATCCAAAGTTTAGAAAAGAATCTGGAAGAACAGGGAGCAGATTTAGGGAGATTACCTTTTGTGGTTCAATGGAACAAAAGAGATCTTCCCAATATTTCTTCTCTCGATGAGCTTAGGAGTAAATTGAATTCCAGGAAGGCACCTGATATTGAGGCCGTTGCAACTGACGGAGTTGGAGTGTTTGAAACTTTAAAAACTGTGAGTAAAATGATTCTACTTAATCTAAAAGGGGGTCTTCAGTAATTTTTTTTTAAGATTGGTAGATGTACTTACTGACCAACAATTTTTCTGGGGAGGGGGATTATGGTCATCAGTAGCGATTATGAGGAGAAGCGTCTGACCTCATCACAAATAGAGACGTTAAGACAAGTTCTTATTCAGAAGAAGAGGGATCTTAATTTCAAGAGTAGGTATTCTGAAGAGTTTCACATTGACATCAATGAGCGAAGTGATGAAATAGATTTCGCCAATGCCGATGCGGTAAATTCAGAACAAATCAGATTTAGAAATAGAGAGACTTTTTTTGAAAAGAAAATTGATGAAGCATTACTGCGAATTGAAAACAATGAGTATGATTTATGTGAAGAGTGTAATGGGCCGATTGGTTATTTACGTTTGCAGGCCAGGCCAACCGCTAATTTATGTATAGTATGCAAGGAGGATGCAGAGAGAGACGAAGTAAACACATACTTTTCAAAGAATAATCGACATCGCGGAAAAATGTTATCATATTTATCATCAGATCTACGTGATTAATTCTATCGTTGATTCTTATCAAAAAGAATGCCTTGATTAGAATCTTGTTTTTTCTTTTTCTTTTTCTTCTCTTTTTCTTCAAGATCAAGGATATCTTCATCTAGTTTATCTAATGATTCATCATTAATATTTTTTTTCTTTTTAATAATATTTTTAAGTCCATTGTATGAATCAAAAATTTTCATACTCTTTAATTTGTCCTGAGATTTTTTGATCTTTTCCTTCTCTTGCAATAAGAAGACAGTTGATGCAAGTACCTCCTCTTCATCATCGCCATCATAATAACCATCATCATCGAGATTATCATTCTTAAGCTTAAGCTGTTTTTGTGAGCTAACTTTACTTGGATTATTTTTCAACTCTTCAATATTTTCATTACTTTGTTTACTTTTTTTGTTTTCTTTCACTCCTTCCTTGTCTTTATCTTTGTTTTTATCCTTATTTTTTTTTGTCTTGGAAGCTTGAAAGTCTTTAGTTTGAGTTTGATCGGTAAGCATTTCTGTTATAGAGACTTTCTTTTTTCCCCCAACTCTTTGACTTAATCTAGAGATCTCGGTGGGATTAAGAACTTTTAACAAGTTCATAATGGAGTTACCAAAAATATCAGGCATATCAACCACCTTATTGTTATCGACATTACTATCAACATTGTTATCAGCGGTTTCATTTTCATTTTTTTCTACGATCTTCTCATCTATTTTCTCATCTATTTGTTTTTCTATTATTTCTTCTTTAACTTCCTCTTTCTTCATCTCTTTATTTTCATTTTTAATATCCTTAAGATTGTTTGAAGTTAATTTTTTCTTTTTAAGAAGATTCTCTTTTTCTTGCAAAGTCTCCATGTACTTTATTATGTTTGCCTGTCCATTAAAATTTGTAGAGATCTCCTCCATTAACGTTTTTGTCAGCAATTTTTTTTCTCCACCACCAATAAAAGTACTTAGTTGCGAAATATAATCAGGAGTAATTAATTTTAAAAGATTCATTACACTGAAAGCATCAACACCTGATTCATTAGATGAAATTGATTTTTCACCATCATTTTTTTTATTTGATCGCTCTGCGCCCACTGTCTTTCGCTCCTTTTGAACTGACTGTGTGTATAATTGCGTGTAAAAATAATTAAAAATAGAATTTCAAAAGACCTATCGTCCTATTACTGGAATAACTTAATAAAACGCTCAAGTAAAAAGCTAGTATGAATTTTTTTAAATAGAATATATTTACTTTTAAATTACTTTTAATTTATTTTTATATTTTATTAAGATAAACACCTGGACAAAACACTCAATAATTTTTATAAAACATTTATGGTATTACTATGCTATCATTTATTGATAGCTACAATTTGTTCATTCTACTAATAATTGGGGAGTGGCGCAGCGGTAGCGCAGTAGACTGTTAATCTATTGGTCGTCGGTTCGAACCCGACCTTCCCAGCCAAATATAAAAAGTGCCAGATATTTTTTTAGAAATGGAAAAGGTATCTGGTATTTTTTTTGTCTTTTTTTTTATTTAAAATACATCATGACCTAAATTTCCTATTGACCTTCACATTGTGTCAGGCACGATACTTTGATTGATTAATAATAAAATTTATTCAGTCAAAGTATCAAAAAAGGGTGGGGGGATTGTATGTATAAAATAAGTGAATTTTCAAAAATGGTTGGACTAAGTCCGAGAATGCTTAATGAATCGATTCAAAAGACTCTGTTTTGTTCCAGAATTAATTTTCTCTCTGTTTTATTTATCACCCTATTCATTCCTTCTGTCATTCTAACAAAGGCACTGGCCGATGAAGCAAGCACTGCTATCGCTACTACAACTACGGCCACAACCACAACCACAACCACGAATGTAACCTCTAATAACAACCTTCCTGAAGAGGTGAAAGTGGATGTTTCTATTTCAGAGGATGTATTAAGAGGATATTCCCCTCGTAAAAGAGAAATCGTTCGTTTGTTACTAGAAGAGATGAAGGAAAAACTCTCATATTACGAAAAGTATCCAATAGTTCTTCCTCCAACGGCGTTTAGTCTTTCTAATGGACAAATCATTAATATGGGTGATTTTTTTTTACGACCAACTGATGGTGAACTTAGCAAATTAGCATTAGATGAAAATGGTCTTCAAAAGAACTTAACAAGAGAGCAATTAGCACAATTAGAACGAGAGGGATTTTTTACTGTTGATAGCGTGGAATTTCCAGGACAAAAACATCTTTGGAAATTGAATGTAATTTTTCAAAAGGGTTCAAAGAATATTAAAATTACCTTTGAACAAGGAATTGCCAATGCTCTTGGACAAATCATTATTGAGATTCCAGATCGTTTAACAGGAGAAGGATATGTTAGCGTTCAACATGGACTTATTAACTTATCAAAAAGTTTAAGAGGAGTGCTAAGTAACTTTGTTGGTTTGTCAGAGATGTCTCCACGATATCTTCCTTATGAAATTGATAAAATGGTAGAAGATGCAAAAAACAAATACATTCTATCAGAGGCAGGAAAATTTTTAGAAGATGGAAGAAATTTTGATCCTAGACTTTATGATAAAGAATTAAATAAAAAATTAGAAGTGGCCCTAAGTAGAATTTTTAATGAACATGAAGAAGCATGGAAGAATCAAATTGTAGAATTAAGAATTAAATTTAAAAAAGAATTTGCTAATGACAACGTAACATTTTCACAAATTAAAGAAAAAATTGATTTAAAATTAGAAGAACAGCGCTTACTTTCGTTGGATGAGATGATAGTTGCAGATAAGATGTTAGAAGAGCTTTCACCAGGATTTGGCCAACTCTATGTTAATCATCAAAAAGCAGGACGTATAAGTTTAAAGATAGAAAATGAGTTAGCTCAAAAACTCGAAGCTTTTAGAATAAAAACAACTACAGATTTGAGAAACAATTATCCAATTCGTTCTAAAATTCCAAGATGGCTTTCAAGTTCAGTAGAGGCCGAAACTCAAAAATATTACCGTCAAATTCGTTGGGATCACTTAGCGCAAATTCCAAAAGCACTAAGAGAAGCTAAACTTAATCAAGAGGCATTTATCTTTGAAAGAAATATTGAGTTCATGAAAGAGCAGGAAACAACTATTCGAGCAGGTCTTAGCGAAGAAGAGATTGCCGCTAAAAATTTTGAATTTGCAAACAGAATATGGAAATCAGAAAATTGGATTAAAAAAGAAATTGTTGAAAATGGCGAAGTTCGCTACTATCCTTCATATTACAACACCAACACAATTTCTACTGATTCACCTCTTTGGCGATTAAGAATGACCAATTCACGAACTCACTCTTATATCGTAAACACGTTATACTATATGCTAGTTGAAAATTTATGGAATGGACCACTTGGAGTGAGAGCACTATTTAGTGAGCATCCTTTTTATGGAAAGAAAATAATGGATCCAAAAACTGGAGAAATTATCGATGATAAAAATAGTTTAATTATGACCTTAAATAAAAATCTAAAAAATCTTTGGGAGAATGTTTATCAAGCTCGTGCTGATTATGAAAATGCTCCTAATACGGGTTTATTAGATAAGGGTCTTACTCGTTGGCTTAATATGATTTGGAATTATGGTATCAAAGGTGTGTTGGGTAGTATTGCATACACTGTTGGACAACCATTAGTAACGATGGGAAATGTTGCTTTATCAGGTGGTGTGGCCGCAACCAGTGTTGTTTGGGCGCCAATGACATCACTTTTTCAAATGGGTTTTAATATGACCATTTATGATTTTGATTCTCCAGCTAACTATTATTCACATTCTAGAATGAAAAATTATGAGTACACCCATGTTTGGTTTCCAGCTCTAAACTACACCAAAGATGTAATCTTTTCTGCCGCAGTTCCTATGACTATGGGAACTCTTGCTGCTACAGTTTTACATCCCACACTCTCAGCACTTACAGTTGCATTTGAAGGTGCACGAAAACTTTTTTCTCAAGGATGGGATGCTTTAATGAGAAAATTAATTATTGCCCCATATGGAAAAATTCCTGCAACAGATTCATGGGTTGCAACTCGTGTTTCAGGTCCAGGGATATCAGTAAATTATTTTTATCAAATTCACCCAGAGATGGCATTAGTAGCATTACAAGCAAAACTTGAATCGATTGAATTATCTCAATATGCTGACAGAAATAGAGAAGAGATAAAACGTCCACTTAATACTCTAAATGATTTTTTCAGTGGAATATTCTCTCAATTTAGAAGAATGTTTGTGGGTGGTGATAATGGAGTAGAAGCAAGAATTGAAAAACTAACAGAGGATCAACTTAAAGCACTTGGTAGTAGTGTAGAGGAGAGAAGGAAAGTGTTGGAACAAATTAGCAAACTACCAATTATGTCATCACTTATTCGTCAAACAAATGAAGATCTACAAAAGACATATGAATTATCTATTCCATTAGTACAAAATTTTTACGAAGAAAAAATCTTTGCTAAGATGAAGGGCCCTGAGATTCGTGAATTTTGGTGGTCAAAAGAATTAGAAGAAGATGATTATTTGGGTTTAAGTAAAATTTTATACTCTCAAATTTTTTCCGAGAAATTTATGATTCCGATGGAAAAAAATGATGAGACTTTTGTGATTGAAATTAAAAATGAAGACTTAGAGCATTTCCTTCATCGTGTGCTAACTAATAGAAATAGTAATTAGATCTACGTTTAGATCAGCAATTCTCATTTTCAACACTTCAACTTAAATCAAATTAATTCATTTAGGCACTCTTTTTGCAGTAACTTTCGAGATTGCAAAAGTTCTTAGATCTGACATTGAAGATTGAAGTAAGGGGAAAAATGAGTTTAAGAAAGAAATTAAATGGATTTAAAAAGGATGAGTTTAAGCGCATTTTAGATAGTCATTCAAGTATAGTTTTGATTTCTCACACTGATATGGATGGCATGTGTTCAGTAAAGAGCTTCATGAAAAGTCCTTATAAGGACAAAGTAAAAGCTACATATTTTTCAGATGCATCTGATAGAAGTGTTACCACAGAGGAAGAAAGAGAAATTATATCGATTAATCCTTCTCTAATACTCTTTATGGATTTAAGTCCTCAGAATTTCAAACAATTAAATGCACTTGAAAAGGGCCGAACATTACTAGTCTTGGATCATCACAAACCCTATGGTTATGAAAATTTGCCAAATTTGATAACTGATTTTCATACTTACTACTCTGGATTTGAGCATCCCGATAAATATTCTGTCTCCTTTTTATGTTCCCATTTATTAGATTTAGAAGATGATATGGCAGAATTTTCTGTTTCAGGATTAATAGGGGATAATAACTACAAACATTTTATAGATTATTTTGAATTAAATAAAGAGAAGGAAAGGTTGGCCACAATTATGGGTAAGTTATACAAAACCCTTGGTGCCTTAAAGGAAGTGAAAAAGATTGGGGTGGTGCCAGGAAGGTCATCTGGAGCAAAAGAGATTCAAGGTATGCTTTACTCAATATTAGAAAAAGCATGTTCGTTAAAACAATTATATGATTTATATGCATCTTCTGACTTACTTAAGTCTACTGCTGAAATGCTTGAAAAAGATTATCAACGTGTTTTATTAGAGGGATTAAATTTAATAAAACAGCAACAGCAACAATCATCATCATTTAATAAGCATAATTTAGTTTTTTTTAAACCGAAAGATAATTATGTGGTCTCTGGTTTTATCTATGAATTAGAAGAAAGAATCAAACAAGAATACCCAACATTTAAAGGTACATTGATAGTGATTCAAGAGACGGAGGATTTTTATCAATTAGATGGATTATCAACTGATACAGAAATTTCTGCAGGAGAGATATTTAGAGGTATCGGAGGAGGACATAGAAATGTTGGTGGGGGAGTAATACATAAGAGTAGTAATTTATCACCGCAAAGATGGTTAGAAGATATTAAAGAGAGATTTTAGAACACTTCTTTAGCATAGGTGAGATTCCCGAAATATTGTCTAGATAATTTTCATTTGTATAAATTTTGTACAAAGATACAATAGTAATGTAGCAATGAAATAATGTAAGCAGATCAAAAAATGTTAAGAGCATGTTGGCCGAGACTCCATGATATATCCTAAAATATACTCTAAAATTGCCCTAAAATGAAAAATCACATAACGTTCCATAGTTACTCCTGAATGTAGTGTGATAAAAATATATGAGCAATGTCGTAAAATAAAACAACAAAATAAAATTGGATATGTGATTTTAAATAGCGATGTTAAGGTTGAAAAGCGTGGAGAATTGATTAGTCACTTTGCCGATAATCCTGATTGTCCGATTTTTCTATCTACAGATGCGGGTGGTACTGGTCTTAACCTTCAAATGGCGGATACAGTAATTAATGTTGAACTTCCTTGGAATCCAGCTAAAATTAATCAAAGAGTTGGTCGTATAAATCGAATTGGACAGAAGGCAAAGAAATTAACAGTTATAAATCTTGTAAGAACTAATTGTATTGAATCTCGAATCCAAGATATGTTGGCATTAAAACAATCTCTTTTTGATGCTGTATTGGATGAGAAATTAGAAATAAGTGAAGTAGATTTTGAGGCCAAGGGATAACCGCAATTTTTACAGCAGATGAGATAGATTATCAGTGAGCTTGATGTTGATCTTTCTTCTGAGGTTGCCTCTGATGTCACTTCCGAGGTTGCTTCCAAGGTCGCTTCTGATGTTGTTACTGATGCTGAAACTGAAACTGAAACTGATACTGATACTGATACTGATACAGCTAGGGATTCTATTTCTAGTAATACAAGCAATACAAGCAATACAAGCAATACAAACAATGCTAATTCTACTTCAACTGCGGGATCAATTTCCACCGATGATATACAAAATACACTTAACCAAGCAGTTGGGTTTTTAAATGGAATAATGAAAATGGTATCTGGAAAGGAATTGATCTCTAATGAAAATGCTATTAACATTAATAAAGAGACTGGAGAAGTAACATTAAAATTTAAGTTACCTTTCGTGTAATAATTATTAATTAAAATGAGATATCGATTGTGTGCGAATACGAATACGAATACGAACACAAAAACGAAAAACAAGACCTGCCTGCAATTGGACATCTATTAAATCAAAAAATAATTAGAGAATTGATAGAGAAATTTGGAAGAGATCAAGTTGTAAACATTACAAGAAAAGTAGTCTCTAGCTTACGAGAAGATCTTGATAAAAATGGTAAAGATATAGATTCAGCAGAGTCAAAGGAAAAAATTAAGCTAGAAAATATCTATTCACAAATAGTTGATCAAACTAGAAAGTCATATGCTCCATCGATTATAAAAATTCATAATGCCACTGGAATTATTCTTCATACTAACATTGGGAGAGCTCCTCTCGGTGAAAATACTTTAAGAGAACTACAATTGCGGGCATCGGGATATGTTAATTTGGAATTTGATTTAACAGAAGGCAGTGCTGGTCGAGGTGATCGTCAACAGCACTTAAAAAAATATTTTAAAAACATTGTTGGCGCTGAAGATGTATTGGTTGTAAATAATACCGCCGCCGCTTTAATATTAATTTTAAAATCATTATCTCACGCAGAATCAGCAGAGGTTATCGTTAGTCGAGGAGAATTAATTGAAATTGGTGGAAGTTTTCGATTACCTGATATTATGAGCAGTAGTGGAATAAAAATGGTTGAGGTGGGAACTACTAATAAAACTCGCCTATCAGATTTTGAACGAGCAATTACAGCAAATACAAAAATTCTTTTTAAGGCCCACACGAGTAATTATACGATAAAAGGATTTACAGAATCAGTACTAATTGCTGATTTAGTGGCGCTGGCAAAAAAGAAAAATCTTATAACAGTATATGATGTTGGTTCTGGATTATTAAGAATTCCAAAAGCATTGGAAAATATATTTAAACAAGCAAATGTTTATGAACCAATAATAAAAGAGATTGTAGAATGTGGAGTGGATTTAATTACATTTAGTGGAGATAAGTTGTTGGGTGGGCCACAAGCAGGCATTATCTTGGGTAAGCAAGCACTTATTGAAAAATTAGCAAACGAACCACTGATGCGTGCAATACGCCCGGGAAAATTAGATCTTATTTGCTTAGAAATAGTATTGGCTCAATATTTAAATGATTCTTGGCAGTTGAAAAATAATCCAGTCTTTAAAATACTCAGTAAAACAAAAGATCAGTTGTTAGAAGAAGCAGAGATGCTCTCACTACTCTTAAAAATAAACAGCACTATAGCTATAGTTCCACATGATGGACAGGTTGGTGGAGGAGCTTTACCCGAATTAAAATTACCTGGGTATGCTGTTACATTAGATTTAAAATTAGGTTTGAACAGCTCGTTGAATGAAGAAATATATAGAGCACTTTTAATGTCACCAACTCCTGTTTTAGGTATTTTAAAATCAGGGAAGCTAATTATTGATCCACGTGCATTGGAGGAGGGTACAATCCCTGAAGTAGCAAAAATTATTTCACAAACTATTGCTAACATTGTGAAGAACTATGAAAAAAAGTGATATAAAAAATAAGAGTGAAAATAAAGGTGAGAATAAAGAGGAGAATAAGAATTTCATAATATGTACTGCAGGTCATGTTGATCATGGTAAAACTGCTTTAGTGAAAGCATTAACAGATTTTGATTGTGATACTCATCCAGAAGAACAATTGAGAGGAATAACGATTAATCCTGGTTTTGCTTTTTTTGACAGAGTTGCAATTATTGATTTACCAGGACATCATGATTTTATTCACAACATGCTAGCAGGAGTTTTTGGAGTTGATTTAGGATTGTTGGTCGTTGCCGCTAATGAAGGAGTGAAAGCGCAAACGATTGAACATTTGCAGATCTTGAAATTGATAGGAATTAGATCGATATTAATTGTAGTCACAAAAATAGATTTAGTTAGATTAGATGAGCTGGAATTATTAAATAGTCAATTGAGAGAATTTTCAGATGCTCTAGATATTGTAAATGTCAGTATTAAAAATAAAGATAGTATAGATAAATTAAAACAAATCATACTTCAATCACTAATCCCAAATAAGGTTAATAAGGTTAAGAATAAAAAACACTTTCATATGTATATAGACCGTGCTTTTTCCATTAAAGGTCATGGGAGTGTTGTTACGGGTACAATTTTATCTGGCACTGTGAGAGTAGGACAGGAGTTGCACTTAATAGCAATTGATAAGAATAATAAAACCATATCAAAAACAGTGCAGGCGAGATATTTAGAAAATCACTATATTCAAAAACAGCAGATGTATGCAAATCAACGTGTTTCAATAAACATTACAAATTTCCATCCCTCAGAATATGCTAGAGGTATGCTACTTACAGATAAAGAAGGAAAGGATGTAGTTGGCACATCTTTAATTGATGTGAGATTGCGCTTTATAAACTTTGTAGATAAAAAAACATTGAGAAATAATTCTTTGATTACATTTTTTTTCAGAACTCAAAAGGTAGAGGGCAAAATCCGTTTTCTTGAAAAAAATAGCAACACTAACAGCAGTAGCAGTACTAGTAGCAATAGAGAAGATGAAGAGTGTTGGGCGCAGATAGAATTATTTAAAAAAATAATAATTTTTTTTCAAGATCCATTTATTATTCGTCATGTTTCTGGAACTTGTACTTTAGGTGGAGGAGTAGTGGTAGATCCATATCCACTACGCCATCTAAAGTATTCATCACGATTAATAGAATTATTAAATAAAAGAGTCTCGGGAAATTTTATTGAAGTTGTTGAACATGAAGTAGAAAAGTATATATGGCCACTTTCGATAAATAACTTAGCGAAAATAATGTTTGTAAATCCTTGCGACTTTGACTTTGATTTTGATTACGATTTCGACTTCGACTTCAACTTCAAAATCGAAGAGGAGATCAATGTATGCATGTTGAATACAGGAAAAGAGTATTATTTTTTTTCTAAGTCTCTTCAGAGTAAGTGGCAAAATAAAATCTTATCGTTGCTTGATAGCACGAGTATAGGAATGGATATAGTGGCATTGACGAATGCATTTTCAAGGAACATTGAGGCAACGCTGTTATTTCAACCATCAGAAATAAAACGTAACATAGAAAATGCTCTCCCCTGTTTTTTAGAGGAGATGCTAAAATTAAATTTGATTTTCAAGAGTGTGCTGGCCGTTGGTAATGTTGCTACTTTTATTTCCAATAAATTTTTACCTTCATATTTAGAATCAAAGACAAGAATCTTAAGTATAATAAAGAAGTGTATAGATAAAGTTGATAGTAAAGTTGTAAGCAAAAGTGAACTTGAAGCAGAACTTACAAAAAGTGCAGGTTTAGATATAAAGGAAGCAAAAATTGCATTACAACTTCTTGAGATTTTTGTTAAGGAGGGGGAGTTAATACAATTAGATGATGCTGACAATTACATTCTACCTGAAAGAGTTGATCGTATTCGTAAAAGATTATTGCAACATCTTTTATTGAAAAAAGAAAATAAAAACAAAGACGGGGTTGGGGTTACCATTGCAGAATTTAGAGATCTAATAAATAGTAATAGAAAGACCTGTTTACTTTTAATTAATAAATTTGATAGTGAGGGTGTTACTTCACGAGTAGGAGATGAGAGAGTGATTACAGAAAAAGGATTAAAGATCTTAACAACGATAGCGACAACGATAATGATCACGATAATAGTGTTGTTACAAACTGCTTTTGCACTTCCTAATCCAAATAATAATTTGGAAGATATAAATGAGAACCACAAGATTCAATTTGATCATCCAAAAGATAAAGAGTTGATTTATTTTTGGGCCACATGGTGTGTAAGCTGTAAGGATAAGTTACAAAGTACTTTAATTGAAATGAATCAAAGAAAAGATTTGGCCGTAATAACTGTTAATATTGATGAAGATATCGATCGGGCCAAGCATTATATAAAGAAAAATAAAATCGCTTTGCCTGTACTACACGATAAAAGTGGTGAATACATCAAAGATTTGAAAGTAGTGGCCGCCCCTCATTGGGCAATCTATAAGCAAGGAAAAAATAACAAGAAGTGGACTTTGTTAATACACGAAGAGGGATTCGATCTAGATAAAATTAACAATTTTTTGCAACCTTAATTATAATCTTTAGAGTAGTTAAATCTGGATCCAAATATAAATGTGAATCTAAATTTTATAGTTTGCCAAAATGATTTGCATGATGCTTTAAGAAGCTTCCATTTTTTTATAGAGACTTCTCCAGTTTTGCGATTTTGAGTGGTGATATTGGTTTCAAATATTCTAAATTTCTTTAGGCAAGCGATGCCAGATAAAATAACATTTGGAGCGAAAGTATCTTCTGGAATTAGTTTATAATAATCTTTAAATTTTTCAATTCGCATAAGTCGAAATGGAGTGTTAATATCGCTAACACCTTGGCCATAGAAAAACCAGACTGAAATTCTAGAAACAAAACTAATAATTTTTCTGGCCAGAGGTCTCTTTGAAGTGGCATCTCCGCTTCTTATCCCAATAAGAAAATCAAAATTGTCTCGCTTATCCCACAACTTTATAAAATCTTCAGGAGAGGTTTCATCGTCGGAATCAGTTTGAAAGATCCAAGTGGCCGCGACCGTGGCCGCATCACTGCTGTTACTGCTGTTTTGACCGCAAGAGCATTCTCTATATCCGAGCAAGATTGTTGGCCCATGGCCACTGTTAATTTTATTATGAATAACTAAATTTATATTGGGATTATTTATTTTTATTAGGTCTAATATTTTAGCGGTATTATCTTTTGATCCATCATTATACACATGAATCTCGTAGTTAATTTTTAATTCCTGAAATTTTTGCGCCCATTTTTTTATAACTTCGCCTACAGCGCCTTCCTCATTGTAAACTGGCATTACCATTTTTAATTCTTTGCTGGCTTTGACCATAACCATTTTTCCCCCTCTAGAAAAATTTGTTCCATTAATATTAACTAATATTAACTAATCTTAACTACAGCATACTCTGATCTTACTAATTTTTTACAGATCTTTTTTGCGATTATTCAGGTTAGAATCTTTACTTTTTTGTTCAATTAGGAATAAACTAATCGATATTATCTTTGTATATGTATTTATGTATAGTTGGTTATGATTAGTTATAATATTCTCGTGCATTACCTTGCCTAGATTCATGATTCTTCTTTTTTTGCTGTTGGAGGGATTTAGTTTTGGATATAAAATTTTTAGAAAAAATTAAGACTAAAGAAACTAAAGTTGGAATAGTTGGTTTGGGATATGTTGGTCTTCCTCTCGCTATTGAATTTGCAAAAGCTGGTTATCAAGTTCTTGGAGTTGATATATCAGAATCTAAAATTGAACAACTAAAGAGAGGAGAGTCGTATATTCTTGATGTGAAAAGCTGCGATGTTTATGAGTTTGTCATTAACAGAGGAAACTTACAGATATCCTCTAATTATGAAATTCTAAAAAATGCTGATACAATAAGTATTACTGTTCCTACTCCACTACGAAAAACCAAAGATCCAGACATCTCTTGTATCGTCTCTGCAATGGATAGTTTACTTCCAATTCTTCGTGATCGTGAAAACTATGCGATTATTCTTGAGAGTACAACGTATCCAGGAACAACTCGTGAATTGATTTATGATCGTTTACGTTTAGAATATAAATATCTTGAGGCAGGTGAAAATATTTTCGTGGCATTCTCTCCGGAGAGAGTTGATCCAGGAAATCCTAAATATCATACCAAGAATACTCCAAAGGTAATTGGCGGGATAACTAAGAGATGCACAGAGGTAGTTACATCACTTTACTCTAATGTTATCGAAACAATTGTTCCAGTTGGTTCCTCTGAAGAAGCAGAGATGGTCAAGTTGTTAGAGAACACTTTTAGGGCCGTAAATATAGCTTTGGTGAATGAATTATTATTAATGTGTGATCGAATGGGTATTGATGTTTGGAGAGTAATAGATGCGGCCAAAACAAAACCATTTGGATTTATGCCTTTTTATCCAGGACCTGGAATTGGTGGCCACTGTATTCCGCTTGACCCACTTTATCTTTCATGGAAAGCAAAGAGCTATGATTTTTATAATCGCTTTATAGAATTGGCTTCTGACATAAATGGAAACATGCCTCGATTTACAGTTAACAAACTCCATCGAATAATGAATGAACACAAAAAGTGTTTGAATGGAGCGAAGGTTTTGTTACTTGGAATGAGTTATAAAAAAGATATTGATGATGTTCGAGAGTCTCCAGGATTAGAGATATATAAAATTTTGAGAGAAGAATATAAAGCAGATGTTTATTATCATGATCCACATGTGCCGAGTTTTAATTACTATACCAAAGGTGAGGGCCAAGGCCATGGACATGAGGTTGAGGTAGGTGGTGATTCTGAGTCCTCAAATTTTATTAGCGTTGATTCAATAGAGATTTCTCATAAGATAATTCAAACGTTCGATTGCACTGTCTTGCTAGTAGATCATTCGATCTTTGATTACTCTTCTATTGTTGAAAATTCAAAAATTATTCTGGATACCAGAAATGGTCTAGTAAATAATGGTTTAGCAAATCATATTTCTACTTCTACTTCTACTTCTATATTGAATAAACTCTAGTTAACCTTTAGTATTAGGTCGGGCGGGCGATACAAATAATATTAGGAGCAAGATGACCGATGCTTCCTCCTCGTATTAAGCGTTCAATTTTAGATGCGTGATATAGGGATGTTCGTCCGATTTGTCCTTTCCAATCAAGAAAGAAGGGTTGTTTGTATTGGTAATATTGTCCAACATATTTATGCCACATTGGTATCTGAACAGGTAGAGCAATTTTTGTTTCTAGGATTTTAAAGTTGTTTTTTCTTAACATCTTCGTGAGTGTTTTATCTGTATAGTGGCAAACATGTTCATAAGCATCGAAGTCATCGGAAGTAGCATCACTACCACTTCCACCTCTTCCTAGTAATTTTTTTCTTACATTGTATTTAAAAACATTATATTTACCATTTGGAACTTTAATAAATAAGATTCCATCTTTTTTCATTATTCGATGAACTTCTTGTAATAATTCATTTGGATTGACTATATGTTCGAAGACATCAGTCATAGTAACTATATCATAATGAAGCGTTGGTAGTTTTGCATCTTCAAGAAAACTATTAATGATATTTAATCCCCACCATTCTTGGGCCAGGTTGCTTAAACTCTTTGATGGTTCAACTCCTGTTAAATTCCATTTTCTATTTCGTGCAAGTCTTAGAAAACTTCCAGTGTTTGTACCAATATCAAGAAATTCAGCAGGGTTTTGGTCTGGTTTATATTTTGCGATCGTATTCAAATCTTCAAGATAATTGCGGTCTCGGTGATGTTCTTTTTTACCATCAATAATTAATCTAAACTCTTCGAGGTAATCTTTTTCCTTTCCGTGGTAGACAGCATCTGGATTTGTGAGACGTGGATTAATTCTAATCAAAGAGCATTTCTTACATTTAACAACGCCAAGTGCTCCTCGTTCTGTTTTTAACAGTTGATCATGATGTTTAGATGATGATTCATCTTTGCATAATGGGCAACTCCAAGTTGATGTATCACTCATGTGATAAGTATCTTTTTGTAGTCCACCTCGTTTATACTGTAATGTATCTTTTTCTAAATTATTTTTATTCATATCTGTATTCTCCATCTTCACATCGATCTAATGATACAGTTCTTGATATACGTTATTCACATTATTAAGTAACGACTCGACTGAATGATTACTAATTACATACTTATAAGCAGAATCAATTATCATTTTTTTGTGAACACTATCTGTCAGTAATTTATGTAGTTCATCGGTATATTGATTAATGTCGAAGTCGTTTATAGAAATTCCCCGTATACTCTCCATACTCTTTATACTTTCTATACCATCTAATTTTTTTTCTCCAAAGATATCAGGAATTCCTCCCACTCGAGTTGAGATACAAGGAATTTTTGCAGCAAAAGCCTCTAGCAATGAAAGAGGAGTTCCTTCATTAAAAGAGGTTAAGGCCATACAATCAAGATCTGAATAAACTCTTGCAAGATCTGAGCGATTCCCGCAAAACAAAATATGTTTTTCTAATTTCTTTTCCTTAATCAAATTTTTAAGATTTTCAATTATGTTGTGATCACCGCCGCCGACGATAGCAAAGCAAATATTATTATCATATTTTTTTATATATTGATCGCAAATGTTTACAAACATCTGATGATTCTTGATGGCCGCTACTCTAGAAACTAGTGCTACAATCTTCCATGAAGTTGGAATATTAAATTCTTTCCGAAATTCCCCTCTATGTTTGGACAATTTCTCTTGCGAAAATAACTCAGTATCAAGACCTAATGGGACTATTCGAAATGACTTGTGAGGAGCAATTCGATAGTGTTCACAAATTTCTTTATACTGTTGAGATGAGATAACAATAATTCTATCGGTACAAAATCGACCGAGAAATTTTTCTATATTCCGAAAGAGCATCTCTTTCCAAGGTGGAAAATATCCATGAAATGTATGGCCATGAAAAGTATGAACAACTTTGGCCCTACGTTTTAGTGTGATTGTTCGAATGAAATTGTATATAAGTGCGGCCGCTCTACCATGAAGACCAGCTTTAGATGTGTGAGTGTGTACAATATCTGGTTTAAAGAGAAAAAGATTATGAAGTATGGATGAGAATACGATTAAATCACTAATTCCAATAGTGCGTTTAAGTCCGCGTACAAATCGTATTTTGCTTTTATCAAATTTGTCAACTTTGTCAAAGTTGTCAACGGAATTAATAGAATCAATAGAGAGTTCATTTTCGTATTCTTCAACTTGTCCACATAATAGCTGTGAATTGTATGATATTTTATCAAGTCCTAGCAACCAAATACAATGCTTGGCCGGACCGCCAACATTAAGTCGAGCGATAATTCTAGATATCTTTAACGTACTCTTACTCACTTGTTTTGCTTAAAATTAAAAAAGAGTGTATATGAAAGGAGCAACTGCACTTCCCTCTGCAAATACAATCAACATACCAAGAAGTAAGAGTGTGAAAACAATTGGGAAAAGCCATAATTTTTTTCTAACTTTTAAAAAATCCCAAAATTCTCTTACTAATGTCATTTTTCCAGAACTCATAGGTTAAACTCCTATTCCTAAATTTTCTTAAAATTTCCTAAAATTTTCTAAAATTGCTTTTTGTATAATCTACTTATAGACATTTTTGAAAGATATGAAGGAGCATTTCGATCATATTTTAAACTTAAAGTATCATCTCGAAAGATTCGAAAGATTAAACCAATTGGCGTAAAGATAATATAGAAAATTAATATTAAAATAATGTTCATATTTACCCAACCGAGAGCTTTTCCAAAAAGCATCCAAGTTTTATAAACGGGTTTTAATTGTGAAGGAGTTACTGTGGCCATAAAGAAAAAAAGAATACAGATTCCTCCAAATGCATAGGTAAAAGTGGAGATCATATTAGTTGAATAATAGTTCATAGAAATGATGATAAAAAAGATAAAAGAAAATAGATAACCGAATTTTCTAACCTCTTTTTTAGTTGGGCCCAAACTCAGGGAATTTGCAGTATTTGTAGTACTCATTTTTTTTGTCCTTTATATTTTTAGTCTAAAGCAAATTCTTCTTTCCAATTAATAGTCTCATTAAACGTCGGCTGACTTTTTTTATCTAAGATGAAATTTTCTAAAACCAAATAATCCATGTTTGTGCGCATAAAGCATTTGTAAGCATCCTCTGGCGTACAAACGATAGGTTCTCCTCTTACATTAAATGAAGTGTTGACAAAAATTGCAAAGTTAGTCTTTTGGTGAAACTTATCAAGAAGCTTATAGTATCTTGGATTATCGATTTTATTTACAGTCTGCAATCTTGCAGAATAATCAATATGAGTAATTGCTGGCAAAGTCGAACGTGGAATATTTAATTTATCAATTCCAAATAATTTTTTCTGCTCTTCTGTCATTGGGATTCTGATATCCTCTCTTACAGGGGTAGTGACTAGCATGTATGGACTCTCTTGTCCCTCTGGAAATTGAAAGTATTCATGTGCCCGGTCGGCCGCAACACTTGGAGCGAATGGACGAAATGATTCACGAAATTTAATTGCTACATTAAGATTTTTTTGCATTGATTGTGAGCGGGCATCTCCTAAAATACTTCTTGCACCTAGTGCCCGCGGTCCAAATTCCATGCGGCCATGAAACCATCCAACAACCTTTTCCTTACCAAGCAAATCTGCTACTTTTTCACATAGTTCATCTTCACTCTCATGATGTGTACTAGGTAACTTATTTTTATCTAAGAAAGAATGTATTTCTTCGTTAGTGAAAGCTGGGCCTAAGTAACTACCCTTCTGAAAGTCTCTTGTATTTTTTTTATTATCTTCATTTTTTGCTAATAAGGTTCTCGCATTTTTTTCAAAGTGATAGTGTATTGCAAGTGCTGCTCCCAGGGCGCCGCCCGCATCTCCACTGGCAGGTTGAATCCAAACATTTTTAAATATTTTTTCATTGATAATTTTACCATTACCAACACAATTTAAAGCAACTCCGCCCGCCAGACACAAATTCTCCGTGTCGGTCATCTTTTTTGTCGTCCGGGCCAATTTAAGCATTATCTCTTCAGTTACAACTTGAATACTCTTTGCAAGATCCATTTCCCTCTGAGTTAGCTTAGATTCAGCTTTCCTTGCTGGACCTCCAAATAATTTATCAAACTTGCTGTTGGTCATTTTGAAACCAACACAATAATTAAAATAATCCATGTTCAATCTAAATGAACCATCATCTTTTATATCGACAATATGATCTTTAATTGACTTAACATATTTTGCTTCACCATATGGAGCAAGCCCCATTAATTTATACTCACCACTATTAACTTTAAATCCAGTGTAATAAGTGAATGCAGAGTAAAGGAGCCCAAGTGAATGTGGAAATTTTATCTCGGATAAGAAATCTATATTATTTTTTGAACCCTTTGATATTGAAGTTGTCGTCCACTCACCCACTCCATCTAGCGTAAGAATTCCAGCTTCCTCATATGGAGATGGAAAGAATGCAGATGCCGCATGAGACTCGTGGTGATCACAAAACAACACCTCTCCATCGTAACCCAACTCTTTTTGTATGGTCTGAGGAATCCACAATTTGTTTTTTATCCAGATAGGCATTGCTTGCAAGAATGAAGATATTCCCTTTGGAGCAAATCGAAGATATGTTTCTAGTAAGCGCTCAAATTTCAAAAGTGGACGATCGTAAAACACTACGTAGTCCAAATCTTTGGCGCTTAATTTTGCTTCCTTTAAACAATAAGCAGAGGCATTAGAGGGGAAGCGATGATCTTGTTTTTTCCTAGTGAATCTCTCTTCTTGAGCGGCAGCAATAATTTCGCCATCAATAACCAGGGCCGCGGCACTATCGTGGTAGTAAGCAGATATTCCGAGTATTTTTGACATTGTAGACCTTCAATTCGTTACGGTTACTATTAAGGTTACAATTACATATTATCTATATAAATTGCAAAACGTAAAAGTTTTTATTTTTAATAAATTTTTTCTTCATTCTTTGAAATAATTCGGTTTTTTCGATGGCAGCATCAAAAATAATAGTGGGAAAACTATTAATAACCATATTAGTCGTTAATTTTTCACTATTGGCCACTACATCGTATGTGTTAATATTAAATTTAATGAAAGGATCTTCTTTGAACATAGAGATGAGAATATGAAGATCTTTGCAACTATTTGATTGGCATCTACTATCCGTAAAAATATCGACATTCACTTTTACTACATCGCTTTTAGCGCAATGATTGTTAAGACAGGAATATCTTGTTTGTGTGTTCCATTTGTTTTCCTTCATAAAACAATCTGTGTAGTCGCTACACTCTGTTATGTTATTGCAGTCTGAAAAATTGTTGCTGCTTTTATCATTGTTACACCAAGATCGTAATAATTTTTCTTGTGAAATCTCCCCTTCATATATTTTGTCATTGATAACTAAAATTGGTGAATAAAACTTATTAAATTTTGTTGATGTTAAAAAATCTTCAAAAGCAATCTTTTTTGCCATTGACCCGTTAATGCAACTTGAAATATCATTTTGAAGTTGTTTATCTTGAATTTTAATACAGATTTGCTTTAGAGTTTCTTGCAACTCTTTTTCGCCACCGACAGTGATTAGATTTTCATTTATATCTATCTTTCCAAGGTAGTGTATATTTAGAGCTACTTTTTCTTCTCCCATTTTTTTATAAAAAGCTGATAACTCATTCATCGCATGGATTGAGTTGGAGCAAAATGGTCTGACATATAAGTTGTAGGAGGTTTTTGAGTAAGCAGTAGGAAGAATAAATAACAAAACAAATAACAAAACTAATAATAAGACAATAATAAATTTATGAATAGATATTTTTAGCATATTATGTGTTTTCCGTTTTTTTTAAATATTTAAATGTAAGAAGTCCAATTAAAAGCATATATCCATATACTGGTATTGAATATGATTGGTAGAAACCAATATAAGAAATGGAATATCTGTTTAGCATTTGTTGAAAGAAACTCATAGGGAAAACAACTCCTAATAACAAGAAAGATACTAAAAATAAACTTAACTGAACCTTTGCAAATTTCTTCACATTGTGAAAATTGTGAAAATCCTTTACAAAATTTTGTAACAGTATAAGAAAAGGAGGGAGGATTGCAATAAAGTAACAAGGATGATTCCACTGGGGCAGTATGATCATAAAAATAAGAAGGAGTGAAATTTCATATGAATATTTATTGGATTTTCTATTGTATAAAAAAATAATTCCATAAAATATGACGATTGAAAAAGTGACAGCTTTTGATAAATATTCTGCTAGCTTTGGATACAATACTTTAGGAATAGCAACAGCTGCCGGATTATTAATATCTAAAGTGATTTCCGAAAACAAGCGCGAACTCCATGATGAGATAGATTGACTCTCATAAAAAGTTATTCCAGCGCCAACTCCTTTTAAAATTTTAAGAAGATAACTGTTTTCCCATCCTAAAAAAAATTGAGTAAATATAGCTATAATTGCAATTGTAGCAAGTGCAGAGAAGAAGAGTTTAAATTTCTTTTTTACTATTAAATACGGTATAAAAATTAGCGGAGTAAATTTTGTTAATGCTGCTATTCCTAGAGTTATACCTGATTGAAGAGGTTTTTCCTTCTTAAAATAATAGAAAAAAAGTGTTAGCATTAGGAATTGAAAGATATCAATTACTCTAAGTATGATGGCTTCATAGAGTGGAAAAAAATTAAACCATATAAAAAAACAAAGTGAGAAATTAATATAGGAGTGTAATTTTTCCTCAATAAATAAGAGTTTGTACCATAGATAAAACGATAAGATGAGAAATGAAAAGCAAACTACAAACCAAACTCTAAAAGCATCCATATATGTTTTAAAAAAGAGAAGTGGGTAAGTCACAAAATGCATAACCGGTCCATTATGCCAATTTTTATTTTTTAGATTCAAGACATTTGGATCATGAGTTTTTGACATTACACTTGGATAAGCTTCTTTAAGAAAAGATAAAACAGGATTTGTTGCTATGTCTATATTATCGAGGATGGTTTTATCATTTGTAGAGTTAATATATCCCATCCAACTCCCACTATTGTGCCAAACCTGCATAGGATTAACATTAAATGCAAGCCAACTAGGGTATGCTACAGCAAAGTCGCCTCCATCTTTTAACTGAAGTGCTGTTTTTATTCCTGTGGAGTATATGTGAAATAGTGAGTATAAAATTAAAAACGTTGGAATTATTTTTTTGATAATTGTTTTTTTAAGTAAATGATTCATTTTTCTTTTTATTTTATTTTCGAGAAGTTGATTTAGAAAATGTTTCCATAGCAGTAACACCAAGTTTTATGAAAAAGTAATCTACTGGAAATTTAAAAAAACTATGGCGTACTCGAAATAGAGCAAATGGTCGATATAATTTTCCTGCCAAAATAATTGAGGCATAGATAAATTTTTTGGATAGAGCAACTTTTGATGAACTATTACTACTACTACTATTGTTATTACTATTGCTACTAATAATTAATTCTCTTGCGATTTTTTTGTCAATAAACATTAAAGCAGCTTGAACTGATTGCAAGGTGTTTTTTGTTTTTTTATCAATCCAAGGTGTTTTGCCTTTGTTGTAATGAGTATCAACTTTCCCCCAATCACTTAAATTTTTTGGAGGTATATGTCCGAGTTCAATACATCTGTCATACAACTCAGAACCCGGAAAAGGAATTAATTGATTAAGACCAGAGAAACTAGCGTTTGGATTGTCTCTTATTAATTGATCTGCCAGTTTAGCTGTCTTGTATATGTCTTCGCTATTTTCATCAGGCAATCCTGAAAGAAAATTATAAGAGGGGTTAATAGATGGAAAATGACTCAATTTTTTATTTGCTAATATAATTTGATCTACCGTAATTCCCTTTTTCATCAACTGTAACATTCGATCGGAACCAGACTCGGCCCCAATCATAATTTGTCTAACTCCAATCTCTTCTAAGAGTGCTAACATCTCATCACTCATTCGTGCCAAATCATCGACCCTCGCACCTCTTATACCCCAAGAGACTTTAACACCAGCATTTAAAATACCTCTCAAAATATTTTCGGCCCGTTTAAGATCGAGGAAAAAATTCTCATCAAGTAAAGAAACATAACCTATATTATGTGTTTTTATCATGTATACAATATGGGAAATAACTTCATCTTCTTTGTATGGAAACCACTTTTTCCCTTTAATATCTTTCCAAAAGATAGGAGCAAAACAAAAACGGCATTTATGTGGACAACCAAAAGAGGTGAATAGGGAATAAACCTTATCTTTATAATTGAATCTGGTGTAATTATCTAGAGTCACTCCACTGAAGTTGAGTTCATTTAGAGAAGGATATTCAGTGGTAGTAGACATTTCATTCATATGAACTTTATTATCAATTTTATATCCTAGCCCTTCAATTTCGGTGATCGCAAGTGAATTTGAATTATTGAATGTCTTACTAGTTAAAAAACATATCAATTTGTATAACGATTTCGATGCCAACCCTCTTATGATGTAATCAATATTTACATCCTCAATAACTTCCTTTGGGCAAATCGTGACATGCATTCCTCCCCATACCGTAATGATTGAGGGGAATTTTTCCTTCACAAATTTTGTAGCTTCCAGTGCATTTAAGATAGGATTTCCAGACATAACTGAAAAACCAACGAGCGTGGTGTTTTCATCTATTGCATTGGAGAGAGCTTTTTTCCAATTGGTTTTCTCGATTCTTTGATCAACAATTCTAACTTCGATACCATTTTTATAACAATCAAAGGCAACATAAATTAAAGACAATGGTAAATCTAGAATGAAAGTATCCATCCATCCAAGTTGGGGATAAAAAAGGACAACATTTGGATTTGAATCTGAATTTGTATTTGATTTTTTATTTAAATCATTTGAATTGCTCATTTAAAAATAACTCACTTGTTGACAGAGGCAACAATCATAAATTGCTTAGCGGCCGGTTTGATCATACTTTTCAAATAAAATCTAACGAACATACGTATGATTGGGAATTTTGATTTCATCGAAAATGGAATGAAACCTTTGTAGCATTTATAAATAGAAAAATTATGCAATTGTAATAAGTCTGAAAAAGATGTGTGTGAAAAAATTGTTTTGTGAGTATAATCATCAAAATAATTTTTGCAGCAGAGTTGAAAATTCGGTTGAATTACAATTAATCTACCATTTTTGGTTAATATTTTTGAAATATATTTGAGTTGATCTTTAATGGGTTCGATTTCCAGGTGTTCGAAGTAGTTGCTACAAAAAACTACATCAAATGAATTTTCAGGAAATTCAGAGAGAGCAATAGAGGCATCAGTAACATGAATTTTTACTTGAGAGTCTTTTTCAATGAACTTTTTAAAGTAAGGTTCAATTTCTATTGCATCCTTTTTTTTTGCAACGATATTGCCAATAAAATCACCATAGCCACAACCAATTTCTAAAACCTTTGAATCAGTCGCAATATAGTGTTTATTTAAGTAGGAACAAATCTCCTGCCAAACAATTGTTCTCTTTGGATCATAACTGAAACGTGTAGTGTAGTAGTATTGTTGGTGTTGATCTAGATTCTGATTCTGATGCTGGTGTTGATGTTTGTTCATTTTTCGTAGGCCACCTGTTTATTTACCTGTTTGTCCACATGCTTTGAGATGTTATATGTGAATAGGTTTTGAAATAGATGATAGAAACATAAAAAGAACATATATGAACCGAGTGTAAATGTTTTATACATACTTCCTGTTACAGAACTTTTCCCGATTCGTTTTTGATAGCGAATCGGAACTTCCACCATTGATATGCCGGCCCTTAAAGCGAGTAATGATAATTCAAATCCAAAAGCAGAGTGATTTTCTCTAAAATACGGTTTGATTTGTTCGTATGCTTCTCTAGATAAGAGACGATATGTGCATCCACAATCTGATAAGTGTGGAGCAGAAGAAAAAAATAAAAATTCTGCAATTTTGGCCACAAGATAGTTTCCATATTTTAAAGCTATACCCATATTAGCGCCAGACAAAATCATAGTAGAACAAGTCCTTGATCCTTGAACTAATTGAACCTCTTTAGAATAAATTAAAAATTTTAAGATATCATCAGCTAAAAATGTTCCATCTCCTTCGCACATTACAATCAAATCACTTTTTGCATGCTTCAAACCAGTCTGATAACCATAACCATAACCTTGATTGGTTTCATGAATAAGCACTGCCTTAGTTTTTTTTATCTCATCTACTGTGCCTTCTTCAGAGTTGTTGTCTACAACAACAACTTCATCAACTACTCCAGTAGCAAAAAAATCATCAACGCATTGTCGTATAGACATTTTTTCTCTATAGGTTGAGATAACAACAGAAACTGATTTTCCTTCAAACATTCACTTACCTTTATGAGTAATGATATGAGTTTTAATATTAAAAACGAGATTTTTATAAATACTATTCCTAATATTAATATTAAGGCAATTTTTTTTAAAAAATTTAAGATGAAAAATAGCATATTTAAATGAATTGAAGTATTTTATAACTATCAACGCATTTATAAATAAAAATGAAAAGGTACAGACAGTACAGTTACATATATTATACAGGGGGAGGTAGTGAAGGATAATCATCTTTTTGAGGCACTTTTGCCAATTATTTTTACCATACTCCTCTCATTTTGCGCTTTTCTTTCCACCTATCTTCTTACTCATCTTATAATTAAGATTTGTCATCGTTATGATTATCTTGCTTATCCTCGTGAATCGCGCTGGCATAAAAAACCAACTGCACTCTATGGTGGGGCCGGTTTTGTATTAGTTACATCGCTACTCCTATTTGGTTTTCTTAAATTTGCACCAACATCATTTGTATCGACACCAATTTCTTCAATTATATCTTTTAATAAAGGGGCGTCACCATACGCAGGTCTTTTATTTGGTTCATTTATAATTTTTCTATTTGGTTTAATAGATGACATATATAAATTAAAACCTCACTATAAATTGCTTGGACAATTACTTTCTGTTGCTGTGGCCACTTACTTTGGTTTAATAGTTACCTACTTTGAATCATCACCCATTTTTTCTTTTTTTATAACGATGATTTGGTTTTTGGGAATTAGTAATGCTTTTAATCTTCTTGATAACATGGACGGACTTTCTTCAGGAGTTGCAATTACCGCTGCCGCTATAATTATTGTTCACTCATTTTTTCAACATAATTTTACTGTAATGTTTGTTGCAATTATTTTTGCAAGCTCTCTTGCTGGATTTTGGCCACTTAATAAAAATCCTGCAAAAGTTTTCATGGGTGATTGTGGGAGCCAGTTTATTGGATTCTTTTTAGCAGGACTTGCTATTATTGGTACCTGGAAGGATATTTCAAATCTTTTTATAACTCTCTTTTTTCCTATTATGATTTTAGCGATACCAATATTTGATACAACATATGTCTCTATCATGAGAAAATTTCATGGACGCAAAATTACTGATGGAGGAAAAGATCATCTCTCGCACCGTTTAGTGGCAATAGGGCTTAGTGAAAAGCGAGCGGTAAATATATTAATAATCTTAGGATTTGGAATTGGAATTACAACTCTCTTTGTTCTCCACAATTTTGGCCAATACCTTTCTCTTGCGCTATTTCCATTTATTATTATTGCTTTTTCAGTAATTGGAATCTTTCTCTCACAAATAAATGTTTACAATGTTCCTGCAACTGTTCCTATGCCAAATTTTTTGATTTCATCATCGAAACTATTATTTAATAAATTTAGAAACCTAACAAAAGGGGAGAGTTTTTTTAATTTTGATTTTTTTGTCGTTTATAAACGTAGATTTGCTGAGGTTACCGGCGATATTATTTTACTCTTTATGAGCCTATTTTTTGCCTACAATCTTCGTTTCGAAAATAGTTTTGATACTTACTATACAAATCAGTTTTTAGATATAGTAATAATTTTTATTACTGTAAAAATAGCTGTGCTGTTTTGGCAAGGATATTACCGAGGGCAATGGAAGTATGTAGGAATTGCTGATCTTTTGAATCTATTAAAATCATCGCTAATCAGTTTTTTTATATTGATTGCTTATGTGACTTTGACCTATCATTTTGAAAATTTTTCTCGGGCAGTTTTGGTTCTTGATCTTTGTTTTACAGTAATGCTTTTGGGTGGAGTCCGTTTAGGAATTCGTGCATTCAATGAATATGTATTCCAACATCGACATGACTTTACTCCTGTAGTCCTTTATGGCCATGATAAAGATAAATTGGATCTATTAATTAAACGATTAAAGATGAGAAATGAACGACACTATAAGCCGCTTGCGGTATTTTGTACTGAGGAAAATAGTAATAATATTAGTAGAAGCAACTTTCAAAATGAATCCTTTGCTTATAATTCGACAACATTTTCGTCGGCAACTGCATCAGCACCATCATCGTCGTCGTCGTCGTCATCATCTTCTTCTTTTTCTTTATCCTCAACATCACTGCCCTCTTTTTCTTCACTACCAAAAATATCAAATGTGTATCGCTTATCTAAAATTCATAATGAATCATTACAAGGAATTGATGTTATCAGGGATAGTACGGAGTTGTACAATATGTTGAATAAGAGCGGAGTGAAAAATGTTATTTCACTTGAAGATGTGGAAGATTCAGGATTGTTAAAGGAATTAACTGGAAAAGGATATAAGATAATTGTGGAAAATCGGATTTAGATTTTATAATTTTGAATTAATTTCGACACGAAATCTCTGACAAATAGTCCAATGGAGAATCCGAAAAAATACTGGCAAAATAACATGTTATTATAGTAAAGAGTGGATATGAGGATATTTTTTTTACTAAGTTATTCTATGAGCGGTCCGTCTTCAAGATACCGTTACTATAATATGTTTCCATTTTATAAACAAATGGGAATTTGTTTTTCATATTCTAATTTTTTTGGTGAATTTTACATCAAATGGCTAGTGTCTAGAAAAACGAGCAAACTATTTTTGCCATTACTGAGCGTATATTATTTTTTTTGCTTTTTAAAAAGATTACTTGTAGTTGTTTTTTGCCTTCCCTTTTATGATCTTATTGTTATCGAAAGAGATATTTTGCCTCGAGCGGATATTACACTTTATTTAAAATTGCTAAAAAAGTTTGGCAAAAAAATTATTTTTGAATTTGATGATCTTATTGAGCAAACCGTTTTACCTCAAACAAAGTATTTTAAACTACTTGAAATATCCGATGGGATTATTGTTGGGAATAATTACTTAAAGCAGATGGCGAGTCGTTATTGTAATCCAGATAAAATAACAGTTATAAACACGACTATTTCTTTTGATGAATATGAATCCGCTTATCAAAAAACAAAAACTATAAAAGAACAAAACAAGGTTGTGTCTATTGTTTGGATTGGTTCATCAACAACGATGGCATACTTAGAGAAAGTACTTAATTATTTTGAAAAATTAGAGACAAAGAATAAATACAAATTGGTGATAATATCTAATTCTCCACCCCATAATTTCACTGAAAATCCAACCTTAAATATTGAGTTTATAAAATGGAATGTGTCGACTTACCTATACCATCTTGCTAAATGTGATATTGGCATCATGCCTCTTTTTGATGATGACTGGGCCCGTGCTAAATGTGGCTTTAAATTGATTCAATATTTTGGAGTAGGGATTCCTGTTGTTACATCACCTCTTGGAATAAATGTTGAGATAGTAGATCATGAAGTTAATGGTTTTTTTGCTTTTGGGGAAAAAGAGTGGAGAAGATGTTTGGAGACTTTGATTGATAGCAAAGAACTGCAACTTAAAATGGGATTGGAGGGACAAAAAAAAGTACAACTAAAATTTGATAATAAAAAAATATATAAGACAATAATATGTTTTTACCAGGATATAATGGGTTTATGGCCAGATAATTACTTATTGGAAGACAAATTTGCTAAAGTTTTGCCAATAAAAAAATATTTTGATGACACAGACTCTAAAAAATTAATATCAAAAACAACAAAATATATAGATCAAAATATTATTGTTTGTCCTAACTGTGAAGGAGATCTTTTATATTTAAGTTTTAAAGATAGTGACAATGATAAAAATGAAAAAAGTGAGAAAAATGAAACAGAGATAAGTACCAAAAATTGCAAATGCTCCACCTGTAGTAAAGAATTTCCTTTTATCAACTCAATTTTAAGATTTGTACCAAGTGAAAATTACGCTAATTCTTTTGGACTGCAATGGAATTATCATATTAAAACACAAATTGATAAGTACAGTGGATTAAGCATTAGTAAAGATCGATTAGTTAGTGAATCAAAATGGGATCTGAACGAACTTAACGGAGAGTTAGTTTTGGAGTGTGGATCAGGTGCAGGAAGATTTACTGGACCTCTCTGTGAATCTCGTGCCAATGTTGTTTCATTTGATTACTCCAGCTCTGTTGAGGCCAATTACTGCAATAATTATGAGTTTGATAATTTGCTATTATTGCAAGCATCGATCTATGAGATGCCATTTAAAGAAGAGAGTTTTGATCGATTACTTTGCTTAGGAGTAATTCAGCATACTCCAGATGTTGAAAAATCTTTTAAAACACTATTTAAATATATTAAAAAGGGTGGAAAATTTTGTATCGATGTATATGCAGCTCCTTACAGTTACTTCCATCCTCGACACATAATGAGACCATTTACTAAGAGGATGAAACCTGAAAAACTATATCAGTTTGTAAGATGGTATGTTCCTAAGCTATTCCCCGTCTCAACATTTCTACATAAAGTTCCTATGATTGGACAATATTTGGCCAGGATAGTACCTGTAGCAAACTGGAGGTCGAATCTAAAATTAAAGGATGAAAATATGTGGCTTGAATGGGCCATACTAGATACGTTTGATTGGCTCTCGCCTACCTATGAGTATCCTCAAACTGCAACTAAATTAAGAAAATGGTGTAAGGAATTGAACCTCTCTCATTGGGAATTATCCAGAGAAAGAGGACTATATATAATTAGAGGGATAAGATAGATAATAATAGAATGAAAGAAATTAATGTTCTCTACATAACTTATAATGGATTACTATCTCATCTGGGGCAATCTCAAATACTTCCATACATAAGAGAATTAAAAAATAAAGGTAATGTTTTTTTTGTTATTTCTTTTGAAAAAGAGGATCATAAACCAAAGAGTGGATTTGATTATATAAGATATTGGAAATTTCTTCGATACACATATCGTTTTGGAGTTGTTAGTAAAATTTATGATATTTTTTGTGGTCTTTTTTGGGGATTTTTTCTTTGTATAAAAAATGAAATAAAAATTATTCATTGTAGAAGTTATCTACCTACACTAATCGGACTTATCATAAAAATGTTACTATTTCATAAATCTATCAAAGTTGTATTTGATATGAGAGGATTTCTTCCCGATGAGTATGCAGATATTGGTCATTGGGATAAGAAGAAACCAATTTACAAGATAGTTAAATTTTTTGAGAAGAGATTACTATTTTACTCGGATCATATTGTTATACTTACACATGCAGGGAAAAATTATTTAGAAAAAAAATATAATTTGAAAAAAATTACTACTATCCCTTGTTGTGTAGATGAACTTAGATTTAAGAGGACTGCTCACTCTGTTGATGTCAGCAAAAAAGATCTAAGGAAAATTTTATTTAAAAAATTTGAGAACAATCTTATAGAAAAAAAGATATTTATTTATATTGGTTCTGTTGGGACTTGGTATCCTCTTGATAAAATGATTGAATTTTTTAAAGTTATTAAAACAAATGAAGAGAAAAATTCTTTTTTCCTTTTATTGGTAAATGATTTGGAAGAAAAGGTTACTACGTTAATGTCAGAATATGGCGTATCACCTCAAGATTTTGCAGTTATGCGAGTAAGTGGTCACGAAGTCATGAGCTATATTCAAGCAGTTGATTATGGCATTGCTTTTATCAAAAATATATTTTCAAAGATAGCATCTAGTCCGATCAAAAATGGTGAATTTATTTTTGCTAAAATTCCTATTGTATGCAACGATATCGGAGATAATACGTTTCTCATTTCTAAAGATATCGGATATGTCATTAAAAATTTTGACGAATTAGAATACATTAATGGGTTTAATCATATTAGAAGGATTGATCCGAACTCATACGAATATACAAAATCAAGAGAATTCGTCTTGCAAAAACATTTGGGTTTAAGTGAAGGGGTGAAGAGGTATCATCATATTTATGAGAAGGTAATTGCTTGCTGAAAACCTTCTTGGGGGTACTTTGTTTGTTTTTTAGAGGTTCCAATTTTAAAACAATGGGACACTTCATTTGAAATCATTTCTAACTCTGTCATAAAAATATACCTCCTGTTAAATGTTAAATAAAAACATCATGACAGAATTAATTATTTACTACGCACACTTATCGCAAAGAGGGCTTCCTGCTCTCGAACATATTTCTTTATAGCCTCAAGTTCGAAACCAACTGTCGATACTGAATAACCACGGGCCCAAAAGTGCTCTTCTGCAAAGTTTTTCTCTTTGCCACAAATTCTTGCAATATTAATTGCACTCTTTCCTTTCAAAAAGCCAACAACTGAGGCAACTGAATATTTCGGAGGAATAGCTAAAATCATGTGAACATGATTGTCGCATAAATTTCCTCCAATAATTTTACATTCTCTCTGCTTAGCAAGATCATGAAAAATTTCTCTTAATTGTTTTTTTATATTTCCAAAGATGACTTTTCTACGTCTCTTTGGGATAAAGACTATGTGATACTTGCAATCCCATCTTGAATGGGACAAACTTTGATAACCGGACATAAGTACGCCTTACGATTGTTTCTCACCAAACCACCGTAAGGATACTTTACTCCGGTATCGCTAAAAGCGTAATCTAGTCTCACTAGTAAAACTAGTGGATTCCCCATGAAGACTTATTGATGAAAACTAGAGAATATTTTGCAAAATAAACAACGAGAACACCATATGACTTCAATTAATAATAACTTAATCTTTTCTGCAAAGACCATTAATCAAGAACAACTCCTACAAACTGCCAAATTAATTTATTCAGCTCTTCCGGATTTTTATAATCTGTTCTTCGCTTCCTTCTCAATTGAAGAGGTATATGAAGTTATCACCAATCAAATAAACTCAAAAGATGCAGAATTAGAAGAGACTCATATATATAAAGATGCAAATGATGATATCGTTGTAGGAGCATATTCTTTTTATCAAACATCAGAGTCTACTTCCAGGCAATTTATGGGAATGAAAAAATTTTATCGAAAAATTAATCTCGAAAAAATAGATGAGGTCGAACAAAATTTAGCAAAATTTTCAAAGAATATTCCTAAAATTACGGACGACGGAAGCTACTTGGCCAGATTTGCAGTCGATCATAATTTTCAAGGAAAAGGAATTGCAAATGCCTTAATGGAAGATTTTATTAAACAAAGCAATGCACATGCAAAATGTTACTTGCATGTAAAAAAAGATAATCTTCGGGCCATCAACTTTTACAAAAAAACAGGATGGGGTGTCTCTCACGACAGCTTAGATTACATTATTATGTGCAGAAATCGATGACGAGTTTTTGTTTTTGTAATAAATTTTTGTGATCTCTTTGTAATCAATCTTATCATTACTATTTCGAGGAAATTCCTTAAGAAAAATCACTTGTGAAGGCACCATGTAGTCTGGCAGAATTTTTTTGCACTCTTCGATAATATTTTCCTTACTCTCTTGAGAATTAGCAACAAGTGCTACAACATTTAAATATCCTTCTCCGCCTAAAACATTTTCGTATTCACTGTCGCTATCTCCTAATACAGCAACAAAATAGGTTTTTGCTATTTTTCTTATAACACTCTCAATCTCTCCAAGTTCAACTCTGAACCCACGAACTTTTATTTGTCTATCACTACGACCAAGGAAAATAATATCCTGAGAATTAGGATCTAGTTTTCCGAGATCACCAGTTTTATACCATCTCTTACCAGAATGAGAATAAAATTTTTCATCCGTCATTTTTTCATTTTCCCAATATCCTAAAGCTACCTGGCTTCCTCCCAAAAGTATTTCTCCTATTTCATCCGCAGCAGTTTCACTAGAACTTGTTATAATTACCTGTTGATTTATTAAAGGTTTTCCAATCGGCAGACATCGATCTACTGAATCGCCAGTACATTTATAGTAAGTGAAAGCAATGGTTGCTTCAGTTGGCCCATACACATTATAAATAATTGAGCTTGGAGCAGATTTTTGCCAACCATTCACTACAGATCCGGTTAGAGGTTCACCACAAAAGAAAGTGTATTTTAACGAAGGCATGCTATTTGGAAATAATAAATTATGCCCTTGAATAACTCCGGCGGTAGAAGGTACTAGCATACATTTATTGATCTTATACTCTGAAATAAATCGATTAGGAAAAAGTATCAGGTTATGAGGAGTAACATATAAACTTGCGCCAGAACACCATGAGCAGTACATATCATGGGCCGAAAGATCGAAGGTTAAATCAATATGTTGTAAATATCGATCATCATAATGACAATCACTGATTGTATTTATTCCATTCACATAGGAAAAAACATTTCCATGAGAAACTACAACACCTTTTGGTTCTCCTGTAGATCCTGAAGTAAAAAGAATATAAAGCATGTCAGAAGAATCGGTGTTGACTACTGAACCAACTTCTAAGTTACTTATTGAGGCGAGAGGGTAAGAGATTAATTCTTCTTGAGAAAAAAATTGGTGCTGTTTTATTAATGAACACCATTTTGGTTTTTGAGTGTAGGAAGGAAAAAAAACCAACAGTGGAAATTTAATAGTAGGTAGAATTTTAGAAGCAGCATCTTCACAATTTTTATCAACTATAATTGCTTTAGGTCTAACTCGATTAATAATACTCAAGTTTCTTTCATCAGGAAATCTTGGATTAAGTGGAACATATGGCATTCCACTTAATACCCCAGAAAGAATTCCAACGTAGGCATCAATACTTCTGTAGGCCCAAATACAAATTCGTTCACCCTTGAGGGCCGGAGAAGTAAGTTGTTGATGGAGAACATTTCTGATTTGATTTATGTAATAAGAGAGATCGCCGTAAGTATACACACAATCATCTACCCAAATTGCTGGGCGATCATTATATTTTTGAAGAGAAGAAGTAATAATTTCAGATAAGCTAGACATTTAAGAACCTCTAAAAGTTTATATATATAAAATCTGATTTTTCAGAGACACTAAAAATAAAAATCACCACCAATAAAAATATATAAACAACTACTTTAGTAAAAAATTTTAATTGGAAGAATTTTTTTATAAAAAAATCCCTATCTTTTTTATAGAAAACAGTCCAAGCGCTCAGTGAATATAGTAATACAATTAGAGCTATCGATAGGAAAAAATCATAAGCAGAATTTTTTAATAAGCTTTTCTCTACTGTTAACTTATAGAATAGATCACTAAATGAATTTTTCTCAAAAGTTAAAAGTTTCGAAAAAATATAAAAAGCACTTGATATATCCACTGCTCTAGAAAAAACCATACTTAAAGATACAGAAACAAAAGTTACAAAGATCGCAACAACACTTCTTATTTTTGATTCTTCAGCAATTCTAGTTTTGGCCCAAAGTTTTTTTCGTACATCCTCAGTTATATAATACATACTAAGTAGTGTTCCATGAAAAAATCCCCACGCAACAAATGTCCAATTTGCCCCATGCCAGATACCACAAACAATAAATGTAATCATGAGCGAAAATGGTATTGCGTAAAACTTAAGTTTCTTACAACTAAATAGAAGTGGAGTAAATATATAATCCATTAACCATCTTGAAAGTGAAATATGCCATCTCTTCCAAAAATCAGAAATGGAAGTGGCCAAAAAAGGATAATTAAAATTATTGGTTAATTTAATGTTAAAAAATCTAGCAATTCCTAGAGAAATATCTGTTAATCCAGAAAAATCATAATATATTTGAAATGTATAAAAGAATGATCCGATCCAAAAAGCATATCCATCATAGGAAGTTGTATTTTTAAAAACTTCATTTACATACATTCCAAGTCGATCAGCAACTACTAGTTTTTTAAAAAATCCACTTAAACAAAATAACAACCCCATTTGGATATTATCCCAATTAATGATGGGATTATTACTATTAATTGTGCCGCATTCATTTTTTAATTGTGTAATAAGATCAGATGCTCTCTCGATTGGTCCCTGAAGTATTTTTGGGAAAAAAATTTGATACAATAAAAAAAATCCAAAATGCTTTTCTGCTTTAAATCTTTTGAGATAGACATCTGCTAAATAAGATATCGCTTGAAAAGTATAGTATGAAACTCCTATAAAACTAAGAATTTTAGGAGAAGAAAAAGAAGTCTTTAATCTAAAAATAAGTAACAGTTGATTTAAATTTTCTATGATGAAGGGATAGTATTTAAAATACACTAACGGCATTGAACATAAAATAATTCCGGACCATAGGAGATAAAACTTGTAACGATAATCAATAACTCGTTCAATAGCAATCGCTATTAAATAAACCAAAATTGATGATGTGATTAAAATTGTGATGAGATAAAAATCTACGTATGTTGAGTAGAATAGTAAGCTCGCTAGCAAAAGAAGCATCCAGCGGAAAGGGCCAGCAAAAGTATAGTAGAGAGTTAATATGACAAATAAACAAACAATAATGCTGAATATTGAATCCTGCAAGAATATATTCCTTATTTCCTTTTTTTCTATTTTTCTATTTTTCTATTTTTCTATTTTTCTATTTTATTGTGTAATTTTAGTTTCAATCAATTGTATTAAACATCCGACATTCTTTAATTCCATTAGTTCTCGTGTATTAAAACTAACATTGAAGTTATTTTCTACTGCTAATATCAACTTAAAATGTGTTAACGAATCCCAACCATCGATGTCATTAGCGCTTGTTTCTGGAGAAATTTGTAAATTTGGATTTTTAAATACATTACAAAAGATAGAATTTAATTGCTCAATTAAGCTCATAGAAAATACCTCCCTAAAAATCACCATATTTTATATATTCTCGCAAAATCAAATCAACTTTTTTTATCTCTTAAAATATTGTTTCTTACTCGCTCAATTTATTTTATGCTTATCAGATTAGTCAACTGATATTATCACCATTAAATTCTATAAAGGAAAGGAACAAATAGATATGAGCATAGGTAAAAAAGTGAAAATTGCACTCTTAATAAAACTTAGCATCATTGTCCTTTTTATTTTTTCCATCGTGGGTGTTGATTTATACTTACACCATCATTTAGGTAAACAATCTGGGTGGAATTATCGCGGCTACAGAGGAAAAGTTCTAGGGAGTAAAGAAAAAGATGAGATTAGGATCGCGTGCTTTGGTTCCAGCAGCACACTTGGTTATGGGCTTATCGTTGAACTGACTTGGCCATATTATCTAGAACGACTCCTCTTAAATAACAACGTTAGGGTAAGTGTTGCTAATTTAGCTGCTAACACTCAAGGAATTATTGGAGTATTGCATGATGCTCAAAATTATCTATCCCTTGATTACGATGTAGCTTTAATTCACTTAGGAGAATCCGAAGGGCCAGTAGGATTAAATAATACTGATGTTCGTCAGAGTGACTTTTTCTTCCGCTTATTCGGTTATAGACCGATATTACAAGCTTACCTGTTTGAAAAAGCAAAGATATTAAAATATGGAGTAAATAATTTAGAAAATGCATACATGGGCAGGACTAACGATGCTTTGGCACAAAAAGAACGACCATTACTTTTTAAAATTGGTGCTTCTATAGAACATCTTAACAAGTTGATTGCTGAAACCGATAAACGCTTAAACAAATACGAAAATGAAGCAAAAAAAATGCAAAGTAATAAGCAAGAACCATATGCAGACTTTTTATTTGCTCTTAAGAAAACATTTGATTGGTTATTAGATCATAACAAAAAAGTTTTTTATTTTAGCGAGCCCTACTTATATGATTCTACTCAACAAAAATTAGTAAGAAGTTTAATTGAAAAAGAGTATAAAGGAAAAAATGTTTTTTATCTTGATGTTACTCGAAACTTAGATAACGTAAAAAAAGATTATGTATATGATGGGTCTCATTACAATGAGAAAGGTAATTTTATTATTGCTAGTACATTGAAAGAAAAATTGATGGAAGCAATCCCTGGACTCCGTTTTCAGGAAAGAAAGTAATTAATAAATATATATCGATCTATTATTATCAACTACAAATTTTTTTTTGAAATTTTTCCCATTTCCAATATACGACATAAAGTGATCACTATATTTTGAAGCAGTATTTGTATCTGATTCACGCCAATGCCCAGAAATCTCTCCAAATTCACTTTTGCTATGTTGTCTATTTACGATTATTGCATTACCCTTGAGATGCTCAGCATGTTTTTTAATCTTAATCGCATTTTTTGTCGGAAATGTTTCCTTGAAAAAGACATCACTCATTATTAACGAATGCTCGTAATATCTCTCTCCCATTACAACATCTACTCTGTGTATTGATAAATAAACTTCTGTATATCCGTCTGATAAAAATTTTTTATTCTTTATCTCTGGATTAGAATTTATAAAACGAATCAGTTCCGTCAAAACAAGACCATTATTCTCCTTTTGAGATTTGTGTATTAAAGCATATGTTTTGCCCCAAAAAGGGTGACTCGGATAAAAAGATACAGCAATAGTTATTATAATAATTGCCCAAAATAATGACAGGATAGATCCTTTCTTGAATAATAATATTTTTTGATCTGTTATCTTATTTAAAAAATAAAATAACAGCACAGGGAAAGCAATCCAATAAAACGATCCATATAAAAGACGGTACAAGAGATAACTGGACATCATTTTGCATAAAACATAAACAGTGAGCGGACAAGACAAAACAATTATTGGGGCCAAGCTAATTGCAGTAATAATTGTATAAGTAGAATCTCTTTGTTTTTTTATAGAAAATATGAAAAATATTATTGCAAGTAGAATAGCTAATACACCAAAAATTCCAACTGTTTTAAAAAATACAGAGCTGAAAGAAAATTTTGTTACAGCTATGTACGATGGCAAAAAGTGAAAAATCTTATTCAGTTGAAAAAGAAAATTCATATCCAAATTTCCGTTAAACTTTTGAGGGAAAAATCTGAACATAACAAAAATTAATGATATATTGAGAAGTCCAAAAATCAATATTTTATAAGTGAAATTTTTCTCATCTCTACTGTCATTTTTTGAAAGAAAAACATATAGAATTGGGGCAAAGATTAATTGAACATAAATAAAAAGCACCTCTTGTAAATGTCCCACCAGACAGACAAGAAGTACAGGAAACATATATAAGAGATATGAAAATTTCTTACTCCTCAATAGCTCAACAAAAATTATCATACATTCTATATACGCAAAATAGGCAAAAAAAGATTTGGCAAATGTATAGTATTGATAAAAGCTAAAAACATTTGTCCCAAAATAACAAAGCGATAGTAGTGCACCTGCAAATGATAGATGAATATTTTTTGTTAACAAAAATGTAAATCTATAGAACAAATAGAATAGACATGTTTGAACTAATGCCGAATAAATTTTAAGACAAAAATAATTAGAAACAAAATCAATCTTTCCTATCATTAGGAGAGATAAGAAGTAATTAAAATGGGAAATCTGAATCTCATCTAGTGTTTTGGCAGCAAAGCACTTAGAAATCGTTAGCAAATGTTGTACAGGATCGGCAGGATATTCATGAAAGGGTCCAATAGACAGAAAAAAAATAAAAATGCTTATCGTTACGCTAAAAAGAAGTAAATTAAAATTTTTAAATAAATTTTTTCTAGAAACAATAATGTATAAAAAATTAAGAGTAATACTGAAATATTTAAAAAAAGTTATCGCAACTGCAACTTCCATGTGCTTTGCTCTAAGTACGAAGAAAAGTAAAAAATAAATCAAAGCTCCATAGCTAAATTTTGGCAAAAATATTAATTCACATTTGCTCAAGAATCGAGCAACAAGATAATTAACAGTACTACTTATTAGTACAATAGAAAGAAAGATATTTATTCCTACAAATATGTTTGTGTACATCTCCTATCCATAAAAAAGAATCTATCTTTTAATTTATCAACTGCTCCCAACCACGAACAACATTATTCAGTAAGAATTTATCCATACCTTTTTGCTTCTGAGTCAGTCTATTTAGATTAACCTTTAAGATATCTTGTTCAAAATTATCTATCCCTAACAGCACTCCATTTGGTCCATAATAGGGATAATTGATAACTTCATCGAAATTTAATTCAGGATCAATAAGCTCTCTTGCACCACTTTTAAAATCAACAGTGATAATTGGTAATCCTAAAGCAGTGGCCTCCAATAATACACTTGGAAACCCCTCAACTCTAGAATTGTATATAAAATAGTTTGCCTGCTTTAAATACTTAATAGCATTATTTTGTTTTCCAAGCAAAAATACATTGTCTTCTAGCGACAGTTTTGAAATAAGATCTTTTATGTTATCTTGTTCTGGACCAGATCCTATAATAATTAAGACTAAATTTTTATTTTCTAAACTTAGATTATAAAAACCCTTTACTAAAACATCTACTCTTTTACATCTATCAAGTCTTCCTAAAGTCACAAAAACAGTTTTATTTTTTAACTTCATTGATATCTCTGGATCAATATTTTCAAGAGATAATTTCTGGATTTTATCAACATCTAGCGGATTATAGATGACATCTAGTTTGTTAATATCAAAAAATATTTTTCTGCCCAAATCAATCTTATTTTGTTGAGAATTTACAATTATTTTTTTTGCAAATGGATAAAGAAAAATAATAAGTAACTTATATATTTGCCCTCTTATGCCGCGAAAGTAAGAAAAGTAAGATAAGTTTGTGCAAAAAAAGATTACTGGGTTTATGGAAGTCAAAATATTTAGAAAATTGCTATATTCTAAAAAGCTTATTACCTTATATGGTCTTTCTGAAAATTTTATCTTCATTATCTTGAAAAAATATATCGGAAAAAAAATAACTGGATGTTTTTTTATTTTTAATAATGGGTGTATTGAGACATTTAATGAATTAATGTCTTTTAAGGTAACAACACGAACATCATATTTTTTTTTTAAATACGGGAGTATTTGAGATAAGATCATCTCGGCCCCGCCAATATCCATTGAATTTATGATGAATATTACCTTTTTTTTCATATCGGGATGAAGCTATCTTTTCTTGAAATTATTAAATACAGAAAACCATCCTCCTACTCCTAAACCAGAAATAATCATAATAAAAGGATATCGAAAACGATGAAGAGTGCCTATGTTAGTCACTATAAGGGTATATGATAACATTATTGTAAAACAAAAACATATAATAAGCCACATCTGCGCATTGGCTTTATGTTTCCATAAAACATATGGAACCATAAGAAGAAAAACATATATAAATATCATTTCAAAAAAAACCATTCTCCTACTTAAATTCATCAGTTTTGATGATCCCTGCTCTAGTAAAATGCTAGGAAATGGCGCTGTAAATGCTAATAAAGATGCACGTGGGATGTAATTTATTATGTCCCCAATAGTTTTAAATCTTACATCAGCATCTATGCTTGTTGCTCCTGGGGTATTTATAAAACCGTTTCTACGAAAAGCTATTTCTTCAATAATACGATCTACGAATAAATTCTTGATCTTTTCATCTACGACTTTTATAACTTCTCCTACTTTTGCAACGAAGCGTTTTGTCATTAAATAGCTTATCTGAAGATAGCTTATCAGATTATTATTTTGGTGGTTAGCTTTGTTTAATATAATCTGCGCATCCAGTTGTGCCAAATATTTCTTTGATAACTGTACTGAATTACTATCTGCTAATTGTACAGAATCTTTCTCTGGTAATTGTACCGAATCTTTCTCTGGTAATTGTACCGAATCTTTCTCTGGTAATTGTACTGAATTACTATCTGGTAGTTGTGTTGGCACAGAATTCTGTGTGAGTAAATTTTTTTCCCAGGGCAATATCAAAAAAAGGAAAAGTGCTAGAAAAACTACACTTGAAAGTACTCCATAAAAATTAATATCTCTCCTCCTATACAAGAAAATACATACTTTTATAGAAAAAATAAGCGTAATCAATAAAAATATTTTTAATACATCAATTAAATATACTCTAACTACTAAAATTAATGTGGTCGATGTTAATAGCAGAAGTACTGCAAGAAAAAAGTTTTTTTTATTTAATTTTTTATAGTTTGTAAAAAAAATAAGACTGTAAATATATAATATAATTGCCGGAACAATAACAGTATCTTTTAAAAATTGAGTGTACCAGAAAGCAGCAGTGGGATAGATAGCAAATGGAATAATTCCATAAAAAGATTTTCTTCTATCATTTAAGACCATATTTAACATTTTATATAAGAATAAACAACCGCTCGCATGCAAAGATGCACTCAGAGGAAGAGCATATATAGGTGATTGCTTAACCACCGCAAACATAAGACCGTAGATAAGTGAAATGCCAAATCCGCGATTGATATTATAAATAATTATCTCTTTTGATAAAGCTCCTTGCTTTATCAAATTAGCACACTCGATAGCTACTTGATAAAACCCGGCCGAATCAGTCCCTTTAATAATACCAATATCGTCTAATTGAATCGAAGGAAAAAAAAATGGAAGTAATATTTTTTGAAAAGAAAAAATTAAAATTGAAGAATAAACAAATACCAGCAACCATACACTAAAGTCACTATTTAGATTAAATTGTTTTAGATTAAATATTCGCTTGTAATTTATCATATCGATATTGTCATAACTAAATACATAACAAGTTTTTAATATTTACTTTAATTATAAAAATTGCACCATCGCTCTTTCCACTTGAAGTAAGCGTATATCACAAATAATTTCCTTGATGCCATAAATTTGTCAATATAAGCATTACTGGTTTGAAATCTTTTAAGTAAATTCAGAGCTTCTTTTTTTACTACCAATTCGTCATCTATTGAATTCACTAGTTCTTCATATTCATTGGAAAGCATGCAACCCTTCTTAAACCAATTTTGCAAAACATTATGTATACCAAAACCATATTTCCTATTTCTATTTTCTTGGAAATATTCTTCACTTAAATTTTTACGCAAATAATTTTTAAGGAGAAATTTTTTTATTCCTCCAACATTTTTCAATCTTGTTCTAAGTTCAGAGAAAGCAAATTCAACAATTCTATAATCAAGCAATGGAGACCTAGCTTCTAATGAATTAATCATACTTGCTCTATCAACTTTCACTAGCAAATCATCGCATAGGTAAATATTTAAGTCTAGATATGAAAAATTAAGAAAATCATTATCAAACGAGGCAAAGGATTTAAAATAATTTTCCGGAGTTGTTTTAGCTTTAGTGTTTACATCTAAACAAAGATATTTGGCCCTATCTTCGATTTTAAATAAAGTATGTGTGTTAGTAAAAGCATCTATTTTGTCATACGAAAAACCCTGAATAAAGTATTTTCCTGGGAAATTTTCTGGAATAGAGTGTGCAATTTTTTTGATTACCTTTTTACAGTTGGCAGGAATAATCCCATTTAAGATATATCTCTTGAAATAATAATTCCCGTATCCTCCAAAAAGCTCGTCACCGCCATCGCCTGTTAAAGCAACAGTTACGTTTCGCTTTGCTAATTTCGAAACCCATAGAGTAGGAATCATCGAGGTATCTGCAAAAGGCTCATCAAAAGCACAGAATAAATCTTCCAAAATTTCTTTCGTCTCATTTATATCAACAATAAATTCGGTGTGATCGGAACTAATGAGAGAAGAAACCTCTTTTGCAAAATGTAATTCGTTAAGCTTTTCATGGTTAAAACCTATAGAGTAGGTTTTAAGTTTATCGATATATTTGCTGGCCACATAGGAGACTAGTGTGGAATCAATGCCTCCACTTAAAAAAGAACCGATCGGCACATCACTATGAAGTCTTATTTTCACACTATCTTCTATCAAATTTTCAAATTTTTCTTCCAATTCAAAAGAATCTTTTGTTGAAAGTTCCTTGCTACAATTATGGCCCGAAAGATCTATTTCTACCTTCCAGTAACGCTCGATAGTGTGGCGCCATTTTTTTATATCTAAAGATAATATATGAGCGGCAGGAAGTTTTTTAATTCCCTTAATGATACTCATATCTCCAGGAATATAACCTAAAGAAAAATAATACTCTACTGCTGTCGGATCAATTCCAATCTCATTTGGAATGAAATCTTTTAATTGATAAAATGCTTTCATCTCTGAAGCAAAAACCATTAATTTATCTGTTATTAAATAATAGAGTGGCTTCTTCCCGATTCTATCTCTGGCCAGGATAATCTCTTGCTTTTTATTGTCATATATAGCGAGAGAAAACATTCCGTTAAGTTTAGAAATTGCATCTATCCCCCACTTATCATATGCATGTAAAATTACCTCTGTATCAGAGTTACTCTTAAAAGATCTCCCATCCTTCAATAGATCATTTTTCAATGATAAGTAGTTATATACTTCTCCATTAAAAACTATCCATATCTCATTCGTAGGATCGTTAAAGCACATCGGTTGATTAGCACGAGGATCTAAGTCAATAATAGCAAGTCGATTATGCCCAAAGATCACATTTTGAGATAATCTTATTACATTACTTGAATCAGGACCTCTATGCTTAAGAGAATCCGTCATCTTGTGAACAAGATATAAATCATCTTCAATAACAATATCTGATTTTATTATTCCTGATATGCCACACATGTAATGATTATTTTTCCTCTATATAAACCGGTGGAACTATATTTTGCCGTCACCTTTCAACTTACGAATTTCCTCCAAAAGCCCCTTAGAGAGAGTCTCTTGCCCATACTTTGTAAGATGCAAACCATCAAAAGCTATATTTACATTTTGCAAATCAAGTATTGGTGACAAATCGATATATTTCACTTTGTTTGAATATTTTCTTCTTATAAGTTCACGTACCAATGTTTGCTGTTTTGAATTATAATCCCCCGACTTGCAAAGGTAGTATACTATTTTATTTTTACTCAAGAGTTTTTCGAATATCTTATCAACATAATAGATAAATTCATCCGAAGCAGTTTTATCTTTTTTGGACATGAATTCTTGCTTTTCGCTCATTGAAAGCATTGAAAGTAACTTCTTATTTGCAGCTTTTATAATCACTTCCATTTCAGAAGCAACCATCCCTAGCATGAACTGGATAGGTCTCTCTTTTTTAGCGATATTACTATCGATCTTACCTAAATAAGCATTTTCTAAATTGCTAACCCCATACTTTAAAATCATCGCTTTTTCTGACAAGTAAGTCTGTAGAATGGTTTTGTATCCGAAAAGCAGAAAAAAAGCATCTTCCCCTCGAAAATCTGATTTACTTACTCCGACATTCCCATCGAAGATAAAAGCAACATCGTAATCTAAATAGTCATAATAGTCTACATCGTGATATATCCCATATATACCGTGACTGTTTGCTCCAAGATTAACCGCTGTTGTGTTTGGATATACCATTCTCATAAATTTCTCAATAACAGCTGGGTATGCTTCATTCCAATGAACACCATAACCAAAAGTAATACATTCGCCAAAAAAAGCAACTCTAAACTCATCTTTCTTTTTGGAAGAAACTACTGTCCCTCGATACCCTCTGTAATTCAATCCTCCTTGATTCTCGAGTTTTTTATGTATGGATAAGTCTAAAATCAACAGTGCAGAAAAAATGGCTGTTAAAGATAAAAAGATTGTCAAAGATGAAAATATAAAAATTTTTTTTATAGATAATTTTTTCTTTTGTTGTTCGTTAGCTGCCATTCTAATCCTTGTGGTGAATATTTATTAATTAAACAGAGTTATTGCTGATTAATAATCATTTTATAATCACCCTGATACCTAGTCACTTCATTTTCAGAAGTACTTGCTATGCAAAGATGGAAAATTTTTCTTTCCAAGCGGAAAATATCAACAAGGTCCACAATTTAAATGAATTATCTTTTTTCTTTTGCTTATGTTCGCTTAATAATTTGTTCACATAAAACATGTTAAACAGATGATCCTTGTTAAGAACCTTTTCACTTAAATAGTAGTCGCTAATCATACTTAGATCATGGTTGAGCCATTTACCAATAGGTAAGTGAGTGCCTGTTTTGGGTCTGTGTATTATTTGTGCAGGAAGTTTATCCTTTGAAATTTTTTTCATAATTCTTTTTAATTTCCATCCTTTGAAAATAAAGGAATCAGGTAAGGAAAAAACTAATTCCAGCAATCGATGATCTAAAAATGGAAGTCGCAATTCCACACTCTGAGACATTGATATATTGTCTACCCAAGGCAACATCGGTGTAAGCCATGCTTTGAAATCAGAGATCAATACATTTTTAAGTTTTGAACTATTATAATTTAAAATTTGCTCTATGACTCTGTCGTATGCGCTAATTGGAGAAGATAGATAGGATTTCATCTCTTTAGAAAAGAGGTCGTCCAACTCAGAATTAGAAAAAATAGTTCTCCAGCTTGCATGTGCTTTTAAATAATCAAAGTAAGGACACTCGGTGAATTTTTTTAATTTGTAATCCAAAGAAACTCTACCAAACGATGGAGGTAATTTTTCAACGGTCGAATTTATTAAATTTTTTATTACACTAGGAAGAACTTTATATTTTTCATATATTGTATCTGCTTGGTATGTAGGATATCCTGCAAATAATTCATCACCGCCATTGCCATTAAACGCAACTTTAAACCCATTTTTCTTAATCTCTTGAGTTACCATATAATATACAAGCTGTGCAGTGTTCGCTTGTAGTGAATCGATATGGTTTAGAATAAGGGGGAAATTTGTAGCAATATCATCGGCATTAATAATTTTCTTTTCCCAATCAAGGTTCAGGTAAGATACTAATTTACTCGTATCATTTGACTCATCAAAATTTTTATCAGTAAATCCCAAAGTAAAGTACTTACAGGAAGTATTTAGTTCCTTAGATAAAATATATGCTAGCATGCTTGAGTCTAATCCTGCAGATAGCATGACTGAAATTGGAACATCAGCAGTAAGTCTTAGTCTGACTGAATCAGTTAATATTCTATATATTTCTTCGCAAGCATCATCCTCGCTACCTTGAAATATTTTATTATTACCTAATAAGTAAATATTCCAATAATTTTTCAAAATAGTATTCTGACAACTCTCAGTGCTTATTTCCATCCAATGTGCTTCTGGAAATTGTCTAATCCCTTTGACTGCCGCTTCTGATCCTCCAATATATTGGTAATTTAAAAATTCATGTAATACATTTAAGTTAAGCTTATTTTTACCTTTATTGTAGAACATAGGTACTTTCATTTCAGAACCAAAGACTAAATACTGATCGTCTAAATAATAATATAATTGTTTTTCTCCTAAACGATCTCTTGCAATGGTAATTTTTTTATTTGATCGATCGAAAAGAACAAATACAAAGATACCATTTAATTTTGAAAAAAGACTTTCCCTCCAAAATTGGTATCCATTAAGAATAACTTCAGTATCAGAATTTGTTTTAAAAATAACACCATTATCCTGTAATTCTTTTTTGAGTTCTTTGTAGTTGTAAATTTCACCATTATAGACAATAACTAAATTACCTAAGCTATGAAACATTGGCTGAACACCATTTTGTAAATCAATAATGGACAATCTATGCATTGCCAAACCAACATTGTTTTCAATGAATATTCCATTATCGTCTGGTCCTCTATGATAGATTAAATCGTTTAGCTCTTTTATTTCATCGTATTCAATTTTTTTCTTATCAAAACGAATTAGACCAACTATTCCACACATACTTTGAAGATCCTTAAATTCAACTATTGAGCTGCTGAATGCTTTACCTTATTTTTTGATCGTTTATAAACTTGAGAAAATATTGCTTTAATAGCGTAAAATGCAGGTGGCAGTAATCTAAAAAAACCATGAAGCTTAAGCATTGGCAATAATCTCCACCAACATAAATAGATTCTAATTAAACCTTTTTGTTGTAGGACAATCATCTCTTTTGGAGAAATATCTCCTACTTGCATTACTGAGTAACCATAGCGATGGTATTTAGAAAAATCTTTGTCTAATATCTTAAGGCCATATTCATTTCTTTCCGCCATTTTTAACATTTCTGTTCCAGGATACGGAATAGCAATTCCGTATGTTACATTTTTAATCTCTGGAGTCTTACATAAAAAATCAACTGTTGTTTTAATGCTCTCTCGATTCTCACCAGGCAGACCAAGCATTACACTAGTCATAGTTTCTATTCCTAATTTATTATTAATTTTGCTGGCCTCAATATATTTTTCTAGTGGAATATTTTTATTTATTATTTTTTTTATTCTTGGATCGGCAGATTCCAACCCGAAAGAAATTCGCACTAAACCAATTGCTTGAAGTCGTTTTGCCAAATGCTCATCCCATAAATCTGCTCTGGTATGTCCTTCAAATGTAAATTTTAAGTTTAATTCTTCAATTTTATCACACAATGCGAGCATGTATCCTCTGTCATACGTTAACGTATCATCACTGAAGTAGATATGTTCGATGCCGCGATTTTTTATAATAATAATTAATTCTTCTATTACATTATCTAGCCCTCTTCTTCTTATTTTTTTTCCATACAATGCATTTGCACAATATACACACTGATAAGGACACCCTCTGCTCATTTGAATCATTGAGCATAATTTTTTCACCCCATCTGGCGTAGACATTTTATATAAATCCCTCTTTAGCAATGTATGATCAGGGAATGGTATGCTATTTAAATCTTCAACAAAACTAGTATCTCCATGGTAGACAATGGTATTTTCATAGTTTCGATACATAATTCCTTTTATGTTAAACTCTCTTTTGTTACTCGCAAAATGTTGTAAAAATAATGGAAAAACTTCTTCACTTTCACCTATAAATAAACAATCAAAGTGCTGTAAAAAACTTTTCTCCTTAAAAATAGAAACATGAGGCCCTCCCACAATGATAAACATCTTGCTTCTTTCTTTAATCTTTTTCGTTATTCTTTCTATATTGTGAAAAAAAGGAGTGGTAGCAGTAAATCCTACAATATCCGATTTAAATTCAAAGATCCTTTCAATTAATTGATCATCATTTAGCTTTTCGATTTCTGCGTCTATAACTTGAACATCCCATCCCTCATGCTTTGCTAAAGCTCCGAGTATGCATATATTGAGAGGTGGCAAAGGAAGAATAGAACTTGCTACTCCTGCAAATGCCCCATAATCAACAGTATATGCTGGAATAACAAGCGATAGTTTCATTTTATTGTCTCCATTGTAAATTTTAAAATTATCATAATAGATGATTCATGTTTTAAAAACAAAAAATTCAGTTTTCACAAGTGGATTTGATTAGAAAAAAATACCAATGAAAAATGTTGGACACACTCGAAATAACTTGAATATATATTTGTGTTGAATATAATGATCTTTTTAATAAACATTTTTCAGGAAAAGTCGATGAAAACAATTTTTGTTACTGGCGGTAGTGGTTTCATTGGTTCTCATGTTGTTAATCAACTAATTTCAATTGGACACAAAGTTATAGTCTTTGATTCATTTACTCATTATGCCTTTCCAATCTCCCCTCAAATATTTGATAACTTCGCCAATAGATTTAGAAATATTCAAGATAAATTACAAATTGTCAGATCCAGCACTGAATATTATGAGTATCTAAGAAAATCTGTGCATAATTATCGACCAGACATTATAATCCATTTAGCGTCCATGCCTTTGGCCAATATGGCAATTGAACATCCAGATGAAGCAGTTTTATCTATAATGAATGGAACAGTTAATGTTTTAAAATCTGCAGCAGATGCAAAATGCGTTCAAAGGATTGTATATATTTCATCAAGCATGGTTTATGGAAATTTTTCACAAGATCCGATAAGTGAAGAACATACAAAAAATCCAACGGAAATTTATGGTTCTTTGAAATTATCTGGTGAATTAATTGTAAAATCATTTTGTGGATTAAATAACATCGAATACACTATCGTAAGACCTTCCGCTGTGTATGGCCCCACAGATAATAACAAGAGAGTTCTAGAAATATTTTTGCGTAATGCACTTGATGGAAAACCTCTAGTTGTCAAAGGAGCAGATCGTTTTTTAGATTTTACTTACGTTGAAGATACAGCAGCAGGCATTGTACTTGCGGCCCTTAAAGAGAAAGGGGCCAATAACATCTTCAATATCACCAGAGGACAAAAACGGTCTATCATCGAAGCTGCTACAATAATAAAAGAGCTTGTCCCTCAAACAATAATAGAAGTAACGGCACCTGAATCTTGGTCTCCAGCAAGAGGTACTCTGGATATTTCCAAAGCCAGAGAGTTGCTTGGTTACAATCCAACAATTGATTTAGAAAAAGGACTAGAGCTTTATCTTGGATATTTAAAAGAACAAAAAGAAAGATGTAAAGACAGGATTTAATAAAAAAGATCATGGATAAAATAAAAATACCGTTTTTTACTTTGTCTCGTCAGTATGAAAATCATAAAAATGAATTCTTAGAAATTACAAATGCAATTTTTACCACTGGAGATGTTTTACAGGGTAAGGAAGTTACACTCTTAGAAGAGGACGTCGCAAATCTTTGTAACAGAAAATATGGGATCGCAGTTGGATCATGTACAGATGCTTTGACGTTCTCTCTAATGGCAAACAATATAAAACATAACGATGAGGTTTTGATTACCTCGATATCTTTTTTTGCCTCTGTCTCAGCAATTCTTAGAGTTGGTGCCATTCCATGTTTCGTTGACGTAGAAGATAAATACTACATGATGGACATTGATAAACTAGAACATCTTATTACATCCAAAACCAAGGCAATATTGGCCGTTCCTCTTTTTGGACAAACACTTCCGATGAAAAAAATTGAGGATTTTGCTCGAAAATATAATTTAATTTTAATTGAAGATGCGGCCCAGGCAATAGGTTCTTTTGATAATAATCGTCCAGCAGGAAATATGGGCATATGTAGTTGTCTAAGCTTTGATCCAACAAAAGTCATTGGCTCTTTTAGTAGTGCAGGTATGTGTGTTACTAACGATCAAGAGTTGGCAAAAAAAATAAAAACTCTTCGTTATCATGGAAAAAATTTTGATCTTGGTACTTTTGATGATCTCGGTTTTAATTCTCAATTACCAACCGTTATGGCCGGCATGTTAAGGTTTAAGATTTCAAAAATTAAAGAATGGCAGGAAAGTAGAACTAAAATTGCAACTTATTATTTAGAACATTTATCCGATATTAACGAAGTTATTTTGCCGCAAATAAGAGAAGGAAGCACTCATAATTGGCATAAATTTGTTATTCGAACGAGTAGAAGAAATGAACTTTCTTCATTTCTTAAAGAATTAAATATTGAAACTCGTATACATTATCCTAGAGCACTCTATGAAGAACCGTTGATCTCTAAATATAAAATTAACATCGATAGAAGTTATTTTCCAAATAGTGTACGATTGGTTAATGAATTTTTGTCTCTTCCTATATTTACGGAAATGACATTAGATGAATGCAAAGCTGTTGTTAAGAACATCAGGAAATTTTTCAACAAAAAGTAGAAGTAAATAACTATGGATGTTAGTATCTGTATCCCCGTATTTAATGAAAAAAATGCCGTACGAAAAACAGTGCTAGAAGCACAAAACGAAATGTCGAAGCTCAATTACAAGTATGAGATAATAGTTGTTGATGACTCGTCTACTGACAATTCAATCAATGAAATAATTGATTTGGACATAAGAATAATAAGGCATAAAATAAATCTTGGTGGTGGCGTTGCTAGAGTTACTGCGATTAGATTTGCATCTGGAAAAGTTGTCTTGCAAACAGATGCTGATGGAACTTACCCAACTTCATGCTTTAAAGAAATTCTAGAAAAAGCTATGATAAATGATTTGGTGATCGGGGCCAGAATTCGAGAAAGTGCAACTGACTGGCATTATCTGAGAGTTTTTATAAAGTGGACTTTAAAAACATTTGCTTCTATTTTATCTGGACAAAAAATCCCTGATTTAAACTCTGGTCTTCGTGCATATAAACGCGACTTAGGATTAAAATATGAGTATCTTTATCCTAGAGGGCATTCAATTATGAGCACAATGACGTTAGCTTTTTTAACAGAAGGTAGATCAGTAGATTTTGTCCCGATTGAGTATAATATTCGCATTGGCAAATCTTCTTTCCATCCAATAAAAGATACATACAATTATTTTTTAACAATAGTTCGAACAACTATGATGTTTAATCCCCTTAGAATATGTATTCCACCGGCAATGTTTTTTCTTTTTTTTGCTTCATTTTTTTTAATAAGAAACCTTTTCTACAAAAATTATCAAAATTTACCATATTTATTGCTCTTTATTTCTATCTTGTTTTTTGTTTTAGGTGTTTTTTCTGATCAATTATCTCGAATATCAAAACAAATAGCTAAATTAACAAATCAATATTTAGCGGATGAATCTGTTGTGGAGATTGTTAAAAACTAATACTAAATGATTTTAGATTTTAAATGAATTTGGATTGGATTGGATTCTATGAACAATAATATTCTAGTTCTTGGATGTGGTTCTCAATCACGATATGTGATAGACATAGCTGATTATGATAACTCAATAAACATATTAGGTCTAATCGACGTTGAGAATGGCAACTCAGTTAACAACATAATCAACGGGAAAAAAGTCATAGGAAAAATTAGAGATGTAGAGAAATTATTTTCTCCCAAAGAAATAAAACTTGTTGTTGCCCATGGAAATAATAGTTTAAAACAAGTATTGGTGAAACATTTTACTGATTTAAACTATCTGTTTTCTAATGTAATTAGTCCATTAGCAACGATATCAAAGTATGCTCTTCTGTCAGGAGAAGGGATTATAATTTGTCATAATGTTACCATACAACCAAATGCCAAAATAGGAAGTCATGTAATTATACATTCAAATTCTGTCATAGAACATGACTGCACGATAGGTGACTATAGCAATATCGCCCCTTCAGTCACTCTGGCCGGATACGTCTCTGTTGGAAAAAAAAGTTATGTCTACACAGGAGCATCTATAATTCCAAGAATTTTAATAGGGGATGAAAGTGTAGTTGGAGCTGGTTCAGTTGTTTTACAAGATGTACCCAATAAAACTATCGTGGCCGGTGTTCCTTCGAAGATATTAAAATTTGTAAAAGATGAAACTCTCTCTGTAAGTATTATTGAGCAAAAATAGCTTGTTGTGGAATTTGCTTATTATTTTTACTATATTTTATACTTACTTTATCCAATAACAAAAAAGAAAAAGGCAATAGATATTGAACTGAATGTATTAAAAGCCTGAATCCATAGTTGCCAACATTACCAAATATAAACATAAGTGCATAGTATGATACTATATACGAATGAAAAGCCATTTCCCACAAAGGTGTTTTTTCACGATATTTAAACTTCCATATCAAAAACGCAAAGTAAGCAATCCACATAACCATCCAATGTGGTCTATTCTTGTAATCTGGAACTAATACCGTTGTATTTCCGAAACAAAACAATGCTCGCTTAAAAAAAATACCAAAAAAATTACCAGGTTCATTAGACATGTAATTTATGTATGAAACAATTGTTTTAAGATTTGATGAATTGTAGAGTGGTGACTCAGATCTACTACCATTATTTTCACGTAAATATTTTTCAGGAATTGGAAGAACTATTTTTAAAACAGTGATAACTCCATTTACAGATGCCATACCTGAAGTAGACACTGTTTGCATTGTATATATCTTTCCAGTTATGACATAATTTCTAATAGAAAGAAAAGACATCCCTAGTGAAAAAAATACACTTACTAACACAAGATTTTTAATAACATGTTTTGAATTTTTTAAAAAAAAATATCCTATTAGCAAGATAAACACAATTCCGGAAAATAGTAAATTTGGTCTGACTAAAATGCCTAATCCTGTAAAAAAAGATGAAAAATACAAGAACCAATTATTCTTTTTCTCTAATCCTTTCACAAAGAAAAAAAAGGCAAGGGCCAAAGTAAAAATCGCTAAATTTTCACTTAAGAATTTAAATGAATAGTGCTTGAATACATCTACTAACCCCCAAATAGTTAATGTAATAAGAAAAAGAATTCCAGTTAATGGTCTCATTTTATTTTTTACTGTCCAGTAGAAAAGAGCAATAGATATTCCTAGCATTGCTCCCTGGGCGACAAAAACAGGAATCGTATTGTCTCCAAATAATATAAAAAGTAATGCTAAAAAGTAACAATACAAAAAACCACCAGGGTAAAAGTAAGGGCCTGATCCAGAACCATTAGGCATCCATATTCCATTTTTTTTTATATCTAATGCATGGTCAGCATATACAACCCAGTCGTTACCAGCGTCTGCCAATATTTGTCCTATCGTATCGTGAGGTGGAAAAAAATATAATCTTATTATTGTAATAACAACAAAAAAAATAATTATAATAATGGCCAAATTATTGCCAAACTTATCGAGAGAAATGTTATGTTTCAAAACCCACCCCTTTGCACATTAAGGTCTTGTTTAAAATGTACTATAAATTTTCATGCACTTTCAATATAATAACCGTCAATGACGTTACCTTCTTTCCTTCAAACGTCTTCTAGTCTGCAATGCCCACCTAAGAATAAAAGCAAAACTTGTGTGCACAAGACGACCACTGCTCGCAAATTGAATTGCTTCTCTATAGGTAATTATTTTCTTATGATTTTTTCTCACAAAAGATTCTAAAGCATCATAATCTTTTTTGCTATAATTATTTAAATGATGAACAGAAGTGTGAATTCCATATGGAAAAGCAATAGGACGACCAACCAATTGTGGAACAAAAAGAATCTCATGCTCATAGAAAGGAAATAGTGCGTATCCGTCAGATATCGATTTAAATCCCAAAGACTTTAGGGCCCTTACTGTGTTTATGTCAAATATATGCGACGGTGCAAAGAAAAGTTCCGATGTAATCTTTTCTTTCTTAAATATCTCTAATCCTTTTTTTAACTTCATCAATTGTGAATCGTAATTTAGGGAAGCAAATTCACTTGGGCCCTCATTTCCAAATATATCTTTCGTCCACGCCACAACATAATCATGTTGATATCCGTGCATCGCTATTTCCCAGCCATCTCTTTGAACAGATCTAATTTCATCCCAAAAATTAGTTGGGCAAGAAGGAAATTTTTTAAGACTTGGATCTTGATTATCTGGAATCACCCCAATAATTGGTTTAATGCAATACTTTTCAAGTAATGCCTTCACTTGAAAATAAACATCCCAATTCATATTTGGAGCAATATCATCAAAACGAATCAAATATCCAGTTTTCAAACTGCTTCTCTCTTCATCTTTCATAATGCTTTAAGAATAAAAAAATTTACTTTTTCCCATACGTCCAATATTATTACTCAATACTAAACTAACTACAAAAGTAACATTTGCTTGGAGTGGTATTAATCTTAAAAATAACTCTATTAAATTAAAAACTGAAAGTCAAAACACTGGATTGTACAAAAAATGATTCAGAATTCATAGTTCGGAGTTTATTAACGTGAATAATTCTCTAAAAAAAGTCCTCATTGTGGGAGGATCAAGTTTGGTCGGCAAAGGCATGATCAACTATTTTGAACAAAACAAGCAAAACAAACATGCAAATAATTTTGATTTGTTTTGTTCAATAAAAAAAACGTGGAATTATCCATTTCCCACTGAAAAAACTTTCCAAATGGATTTATTATCCAGAATAGAAATTCAAAGAACGCTAGAAAACATTCGCCCAGATATTGTTGTTTTTGCGGCCAGCGAAGGTCGCGTAGATGTATGTGAAAATAACAAAGATGATGCAAAAAAAATAAATGTAGAGAGTTTGAAAGATTTTCTAGAGATATTAAACACAATTAAGAAACCAGAACTTTTTATTTACATCTCTTCCAATGCTGTCTTTAGTGGTGAGAATGCCCCTTATTCAGAAGAAGATCATTTGTCTCCTGTAAATTATTATGGAAAAACTAAAGTGGATGCGGAGAATGTGGTGACCGAAATGTCAAAAGGATATTACGTTATCATTCGTCCAATTCTTCTTATTGGAATGGCAATCGCGGGAAGAAGAAAATCGGCCATAGAATTTTTCCTCGAACGATTACATAATGGCGATGAAGTACGTGCAGTAGATGATGTTTTTTGTAATCCACTTCATGCAAATTTTTTGGCCGCTGCAATTTGGGATGTGATCGCACATAGAGATATATGTAAGGAACAAATATTTCACATTGGTGGAAAGGATAGATTATCACGATATGATTTGGTTTTGGCCCTTTGTAAATCATTCAACCTCAATGAAAAATTAGTTGTAAGATCTTCTGCAAGTGAATTTTCAAATCTCACCCAGAGAGCGGCAGATACAACATATGCTACAAACAAAGCATCGATGATGCTAAATTGGCATCCACCCGACATTTATGAAAGTTTAGAATTACTAAAAAAAGAGTGGATGCAATGGTGAATACTAGCTCAACAACATTATCTTCTGTGTCTTCTGTATTTTTTTCTATCGTAATTCCCTGTTATAAATGTTCGACATTTATCCGAAAAACTTTGGATACAGTTAAGGATCAAACCTTTAAAGATTTAGAGATTGTCATTGTTGATGATTGTAGTCCCGATAATTCACTCTATGTAATAAACCAATGGATCTTTGATAACAAAAACAAGAATTCGAACTTATCTGTAAAGTTAATAAGTCATTCAAAAAACAAAATGCAAAGTGGAGCAAGAAATACAGGGATTGCAAACTCCAGAGGGGAATATGTAGCTTTATTAGATCATGATGATCTTTGGTATCCAAAAAAGCTTGAGACCATTTATGATTACATCAAAAAGACTAGCGCTGATTGGCTTTGTCACTCTGAAAGTTTATTTAATTTAAATGGAGCTAATTTTGGAGTGACTGATCCATTCATTCCTTCAGATCATAATACACCAGAAAAGAGATACAGATATTTACTTTTCGAACGAAATCCCTACTCTCCTTCTGCTAGCTGTTTTAGTAAAAAATTATTATCCAGTTTGAGTCTTGAAGAAAAAGTATTTGATGAGGATAAAAATTTGCACTCTGTTGAAGATTATGATCTCTGGCTTAGATTAGTAAAAAATGGTCACGAATGTTATCCAATTAAGGAAGTACTAGGAGATTACTTGATAAATGAAAACTCTATGGTGATTACTCAAAGGGAAAAACATTTTAAAAACTGGCTTTATATTTTGAATAAACACTATAAACTTTTAGAAGACAAAACAATAAAAGATAAATTTATATATAATAAGCTGATATATAAAAGAAAATTTCAATTTTATAGACAATATAATGCCATCAAAAGATGGATCAATGGATAAGCAAGAGCAAGTGGATAAAAAATAATTATGTGTGGAATATTTGGTTACATCTCACCTATATCAGCTAATAACAACATAAATTCAGAGAAGGCACTTTTTAATTTAAAACACAGAGGACCTGATTCATCTGGTACACTTACTTACGGTGGCCTTCAGCAAATAAGCTTATCTCATCGACGATTATCTATAATTGATTTATCAACAACTGCAAATCAACCGCTTGAACGGAAGGACTTAAATTTAGTAATTACTTTTAACGGTGAAATTTATAATTACCTAGAATTAAAAAAAGAATTATTACTTCAAGGATATTCATTTCAAACTAATTCTGATACCGAAATACTTCTTGTTGGATATCATCACTACAAAGAAGGTATTCTAGAAAAGTTGCGAGGGATGTTTGCTTTCGCAATCTATGACAATAATAAGAATAACAAGAACAACTCAATATTTTTAGCAAGAGATCGCGTAGGAAAAAAACCTTTATACTATTATCTAAAAAATAATCTTTTTATTTTTTCCTCTGAGATCAAAGCAATCTTGTGCCAAGAAGGCATCGATAAAACCATTGATCAAGATGCTCTTAATAATTATCTTCACTTTGGATATATCTCTGCTCCTCTGACTATATACAAATATATTCGATCCCTCGAAGCGGCCCACTTCATGTTGTTTAAAGACTATACTACTATTAATATAAAAAGATATTGGAGAATAGATTACAGAAATAAAATAGACGCTAATTCGACTGGAATAAATAATGATCTAGTATCTCAACTATCAAATACTTTTGAAGAAGCAGTAAAAATAAGAATGATGGCCGCCGACGTGCCTGTTGGTGCATTTTTAAGTGGTGGAATCGATAGTAGTGCAGTTGTTGCTTTCGCCTCAAAATATACAGATAAACTAAAAACTTTCTCCATTAAATTCGACTACTCTTCATTTGATGAAAGTCAATATGCACGGATGGTTGCTCAAAAATACAAAACAGAACACCACCAATTTACAGTTGATTGTGGAGTTGATTTTTTAAAATTACTCCCTGAAATCGCATGGCATTTTGAACAACCATATGCTGATTCATCCGCACTGCCAACTTACTACCTATCAAAAAAAACTAGTGAACATGTAAAAGTTGTCTTGAGTGGTGATGGCGGAGATGAAAGTTTTGTAGGATACGAACGATATTTAGCTCATACTCTTAGTGAGAAATATGATCATCTGCCAAATGTAATCAAAATTTTAGTTAAAAAATTAGGAGAACAATGTTGGTCTTTAGAGCCAAAAACATTCCTCTTTCGTCTTAAGAGAATAATTAAATATCTTTCAACTAAAGGACCTTTTGATCGTTACTTGAAAACTATTCAGTATTTTAATTCAGAGGAATTACCTTTGTTATTTGAATCGGATTTGGAATCGGATAATGAACTTAACTTTAATTATCAACAATATTTCATGCAAATATTGGCCGACTTTGACATAGAAAGAATTATTGGATTTGACTTTGAAAGATACCTTCCTGATGATCTTTTAGTTAAAGTAGATCGAGCAAGTATGGCCCATTCTTTAGAAGTTCGTTCACCATTTCTAGATCACAAACTAGTAGAACTGGCTGCTTCAATTCCAATGGACATAAAGTTTAGCAGATACAGATTAAAATATTTGTTGAAAAATCATATGCTAAAAAATGTTTTGGATAAAAAAATATTATTTCGTCCAAAAATGGGTTTTGGAGTTCCTATTCACGATTGGCTTAAAAATGGGATGTATCAGTACACTAGACAAATATTAATGGATGGTAAATTTTTCTCCGATTATAATCATAACTGTAACTTTAACAAAAAATACATAGAAAAATTATTATTAGAACATAAAGATAACAAAGCTAATAATACAAACAAACTTTGGACCTTGCTGATGTTGGGACTGTGGTATGACAATCAAGCATGATGATCATCCATATCTCAATCGCATATATGTACTATGAACTTTAGGAAAGTATACTTTGATATTCGACTTCAAGTAAATCAATGCCTTTTTAAGATTACTCCTTCTATAAACATTAAATCCAAACCAAAAAAATTGCCACTTTATCTGTCTTCTTGAAAAACCTGGTAGATTTAAAACACTCTCTCCTGAAAAATAACTAGAGGTATGTCTATTACTCATAAGTTTTTTTTCTTCGACTAAAGAATAAAGATCTGTCCCTTCATAAGGAAAAAAAACTGACAACTGGAAGGAGTCAGGCAATACCATTTTATTTAGTTTAACTGTTCTCTTGAATGCTTTAGCAGTTTCACCAGGAAGTCCAATCATATTAAAAGCATGTGTTGAAAGTCCTGCCTCTTTAGCATATCTAAAAGCATCTATAATATGTTGATCACGAAGTGGGCGCTTTAATATCTGCATTCGTACTGTTTCATCTCCTGCTTCAATGCCAATACAAAGCAAACGACAACCAGCCTTCTTTAACATTTTACAGAGATCAAGATCAACACTACTTGGAAAAGCATTACAATGAAAAGGAAGATTAGTAACAGTAGGGTATATTTGGCAAAACTCATTAAGCCATTTTTTGTTTTTAACGAATGAATCATCATCGAATGCAAGCCAAGTTGGATTAATTGTTTTGATAAAAAGTTTTATCTCTTCCATGGCCCGATTAACTGATTTAAATTTTACATAGGTAGAACCAGTTGTATCATTAATCTTTTTCAGAGCATGATTGCAACAATTGGCACAAGGAAACGGACATCCTCGTGCAAAGAAAAGATTTGGATAAGCAGCATAGTGCTCTCTCGGAAAGATTTCAAAATCAGGAAATGGATATTCATCGAGAGGGATATTATTTTCTCTCATCGGATTTTTAAATATTTTTCCATCATGCCTAAACCACCAATTTTTAATACCAGTATAATCTGTTCCTTTCTCTAAAGCGGTAACGTAATCTAACAACGGCCACTCTCCAGCACCTCTACACAATCCATCTAGTTCAGGCGTCTCTTCAATAAAGGAAGGAAATAGTGTCGGACACACACCTCCGACAACAATAGGAAATTTAAATCGAGATTTCAAAAATTTTATAATTTCTTCAGTATATTTTTTCTGAGGAGAAGTTAGAGATATTGCAACTAGGTCGGGATTAACCTTCTTAACTGCAGAAATGAGCGCTCCCGGTGTTTCATCAGTAATATTAATATTCTTACTATTTGTTAAAACAAAAAGATCAGTTTTATGTCCATGAGCTTTTAGCATACCACCTAGAGATGTAATCGCATGACAAACGTTAGTGCCAATGCCTATCGAAGGATAAATAAAAAGTACATGCATAAAAGATTTAACTCCAATTATTTTATAAATTTTTCAAACAAAACACTACAAGACTATAACTAGATATAATTAATTATTACGATGGATATAAAAACACTTCAAATGTTTTCAATAGATCCTTTTGAGAACAAAACCACAATCTATCAACTTTTTTGCCATTACTAATCATTGTCATATTATATGTTTTTATAATCTTCCAAAAATCCTCAAGCGAATCACCTTTTGCTTTAATTTGTGGAGGATGAACATCTATGGCAACTCTAGGTCTAAATCTTTGAAAGGCACTCTTGCCTCCTAATAAAATATCTATCTCTGCACCTTCAGCATCTATTTTTATCAAATCAAGTTTTGTTAATTTTTGCTCAACAACAAAGCTATCGATACTAACTAGATCATATTCTATACACTTTTTTTTCCCATCTTCATCAGAAGAAAAATCAACTAAACTATTTGCAACACTTACATTATCTTCGAATTCATAAAATTTAGTTTTGCCTGCTACTTTTCCTACTACCGCTTGTTTCAGTTCAATATTCTTACACTTATTCATTTTAATTACTTTTTTTTGCATTTTATTTGTAGCAGAGGTTGGTTCAAAGCTAAAAACCTTGCCATCATCATGAACCAATTTTGAAGTCAAGACACTAAAATAACCAAGGTGGCTTCCAATATCAATTACAACATCGCCTCTTTTACAATTGTTTTTTAAGAAATTTGCTGTTTTTGATTCGTAATCTTTTTTGTAATAACGACAATATTTAGCAGGAAAATTGATTTTTGTTCCGTTAATAACAACAGGTACCCCTCTGTTAAAAGTAGCTAAATCAATCAGTGAATAACACAAATTTTTCACTATATTCATATCCATATCCCCTTATTTTATTCATTCATCCTTTATTCCTTAATCCATTTAGCAATAACGATCGCTCTATTTTGTAAATTTAATAGTCTTCCTAAAATACTTTCCCCAATTACTATATTTGTTTTTCCAATAATTTTCATTGCTAACGCTTTTATAGAACCATCATTTTGTCTAACGGTAAAAGGCCAGTCGATACTATATGGAGTATAATTAATCATCTGTAGAGAAGCATTGTTGATAAGTCTAATTAAAGATCTTTTATTAAATAAAAACAAATGATAAGGCGGATTATTTGCTATCGTTGATGCTTTAGATATTTTTTTTATATTCTTATATAATTTTAAAAAAATAGTACCTATATTTGTAGAAGATTCCAACGGTGATAATATCATAAACACTCCTTTGCTTGATAACAGATGCCTTAGCTTACAGAGTGTTTCGATAGGATAAGGTAAATGTTCCAATACATCTGCAAGAAAAATTATATCAAACTTCCTACCACTTTCTAATAGTACGCCTATTTCTCCCGTCAAAATTTCGATATTATCAGAACCAGACAGCGTTTTTTTTGATAATAAATTAACATCTTGTGGAAGTGGTTCATATGCGGTCACTTGATATCCACACTTCCTTGCAAAAATTGAAAAATTTCCATTTCCACAACCAAAGTCTAGCAAATTTTGGTAATTATTCTCTCTCTTATATTTAAACAATAATTTGAACAAAGCTTGTTTATCTTTTTTAGTTTGAAAGGACTCATTACTATTATCCACACGATTATCTACGCTACTATCTAAATCCAGGGGATCACAATCTTTTGATTCATTACGATTATACACATAGGTGTTGGCATAATTGGATGGAGTATAAATTTCTACTAAAATCTCAGAAGAAGGTATTGGAAAAACAAAAACAAGGTCACACTTTAAGCACTCTAAATAAGAATATTCGAATTTATCAACATACTGATGTTTGCCAAGTAGATGTGAAACAATCATACTACTTGAACATGATGGACAAGACATTGATGGCGTTTTACAATCACTCATTGAATAAATATCTCAATATTACATAATTACATATTAATGTTTACTTAAAAATTACTCGATAAAGCAGTCTTGATGTTATCAAAAATTACACCCTTATCAATTAAATTTTTCATCTAATAATAAGTATGGCCAATATTGTCAACGTAGATCCATTAAAAAAAATTTTAAAACAGTATTCTAAAAATCTTTTTTGGGTTTTTGGTTCTAATAAAATTATAAATAAAATAGCTAATTTCCAAAAAACAAATATTTTAATATTGATGTATCACAGAGTATTGCCGAAATCTGAAATTAAAAATGATTATGCATACTTAACAGTAGAGCTTGAGCGTTTTGAGAAGCAAATAAAAAATATCTCTCAATATTATCTTCCAACTTCTCTTAAGGACTTTGAAAAATTTAAATCGCATTCTAGCAAGAGACCTCGAATCATTATTACTTTTGATGATGGTTATGTAGATAACATGACTTATGCACTACCAATTCTAAAAAAATATAATGTTCCGGCCACCATATATATTTCTACTTCATACCCTGATGGGAATGGAGATGTGTGGTGGTATGAAATTATAGATATTGTTAATGACAATCAAGAAATTTGTATTATCTTTGATAATCATCAATATTATTTCTCATTAAAAAATCATCAAGAAAAGATCGATGCTGGAATAAAAATAATTAATATGTTTTTGAGTATGGATCATATCGCACAATCTAGATTATTAAATGCAATCAGAAATTCTGATAAAAGTTTAACTAAGTATTGTAAACATAAATACAGATCATACAATAGTCTTTTTTTAAATTGGGATGAAGTAAGAATACTATCGAAAGAACCTTTGATAACCATAGGTGCACATGCTCACAATCATTATAATTTATCAAAGCTCGATAGAGATGTATTAATAAAAGAAATTTCACATTCAAAATGTAGACTTGAAAAAGAAACTGGAATCAGCATAGAACATTTTGCTTATCCTTTTGGTGGTGATGGTTTTGTTGGCAAAAGAGAGTATGAAATCGTAAAACAATTAGGATTTAAAACATCTGTTACTACTTACAGCTATAAATTAAAAACTACTACCAGCAATTTCCAATTGCCAAGATATGCGATAAGTAGATTTTTTGATGAAAGAAATTTAGAAAGGGGACTACATCCTAAGTTTTGGAAAAATTAGAACATAATAATAATAAATAAATTAATTGCAGGAATTACGGAAAAACTTATGTCGTTTATCAAAGAAAGATTTAACTCTTTTAACAATCTGGTCTTGAAAGATAACACAGTTGTTATTAGCATATTAATTGTAGCATTTTCAATCAGGGTTATAAATCTCTTAATTAATAATTACACACTTGTAGGTGATGAAATTTCATACTATGAAGGAGCAATTAACCTTGCTCAAGGGAACGGATATATCAGTGCTGATGGAAAATACATTGATTATTTTCCGATACTCTATTCATTATTCTTATCCTCATTTTACTACCTATTTACCCCCAGCATTTTAATGGCAAAGATAATTAATATCTTTCTAGGAGTAATAACTTGCTGGTTAACATTCTTATTTGCCGAGAAGTTGACGACAAAAAAAATTGCAGTATTTTGTCTTATCGCCATGGCCATCAATCCGCAGTTTGTGAAAATTTCAGGGAAATTATTATCCGAAAATTTATTCTTACCGATTTTTTTACTTTGGATAATTATAGCATTAAATATTCATAGTAATTTAGATAAAACAATTTCACTTCGTAAAAAGATTTATTATTCGATCATTCATGGAATTGTTTTTGGAATAATGTTATTAAGTAAAGTTATAGCGGCCGGTCTCTTACCTGCTTTTATTTTTTCATATCTACTTTCTAAAAATTATCATCTTAAAGAAAAAATACTACTTATTATTGTTGGAGCGATTAGTATATTAGCGATTATTACCCCTTGGATAGTAAGAAATTACTCTGTGTATGATCGATTTGTTCCCTTAACTACAACTGGTGGTATAACTTTTTACTCTTCTAATGTTAGAAAAGGGCAACCTTATGGAAATATGCTTGAAGATGATCTCACTCTAAGTTTAAAAAAAGAAAACCCTGTAGATCGAAGTGCATACTTAACACAATATACTTTAAAATACTTAAAAGAAAATCTTTCGACAGTGCCATATCTACTATTACAAAAAACAGGTTATTTTTGGGGCCCGTTAGATTGGGAAGTAATGTCCGAGGATGGATATTCAAAATTTCCTGGGTATAATTTTGTATACATTTCGTTACTCCCATTTTTTGTTATAGGTGTTTTTCGTTTTTTAAAATCGTTTAACTATAACTCATTCTTCTTATTCCAAATCATCATGTTACTACAAATTTTTTCAGTTTATGGAACATGTTTGATTCATTATGGATCTGCTAGGCAACGAATGGTAATTGAACCACTGATTATGGTTTTTTCACTTATCTCTCTCGCTAATTATAAAAAATGGTTCGGGTCAGCAATACTTTGCTATTTTACTTTAAATTTCATAATTTTTATCTATATTATTCCAATAAAAGTTTTCTTGAAAAATACTTCGTGGTTAAAATTCATCAATTTTTACTAAGAACTTAAGTAAGTGAAAACGGAAATAATCTAGAATATAAAATATAAAAATTCAGAATTGCTTTTAATAAAATAAGTCCCAAGTATTAAAAACAATAGAGTTGCAAAAATAAATTTAAAATTTAATTTATAAACTTTTTTTAATTCAATAGTATTAGGTATTCCAAAAACAATGGCCAAACCTAAAGGAATTAATAAAAGATTGTATGTTAGATTTAACTCGGCCACCTTTAAATAATAATCATAAAAGCTGCCTAAATTAAATGGATTAAGTAGTGATGATACCATGCTAATTCCTGCACCAATATTAGGAGCACGAAAGATTTCCAAGCTTAACATAACAAAGAAAAATGTTAATAATAAGGCAACCACTTTAGGTAGTTTAAATATTTTTTTCTTACGCCACCAAAAACTAAGTGCTACTGCACATCCGTGCATGGCCCCGAAAACAAGATAGGTCCAGTTGGCCCCATGCCAGATACCGATGATTACAAAAGAAAAAATCGTCACCATTATTGTTTTATTAATTGTAATTTTATCCATACTCTTTAACCAAGGAGTATAGAGGTAGGCATTTATATAACGTGATAAACTCATATGCCATCTTTTCCAAAATTGATCCACGCTAGTAGATCTTAATGGGGAATCAAAATTTTCAGGCATCACTATATTAAAAAGAAGACTTGAACCAACGGCCATATCTGTATATGCACTAAAATCAAAATATAATTGGAGTGTATAGCTTAATGAGGAAATAAAATTTTTTATAAAATATGAAGTTGATGAGAAATCCAAACTAATTTTTGCTAAAGGAGCAAGACTATCGGCCAAAAAAGATTTTTTAAATAGACCAATACTAAGAATGAATAAGCCTAAAAAGAAATTTCTCTTATTAAAAACATAACTCTTCAATTTGTCCAATTGAGGAACAATCTCATGATGCTGAATAATCGGACCTGCTATCAAATGAGGAAAGTATGTTGTGTAAAAAAAATACTTATTCAGTTTTGGTTGATAATCATATTTTTCATATACGTTAAACAAATATGCCATTTGTTGAATAGTATAAAAACTAATACCAAGAGGAAGGATGATCGGATTATTAAGCAAATTTAAAGAAAACACATAATTAATATTCTCGACTACAAAATTAAAATATTTATAGTGAAATAATAAAAATATATTTGAACCAAGTCCTATTATTAAAAGAATTTTTGCTAGATTGCTAGACCTGAAAAATGGTGTCGTGATTGTTTCGTTAGATTCTGAAGTTGATTTTTCTAACTCGGGACCATTTGAAGTTTGAACTTTATAAAAATTAAATCTAGAATTAAAATTTAAATTAAGATTAAGATTAAAAAAATTCGGTATACGAGTTAAAATATTTTTGTTCCAAATTTTTGGAGTAAAATAGATGTTTCGATCCTTTTTCTGGCAATAGTAAATGAGCTTTCCTAAAGTAAAATTAAAAAGCGTACTAGCGCAAAGTAATGGTAAAATTGAAAAATCCCAATAAATATAAAAGCAAACTGAAGCAAAAATTAAAACATAGGTGCTAACTTGAATTAGGTGGTAGCGAAGACATAGAAAATATATAAGCAATACTAGAGGTAGAAAAAGATATAAATAAATATAGGAGTTGAACAACATTAGAATGTTTCTCCGTTAGTAATAGGAAAATTTGCTCCTGTTATACCACTGCATTTTTCGGAGAGAAGAAAACTAATTAGATTTGCAACACTCTTACAGTCTAGATTTTTTTTAGTTGGATTTTTTTCAGCTGCTAGTTCTGAAAACTTTTCAGGGATATTTGTTAAAAATTTAGTCTCCATAAGTGATGGAGAAACAGTGTTTACTTGAATTCCATAGGTGGACATTTCAGCTGCCAATGATTTACATAATCCAAGCAATGCATATTTCATAGAAACGTAGTGGGATAAAAATGCAGGTGGAACACCTATCGTGCTGGAACTTCCAACAATAACAATTTTTCCATTCTTTGCTTTTTGCATCTTGGGCCCAAAGGAGGATACAGTTGCACTAAATGAATAGTATTGAACATTAAATTCTTCCAGTAGAGTATCATAGGAAATTTCTTTAAGACGTAGTAATTTTAATTTAGGAGCACAAGCGTGTATAATCGCAGTGGGGACATCACATTGAAGTTTTACTAAATCTATCCATTGATCAATTCCTTGTTTAGAAGAAAAGTCTGCTTTGATAGTTTGGATTTTGTCTTCTATAAATTCTTTCTTTTTTTCAATCTCTTTAATTTCCTTAATCTCTTTAATAATTAATCCTTCAAAATTAGGATTAGAACCTGAATGTTGTAAGATGATTTTATCAAATTGATCCAAGATAAGTGGCAAGGTATGTTTTATAATATCAGATGATCCACCTAGAACAATTAAAGTTTTCACTTTAAAACTCCACATGTAATTTTAGAGGTTGATATTTTAACTCCATTTTGATTGGTTATATGCGATTTTATAATTACTCTCTTAAACAGTGGTTGAAGTTCTACGATTTTTCCATAAACAGTTAAATGATCGTGTTCAAAAACTGGTGCTTTAAATTGGATATCGATTTCTTGTAATAAATTGAATTTTCCAGGTAGATACACCCCAACTAATGTTGAATATAAAGATGCAGTTCCCATTCCAAAAAAAACTTTTCTTGGATATTTTATAGCTTCAGCATATAGATCATCTGAATGTAATGGATTGGAGTCTCCTGAAAGAGACAAGAATTGAGAAAATGAATCTTTTGTAATCTCTGTTGTAAAAGAAACATTCATTTCAAGATACAATTCTTGATAAGTATATTCATTCATCGTTTGATAACTATTTTTTAATTACTATTTTTAAAATTTAATTTTTTCTCAATAAGCTTAACCATTGCGCCTACATTTTCTAATTGTTGAACTTCACTGGCCGCAAATTTAATTGAAAATTCCTTTTCTAAAGAAACAATTAAATTAATATGGTTGAGTGAATCCCAATCATCAATATCCTTAGCAGTCATTTGTGGGGTTAACTTAATGTTATTATCATCAAAAATGTCAACAAATACACTTTGCATTTTTTCATATATCATTTTTTCCATAAAGACTTCCTTGAAATTGGTTTAAGTTTGAATTTGAGAGCATTGTTTCTATTTTTTTTGCAACTATCTTATGTCCTAATTTATTATAGTGAGTATTATCTATAAAAATATCTGTAATTTTTAAATCAGAGGGGAATTCACGAACAAGATTTAGGCACTTGGTAACCTTTAACGATATACAAACTTCATTGAATTTTTTTTCAATTTCAAAAACAATATTGGGGTTGTAGCGTGCAAATATAACTTGATCCAATGTTGGTGATAATACTAGGAAAAATTTTCTATCGTTACCCATGCCCATACTCATAGAGATTAAATCACTTAAAGCATTTTTCCATTCAACAAATGAGCGACTATCAATATGAGGATCTTTATATTTGTTATTAATGTTGTTATTCATTTCACTTATGTCTAATTTCATTTTGATAGCTTTTTTTTGATTTGTTTCTTGAGTAAGAACATATAACCTTAATAAGCTAAGTGATTTAAGCTGATTATAAAATATATTATTCATATCTATTGCTTGATTAAAGATAATTATTTTATCTTGTCTTGATTTTGCATTCTCCTTATCCATAATATCAAGCGGGGATAAAACAAGAACAATATTATTCCAATTTTTATTTGAATAACTTTTTTTGAATTTTTTAACAATTTGGTAAACTGAATAGCCATCAAAACCAGCTGTTGAAAAATTAAGTATTCCTGAGAAAGTCTCTCGATAAGGAAAGTGTTGTGCCATTACTATAGAATTTCCAATAATCAAATTATTGGCAGAATTAGGAGTAGATAAATTTTTTATTGATGATGAATCTTTATCAAAAATTCTAGATCCATTTTTATCAAATGTAATAAGAAAATCTCCATATCCAAAAGGTTTTTGCCATCGTTCCCCAGAAAATTCCCATCCTAAATCAGGATCATACTTTGATATAGGTTGAATATTATAATTAGACCCAAACATTTTTTTCAAAATATTTCGCATGACCACTTCAAAAAGACATAGAAGCAAAAGTATGCTTATTAGTAGTACAAAATCAGATTTTATTCTATCGTATTTAATCATAAAGATTATTTATAAATTATATTATTATAAAAAAACTATTTCTAAAAAATGCTGATATTTATTGTTTTGAGATTGAGATGGAAATTGAGATTGTCCAATTTCAAGTTTCCAATGAACAGATTTTGAATCTACACCTGTACCTATACCTATGCTTTGATCAGGTGTGTGTGGTTGAAACATAGAAAACATCAGTTCTTCGTAGAGATTTTTTACCATCTGATTTTTTTCTGTAGGTATATATTCCCCAACAATCGTACTAACACCTCTTCCTTCGCAAAAATCAATAACTTGCTTCATGAGGGCAATTTCTACTCCTCTCTTTAAAACTCGACAGCTCATAAGAAACGTATCAATAAAAGCAATCTCCTTTTCTATCTTTAAAATTATAATAGAGATTAGTCCATGATCAGAAAATTTATCTTGCAAAATCGCAGTATAAGTTTGGTAATTTGAACTAGAAAGCATCTTCATTACATCTGTCTCAGTATATCGCTTTGTTCTTAGATTAAATTGATTTGTTTTATTTATTAATTGAACAACTCTCTCTAAGTTACCATGATTAATAGGGGAAATAAGTAGTTTCATTTGAAGTGATTTAAGGTAATCAGAATAATTATCCCAATTATTTGCCTCTCGAAGTATCTCTTTTCTTTGAGCATAGAGCTCTGATCTTTTTAGATCTTCATTTGTAAGATGTGTAGTCTCAAAAAAACCAGACTGATCTAGCATTTTTAAATAACCTTCAGCATTACTATCAATATTTAAAACAGTGGACGAAGGACATTGCTGTTTGATTATTTCACGCTCAGCTGGATTGTCGTCGATAAATACCATTGAATCAACATTTAAATCCAGAGTAGAAGCAATATTTTTTAAGCTTGTAGATTTAGGTTCCCAATGAGCTTCGATGACCGAAAAGTCGGATGGTTTTAGACGTGAATGAGGATGTGCAAGCCCTTTAAGTGCGTTCTCTTCTTGATTTTTAGAGGCGATTGCGAGTAAAACCCCTCTGGATTTTAATCTGGTAACATATTCTTGAAACTCAGAGTATATTTCACCTACGGGAAAGTTGGGACCTAATTTAATTTGATCAATATGATCATCTCCAATTACACCTCCCCATAAAGTATTATCTAAATCCAACACACATACTTTTTTGGATTTTCCTACCACCCCATTAATTATATTGCTAATTTGAAAGGAGAGCGAAGGGATTGCCTCGTATTTAAGAGCATATTTATATTGGGCCCATGTATTTATATCGTGCCAATTATCTAAACCAATTTTTGCTGACAGATAATGGATGTCATTAATTTTAATCCAAGTAAAATTTTTTAATCTTTCACTTAGTAACAAGTTAAGCTTGTTGATATAATTAACGACTCCACAGTGATGAACAAATTCAAGATTTCCTAATGGTCTAAAAGGTGGTTGTTCAAAATTGTTTTGAATAATTTCACAATTAAACCGCTCTTTCAAAGCAGACCACATTTTTTCAAACCGATTAATTGTTTCTTCTGCTCTGGTATTAATTTCTTCATTAGAAAAATTGTACCTATCTGGCAAATTTGCATCTCTCCACCCAGTATGTATATAAGCAATATCTGGATGAAATTTATTTAATTCCTCATTGGAAAACAGGGCATCTTCATAATATCTTCCGTATAAAGATTCATATGAATGAAGTTTTATTTTATTTTTTTTTGCAAAAATTTTAGTGAACTCAGCTATTTCTTGAGTAGACGAACTACCTAAAAAAGCTATCTTCTTTTCAAGTTGAGTATCATAGTTATGTAACTCTTTAAGAATTGATTTTTTTTTCCGAATTAATTGAGCAGAGTCAAAAGGATAATCTAAAATTTCCATCTTTTCTACCTCTTGGTGAAATTACAACATAACAAAAAACCAATTATATATATATTTACAAAACAAGAAAATAGTAATTTTAGAATGAGGTATATGATGAAGGAGCAAATAGGTTTCCAGCTCCAATAATAATAAGAATTGCTAAGATGGTTAGCATAAAGACAAGCAACACTACCCATAATTTTTTCTTCGCTTTCACAAAGGTAAAAAAATCCCGAGTTAATGTTTGTTTTCCGATATTCATATTAATATTTTCCTATGATTTTCAATTAAGTATCGATGATTGCGATTATAAAAATACATCAATTAAGTTAAGTATATCTTGACAATTTTTTTTAAAACAGTCTAACTTTTTATTTGTAATACATCTAATCGTTTAGAAATAACGCAACATTGAGATAATTATGATAATGAGAAAAAAAATTTTAACCAATTTAAAACTACTTTTTTTTTCCTCAATCGTTATTTGTTTTCTTTTAGCTACGTCTTTTTTCATTGCGGAAATCGGAGTTCGCTTTTATCTTTTTGGTCCAAAATTGTACTATGAAGGTACTAATAAATATGCCTTTGATAATTCGAGTGATAAAAAACAAGTAGTTTTTTTTGGAAGTTCACTTACTTCTGGATATCCTTTTCCTGAATACATCTCATATCCTAGTTTAATTAAAAAAAAATATTTCCCCTCTATTGAAGTGGTCAATCTTGCTAAAATTTTTACAGGCATGCAAGATCAAGTAAATTTGATAAGAAATCAACCATTACTTCCCAAACATTTGGTCGTATGGAATATAGCAACAGCAAGCAATATGTTCTTTATTGGCGACAATAATGAATTAGATACAAATTCACCTGCTAAAACTCATAACTCATCTATTGAAACCGCTACTACTATTCCACCATCTGTTAAAATCACCAAAGCATCGCAAATTAAAACTACTACTGAACAATCTGTTCCAATCACTACTGTGCCACCTACTAAAGCTACAGAGGCATCTACTAAAATTACAAAATCACCGATTGAAATTGATCGCCCGCCACAATCATTTTCAATCAAAACTTTTTCTCCTGTCGCATATCGAATATATGATTGTTTGTTTAATGCAAAGATGAGTATCTTTTCAACATTCAAAGATATTCTTGCAAGTTATTCTGTTTTTTTTGTTTTTTTAAGATCTAATTATTCAGATCACCCATTATTCAAGATCCTCAAGAGTCAAAAAGCAAAAAATCTAGAAAAAAAATGGGATAATAATGGCCCGATAATTCAAGAGTATGCACTTAATGCTCTAAAAAAAAACAGCGAGTGTCTTCGTAACTTCTTTGATCCAATGGATTCAGCTGTTAAATATATAAAAAACAGCGGAGCAACATTAATCGTTGTTTATGTACCAACCGAGCTTGACTTAAATAAGAGTTTATTTAAAAAGGCATTGATTCAGAAAAAATTGGATCCATCTCTTTATGATTCTGAACATCAGAAAAAATGTCTAATTGATTATTGCAAAAAAAGATCTATTAGCTTCATCGATCAAAGCAAATATTTGGAAGAAAAATCACAAGAAGGGCAACAAATATTTTTAAAAATCGATAGGCATTATACAAGATTAGGACATGAGCTATTTGCTTATGCACTTTCAAAAGATAAGGTTTTCTCCGAACACATGAATAAAATGATGAATTTTTCTGATTCATCAAAAAAAGCAACCCTATCACATACTGATACGTTCTGATAGTTCTGCTCCTTCATCCACGTCAATACCGAGATAGATATCTCGAGAAAAAAACAAACGCATTCTCTTTCGTAAAAAATCATACATATAATAAATTGCTACCGATGAGAAAATCGAGTAGAAAATAAATAGTTGAACAATGTATCGAGGATCCAATGCCAAGATATACCAATATTTTAAAAATCCATGAAATAATGGTGCCACCACAACAAAAGACAGAGCTATAAATTTATAATTAATTTCTCTGCGTTTAACAAGAATACCTATAACAAAAAAACCGATAAAAAATCCGATATAATAGAAAAAATTTATAAAACCCAGAATGAAATTTTGTTGTTTTAAATTAATTGGCAAAACTGCAACATGCCTGGATTCAAACATGTAAAGAGATCTCTTTAGAGGCAACAACACATGATATTTAAGTGGATCTTCCGCTATCTTTTTATCTGCAATGGTGTTAAAAATATCCTTTTCATTATCACTAAATCCTCTAATATCTCTACCTTTAAAACTATCCATTATAGACATAATTGCCTTCTTTTCTTTTGCTGAAGAAAAAGCAGCATTTATCTCCTCAATCGGTTTTCCAATGCTATCTGTGACTTTCCAAAAGAGTTCAAAATCTTTTGAGGAATACATCCAAGTAGTCAACCATTTTCTGTATGGTTGATAATTCTCGGAAGTCCACCACGGAGATTTCCATTCATGAGCAATTCCTCCATGAATAGTTCTGATCCCAATATAGTGACCGTAGGCATAATAATTTCTCACAGACCATGAGAAAATAAACATCGCTATAAAAGCACCGTAAAGAATTATGTATTTAAAGTTTTTCCTATAATAAAGAAAAATTAAAGAAATTATGATTGCAATCACACTCCAATTGGGTTTGCAAAAAATAATCAGAACACTAAATATTGAAATAAGAAATAGGTAAACGTAAGATCTTTTTTCGAATTTATTACCGAATATATTTTTGAATCTATCATCCACATCTATATTTCTATCCTTCCCTCTACCAAAATCAATAAAAAGCATTAAAAAATATATTAAACATAAAAAGAAAAAAATCGAAATGCTCTCTCCTACAAGCACAACAGAATATAACGCCAATGCTGGACAAAACGTAAATAAAACCATTGATATATTTGCAATCAAATTGTTTTTGGTCATATGATATGTGATTTTATATAATATTAATGAACTAAAACAACTCAACACTATCTGAGCATAAACACTTGCAATAATCGGCAGTTTCCAAATATAAGAGGTTAAAACTATAAAAAATGGAAGAACAGGTGTTCTATCTGCTTCTGGCATTATTGGTGGGAGATCTTGTCCAGAGAGAGTAAAGTGATAATACAAGTTATAAGCATACTTTAAATAAAAACCTGTATCGCCAAGAGAATAATTAAACTCTCTTAAATATAGAAGATAATATCTAAAAGCAAAACCAAAAAAAAGGCATGCTAAAAACAATATATTCCGTCTGAAAAAATGTAGAATGCGATCCATTTACCCCTCTAATTTATAGAACAAATGGCCCTTTGTTCAAATTGACAAAAAAATATTTTAAGCAATCTCTCTTGAATTTTCCAACTTACGTCCTAGTTTAGGTGTTGGATTCATTCTTCCTAAGGATCTTCCACTCATATGCTTGGCGGAGAGCCTCCGTAGCGAACATCACAACAATTCAAAAGCAAATGTAATCTATCAGTTCTTTGCCTTCATGGTAATTAACTAAATTTCCTTTTTTCCCTTCATGTAGAGATAGTCGGTAAACACCATCCGCTATTTCCTCTTTTTTTATTGATGGAAAAGTTATTTCATCGACGATACCAACAGAATTTTCAACATATTGGACAACACTACACCCAGATTCTAGTGCCTCCAGCACTACCGTAGTAAATCCATAGATGATAACATTCGTTGCTTTATCATCAAACGATATTTCTTTTATTAATGCTTTGATATCTTCATTGTGAACAAACGAAGGATGGATTTTGATCTCTTTCACGCATATTTTTCCGTCGTTAATCATTTTTTTTATTTTTTTTAAAAACCACAAGGAGCCATCAACTGAATACGGCAAAAATACTTTTCCTAAAAAATCATTCGGACTTCTAGCAAGGAATCTTTGGCTTTTAATATAAACAAGATGTTCTTTTTTCCAACCAACATAGCTTGATGCTTTAAAAATATCCCTACTATGTATGAACAATTTTTCAGGATATGCATTTTCATAAATTTTGTTTTCTACTTTATTTAAAGAAATTACACTATTTGTTCCTGCATGAGTATAACCATAAACAGTTGACCCACCCTCTCTGAATGCGGCACAAATCGCTTTTTGCTCAGGATGATTTTCCCATGGAAGTAAAACCACGTATGTTTTTTTTATCATTGTCTTAAATTGCTTATAGATCAAAATAGACATAATAAATCTTGGATTAAAAATAGACGCAATGTATGCGATGAAATAATCAAGTCTTTTAAGGTAAAAAAAGGATTTAATTACTGCAACTGTGTGTTTCGCTAGTAAAGTTAAAAATAATATGAATGAAAATGAAGTGTGTAGATTAACAACGATTCTATTATTTTTTTTTAATAGAAGTAACTCTTCCTCTGTTGGCGAAAACAGAGGGAAAATAATATATTGCAAATTCTTGTTTTGTTTTTTGATTTTATCCGCAAAATCTCTCCAAACATAGTCATGATTATTAAGTAAATGATTTTCTATATCTTTATTGTTTAGTAACCAACTTTGAATCAAGATATGAGTATCTTGGTTTAAAGTTCCATGTATAATACATGTTTTATTCTTATTCTTATTCTTAATGTTATGTGACAGATATATGTACGCTCTGAGTAAACATCCATGTATGTTGTCTTTCAAAATTTTCAAAGAATACCTTAATGATGTCCGAAATTTCCTGCAGCCATACACTTTCTCAAAAACTATATCCAGATTTTCATTTTTCAAATATCCGGCAGGAATCAAACGATAAAACGGATTAAATATATACCACACGCGCTTATGACCTATATAACTCAACAGATTATTCACAAACGATATTAAATTCTTCATGATTAATAATTATTGTCTCTATATCTTTTTTAGTAATCCACTCTTAAACAAAAAACTATAGCCAATCTCCACCACTTACCGTAATTGTTTCACCTGTTATATAAGTAGCAGATTCTGAAAGAAGAAACATTATGGTTTCAGAAACCTCTCTAGAAGTACCTGCACGTTTAAGCGGAATCATTTTTACTCTATCGACAATATCTTGTTCACTTCTATTCATCTTTTCAGTATGAATTTTTGAAGTAATAAAGCCAGGAGCAACTGCATTCACTAAAATGTTAGATCCAGCACAATCTTTTGCTAATCCTCTTACTAGACGTTCAATTCCAGCTTTGGCAACTCCGTAGATTAATGTTTTACTTCCACCACCATGAGATGCTCCAGCATTACTCATCATCACAATTTTTCCTGAAGTTTTATTCTTCTTAAAATAGTAAATCGCTCTTTGTGCTAAAAAAAATGGGGCGATGAGATTAATATTTAAATCATACCAAACATCTTGTTCCGTTAATTCATCTGGATAATTAGCATGAGAAATTCCTCCAGAAAGTTGCACCAAACAGTCAATACCATCGGCCCAATCATGAAATTCGTCTACAACGCTATGACAGTTTTTTTGTATTGATAGATCCTTCTGAATCTTTAAAACCCTATCATCATCAAATTTATTTAATGGCCCTATATTAGAATTATAATGCAATCCAAGCTTTGCACCACTCTGATATAAGCTTTCATTCAGTTCTTTGGCCAGATCACTACTCGCGCCGATGATAAGAATTTTTTTATTTCCAAAATAATTATATATACACATTACAGATATACATCCTTGAAATACAATTTTTAAAAATCGTAAGGTGTCCTTTCATAATCAAAATTATTTTTTTTCAGCCAATATTCAACTTGAGGAACTTGCCATTCGTAATCTATGTCAATGCCTCCCCAATTTTCTATAGGTGCAATATTTTGCCCCATCCATTTCTGAGGAAGCTGTCCATTACTCAAATTTTTCAGACAATGTGGACGACAGACTGAAACGCAAACATCCGCAAAATAAACATCCCCTTGAGCATCTCGATCACAGTTAACAGATGTATCCAACTTATTTATATAGTATTCAAATGGAATGAATGGTTGCATCTGCCGTATGCTGCCTATTTTAGTAATTCTTCGTGCACGAACCGGACTAAACATATTATATTTTGATATTGTTATGGCCGAATCAAAACAACCCTCAGTATCTTTTTTGAGAATTTCAATACCTTCATCAATATGTTTAGCAAGAAAAGTAGCGGCATTACAAAACAATAAAACGATTAGATCCAAACTTTCATTTACTGTTCTACATTTATCCTCAATATATTCGAAACCATGCTTAAAAGCATCTTCACCCAAAGCATCTTTTGTACACAAATAATCTGGACGATCTATAACCTCGGCCCCTAAACTTCTAGAAATATCTTTTATTTTTATTGAGTCTGTAGAAACATATATCTTATTCACATATTTCGAATGTTTCGCTGCTAATAAAGGATAGGACATTAACGGTCTACCAAGTACATTAAAAACATTCTTACCAGGAAATCCCACACTACCTTCTCTCCCTATTAATAAAGCTGCAATCATACAAATATCCTCTCAATTATCTATTCCGCTTAATACTTTTTTCACCTGCGCTGTTCTCCAAGGGCAGCCATCACAATCAAAAACCATATGAGATAACCCTTTTTTATGCATAGTTCGAGCATCACTCACCTCTGTACCATTCCAGATCTCTTTAATTGATGAGTCCCATGCATTGTATTTAATTAATGTTCTTGTGTCATTATTATTACATTGAAGAATTCTACCATCCCACTCAATCGTCATTCGTTGCCAAAGCTGTGGACAGGCCCAATTATTACAGATTAACCCTTTCTCTCTAACAGATTCATCTTTGTAGTCAATCACTGCGATTTCATCTGCATATTTACCCCAGATTTTCGAATACATATCTAAATCCAAATCAAGGAAATTAACAGTTTGAATTCTAATCTTCGGAGTAATTGAATGTCGTTGATTTTTTAACTCAATAAGATCTTCCATGTTTCGCAAAATAGTGTCAAAATTTGCACCAACACGTATTTTTTCAAAATTATTTTTATCTGTTCCATCAATAGAGATGGATATACGATTAAGTCCAGCATTAATTAAATCGCTAGATACAGATTTATTTAGCAACATTCCATTAGTATTAAAATATATATCCAGCACTCCCTTATTTTTTGCATAATCAACCATCTTTATTATTTCTCTATTTAGAAGAGGCTCTCCTCTATAGCTCAATTTAATACTTTTAAGCCCGTTTTCTTGCCCCTCATGAATAATTTTACAAAATAGTTTATAATCAATATCTCCAAATTGATCTTTTTTTAACAATGGCAATTTGTCACAAAAAACACATTTCAAGTTGCATCTACTTGAGGCCTCTATATCTAAATGTATAGGGAAAGAGGAAACAGTAAAATTCTTCGGGTATTCTTCCCAGCAACGTCTGTAATCTAAATACTCTAATCCCATATCCATATGAACATTTCCAACTAGAGAAAAAAAATTACTATTAGGATTTGACTTCACTTCTAACATCAAAACTCCTCTTCTGATCCTACTTTTTATTCCCGTACTGTGCTTGCCAATATATTTTGCTTTAGTTCATTTACAAAATAGCTTTCTATATGATTATCATTAGTGATTTTTAATCCTTCTAATTCTTCATAGATCTCATGGATGCAATCAAGAATTCCTTGTCCAAGATCATAGTAATACTCAGGTAAATATTTAATAGCAATTTTAGGTCTAAATGAATAGGGAGTGACCTGATAGTGAGACCCCTCACTCTTGACATCCACATATTGTACTTCAATCTTTTCGCTTAAAATCTCTTTTATCATTCGAAGTAAATCTTTAACTTTTATTGTTTGCACACCAGAAATAATAACATATTTATTGGAAAATTCTTCCCTTAGAATATCAACACTGGCCTTCGCTGCATCTATCACATTAATATAATCTCTTATTTCCTCGCCATCCCCTTCTCTTATAATTCTTCCTTCTGTAAGTGCTTGCCTTATTGCCTTGTGAATAAAATTAAACCAATTTGCTCGACGACCATATAATGAACCATATCTCAATACAGTATAATTTAGATTATATATTTGTTGATAATTTTCAATAAATAACTCAACAGATTGTTTGCTACTACGATAAAATGAACCATGCTTACTATAGACATACATAGTACTGGCATAAATAAATCTTTTTATCTTATTTATCCTGCACGCCTCTAGAACATTTATAGTACCAAGAATATTATTTTTTATAGTTTCAATCGGTCTCTCACTAGCATCACCAATATCGGCAACACCAGCAAAATGGTACACATAATCTGCTCCCGCAACAGCATCTAAAACAGCATCAAAATCTAATATATTTGCAACAATCATTTGTTGGGTAGATCTTTGATAGTGAGACTTAACAATATCAAAGATAACAACGTCATGTTTTTGATCTGTCAGAATATCCGCTACGTGACTACCAAGAAATCCTGTGCCACCAAAAACAACTGTCCTCATTAAATAAACTCTCCAAACAAAAAATTTCAAATATTAATTATTCCACAACGAGATTCAAAAAATTATAGCAAATTATTTGTTACGACAAAACAATTATCTTCTTTTATTCGTGAATAAAAAAAATTATGGTAGTGGAATATTTTTTCTGTCCAAGCAATTGCGTTACAACTTTTTATAAGTTAAAAAAGGAGATGTTTGGATGGAGAATTTTTTGATGAGTATTATTAAATTTGAATTGAATGTACCAGAGG